>JAJRPF010000020.1 GCA_024280885.1 Planctomycetota bacterium | reverse complement strand
TGAGAGGCGAAGTCCCTGCCGAAGCAACATCGAGCCTGGCAAGTGCGACGGACGGCGTTCCTGGGCGGAGTCAACCGTTCTCGAATTCGGTTGCGAAGGCACATTCTCCGGTTCCGATGGACTACTCCGACAGGCTGCTAGCACGCAATCGGCCGCGCGCGGCGAGGCGAATAGCTCCGGGCGAGTGGGAGAGTGCGTCAGCGCGCGAAGGCGGAGAGCGTGTCGGCTGTGACGCCGCGTAGGCGCTTGCCCTTGAACGACGCGCCGAACCCGGCAACGAAGCCCGCATCGACGTCGGTGCCGGGGAACGAGCCGAGCCACCATCCCTCGACCCGGCGCCCCTGCTTCGCAAAGCGCAATGTGACGGCGTTGACAAAGTTGGCCTGGCCCGCGCCGATCACAGTCAGCGAGTCTTCGACGAGGATGCCGATCCCACCGAGCGCCGGGGTGGGCGTCGCGCGAGCGATCACCGACGAGTTGAGGTTCTTGTCCAGCCGGATCTCGACCCGCACGAGCCGCGGATCCGCCGCTGCATTGGCGCGTGAGATGACGAGCGTCGCGTTGCCGCGCACGTTGCGCTGGTCCACGCGGCCGTTGTCGGCATTGCGATCGAAGCCACTGCCCTTCAACTTGAGTCGGAACACGCCCACGACGTCGCCAGCCCCGATGGCCTGGGCCTCGGGTTCAGGCGCTGCCACGAAGCCCGCACACGCCACGAGCGCCGCGATCGCCAGCGAGAGAAGCAAGCGTCTCATTCGATGTCGCCGGACAGGTATCCGACCCCCAAGGGTGCGGAAGTCGCGCCATCGGGCAGCGACGCACCATCCGGGAGGCTGCCGCGTGGTGCGGTCTCGATCAGCCCATCACCAGTCGCACCATCTGGCGCCGACTCCGGAAGCATTCTGCCGAGCACGCTCACAACATCCTGGAGAGCCGCCGTGACGTCAGCACCCTCAGGCCAGACCAACTCGCCTGCGCGGCGGCCGTCCGCCAAGACGACGTCCATGAGAAGGCGCAGCACGTACTGCGCGGTCTGCACCTTCGCGGCGTAGGTCACCTCGTAGGCGAGCGCTTCGTCGTTCTGATCGAGGGCCGCGCGACGCAGGCGCTTGCGGGTGGCGCGATACTGTTTCTTCAGGCGTTTCGACTGGCGCCGGACCCTGCGCGGGCTGACGGCAAGTTCCGCCATGCCGAGGCCATCGGCCTCCACAATCCGCAGCACCAACGCGGCCGCCTCGTTCACGAGTTCGGCCTGGTCGGGCGGCAGGTCGGCGAGCGGCGTGGTGGGCACGAGGCGGTCTGGGCGACGCCGCGCGAGCGACGGATCGGGAGAGGCGAGCCCGGCGGGCATGCCGGGCGCTCTCTGGGAAGGCGCACTCGTTGCGCCGGACGCCGCATCCCCTCGCCCCACATCACCGCGGACCGCGTCGCCGGGCGCCGCATCATTGACACTGGGGCCCTGGACGACACTCTGACTCTGGACCACAGAACTCTGTGTGCCGCCCCCGGAGAAGCCTGCCCGCTCGTCTACAGACGAGGCGAAATCGCGCGTCGCAGCACGCGCGGTTCGCGATGTCGGGCGAGGCAGCTCCGCGGGCGAACGGGAGCGCGTCGAGCGCAGTTCGGCGGCGAGTCCGGAGTCCGGGAGGTCCGCCGCGGGTGTCGGCTCTCTGGACGCGGGCTCCGCCGTGGCGCCACCAGTCTGGCCCCGCCCCAACGGAGAACGCCCCAACGGCAGGAGGTGCAGCGCACCACCGTCCCAATTCGGCGGACGAGGCGTACCTCCGCTCCATCGAGAGTCGGTGTCGGCGTCTACTGCGGTCGCGATCGCCGCGCGCCAACTCGTCGGTACGAACGCCCTCGAGAGCGAGGCGCTCTCGAGCAGCACGCTCTTGGCCGGCTCATACGCCGTGACGGAGATGCTCGTGGCGAGGAGCAGCGCCGAAGAGAGTCCGAGGACCTGCAGCGTCAGCCGTGCGGCGCGCGGCGCAGCAGCCGCGCTCGTCGACGCGGAACCTGTGGCCGCCGCGTTGGCCGCGTCGAGCGCGTTCTGCACGCCGAGTTCGAGCAGGCCCGCCGGCATCGCATGCAGCGTCTGGGCCGCGACGAGTCCTACGAGGGGCGCTGAATGACGACCGTTCCCGTTCACGCGTCCGTTCCCGCCAACTCCGTTGGTGCCGTTCGAGCCTACCGCAGCACTGCCATTCACAGCACTGCCATTCACAGGACTGCCATTCGTAGAGCGCCCGCCGTTGGCATTGCCGGAACCGGTCTCAACACCGAGCCGTGATCGCAGCGCCCCGAGCGCCCGGTGGACCCGCACGCGGGCCGCGCCTTCGCTGACGTCGAGCGCAGCTGCTATTCGTCCGTACCCCCAGCCATGGAGATAGCGCATCGCCAAGACGACACGCTCGCCGGGTTCGGCGTGCGAGAGCGCAGCTTCCAGTTCTTCGTCGAGTTCGAGTTGGTCGTCGGGCATCACGTCCTCCCGCCGTCTCCCGCCCACTATCTGCTGTCGCTTACGGCGGCTTCGCTCCGACGACCGGGTGTTCCGGGCGCGGCACATCGCGAAGCGTGCCATCCAGGCGATCAAGCCGACTTCGATGGGCTTGCGGGTTCCGGCGAGGGCCAGATCCAGGAGAGCTTCCTGCACCAGGTCCTCTGCGAGCGAGGCATCGCCCGAGTAGCGCACAGCGAGGTCGTACACAACGGGCGCATGACGGCGTGAGATCTCCGCGAAGGCGTCGCCATCGCGGGTCTCGAGCCAGCGCTCGTAGAGTGTGCAGTCGTCGCTTTTCGCCGTCACTCGTTTGTTGTCCTTCGCTCCGTTCGACATGTACTCCGAGTCAGCGCGAGCGCTGTTACACGGGGCGGCGATTTTGTGGATCTCGATTTCCTGGGTCGACGCGAGTTCAGGCTCGGACCGAGCCTCGCCTGACGAGGTTTTGACCGCTCCGCCGAATCTCCCGTCGATCCCGCAACGCTTCCCGTGTTCACTGGCGCGCGATGACGTCCAATCTACCACGGAACCCCCGCCGCGTCTCTGAGTCGCGGTCGAGCCACCGAATGCCAGCTCGATGATCTACGCTTTCTTCCGCCTGAGCCTGGCGTGCATCGTGTGTGTGTGCATCATACCGGTCGCGCTGGTGGGCGTGCTTCTGCGTCGCGTGGCGCCGAGAGTGGGGCTGTTGGTCACAGGCTGGATCATGCACCGCTGGGCTCGCCTCCTCTGCTTCGTCATGGGCATCCACGTCACCATCACCGGCCCAAAACCGCCGCGCCCCGCCTTCCTCGCGCCCAATCACGTCTCCTACCTCGACATCGTGACGGTGGGCGCGCTCTGCGAGGGCCTCTTCGTCTCGAAGGCAGCCATTCGCAATTGGCCTGGACTCGGGCATCTCGCCAGGCTCGGCGGGACGATTTTCATCGAACGCGAGCGGCGGCGGGACACCCATCGCGTCGCCGGAGAGGCCGAGCGTGTTCTCGGGCTGGGCGCCCGGATGATGGTCTTCCTGGAAGGCCGGGCCGGCCCCGGAGACATCGTGCGACCGTTTCGCTCGCCGCTCCTGCAGGCGCCAGCGCAATTGGGCGTGCCCTGTGTGCCCGTGGCTATTCGCTACACTTTGCCCGAGCGACCAGAAGCTGACACGCGCGAGGTCGTCGCCTGGCATGACCACTCCCCGCTGCACGTCCACATGTGGGAGCTCGCGTGTTCAGGCCGCATCGACGTCGAGGCGCGCATCCTGCCGCCGCGTGAGGACACCGACCGCAAGCGGTTGGCCGCCGTGCTCGAAGCGGATGTGCGCGCGGCGCTGACCGCGATGCAGGGCGGCGCATCACCGGCGGTCGCCGACTCCGACGCTCGTGAGACTACTTCCGCGGACCAAAGCCCGGCGCGCTGAGCTTCACCTCGGTGACCTTGCCGAGCGTCTCGACGATCGGCCGCAGCGCATCTGCCTGACCGATCACGACCCAGCAAAGATCTTCGCGCGGGAAACGCTCCGTGATGACGCGATTGACGTCGTCGAGGGTGAGTGCGTCGAGGCGCGCGAAGAACCCGTCGATGAAGTCGAACGACATGCCAGAGATCGCGAGATCGAGCATCCACGCGGCGCGTTGGGCCGGGGTCTCCATCTCGTCCGGCGCGAACTGGCCCTTCACGTAGACCCTCGCCGAGTCCAACTCGTCGGCCGTGATCCCCGTCGTGACAAACGTGCCATAGACCCTCTGGGCGAGGTCGATGCACTCCTTGCTCGTGGCCGTCTGCGTGTACGTGGAGACCGCGAGCGCGCCGCCGCGGGAGTCGTCGAAACGAGAGCGCGCGCCGTACGTCAGTCCCGAATCGATGCGCAGCGCAGTGTTCAGTCGACTCGTGAAGCGACCACCGAGAAGAGTATTCGCGATGTAGCGCGCGGCATGGTCCGGATCGTCGCGAGGTAGGCCCGGACCACCGAAGCGGAAGTACGTCTGGAGAGCGCCGGGATGATCGACCAGCAGGACGCGTCCGCCTTTGATCGGCGCCGCCGTGGGCACGGGGATGGGCACCGCAGGCACACGGTGGGCAGCGCCGTACAATTTGCCGAGCGCACCCCGCAGCACGGGTGCGCTGAAGTCGCCGCCGACGACCAGCCACGTGTTCTCGGGGCGCGCGATCTCCGCCCAGCGCCGCTTCAGCGCCGGTGGATCCGCGGCGCGAGTCAACGATCCTTCGTCGCCGTTGAGCGGGCTCCCGTACGCGTGGTCACCGAAGAGCCAGGCGTCCCAGTACACGCGCAACGCGTTGTTTGGATCGGTGCGCAGCAGCTTCACTTGTTCGATGGCAAGATCGCGGGCCTTCCGCAACTCCTCGGGATCGAGTGTGGGCGCGCGCACGACCTTGAAGACGAGATCGAGCCCGTAGAGCGCGTCCTCGGCCAGGAACTCGGCGTCGATGGCGATCCACTTCGAGCCAGCGTTGACGCTGAGGCTCCCACCGCGCGACTCGACGGCGCGGCGGAACTCCTCGGCCGACATGCCCGCCGCGCCGCGGGACGCCCACTCCGCAAGCAACGCGCTCCGGCCCGCCAGCTCGGGGGTGTCCGCGAGCGAGCCGCCCGGCAATCGCACGTGGAACGACACCAGGGGCACGCTCGTGTCGGAGACAGTCTTCATCCGGATTCCCGACGACAATGCGAGCCACTTTCGCGCGTCGGGCGACTCGTCGTTCGTCCCGCACAGCCAGCCATCCTGCGCGACGGCAGCGGACGTGCAGATGGACGTGCAGAACCCGAGGACGAGTAGCGTCGCCAACGAGCGTGCGTGCGTCACTCGGCCTTGTCCTCGCTCGCGGATGCGATCGCAATGGCAAGCGTCCCGACCGTGCGATTGCGCTTCCGAAAGTAGTGTGCAGCGACGCGCTTCACGTCGTCGCCGGATACGTTCTGGATGGCCTCGAGCCGCCAGCGCAACATCCGCCAGGTTCCGAAGAACACGGCCGTCTCGCCGATCAATCCTGCCTTGCCGTCGATGGTCCGCAAACGCCGCAGGAAGCGGACGCGCAGCTTCGCGATCGCCGCGCTCAGTTCCGCGTCGGTCGGTCCGTCGGTCGCGATGCGTGCCAGCTCCGCGTACACCAATCGCTCGACGTTCTCGGTCTCGCCCCCCGCGCGCAACGTGCATTCGACCGCGAAGACACTCGGATCGAATTGGAGCCCCTGCAGCCCCCCGCCAACCGAGAGACAGAGTTCCTGCTCATCAACCAGCAGGCGATGCAAGCGGCTGCTCTCGCCCGAGAGCAACAGGTGTTCGAGGACCTCGAGTGCCGGCGTGTCGCGGTGACGTGAGCGTGGGACGTGCCACAGAGCGATCACCTCGGGAAGCGTCCCGGCGGGAGCCTCGTGCGTGACGCGTCGCTCGCCCTTCTGCTCGGGTTCCACCGTCACGACAACGGGCGTCACGACAACGGGCGTCACGACAACGGGCGTCACAGGGCCGGACGTTACAGGGCCGGACGTCACGGGGTCGGACGTCACGGGGTCGGACGTCACGGGGTCGGACGTCACGGGGTCGGACGTCACAGGGCCACGCGGGATGGTGCCCATGGTGCTCTCTATCAGGCGCAGCGCAGTCTTCGTGTCGACATCTCCGACGAGCACGACAAGCGCGTTCTGCGGTGTGTAATACGTCGCAAAGAACGTCTCTAAGTCCTGCTTCGTCCACGCTGCGATATCGGACGGCCAACCCAGTACATCCCACTGATAGGGATGCGCGACGTACGCGGCTGCCCACACTTGTTCGCGCAGTTGCTCGACGGGTTCCTCCATCGAGAGCCGCCGCTCGCTGGCAACGACGCCGCGCTCGGAGTCGACGACCGCCGGATCGAAGATCATGCCGCGCATGCGGTCGGCTTCCATCGAGAGGATCTGCGAGAGCGCCGACGACGGGAACCAATCGGTGTAGACCGTCTGATCGCGCGACGTCCAGGCGTTATTCGATCCGCCAACGGCCTCCATGATTGGGTCGAAGCGCGCGCCGTACTTCTCGCTGCCCATGAACATCATGTGCTCGAACATGTGCGCGATCCCGGTGATCCCGGGTCGCTCGTTGCGCGAGCCGACGTTCCAGTGCACGTAGAGCGCGCAGTTGGGAATGTCGCGATCCTCGACAACGATCACGCGCAACCCGTTGTCGAGGGTCCGTGCCTTCGCCTTCGGAAACGAAAGTTCCTCGGCTCGTGCCGAGACAGAGAGTGCGCCCGCCGCGGCGCCGACTGCGATACAGACCAACGCAAGCCGCGAGTGCAACGCGGAACGCAACACGAGAAACGTCACGCCGCCGGCGTACCGAGGGCGGGGATCCCGGCGTCCGCGTAGATTTCGAAGCCGTACCCACCAGGCGAGTTGAGGTAGCACGAGTAGTAGCTGCCGTTCGCGAACGGCTCGGTGACCTCGACACCACAGTCGAGCAGGCGTGTGCGCAAGGCGTCGACATGCCCCTGGCTGTCCATCCGGAAGCCGAGATGGAAGCGCGAGTTCTTGACGGGTTCGCCCTTGCCGACCGCGAGTTGCAGATTGCCCAGCCAGACGAAACCCGGCAGCGTCGGATCGCGCTTGAAGCCCAGGGCCTCGACCAGGAAGCTCATCTCGGCCTCGGGGTCCTCCGCCGTCAGGTGAATGTGATTGAGTGCCCGCGGCAACGGGCTCGGTGCATTCGCACCGACGCCGTCACGTGTGTGGCTACGCGTGTGAAGGCTGCGATCGTCCATGGGAAGACTGGGCGCTCCTGTGTCTGGCAGTCGGTCGCCGCATTGCCAGGCGTGGGGAAGTGAACGGTGGGTGCAAGAACACGGAGACACGACGCTCATCGGGGCTCATCGTGTCACGCGCGTGAAGTTCCGACAGGCTGCCGGGCCGCACATCGTAGCACCCCTGCCAACGTCCACACATTTGGCAACGTCCACGCAGTGGTAGACGAAGTGCCCTTGAGGGAGCGGACGCGCGCGACAGCGCCTACCCGCCGTCGGGCCGCTTGTAGAACTCCCAGACGACCTCCGGGTCGAGCGCCGTGCCGTCGAATCGGTGGAGCTTCTCGGCCGGGACACGCAGCGACTCCTCGGCCTCGCGGAAGCGCTGGTAGTGCCAGTTCTTGTCTCCGCGCTGAAATCCGGGCTGATTGCGATCGTGGGTAGCGCGGCGACGCGCCTGTACAGCGCTCCGCATGGGATAGTGGCGCAGAGGGAAGCGGAGCGGAGACTGCAGACCCAGCGGCGGATTGGCATTGCCCATCTTGCGCTCGTTGGTGCATCCCATGCGCCAGCCGCGGATGCGCGGCGACGCGCTGCGGTAGAGCGAGTAATGACGCAGCCGCGCGACGGGATCGACGACCGCAGGGTCATCCGCCTCCGTGTACCAGAACACGAAGTTCAGGAACTCGATCCAGTCGTGACCGGCGGCGAGCACATCGCTCACTTGCTCGTGATAGGGCCGCGCGAGATCGGGGCCCTCCAGGATCTCGTCCTGGTCGGGCCACGAGAGCCAGTCGTAGCGGTCACCGTACGTCGCGACGACGTAGCGCCCGGCAGTCGCGTAGAGCCCCTTGAACGGAACCTCGTCCCGATTGAGCCACTGATAGTCGATGACGCCGCGTCCGACATACGCGAGGGCGATCTCCTCGGTGCGATCCTCGCTGCCGTGATTGAGCACGACCACATCGTGCCGATTGGCGACGAGGTGCTCGATGACCGGCGCGAGCATGTCGTCGTCGTTGTAACAGAGCAGCAATGCGAGGAAACGCGTGGGGCCCGGCGGGTGCTCGAGGGGCGGCGCGAGAAGACGGCGGCGTCCGGGAAAGGGCGCTCGACTCACGGCCGCAACCGCTGCTCTTCGAGATACGCCCAGAGCTTGCGACACGTCCACGGGATCTTCGGCTCGTCCTCGGTCTGGTGCACGAGGGACTCGTCGAAGAACGCCGCATCGGACACCGGGAGATCGAGGGCAGCCGCAACCGCGCGGAGTTGCGCGTTGACGTCGGACGGCGCCACGTCGAAACGCAGCAGCGGGAAGGGTGCGCGGCGGTGCTCCGCGACGAGCGCCGTGTTGTACGCCGCCCACAACTTCACCGAGCGGCTCCGATCGAAGCGCGGATTGCGCGCGTGCAGGGAGCGCTGCACCGCCGCGGGATGGCGGTAGATGCCGACGCGTTCGAGCTGCGGTACCGAGCGCACCCACTCATCGAAGACGAGGAGAGCCCGCGGATCCTTGAAGCCCCAGAGCGGATGCGTCGCATCCATGCGCGCGACGTATTCCGTCAGTGCCGCGGAGTGCTCGGCGGACCAGATGCGCCGCCGCGGAGGCTTCTTCCACGAACCATCGTTGCTGCGCAGAACGCCGTCATGGAGCGCCATCAACTCCGGGCTCTCGCGGTTGCCCTTGCGGTTGTGCGGATCGGCGGTCGAGACCTCGCCGAGGGCCACGCCCATCTCCTCGAGACTGCCCGCGAGCCACGACGTGCCGCTGCGGTGCATTCCGAGGATGGCCACGACACGAGAAGGGGATTGGGCGCTCACGCCTCCCTATCTACCCGCGACGCGGCGCGGCCCCAACGTCGCGCGGGCCGTTCGGCGCCGGAGGGAATCGCGAAGGCCCGACTCCCTTGCGGAAGTCGGGCCCCCATTCGGTACGCCGAAGCGTCGCTGAGGATCTCTACCAGGCCTTGAGTATCCACTCGCGGTAACGGTCGTCGAGCGCGTTCATCGCAGCCTGGTACGCGGGCTGATTGAACGCACCGTTCTTGTACGTCTCGGCCGTCGCGTCGCTGTCGTCGGGCTTCTCGGTTCCGAGCCACTCCGAGTAGACATCGACCACCGCCGCCGGTGTGCCGTGGGCGAGTGCGTGCCAGATGAACTTCTGGGCCATCGCCGTGTCCTGCTCGAAGAGGTACTGCAGGAGCGCGTACCCCTTCACCGTCTCCGGACCGCGCACATCGTTGAGCGTGAGGTGCCACAGACGCGTCAGTGCAACGTCGTCGTCCATCTCGACCTGACGCCGCGCCAACTGGATCCACAGATCCTCGCCGGGCTTCGGGGTCACGTCTTGACCGTACTTCCCGAACTCGCCGCACGTCGTGAGCGTCGTCGCCGTGAGGCGCCGCGTGCAGTCGTACGCAATCGACTCGCGAAGCCAATCCTCGATGCCACTCGTGTTCGAGCCCAGGCGGTTACCCAGGTCCGAGAGCGCCATCGACATCGCAGCCCCCGCCGTGGCGTGGCCGCTCTGGTGGATGACCATGTCGTCCGAGCCGGCGCCATCACCACTGGCAGACACGAACGTGCCGCCGCGGACGCCCATGCCACTGAAGTACTCGAGGTACTTGGTGATCTTGGCCCTGTCCCATTTCGCACCGTTGGTGAGGTAGGGCTTGAGCTCTTCCTTGCCCTGCTTCAGGACGTCGAACTTCCGGACACCGAGGCGATCGCCGACCGCCTCCGGGAATCCGTAGCGCTCGGTGATGTCCTCGATCGCACGCATCGACCACTGCGCGAGCCGATCGCTGACCTCTTGCGAGTGCGTGGTGTTGATCAGCATCCGCGTGGCCTTCGTCCCGACAGCTTCCAAGCCCGCCTCCGGGATGAAGCCATCGGCCGGCACCTGCTCGATGTCGAACATCTTGGCGGCAAGCGCCTCGCCCGCCTCACGACGGGACTTGCGGGCCTCGAGGAACCGCAGCTTGAAGGGCGAGACGTACTCGCCGTCGAACTGCGGATGCTCCAACGCCTGGTGCGCCTGCTTGGCGTATTTGCCATCGGGGTCAGCCATCAGGGCCCGTTCCCACGCGCGGTCAGCTAGGGGCGTCCAGGCCGCGTCGCCGGTCTCGGCGGCGAGTTTGTCGGCCTTGCTGCCGAGGCCGCGGAACCAGCCCGCGATCTTCGTCTGCGCCTTCGCGACGTTCTTCGGGTACTTGCCCGCGTTGGGGTCGTCCTCGTCGATGATCGAGCGGAACTCGTCGCGCTTGATGTCGTTCTGGCGCCAGCGCCCGTCTTCCCACTTCTCGTAGCCGAAGTAGGCGCGCAATTCCTCATGATCGGGGCGGAACATGAAGCCACGGCGACGGACGTAGTTGCCCGTCCACTCAAGGTGGTTCTTGTTGCACCACTTCGAGAGCTTGCCGTACTCCTTCACCGCGTTGTCGAGCGTGCGCTCGAACTTCTTCTCCCAGTCGGCGGGAGTGTCATTGGCCGCACGCGCAATCTGCGGCGCGACTGTCTGCTGCGCGTACGTCGCGCCAAGTGCCAGCACGCCAGCCAGCGCCAAGGTCCGGAGTCTCACGGGTCCACCTCCACTGTCTCTATTTCTCACGGTCTCTGCGTCTCACGGTCTCTGCTTCTCACCGTCTCTGCTTCTCTTCGGCGCTTGCCACTTCACCACGTCGCACGTTGACCGCACGCGCCATGCCGACCTCATCTGAGGGCGCCATGTCCTGGATCGGGGACACTCTCCAGGCGCAGCGGTGCCCAGTCGAGGACGCCCAGCGAGAATACACTGCGAGAACACACGACGAGAACAGACACCGCGTCGTTGCGTCCCCGCGTCAGCCATCCTGCGCCGCCCCAGGAACCTCCCAAGCCACGCCTCCACCGGGTCGCCACCACGGCCAGTGCGTGGAGGTCACGACACGAAAATAGCCGTCGGCGCGCTCGGCCCCGGCGGCCAGATGGGCGGCGAAGTCCGGGGGGAGCAGCGACGGCAGAGATGACCGCACGCCGAGATCGTGGCAGATCACGGGCAGCGCACGGTCGACGTACTGGGCATGCCAGCGCTCCGACCGCGGCGCGTCACTGAGGCTGATCCCGAAGACGCGGGCCGCCGACGATGCGCGGGCAGCCGCGAGTACCTCGGCGTGCGGGACCGGCACCAGAACGGCGCGCCATCCGGGCGCGAGCACGACAGCCGCGAGCGCGGCGAGGGCAATCAGACGACGACGAGTCCAGCGCACGCTGCGAGGCTACCCGCCGCACCCCCCCGACTGGAGCGCCGCCACGATTCCTGCCGAAGGGGAAGGACCGTGTCTTCCCCTATCCTCCCGCTCCGCGCGAGCCTCCCGATCATCGCGCTCACCTTCGCACTCATCGTCGGGTTGGCACCGGCGGCGCGCGCGGACGTCGTGCACCTGAAGGGTGGGCGCCAGCTCGTTGGTCGCGTGGTCGAGGATGGCGATCCCGTCAAGATCGAGGTCCCGGGCGGGGTACTCTCGCTCCCGCGCTGGCGGGTCGAGCGCGTCGAGCGTGCCGAGCTGCCGGAGGCTGCGTACGAGCGCGAGCGTGCGGCGCTGACGCGCGGAGACGTCCCCGCCGCCCTCGCGCTCGCCGCCACGGCGCGTGAACTTCGCCGAGCCGACGACGAGGGCGAACTTCTGGGGCTCGCCGCCGCATGGGCCCCCGGCGACGACGCGATCTCCGAACGGCTCTGGAAGTGGCGCGTCCTGGATCGCACAACGCCTGACGACGCCTCGGCCACGAGACGGATGCTCGCCGCATTCGGCGAGGGAGCGCGACTCCATCGCTCCACACACTGGCGGATCGCGCACGATGTCGATGCGGACACAGCACGCGCATGCGGCGCGATGCTGGAGGCCACGTGGCGCGCATACCATCGCTTCGTCCTTCGTCTCGGCCTCCGACCGCGTCCCGTCGAGGGCCGACTCGAGGCATTTCTCTTCGCCGATCACGGCAATTGGGCGCGCGCCACCGGCCTTCCCAAAGGCAGCCTCGAGGGATTGAACGGGCTCTTCGTCGGTCAGACCGGGCGCATCCTGCTCTTCGACGCCGGCACCGCGCCGACGGCCGAGAGCGCCGAAGCGAAGATCCGGGAAAACGTCGAGGCGATCGCCACGCGGGCCGCGGAACTCGATACAGATGAGACGCAACTTGAGGCGGCACGGGCCGAGGTCGATGCGTGGCACCCGACTCCGGGGGATCGCGCCGGCGCGACCCGGAAGGACGCTCGGGTCAAACAACTGGACAATCTGGAGCGCCAACTCGCGGCCGAACGCGACAGTCTCCGCCTCGCCGGACGCCAGCTGGAGCAGTATCGACACCGCCTGAACTCATGGTGGACGTCGGAGTCCGTGGCGTCCGCCCTCCACGAAGCGTGCCACCAGATCGCATTTCGCGCGGGTCTCTCACGCGGCGACCAGCCGACCTGGCTGAACGAGGGGTTCGCAACCCTCTTCGAGTCATCGGCCCCCTCGGCCATCGTGCCCGAAGCCGTCAATCGCGAGCGCCTCCGCGACGTACGCCGCGGGTGGGCACGCGGCATCGGCGGCCACGTGCTGCCCATCGTCTCGGGGGCGGCCTACCCGAGAGGCGAGAGCGCACTGGCATACGCTGAAGCCTGGGCGCTCACCCACTTCCTGCTCCCCCGCCACAAGGAGGCATTCGCGCGCTTCCTCACGCTCACGCCGCCCGCCAATGAGTCACCCGCGGAACGCTGGACAGCAGCCTTCCGGAGCACCTTCGGCGACGTGGCCGTGCTGGAGAAGGAGTGGCACGAGTACATCACCGACCTGTGAGGTGCGTGGGGATGGGGATGGGGATGGGGTAGATCCAGATGGATCGCGACTCGTCGAGGGGCGAGACACCGTGCCAGGCTCAAATTGTTCCGCGCGGCCCCCCGCATTGACGAGGGCGAGGCTCATCGCCGCGCCAGGGACATTGAGCCAGGCACGCGACGTCGACGCCGCGCTCCCCCTCGGTTGATGGGGGAGCGGGGACCGGAGGAGGAGAGCGGTGCGGCAGAAGAAAACGGCCAACCCGGGTCGTCTCTCGAGTTGCCCAGACCGGGTCTGCTTTCGCGCCTCTTCGATCCGCCGAATGCATCTGCAGCGAAGAGCCTCTTCCGACCAGAAGAGTCAGTGAAAAGGCGCGAACGGAGACCCGGTCTGTCTGAAGACGGCGCGGAGGTAGCGAGGGCCCACGCACCCGAACGCGCCGCAAGACGTCCCGCAACAACGACTCCGAGGGAAGCCCCACCCCCAGGACAGTGCTGAAAACGAGAGCGAGTGGCGGGGTTTGTGCGTCAGCACAAACCGTGACACTCGCGGTGAGACTGACAGAGCAGATTCCGCCTGCGAAACCCGCCTTCGCGACGTGCTCACTCAGACGTCACGGTCCCGCCCCGAGGCGCGGAGCCGACACCCGATCGCGGCCCCGGTTGAAGCAGCCGGAGATGCGACCGAAGCCGAACATGCGAGCGAGAGCGAGCGGGGAGCCGGAGGCGACCCAAACGCAACACCGTGAGGCGCAGGGAGCGGATTCCGCCTGCGAAACCCGACCTCGCGACGCGCGCACTTCCGCGTCGAGGCTCCACCCCAATGCGAGGCCACGAACCCCGAGCGCAGCCCCGGTTGAAGCAGCCGGAGGCGCGGCCGAAGCCGAACACTCGAGCGAAGCGAGGGGTGCCGACGGAGTCGGCACAAACATAGGATAGCGGCAGGTCAGCGTGCGAAGCACGCCCCCCGCCGCTACGCTGCCCGCCATGCACCCATCCCGCGAGTTGTCACGGAAGGCGTTTGCCGCGGCGGTTCTCTTCGAGTCCAGCCTCGGCGGGGTCGCGTTCGTGCTGGGCGGCGTCACCGATATCGCCGTCTTCGCGCTACTTGACTTCGACGCGGCGCAGGCGGGGCTAGGCGTGGTGCTCACGCTGCCGCTGCTGGGGTTTCTGGCGCTCTTCGTCCGCACGAGTTTCGCTCCGTTGCGGCGCATCCGCGAGGCGCTCGACGCAACGTTCATCCCGATCTTCCGGCGGTGTACGTGGGACGAGTTGCTGGCGATGGCGCTCGTGGCGGGACTGGGCGAGGAGTTGCTCTTTCGAGGCTGGATGCAGCCGTGGATCACGCCGACCGTGGGGCCGTGGGCGGCGCTCGTGGTCACCTCGATCACGTTCGGCCTGGTGCATGCCGTCACCCCGGCGTACGCGGTGCTGGCGACGTGTATCGGGCTCTATCTCGGCAGCATCCTGATCGTGACAGAGTCGCTCGTCGCCCCCGTCGTCGTCCACGCGCTCTACGACTTCATCGCGTTCCTCGTGCTGATCCGGCGAGCGGAGAGCCAGCCCAAAGACCGTGGCGAGAAATCGACGGAGTGCTGACCGCCGGGGCGGTTCGTGTTTCCGGTGCCGGCGCTCCTGTGCGTCCAAGCGACCACGCACGCGGCGCGTCGCCAGGCACACACACACTTCGGCGTCTCCGCCGCGAGCCGCTAACGTCATCCAGTGAACTCCGAGCCCACGTCTCCCATCGCCCCAGAGACTCCCGTCGCCGACGCCATCGACGTCAGCGCGGCCCCGGATGCCGTCACAGCATCTGCGCCGCACGGCACGGAGGAGTTCCTTGCGGCGCTCTGCCGGCTCCTGAGGGACCGGCCCCTCACGGCATTCGAGCTAACCGAGGCCGTCGAAACCACCTGGCCGGGGTTCCTCGACGGCCGGCGGGGTTTCGTGCACGCCGCGCTACTGCAGTTGCGCCGCAGCGGAGCCGTCACGACCGCGTGCCGCGAGACCCCGGCGGGACGCCGGCGCCTCTTCACCGCCGCCGCTTCCACGTCGAGAGGTGCGCCGGCCCTGACGGTGTCCGACGCGAACGACCCGCCGTCCGACGTCGCAACCGACCTCCCGGCAGCCGGGCTTGAGGATGCGCCGGTGGTCCTGCAGACAGCCGCAGACAAGATGGTCCGCGGGCTCAAATTTGCGCCGCAGCTCCAGGACGACGTCCGGCGCGACATCCTGGATCACCTTGTGGATGCCGCGCGGGCAACAACCGACGGCGCGCCGATCAGCGAAGCGGACGCCGACGACGTGCTCCGCCACTTCGGCGACCAATGGCGCATCCGGACGGACCTGAAGCGCAGTGCGGAGGGGCGTCGCACGGTGCTCTTTCCGCGCGGCATCGCGGAGACCTTGGCGGGGCTCGCGATCTACGACGCGACGATCCTCCTCGGCATCGTCGGCGTGATCATCTTCGTGCGCCTGCAGATGTTGACCGCGTACCACATCCCCACGCGATCGATGGAGCCGACGCTCCACGGCGACCGCAGGAACGGCGATCGCATCCTGGTCAACCGCCTATCCGGGCCGCCCGAGCGCTTCGATGTCTACGTGTTCGACGGCTGGGGCTCCGAGCGGAAGAACTACGTCAAGCGCTGCGTCGGACTCCCGAACGAGACCCTACAGCTGCGCCAGGGCGACGTCTATGTGAACGGCGAACTCGTGCGGAAAGAGGGCCGCATCTACGAGGCGCTCCTCTTCCGGCTCTATCACTGGGACGACGTGTGGAAGCGCGCCCGCGCCGACAATCCGGAGTCGCTGGAGGCCGCGCACGACCAGGTGTTCGACGAGCAGACCGAACTCTGGGAGAACGTGGTCGGACGCTGGGAGTTGAGTTCCATGACCGGGTACACCGCCAAGCAGCCCGCCGCGGGCGAGGACGCGCGCCTGCGCTGGCGCGACATCGTCAACGACGACCTCTACGATGCCGCAACCGGCGACTACGAGGGCGGCTTCTACCCGTGCCCTGACCTGCGCGTCGCCGCGGATATCACGCTCTCCGACGCGGACTCGACGGTCGTTATCCGGCTGAGTCGCGGAGCCGCCACGTACGACGCGGTGATCTCAGTGGGCAAGGTGGCCGTCTTCACCGAAGGCGAGGAAGTGGCGAGCGCGGAGGTTCCCAACATCACCGTCGACGCGCCGACGCGTGTGCTCTTCTCGCAGGTGGACCGCGTCCTACGGCTCGAGATGGGAGACCTGCGGCTCCGCCACGACCTGCCGCAGCCGAGCTTCCCGAAGCGCGAGTCCCAAGCCTCGGTCGTTGAGTTTCGCGTGCGCGACGGCGCGGCGACGATCAAGCCCATCAGCATCGAGCGCGACATCTTCTACACGCCCGAGAACTACGCCAGCAACGATGTCTACGAGCTCGGACCGAACGACTTCTTCATGCTGGGTGACAACTCGGGGAACAGCCAGGACAGCCGCCGCAACGGCGCGGTCCATCGCTCACGACTGGTCGGCAAGCCGATCCTGATCGTGTGGCCGCCAGCGCGCTGGCGCGATCCGGCGACGAGCCCGCATCCCGCGCCGCGGTAGCGCGCTGCCCGTCAGCTGCCTCGGAATGTGTCCGTCCCTCCCGGCAGAATGAGACGGTGGAGGAACACTGCTTCACGGCGACCCTGCGGCGCGGCGGCTCGGTGAGCATGATCATCGACGTCCCGGATGCATTCACGCCGCACACGACGCCCGTGGTCGTCCTCGCTCACGGCGCGGCCGAGGGCATGCGCTCGTCGTTCATGGAGGACCACGCCACCGAAT
The DNA here is from genome assembly GCA_024280885.1 of Planctomycetota bacterium. Taxonomy (GTDB): domain Bacteria; phylum Planctomycetota; class JAJSAM01; order JAJSAM01; family JAJVHW01; genus JAJRPF01. The sequence goes on along the minus strand of JAJRPF010000020.1, from coordinate 216,327 downwards.
TCTGCGCGCGGGGGCTCGGCGTCGTCCGCTTCCAGTTCCCATACATGGAACGCAGCAGTGGCGCGCGACGCCCACCCGATGCGATGGAGACTCTGCTTGACGCGTATCAGGAGGTCCTGATCGCGCAGGGCAAGCGCACCGGATCGCCACCGGGTCCGCTCTTCGTCGGCGGCAAGAGCCTCGGCGCGCGCGTGGCGACTGTGCTCTGCGCCCAGGGCAAGGTGAAGCCGTCCGGGATGATCCTGCTGGGCTACCCGCTACATCCAGCGAAGAAGGGCCATCCAGCAAAGAGCACCACAGAAGCGCAGACCGACATGCGCGCGGACCACCTGCGGCGCTGCCGGACGCCGCTGCTCTTCGTCCAGGGTGAACGCGATCCGCTCTGCGACCTGGACCTGCTGCGCGGCGTACGCAAGTCAAACGGGCTCGCCGGTTCGCTGCACGTCGTCCCGGGCGGCGACCACTCGTTCGCCGTCGCCAGCGCAGGTCGGGCGCGTCAGCAGGCAGAGCTAGCGCGCGTTGCCGACGTCGTCGCGGCCTTCGTGAAAAAGGCGTTGCAGCGCCGATGACCCGCGTGAAACCTCCAGCATCAGGGGGACGCACATCCCCAGGGGAGAGTCGCACGAACACACCTGCGGACACGGGACGGCCAGAGTTGCCGCCCAACCAGGTGCGAACGCAGCGCTTCCCGATCATCGGCGAGCGCGACCCGGAGCCTTTCGACAGCGCCACGTGGCGGCTCGAACTCGACGGACTCGTCGCGACGCCGGTCTCCCTCTCGTGGGACGAGCTGACGAGCCTCCCACACGTTGCGGAGACGGGGACGATCCACTGCGTGACACGTTGGTCGCGTCCCGACTCGACCTTCGAGGGCGTCCGCCTCGCGCTCCTTCTGAAGCGCGCGAAGCCACAGCGCGAGGCCCGCTTCGTACGCTTTGTCTCTGGCCGCGGCCACGACACCACGTTGCCGCTCACGCACGCTCGACGCGATGTCCTGATCGCTGACGGCTTCGACGGGGGACCGCTCCCGCCCGAACATGGCGGCCCAGTCCGCAGCGTCACGCTCAGCCGCTACTTCTACAAGTCGGTGAAGTGGCTGCGTCGCATCGAGCTCCTCGACACCGACCGACTCGGGTTCTGGGAGCGGAAGGCGGGCTATCACAACGGGGCCGATCCGTGGCGCGAGGAGCGCTACGTCGCGCATGACATCGACTCCGCAGCCCTGCGCCGCCTCCTCGACGCGCGCGACCTCGCCGGACAGAATCTGCTCGGCGCCGACCTCACGAACGCGCAGCTCGAGGGGTTCCGACTCGAGTCCGCGAACCTCCGCAATGCGTGCCTGCGCGGCGCCGCGCTGCGTGGCGCGGATCTCCGCGACGCCTCGTTCTGCAACGCTGACCTGCGTTTCGCGGACCTGCGGCAGACCCTCATCGATGGCGTCGATTTCGACGGTACCGACCTCCGCGGTTCCGACCTCCGCGGCGCCCGCGGACGCCCGGCATCCCTCACCGCCGCCCTGTTGCAGAGCTCCGGCGCCTCCGAGGACACGGCGAGCGAAGCGAAGCGCACGGAATCCGGCGGCAGCCCTCCGCCAAGCTGCCGCATCGCCGGGCTCGACTGGAACGGGATACCCCTCGACACCATCCTCCCCGCCGAACTGGCGTTCTTGCGCGAGCGCGGCGTCCTCTCGGGCTGACCAGCGCCGCGCGCGCTCCGCGGACCGCACGCTGCACGCCCACTGGGCGCCACGATGAGCGCCGCCCCAAAAGAGTGACTCGGGTCACCGTCCCGCGGCGCCGGATCTGCGAGCCTGCGGGCGTCGGACGTACTATCTCCACCTACACCCCACGCCTTCTGGAGGCCCCGTGACCGACGACGTCCCCCTTCTCGTCCGCGCATTGCGCGGTGAACCGACACCCCGCCGCCCGGTCTGGCTCATGCGGCAGGCCGGTCGCTATCTCCCCGGGTACCAGAAGGTCCGGCGCGAGGTGTCGTTCCTGGACATGTGCCGCAATCCGAGACTGGCCGCCGAGGTGACGCTTGAGCCTGTCGAGCGCTTCGGCGTGGACGGTGCGGTGGTCTTCAGCGACATCCTGATCCCGCTCGAAGCGATGGGGATCACGGTCGAATTCGACGAGCGCGGGCCGCTCTGTCCGGCGCCTGTGCGCGACGCGGCGCGCATCGCGCAACTCGCCCCCTTCGACCCGGAGGTGGGCACGCCATGGATCATGGAGACGCTGCAACTCATGAGCGCCGCGCTCCCCGCGCACATCCCGTCGATCGGCTTCTCCGGCGCCCCCTTCACGCTCGCCGCGTACGCCGTCGAAGGACGCATCACCAAGAGCCTCGTCAACGTGATGGGCCTGCGCTGGCGCGATCCGACAGCGTTCAAGGCGTTGCTCGACGTGCTCGCCGAGGCCACAATCCCCTACCTCGTCGCGCAAGCACGTGCGGGTGCCGGTGCGCTCCAGGTCTTCGACACATGGGCGGGCATGCTGTCGCGCGCAGATTGGGCCGAATTCGGCGTCCCGTCCATCCGCCGCATCTTCGACGGGGTGCGAGCAACGCTCGGCGCCGAATGCCCGCCGCTCGTCCTTTACGCGAAGGGCACATGCGATCGACTGGACCTGATGCTCGCGACCGGCGCCGATGCGTACAGCGTCGATTGGCGCCTGCCGCTCGACGAGATCAAGCGCCGCCTCGGCGGGGCGCCCGTGCAGGGCAATCTCGATCCGACGTGCCTGCACAGCACGCCCGAGATCGTGCGCGCCGTGACGCGTGCCATGCTGGACAGCGTCGAGGGTCAAGACGGCGTCGTCGCCAACCTCGGCCACGGCGTCATCGTGGGTACACCGCCCGAGAACGTGGCGGCTTTCGTGAACGAGGTGCAGGGACGATGAGCAACGCTCCGCCGACCTTCGACCCGCGTGCGATGCGCGCGATCCCCACCGACATCATGTCGAAGTACGACGTGCCGGGTCCGCGCTACACGAGCTACCCGACGGCACCCGTCTGGGGCGACTTCGACGAGGACGATTTCGAGCGCGCACTGAGTAAGAGTGCCGCGTCTGCCCGACCGCTCTCCGTCTACATCCACCTCCCCTTCTGTGAGTCGTTGTGCGTCTACTGCGGCTGCAACGTCGTGATCACGAAGCGTCGGGAACTCGCGGCGCAATACGTCGAGCGTCTCATCGCGGAGATGGAGCGCACGGCGCGGTTCGCCAACGCAGCCGACCGTCAGACCGTGCAGGTCGCATGGGGCGGCGGCACACCGACGTACCTCGCGCCGGACCAGATCGAACGCCTGATGGCAACGATCGCGCGGCTCTTCCCGCTCGCGGCCAACGCCGAGGTCGGCATCGAGGTGGACCCGCGCGTCACCACCCGCGAACACGTTGCCGCGATCGCGCGCGCAGGCTTCAACCGGATCTCGATGGGCGTGCAGGACTTCGACCCGAAGGTGCAGGAGGAGATCCACCGCGTCCAGCCCTACGAGATGACACGCGACCTGATCGCATGGTGCCGCGAGGACGGCATCGAGTCGATCAACGTGGATCTCGTCTACGGCCTGCCGCTGCAGACCGCCGACAGCTTCGACGAGACGATCGCACTCGTGAAGACCCTCTCGCCTGACCGCATCAGTGCGTTCAGCTACGCCCACGTCCCGTGGCTCAAGCCGGCGCAGACGAAGTTCCGCGACGAGACGATCCCGCGCGGCGCTGAGAAGTTCGAGATCTTCACGCGACTCGTGGAGCAGATGACGGCCGAAGGCTACGAGTTCATCGGGATGGACCACTTCGCGAAACCCGACAACGAACTCGCGCAGGCGCTCAAGACCGGCGCGCTGTGGCGCAACTTCCAGGGGTTCACGACGAAGGCCGGGACGGATCTCGTCGGGATGGGCGTCACCTCGATCGCGTCGTTCGACGATGCCTTCGCCCAAAGCGTGAAGGAACTCCCCGCGTGGTCGGAGCGCATCGACGCGGGTCGTCACGCCGTCACGCGCGGCATGTGGCTCACCGACGACGACCGCATCCGGCGCGATGTGATCCAGGACATCATGTGCCGCTATCGCTTCGACGCCGACGTGGTGAGCGCACGCGCGGGGATCGACGCACGGGAGTACTTCGCGGATGTCAGCGCCGGATTCCCCGCACTCGAGGCCGACGGCATGCTCGTCACCGACGGCCGCGGCGGGTTCGAATTGACCTCGCGCGGTCGGCTCTTCGTCCGCAACGTGTGCATGCCCTTCGACGCCCATCTCGGGTCGCCGTCGGACAAGCCCGTCTGCAGTCGCACGATCTGAGAGCACGCAGCCATGCCGGACATCGTGGTCATCGGAGGCGGGCTGACCGGGCTCGCGTGCGCGCTCGAGGCGCAGCGCTCCGGCGCCGTCGTTACGCTCCTCGACGCGGGCGACGAGCCCGGCGGCAACCTGCGCACGGCGATCGTGGACGACGCCGCCGGTCGCTGGAGGCTCGACCTCGGGCCGAACTCGTTCGGCGACGGAGCCGCGGACCTGATGTCACTCGTGCGCGCGGTCGGATTGGAAGGCGAACTCGTCCCGGCGGGCGAGACGGCAGGCAAGACGCGCTACCTCTTCCGCGACGGTCGCGTGCAGCCCGTGCCCGCGTCGCCACCGTCGTTCCTCACGTCGTCGATCCTGCCCCTCGGCGCGCGACTGCGGCTGATGACCGAGCCGTTCCGACGCGCGTCGCGCCCCGACGCCCCCGAGGAGACGCTCGCGCAATTCTGCGACCGTCGCCTCGGACGGATGGCGCGGCTGAAACTGCTCACGCCCGTCGTCAGCGGGATCTACGCGGGCGACCCGGAGCAACTCGGGGCCGAGAGCGCCTTCCCCGCGATGATCGCCCTCGAACGCGAGCACGGCTCCCTCGTCCGCGCCGCGATCAAGGGCAGCGGACCACCGCAGCGCGGCCGTCTCCAGACGTTCACGGACGGTCTCCAGGCGTTGCCGCGTGCCATCGCCGCGACGCTGACGGACGCGTACCGCGGAGGCTGCCGCGCCACTCGGCTTGAACGCATCGGCGACTCAGGCGACACGCGCTGGCGCATCCACACCGACGACGGCCGCCCGCCGCTCGACACGCAACACGTCGTGCTCGCGACACCCGCCGGAGTCATCGCGAGACTGGTCCAAGAGCACGCGCCCGCAGTTGCGACGGAGCTCGCAGCGATCGAGTACGCCCCGATGAACGTCGTCCACGTCGGTGTCCGGAACGAGGACGCGGGCGCGCTCCCCGAGGCATTCGGCTTCCTCGTCCCGCGTGACGAGGGCCTCCGCATCCTGGGCGCGCTCTTCTCATCGGTGCTCTTCACGGGGCGCGCACCCCACGGCCACGCGCTGGTCACCATCTTCACGGGGGGCGCACTCGATCCCGGCGCAGCGACTCTCGCGGACGCAGATGTCCTCGACTACGTGCTGGCCGATCTTCGCACGGCGCTCGGAGGCTCGTGGAAGCCCGCCCTCACACGCGTCACGCGCTGGCCACGCGCGATCCCGCAGTACGTCGTTGGGCACAAGGACCGACTGACAAGAATCGAGACGGCCATGCAGGGGCTCCCGGGAGTCACCCTGCTCGGCAACTGGCGTGGCGGAATTGCGATGCCGAATTGTGCTCGCGAGGGCGCGGACGCCGCTCGGAAGATTGCACAGACCGCCGCCGTCTGAGAAGAGTGACGTCATGCGCACAACATTCCAGCGGTGGATCATCGGTTCGATGCTGCTCGTCTTCGCGCTCGCCGTGCTCCCGGGCTGCCAATCCGGCCCTCCCGGACGCAGCATGGCGGAGAGGTTCGACGGCGGCGGAGATTGGACCCGCGGCAAGACGGAGCGCCATCCGGCACTCCTGCCGCAGTATCAGATCCAATGGTGGACGCGCGGCACGGGACCGGCGCGCCAGAAGGTCGGCTCGATCGCGCCAAAGGAGGGCGGCGACGGCGTGCGTGCGTCGGATCTCCAGGAGCTCGTGCCGTTCTGCCACCCGCTGGAGTCGCCGCCGTCAGCGCGTCGCTTCGGGCACCTCGCTCGTCTGCTGCACACACCGGGACTGCCGATCGACGGCACACCGGTGGATCCCGACCCGACGATCGTCGGCATGGGCGGCAACGGTCGCTACTCGCTCACCGACGCCGAGGCCTGGGGCATCGAATTCGACCCGCCGGGCATCCCGACGGGCGGCGGGTTCGAGATGCAGCGCGTGCTTCTCGTCGCTCCGTGGACGCATCCCGACTTGAAGTACAAGTCGCCCTACAAGTTGATCTGGGCGCGCGGCATCGTCTACCCCGACGGCAGCGTCACGTTGCTCGAGAAGAAGACGCTCACGAACGGCGACGATGCGCAACGCTTCATCAAGTTCTGACGCGCTGACGGCGCTCGCGGCGCTCTCCGTCGATGTCCAGACTGAGGCGCGCCGCGCTCCGTTCGACGTCTGCCTCAAGACGTACGCTACGGCCGGTCGCGATCCGGCAGATCCGATCGTCTCGGCGGGAGCCCTCGACGCCCCGGTCTGCTGCTTCGGACGCGAGCTCGGGCGCGAGGAAGTCCACGCCGGACAACCCCTCTTCGGCGCGGGCGGGCGCCGCTTGCGACGCGTCGTGCACGAGGCGCTCGTCGGACCGATCGCAAAGACCGAGCGCCGTTTCGAAGCAGCGCTCGACCACGTCTTTCTTACGAATATGGTTCCGTACCGCCCCGTCGGGAACCGCGCCTACAACCGAGCAACAGTGGATCGCTTCCGGCCCTACGTCGAGCGCCTTCTCGGCACGATCTGGACCGGAACGCGCATCGCCGCGCTCGGCCAGAATGCGTTTCTCTGGTTCGCGCCGTACGCAGCGCCAGGCGAAGTGAAGGCGACGTGGAGCGACCGCGAGCACCGCTTCGACATCACGCTCGACGTGAAGATCGGCGGACGCACGCTTCAACTCGCGTGCATCCCCCACCCATCCCCCCTCAGCCCCTTCAAGGCGCAGTTCGCGGAACGACTGCGCGCGCAACTCAGAGCGCCAGAGTCGAGCGGTGCGCAAGTGCGAGAACGCCGTTGACCGAGCACGCCCTTCCCCGCCGCCCGGCCCGCCTTCATCCTGAGTACAGCGCGAACTGGCGACGCGTATTCGAAGTCAATCTCGCGCTCGGATGGCTGGGGCTCGCCGCGCAGCACACGCTCGGAGAGTGACGCTCAGAATGCCTCGCTCTCGGGGTCGCTCACCTCCCCGTTCACGACGCGGCGCACCACCGCCTCGTCGATGTTGCCGCCAGAGAAGAGGATGGCAACGCGCTTGCCTGCGATTTCTGCGGTAAGCCGGTTCCGTCCCGCCGCCGTCGTTCAGGCCGGTGCGGCTCTTGAGGAGCCGGCCTCCTCGAGTTCCGCGAGGCGCGAGAGGATGCGCGCGCGCCGGATACTCGCGACCGTCCCGAACGCTCCGCCGAGGACGCCGACGGCGGCGCCGCCGAGTCCGCCGAGGTAGCCCGCGCTCTCTGGTCGCAACGCGACGAGGAGACCGGTCGCGGCGAAGACCATGCTGCCGGCCATCCCACACACGAGGAACCCGCTCGCCTTCCACCGCCGAAGCGCTGCGTACTGGACCGCGAGTTCCGGCGAACCGGCCGCGTCGCGTGGCTCTCCCTCGTTGTGCATGGCGCGCACACCCCACACGAAGCCCGGCCACATGAGGAGACCCGGGAGCACGATGAGCGCCTGCGTGGACACCGAGGTCGCATACGCGCCAGCGCCAAGCCCCGCGACGTAGAGCAGCCAGCCGACGACGAGCAACGCCTTCGGAGACGGGTTCTCCAGGTTGCGCGGAACGAGAGAGGCGCTGCGTGTCGTGCGTGCGGAGTCGTTCGTGTTCAGCCACCCCGGATCGCGCGCGGCGAGCATGCGCGCCGCGACACCAAACCACAGCACGAAGAAGCCAGACATGGGAAAGAGGATGACCCAGATCCGGTGCACCGCGGCACCCGGATAGCCAGCCACCTCGTACACGGCCTGGGTCCCCACGTGAATGGCGAGCGCCACGAGCGTCGCCGCCCAGAGTGCGCGCGTGAGGCGCCGGGTTCGGTCAGGCTTGGGAGAGGACGTGGAATTGGACCGCGCGAAGAGCGAGATCAGCGCCGGAAAGAGAAGCATGAGTGGTGGGTACAACCGATCGAACCAGAGCATCATCGTCCCGTCTCCTTGCGGCCTTTGCGGCCAGTGTGCGCTCGCGACAGAGCCGCGGAGGGAGTGCCAGGCCAGAGCACGTCGAGTGCGTCCTCGACGAGTCGCTCCACGTTCGCACGCGTCAATCCGGCAAGGCGTGCATCGGCCAGCGCCCCGGCGACGCGCGAGGCCACCTCGGCGCCCTCAGTACGCGGACCCGGCCGCTCTGTATTCGCGGCAACGACCGTCCCGCGCCCGCGCACCGTCGTGACCAATCCCTGCCCTTCGAGCGTCCTGTACGCCCGGGCCACCGTGTTCATGTGAATGCCCAGATCTGCCGCGAGTTGACGCACGGTCGGGAGTCGCCCGCCGGGCGCCACTTCGCAGCGCGCGATCGCACCCCGCAGCCCGGCTACCAGTTGGTCGGTCAGTGGCACCGCAGAGTCGAGTCGCACCGTGAGCATGGACTCAATGTACCAGACTATGGGACAATTGCAAGGTTGTTACGTGCGTCACGCTACGAGTGCCGCATTCCCGCGAAGTACGGGGGCCTGACGGAAACCCCTTCCCCCTGCGCCTCCCAATCGTTCGAATCTGACGCTGCCCCTCAACGCTCACCCGCAGCCTCGCCGAGAGACCATCCCCACCATGAGAGAGCACGTCGTCGCGACCCTTCGCAGCCTCCCTCACTTCGAGCGTCTCGATGCGCAGACGCTCGACCGCCTGGCAGATGCGTCCCGGCTGCGGCGACTTGAGAAGGGCCAGCAGATCGTCCACGAGGGCGAGCCATGCCACTCATTCTTCGCCATTCGATCGGGCGGGGTACGCGTGTTCCGGGTCGCTGAGGACGGACGCATTCAGATATTGCACCGCCTCGGTCCGGGCCAGACGTTCGCAGAGGCGGCCGTCCTGACTATGACGTCGTATCCGGCGAGCGCCGAAGCGACAGAGGACGGCACAGAGATCGTGGAGATCGGCGCGGCGACGTTACTCGTCCTCTTCGACACCGACCCGCGACTCCCCCGCGCGATGGTGGGGTCGCTCTGCTTCTGGCTACGCAACCTCGTCTCACGCGTCGAGGAACTCTCCGTTCTTTCCGCCGGCGCGCGGCTCGCGCGTAACCTGCTCGACCTGCCGGCGAAGGACGTACCCGAGGGTCTCGCGATCACGCTACCGACCAGCAAACGAGAGCTGGCCGAGCGGCTCGGAATCACGCCCGAGACGCTCTCGCGACAGCTCCGCCGATGGCACGATCAGGGGCTCATCCTCTCTGAGCGGGAGCGCATCGTACTGGTCGAGACCGACACGCTGATCGCGATCGCCGCGGAAGCATGAGTGCTGCAAGATCATGAACACAGCGGAGTCGTGAGCGCGCTCTTCCGCGGGCGACTCGAAACCTACGCGGTCATTTGATCGTGACCGCGCCGGACTTCGAGACTCCCCACGTCTCGCCGTCGGCGAGGAGGTACCACGCGCGCCACGACGACTTCGACGAGCTACCGCCCGGCATCCCATTGCGGCCCGACTCATCCACCATGCAGAGCGACACGTCGCGACCACAGAACCAGAGCGCGACACCACCACTGTTCTGTACATGCTCGCCGAAGTCCAACTCGACCTCTTCGGAGAACTTCTTCTGGAAGCTCTGACGGACGATCGCGGTGTCGCCGGAGCGCTTGACGGTCACGAACGGTTTCGACTTGGTCAGTTTCGGCCACGCGTTGCCGACTGCCGACAGACTGCGTCCTCCGGAGGCGCCCGCACCACCAGCACCACCGGCAAGTCCGACACTGCCACCTGCACGCAGCGGCTCAAGGACGCCACGCACATCTTCAGGTGCGTCCCGCAAACGGGCGTCAGCCAGGAACCGGACGCGCTGACGCAGAGCCGCTTCGTTTTGCGCGGACGAGACAACCCCCTTGACGGCGGAATCGAGGATCTGTCGCGCTGCATCCGCCTCCCCCTTCACCACATGTCTTGCGGCGGTTTCCACTGCCACGACGAACGCCAGGTGCCCCCAACCCGCCTTCCGGCAGACCTCGAACGACTCCTCGAGCGGCGCGGCTTCCGGCCCCTCCAGCATCGTTGCGGCGATGACCGCCAACGTGCGGACGCCGCGCCCGGACTTGCGGATCTTCGCCTGCTTCTCGAGCGCGTCGGCCGCGGCCCGCAGGCCGCGCGGCTCCCCGGTCCGCACTGCACTCTCCACGACGAAGCGGGCGAGCGCCTGCGTCGACACATAGGCCCCGAGATGCCCATGGTCCAACTGCTCCATGATCGCGAGTACAGCGGCGAGTTGGTCGGGCGCGTCTTTCGTCTCGTCGCTCGTCGCACCGGCTGTTGTCGGTGGCGCCGCGCGACGCGTCCGCAGCGGAGGGAAGCGATTCAGGAACTCCGCGAGCCCATCCGCCACGTCGGCCTCGCTCTGCAAGTCGCCATGCGATTGCGCCGCGGCCGCGGCCTTGCCAAATCCGGCCGCCGCCTCCAGGACGTCCCCCTTCTTCGCAGCCGCCTGCGCAGCCGAGAGCAACTCCGCAGGCGTGTCCCGTGCCAGCGCCACGCCAACACACAGCAGGACCACAGAGGCCGCCATCGACATCATCACCCTCGACATTCCACGCATCTCTGCTCCTCCCGAGCCACGTCGGCTCCACTCTGGCATCCACACACTATCGTCCCCACACGCCGCACGCATCCGTCGACTCCATCGACTTCCGTTTTCGACTCAACGGATATCGTGGCGACGACGAACCGACAACTGGAGGCAATCGCACATGACGAGCAATTGGGACGGAGAGTGGCACAACGACGTCGGCTCGATGATGACGCTACGCGTATCGGACGGCACCGTGCGCGGCACCTATCGCACGGGCGTCGGCCGACCGGGCGCCGACGAGGGCTTCCCAATCGCGGGGATCGTCAACGACGACATGCTCGCATTCACGGTCAACTTCGGCCCCCACGGCTCCGTCGCCGCCTGGACGGGCCGCCGCATCGACGCCAACGCCGAGAATGCGAACGCAGGGCCGAGCATCCACACCCTCTGGCACGTCGTGCGCAATACCGACGACACGGGCAAGCCGTTGCCGCCTTGGTCATCCACCCTGACGGGAGCGACGATGTTTCGGCGCGAGCCATGACGGAGCGTCGCGCTCTGGCGGGATGCCGCCACGGGGAGTGAGCCAGTCGCGGCGCAGACGGTCCTCGCCGACCGCTCCAGCGCGATCATCTCTTCACGCGAAGCCAGAGGACCGCGTCGCGGGGGACTTGCACGCTCGCGTCCGTGGTCTCGACATCTTCGACAGCGACACGAACGCGGTACCGATTCTCGCCAGGGATCTGCCAGGTCTGCCGCCGGTAGCGCGCGAACGGGATCGAGACGTAGCCAGCATCCTCGTCGCCGTCGATCGAAACTGTGAGTCTCACGTTCGTGTCGGGTACCCCCTTGTCAAACAAGAGCCCCACATGCGTACCAAGCCGCGGCTCCATCCGCCACCGCGGGGCCGCCTCGGACTGCCCGATGCGAAAGGGGGCCCCGCTGCGAGCGCCGAGGTCCACAGCGACAGACGAGAGCGGCATGCCATCCGGATCGCTCAGCCATATGTACGCCACTCCCCGCGCATCCGATGAGCAATGGAACTCGACCTCCGCGACACCGCGCGAGATCGCAACCGTCTGCACATCGAACCACAGATCGTCGGCCGAGGAGCGCACGAGCGCACTGACGGTGGAGACCGGTCGGCGCGCGTCCAATTCCATGTCCAACGCGACACGGAACGTCCCCACGGGTGTCAACTCGACCGTCGGTTGTTCGAACCGCACCACCCTCCCGATCGCTGGCAGAGCGACGCGCAACGGTTCGAATCCGGGCGCTCGTACATCGAGAACCCGATCCCCTCTCATTACCCAATACACGGAGAACTGTCCTTCGCGATCCGACGTCGTCACAAAGCCCGAGAACGGAAGCGATATATGGGCTCCTGGAACGGCGGCACCTCGGGGATCCGTGATCACTCCGCCGACAACACAGTCCCCCGGCACGACAAGTTCCAACGGGCCTGGCGCGATGGGACCAATCCGCCGTTGCATCAGCCCGAACCCGTGGTTCACGAACCACTCCGCGACGGGCTCCTCTGCCGCAGCCACCGGCGGAGCCGCGATTGAGAAGATGCAAGTCGCCGTCTCCTCTCCCTCGGCGCGAATCTCCCGAGCGTCTTCGACCCACGCGTTCGGAATGGATCCGAAGTCGAACGAGCCGTCGTCTTCCAGTTCTGCGACGTTCGAGACCATCGCGAAGCTCGATTCGCCCAGCTCGGATCGCGTGCTCAGCGACACGCGTGTATGCCGTGTCGAGCGACCGGATACGTCCTTCAACCAGCCGTGAACTCGACGTGTCGCGATCCGCGTGCAGTCAAATACGCCCGTCCGGTTTCCGCGCACCAGCAGCGACCCGCCGCGTGCGATGACAAGCAGCCCGGTGTCCGCGTCACGCACGCCGAGTGTCCGCACCGAGCCATCAACCACGGGATCCTCGACGGCTGGGCCAAGGTTGCCGCACGCGCCGAAAAACCGGATGCTCCGCGTGATCACGGTGTCGCTGTGACCGATCCCGTACGCGTCCAGAGAGACCGCTCGTTGGTAGCGAACCTCCTCGCCGGAAGCGCGCGCGTCACTGGAGTCCACGGGCTCCGAGACAAGCCGCTCGTCGTCATCCGCCGACACAGTCCCGACAGCAGCTGGCAGAGGCACACGCTGCTCCACGACGGCGGAGCGGGGGTCCGTCGAGAGTTCCTTCAGGCGCGACGACGCCCCTCCGGAACAGCTCGCGGCGGAGGTCATCGGAATGATCAACGCGAGAACGATCAACGCGAAACGACGGACATCCACAATCGAACCTCACAGCCGAGACTCACCCGACGCGCTCCAGCCTAACAGCCGGATGCGTCGCCGCTCGGCTGGAAGCGGAGCGTTGGCGCCCCAGCAGTCCGATCCGTCCCGACTGGCCCATGCCAGCATCTTGACAGCAGGCAATGAGGACATCATGATGCCGCAATGCGCACAACGCTCACCCTCGAAGACGACCTCGCCGAACGGTTGAAGGCGCACGCTCGCCGCCGGAACATCAGCTTCAAGGCGGCGGTCAACGCGGCCATTCGTCGGGGTCTGATGAGCCCGGATCGCGTGAGCGAGCCGAGGCCGCGAATTCGAGTGGACACGTTTAGCAGCGCATTCCAGCCCGGAGTGGACCCGCTGCGCCTCAACCAACTCGTCGACGATCTCGAAGTGCGGCGCTTCGGAGGCTCCGAGTGATCGTCCCAGACGTCAACTTGCTCGTGTACGCACACAACAAGGACGCGCCCTCGCACTCCATCGCCATCGCGTGGTGGGAAGGCGCGCTGAACGGTGACCGTCCGATCGGCATTCCGTGGGCGGTCGCGTTCGGGTTTATTCGGCTCGTGACACATCCGTCCGTCATGCGCACTCCGCTCGCGCCGATGGCGGCGCTCGACCGCGTCGATACCTGGCTCGCCTGCGAGTCCGTCACGCCGCTGGAACCCGGCCCACGACATCTCGCGATCGTCCGCGACCTCTTCGTTGCAACGGGAGTCGCAGCATCGCTGACGACGGACACGCATCTTGCGGCCCTGGCCATCGAGCACCGCGCCGAGTTGCACTCGAACGATCGCGACTTCGAGCGGTTCCCCGGTCTCCGCCTCCACAACCCGCTCACATGAGGTGGTACGAAGAACGCGGGTCCGACGAGGGAGGCTGCGACGAACAGCCTCTCAGCGCGATCGCCGCGCGTCGCAGCTACTCCGTGATGGCGGCGACCGCGGTGCGGGCTTGGCTGGCGAGGTAGAGGGACTCGAGGATCATTCCGGCGGTGAGCGCTATGGCAGCGGAGACGACACCGGGCGCGGCGGCGAGGACGGCGGCGAACATGATTGTGGTCGTGGTCAGGAGCGCGATCCCCATGCCCCAGTAGACGTGTTGCGTTGCGCGCGCGGTCATCAGCACGCCGCGATACCAGCTCTGCAGTGATTGCATCGCCGGGATGAGCAATCCGGCGAGGAGGGCGGGAAGTACGAAGGGCACGAGCGCATCGGGGACTGCGAGGGCGCGACCGAGGTAGAGATCGAAGAGCGGGCTGATGACAAAGAGCGTGAGTCCGGCGACGGTGGACGCGGCCATGATGAGCGAGAAACGACGCAGCGGAGCGACGGTGGCGCGGTCGCGCAGGAGTGCGATGACGGCCTCCGGCAACGCAAAGCCGGGACTGCGGAAGAGCAAGAGGATCGCGAACGCGACGGGCCACGCGGCGAGGTTCTGCTCGGGGTCGGGCATGCGCGCGATGCCCGCTTGCAGCACCGGCATGGCGAGCAGTGAGAGCAACGATGTCGCGGCGAGTGGCGCGTGGTAGCGCGCGATCTCGCCGTACGTCGGCGGACGCTCCTCGTCGGGGGCATCCGCGTGGTAGAGCTCGTGCACCGTCGCGCGCGCGACGACGTGCGCGAAGATCGCTTCGGCCGTCACGCCCGCCACCCACGCGCACGCGCCGAGGACAACGCCGGACGCACCGCCCCAGTAGGTGAGTCCGATGGCGGAGCCCGCAGCGAAGACGAGGCGCACCAGCGTGCCGCCGCCGACGAGTCGCGTACGACCGGCGCGAATGAGAATGCCCTGATGGAAACGACGCCAGCCGATCGCGGCACTCCACGGGATCATGATCAGCAGCGCGGGGCGGACCTCGACGGCGATCGGCTCGGGGATGCCCATCAGCCCCGGGACGATCAACTCAAAGATCGGATCGACGAGCGCGACGAGGGCGGCGACGACGGTGCAGGCGATGTTGAGGTGGAGCGTGAAGCGGCGCAGGATGCGATACGACGCCGGGCCGCGCGCGAGCGCCGTCGTCGTCGCGAGCAACATGATCACCGGGGCTTCGATGGTGATCTCGAGGCCGATGACGACGCTCGCCGCCGCGAGCATGGTCTCGGTGAAGGGCAGCCGCGCGATCGACGCCTGGATGATCGGGTACTCGACCGTCATCAGCGCCCAACTCGCCGCGAGAGGCAGCCACAGCGCGAAGATCCGGCCCAGCGTAAGCGTGGCCGGATCTGGCGTGAGCGGACGGCCTGAGATCTTCGGAGTGGCGGAGGGGTTCATCGGAGGCGCCGGTGTATACGACCGCCCGCGCGAACGACGAAAGAGACGGATGCGGGCGCTGACCGAGGTCGTCAGCTCGCGAAGAGCGCTCGACGCTTCAGCGCCCGCGCCAGCTCACATGTCGCCAGACATCGGGATGGAGGAGCGCCAACACCGTGACGATCTCGAGCCGACCGATCAGCATCGCAGCGGTGAGAATCAGCTTCGACGCGTCACCGAACCCCGCGAAGCTGCCCATTGGGCCGGTGAACCCGAAGCCCGGTCCGACGTTACTGAGACACGCCACCGACGCAGAGAAGCCAGTCGTCAGATGCTCGGCGGTGACCAGCGAACCCGCGTCGGTCGGCAGCAGCAGCACGATCGGGATCGCCACGACGACATAGCCCATCAGGTAGAGCAGGACGAGCGTGAACACCGACCACATGACGCGGTCGCTCACCGCCTCGCCATTGTGACGCAAGGGCAGCACGGCGCGCGGGTGCAGGACGCGCTTCAGTTCGCGGTGGAGGAAACGGAAGACGAGCAGGAAGCGCACCTGCTTCGCCCCGCCTGCAGCCGATCCGGCGCAGCCGCCGAGGATCATCACGACGACGAGCAACGCCTTGATGCCGGCGCTCCAATCCGCCTCGTAGTCGAGACTCGCGAAACCGGCCGAGCTGATGAGACTCGTCACCTGGAACGCGGACTGCCGCCATTGTTGCTCTCCGGGCATCCCGCCCGCCAGGAGCGCGGCGATCAGCGCCGTGAACCCAAGTGCCACGATGAAGTACTGCCGGAACTCAGCGTCTCGGATCAGTGCCAGGGGGCGGCGCGTGACGGCGACGAAGAGCAGCGGATAGCTCGCCCCGGCCAGGAACATGAACGGCACGAAGACCCATTCGGCGGCTGCGTTCGCGTAGCCCATGACCGACGCGCCATTCGGGGAGAAACCACCCGCGGCGAGTGTCGTCAGCGCGTGGACGATGCCCTCGTAGATCGTCATGCCGGTGGTCATGAGCAGCGCCGCCATCAGCACAGTCAGACCCACGTAGAGAATCCAGAGTTTGCGCGCGCTCTGTCGCACGGAGGGGCTGACCGCTTCGCCCGGCGCCGACGAACCCTCGGCGAAGAAGATCTGCCGACCGGCGATCCCGAGACGTGGCAGCACGACGACGAAGAGCGCGATCACGCCGAGCCCGCCGAACCACTGCGTCATCGCACGCCAGAGGAAGAAGGCGCGCGACTTCGACTCGAAGTCCGTCAGGATCGTCGCGCCGGTGGTCGTGAAGCCGGAGACCGACTCGAAGAGCGCGTCGATCCAGTGCATGCCGCCAAGGACGTAGGGCATGCCACCGAAGATTGCGATGAGCACCCAGGTGAGCGTTACGACGCCGAGGGCCTCGGCACGACGGAAGACCTTCGGCCCCTCCGTACGACGCCCGAAGATCATCCCGAACATCAGCGCCGCCGCCAACGTGATGATGAAGTTGCGCGCCTCGATCAACTCGACCTCGTTGATCCGAATGTTCCAGTCGCGGTCGAAGAGCCCATCGCGCAACGCGATCAGCGTGGGGAACGCGAATACGATGCAGAAGGGCTTGAGCAGCCCGCCGCAGATGTTCAGGACGAGTCCGACCCTCACTGGTTTTGCTCGTCCTCCTCGAGCAGTTCTTCCAGAAAGAAGCGGCGCACGCGCGCTTCGTCGGCGCGGGTGCAGAAGACAAAGATGTGATCTGCCGGTTGGAGTTCGTCGCGACCGGTGGGGATGATCACGCGATTGGCGCGCAGGATGGCGCCGACGATCGCGAACACGGGCTTGTGGATATCGGCCAGTCTGCGCGTACGAATACCGTCTGGAAGTTGCAGCTCCAGGACCTCGGCGTCGCCGTGTTCGAGTTCCGCCAGCAACTCGCGGCGCCCTTCGTCGAGCCGCCGCAGGACGGTATCGAGAGCGGCGCCGCGCGCGGATCGCACGACGTCGATGCCGACCTTCTCGAAGAGACGCTCGTTCTGGAGGCTGTCGGCGCGCGTGATGATGCGCGGGATGCCGATCGACTTCGCCAGCAAGGAGACGAGCAGGTTCTTCTCGTCGTTATTCGTCACTGCCACGAGCACAGGGTCGTCGCTGACCTGCTCCTGCTCAAGCAGTTCGAGGTCGCTGCCATCGCCGTGGATGACGAGCCCCTTGATGAGTGGGGCGATCTTCTCGGCGCGTTCGCGGTTCGCTTCGATCACACGCACGGACCAGCCCGTCGCGGCGAGTCCCTGCGCCACGGCGAGCCCCACATCGCCCCCGCCGACGATCGTCGCCGTGCGCGCTTCGCGCCCGTGGCCTCGCGACTGCAGGAACTTCTGCTGGAGTCGCGCGAGCCCGCGACTCGTGCCCATCGCCGTGATGCGATCATCGGCGGCAAACCGGGTCTCGCCGGTGGGGATGAACATCTCGTCCCCGCGCCGCCCCATCACCAGCACGACGCCCTTCGGTAGTTTCAACTCGCGCAACGAGCCTGTGGTGATCGGCGACCCCGATTCGACGGCGTGCTGGAGGAGCCGGACGCGCCCGCCGGCGAAGAACTGCACATCGAGTGCGCCGGGGACAGCGACGATCCGGATGATCTCGAGCGCGAGTTGTCGTGACGGACGGACGAGGCTCTCGATCCCGAGCGACTTCGCGATCTCGTCATCGTCCTTCGCGGTGCGCCCGCGATGATGGAAGAGGAAGCAGATGGTGCGCGCGACGCCGAGCCGTGACGCGGACAGACACGCGATCAGGTTGCGTTCGTCGTAGCGCGAACAGGCGACGAAGACGTCGGCACTCGCCACACCGGCCTTCTCGAGCGCGTCGAAGCCGTCCATCTCGCCATAGACGACCATGGCGTCGATATGGTCCAGACTCGTGCTCGCGGACTCCGGGACGAAGAAGACGACTTCGTGGTCATTGCAGAGCGCGGCACCCAGCCGGCGCCCCACCTCGTCGCGTCCCCCGATCACGATGCGCATGTGCTCTCCGGATTGCCCGCCTACTCGATCCGCTGTTCGGCGGAGTCTCGCCGCCAGACCACCGCTCGCGAAGCAGCATATCGCTTCCGCCCACGCCCCGCGCGGCTTGAGCGTTGCGGCCCTCGCGAACGGCGGCCACCGACGGCGAGAGACGCACTTTGGGCTATGACGAGACAACCCCTTGCGAGCGCAGCGGTTCGAGGGCCCCATGACGGATGAGGTACTTCCGCACGCGATCCGCATCGTTGACGGATTGTTTCCGCGCACGCGAGCGCGCGAAGAGCTCGCGACCGGCCGCCGAGAGGGAGCCGGAACGACGAACAACGCGGACCACGTCGGCCAACTGCACGCGGTCGAAACGGTCGAGAGCGTCCACGGAGTCGCGCCCGAGCAGAGGAACGAGCGTCGCGACATCGTCATCTGGCCGGCGTCGCTGCCACGTCGCCCGCAGTCGCAAGACCTCCTCCGCGACAAGGTCGACCGTGATCCGCCCCGACTCCGCGAGCGTTGCCAGCCGCGTCAGAGCTGCGTTCAGGTCGCGGAAATTGCCCGGCCACGTGGCGTCGGGCGCCGTCGCGAAGCGGAGGAATGCATCGCGCGCCTCCTTGTTGAAGCGCACCGTGCAACCCGTCGACTCGGCGAAGCGTGCGAGCTCGTAGTCGACGTTCGGCTCGACGTCTTCCGGACGTGCGGCCAGACCCGGTAGATGGAACGTCCACAGGTTGATGCGCGCCAGGAGATCCTCGCGGAAGCGCCCCTCCGCCACCGCCTCGGCGAGATCCGTGTTGGTGCCAGCAATCAACTGGAAGTCGCTCCCGACCTCGGTGTCGGCGCCGACCGAGAGGAACGTCTTCTCTTCGAGCGCGCGCAGCAACAGCGCCTGTTCCTCGACCCCGAGCTCTGCCACCTCGTCGAGGAAGAGCACGCCGTGGTCCGCGGCGCGCAGGAGCCCCGGGCGGTCGCGCAGCGCGCCTGTGAACGAGCCCTTGACGTGGCCGAAGAGGGCCGACATCGCGCCATCGCCGCGGATGGTCGCGCAGTTGACCTCGACGAACCCGCCGACCACCTTCGAGCGCGCGCGCTTCAACTCGTAGATGCGTCGCGCGAGCCGGCTCTTGCCCGAGCCCGTCGGTCCCTGGAGCAGGATCGGCGCAGGGGAGACGATCGCAACGCGCTCTATGCGTTCGATCAGCGCATTGAACGCGACGTTGCGCGTCGCGATCCCCGACTTCAGGAAACTGAGCCCCGCGATCTGCTCGCGGGCAAAACGTGTCGCGATGCGGTCGTAGCGCGAGAGATCGAGGTCGATGATCGTGTACGTGCCCGCGCGCTCCGCCGGATCCAGATCGCGTTGGTTGCGCGCGGGCGGCGCGGTCTGGACCAGCTTGGCGGGAATGCGCCGCGACTCGGCGAGCAGGAACCAGCAGATCTGCGCGACGTGCGTGCCCGTCGTGATGTGGATGAGGTAATCCTCTTCCTCCGGGCGCCACGGGTACTCGGCAGCGAAGTCGTGGAGATGCGCGTACACGGCCTCGAAGTCCCACGGATCGCCCATGTCCGTGACACGGAGAACCGTCTCGGTCTCCGGCGAGACCTGGCGCACGTCGTTGCGGACGATCGACGCCAGACTCGTCCACGCCCGATCGTGAAGGATCTCGAGCCGATCCACGATCAGATCGTCATGACGACAGAGATCGACCGTCGGCCGCCAGCGATCCCAGCGCTTCCGCCCCCCGGCGTCGAGGTTCGAGCCGAGGAAACCGAGGACGACCGTGCGCTTGCCGGACATATACAACAGGCTAGTCTCTTATCGTACTAGCTCAATATCTGAGATTTCGGGCGAGGAGGAAGGCGGCGGAGACCTTCGATAAGTCACTCTTGCAAAGCCACTTACGAGCGCCACCCTGGGTTGCGCTCTCCGTTGGCATGCGCTTCGCAAAGTGGCCAGCGTCCCGGGACGTTCCCGAGACGAGCGAAAGAAGAATGGAACGCGGCGAAGCACGACAGGACGAACGGGGCGCCCCCGTCGGGGGGAGGCGGACGCTGGATCCGTCTCCCCCGGGGCTAGGGGTGCGGCCAGAAACCCCCGTGGATGGCCGGACGTGTCCGGGTGGGACGGCTGTCGTGGGTGACAGGCGACTCGACTCCGGAGAGTCTCCGAGCCTGGCAGCCGCGGCAGACGGCCTGCCCGGGCGCGGTGGATTCACCCCACGTCGGCCAGCTATCACCCTTTCACCGGCGCCGCGGGGGTTTCTGGCCGGGCCCCTAGAGCCTGACGGGACTCTGGCCACCGTGCCTCGCGTCGTTCCATCCGTGTCGCCCACCCGGGCAGAGAGAGACGGGCATTGCGGTCGAGCCGGCCATGCGGCAAGCTCGCGCCGATCCGCCCCGCGGAGAGATCCCCCATGACGACGAATGACGCGACGAATGACGCAATGAACGACGCAATGAACGAAGCGACCTACGAGACCATCGACAGCGACGGCGGCGTTCCGGTGAAGGCCTGGACGCGCGGTGTCGGCGTGGAGGAGCAGGCGGCGCAGCAGTTGCGCAACGTCGCGCAGCTCCCCTTCATTCATAAGTGGATCGCGGCGATGCCGGACGTGCACTGGGGCTACGGCGCGACGGTCGGCAGCGTCATCCCGACACACAAGGCGATCATCCCAGCGGCGGTCGGTGTGGACATCGGCTGCGGCATGATGGCGTCCCGCACGACACTCACGGCGAACGACCTTCCCGACAACTTGCACCCCGTGCGCAACGCGATCGAACGCGCGGTCCCGCATGGTCGTTCCGCGCATGGCGGACGCCGCGACAAGGGCAGCTGGAGCGAACCTCCGAAGTCCGCCGTCAAAGCGTGGCGCGGACTGGAGCTTGAGTTCGACGCGATCACCGAGAAGCACCCGCACGTGCGTCACGGGCGGCTTGCCGAACACCTCGGCACACTTGGCACAGGCAACCACTTCATCGAGGTCTGCCTCGACCAAGACGACCGCGTCTGGGTGATGCTGCACAGCGGCAGCCGCGGAGTTGGCAACCGCATCGGCACGTACTTCATCACGAAGGCGCGCAAGGAGATGGGCGACGCCATCGGCACTCTCCCGGACAAGGATCTCGCGTACTTCACCGAGGGCTCCACGCTCTTCGACGATTACGTGCAGGCCGTGTCCTGGGCGCAGGACTTCGCGCAGCGCAATCGCATCGTGATGATGGCGAACGTCGTGGCGGCACTCACCATGTGCAAGGATCTGCCGCGCTTCAAGGCGGACGTCGAGGCGGTGAACTGTCATCACAACTACGTCGAACGCGAACGCCACTACGGCGAGGACGTCTGGGTCACGCGCAAGGGCGCCGTGCGGGCCGGTCTCGGCGACATGGGGATCATTCCCGGGTCGATGGGCACCAAGAGTTTCATCGTGCGCGGACGCGGCAACCCCGAGAGCTTCGACAGTTGCAGCCACGGCGCGGGCCGGGCCATGTCGCGCACGAAGGCCAAGAAGGTCTTCTCGCTCGACGACCACATCGCGGCGACGGCGCATGTCGAATGCCGCAAGGACGCATCGGTGATCGACGAGACGCCGGGTGCGTACAAGTCGATCGAGGCCGTGATGGCAGCGCAGAGCGATCTCGTCGAGATCGTGCACACGCTCCGTCAGGTCG
Source organism: Planctomycetota bacterium (assembly GCA_024280885.1). Lineage (GTDB taxonomy): Bacteria > Planctomycetota > JAJSAM01 > JAJSAM01 > JAJVHW01 > JAJRPF01. The sequence continues at coordinate 194,359 of JAJRPF010000020.1, read as the reverse complement.
TCTGCGTGAAGGGATAGCGCGATGCGCGTCATCGACGGATCGGTGGGCGGGGGGCAGATCCTGAGATCGTCCCTCGCGCTCTCGATCGTGACCGGCGAACCGTTCCGCATCAACGCCATCCGCGCCGGTCGCAAGCGGCCGGGACTCATGCGCCAGCATCTCACGGCCGTCCGCGCGGCGGCAGCTGTCGGCGTGGCGCAGGTCACGGGCGACGAACTCGGATCGACGTCCGTGACGTTTCGACCGGCCGGCGTCTGTGCCGGTCAGCACGAGTTCCACATCGCGACAGCGGGCTCCGCGGGCCTCGTCCTGCAGACCGTCCTCCCAGCACTGCTGACCGCCGAGAAGCCGTCGCACATCGTCCTCCGAGGCGGCACACACAACCAGTGGGCACCGCCCTTCGACTTCCTGGAGCGCACGTTTCTCCCGCTCATCGAGCGCATGGGCCCGACATGCTCGGCGCGCCTCACGCGGCACGGCTTCTACCCCGCGGGCGGCGGTCGCTTCACGGTTGACGTCACACCGGCTCCGCGGCTCAAGCGCCTCGAAGTGCTGGAGCGCGGGAACGTGCTCTCGACGACCGGCCGCGTGCTCGTCTCACGCATTCCGCCAGGGGCCGCGACGCGCGAGGTGGCGGCCCTTGCCGAGCTCACCGATTGGGGCCCGGATGCGTTCCGCATCGAGGAGCTCCCGCAGCGTCAGGGCCCCGGGAACGTCATCCTTCTCGAAGTCGAGAGCGATGCGTTGACGGCCGTCTTCGCCGCGTTCGGCCAACGCGGGGTGCGCGCCGAGCGCGTCGCAGAACTCGCGGCGCGTCAAGCACTCGCCTACATCGCCGCGGGTGTCCCCGTCGGACGCCATCTTGCCGATCAACTTTTGCTCCCGATGGCCATCGGAGCCGGCGGTTCGTTCCGCACGCTCCATCCGGTGGACGATCATGTGACCACCAACGCCACACTGCTGCGCGAGTGGCTCGGGGTAGCGATCGAAATCGAACCGGATACGGAGACGACCGCGCGCGTGACGGTCAAATAGCGTTCTGCCTACAACGTGCCGAGGTACTCCCTGAACGCGACCTCCAACTCATCGATCTCGGCACCGAACATCTCTTCGAAGAGTTGCTGCGACGGCTTCGCGTCGCCGTTCTCCGTGGGTTGATCGAAGACGGCGCCAAGTGCCTTGCCACGGCATGTGTCTTCCCAGATCCCGAAGCGGTTGCGGATCGCGTCGCCAGCGCCCTCGCGCATGAACCGGACGAAGGCCCAAGACTGGGTGTAGAAGTTGGAGGCCTTCTTCAAATCCGAGTTGATGAGCGCCAGCGCGTTCCCCGCGAAGAACGTCCGCAACGGAATGAAACCCGCGTCGGTCTTCAAGCGATTGACGCGGTTCGCGGCCATGACGCCGTGCGTCACGAGCGTACCGTCCTTCCACTCGTAACAGCCCTGCCCGCCGTACGTCTCCGCAAAGCCCTCGGAGTACCAACTCGGCATCATCGAACGCGTGACGCCGTACATGAAGAGGTGCGCGACCTCGTGCAGAGCGATGCCGAGTGTCTCGTCCTCGCTGCGCCCGTCGCCGTTCACGAGTGCCATGTTCGCGCCGCTGAATGCCAGTCCCGCGGCCCGTTTGTGGCTCAGCATGTCGAGCGCTTCGAGATAGCCCTCGTACGTCTTGCGATCGGCGAACACGAAGACGTTCATGCGCTGCTGTGGACGTCCGCCGGTGTCGTCGGTGATGAAGGGCAGGAGCGCCGTGCAGATATCCAATACGGCTTGGGCCTGCTCCACGCTGACTTGACTCCGGACGCGAATGCGATCGCTCTCGACCTCGTGGATCGCTGAGACGTTGGGGATCTTCGAGAGAAAGCGATCGCGAACCCAGAGTCGGTCATTGATCGTGACGGCCGCGCCCTCAATCTCCTGCGAGAGATCGAGCGGCAGCGCACCCGCCGGGAGGACGACCTGGCCTTTCTTGTCAAGCGTGAGCGGCGCGTCGTTCAATTCCAGCAGACGCAGGAACTCCTGCTTGCCCTCGTCGAGACCCTTGCCGTAGGCCCACTTCGCGAGACCGAAGCGCGCCTTCTCGGCTTGCTGCGTCGCCTTCGCGGTCCGCTTCTCGTACTGCTCGAGGAGTCTCGTGTGCGTCTTGCGGCGGCGCTTCTTCCAGAAGTCGTCACCGAGTGAACGCATGATCGAGAGCACTTTCTGCGCACCCGGATGACGATGCTCCGAGACCTCGACCGCCCGGATGAACTCCATGCTCGCCTGCGAGACGAGGCCTTGGTCACGACACCAGATCCCCAGCTTGAGGTGACGATGTCCCGACTCGATCAGGACCTTGCGCTTCTTCTTGTTGGAGTCCGCGAGCGACTTCACCTTGCGCGAATCGAAGCGATCCTGCGCGCGCGCGGCGCTGCCCACGAAGGCCGCCAGGCCAACCAGACCGATCAGGCCGACCATCATCCACGCGCTGATCTTCACGGTGATTCTCATTCTACGCTTCGCCCCCGTTGCCTACCCGAGATCGTAACCGTTCCGCGTGCGTCTCGGCGACGGAGCGTTCCGGAAGCGACTCCGCGGCGTACCCTGAGCGGCGTACCCTGAGTCGATGCATGGAGACGATACCGGGAGCGAACGTCGGGAGGGTTCGAATGGCGCCCTGCAGGTCGCCATCGCCATCGTCCTGGCCGGCGTCGTCATGGTCTGCGTCTGCGCACTCGCGGCGTTCGCGTGGATCGAGCTCTCGTCGCGGAAGGCCCTGCCGCGAATGACGCCGAGCCGCCAGCAAGTCGTGCGCACACCGTCAGAGGCAGCGCGAGAGTGGGAGGAGTACTTGTCGACGACGCCTCTGACGGCGGCACCGCAGACGCTCCACACGATCGGCATCCATCTCCTCGTGGACGAAGAGTATCGCGCGCGGCCGCACTGGGAGCGCGACGCAGCGGCCCTCGTCGCCGTCCTCTCGGAGTACTTCCAACGCGAGTTCGGAGTCGGGTTCGTCGTCGAGAGTACGGCGCCGTGCGAGAGCGACGACAACGCGCACGATCTGCTGGATCTCTCGGACTCGTTGCGCTCCCTTGTCTCGGACGAGAGCGAGATGACGCTCTTTCTGACCGGACAGTCCCCACCGCAGCGCGACTACGAGCGCGGATATGCGCCCTACTTCGGGCGCTTCGTCACGATGCGTCCAACGGCACCCGGCGACTCCTGGCTCTACGATCACGAGACGATCATCCACGAATTCGGCCACGCCCTTGGCGCGTGGCATTCCGGTTCGTCCCTCTCCGCCATGCGGTTGTGGAAAGCCGACGGCCAGCAGTTCGTACTCGGCGCGAGCGAGCGAGCGATGATCGAGATCGGGCTCGGACTCGAATTGCGCAAGGGCGCCGACGGGATCAACGCCGCGACACTCCGGCAGATTGACGCGCTCATGCGCGCGGATACCTGGTACCGCGGCGAGCACCCTCTCGCGTACGAACTCTACCGACGCGCCGAAGAGCGCATGCTGAGCGGCGCCAGCGCCGCGGCGGTGCGCGCGGATGTAGAGCGCGCGGACGAGATCAGCGTGCGCTTCCCAGAACGCCACAACAAGCGGCTGAAGGCACGCACCGACACGGTGCGCGCCTGGCTTCGTGAGAAGCCATGACAAGCCGTGACGACCGGAGGGCCGGTCGGGCGGCCCGCGCGGTCACGAACGGTGCGCCGGACCCGCCCCTCGACCAGTCGCTCGCCGGAGTCGATCAATCGCCGGAGGCGGCGACGGCATGGAACGCCGTCGGCTCGGGGGTAGTCGTCTCGGGGTGAACGCATGGATGAAACCTCCATGCACTAGGTCGCACGAGACGGCAGCAGGTTACGTCCGCGGGAAGCTCAAGTCCGGATCGAACCTGGCACTCGGCATAGCGCTCAAACCGAAACTTTGAGCCTGGCGCCGTATCTCGTGGCACCGTACCTCGGGCACCACATCTCGCGCGCTCGTCCGCTGCAAGTTCGATTGCGGGAGGACGCGGACCGCGACGCGGCGGCGGGGGGGGGGGGGCGGGGGGCATGCCAATCCATATCGGCAAGACGTACGACGAACTTCCGCAGACCTGTACTAGTTCGCGGGAGGGTCCCATCTCGTGCCCGGGAGACCGGGCGGCTCGCGCCAACGGCCGATCCAGTCGAGCAGCGACCGCAATCGGCTCCTCAAGCTCGCCGAGAGTCCCGCGTTCGCCGCGAGCACTCTGGCGAGTGTCGCGCTCAAATCGCGGTGAAACTCGCTGTGCGCTGTCGCGTCGAGATTGGAGTTGAGCGCTGCGGCGAGATCGGCTGCGGCGTCGTTGGCACCGCACGCCCTGAGCGCATCGACGCACTCGGAGTGCTCGTGCAGCAACAGGTCTCTCTGAATCAGCGTGCGCGAGAAGACCGCTCCGAACCCGGGACTCCGTGACGTGCGCATCCACTCCGGCGTTAGGAGCTTCCAAACTCCCGAAGCGGCGTCAAAGTAGTAGCCCCAGTAGTACTCGTTCAAGCTCTCGGCGTGAATGTCGTCGACCGGATCAGGCCGCGTCATACCGCGTTGGACGCAGAGGCCGTCCCACTTAACCGCGATGACATCTCGGAGTCTGAACAACTGCGTACCCTCGTTGCCGCACCGCCATTTGTAGTCGATGTGAACGTTGCGGTACGCGCGACCATCGGCCAGTTGGACTCGGACGATCCAGAACAGATCACCGCTCTCAGGCATCTGAGCGATCTGCGTTGCGATCTCCGGTGCGAGTCGATCAAACACCTGCGACTACCTCGGATCTAAGAACTTGTACTCAACGGCGCCGCCCGGCATGCCGAACTCCGCCTCAGCTAACCCGGCCTGTTTCTTCGTGCCAGATGGGACGTGGATCTTGCGACTCCACATGAACGGGTAGAAGGGCTGCTGGCCTTTCGGCAGCGCGGTCCGAGCTGCTGCTCGATATGCATCGGACCCCATAATCAATCGACGGCCCCTGACCGGAACACTGAAGTAGTGCGACGCCTCTTCAGCGGTAGTCGCCCACTGGCCGCCCTCTTGACCCAGCGGCCATAGGCCGGTCTTGTCTCGATCCCTGGCGAGGCGCACAACGTCCATTGGATCGCTAGTGTACCCGCGGGGGGCCCTCTTCGCGCCGGAGAACCGCGTGTCAATGGGGAGGCTGCCGACGACGTGCGACTTCCACCTATGAAATACGGTGCCAGGCTCAATTTTTCGGTCTGAACGCTATGCGAAGTGCCAGGCTCGCGCCACGAAGTCGATCGCCCGCCCCGTGACACTCTGCGCCGCGCCGTCCCCCTGCGACGCGTCTCACGGCCGCGCCAGCGGCGGCAGATGCACGGTGTCCGCGCGCTGAAGAGGACGAGTGCGGACGCCGAAACGGGATGGTACCCGGCGAGGGCGGTCTAGCTGGCTCGGAGAGTAGCTAACGCCCTCGGTCCGCCGCTCGACGGGGACCGAGCAGCGTCTCCGGCGACCTCGGGAAGCCGCCTCGCCGTCCCCGGTCCCGGCGGAGCGGCGACGTTGCAACGCGAGGCTACGTGGGCCGCCGACGCCCGCGTACGATCCGAGCCCTGGGGGCTCTCTTCTGGCCGGATCCAGAGCGGCGGCCGAACTCTGATCTTGATGTTGGCGAGGCGGCTGATTCGTCATCATCCGATGAACGGCGATGCGAGGGCGTGATCGTCGATCACAACGTCAGAAACGGCCCCGCTGACGCCGCCACGTTTCCGCTTCCCCCGCGAGAAGTCCCAGACGTTGAAGTGTGGTCGCTCCTCGGGACTTCCCGGCGTGCGAACATGCCCTGGTCGAGCCGATCCCCCTTGCGGGGGTTCCCGCAGTCGGGCTATCCCAATTCCCTTTAGGACCCGTTGGCAGTTTCCGCCCCCTTGGCAGTCTCCCTCCCAACAAGCGATACACTATCGGGATCAGGCGCCGGAGGCGGCGACGGCCTCGAACGCCGCCTTGGCGGCCGTCGCGAGACGGGTGACGACCTCTCCGTCGTGTGCGAGAGTGAGGAACGCGGCCTCGTAGCCTGAAGGCGGCCACGAGACACCATGCTCGCGCAGGGCCAAGTGCCAGGTACCGAAACGATCGAGTCGCGTCGCGGTGACCTGCTCGAGGTTGCAGATCGGCTCGCTGGAGGCGGCGTCGCTCTCGGTGAAGAAGACGGTCAGCATTGCGCCGACGCGCTGGATGCGGATCGGGACTCCGGCAGCGCGCGCCGCCGACGACAGAACCTCTTCGATGGCTGCCGCCCTTTGCTCGAGTTGCGCGTACGCATCCGGCGCGCGCATCCGACGCAGGGTCGCGATCCCGGCGACCATCGAGATCGGATTGCCCGAGAGCGTTCCCGCCTGATAGACGGGGCCCGCCGGTGCGACCTGATCCATCAACTGCGCGGGCCCTGCGTACGCGCCGACCGGCATTCCGCCGCCGATCACCTTGCCAAGGCACGTCAGATCCGGCTGCACGCCAAAGCGCACCTGCGCGCCGCCCCACGCGACGCGGAAGCCGGTCATCACCTCGTCGATCACGAGCAATGCGCCGCTCGCCCGCGTGATCTCGCGCAGGCCCTGCAAGAAGCCGTCCCGCGGCGGGATGCAGCCCATGTTCCCAACGACCGGTTCGACGATCACGGCTGCGATGCGATCCTCGTGCGCGGCGAAGAGCGCGCGCACGGATTCGAGATCGTTGTAGGTCGCCGTCAGAGTCGTCGCCGCCCACGCCGCGGGCACGCCGGGCGAGTCGGGCGTGCCGAGTGTCAAGGCCCCGGAGTCGGCCGAGGAGAGCAGCGCATCGGAGTGACCGTGATAGCAACCCGCGAACTTGACGATCAGATCGCGCCCGGTCGCCGCGCGCGCCAGTCGCAACGCCGACATGGTCGCCTCGGTACCGCTGTTCACGAAGCGCACGCGATCGTGTCCAGGGAGTGCCGGTAGGATCAGTCGCGCGAGCTGCGTCTCTTCGATCGCCGGAGCTCCGAAGACCGTGCCACGCCCGGCGCGACGGCGCAGCGCCGCGACCACGCGCTCGTCGGCGTGCCCGAGGATCTGCGCGCCCCAGCCGCAGACCATGTCCACATAGGTCCGACCATCGGCGTCCTTGACCAGCGCGCCTTTGCCGCTGCGGATCGTGAGCGGCGTGCCGCCCACCGACTGGTACGCGCGCACGGGCGAAGACACTCCGCCGGGCAGGACTTCTCGGGCGGCGGCGAAGAGGGACTCATTGCGGCTCATCTGATTCTCCGAATAGTGGTCGTGGCTCCGCGCAGCGCAGCGTCTCAGAGCGTTCCGTGATCGCGATAGCGGCGCGCGAGATCGAGCGCGGCGTACGTCACGACGATGTCGGCGCCGGCACGCCGGATCCCGCGCACCGCTTCGAGCATGGCCGCATCGCCGTCGAGCAACCCGGCCGCACCGGCGTGCATGATCGACGCGTACTCACCACTCACCTGATAGGCGGCGAGTGGAAGGTCGGTGCGCTCGCGCAGACGCGTGATCACGTCGAGGTAGGGACCGGCAGGCTTCACCATCAAGATGTCGGCCCCCTCCAACTCGTCGAGGGCCGCCTCACGCAATCCCTCACGCGCGTTGCCGGGGTCCATCTGATAGCCCCGCCGATCGCCCTCTTGCGGCGCGCTGTCGGCGGCCTCGCGGAACGGGCCGTAGAACGCCGACGCGTACTTCACGGCGTACGAGAGGATCGCCACGGACGCGTGCCCCGCGTCATCGAGCGCTGCCCGCAACGCACCGACCGTGCCGTCCATCATCCCACTCGGCGCGACGAAGTCGGCACCCGCCTCGGCGTACGAGAGCGCCGTCTTCGCGTAGAGCTCGAGCGTTGGATCGTTCTGGACTTCACCGCCCTCGAAGACACCGCACTGACCGTGGGACGTGTACTCGCACGCACAGAGATCGCACATGATGACAAGCCCTGGCGCGGCATCGCGGATAGCCCGCACGGCCTGCTGCACGACTCCGTCGGCATTCCAAGCCTCGCTGCCGAGCGCGTCCTTCTTGGCAGGAATACCGAAGAGCAGCACAGCGGGAAGACCGAGTTCTGCGCACTCGCGCGCAACGCCGCCCACCGTGTCGGGCGACCATCGGAACTGGCCCGCCAATGTGCTGATCGGCGACTTGATCCCGCTCCCCTCTTCGACGAAGAGCGGTTGGATCAGGTGCCGCGGGAGTACGTCGGTCTCCCGTACGAGACGGCGCACGGACTCCGTCCGCCGCAGGCGACGCGGACGATCGATGGGGAACGACATCTCAGCTCTCCTTCGTGCTCTTCGGGCTCGACTTCGACGTTCGGCTACCTCTGATGCTCGACGCTACCTGATGCTCGACACGGCGGCCGCGACATCGACCGGTGACGGACTCGCCGCGACGGCGACCGGGGGCCAGCCGCGATCGCGCAATGCAGCAGCTGTCGTCCGCCCCACCGCGACTACCGGGGGGCGGGCCGGGAAGAGCTCCATCGCGCGCTGCGCCAACCGCGGACTCGCCACAACGACGGCATGAAACGCACCGACAGCCGAGCGTTCGCCGACCACGTCCGGGATCATGCGATAGACCGGGATCGCGCGCACGTCCACGCCCGCCTCGGTCAGAACGCGCGCGAATTCGGGCCGCGCATCCTCGTTGCATGGATGAAACACGACCGAACCGGGCCGGAGCCCTGCGCGCAGCATCGCAAGCCCCAGCGCAGCGCCGCCCGCATCCCCCACCACACCGGCGGGCAGCCCGGCGGCATTCAACGACATCGCCGTCCCGCCGCCCACGGCTGCGATCCGCACACCGCGCAGGAAATGCCCCGCCGCCTCAAGAGCGGGCAACGCCTGGGCGGAGGTCACGGCCACCCACGTCGTCGGCCCCGCGCCGCCGCTCGCTGCCAAGTCCGTCAGACCGACCGCGAACGCCAGCGCGTCTGTGAATTCGCGTTCGCCGTCCGTGATCACTTCGCGCTGAAACGGCGAGACAAGAACAGGAACAAAGCCCGCCTCGCGGAGAGCGCGACCGAACGCATCGGCGCGCCCCGCGCTCTTCACGAGCGCGACGCGCGGGGCAGCGGCAGCGCCGGAAGGGCTCACGCGGGCAGCAGTTCTCGCGCGCCGCCGGCGACCAGTCGCTCCCCGACGTCAACTCCGAGCGCAGCAGCTTCCGACAGAGCCCCCGTACCGCGCTCCTCGACCATGCGCTTGCCGTCTGGCGCCACCACGCGGGCATGCAGTGTCAATCGATCGCCATCAGCCCGAGCCAGCACGCCCATCGGGAGATGGCACCCTCCGCCCAGCATCGAGAGCACAGCGCGCTCGGCGTCCACTTCGGCATGTGTCGGCCCGTGATCCAGCGCACGCACCGCAGCCAGCGCCGCCTCGGCTCCTTCGCGGACCACGAGCGCAAGTGCCCCCTGCGCCGCGGCCGGCACGAACGTCTCCGGATCGAGGACCTCCGTGATGGCGTCGGTCAGGCCAAGCCGCACGAGGCCCGCACGCGCCAGGAACGTGGCGTCGATCTCGCCGTCGTGCACCTTGCGCAGACGGGTGCCGACGTTCCCACGGATACCGGTCACCTTGAGGTCGGGTCGCGAGCGGCGCAGTTGCGCGCGACGCCGCTCGCTCCCCGTGCCAACAACGGCGCCCGCAGGCAATTCCGCGAGCGTCAGACCGGAGCGGCTGATCAGACAGTCCTCGACCGGCGCGCGCTCTGGCACGGCGATCAGCAGCAGTCCCTCGCGCCCTTGCGTCGGCAGATCCTTCAAGCTGTGGACCGAGATGTCGAACTCGCCTTCGCGTTGACGCACGTCGATCTGCATCGTGAACGCACCGGCGCCGCCAAACGACGCGAGTCGCGTGGTCTGGTCGGTGTCGCCGATCGTCTTCACGACGATGATCTCCGGGACCTTGCCGCTGACACGGCCGATCTCGGCAGCCATCATCCGCGACTGCGCGAGTGCCAGTGCACTCCCACGCGAGCCAATCCGTAACGCCATCAGAGGTCTCCTTCAGGGGACTGCTCGTCCGGGTTCGAAGGCGACTCCACACCGAACACCGAGAGCAAGTCTCGCGGTGCCACGGTGCCGTCCTTCATGCGCGGCGCCAAGCGGCGCAACAACTTGTCCACCATGCGACCGGTCACACGCTCGGCCGCGACACGTTCGCTCGGTGATAGATCGCGGTCGCCCTCGATCGCCTCGCGCCGGAACTTCAGGAGTTCGTCGAGCAACGCGCGAATGGCGGGTTTCGCCTGGAGATCTGCGGTCCGCCGACGGAATTCGGTGACGGCTGTCGCGACGATCGCCTCGGCCTTCGGCACCTCATCGAGCCGCGACTGGCGTCCGCGCTCCGCGATAGCAGTGAGATCGTCCAGATCGTGCAAGTACACGCCACGCACGTCGCGCAAGAGCGGATCGACATCGCGCGGGACACCAAGATCCAGAATGAGCAGCGGCCGATCACGGCGTCCCCGCAGAAGCGGAGCGACCTCCGCAGCGCGCACGAGGTGCGCCTGCGCGTCGGTCGCCGCCACCACGATGTCGGCCGCCGCCACATGGCGCGCCACGTCCGCGAGCGGCGCCGCGGATCCATCCAACTCGGCGCCGAGGGCCTGCGCTTTCGCGAGCGTGCGATTGACGATCGTCAACGGCCCAGACGCCCCACTGGAACGCAGAACACGCAGCGCCGTCGCCACGGTCGCGCCCGCACCGATCGTCACGATCCGACACGTCGAGAGGTCGCGAAACACGCGCCCCGCAAGCCCGACCGCGGCCCCGGCGACACTGGCGATGCCGCGCGAGAGCTGGGTCTCCGAGCGCACGCGGCGCCCCACCTGTAGCGCGCGCGGGAACGCTTTGTGGAGCAAGGGGCCAGCCGTCCCGGCGGAGCAAGCTAGTCCGTACGCGCGACTCATTTGGCCAGCGATCTGGTGCTCGCCCACGACGAGCGAGTCGAGCCCAGCGACGACGCGGAAAAGGTGTCCGAGTGCCGAGTCGCCACGCAATCGATACCCATGCCGCCGCAACGAGTCGCCGAGTCCGGCGCGCACCGGTTCAAGCGCCCCCAACATCGTCGCAGCATCCGCGCCGGGCAGGAGTCTTCCGTAGACTTCGGTGCGATTGCACGTGGACAACACGCACGCTTCGGCGAGGCCGCCCATCGACGTCAGCCGGTCGAGCGCGGTCGGCACCTCGGACGGCGACAGCGCAACGCTCTCGCGCAGCGCGAGCGGCGCGGTGTGGTGCGAGAGGCCGAGGATGACGAGTTCCATCATGAGGTGGAGCGTGGGGTTGAGCGTGGGAGTTGCGGAGGGCAGCGGCGCTGTAGAGGAAGGCGCGTCAGAACGTCGGGTGTACCTGCGAGAAATGATCCACGATCAGCATGTTGCCGAGCGCGAGAGTGAAGAGGACGACGCAGCCCCACGCCGAGGTCGCAGGCCGCACACGCCGGACGCGGCGCCCGACGACGAGCACGACGCAGGTGAGCCAGATCAGGTTCGTGAACCAGACCTTCGGATCGTGGTAGGGGAACTCCAATCCATCAGTCCGCCCCACGCGATGCCCGAGTCCGATCGTGAACGTGAGGAAGACCGCCGCGGCCACAAGCGAATGCCACGAGAATTGATCGAGGAGTTCGAGTGAGGGCAGACGCTCGAAGAAGAGCCCGAAGCGCCGTTTGCGCAGAGCGTCTCGCTGCACCAAGAAGAGCGCGCCGTAGACGGCTGCGAGCAGCAATCCGGAGTACGCCAGAACGGCCCCGAGGACGTGCAACCCGGTGCTCCACTGCGGAACGTCAGTGGTTGGCCAACGCAGCATGTCGACAGACGCCGCCGCCAGAGTCAGCACGACGGCGATCATGATCGGGAACACGCCGATGGAGCGCGTCCCGATCCGTCGCTCCAGAACGAGGTGTACGCCCGCAACGGCCAGGCCCATCGACGCGAGCGCCCCACCGGCAGACGCGACCATCGGCCGGCCGGCGAGCCCCACCGCCGCAAAGAGCGCCACGTGGAACGCGATCGCGAGAGCGGCCAGACGTGCACACGCCCGCTCGCCGACCGCACTCGGCCGGTAGAACGCGACGACGTACGCGGCCGCCGTCGCGGTCCACGCGACGGGTACAATGGCCTGCAGGGCTCGAGCGAAGGTCTCCATTTGATCGCTCAGATTCTACCCTCTCAGCACATCCGAACGCAGGAGCGAGAGCGGGCCCAATTCCGTGTCCGTAGGGACCTCTAGACTGCTTCGCCCAACGGAAACTTCACGTTTCTTGCGGGGTCTGGGCGCTCGCCGGCAATCTCGCGGCAATGGCGCCGAGACGGACGGACAGAGGGACAGAAGAACTACATTTAGTGCCTCCTTGACACAGTGGCACCACATATGGTGTTCTATCGCGCTGGCGCCCACCTCGGCCGCACTCGCAGCCTCGCACGCGGAACATCCGCGAACGAGGGCCTGAGAGAGCCGGGAATGGCGTCAGAACGACGCCGAGACGGCGGCCCCGGATCGCGGAAGTTTCGTGACCGGAGTCACGCCATCGGTCAAGGCTCTCGGACGGTCCACCACGCAGATCGCTGTGGTCGCGCGACGGAACTCCCACGGGGGTCCTGGCGGCCGGGTTGGACTGGATCGCTGAGCTGGGTTGATCGGCTGGGTTGGCGTGGATCGGGCCGGGCTGCGGTGAGACGGAACAGGGGCACGATCGAGCACGGGCACGATCGGGCCGGGGCGGGACAACGACGGGCAAACGACAGGAACGGCACGAAACGGCGACGAGTAACGGCGACGAGTAACGGCGGCGACGGCGACGACGCGCAACGGATCGGCGACTCGCGACGGATCGGGCCATGCAGGAGGGGCGGAGTGAAGATCGAGCGGCGGTTCACGAAGGCAGGCGAGAACGCATACGCGGGCCTGGAGTTCATCAAGCGGACATCCGAGATCAAGAACCCGGACGGGTCGACGGTCTTCAAGCTCGAGGGCATCGATGTCCCTGAGCACTGGTCGCAAGTGGCGACCGATATCATTGCGCAAAAATACTTCCGCAAGGCGGGCGTGCCGCAGTCCGACGCTGACGGCAATCCGATCACCGACGCCGACGGCAAGACGGTTTTGGGCGGCGAGACCGACAGTCGGCAGGTCTTCCTGCGCTTGGCCGGATGCTGGCGCCATTGGGGCGAGAAGGCCGGATACTTCGACAGTGCGGCCGACGCCGACACATTCCAGGCCGAATTGCAGTTCATGCTCGCCAAGCAGATCTGCGCACCCAACTCCCCGCAGTGGTTCAACACGGGCCTCAACTGGTCGTACGGCATCGAGGGCCCGCCGCAGGGACACTCGTATGTTGACGAGACCACCGGCGAGCTCAAGAAGGCCGAGTCCGCCTATGGCCGACCGCAGCCACATGCCTGCTTCATCCAGTCCGTGAGCGACGACCTCGTGGGCGAGGGCGGCATCATGGATCTGTGGACGCGCGAGGCGCGCCTCTTCAAGTACGGTTCGGGAACCGGCACGAACTTCTCGCGCATCCGCGCTGCGAACGAGCCGCTCTCCGGCGGCGGGCGCTCATCCGGCCTCATGTCGTTCCTGAAGATCGGCGATCGCGCCGCCGGGGCGATCAAGTCCGGCGGGACGACGCGGCGCGCGGCCAAGATGGTCTGCCTGGATCTCGATCACCCGGACATCACAGAGTTCGTGTCCTGGAAGGTCCACGAAGAAGAGAAGGTCGCGGCGCTAGTCGCTGGCAGCAAGCACTGCAAAGACAGGCTGAACGCCATCGTCTCGGCCTCGGACGTCGAACAGGCCGACGGGACCGTCGAGCGCATCACGATCCCGTCCAAGAACGCCGCCCTGCGCACCGCAATCCGCGCTGCGCGCAAGTCGCTCGTCCCGGAACGCTACATCCAGCGCGCGCTGCAACTCGCGGATCAGGGCTGGACAGTCTACCCGTTCACAGACTACGACACCGACTGGGACGGCGAGGCTTACGCGACCGTCGCGGGCCAGAACTCGAACAACTCCGTGCGCATTCCGAACGCGTTCTTCGAGACGCTGGACAAGGGTGGCGACTGGCACCTGCGCCGCCGCACCGACGGCGCGACCGCCAAGACCATCCCCGCCGCGGAACTCTACGATCAGATCGCCTACGCCGCATGGGCGTACGCCGATCCCGGCGTCCAATACGACGGCACGATCAACGAGTGGCATACCTGCCCCGCCGACGGTCGCATCAACGCCAGCAACCCGTGCAGCGAGTACATGTTCCTCGACGACACGGCGTGCAACCTGGCTTCGATCAACCTCGTCACGATGATGAACGACGATGGCTCGTTCGACATCGACGGCTATCGCCACGCGATCCGCATCTGGACGATCGTCCTCGAGATCAGCGTCATGATGGCGATGTACCCCAGCGAGACGATCGCCAAGCTCTCGTACGAGTACCGCACACTCGGTCTCGGCTACGCGAACCTCGGCACGCTCCTCATGCGTTCCGGGATCCCCTACGCCTCGGACGAGGGCTACGCGATCTGCGGCGCACTCACCGCGATCCTCTGCGGCGAGTCGTACGCCACGTCAGCCGAGATGGCCGGCGAACTCGGACCCTTCCCGAACTTCGAGCGCAATCGCGACGACATGCTGCGGGTCATCCGCAACCACCGTCGGGCGGCGTACAACGCGGGTCCGTCCGAATACGAAGGGCTGACCGTCGCGCCGACAGGCATCGACGACAAGCTCTGCCCAGCCGACCTCCTGGCCGCCGGGCGTCAGGCCTGGGATCGCGCACTCGCCCTCGGCGAGCAACACGGCTACCGCAACGCGCAGACGACCGTGCTGGCGCCGACCGGCACGATCGGACTCGTCATGGATTGCGATACGACCGGCATCGAGCCGGACTTCGCACTCGTGAAGTACAAGAAGCTCGCTGGCGGCGGCTACTTCAAGATCATCAACCAGAGCCTCCCATTCGCACTGAGCAACCTCGGCTACACGGCCGCGCAGATTGCCGAGATCGAGCGCTACGTACTGGGAGCCAAGACGCTCGTCGATTCACCGGTCATCGGGCACGACGTACTGACCGCGAAGGGCTTCACACCGAAGGAGCTCGCCGCGATCGAGGGCCAGCTCGACGGCGCCTTCGATATCTCCTTCGTCTTCAACAAGTGGACGCTCGGTGAGGACTTCTGCACGTCCGTGCTCGGGTTCACTGCCGAGGAACTGGACCAACCGGGCTTCGACCTCCTGCGCAAGCTCGGCTTCTCGAAGGCCGACGTCGACGCCGCCAACGACTACTGCGCGGGATCGATGACGATCGAGGGCGCACCACACATGAAGGACGAGCACCTGCCCGTCTTCGACTGCGCGAACCGCTGCGGTCGCAAGGGTGTCCGCTACATTCCCTACGAGGCGCACATCTACATGATGGCCGCCGCGCAACCGTTCCTCTCGGGAGCGATCAGCAAGACGATCAACATGCCGAGCGACGCATCGCTCGACGACGTCAAGCGCGCCTATCGACTGAGCTGGGACTCGATGCTGAAGGCCGTGGCGCTCTATCGCGATGGCTCGAAGCTCTCGCAACCACTCAACGTCGCCAGCGACGATGACTCGGAAGATGATGCCGAACAGGACGCAGCTCTCGAGAGCACGCCGTCGCAGGTCGAGCAGGTGCAGGCCGTCGCCCGCGCCGCAGCCGAGACCGTCAAGGAACGCGTGGTCGTGCGCTACCTGAACGAGCGGCGCAAGCTGCCATTCCGACGTCAGGGCTACACGCAGAAGGCTGTCATCGCTGGCCACAAGATCTACGTGCGCACCGGCGAGTACGAGGACGGCGAGCTCGGCGAGATCTTCCTCGACATGGCCAAGGAAGGTGCCGCCTTCCGCAGTCTGATGAACTCGTTCGCGATCGCCATCTCGCTGGGACTCCAGCATGGCGTACCCCTCCAGGAGTACGTCGATGCGTTCGTCTTCACGCGCTTCGAGCCGAACGGCATGGTGCAGGGCCACGACACCGTGAAGATGTGCACGTCGATCATCGACTACGTCTTCCGTGACCTCGCCATCAACTACCTCGGCCGCACGGACCTGTGCCAGGTGCAGCCGAACGACCTGAAGGGCGGAACCGTCGCGCCGACCGAAGCCGACGACACGCCGCTCTTCGGTTCGGACAGCGGCAACAAGTCGGGCAATGGCGCTGGCAGCGGCGGCGCGCACGGCGCGACACCAGTTCGCGGAGCACCGGAGAACAGGCTCCGCTCCGGCATCGGCACCGTCGACCCGGCGCTCCTGGAAGGAACGTCGTCAAATGGCTCCGGCTCCTCTGGAATGACGACGGGGACGACAGTCGTCTCACGGACCGTGAAGGCAACAGCCGTCACCGCCGCCGTCAGCCAGACGACGTTGCAAGCCGGACGGCTCACGCTCTCCGATGCCATCTCACAGGCGCGCCTGAAGGGCTTCGAGGGCGACCCGTGCCCCGACTGCGGCCAGTTCATGCTGGTCCGTAACGGAACGTGTCTGAAGTGCGTCGGCTGCGGCGCCACCACGGGCTGCTCCTGAGCCGCAGCGTTCACTCCTGACCCGAGACGGCACGCCGCGAGTCAGCACGCTCTAACTCGCATGCTGGGCCTGCCGAACCTCGGGCGCAGGCATGCGACGCAAGATCAGATCGAGACCGTCGAGGAGTGGGTCCCAATCCGCTCCTCGACACACTGGTCCCGGAAGAGACACGCTCCGGGACTCAGGCGGGGACCGCGCAAGCGGTCCCCGTTCTCCATTCCAGCCGCACTGCATTTCATTCCAGACACTGGCGATCGGGCCATTCGCTACTCTCTCAAGATCGCTTCCCGCGGGCAACTTGCCGGAGAAAGACACGCCATGCCGCGAATCACGAAGGTCTACACGCGCACCGGAGACGACGGCACGACGGCCCTCGGCGGTGGTCAGCGACTCCGAAAGGACGCTCTGCGCATCGAGGCCTACGGCACGGTGGACGAGTTGAACTCGGTCATCGGCGTGGCGCTTGTCTGCGGGCTCGAGTCGCGCCTCGACTTCATGTTGCGCCGCATCCAGAACGAGCTCTTGCATCTCGGAAGCGATCTCTGCGTGCTCGAAGAGGACAAGGAGCGCATGCCGGTTCCGCAGATCGAGAGCAAGCACGTCGAGATGCTCGAGGACGAGATCGATTTCCTGCAAAAGGACCTCGAACCGCTGACCAACTTCATCCTGCCCGGCGGCGCTCCGGGCGCGGCCCAACTCCACATCGCCCGCACGGTCTGTCGGCGCACCGAGCGGCGCCTCGTCTCGCTGGCCAGCGAAGAGCGCGTCGGCGCGCACGCCATCGAGTACGTCAATCGCCTCTCCGACCTGTTCTTCGTGATGTGCCGCATCGAGAACGCCGACAAGGGCCTCGCCGACGTGACGTGGGACTCGCGCGCATAGAACGCTGAAGGCCTGAGATGCATCGCACTGCCGAGGAGCGCCTACTCCTCCAGTTCGACGATCCGGGCTTCGAGGTGTGCGATCTCTTCGCCGAGCTTCGCTCCGCTGCGATGCGTCATGATCAGATAGACGATAATCGCGACGAAGACAGCCGAGCACGCGGTGAAGAGCGCCCAGCGATAGTCGTCGACGACGACTTCCACGCGTGTGACGTCTTCGGCGAGAGCGCTCGCCGCGAAGAGCGGGACGAGCAAGGCGGCGGTGACGTGGTTCCTCATGCGTGCGTCCTCTCTTCGATGCGACGGATGCGATTCAATGCTTCCTCGACGCGTTCGTTGCGGGTGGTGCGGTCGTAGCGCCAGCGGTAGAGCGCCGAGTAGAGCACGAGGAACGCGGCGACGGCATACCAGCGCGTATGCACAATCGACTCTGCCGACATCGCGTCAAATTTCATCGGATGGCTCGTCTGCCCAAACCACTGGATCGAGAAGTGGACGACCGGGATGTTCACGAATGCCAGGATGCCGTAGACGGCGGAGATCTGCCGGCGACGCGCCGGTTCCTCGACCGCGCTCTGGAGCATCAGGTAGCCGAGGAAGATGAGCGATGCGACGGCGGCACTCATCAGCCGCGGGTCACTCCACACCCACCACGCGTTCCACGCGGCCTTCGCCCACGTCGATCCGGTGACGAGTAGCACCATGTTGGCGAGGAAGCCGACCGCCGCCGCCGACCGCGCACGTCTGTCCCACACCGGCTTCTTCGTACGCAGATACGCGACGCTGAACGCGAAGAGTCCAAGGTAGAAGAGCGCGCCGTTGATCGCGCCGGGGAAGTGGTAGAAGAAGATCAGATAGCTTGACCCGATCATCTTGATCTCGAACGGCACGTACGTGACGACGAGCCAGTTCAGACCGAAGAGAGCTGTCAGTGCCACGAGGACATGCGCGACGAAGCCGCGCGACGGCCCCGTCATGCCAGGGATCGCCCCCTTGTTCCAATCGTCTGCGATGTGCGCCGCCGTCTGACTCATGAGCTGCCTCCGGAGTCGTTCACAAGATGTTCGAAGAGCAGGCTCCCCGCGCCCAGGAAGAGGGCGTCAACGGCGAAGAGCATGCCAAGTTGTTGCGCCGTGGGCGCGCGTCCGTCGAAGGCGCGATCCGCGACCTCGACCGTGACATTCAAGATGGGCAGAAGCATGGGGAAGAGGAGAATGCGCAGCATGACGTCGCCGCCCGGCAGCGACCAGGTCATGGCGCTGATCAGCACGCCGATGGTGACGAAGCCGACGTCGGTGGCGATCGCCGACACAATGAGGCCGACGAGGCCCTCGCCCGAGATCGACTGATTGAAGAGCACGAGAAAGAGCACGAACAGAAAGCCCTGCAGCGTGACGACGAAGAGCAGCGTCGAGGTGACGCGGGCAAAGTAGAGCGTCATGCGCTCGACGGGCGCGAGCAACAATCCCTCGAGCAGCCCGGACTCGGCGTCGTTGCGGAACGCGCGGTCGATACCGATCGTGGCCGCGAAGAGAAACGTCACCCACAGGATGCCCGCGCGCGTGTCCTCCAGGATCTCGGCTTTGGTCGAGGAGATGGGAATCGCGAACGAGAAGAGGAAGAGGGTGATGAGCCCCATCACGCCCATGCTGATGAGCGTCGTCTTCTTCTTCATCTCGCGCACCCAATCCCAGCGGACGAGTGCGCAATACGCCCCCCACTGGGTCGGTGATGTGGCGCTCGGTGATGCGCCGCACTGCGGGCCAGACTGCGGGCCGCTGCTCACGACGCACTCCCGGCGACCGATGCCGCGGCGACGGGGTCGCCCTCGAAGACCTTGCGGCCGTTCGAGAGCACGACGGCGTGCGTCGCGAGGCGCGCAGCGCGTTCGAGGTCGTGCGTCACGAGTACGACGGTGCGACCGGCGGCCTTGATCTCCTCGATCACGGACTCGGTCACGTCGAGCGCCGCAGCGTCAAGCCCCGTGAACGGTTCGTCGAGCAGGAGCACTTCCGGATCGTGGAGCAACGCGCGACAGATCGACGCGCGCTGCCCCATGCCGCGCGAGAACGTGCGCACCGGGTCGCGCAAGCGGCGTGCGAGACCCAGCCGTGCGGCCAGGCTCTCGATACGCGCCGCCGCGTCGGGAACCGCGTGTAGATCCGCGTACATTCGCAGCCCGTCGCGCAACGAGAAGTCGCGCGGCAGAAGATGGCGATCCAGCACGACGCCGATCCGCGCGCGAATGGCCGACGCGTCCTTTGCGAGGGAGTATCCCAGCACCTCGATGTCGCCCTCGGTCGGCTGCCAGAGCGTCGAGAGAATGCGCAGGAGAGTCGTCTTGCCGGACCCATTGTGCCCGAGCAGCGCGAAGCACGCCCCTCGCGGAGCCTCAAGCGAGACACCAGCCAGCGCGTCGCGCGCGCCGAAGCGCTTCCAGACGCTATGCACCCGGAGCGCGGCCGTGCTCATTGTCGTTCGAAAAGCTCCCGGACGGCGCGCGCCAGGGTCGCGACGTCGGAGCGCAACTGCGCCTCGTCCGCGTCGGCGGAACGGGAGGCGATCGCCTCGACATCGGTAAGCAATGCAGTATTCGCCGCACGCCTCTTCGACGGCTTCACCGCGGGCTTCACCGCGGGCTTCACCGCGGGCTTCACCGAGAGCGGCGTCGCGGGAACTGCAGCATTCTCCGCCGCAGCGGCCCCGTCGATGGCGGCGCGGCGAATCTTGTGTTCGACGGAGGTGATCTCCCCGCGCCGCAAACGTCGGTCGAGAAGGTCGAGTTCCCGCTCGCGGGCAGCGGCGCTGGAAGGAACTCTCACGTGCGCCTCGGCGACGGCAACCTCACGCGCGTTGCGCTGCCCCGCACGCGAAGCCGCAAGGCCGAGAGCCCCGGCACCGAGCGCGAGAAGCACCATCGCACCGACCGACGCGACAGCGCGCCACGGGAAGGGCCGCCCGGCCAGGAACTTCACGGAGAGATTGCCGTGCTGCGGGACCGAGCTGAGTCCCCACATGTGCGTGATGACCTTCGTATTCCCCATGGGCGGGTTCATGCCGCCATCGGCAAGACCGTTGCCCGTGTCAGCGCCGCTCGGCGGCAGGTACGTGAACGCATCGTCTTGGATGTTGAGCATGTAGCGCGCCACGGCAAACTCGGAGTGCCACGACGCGTCGTACTCGCGCCCCTTCTCGTAGGGTGCGGCAAGCATCACCTGGAAAACCGTCCCACCGTCGAGCGACGGGAAGATCGGCGCGCGGTACGCGAAGCCGGTCCCGCCAGAGTGCCCCACGCTCTCCTTCGGTGTCGGGACGCGCTGGTTGTCCACGGTGGCGTTGCGCAACTCGAAGCCATCCGGCGTCTCCACGGCGTACGTGATGCCATCGTCATCTTCAGGGTCGCCGATCCAAACGCGCGGCCCGCGGTTCTCGAGCATCGCGGTGTTGCGATACATGATCTCCTTCGGGCCGTCGGGGTCGTCGAAGTCGAGATTGACGACGGAGACGACGTGGATCACCTGCGTCAGCACGATGTCGTGGCTGTCGCGGGCGACCTCATAGAAGTCCACGACGGGTGCCGGTGCCGCGTCGGAGAGATGCACGGGACGTCCGAGAAAGCCCGCCTTCTCGGCACCGAGTTGCTGACCGCCGACCCAGAACATGAGCGTGGCGCCAGCGGCTGGTTCTGCGCCCGCGAGGACGAACGTACCTCGCTCGTCAGTGCGCGTCGTCATCGTCACGTCGCCGCCGCCGGGCACATCGACGGTGACATCGACGTCGACGTTGGCAAGCGGCACGGGCGCGCCGACGGCGTTGCCGCCGCGCGCCTCGTTGATCATCTCGGTCATATTGAGCGCGCGCGCCTCGAAGCGCCATGGCTGCGCTTCCGGCTGAGCTGCTGGCTGCACAGCGTCGCCGCTACTCGCAGCGTCTGCCGCGTCCTGGCCGAAGGCTGGCGCCGCCAGGGACGCAAGACCGAGAACGAGGATCAGCGAGAGAGCGTGTATCTTCATGATGCGACTGCGTCGGACATGCGCGTGGGATCGACACCGGTCAGGCTGGCAATCTTGCGATTGAGTTCGACCGCGCGCTCGAGGTACTCCTCGCGCGCCTCCACATGGTCCTTCTCGCTCATCAGACCGGCAAGCCGCTCCTGATCGAGGTCCTTGAGCGTGCGCATCGTGCGCTGCTTCTCGGCCAGGAGACGATCGAGTTCGGTTTCCTTGTTCGGCGTCTCCCACGGCTCGCCCGGGCGCAGGAAGGGCAACAGGACGCCAGCGGCAACGCCGAGCACGACAACGACGAGAATGAGAGTCCAGATCATCTCAGCGCAGCTCCTTGAGTTCGAGCTCCACGGCGGAGAGCTCGTCCGCATCCGGAAGCACGTCCATGTGATGTGAAGCCCGCGCCGCGGCGGCCTTGCGGCGCCAGCTCAGCAGCACCAACCCCGCCACTCCCATGCATCCGAACAGGAAGACGATCGGCAGCGCGTACGTCAACGCGTCGTCGGGCTTCGCCATGACCTTCGTGCCCCACTGCGTCACCTGCTCCGCGAGGATTTGCTCGTCGGAGAGACCATCCTCAATCTGCATCAGGATCACCTGCTTCTGCCGGTCCGAGCATCCGTCGGGACAGTTCGCGAGCGTCTTCGACCAATTCTCGCGCGGGCACGAGCAGATGACATGCGACCAGACGCGTCGGGCACGCTGCCGATCCTCGATGGAGAGGTCTTCGAGCACGATCTTCGTGCCCTGACCATGATCGTGTCCGTCGTCCTGCGCGAACACGACCGACGCGTCGAGCGCGAGCGTTCCGACGAGTCCCGCGAGGGCGCCCACGACGAGCAAGACGAGAGCAAGTACGTTACGCGGCAAGGCCCACCTTCTTCTTCGCAAAGGGCACGGCGGCGAAGAGCCCGCCGGCGATCATCGTCAGCCAACCGAGCCACACGAGCGTGATGAGGGGTTTGCGGAAGAACGTGAACAGGAACCCGTCCTCGGCACCCTCGAAGTAGACGTAGAGATCTTCCAGCGGCAGGCGCTTGATCTTCACCTCGGTCGTCGGCTGCGGCTCGGTACGGAAGCCGGTCGCCGGATAGAAGCGGCGCTCGGGATCGAGCGTCGCGACCTCCTTGCCGTCGCGCGAGAACGTCACGCTGACGCGCGTGGAGTAGTAGGCGCTGACCGGCACGTTCTCCTGGATGCCGGTGACGCGCACTTCGTACGGTCCGACCTGCTTGGTCTCGCCCTCGCTGAAGTGCACTTCCTTCGAAACGGAGTACATCGACGACGAGATCACGCCGATCGCAAGCATCGCGATACCGATGTGGACCAGGTAGCCGCCGTAGCGTCGATTGTTCTTGAAGCCGACGCGGAGGAACGTCCCGAGCCAGAGTCCGCTGCGCTTGCCCGACTGCTTCCGTACACGATGGTGCGCGTTGACCGTTCGCACGACTTCCCAGCCGAGCGAGGTGATGATCCACCAGCCGAGGAACACGATGACGAACGACGGGTAGAGATGCTGCCACCACAAGACCGGGTCGTCCTGCGCCCCGCCACGAATGACGGAGTACGCGAGCCATTGCGTGGCCACCGCGAGCGGCACAGAGACGAACGCCGGAGCCGCCAGGTTGCGGACCATGCGCGAGAACGATGTCCGCACCCACGCGGTACTCGGGCCGATGGCGGTCAAGAAGAGCAGCAGTGCAAAGAACGGCGTGCAGACGAGGTTGTAGACCGGCACGTTGACCGAGATCGAGCGATCGAAGAACTCGTGCGAGATCTTGGGCCAGAGGGTCAGGATCACGATCGCGCCGGCGATGGCCACCAGCACCATGTTGTTCAGCAGGAATACACCTTCGCGGCTGAACACAGAGTCGACGCTGTTAGCGGAGCGCAGTCGGTGCGCGCGCAGCGCGATCAGGAAGATCGATGTCGCGATCACGAGCAACAGGAACCCGAGGAACCAGTCACCGACGTTGCCCGAAGCGAACGCGTGCACCGAAGACACGATCCCCGAGCGCGTCAGATACGTACCGAAGATCGCCAGCGAGAACGTCAGCGCGATCAGCACGGAGTTCCAGACGCGCAGCATGTCGCGGCGCTCCTGGATCATCACAGAGTGGACGAACGCAGTGCCCGCAAGCCAGGGCAAGAATGAAGCGTTCTCGACCGGGTCCCAGGCCCAGTAGCCGCCCCAACCGAGCACTTCGTAGGCCCACAGACCGCCGAGGATGACGCCGTTGGTGTTGAAGAGCCAGCCGATCAGAGTCCAGCGCCGCGTCGTCTGGATCCAATACGACGAGAACTCGCCCGCCATGAGGGCCGCCATGCCGAACGCGAACGGCACGGTGTAGATGATGAACCCGAGGTAGACGCTCGGGGGATGGATCGTCATCCAGTAGTTCTCAAGCAGCGGGTTGAGCCCCTTGCCGTCGGTCGGGACGCCGCCGCGACCGAGCGGTCCTTCCATCGCGCCCTGGCGCCGCATCAAGCTGTCCAGCAGCTCCGGCCTCATCTCCTTGAAGGGGTCGGCCACGAAGCAGATCACCGCGAGGAAGAAGAGCTGCACCGTCGCGAACACGATGTAGACGTACGGCTCGAGCCGCCGCCCGGACGGGTCGAGCCCGCGCTTGCGGAAACTCCAACCGACGCATGCGCCGATGATGCCGAGCAGCATGGCCCAGAAGAGGATCGAGCCGTCGAGCCCCGCCCACAGTCCTGCAAATTTGTACTGCGGCGCAAGCTTGCTCTCGGAGTAGCTGTACACGTACTCAACGCCGTAGGCGCCGTCGAAGAAAGCCCCAACAAGGCAGCTGGCGGCGAGCAAGACCGTGACCCCGCCCGCGATCATCGCGTGGCGCGCCGCGAGCACGAAACGCCGATCCTTCGCGATCAAGCCAACGCACGAGAGCAAGATGACGATTAGCGCGATCCCGAAGGAGACGCGTTCCATTGCCTTGCCGAAGTCGATGTAGTCGAAGTTCATGGTGGTATCCGGACTAGTCGGAACTGACCGGCTCGGGAGCGGCCTTCTGCGTGGTCACCTGGCTGGCTTCGTCACGCGCTTCGTCGTCGGTTCCGCCACCACTCCCGCTCCCACGGTACTGCGGCAATCGTGCGGGTGGCGCACCAAGACCTTCCTTCGCCTCGGCCTCGTACTTCGACGGACACTTCGTGTAGATGTGCTCCGCCTCGAAGCTCGCGGTCTCAGCATTCCAGACGCCCTCGACGGCCACGTCGTACTCCTCCTGGAACGTGTCGGGCTTCGTCTTGTCGCAGGTGACCGCGATCACGATCTCAGGATCCAACTTGTCGCGCACGGTGAAGCGCAAAGGACGGGTATTCGACTCGATGGTCTTCAGGAACCCGTGCACCTTCACGACGCGGCCATCGAACTCGCCAGAAGTGAGTTCACTGACCTGCAGTTCGGGGATGCCACCTTGCATGACGCCCATGGCAATGAGGCCGATCAGGCCAGAAAGGATGAGCAGGAAAGGGATCACGACCTTCATCGAAAGACTCCTTCAGCCACCCGGGACCGGCGGGCCCCTCTTGCGACTGTGATCACGATTCTATGCGATGGCTGCCGCGAACCCGGTGACTTGGATCACCGTTACCGACCTCCGTGCCGCGCCGGATACGACTCGGAGTGCCCGCGAAGCTCCGCGATCGAGAGGGGCCGGACGCCTATGACGTCCGGCCCCTCCTCTGCAACCCGGGCGCCGAACCCGGGCTCCGAGCCCGAGCGTCGAACTACGACTCCGGGTGGCGGACGTACTCGTATTCGAAGTCCTGCTTGTTGATGCCCTTCTTCGGCGGCGCGATCCAACCTGCGATCTTGCCAGGCTCGGTGACCGGGTGCATCAGGCTCTTGACAAAATCCTGGTCAGCCTGCGACGGCAGCCACTGCGCCGAGCTCGAAGTCCACTCGTGCTCCGAAATCAGCTCGCCCTGCGGGTTGAAGCGCACCTCGCCGAACTCTCCGGACGCGTACTCGCCGACGCGCCGGTTAAAGCGTCGGTTCGCGAGATAAAGCCGCTCGCTGCGACCCGCCTTCTCGAGCACCTTGTTCCAGCGGCGCACCGTGTTCTCGCAGTCGTCCACGTAGTCGTCGCGCAGGATCTCGTTCATCGCGTTGCGGAGCGGCACCTCTTCGCTGCTGAGGCGGTCCCCACGCACGATCGGCAGGTCGTAATGCCCCTCCAATGCGACGTGGTCGGTGTAGTTCTGCTCCTCCATGTAACGGCCCTTCAGGCCGGTCGCGAAGAACGTCGCCGCGTTACTGGAGCGCTCGCCGCCGAAGAGGTCCACTGACGACGAGAACCAGAGGTTGAGGTACTTCTGAATCGTCTCGAGATCAACCGCGCCGGCGGCGCGAACGGCGGCGACATCCGGGCCGACCTCGGCCATGACCTCGCATGTCCGCTGGATGACGCGCTGAATGCCCGTCTCGCCGACGAACATATGGTGCGCTTCCTCGGTCAGCATGAAACGGCACGTGCGCGAGAGCGGGTCGAAGCCAGATTGCGCCAGCGCCTGCAGTTGGAATTTGCCGTCACGGTCCGTGAACGTCGTGAACATGAAGAACGAGAGCCACTCCTCGACCGGGTCGTTGAACGTCGTCAGGATGCGCGGCTTGTCCGCGTTACCCGAACGACGCTGGAGCAGATCGTCCGCCTCTTCACGACCGTCGCGACCGAAGTACGTCTGGAGGAGATAGACCATCGCCCAGAGGTGGCGGCCCTCCTCGACGTTGACCTGGAAGAGGTTGCGCATGTCGTAGAGCGAGGGCGCCGTCTGCCCGAGCAGGCGCTGCTGCTCGACCGATGCCGGCTCGGTGTCGGCCTGCGTGACAATGATGCGCCGCAGCATGTTGCGGTACTCGCCGGGGACGGTCTGCCACGCCGGCTCGCCCATGTGATCGCCGAAGGGGATCGTCCGGTCGCCGACGCGATCCGAGAGGAAGATGCCCCAGCGATACTCGGGCATGGTGACGTGGCCGAAATTCGCCCAACCGTCACGGTCCACGCTGATCGCCGTGCGCAGGTAGATCTCGTCGGCCTGAAAGCCCTCGGGCCCCATCTCCTTCCACCAGTCGATGAACTTCGGCTGCCAGCTCTCGAGCGCGCGCTGCAGACGGCGATCTGACTTGATGTCGACGTTGTTGGGGATCTTCCCGGAGAGATCGGCGATGGACATGGGCTACCTCCTGGCTGGGCGGTCTGGTTCGTGGTCGGTGGTCGGCGGTTGGATTCGTGGTCGGACGCGGTGGTTACGTGCGCGTGTAGTCGAAGACGGGCATCTGAGGCTGGCCGTAGCACGTCAGGGCGCCGCGCTCGCCGGTGGCGTTCGGCCGCTGGAAGATCCAGTTCTGCCAGGCGGAGAGTCGCCCGAAGATCTTGGTCTCCATGGTCTCGGGACCGGCAAAGCGCAGGCTCGCCTCCATCCCGGTGAGAGCGTCAGGCGAAAGGCTGGCGCGCTCTTCGATGGCGATCCGCACCTCGTCCTCCCAGTCGATGTCATCTGGCGCGTACGTCACGAGCCCCGCTTCGAGCGCGGTCTCGGCGTCGATCGATCCGGCGAACGAGAGCGCGGCGCCGACGAGAGCGGGGTCCGCGAGGAAGCGCGTCTCGAGCCGTGAGAGGCCATTCGACATCGGGTACGAGCCGCCGTTCATCTCGGAGAGCCGCAGCGAATTCCGGACGGGCACCTCGTCGTCGTCCATGTCCTGATCGTCGAGCATGTAGATGCGGTCGGCGGCGAGGCAGAGCTCGAAAAGCGAACCCGCGAAGCAGTTTCCGGGCTCGACGACAGCGAAAAGGCTGCGTGCGGTCAGATCGAGACGCTTCAGGACGCGCTTGATCTGGTGCCGCACCTCGCTCACAAACCAATCCGACGTGTGCTCGGCGAGCATCGAGTCCGTGTTGACGACCTTGTCGGGATCGCCCTTCGTGCGGATCACGATCAGCCCGACGTCGAGGAGGTTGAAGCGCAGTTGCAGCAGCGCCTGATCGAGTTCGCGAAAGCACCGCAGCGCCCACCAGTCGGCCGCCTGCTCGCGGATCGCGGCCAGCGACGTCGGCGCGCTCTCGGGACCGCGCACTTCGAGCTCGGCGACGCGCGCTGCGCGATCGACGGTCAGCGTGACGTACTTCCACGTGTACGTATCGTCCTGGCGCTCGTGCTCGATCCGCGGCAGAACGACACCCGGCGCCTCGCGATCCGGGCGCTGCCCTGCCGACTCGTCCGCGAGGATGCGCGCGCGTCGATCGACCGCCTCGGCGAATTGCGAGGCTGGAACAACCTCGTCAACGAGGTTCCACTTCTCTGCGCGCTTGCCCTTGATGCCCTCGGCGAGAGTGGAGAAGACATCGGCGAGGTCGCGCCGGATCATGCGCTTGTCAACAAGGCGGGTGAGGCCACCGGTGCCCGGAAGCACGCCGAGAAGAGGCACCTCAGGGAACGACACGGCCGTGTTCCCGTCTTCGGGCAACACGATCCAGTCGGCAGCCAGTGCGAGTTCGTAGCCGCCGCCCGAGGCCGTCCCGTTGACGGCGCAGAGGGTGCGTAGCCCGGAGTTCTCCGAAGCATCTTCGATGTAGAGACGCGTCTCGTTCGTGTACTTGCAGAAGTTCACCTTGAACGAATGGGTCGAGCCCCGCAGCATCGGGATATTCGCCCCGGCGCAGAAGACGCGCGGCAGAGCGCCCTCGACGATCACGCAGCGCACCTCGGGATGCTCGAAACGCAGCCGCTGATAGGCGTCGGACAGTTCCATGTCCACGCCGAGATCGTACGAGTTCAGCTTGAGGACGTTGCCGGGCGCAAGCGGCTTGTCCTCCTGCACGTTCATCGCAAGCCGCGCGATGTCACCGTCGATGCTGAAGTTCCAGTGCAAGTACGTGTCCGGGTGGCGCTGAAAATCGAGGTTCAACGAGGCTGTGCTGTGGTCGGCCATGACTCTCTCCTGGGGGCGCAGGCGGGGCCGTGCGCGGAAGGCGACGCTATTCGCGTCGGTCTCTCTTCGCACTTCGGTCGATGCCGCTGAGCGAGCCCCGGAAACTACGGCGACCTCCGTCACACATCAAGCATTATGTTGCACACCCGGGCGCCATCTGGCGCACTATAGTTCCTGACCATGGAATCACGAAGCGAACGGATAGTCCACGTCCTCGGCCACAATCTGCGCACGCTGCGGAGGCGGCGCGGGTGGAGCCTTGCCCGGCTCGCGAATGAGAGCGGGCTCTCTGCGCGCTTCGTCGGGCAAGTCGAACACGGCAGCGCCAACATCTCGATCGTGAACCTCGCCCATATCGCCGCAGCGCTACGCACGTCGGCAGCCGAATTGCTCCGCTCGGAAGCGCGTACGTCGGTGGCGCTCCTCGGGCTCCGCGGGGCTGGCAAGAGCACTGTCGGCCCGGAGCTCGCACGCCGCCTCGGAGTCGGTTTTGTCGAACTCGACCAACTCGTCGAGGAACGCTCCGGCCTGCCGCTCTACGACGTCTTCTCGGTCCACGGCGAGGGCTTCTACCGCCGCATGGAAGCCGACGCGCTCGCGACATTCCTGGCCGACGACGAACCCGCCGTCCTCGCCACCGGCGGTGGTGTCGTCACGGCGCGCGAGACATACGACCGCCTCAAGCGCTCGTGCATGACGGTCTGGTTGCGCGCCCGCCCGGAAGATCACATGGATCGCGTAGTCGCACAGGGCGACGAGCGCCCGATGGCGGCACGAGAGGACGCGATGGCCGAGTTGCGCCAGATTCTCGCGAGTCGCGCCCCGCTCTACGCCGAGGCCGATCTCGTCGTGGATACCTCAGACGGCGCCCCGGATGACATCGTCACCCGCATCCAAGAGGCACTCATCCGCAACGGCCACCCCGCGGGGTAACGCAGCGCACGAGTACCGCGGCTCTACGATCGCGGCGTGACCTACGAAGAAGCCTCGATCGGCGGACGCCCCGTCCCGGAAGACGACCTCTACCCAGGCCGACGGCAACTCGACACGCTCTCCGTCGCAGATCTGCACGAGCACGGTGTGTGGTGGTTCCCTGGCCCCGACGGGCACCTCTCGGGCCCCAATCTCCAGACCGTCATGCCCATCGACACGTCGGCAGCACTCGCCGACGGCTCCGTCGAGTTCCCGGACGGCAAATTCCTGCTCCGCGCGGCGTTCAAGCTCGCGGACGGAACCGAGTTGGATGGGCACGTGACGTACGCCGCCGACGACGGCGCCACGCTCCGGGAGCGCGAGCCAACCCTGTGCACGGACGGCGGGCAGGTCCCCCTGTGGTACGGCCAGTTGGTGCCCGATGCCGAGGACATGACGACCTGGCTGGGGTGGATCGGGCGAGGCCGCGACGCGGTGTTCCCGCTGACGTGGCGGGCGGTGTTTCACCCGCCGGGGGATGAGTTGCCGGGCGGTGCCGCGGGCTTCGCGGTGATCGAGGGGGGCGCGGTCCGGCACGTCTGAGGGGGCCGGGGATGGGGCCGGGATTGGGACTGGAAGATCAAGGTGGATCGCGACTCATCGCGGGGGCGAGACACCGTGCCAGGCTCAGATTTCTCGGCGCGGCCACACGGACTGACGAGGGCGAGACTCGTCGCCGCGCAGAGAAGATTGAGCCAGGCACGCGATTTCGACGCCGCGCACCCGCTTGCTTGATCGGGGGATCCAGGCAGCAAGAGAGCGGACCCGACCGGGCCGGCCGTTGGGCCTTATAGCCTCAACACCTCGACCAAGGGCGCGGGACGACATGCGACAGTTGAGGCTATAAGGCCCAAAGGCCGACCCGGTCTTGGAGGAGGCGAGGGCCCCGCCGCGCGCGATCAGCAGGTGCACGAAACAGGCGGACACGGCGACCGCAAGAAAGCCCCACCCACCAAGACAACGCCGGAATCGAGAGCGAGTGGCGGGCCGTGAGCTCCGCTCACGGCATGACACTCGCGGTGAGGCGGAGGTTGGGGATTCCGCCTGCGAAACCCGCCCGAGCGGCGGGCTCACTCACGCGTCGAGCTCCCGCCCCAATGCGAGGCCACGAACTCCGAACGCAGCCCCGGTTGAAGCAGCCGGAGCCGCGACCAGAGCCGAACACCCGAGCGCAGCGAGGGGTGCCGACGGAGTCGGCACAAACGCAATAAAGAGCGGCCGAGCGCGTGCTCCGCACGCGCCCTGCCGAGCTAGTCTTCCACGATCGAGACCCGCTTCAGCACGTCGTCCTGGCTCAGCTTGTCCACCACTCCGAGCCCGGCGGTGACCGAGCCGAAGATCGTGTACTGGCCATCGAGGTGCGGGAGCGTCGAACGGCAGATGT
Organism: Planctomycetota bacterium; assembly: GCA_024280885.1. GTDB lineage: Bacteria > Planctomycetota > JAJSAM01 > JAJSAM01 > JAJVHW01 > JAJRPF01. The sequence continues at coordinate 163,600 of JAJRPF010000020.1, read as the reverse complement.
AAAACTGCGAGCCGCCGCTGTCCATCGCACGCCCGCGCGCCATCGCGACGGTGCCGCGGACGTGAGCGCGGTCGGAGAGCTCAGCCTCGATCGTGTAGCCGGGGTCGCCCGTGCCGTCGCCCTTCGGACAGCCGCCCTGGACGACGAAGTTATCGATCACGCGATGGAACTTCGTCTTGTCGTAGAAGCCCTGCTTCGCGAGCTTCGCGAAGTTCTCACAGGTCTTCGGAGCGATCCGCTGGTGAAAGCGGAACGTGATGTTGCCCTTGTCGGTCTCGATGACGGCGTGCATCTGCACCTCTGGTATGCGGCTCTGCGGCGTTCGTTGCCTTGTCGCGCGCTGGTTCTGGTCGCGCACGGTTCTCGCGAGCGCGAAGTCTGCTGGAAGGCTTCTCCACCGGCGTCGTCTGACGCGTGGGGCGGAGCGCGCAACCTTTGACTTTTGGCTGCGAGCGGCCTCGAAGCCCCGGAGTGTAGGGGCGCACGTCCGACAACAAAGAGTCCATTCAGGGGCAACGCAGAATAGACGCGGCCGATCAGCGCACGCCGAAGCTCTGCGTACGCTGCCACCAGACCTGCAACTGCCGCACTTGCTCGCGGTACTCAGCAGTCGGGTAGCCCGACGTATCGAGGCGCGCAACCACCGAGGAATCACCCGCAGCGAGAGCAAAGAGAGCCCGCCGAGCAGCTTCGCGCAACGCAGCATCCGGGTCGAGGAGGCGCTCCAGGAGCAGCGGCGCGGCGGATCGGGCGGAGGCTCGGGCCGACGCCGCCGCCGCGGCAATCGCGGTCGGTAGGGGCACTCCATTCGCCAGCAGCAAGGGCAGCCGCTCCGGTGCCAGCGCTTCGAGCGCGGCGGTGGCCGCCCGTTGCAAGCGCGCCCCGGCAGCAGCGTCGAGCGCGGCGGCGAGCGCCGCTTCGGCCGCGTCTGTCGGGGCGGCCAGTTGGATGCGCTTCAGGCCGAGCATCCGATCCGCGCTGCCCGCACCGGAGTCCCGCACGATGCGCAGATCGTCGCGGAAGTGGGCGTCGTAGGCCACTCCGTCGTCGCTGCTGAGAATGCGCAGCACGCGCCGGGCCGGAACGCGGGCGACGTCCTCGCCGGCGAGCGCGGCTTCGATACGGTCGTCCAACGTGCGGGCATCCGGAGCGCCCGGAGTGCGCAGAACGCGTTCTGCGTCTGCGCGCAGGCGCGGCGGGAGCAGCGACGCAGAACCGCCCTCGAGGGCGCGTGCGTAGTCGGAGGCCGCGCCCGACAGGTCACCGAGCGCACCCCGCGCGTAGGCCCGCTCGGCACGCGCTTCCAGCCCGCGAGGGAAGAGGCTCACCGCCGCGCACGCCTCGTCGAGCGCTTCCTCGAAGCGCTCCAATCTACTCAACGCTTCGGCAAGGCGCGTATGCACCTCGTCGCGACGACGCTCTCCAGGATAGCCCGCAGCGATCCGCAACGATCGCTCGGCCTCTTCCAATTCGCCCGCTTCAAGATGATCGCTCCCGATCAACGTGTACCACTTGCGCTCGACCGCCGCGGAGGTGCGCCGCGCGGCGGGGTCATCGGGATCGAGCGCCACCGCGAACGAGAGCGCACGCCGCGCGGCGCGGAACGCCTCGCCGGCCGCCGCGTTCTGCTTCAACTGACTCATCAGGCCGGCCTCTTCGAGCCGCTCCATGGCTTCGAGTAGCAGGTTGCCGACCTTGAGCGCGGTGTCGTAGCGATCGTCCAGGTCGGGATCCGGCGCGTACTCAACGGGCAACGCCGCGTACTGACTGCGCAGTTCGACCATCGCACGCACGTTCTCCCACAGGTGCGGTTGCTGGACCTTCAGCGGGATGGGGAAGAACTCGAGCACCGGGTTCTCGTCGGTCATCGGCTCGACCGCCCCGAATGCCTCGAGGATGTCGCCCGCCGCGACGAGTGTGCCGAGTGCACGCACCGGATCGGCGTAGCCGATGGCCGCGAGGTCGTCCCGGACAGCGGGAGCCGAGAACCGGGCCGCCACCTGCTCGTGGTCGATCACGAGCGGCTCGCGTCCACCGATCAGCGCGATCGCGCCGTCCACGAAGAACATCCCCGCGCCGGGGAACGCACGCACGAACGCCGACACGAGCTGCTGCAGGTGCTCGCGCGACAGCGCGTGGAGCGGTATCCACTGACACATCACGCCGCCGGGAGCGAGACGCGGCAGGCACTCGCGGTAGAAGTCCTCGGTGTAGAAGTGGATTGCCGCCGGCGTGTACGGCATCAGCGGTTCGAGCGAGATCACGTCCCATTGCTCGGTCGAACGCAACACAAAGTTGCGACCGTCGTCGATGTGAACGCGCACGTCGAGGTCGTCGCGCCCGGCGCCACCCAGCACCCCACGGTTCACATCTTCGAAGTACGACGCGACCTCCAGGACCTGCGGGCTGATCTCGACGATATCGAGTTCGCGGATGGAGGGGTGGGTCGACACCGAGCCCGCTGTCGTCCCGGTCCCCCAGCAGATGACGAGCGCCCGCTCGGGCTTCTTCGCCAGCGCAATCGGCAGGTGCGCGAGCATCCGCATGTAGCGGTACTCCGGCTTCGTCCCCGCCGCCTGGAATTCGTCGGTGTAGAGCAGGTAGTAATCGTCGCGCTCGTTGCGTACGACAGAGACCTCGCAGACGACGCCCTCGCGGGTCTCCAGCAGCGTGTTCTCGCGCGCTCGCGACGCCGCAAACGCATGCGAGCGCGTCAGGAAGGGCACGGTCGGATCCGCGAGCACGACGAGGACGAGCGCCACGGCCGTCCCGCCACCAGCCCAGACAACGACGGGCCGGACGCGGCCCTCGTGCGCGATCCACAGCACGATCGCGCCCGCCACGAGTCCGGCAACGGCCACCACGACGGCGGACCACGCCGGTCCGGCGAGCGGAGCGAGAACGAAGCCCGCGAGCAACGAACCCATTACGGCTCCGATGGTATTGACCGCGTAGAGACGGCCGATGCGCGCCCCAAGATCGCCCAACCCGCGCTGAAAGACGGCCGCAGCCAGGGGAAAGACGCCGCCCATGAGGAACGCCGCAGGCAAGAGCGCGGCTGCGCTCGCGAGCAAGAGCGTGGCGATGTGCCGAGCACGCAACTCCTGGATGCCGCCCGTCGCACCGACCCACTCCCAGATCGCCAGCGTCCCTTCGTAGTGGTGGGCCAGCAGGAGCAGAACGCCCGCGGCCGCGACCCCGACACCCACCTGGAGCCGGCCCATGATCACGGCAGGCCGCTTCGTCCGCAGGGCCACACGGCCAAAGACGAAGCCGCCCAGCGCCAGCCCGAGCAGGAACGTCGCGAGCATGGCGCTGAACGTGTACGTGAAGCCCTGGAGGAAGAAGACGAGCAGGCGCGTCCAGACGACCTCGGCCGCGAGACCGACGAGACCGCCCGCGAAGACGGCCACGAGCGCCGCGCGGGCGAGCCGCCTGCCATCCGCCTCGGCGACGCCCGCGTCAGCGTCCACCGGTGAGCCCACTGACTCTTCAGCGGCCGCGGAGCCGCGCCCGTCCGGCAGGTAGGGCACCGCCAACGCAAGCAGACCGATCAGGACGTTCAGACCCGCCGCCCAGCGCGTCGAGCCGAGCACCCCCGCCGCCTCGATCAGCCAGAAGCCCGTCACCGCCGTGCCGATGACCGCGCCGACGGTATTCGCGCCGTAGAGCAGCCCGACATCGCCGCCCGTCCGGCGCGGATCGCTCACCGTTGCCCTGACGAGGAGCGGCAGCGTCGTCCCCATCAAGAACGTCGGGATGAGCAAGACGACGAACGCCCCGACGAAGAGCACGGGTGACGCCGATGTCCCCAGCGACAGATACGCGCCGCGCACCAACCCGACGAGCCACGGAAAGAGGAGCGCGAAGGCCCCGATCGCCACCTCGGCGCCCGCATACCACGCGACCGGCTTCTTCGTGCGGTCGGCCAGCCGCCCACCGGCCTCGGAACCAAGCGCCAACCCGAGCATGTACGCGGCCAGGATCAGCGACACGGCGCGCGTCGTATTCCCGAAGACGAGCACGAGATGGCGCGTCCACGCGACCTGGTACGCGAGCGCAGCAGCTCCGGAGAGCAGGAAGAGGAGGAGTACGAGAGCCCGGCGCATCGAGGGATCGTAGGGGACCACGTCCGTGCGTCGATTCGGAAACGCCCCGCCTCGGCGGGAGGTCCGCTGGACGCCGTCGCTGCACTCGGGCACCATTCCCCCACGGCTCCGGCGAAACCCGCGCACATCCGCAGGGTTCAAGGGGAGCCGGGAGCGAACTCCGAAGGTGCCCGACGTCGATCCAGAGACCGAACTCATGCTCCGGTTCCGAGGAGGCGACGACGCTGCCTTCACGGAAATCGTGCACCGGTTCCAGGGACGGGTCGCAAGCCTGGCGTACCGGTACCTGGGCTCGGCAGCCGACGCCGAGGACCTCGCGCAGGAGGTATTCCTGCGTGTCCACCGGGCACGGGAGACGTACGAACCAACGGCGAAGTTTTCGACGTGGGTGCACCGGATCACCGTGAACGCGAGCCTCAATCTGATCCGCAGGCGCCGTGTCCGAAGACACCTCAACGCCGCCATGCCGACGCGCGGAGACGACGGCGAAGCGCACGCGGACTTCGAGGACGAATCCGCGCCGCGACCGCCCGATGTTCTGGAAGAGGCGGAGTTGGCCGACGTGGTCGGCACGATCGTCGATGCACTGCCGGAGCGTCAGCGCACGGCGATCCTGCTCAACAAATATCAAGCTCTCTCGTACGAAGACACAGCAAGTGCAATGGAACTCTCGCTGCCGGCTGTGAAGAGCCTGCTCACACGAGCGAGAGTGAATATCAAGGAAGCGCTACTTCCCTACTTGGACGCCGGAAAGCTGCCAGGCGGGAAGTCGAAAGGACAGTCATGAGCGGTGACGCCCAAGACGAAGACGACATGCACGCGAATGATGACCAGCATGGGGATGTCCAGCATGGGGACGCTTTGCAGGCGGATGCGGACGGTCTGGGTGCCGAGCGCGTACTCGACTGCGACGGACACCAGATCCCCGGATCGGGCTGCGAGCCGCTCGCCGGGACGGGACTGCTGGCCCACCTCGACGGCGAGTTGTCCGCAATCGCGTCGGCGCGTGTCGCGGAGCATCTCGCGGCCTGCCCAACGTGCGCGCACGAAGCCGCGCTGCTCGGCGTTGCGGGGGACCTCGTGGCCGCGTTGCCGCGGCACACTCCGGGCGCGGACTTCGTGGGCCGCGTCACCGACTGTGTCGGGAATCCCGACCCCGACTGCGACGCCGACGACGCCGCGCCGCGTGGGCGCCTGCTCCGCCTCTGGCCCGCAGCCGCAGCAGCGGCCGTGCTCGTGGTCGCCATTGCCGCACGCAGCATGCTCGACCGCGGCGACACGGCCGGCGGCGTCCTGACCGCGTCCGAGGAGCGCGAGATCGCCTCCGACCTCTACGTTCTCACCAATCTGGAGACGCTCGAGACTGTCGGAGCCGACGAGCTGATCGCACTCGTCGAACAACTCGACCTCCTCGAGGGCCTCGAGCCCGAGATGTCGGGTCTCTACGCCGCAGCCGACGATGGCGAGGGTGGCTAGACGTGCGGCGCCTTCTCTCCGCGCTCCGCGTCGGCAGTCTGCTCTGCGTGCTGACGCTCATCGGCGCTCTCTTCGTCGTCCCGATCTCGAGCGCCCACGCCGACGAGGGCGCCGACGCCAACGCCGACGCCGCTCTGCGGGCGCGCGTCGAGATGATCCGCAAGCTGCCCCGCGAAGAGCAGCAACGTCTACGCGCCGCGCTCGCTCGCTTCCAGCGCCTCTCGCCCGAGCGCCAGAGCGAGATCCGTTCGCGAGCCAAGCGGGTCGGCAACGCGCGCCTACGCGAGTTGGTCGGTCGCAACGTGGAGCAACTCCGTCGCCGTCAGAGTTCGCTGGACGCCGAGCGCAACGAGATGATCCGGCTCCTCGGTGGAAGCACACGCTTCGCCGCGCTGTCGCAGGTTCAGCGCAAGTACCTCTTCAGCGCCGGGGTGCGCGAGTTCCAGCGCCATGTGCGGCGAGAGCTGCTCGATATGGGCGGCCCACGCATGATGGAGGAGTTCAACCGCCTCCCGCGAGACGAGAAGAAGCAACGCCTCGCGGTAGCCCTGAAGGCTGTCGGGGAGCGACTCCTCGCGGACGAGACCCCGCAGTCACGCGCCGCGATCGCCGCCCTCCCGCCGGGCAAGCAACGCAAGATGCGCAAGCGACTCCTCGCCGAGTATCGGATGACGCTGATCCCCGGCTTCGTGGGTCATTTCGAAGCGCGCGTAATCCGTCCCTACATGCGCCGCTCCGACGCCGAGCGGCAGACAATCGCCGAGCGCTGGGCGCAGAGGGCGCGCTGGTTCGAGATGCGCAAGCGACTCGACAGAGAGATCGGTGTCTCCCGAGGCGCTCTGGACTTGCTGAGTGAAATGGGTTCCGAGGAGTGGGCCCGGATTCGCGACGTGTACGTCCGCACGGGCTCCGAAGGACTGACGCCCGGCGAGCGACGTCTGCGCCTTGAGACCGAGATCCGCGAGCTCCACGGCCGCTCCGCGTTCCGCACACCGCGCTCCACCCGCGGCGATCGTCGGAGGCACGAGAAGCGCCGCCTCCGCCGTCTGCTGAACGAGGGGCGTCACGAGTCCGACGGCAAGTAGGCGTCGCGACACGGCGGCGCCCTCGGTCGAGGCCGGGCGGATGCTCGAAACGAGAATTTCGAGAATCCCGCGTAACCTTCGGCCCTCCAGCGCGACCTAGGAAGTGGCGGCCGGGCTTCCGGCAAAGACCCTTCTGCGGTTCCCTCCCATCTGTCCCTTTCCAAGCTGGGGCCCGCCGCCAATCCCACACCGCGCGCAGCACTGCAACTGACGCGACCCACAGGCCGATCTGACGCGAGTGGTCCCTGCTCGCGCAACTGGAGCAGATCCTGAGAGCGCATCAAATCGCAGTCGATGACTTTTCAAAGAGAGCGCTAAAGATCTCTCAACAGTCGTCTGGCAAACGACTTACGACGGACCGAAGGCAGGGCATTCCCTTTTTCTCACTTCGGCGGTTGACGGTCTCCAAGCGAGTGATAAGTTTCTCACGCCCCAAGAGGGCAAGGTGGCCCGGAAGGAGAGAGCCGGGCGAAGGATTGACAGCGCAGTGGACCGAATTCAGGGCAAACCCACCGAAAGGTGGCGACGCAAAGCTATAGGGCCTCGAACCCCGCGAGTCACACCTCGCAGAGTGAATGGCAGCCAGCTACCGGTCAGGTGACAGCACGAATGGCAACTCTTGGGAGAGTTGCCGAGCGCTGTCACGCGGCAGGCTTCTCGCCTTCCGAACCTCCCTGAGACCGCGGTCCCCCGCGCACAAATGGGAGGATGGAAGAGATGCGGATTGCCGATGCCGACATGAAGGACGTTTGGACCGAGTTCAAGGCCCAGCCGACGGACGAACTGCGCAACACCCTGCTGGAGAAGTACCTGCCGCTCGTCAAGCACGTGGCGACGCGCCTCTCGCACTCGCTCCCTTCGTTCGTCGACGTAGACGACCTCGCCGGCATGGGCATCTTCGGCCTCTTCGACGCCGTCAAGCGCTTCGACCCCACCATGGGCGTCAAGTTCAAGACCTACGCCATGAACCGCATCCGCGGCAGCATCCTGGACGAGCTTCGCAGCCTCGACTGGGTCCCGCGTCTGGTCCGCATCAAGGCTGGCAAGATCAACAAGGCCTGCAACGCGCTGCACCGCACCCTCGGCCGCGAGCCGACCTACTACGAGATGGCCCAGCAGCTTGAGATGAACTTCGACGAGTACAAGTCGATGCTCGACGGCGGCGCCGCCACTGCCATGATCTCACTCTCCGAAGAGTGGTCCGACAACGAGGACAACCACGGCAACCGCAAGATCGACCTGCTAGCCGACGACGGAAACCACGGTCGCCCGACGCACAACATGCAGATGAAGGACATCCGCGAAGTCATCGCGGGCCAATTGACCGAGAAGGAGCGCGTGATCATCACGCTCTACTACTACGAAGGCCTCTCCATGAAGGAGATCGCCAAGGTGCTCTCGCTGACCGAGTCCCGCATCTGCCAGATCCACGGCAAGGTGATCAAGCGCCTCGAGGACTCGTTGGTGGAAGAGAAGGCCCAGCTCTTCGCGTAGGGCGAGTGACGGAGCCAGGAACAAGAGCGGACGGGGTCGATCGGCCCCGTCCGCTCGGTTGATTCTGGGGGGCGGTAGCGTGGGATTGGGATTGGGAGACCAGGGTGGATCGCGACTCGTCGAGGGGTCGAACTACCGTGCCAGGCTCAGTTTTTTTGGCGCGGCCACACGGGCTGACGAGGGCGAGACTCGTCGCCGCGCCGAGAAAATTGAGCCAGGCACGCTACTTCGACACCGCGCTCGCCATCGGTTGATCGGGGATTGCAGGCGACAAGAAAACGGACCAGACCGGGTCGGCCTTTGGGCCTTATAGCCTCAACGCTCGACCTGCGGTGCGGGGCGACATGCGACAGTTGAGGCTATAAGGCCCAAAGGCCGACCCGGTCTCGGAGGTGGCGAGGGGCCCGCCGCGCGCGATCAGCAGATGCACGAAACGGGCGGATACAGTGACCGCAAGAAAGCCCCACCCACCGAGACATCGCCGGAATCGAGAGCGAGTGGCGGGGTTTGTGCGTCCGCACAAACCGTGACACTCGCGGTGAGGCGGACAGAGCGGATTTCGCCTGCGAAACCCGACTTCACCACGGGGTCACTTCCGCGTCGTGCGTCCACCCCGATGCGCGGCTACGAACTCCGAGCGCAGCCCCGGTTGAAGCAGCCGGAGCCGCGGCGGGAGCCGAACATGCGAGCGCGAGCGAGCGGGGAGCCGGAGGCGACCCCAACGCAACACTTCTCGCACGACTCCCGCCTCCGGCGGGACTAGTGCGAGAACCGAACGCAGAGCGCCGACGCCGCGTCGAGGAGCGGGGTCGCGCTATGCGCTTCCACGTCGTCGAGGAGGCGACGCACCACGCCGCGCGGGCCGTCGTCGCGCGCGGCGGCGAGCGCCGCGGATGCGCCCGTGCGACCGAAGATCGACGCGTCGGCATCGAGGGCGTCCGTGACGCCGTCGGTGGTCGCGAGCAGCAGCACTCCGGGTGGGAGCCTCAGCGGGCCGGCCTCGCGGTACTCGACGTCGGGGAGGAGGCCCAACGCGGGGCCGTGGCCTTCAAGAGCGATGACGCCGCCAAAGCGGCCCACGGCGAGCGGCTCATTTTGACCAGCGTTCGCGAGCCGGATCGTCTGGCGCGGCGCATCGAGAACCATCAGGAGCAACGCGACGAAGCGCTCGCCATCGGTAAGGGTGTGCACGAAGCGGTTGGCGCCGCGCATGAGTTCCGCAAGACTGTGCGTGCGCGAGGCGTGAGAACGCAGATACGTGCGCACCTCGGACGCGACGTTCGCAGCGGTGTCGCCGCGGCCCATCGCATCACCGACACCGAGGAGCCAGCGCCCCGCGCCGAGGGGCTCAGCGAGAACGAAATCCCCCGTGTCCACGCCGACCGGCCGACGACGGATGGACGCGCGGATGCCGTCGCGACGCAGATCGCGCAGGACGCGTGCCCTGCCGCGGAGGCCAGGCAGGGTGGCGGGACTCAGTGTGGGTGTCGACTGCGTCGGGGCATTCGGCGTCGTCGCACTCGGAGTGAGGGTCGTGGCTGTCATCGTTGGCTCCTGTCCCCGGATGGGGACGTGTTCGAGCCCGCTCGGCTCGTGTCATCTTGGACGCGCGAAAGTCGGGCCAGACGCGCGTCATTCGGCGGTCGATCCCATTTCGGGTCCGGTCCAGCCTCCAACCGGCCGCACCCGTTACGAGTTCGTCACACGCATTCGCCGAATTGAGACGCCGGGGGTGTCACCGCCCGTTCTCGGTCGGTGTCAACGATGCTTGACGACGGTCTGCTGGATGTCGCCAAGGTGAGCCAGGAAGTCGCGGTAGTCCCACGGGACGCGATGACGCTCATGGAGCGCCTTCAAGGCTGTCGTGTAGCGCTCCGTAATCGCGTTCGTCAGTTCCTCAGTGCGCGGGTCGCAGAAGTAGCTGCGGCAGGCCATCGGCCGATGCTCGCGAGCCGTGCAGCGACGCTCTTTCCAGGCCGGGCAGAGACCGGAATCTGGATCCCAGCCGCGCAGATCAACGCCCTTCGCGAAACGCTCGGCCTCCGCCCGCGATGTGTAGAGCCGGTGGCCCGCAGCCTCGAAGTCACAGCAGTTGCCGGAAATCCAGCACGTGGCATCGAGCGCCTGGATCTCGGCGTCGAGTTCCTCGAGGAGCGTCTCCAGCGCTCCGCGAAAGACCTCGAGACCCGCGCGCGCGTCGATGTCGTCGGCGGAGATCGCAGCGCCCTCGCCGATCCCGGCGCAGGATCGGCCCTCGGTGTCCCACGCTTCGCGATCCTGGAGCACGCGCGGCCAGAACGGATACATACCGCATTGATCCGGCTTCGCGGCATTCACGCGGCATCCGGTCGTCCCGTCAGCGTGGCGCTCGAGCCACTCGCAGTCGCCGCCGTCCGGAACGTCGAGCAGCACGCGCTCCCCGAGGCTCGCTCGCGTGTGGCGCTCCTCGAACTCGTCGATCGCGAGCCCAAGGTGGTTCGCCAACGCCTCGCGTTCGCGGCGCGTCACGATCACGACACTGCCCTTGCCCGCGCAGCAGTTGCCGCAGCGCGCGCAGCGAAAACGGAGTCCGTCCGCGTACCAGCTCAACGTCGGCTCAGCGACGGCCGCGACCGCGCCGCCGCCCCCCACCGCGTCGCGAGGTGCGTGACGTCGTGCGCGAAGTCGTGCGTGTCGGCGCCGGGAACGTCGGCGTCGGCGGCGACTCGATGGGGGCCGCCTCGATGGCGCTCTCGGTGACGATCGACGGGACCGGGCCGCGCGCCGCGATGATGTCGCCTGCGACGGCCTGGATGTCGTCCACCATCTCGCGCGGCGTCGCGTAACGATGCGCGGGGTCCTTCGCCATGGCCTTGCGGATGACGAACTGCACCGACGGGGAGATGCGCTGCATCTGCTTCGGCGTCATCTCCAGTTCCTGCTTCACCTGCGCAACGAGTACCTCTTCGGGCGTCCCCTGGAACGGGACCTCGCCGGTCAGCATCTGGAAGAGCGAGACGCCGAGCGAGTAGATATCCGTCCGGATGTCGAGTTGCGCATTGCCGCGCGCCTGCTCGGGAGACATGTACTCCGGCGTGCCGACCGTCATCGATTCCGCAGTATCCTCGCGCATCCCCTGCATGAGCTTTGCGAGGCCGAAGTCGATGATGCGGGTTGTGCCCTCTTGGTCCACGACGAGGTTGCCGGGCTTGATATCGCGATGTACCACGCCGCATTCGAGCATGTGCTGGAGGGCCTCGCCGACCTGGCAGGCGACGTGCAGCGCCAAGCCCTCACCGAGGTCCAATTGATGCTCGAGTAGTTCCAGCACGGAGATCCCGTCGACGAAGCCCATCGCGTAGAAGTCGGTCCCGTCCTGCGAACCGTGCTCGCGCCCGTCGACGATATTCTCGTGATCCAGGTGCAGGAGGATCGCCGCCTCGCGCTTGAAACGCAGCCGATAGCGCTCTTGCAGTGCGAACTCGGTCTTCAAGATCTTCAGCGCCACGCGCGCTTGCAGCGGTTGGTACGTGGCCTCGTAGACGTCCGCCATGCCGCCCTCGCCGACCTTGCGCAGCAACTTGTAGTCGTCGAAAGGCTGATGCTCCTCGAGCGGCTTGCCCGTGAGCACGAGAACCTGCGTGCGGGTCATCAGACCCTTCTTCACGAGAACGGCGAAGAGCGAGACGTTCTGCCCCTTCTTCTGCAGTTCCTGCCAGAGCCGCAGACACACGTTCGCCTCGTCGGAGGGCAGCGCGCCGCAGGCCACGAGCGGCCCCACCAGCTTGAGTTGTCTCTGATCCATCGCGCCGGATCGTACTCGCCCCAGGCGAACGAGAGAGATTCCGCTCCCGCGACTTCACGAGAATGCCGATGAACTCGGCAGGGAAGAGCCCGCTGGAACGCAGCGCAGGGATACGTCGGGACTACATCTGGCGTAGATGGGAGTGGTGCGCTGGCCGAGTCGCTCGCCCACTCGCTTGCATCGGCCAGTCACTCGCATCGGTCAACTGATGTGGCTCACGCGCGCCTGCTCACGCGCTCCAGCCGCAGATCGTTCTCGCGCGAACGTTTTTTCGACCTCGCACGAGTTTCGTCGGACTTTCCGGCACGCGACATGCGTCAGATCCAGTGAGGAAACGACCCGCCGCCCACGAGGCGCGAGGTCAGCGAGGGAACGCAACGCGGACCCACGCAACTGACAATGCGACGGCGAGCCGCGAGACGAAGTAGAGCAACCATCCTCCTTCGCCACCGGCTCCCGGAGACCATCGAGAAGGCCGGACGTTGGTTGTCGTGCATGTGTTCGACCCCACGTCTTCCTTCCTTCCCAATGCCCAATCCGAGCGCATTGCCGACCGAAGCCGGCTGCCCCCGGCAAACGCAGCGGACTCCTCCCACCTCTATGCCCAATACCACTCAGGAGTTCGTTGGCCGCGTCCGGTCCTACTCGCTGGTCTCCACGCACGCACACGTCGCATCTCACGCGAGTCTCCGCCCCACTCGAGACCTCACGCAATTCCGCACTCGAAACCTCAGATTGAGAAGTGCGGACGTTGCCTCGCCGTCGCGTGCGTGCCAACATCCCCCGTGTGACCAGCGCTGCGCCTGACCCCACCGTCTCCACTCCCGCGTCGTCCGCATCCTCCATCGCCGCGTCCTCCACGCCGACTGCGCTCGCTTCGGCGGTCGCGGCATGGCCCGGCGCGGCACTCGTGACCACTTCCGAGGGCACCGTCGTGGTCCTGAACGAGGACGCCGCGACGCTCCTGGGGCCGGAGGCGCTCACCACGGACGGCGATCCGCCGGCGTCACTCCACGAACTGCTCGGTGACGATGCGGCGGCGGCGCTGCTGTGCCCGCCGACAACCTGTCGCGTGGCGAGTACCGAACACCGCAGCGAATTGCGCGCCCGCTCTTCTGCTACAGAGGGCCTCGTCATCGTCGCCCTTCAAGACGCATCGGCGGAGGAGCGGTTGCGGACGCATATCGACCAGGCCGAGCGGCTCGCGTCGATCGGCGAGTTGCTCTCAAGCGTGGCGCACGAGTTGAACAATCCACTCACAAGCGTCCTCGGCTTCGCCGAGATCCTGCTCGCCGACGACGATCCCTCGCTGCCGCGCGAGGAACTCACGTGCATCCGTGACGAGGCCCAGCGCTGCCGCCGCATCGTCAAGAACCTGCTCGATCTCGCGCGCAGCGAACAGATGGAAATGCGGCCGCTCCTGCTGCAGGACGTCGCGCGCAAGGTGGAGGAGTTCCGGAGCTACGCGGCACAGACGCAAGGCATCGACCTGCGCGTCGAGATCGATCCCGATCTGCCCTTCGTCCAGGGCGATTTCCATCGCCTGGTCCAAGCCATCCTCAATCTGGTCACAAACGCCGAGTACGCCGTCTCGGGACGACCGGCGGAACAGCGCATCGTGCTACGCGCCGCCCGCGATCGCGATCGCGTGGCTCTCGAGGTCGAGGACAACGGGCCCGGAGTTCCAGTGGCCGTTCGCGATCGGATCTTCGAGCCGTTCTTCACGACGAAACCCCGCGGGCGCGGCACGGGGCTCGGCCTCTCCCTCGTCCGCGCCACGGCCGAGGCCCACGGCGGACGCATCCGTGTCGAACGCGCATCCACCGGCGGCGCGCGGTTCGTGCTGAGCCTCCCCGCCCAGGGCGGCGCGGGACTCTGAGCCAGACCGTGGCCGGGCCCTTCTGCATCGCAGGGATGCACCGCTCCGGAACCTCATTCGTCGCGTCCTGGCTGCGGCGCTCCGGCTTGGTGCTCGACGACGGCAAGTCCCTCGGCCCGGACGAAGGCAACCCGCACGGACACTTCGAAGACGAGGAGTTCGGCGGCCTGCGCGCCCGCAAGCTGGAACGGGAACTAGAACAGGTGTCATTCGATGGCTGACGCCGAGCGCGCCGACGCCGACGGCAGGGCACCACCACCGATTCCCCGTGCGGCGATCATCGTCCCGGCGTGGAACGCAGGGGGCACGATCGAGGCGACGTTGCGGAGCGCCCTCGCGCAGAGTGAGGCACGCGTAGAGGTCATCGTGGTCGATGATGGATCGACGGACGACACGCTGGAAATCGTGCGCGCGGTGGCGAAGCGAGACGCGCGACTCCGTGTCGTCGAGCAGGCGTCGAGTGGGCCGTCCATCGCACGCAATCGCGGCACGAAGGAGGCACGCGCAGACTACCTCTGCTTCCTCGATGCCGACGACCTGATCGACATCGATAAGATCGCCACCCAATGCAATGTGCTGGACGCTTCCCGGACGGCGAGCGTCGTCTACTCACGGACGGTCGAGTTTCGCGGCGAACTCGACGGGCAAGCCTCAGAGAGCGCCACGGCAGCCACACGGGACGTCCCCACCCGAACGTCAGGCGCGGACATGGTCGCCGCGCTGCTGAGGGGCGAGTACCTGATCGGTTTCGGTCCCGGCGCGGCGCTCGTACGCCGAGCGGAGTTCGAGGCCGTGGGCGGTTTTCGCGATCTCGAGCCGCTCGTCGAGGACGTCGATCTCTGGACTCGGATGGCCTTCGCCGGATGTCAGTTCGTCCACGATCCGGAGAGTGTCATGTACCGCCGCATGCGGCCCGGCACGCGATCGACGCACGTCCTCGATTTCAACCGCGGCTGGTGCGCCACGCTGACCTGGCTGACGCGCCGGATCGACGGCGTCCCGACCACGTGCCGCGCCGCACTTCTGCGCAATACGCGGTACCGCCATGTGCTGGTCGCCAGTCTCTATGCGCAGGCCAAAGATGCCACCGGCACGCGCCGCTACGCCGCCCGCTCGCTCCGCTTCGCCCGGTCGCCGGGCGAAATCCTCGAGAGCCTGCGCCACCTGATCGCGCCGACAAGCGCGGCTCGCCACGCACAGTCTGTGGCTGACTGACGCGCCGCTTCAGGCATCGCTCAACCATCGCCTTACCGAGCGCCGAACCACCGCATCAGCACGCGGGCGGGGGCCGTCACAGCCTGCCCGATGCGCCACGACCACGACCGATACACCTCGTCCAGTAGGCGCGTCAGATCCGTCGCCGTCAGGCCGACACGTTCGAGATCCGGATGCCTCGCTGTCGGCGCTTCGCGGCGGTAGTGGCCACGGTACCCAGACCCGTCAGCGGGAACGGAAAGTGGTTCGGGAAAGCGCTCGGCAAGCTCCGGCCGCGCACGGTAGTAGATGCGCTCCCCCATCGTGACGGTCTCGCCATCGCTGTAGACGCCGTGGGCCGCCGGTACGGTCCGCAGCTCAGCGTGGCCTGCGAAGTCGAGGTCGGCGGCGTATTGATCACGCAGTGCGACGAGCAACGACGCCGCCGCGCCGTCCTTCGGCAAGCGCTCGAGATCGAGCGCCCAATCGAACCCACTGAAGTGAAAGAACGCGACGGGTTCGCCGTCGACCAACAACGTCCCGTCGTCGTCCTGCGTGATCGAGCGACCGGGGACGTTCCAATGGCAGAGGTTGTAGGCCGGACTGCGCAGGATCGCGACGTCCTCGAAGAGGCACGGCACAAGGTCGCACCAGCGCTGATCCGTGAAGAGTCCGCGCTCCTTCTCGTCGTAGCAGAACGCGAGTAGGCGATCGCGCCACCAGTGCGCGAACGCCAGCCCTTGGTCGGTCGGACGCACGCCGACGAAGCCCAGATTGAACACGCCGTAGATCAGAGTGTTGATCTCGACCCGCTCGATCGCCGCGAGCGTCTCTTCGGGACGCGTGCAATGCGGAGTGAGTGCAATGCTGCCGCGGCGGATCTCCGCGTGCAGACCGTCGAGCGACGAGAGCACACGCATGTCCGGATCGAGATAGATCACCATCTCGGTGGACTCTTCGATGAGCAGTCGGTGAAGCACAGCCCCCTTGACGGCCGTGCACAACTCGACGACCGAGTGCTTGAACGTCCAGGCGGCAACGTCGGGGATACTCAGGTCCGGGAGGCGAACCATGCGATCGAAGGGCTCGTTCGCAAGGTCGAATCCCGGCGGCGGGTCGTCGCAGAGGAGCAGTGTGAAACAGCCCTCGGGATGGTGCGCCTTCACCGACCGCGCCAGCACACGCGCCTTCGGCAGGTAGTTCGTCGCAGCACTGGTGAAGTAATGGATCATCTCAACTCGGCACTCCGACCGGGCCGGCGCGTGGCACGCCGCCGGGAGCAGACGGCGGAAGGTATCCGGCGCAGATCGTGCCGACACGCTCTTCGTAGGACTCCCAACTGAGCGACTCGGCCGTCGCGCGCGCCGCCCGCCCGACTGCGGCGCGCACTTCTGGATCCGTGAGTCGCCCGAGAACCTCCCCGAGCGCCGCGGGGTCGCGCGCCGGAACAATGAACCCGTTCTCGCCATCCACGATGTTCTGCGCCACGCCGCAGTGGTCGGTCACAACGACCGGCAGCCCGCAGGCCATCGCCTCGAGCGCAGCAAGACCAAAGCCCTCGCTGACACTCGGCAGCACGAACACATCGGCCTCGGCCAGCGTGTCCACGACGGGGCCGCGCACGACAGCGACATCGGCGTCGCCGCGCAGACGTGCGACGAGATCGTGATGAAAGCGGTCGTTGCTCCCGCCGTGCAGCCGCAGCCGCGCAGCGGGCAGGTGCGCGTCACGGAACGCGGTGACCAGGTCTGGATAGCCCTTGCGTGTGTTGAGCCAGCCGACGCTCACGACGGTGAACCCGCGCCGCGCGGTATCGCTCTTCGCACCGTTCTCGGCATCAGAAGAGGCGGCGGAGCCGCGCGGCCTGAAGCGGTCGCAGTCCACGCCAAATTGCGCGCGCACGACGCGCTCCTCCGGCACTCCCTCTTCGACGAGTTCACGCGCCACACGCGCGGAGAAGGTGACCACGGCGTCGGCGAGGAGGAGTTCCGCATCGCATTGCTCGATGAGCCGCTCCGTGACGATGGGCGGCGGACCGCCCCACCGCTGCCGCTCGATCTCGAGTTCAGCCCGCATGCGCCGGAACGGCGGGTTGTGCTGCAGCAGGATCGTGCGAGCGCCGAGACTCCGTGCCCGTTCGAACGTCGCGCGCGACGTGCTGTTCTCGCCGATGACGAGCGCGCTCGGCGTCAGCACGCGCGCAGCCTTGCGGTCGAATTCAAGGCGGTCGAGTTCCTGTGGCCGAAGCTGCAGCGCGTGAAAACGCGTCCCGCGGAGCGTCCGACGCCACCACGCGGGCCGGACCAACCGGCAATCGCTCGCCGCGATCCCCGCTCCCGGAGCCACATCGCGGGCGATGATGAGCGCGTTCGGAACGACGCGCCGAAGCGCGCGCGCCGTGTAGAGACCGGGGCCGCCGAGCCCGAAACGCCCGAGGACCGAGTCGGTGCAGAACGTCGCGGCCAGGCGCACAGGGGCGGGCGAAGTCGTCGGTGTAGCCATGCAAGCGGATGACCCTATCCGAGCCTACCGTCGCACGTACACGGCTTGCGAGGCCGGCCGCCACGGGAAGCCCCGAGTCGACGGAGCGCTAGGGGCTGCTGGCCGCACCTCTACGCGTCGATGCGGAACGAGAGGAGGATCTCCTCGAGTTCGCCGCGCGCAAGTTCGAAGCGCGCCGCGGGGCAGGCGGCGAGGAGGCGATACACACCGCGATCCGAGACGTAGACGTGAGCGAGCGTCGCCGTCCGTTCGCCCTTCGTCGTCGCGCGCACCTCAAGTTCGTAGTACGCGCCGTCGGCGCCCTCGCGAACACCCTGTCGGACGACCTCGAGGTCGCGGGAGTGCGCCCGCAGGAGCCGCTCAAGTGCCGCACCGGCTTGTCTGAGCGTCACGCCGGCGGAGGGCGCTTCGTCGCGGATCACATCGATCGACGCGCTCATGGGACGGTTGCGGACGACGAGCAGGGCTGCGCCACCGGCGGAGGCAGGTTCCTCGAAGAGCCAGGACGGATCCGGCTTGCGGATCGAGAAACCGAGCACGGGATCGCGGAACACCGTCCGGGCGGCGCTGTCAGTGCCGGTCACCCGATCCGGCTCGCCCCCCGCAACGGCCACAACCACCGATGCCGGGGCCGCAAGCGCGCGCAGCGAGGCTCCGTTGATGTCCGCGAGCCGCGTGTTGCCGCGTGAGTCGACCCAGACCATCTCCCGCAGTGCGTCGCAGCGGCGCTCGATCAGCCGCACGCGCAGCCCGGCTCCGGCGGCGTCGACTACGCGAGAGCCGGCGTTGCGAAACGTGACCTGCCGCCAACGACGAATGTACGGCAAGAAGACCGGGATCGGCTTCGTCGCCGCGGGACTTCCGGCGTCGGCGGGGCCCGCCTGATCCACGTCCGCCAGCGTCTTCGAGAACTCCGCCTGCGCGGCCAGCGGGAAGCGGGCTCCTGGCTTCACGTCCATCAGGATCTTCTCGGTCTCACCGGCGGCTGTCACACCGATCTCGAGCCGGGAACCGATGACCTCGCCGCGGATCAAGCGCGGGATGGCGTCGGTGGGCGTCTCCTGGATCTGGAAGAGAACCGGACGATAGTCGCGATCGCTGCGCTCGATGGTGCGCAGGTCGAGGACGGGCATGCCGTCTTCGCCCAGGAAGACGACGTGCGACTCCCATTGGTGACCGTCCTTCCGCGGCGTATAGCGCAGGACCCGTGTGCCGACACGACGACCGTCGGAGTAGAGGAGGAAATGCTCGGTCCGAGCCTGGTCGGCCGCAGCAGCCGCTGCGTCAGCGTCCACGTCGCGGCGGATCTCGCGAATGCGATCGCGCGGGTACCAGAGTGACCCGCCCTCGATCCGCAGACGCACGCGCTCATCCGTCTCGTCGATGACAACGCCACGCAACTCGCGCCCCGACGTCAGGACGATCACGTCCTCGGCAGCGACCGACGGGACGAACGTGGTCACGAGGGCGGCGATCATCGCCGCGCGCAGGAAGAGAGACCTCATGCCGAGGTCATCGGCGCGGGGAGTCGCCCCCTGAAGCATCGGAGCCCGGAATGAAGCTCTCGGGGCCCAGGCGTTCCTTCAAGAACGCGATCCACGCGCGCTCGGTCTGCGCCATGTAGGGCGGCACGGTGCGGCCGCCACGCTCGACGATCGCCTGGAGCGCCAACGTGACCGCGGTGCGCGGCGTCCCCTGCGACGTCTCGTCGATCACCGCCACGAGCGCCGTGATCGCGCGCGGATCGCCGATGTTGCCGAGCGCCACGGCCGTCCGCGTGCGCACGAACGGTTCGGGATCGGGAAGGAGGTTGATCAACGGCTCCACCGAGGCCCGGTCTCCGATCGTCCCGAGACACGCCGCGGCGTGGCCGCGAATCTGCGGATCGGAGGGCTCGAAGAGCGCAGCCTCGATCAGCGGGACCGCCTGGGCTTTCTCGATGGGCAGGAGCGGCGGGGCGCCGGTCATGCGTCGGGACTCCATCGTCTTATGCAGCGCGAGCAAGCTGTTGTTGCGCACGTCCGGATCGATGTGCGAGAGCATGTCGATGAGCGGCGGCGCGGGTGTGGACGGGCTACGCAACTCGGCGAGTGCGAACGTGGCGTTGACGATCAAGCGGGTGTCGCCGTCGATCCGCAGAAGCGACGCCAGCGTGGTCACGGCAGAGGGGTCGGTCGCGAACGCCAACGACTTCGCGGCGATCCGTTGCCGACCGAGGTCACTCGAATCGCCCGCAGTCTCAATGAGCTGATCCTGGTAGAGGCGCACCATCGAGACCGAGGCCATGCGCTCGACGTAGCGCTCGCGCGACGCATCCGAGGACTTGCCGCCGGGCTGCGACTTCCAGAAGACGTATTTCCCCACGTGCACGTCCAGCAATTGCAGCGTCCGGCCGTACTCGGCCCGGTTCGACACCGTCGCCGTCGCTTCGGTCTTGGTCTCGATCGGCTCGACTTCGTCGTCGGAGACGCAGCCGCAGAGAGCGACCAGAGAGAGAAACAGAACGCCGCGAGACAGAATGCCGCCGGCTCGCCGCGAGATAGGGAGAGATGTCATGACAGTTCCTCTGACGTTCGTCACCACGGTCTATTCCTGCGCACCCGTCTATTCCTGCGCGCGCGTCAGGCGGGACACTCGAGGCTGCGAGCCTTCCCGCTCGACCACGTGCGGACCGAGGAGCGCGCGAAATTTCTCGGGCAGACGCGTCGCGCGCCCCTCCGGCGTCACGGCGCCGAGCCGGGTCCGGCCAGCGGCCAAGAGCGTGTCCCCGCGGCGGACCTCGTACGCGAGCGTCACGCGTGTGCGCCCACACTCCGTACACCACGTGCGCACCTCGATCTCGTCGTCGTAGCGCGCCGGCGCCTTGTGGCGCACGTCCACTTCGAGCACGGCGAGATGCGTTCCCGTCCGCAACATCTCGGAGTAGGGCAGCCCGAGATCGCGCAGGAACGCAGTGCGGGCGACCTCGAAGTACACGACGTAGCGCGGGTGATGGACGATGTCCATCGAGTCCACTTCGTCGAACCTCACGCGGATTGCGGTCGTATGCACCGGCAGGAAGATACTCCGGGCACGACGACGTGCCCGGCTAACTTCGCCTCCCGATGACGAACGACAATCCCCCGGCCCCCCTCGCTCCGATCGTGCTCGGCTGGCTCGTGCCTGGCGCCGGGCACCTCAAGCTCGGACGACCGTGGCCCGCGCTCTTCATTGCCGCCGCGGTTATTCCGCTCTTTGTGCTCGGGATGTTCCTGACCGGATGGGAGAACGTCTCGTGGACGCGCCACCCATTCTATTTCGGGCTGCAGGCACCCGCCGGCCTGATCGCGGTGGCTGGCGAGTTCCTGACACGCGACGTGCTGCTGAAGAGCAGGCTGCCAAATGCGAGCGTCGGTACGCTCTTCTCGGCCGTCGCCGGGCTGCTCAATCTGATGGCGATCGCCGACGTCTGGGCGCGCACGATGCGTGGTGACCCGATCCCCGAACGCGCACCCGCCGACGAGGCGAGCGCCGCCAGCCCAGACCAGATCGCCGCCGAGGGACACGCGGAGAGTGCCGGTGCCTGAACAGTTCACCACGAGCGTGACGCTGCTGCTCGTCGTCGTCCTCGCCATCAGCATGGTCCAGGGGGCCACGCGCGCCAGCAGTCGCGACGGCGTCGTGCGCGAGTCGCTGCGGAGCTTCGTCGGTCTCGCGGGCGGCCTCGCGCTGCTGGTCGTCTGCGTCCAGCTCGTACTGCTCGTGGTCCAGAGCGACGGCTGAGCCGATGCTCTCCGGCAGCCGGTTCTGCCCCCTCTGCGCAGCGCCACTCACGCGCAAGATCCCCGCCGACGACGATCGCGTGCGGCATGTCTGCTCGGCCTGTGGCTTCATCCTGTACATGAATCCGAAGGTGGCCGCTGGGACGGTCCCGCGCGCGCCCGACGGCCGGGTAGCTCTCATCCGCCGCGGTGTCGAGCCGGCGATCGGAAAGTGGTCGTGGCCCTGCGGTTACGTCGAACTGGACGAGACCGTCCCCGAGTGCGCCGTGCGTGAGACACGCGAGGAGACGGGGCTCGCGGTGGATCTCGGCGCGTTACTCGGGATCTACAGCTACGCCTGCGATCGCGATGAAGGCGCGCTCGCGGGGACGGGGATGATCATCGTCTGCTACGCGGCGAACCTGTGTGCCACCGAGAGTGTGGAGACGATCCTCGGTGGCGACGATGCGCTCGAAGCCGCGTGGTTCGCACCGAGTGAGATCCCGTGGGACGAACTCGCGTTCGACTCCGCTCATCGTGGCTTGCGCGACGAGTTGCAGCGCGGCGGCGACTGACCCGGCTCCCACCGTTCGACGCGAACACCAGTGCGTGGCTCTGGACATGGGGGTGGCGGGCTCGACTACGATGCGTGCCATGCCCATCCATGCTCTCGGGGACAGCGAGCGCGGCACGTGGCGAGGACGGTACGTCGTCGCGGCGCTCGTGGTCTTATTGCCTGTGGCGTGCCGCGACGCAGATCAGGGTTCCGAGAGCGTGGTGCCGACGACGACCACAACGTCGCGCGCCAAGACAGCGGCGCCGCAAGACGCGCGGCTCTCCGTCGCGAAGCAGAAGCACATTTGGGCGGTGGAGCACGCCGCGTTCGAGCTCGAGACATTCTTCGGCAAACCACTCGCCGCTGCACTTGCCACCGACGACGAAGCTCGCCTGACCGCGTTCTTCCGCGACGAATTCTCCGGCACGGGGTTGTCTGCCACGGGATTAGGTGACACGGGGTCAGGTGACACCGCGGAGCAGCGCGTGGAGCACGGCACGCTCGCGGAGGTGACGCGCGCGCGCGCCGAATCCGCAGTTCCACTGCCGCGCAATTCGTTTCTGCGCGAGTTGCGCTCGTCAGTGGAATTCGTCGGGCAGTCGGCGTCGATCAGAATGCGCGTGCTCCACCTGGATCGTGACGCCGATGATCCCGATATCTGGCGTTCACGCTGGCGACTCCGGGCCAGTTGTAGCGCGGAGGACGGCTCGGCCAGACAACTCGAGTCGCACCACGCCATCGCGTTTCGCTTCGCGAACGACGCGGCGATCCGATCCGGCCCGATCGTCACCGCATGGTCCATCGAACGGGATGCGCGCCGAGTCTCCACCGCTCCGCTGATGCGGGAAGTCACGCGCGCCTTCGGTCTCGCCGACCTGCCACTCCACGACAACTGGAACGAGGACGTCGCGGATCGGCGTCAGTACACGTTCCAGATCGCGGTCGCCGACTACGACCGCGACGGGTTCCCGGATATCGCAATCGCAACGGCGGATGGCGCGCCGCTGCTCCTACACAACGAGCGGGGGCGTGGCTTCCGCGACGTGACCGCCGCCTTCGGTCTGGAGCCGTGGTGGAACGACTGGTCACTCGGCGGAACGATGCTCGCGTCGTGGATCGACGTTGACGACGACGGCTTCCCGGATCTCATTCTCGGCCGGACGCTCTTCCGCAACGTGAACGGTGACGCATTCGAAGACGTGCGCCGTGCCTCGGGCCTGCGCTTCCGAACCGAGCCCATGGGCTGCGTCGTCGCCGACTATGACGCCGATGGCGATTGCGATCTCTACGTGCTCTATCAGACCGGCAAGGACGTTGGCCCAGGCGCGACGCAATGGGTCGGCGAAGAGAACAACGGCGGCACCAACGTTCTGTGGCGCAACGACGGCGCGGGGCATTTCACCGACGTCACAGAGCAGTCGGGCGCCGCGGGAGGCGCGCGTCGCTCCTTCGCGGCCGCATGGCTGTACGCCGACGACGACGCCATCCTGGACCTCTACGTCGCGAATGACTTCGGCGACAACGTCCTCCTGCGCGGACGCGGCGACGGCTCATTCGAGGATATGACTGCCAGCGGATTGATCGCCGACTTCGCGACCAGCATGGGTGTCACGGCGGGAGACCTCGACAACGACGGCCGCACGGAACTCTACGTCGCAAATATGTTCTCGAAGATGGGACGCCGCGTGCTCGCGCACGTGGGCCCGGAGGACTACCCGCCCGGTCTCTACGACGCGTTGCTCGGATCGTGCGCCGGTAATCGCCTCTACCGTCTACGTCCCCCATCGGCCGAGGACGCAGGGTACGACGAGGTCTCGTCAGCGCTGGGCGTGAATGGCGTCGGGTGGGCGTACGCGCCGGCGATGCTCGACATCGACGGCGACGGGTTCCTCGACCTCTACGCCGCGACCGGCTTCATGAGCAACGAACGCAGCAAGCCGGATGGGTGAACGTGCCTCTGGCGGGCCGTCGTGTCACGGCCACTGGACAGCAAGTCCGCAGCTCCGCAGATGGGTGAGGTCGACGAAGAAGCCGGCGAGTTCTGGGTAGACAACCCCTTCCTCATCGCAGCACGGGGCGGCAATCTCAGCGGCTTCGAGGAGAACCGCACGTTCGTGAACGTCGGCGGCGAGACGTTCCTCGACGCGACGTACGCAACCCCAGCGAGCATCGACTCGGATTCGCGTTCCTCCGTCGTCGCCGACTTCGACGGCGACGGCGCCCCCGATCTCCTCGTCGGCTCCGCCGGTGGAGGAGCGCTACGCCTCTTCCTCGGCTCCCGCACGAACACGAGTCACCGGGTGCGGCTCGAACTGGAGGGCACGGATAGCAACCGAGCCGCGATCGGCACACGCGTCGAACTCACCGTCGCCAACCGACGCATCGTCCGCGACGCGTTCCCCGCGAACGGCTTCATGGGACAGTCGCCGCCCGATCTCCTCATCGGCGTGGGCACCGCAGACACGATCGACCAATTGACGGTCCGCTGGCCGAACGGCAAGACGCAGACATTCCGCGATCTGCTGGTCGACGTGACCATCGCGGTGACCGAGAATCAGCACGCCATCACGACGATGCCCCTCGGCCGCAAGTAGCCCGCCCGGTGATCGGCAAGCCGGCGCTGGAAGTCCGGAGCCGAGCTCGTCTCTTCGGTTCGAACGCCATACCGAGTGCCGGGATCGACGAGCGCCGACGAGCCTGGCACGGCATGCCGCGACTCTCAACGAGTTCACTTCTCGGCATTCGTCTCCGGCGGATCTCTCGCTTCCTTCAAGCGCCGACGCGCCATGACGAGCGGGCGAAGGACGTGGACTGAGGACTCGCTCCCGACCTGGATCGGCTCGTCGAGCAGGAGGCCGAAGTACATCCGATCTCGGAACTCGACCGAGCCATCGTCATAGAGCACGAGCGCTCCTCCGGCGTGATGAGTGCACGCCATGACCGACTGCCGGGCGTAGAAATCGCTCGCGAGCGGGTGGGATGCGAAGTCACGCACCGCATAGGAGATGAGTTCGCGATCCGGAGCCGCCAGGTCGAGCCTCTCGTACCTGCGCGCGAATTGCTCCTCCGAGAGCGTGACGGGGAGTTCCGGGTCCATCGCACAGCGGAACACGCGCTCGTGCCCCGCGGCTATGTCGCCCCTCGCCCGGTAGTGCAGCATGAGCGCAGGGCCTGAGTAGGGCGGCGGACCCGGCTTCCCCTCCCGCTCGGCCACGAACACGGCCCCCAGCTCCCGCAAGTTCTTGGAGCACTCGAGGAGTGCTCGGCGTCGACCGACGGCCACCTCGTCCAATCGTGTCTCGAAGCGAACGTGCTCGAGGAAAGGGTGCCCTGCACCCGGTCCGACCTTGATCGACGTCCCCCTCCGAACGCCCAGGTCTTCGTGCGTCAGGAAACGGATGTCGAAATCATCGGTCATCACGAGGGCTCCGCCCTCGTGATGTGGGCAGACCGCAAGTACCTGGGGTTCCGTCGCGTCCGGGTCCACTGGATGCATGGAGAAGTCGCGGAGCGCGTACGAGATCAAGCCGCGGACACGTTGCTCCGGTGCTGTTGAACCGCGCAGTGGATCTCGAAGACACCGCGTCCAATCCAGAACGTCCACCCAATTCCGTTCGGTGATGGTCCCCACGAACCACCCGTCTCCCCGTCGGGCCGAGTCCGGATACTGGTTGGCGATCTTGTCAACGGTCTCTCCGACCCGCATCAGATGGCTCCTGCAGAGCCGAAGCGCGTGCGCGTCGTCGTCGCGACCCCGTGCCTCGGCCCCCCGGGGCACTGTCGCCGAGCATACGATTGCGGTGGCGACGAGGAAGAGAGCGGCGCGTCGTCTCGGATACGTCATGGAGAGGATCTTAGCCCGTCGCCTCGACACGGTTCACCCCGGACGGTGGGTTTCGAGGATGTGCTCCGGTCGGCTGGCATTCTCATGCCGCCGAGAACTTGCCGCGTTCGGGGTTGAGATAGACTTCGCCGATGGGCGTCCAGTTACGGGTCTCTTGGGAGCAGCGGCCTGGATTGCGACGACGATCATCTTCGACACCACGCTGGCCAGCACAGCGACTGGATGGTTGGCGGGCCGCTGGCGGGCCCACTCGGCCGCACTTTGCTCTATTCGCGCTGCTGTCGGCGTGGTACGGCTGGCGGCGTCGTCGGACGCCCCGGAAGCGGAGGTATCCATCAAAGTCCGACGCCGCGATGAACGCGCCTCTGACGGGCCCCGCAAGCCAGCATCGCTGTGGATCGGCATGCGCGCGTGGACCGGGAGGGTGACGATGTGCTCCGGCTTGTGCGTATTCGTTGGAGCGTGCGTCGCGGAGATCGCTGTTGTGGCGCTTCTGGGGGTAACCAGCACGACCGAGCCGATCCTGCACGCGTTCATGTGGGGCGGTCTGGTCGGAGCCACGCTCGCGTGCTGGGGTATCGTCGTCGGATTGACCGCACGGCTCGTTCGCGCGATACGGCGCTGACGCCACGGTGAGCGCAGCGACGACTGCGGACACGGCGTCGAACGTCGTCGAACGCGTCGACAAACTGCGCCACGCTCACTGCGTTGATTTGAACGCGCCACTTTCGACCAGGCTCGCCCGCCTGGCAGAGTACCGGCGCCGCGCGTCAGGCGCGCAGTACCTCGACGTCGTACTGCTCGATCTCCGCATCGCGTGTGACGAGGGTCAGTCGCTCGATGCGGGCCTGCGCGATCTGGACACGGTCGAAGGGGTCTTGGTGGTGACGCGGTAGATCGGCGACCGCAAGCGCGTGGGCAACTGTGATCGGCAGGGTCTTGATGCGTTCCTGCGCGAGGACGTGCTCGAGGTTGGTGGGGAAGTCGAGGCGGCCGAGTGCCTTCTCGATCGTCAACTCCCAGGCGACGGCGGCGCTGACGTACACCGGGTGATGACCGTGCGCGATGGCTTCGCGCGCGGCGCGCGAGAGCCGTTCCGGCTCGGAGAGCCACCACAGCACGACGTGTGTGTTCAGGAAGTAGGCAGTCTTCACGATGGCAGCGCGAAGGGGTCAGCGACCACTTCGCGCAACGGGTCGTCGAAGTCATCGCGGACGTGTACGAGGCCTGCCCACTGACCGCCGCGCCGGACCATCTCGTCGGCCCGGAATGCAACCAGCATGGCGATGGGCTTCCCGGCCTTCGCGATGATGATCTCCTCGCCCTTCGCTGCCCGTTCGAGCAACCGCGACAGGCGCGTCTTGGCCTCGTGTGTGTTCACAGTCTCCATCTCCTTAGTCCATCCGACTTAGTCTGATCAGTCCACTCCTTCTAGCCACGGCGATCCGCCCCCTGCGCACTTCCGCGCGTGGGTCACGTCCGTCCGTAGCGGCCGTCGCCGGACATGGCGACGAGGTTGCGGAGTTCGAGGGATGCGAGGCTGGTCAGCACGGCGTCGGCGTCGATGTCGAGCAGTTCGATCAGGTCGTCCGCGTAGCGCTCTTCGCCGGCAAGTGCGACGAGGACAGCGCGCTCGGAGTCATCGACGCTCGGCGGGATGCCGTCCGCATCGCCGGACTCGTCGTCCTCGAGTTCGAGACCGAGTGCGCGCAGGACATCCTCGACTCCCTCGCAGAGCGCCGCGCCCTCGCGCAGGAGCCGGTGCGTCCCGCGGGATCCGGGGCTGTCCACGCGACCGGGAACGGCGAGCACCTCGCGCCCGATATCGAGGGCGTGATCGGCAGTGATGAGTGAGCCGGAGCGCTCGGTGGCCTCGACCACGACGACGGCGGCGGACATCGCCGCGAGGATGCGATTGCGGCGCGGGAAGTGATAGGGCAATGGCGGCATGTCGAGCGGGAACTCGGAGAGGACGGCGCCGCGCCCGTTCACGATGTCGCGAGCGAGCGGCACGTTCTCCGGCGGGTAGAAGCGCGCGAGACCGCCGCCGAGGACCCCCACCGTGCGGCCTCCCGCAGAGAGCGCCCCTCGATGGGCCTCCGAGTCGACGCCGCGTGCGAGACCGGAGATGACCGTGATCCCGGCCATGGCCAATCCCGCCGCGATCCGTCGAGCTTGCGCTCTTCCGTACGCGCTGGCCCGGCGGGAACCGACGATCGCGACACCGCGAAGGTCGCACTCCTGCAAGACGCCGCGGCGAAAGACGAGGAGTGGCGGATCCGCGAGATCGGAGAGCCCCGACGGCCAATCGTCCGAACCCGGCCACACGACATCCGCATCCGCCGCCGCGGCGCGCTGCAGTTCCACAGTCACTTCGTCCACGGAAGGCGCGGTCGCTGCGAGGGCAGCTCGCGCCTTGCCGACCCCGCGGACGCACTGCCATCCGGCGCGGCCACCGCGTGCTCCGGCGGTCATCACCGCCGCGGCAGAACCGAATTCGGCTACCAGGCGCGCCGCGAGCCGCGGCGAGATCCCGGCGACCGAAGCAAGTCGTAGGCGCGCGATGACCTCGGCGGGGAATGCGACGGGCTCGGGGGCGGTGGCCGGAGCCACCGGGATGTTGTTCGTCTCCATACATCCCAGGTCGCGTGGGAAGGCCGAAGGTTACAGAGAGATTTCGGCGGGAGCCTAGGGGTGCGGCCAGAAACCCCCGTGGATAGCCGGACGTGTCCGGGTGGGACGGCTGTCGTGGGTGACGGGCGACTCGACTCCGGGGAGTCTCCGAGCCTGGCAGCCGCGGCAGACGACCCGCCCGGGCGCGGTGCATGCTCCGCACGTCGTTCGGCGATCACCGTTTCACCGGTGCCGCGGGGGTTTCTGGCCGGGCCCCTAGCGACAGGTCTCCGGCGCGCGCGCCGGGAGCAAAACCGGTAGGGTGTGGATCAGTGGAGGAGGCAGTCCATGGCGGTGGAGCAGCGACGCGCGCGGAAATCGACCCGGCTCGCGGCTTCGGCGAGCCCTCGGTCTCGTCGTCTCGTCGTCGCGCTGGCTGCGGTCCTCGTCTCGCTGGTGCTCGGCGGATGCGACAACGGACGAAGCCGGGTGGTCAAGCCACCGCGCGCGGAGCGCGTCACGGAACCGGAAGCGCCACCAGCTCCCGAGCCGCTCGATCCCGTGGCGCGCGTGGCGCTGACCTGGACCGGCTGTGACATCTCGAAGAAGGCCTACATGGTCGACGCAGCCAACGCGTATCGCGACGCCACGGGGATCGAGATCAGCATCACCGGCGGCGGTGCGACGCGTGGCATCCGCGCGACTGCCGGCGGTTCGTCAGATATCGGCGGCACGTGTCGACAATGCCTGCCCACCCGGTTTCCGGCGAAAGAGGGCGGCATCGTATTGACGCACGTCGCGTGGGACGCGCTCGTCTTCTTCACGCACGCCGACAACAACGTTCGCAGCATCACGCGCGAAGAAGCGAAGAACATCCTGCTGGGCAAGATCACCAACTGGAGCGAGTTGGGCGGCGACGACGCGCGCATCCTGCTGGTGTTCCGGCGCCAGACGGTCCGAGGGAACGTCTCGGGCGTCGGCTACATGACGAGACGGATGCTCTTCGGAGAACCGGAGATCGACTACACTAGGGACGCGATCTTCTATCGCTCGAGCGGCCCGATCGAGAAGTTCGTCGAGAAGACGCCGTACTCATTCGCTGTCACGGGCGTGTCCAGCGCGCGCAAGCGCAACGTGCGCATACTGGAGCTCGACGGGGTCCCGCCGACCGCGAGCGCGATCGCCGCCGGACGCTACGCGCTCTTCCGCCCGCTCTACCTCGCCACGCGCGGCGAACCGCAGGGCGCCGCCAAGGACTTCATCGATTGGCTCCTCGGCGATGCAGGGCAGGACGTGATGCGGGCAGCCGGCACGGTGAGTCTCGACGAGGGCCGCGAACTGGGCGCTCTCTTCGCGTACTGGCCTTCGACCGCCGACGGCTGCGTCGTCTGGAACCGCTGAGGTGCTCGCACGCAAGTTCGTCCTGCTCGTGCTCCTGCCGCTGCTCGTGCTCGTGGTGGGAGCCGAAGTTGCGGTCTACGTCGTCACTGCAGAGAGTCTCCGCACGCAGGCCGACCATGGTCTCGAAGCGTCCGCCGCGGCACTCAACACCGCGATCACAGCCCGTCTCGACGGTGTGCTTGATGACGCGGAGATCCTGGCCGATGATCGCCTGCTCGAAGAGTACTTCACGTCTCTCCGCATCGGTCGCACGCTCATCGCGGACGAACAACTCGCACAGCTCGAAGAGAGCTACGTTCGCGTTGCTGGATTGAAGCCGACGTGCAAGGCGTTCCGGCTCTACCGCCGCGACGGACGGGCGGCGATCAACGTCGTGGACGGAGAGCGCAGCTACGATCTCGTGGATGGTTCGGGAGCGTCGTGGTTCCGCGCCGCACTCGTCGCGACGGACGCAACGCCTCATATCTCACGCGTTCTTCCGGGAAACGACGCCGAACCGACGCGCATGGTGATCTGGCGTCCAATCCGCGATCACGCCGGCGTCGACGACACCGAAGAGAGCGGCGGCGTCATCGGAGTGATCGCAATCGAAGTCGTCGTCGCCGACCTCGTATCCGATCTTCTGCCGCCCGCCCGCGCCGGTGCCGACGGCTACGCGTACGTCGTGGAACTCTCCGGTCGCGTCGCCGCGACGGACCCGCCTGGCGCAGTGCGCCGCGACGTCTCGGCACGGGAGTCAACGCGCCTGTTGCGCGAGGGGCGTGCGGGAGTTCTGTCCGCATCGGATGACGGTGGCGAGTCGCTGCGCGTCGCATTCGTGCCGCAGGCGGCGTCGGATCTCGGTCTCGTCATCGCCGTTCCCCACGCCACGATCTTTGCGCCGGTGGACGGGATGCGCAACACGATCATCGTGTTGACGGCGACGGGTTTCCTGACCGTCCTGCTCGTCGGTCTCGCCCTCATCCGTCGCAGCGTGGAACCGCTGCTGTTGCTGACCGATGGCGCCGGGCGTGTCGCGCGGGGCGAGCTCGACCTGAAGCTCGACGTGCAGACCGACGACGAGGTCGGTGAACTGGCTGCGAGCTTCAACCGCATGACACACAGCCTGCGAACGACGCGCGGCGAGTTGACCGCGGCCGTCCGCGCGGAGGAACGCCGGACGTCCGAAGTAGGGAAGGCGTACACCCGACTGAAGGAGACGCAGCGCGACCTCGCGCAGGCCGAGAAGATGAGCCTCCTCGGCCAACTGGCTGGAGGTATTGCGCACGACTTCAATAACCTCCTCGGAGGGATCCTCGGCAGCGCGGACCTCCTGCGTCGCGGCAATGGTCGGCCCGAGGACCGGGTCCGGAATATCGAGCTCATCCATGCCACGGCACAGCGGGCGGCGGACCTCGTCCGCCAGCTCATGGAGTTCGCGCGCCCCGGCCCGACGCAACGCGTCACGCTCGACGTCGATGCCCTCGTGCGCGAGTCGATCCGCGTCTTCCAGCTCACGGTCGAGCCGGGGATCCGGGTGGAGACCCGTCTCCGTGCAGGCGACGCGTGCATCGAGGGAGACACCGCCGCACTCGAGAGCGCGATCCTCAACCTGAGCAACAACGCGCGCGATGCCCTGACGGGCGACGGAACGATCACGTTCACGACGGCCGTGACCGAGATCGACGAGGACACCGGCCAGGGCCTCGTGCCGCACATCGCGCCCGGCGCATACGTCGAGATCGGAGTCGCCGATACGGGCATCGGCATGCCGCCAGACGTGATCGCACGCGTATTCGAGCCGTTCTTTACGACGAAGGAGATCGGCAAGGGGACGGGGCTCGGTCTGGCGGCGGTGTTCGGGACCGTGCGCGGTCACGGCGGATCGATCAACGTGTACAGCGAGCCGGGGCGCGGCACGCAGTTCAAGCTCTATCTGCCGCTCGCGAAAGGCAGCGTGACGGAGCGATCGCCGGATTCCGACGACGTCATTCGCGGTAGCGGGCGCGTGCTGCTCGTCGACGACGAACCCGTCATCCGTGAGGTCGCGCGGCACATGCTCGAGTCGATCGGGTACGACGTCATCGTGGCGAACGATGGCGAGCACGCTCTGGCGCTCTATCACGAGCATGGCGACAGCATCGATCTCGTACTCACCGACTTCGTGATGCCCGGGATGAACGGCATCGAGTTGCTGGCTGCGCTGCGGCAGGTGAATCCGCACGTCGCACTCGTGATCGCGTCGGGGTTCCGGCTGGACGCGAGCGAAGCGGATCTGCGCCACGACGGCGCGCGGGGTTTTCTGAGCAAGCCATTCGTTGTCGCGGAACTCGCGCGCGTGGTCGCCGCGGCATTGCATCCGGAGCAGAGCGCCGACGCCACTGACGCACACGGCGCCGCAGACGATGAGCTGCCCACGGAACCACCACAGCGCGGTCAGGGCGACGTCCCCGTCGGAGCAGCGCCCATCCGCGTATTGATCGTGGATGACTCGCCGCTCAATCGCGAGGTCATGGCCGCACTCGCGCGGGAGATCGGCGCGGACGCCATCGTCGTGGGCGACGGCGCAACTGCCGTTCGCCGCATCGCTGGCAGCACGTTCGACGTCGTTCTGATGGATGTCGGGCTCGATGGGATGAGCGGGCCAGAAGCTACCCGCGCGATCCGGAGCGCAGGACACAAGCTCCCCATCGTGGCGGTGACCGGCGACACCGGCAGCGAGCAGCGCGATCGATGCCTGGCCGCCGGAATGGATGACGTCAGCGCGAAGCCCGCGTCGATCGAAGAGATGGAGTCCATCCTCAAGCGCTTTGGACGAAGACCACCGCCGACACCTGCGGCCGCGGCGGAGAAAGCGCCGTGGGGACCGGCGGGTCTCCAGCAGCTTCTCGCGACGACGTTTCTCGAGGAGGCTCCGCGGCTGTTGGAGGATCTCCGGCAAGCTGTCAAGAGCGCCGACGCCGAGGCTCTCCACCGCGCCGCCCACACACTCCACGGCTCGCTGCGGCACTTCGACGCGGCCGACGCGAGTGACCTCTCCGACCGATTGCAGGCGAAGCCGCCACCGCCGGACGCGAACCGTCTCGCCGAAGCTCTCGTGGCTGCGTGCGAACGGCTGATGGACCAACTCCTGCTCGAGCCGCTACACTCGTCTTCGCGGAGAGAGTCATGACACGAGTGCTGGTAGTGGACGACGCGCGCCTCGACCGAGTGTTGATCGAGGCGCTCTTGAACGAGGAACAATCGTTCGACGTGGAAATTGTGGACTCAGCGGCCCACGCGCTCCGGACGGTCGCCCGTCACCAGCCGGAAGTCGTGGTGACCGACCTGGTGATGCCGGAGATGGACGGCATCGCGCTCGTCTCCGAGTTGCGCCGACTGCACGCGGGGCTGCCCGTCATCCTGTTGACGTCACGGGGCAGCGAGGATATCGCGGTGCAGGCCCTCGCGGCCGGCGCCGCGAGCTACGTGCCAAAGCGCGTCATGCAAGAGCATTTGATCGAGACGATCTGCGACGTCGTTGCACTCTCTCGCGAACAACACGCCGAGCGCGAGCTCTGCCGCGCCATGCAGCGCGGCGAATACGAATTCGATCTCGACTCGGACGTCTCGCTTATCCAGCCACTCGTGCGTCACGTGCAATCCGCCATACTACTCATGGGCATCTGCGACGAGACGGAGTCCAACCAGATCGCGATCGCGTTACACGAAGCGCTTCAAAACGCAGTCGAGCATGGCAATCTGGAGCTTGACTCCAAGTTGCGCAACGAGGATCTCTCGGCATATTGCGCTCTGCTGAAGGAGCGCGCGAAGACGCCGCCGTTCTCCGAACGCCGCGTACACGTTCGCGCATCGGTGGACCGTCAGAAGGCGCGCTTCGTCATCCGCGACGAAGGCCCGGGGTTCGCGCCCGACAGATTGCCCGACGCGCTCGCCGACGAGAATCTCGATCGCCTGAGCGGCCGTGGCGTACTTCTGATGCGGACGTTCATGGACGAGGTCACGTTCAATGAGACCGGCAACGAGGTGACGCTCGTGAAGTTCCGTGACGTGAAGTAGCGCCACCAACGGCGATCCTCACAGACCGGGTCGGCCTTGGGGCCTTATAGCCTCGGAACCAGGCGGTCGGATGTCCGATCCGCGACCGTCGAGCCGAGCAGGGCGCCGCGAATTGAACCGTGTGGCGACGGTCAAACGGGGACGATATGCGATCGATCAGAACTCCCGACGCCGGAGCGCGTCCAAGCTGCCGCCAGACGATCCGACGCCCTGAACGCCCACGTGGAGCCAGATGCCCATGCCGAACGGACCGCACGCCCTCATCGCCCTCGTTCTCGTCGCCACGGTGGGCCTCGCCGGACTCACGAGTCTCGCGGGATGCTCGACGTCAGAGCCCGAGCATCCGAGCGTGACACCGCCGCGCAAGCCGGGGGCAGCGCTCCAGGCGCCTGCCCTACCGAGTGCGGTCACCGCGATCGACGCCACGCCCGAGATCGCCGCCGATCGGAGCGCACTCGTCGTGTTCCTACGCCGCCAGGGCGGACCGCTCGCGGATCTGGACGTGAGCACCCTCTCCGACGTGCGCGCCGTGCGACTCGACGCCGACTACACCGACGCGGATCTGCGCCTCCTTCACAATCTCCCCGAACTGCGCGAGGTCATGATCTGGCGCGATGGCGAGGGCCGGCCGGGCAGCGAGGGCGCCGCGGCCCCGACGGACGCGGATCTCGAGCTTCTCGCGACACTCACGCAGGTCGAGACGCTGCGCCTCGGCGGTTGGTCGGCGCCCTTCACCGATGCCGGCGTCGCGCGTCTGGCGCGGATGCCAGCGCTGCGGCGACTCGACCTCATCCAGGCGCAGGGCATCACGGACGCAGCGATGAAAAGCGTTGCGAGCATGCCGGCCCTGGAGTCACTCGCGATCACGTACACCAAGATCAGCGATGCCGGGCTCACGCACCTGGTCGCGTCGGAGAGTCTCACGAGCGTCCGCTACGGCTGGGCCGGCGAGTCCGAGCGCTGGCTCGCCGCGTTCCGTCGCGCGCAGCCGGAGACGGGCTTCCGCATCAACTGATCCGCTGCAGTTCGGCAGAGCGCGCAGCACCGCCGGGAGTGGCTCCGCGACACGCGGTCTCTTCTGTACCGTGTCGCTTCTGTACCGAGGGACCCGCTCCACGTCCGGAGCGCTGCGAGGAGGACTCGATGGACCATCTGATCGCGCCGCACGGCGGAGAACTCGTGAACCTCGTCGTCGACGCCGCGCGCGCCGCGGAACTGAAGACCGCGTCGCAGGAGTGGGCGTCGTGGGATCTCACACCGCGTCAAATGTGCGACGTCGAGTTGCTCCTGAACGGCGCGTTCTCGCCGCTACGCGGGTTCATGACTCGCAAGGACTACGAGCCCGTCTGTCGTGACATGCGACTCGCCGACGGGACCCTGTGGCCGATCCCGATCTCGCTGCCAGTGACCGAGGAATTCGCGCGCAGTGTCGCTCTCGGCGACCGCGTCGCGTTGCGCGACCCCGAAGGTGTGATGCTCGCCGTCCTGACCATCGAGGACGCGTGGGAGGCCGATTGCGAGATGGAGGCGACGCAGGTTTTCGGCACGGCGGACCCCCACCACAAGGGCGTCTCCTCGTTGCTTCGGCGTCCGCGTGGCTGGTATCTCGGCGGGACTCTCGAGGGCCTGCAACTGCCGCTGCATTACGACTCGAAAGCGCTGCGTCTGACGCCGGCCGGTGTGCGGCGCGAGTTCACCCGCTTCGGCTGGCGCAAGGTCATCGCCTTCCAGACACGCAATCCGATGCACCGCGCGCACTTCGAACTCACGCTGCGCGCCATCCGGGAGAACGAAGCCAACCTGCTGCTCCACCCCGTCGTCGGGATGACGAAGCCGGGGGACATCGACCACTACACGCGCGTTCGGTGCTACCAGGCACTCCTGCTCCAGTACCCGCAGCACACGGTCTACCTGGCCCTGCTCCCACTCTCGATGCGGATGGCGGGCCCGCGCGAAGCTCTGTGGCACGCGATCATCCGCAAGAACTTCGGCTGCACGCACCTGATCGTCGGTCGGGACCATGCGGGACCGGGCAACGACGCCGACGGGAAGCCCTACTACGGGCCCTACGACGCGCAGGGGTTGCTCTCCGCACACGAGGCGGAACTCGGCATCACGATGGTGCCGTTCAAGATGCTGCGCTACGTCGAGGACAGCGACGCCTACATGGCCGAGGACGAGGTCCCGGAGGGGGCGCGCACGCTCTCGCTCTCGGGCACCGAGTTGCGCGAGCGATTGCAGACGGGTCGCGAGATCCCGGGCTGGTTCACGTTCCCGAAGGTCGCACGCGAGTTACGACGCACGCACCCGCCGCGCTACAAGCAGGGCTTCACCGTCTTCTTCACAGGGCTCTCGGGCTCCGGCAAGTCCACGATCGCGAATGCGCTGCTCGCCAAGTTGCTGGAGATGGGCGGACGCCCCGTCACGCTGCTCGACGGCGATATCGTCCGCAAGAACCTCTCGTCGGAACTCGGCTTCTCGAAGGAGCACCGCAATCTGAACATCCAGCGCATCGGCTTCGTCGCGGATCAGATCACGAAGAACGGCGGCATCGCCGTCTGCGCGCCGATCGCGCCGTATGCAGCCATGCGCCGGCAGGTGCGCGAGCTGATCGAGTCACACGGCGGCTTCATCCTCGTCCACGTCGCGACGTCC
Organism: Planctomycetota bacterium; assembly: GCA_024280885.1. GTDB lineage: Bacteria > Planctomycetota > JAJSAM01 > JAJSAM01 > JAJVHW01 > JAJRPF01. Next base: position 127,230 of record JAJRPF010000020.1, on the reverse strand, counting down.
GTGGAGGTCTGCGAGCAACGCGACCGTAAGGGGCTCTACGCGAAGGCGCGCGCCGGGCTCATCAAGGAGTTCACCGGCATCAGCGATCCGTACGACGAGCCGGAAAATGCCGAGGTCGTGATCGACACGGGGGAGTACACGGCAGAAGAGGCCGCACAGCGCGTCATCCTGCATCTCGAACGCGACGGGTACATCGGCGCAGGGATCTGAGGCCGCGCCTCAATTCGTGTCGCCGGTGCCGACGCGCCTGATTCCCTCGTCGCGTCGCTATCCTGCGCTGGCGCATGTTGATCAATGCTCCTTCGATCGTCGCTGGCGGACTCGCACTGTTGCAGTGCGTTCTCGCCATCACGGTCAGTGTGCATGCGGTCGGGGCGCTACGCCTCGCCACGCGCGCCCGGAACGCCGAAGAGCGCGATGCGGCCGAGACCGCTCGCTTGCGTCCGGTGGTCGCCGCCGTCGGCGTGCTCGTGGTCGCTGCCGCATCGTGGCCGCTGCTGATCGCGGTACTCGATAGCCACGTCGGCGAGTGGCCCGGGACCATCTGCATCCAGGGTGTCACGCGCATCGGCGAGCGCTCTCTTGGCTCGGCACGCTTCCTCCCGCTGCTCCTCGATACGATCCTCGTCACGAAACCGCTCCTGCTCCTCGCCGCCGCCGCGTGGGTCGCCGCACACGCCATCTTGCGACGCGCGCCGGGACGGTCGGGCACGCTGGGTCCCTGGCTCCTGCTCGGCCTCGGAACGCTCGCCGCCGTCGACGCAGTGGCCGAGTTGACCTACCTCGTCATCCCCAAGGAGGATGACATCCTGGCGACCGGTTGCTGCCTGGTTGCCCCCAGTGCTTTCCGCCGGGCCGGGAGCAGTTGGCTGGAGTCCGTGATCCCGACCTTCGGGGCCGAGAATGCTGTCGTGGCCATGATCGTGGCCGGGAGCCTGCTCGTCGCGGCGCTCGTCCCTGCCGCATGCCGTCGATCATCGCTGCCACCACTCCCGGGTGGCGTCTGGGCAGGTGTCCTCGGCGCCGGAGCGTTGTTCGCGATCCTGGCACAACACGTGACGATCGCCGTCGTGAGTCCAGCGGTGCACGGGATCGCGTCGCATCGCTGCGGATGGTGCGTACTCGAACGCACGACGTTCGGCGGATTGGCACTCGCGGCGCTCGCTGTGGGGCTGGGGACGACGGTCGTTGCGGCATTCGCCGCACGAACGGAGCGGTACAGCGGAGTCGCCGACTCAAAGACGTCGCGCCGACTCGCGCGCTTCGCTCTCACGGGCCTGATGGTTGCGGCCGTCCTTGCGGCCCTCGACGTCATCTGAGAGTCGTTTTTCTAGCCTCCCGCGCAACCTAGCGCGCTATCACGCCGTCGTAGTCTTCGACGCAGGATCTCCCACGATTCGGCGCACGCCGAGAGTGGGACGAGGAGCCGTCGATGAGAGATGCCCGAGAACTGAAACCACTTCGAGGGACTGCGGTCGCACCGGAGCCTCACGCTGACGCATCTCTGGTTGCCGCCCGACGCTCGCTCCGACACGTCGCCCGATATGGCGCCAGTGTCGGCATGACAGCGGTCATCGTGGCCGGCGGTTGCGGCGACGCGGCGAGTGACGCGCCCGACACGGACTCTCCCCCCTCCGGCGCGGCCCCCTATTTCGAGGAACGAGCCGCCGCGTCTGGCATCGACTTCGAGATGGAGTTCCTGGAACTCGAGCAGGGGCGGAACTTCAAGATCAACCTCTACGACCACGGCGCCGGTGTCGCGGTGGCCGACTACGACGGCGATGGTCACGACGACATCTTCTTCCTGAACCAGTTGGGCAGCAACGGGCTGTTTCGCAACCGGGGAGATGGGACGTTCGAGAACACGACGGAACGCGCGGGCGGCGCTGGGCTCGCGGACCTGGGGCTCGCCGATCGCATCTGCGTTGCAGCCGTGTTCGGGGACTACGACTCCGATGGCAATCCGGACCTCTACGTCACGTCCACGCGCGGCGGGAACGCGCTCTTTCGCAATCGCGGCGACGGCACATTCGAGGATGTGACAGAAGCCGCGGGCGTCGCGCACATCGGTCACTCTCAGGGCGCGACGTTCTTCGACTACGACGGCGACTCCGACCTCGACCTCTTCGTGACGAATTCGGCGGAATGGACGACATCGACGTACGACGAGACGAGTCGGTACTTCCGCGGCAAGGAGCTCCTCTGGGATCTGGTGCAAAGTCCGCCCGAGGACAACATCATGTTCCGCAACGAGGGCGACGGGACGTTCACGAACGTGACCACCGAATTGGGGCTGGCCGGGACCGCCTGGGGTGGCGACTTCGTCGTCTTCGACTACGACCTGGACGACGATCCGGACCTCTTCGTCACGAATATGTTCGGGCGCAGCGTCCTCTATCGAAATGACGGGGGTCGACGCTTCGAGGATGTCACGAGCAGCGTGCTCGGCAAGACCTCGTGGGGCAGTATCGGCGCGCGAGCATTCGACTTCGACTCCGACGGGCGACTGGATTTCGCGCTCGCGGACATGCACTCCGACATGTGGATGGGCGCCGATTTCGACCGGCAGATGATCATCCCCTGGAAGAAGTACCGCTACTTCGTCGGTCGCATGTCGGAGCTCGATCCGGCCGCGATGGAACAGGAGAAGCGCTACGCCGACGGCATGCGGATCGAATACGAGAACGTCGTGTTCGGCAATTCGCTCTTTCGCAATCGAGGCGACGGCACATTCGAGGAGATCTCGGACTCAGCGAAGTTCGAGACCTTCTGGCCGTGGGGCATCGCCGCGGGCGATTTTGACAGCGACGGGCACGAGGACATCTTCCTGCCGAGCGGCATGGGGTTCCCGTTCTTCTACTGGCCCAACGGGCTCCTCGTGAACGACGGAAACGGGAAGTTCAAGGACCATTCGTTGACGTCGGGTATCAACCCCGCGCCGTCGAGCTACCACCTCGAAGAGACCATCGGGGGCCTGCCGGCCGCCCGCAGTTCACGCTGCGCCGCCGTGGGCGACTTCAACGGCGACGGGCGCCTCGACATCGTCGCAAACAACTTCAACGACGCTCCGTCGTACTACGTCAACATCTCGCCGAAGCGGCACTTCATCGCTCTGCGCCTGCGCGGGACGGAGAGTAATCGGGACGCCATCGGGGCGCTCGTCACGCTGCGGACGGGCGGGCGCACGCTGGTCCGCCAGGTCCAGGCCGCGGGCGGGTACCTGGCGCAATCCACACTGACCGTGCACTTCGGACTCGGAGACAGCGACGCAATCGAGAGCTGCGAAATCCGTTGGCCCAGCGGCAAGATCACGACGCACGCAGACCTCGAGATGGACAGCTTCCTGCTCGTCGAGGAGACCGGCACTGTGACGGATTGGGAGCGATGAGGACGGGGTGGGAGCGATGAACGCGGTTGCGACAGGCGACCGAGCATTCCTCGTCGTGCGGGTGGGCCTGATCGCGCTGATCGTCTCGGCGACATTGCTACTGAACTCCACTGCTGCGCGCGCTCCTTCCGGGATACTCGACGTGACGGGCGGCCCGCCTCCGCCGTCTGCAACACACGATCTAGGAGCCGCGACCGTGGACGCGCTCTCGAGCGCGTGTCCCCTCTGGACAGCCAGGGGGAGCGGTCTCTAAGGAGAAGGCCGAGGGGGGATCTGCCTGGGGCCAGATCGTGCTGAGTGGGATCGACGCGGTCGCGCTCCACCCTGTGCGCAACGCCGTCACGTTCGCGTGTCTCGTCGCGATGCTTGTGCCGTATGTGGCGGGCGTGGCGGTCGCTCGCGGGTTGCTCGACGCAGCGCGAGGCGCCATCGACGCAGGCGCGAACGTCTACGTGCGTGCCCAGCGCTTCGGAATGGCTGTTCCGATGCCCCTCTCCATACGCGAAGCCGTCGCGGAGATCGACGCGGTGGAGCGCGTCACCCCGCGGATCGTCAGCCCGCTCGTCCTCGGCGTCCGTGGCGAGCACGCCCTGCTCGTCGGTGTGCCGGCGGACCTCGTGCCTCTCGCCGAGGAACGTGTTCGAGGCCGTCTCTTCAAGCCCGGGGCAACGCACGAGTTCGTGATGGGCGAGGCGCTCGCCTCATCCCTCGCGCTCGACGTCGGCGCGCGCATGCCACCCTTCTATCGCAGCGCCCGCGGAGAACGGGTCGCCACGATTGTCGGCGTGTTCCCGGACGACGCGTCGCCGTGGCTCGGGCGGATGGTCTTCACGAGTCTCGAGACGGCCGCGTGGATCGCGAACGAAGATCGCGCAGTCACGCAATTGCTGGTGGCGTGCGAAAACGAGAACACGGCTGCCGTCACGCGCGCGATCGAACAACTGCCCCTCGCAACATTGATTGCACCCGGCACCGGGCTGCGTCTACAGGCAACGACCCGGGACGAACTTGAGCTTCTGCTCCCGCGCGAGATCTTCCATCGCGAGTCGGCCCTGCAGCTCCTCTTCATGCTCGTCTTCGCCATGGGTATCCCGCTCGTGCTTGTGACGTCGGGCCTCGGTGACCGCGGTCGGCGTCGCGAGACGGGGCTACTCCGCGCAACGGGCTGGCGCGTGGATGAGATACTGGCGCGCGCAGTCATCGAGAACGTGGCGATCGCGTTGGCCGCCGCGAGTGCATCGATCGTGATCGCGTGGGCGTGGCTCGAGCTGGGCCGCGGCGCGGGGATCGCGCCTATCTTCCTGCGAGCGGAGGCGGCGTACTCGACAAGTGCGCTGCCGTATCGGATGACACCGCTCCCCGTGCTGCTCGGCGTGACCATCGCACTGATGATCGTCCTCGCCGGGTCCGTCACGGCGACGTGGCGAACAGCGTCGGTCGCTCCCTCCGAGACGATGCGTTGAGCGCCACGCAGCCCCACGTCGATGTCCGCAACGTCTCGCGCGTATTTCACGATCGCCGCCGGGGGGTGATCTGCGCAGTCAACGCCGTCTCGTTCTCAGTTCGGCACGGGGAGTTCGTCGCGGTCCGCGGGCCCTCCGGCTGCGGCAAGACGACTCTGCTCCGCGTGATCGCTGCGCTGGATCGCACGACCTCGGGCGACGTGATACTCGACGGGCACCCGTACTCGGCGGCATCGGCCGGCGAGTTGACCATCGTTCGACGCCGGTTGGGGCTCGTCTTTCAGGACCCGGTCCTCATCCCTCGATTGACCGTGTGGGAGAACGTGACGTATCCACTCATCCCACGGGGCTATGCGCGTCGCGCGCGACGCACGGCGGCGCGGACGGTGTTGGAGCGAGTCGGAATCGCGGATCTTGGCGAGGCGCGGGTGGAGCTGCTCTCGGGCGGCGAACGTCAGCGCGTCGGGTTGGCCCGCGCGCTGGTCACGACCCCCGAACTCGTCGTCGCAGATGAGCCGACGGCCCACCTGGACGCGGACGCTGCACGCCAGATCCGGTCTCTCTTCACCGAGCTCACAGCGCACGTCACGGTGATCATCGCGACGCATGACGCCGATCTCGCGGGCGCAGCCGACACGATTCTGGAACTCGACCACGGCAAGTCCGCCACCGGCTGACGCCCCCGCTCGCGTACACTCCACCGGCGCCGTGCCCGCATGCGCTCCATGATCGCGGCGCACACGCGCCGGGAGGACAAGCGCATGAACCCGAAGAGAGCCCGTTCCCTCGCCTTGGTCTTGGCCGTCACATGCGTCGCCGTGATGGCGCTCTCGTTCTTGCCGGGCACACGCGCACAGGACGACGCGCAGAACGCGCCCGAACTCGGCGGAACGTGGATCTACGAGGATCTCGAGGCCGCGTACGCCCAGGCGAAGGCGACAGGCAAGCCGCTCCTCGTCGGGTTCAGATGAGAACCCTGAGCTGGTTGCACCAGCATCGACGGCCAGTTGGTCGCTCGCCCAGATCCTGATCTCAAAGCCCTCACCGACCGGTTCATCTGCGTGCGCCTCGTGCAGATAGGCGGCGTCGATCTCGCCACGTTTCAATTCGACCCGTTCCTATCGTGGTCGCTGTTTTTCGTGAACGCAGACAAGACGATCTACGGCCGCTTCGGACGCGCCCACCCCGCGACGAAGCGTGACAAGGCGGACTCGAACCCAAATCACACGACAGACGGCCTGAAAGCCGCCCTGACCCGCGCACTCGAATTGCACACGAAGTACGTGCAGGACGCACCAGCGATCGCGCCTTCGCTCGCCGGAAAGACGGGCCCGGAACCACGCTGGCGCTTCGCGGAGAAAACACCATCCGCGCGCAAGTACAAGCGCCTGCGCCGCCTCTCGAGCATCGATGGCGACGGTGAAGGTTGCGTGCATTGCCACGAGGTCCAACGCACGGCCATCGACTCGTACTTCATGAAGCGCATCGACGTGCCCGACAGCATGCTGTGGATGTACCCGCGCCCGCAGGTTCTCGGCCTGACGTTCGACAATACGCGCTGCGCCCGCGTAACCGCTGTCGAGCCGGGCTCCTTCGCGGCGAACGCCGGGTTGCATGCCGGCGATGACGTGCTCACTCTTCACGGCCAACCGCTCGTCTCGATCGCGGACGTGCAGTGGATCTTGCACAACTTCCCCGACGACGGCGGCGACCTCATCGCGACAGTGCGGCGCGGCGGCGAAGAACTGACGCTGACAATGGATGTCCCGAAACTCTGGCGCCGCGCCGAGGATTGGGTCTGGCGCTACCGCGTTGCGGGCTACGCGTCGTGGCTCTGGGCGGGGGCCGCATTCAAGGATCACGCCAAGGGCGTACGCGTGGATGGACTCACGCCCGGCTGGTTCAAACGCGGCAATCGCGACGCGATGCAGGCGCTGCGACGCGGCGACGTGATCGTCACCGTCGACGGGATCGAGGGCCTGGATCGCAGTGCGCTACTCGCCTATCTGATGCGTGAGAAGAAGCTCGGCTCGAAGGTCCGCATGACCGTTCTGCGGCGTGGGAAGAAGACCGACGTGAGTTTCAAGATCCCGAAGCAGCAGCCGGAGGTTCAGGGCTACTGAACGCGAGCCGCGCGGCGAGAACGCGGACACACTTCAGTCGTCGAGTATCCGACGGCGAGTATCCGGAGGGGCGGGCGCCGCGTTGTTCGAATCGGCGCCACGTCACCGCCCGGCCAGCGAGCGGGCGAGGTTGACGGCGGGGCCAACGGGATCGGCTGGCGCTGCGCTGCGAATCACACCTCGGTCGTCCACCATGATCCACACCGGAATGCTCTGGTAACCGCGATAGACGACGCTCCCATCTTGCTCTTCGGCAACCGCTCGGATGGTGCCCGCGAGATCCGCATGCCCGCGATGGTTCACGAGCGAGTCGATGTCAGCGTGGGCCGCTTGCGGGTCGTTCAGGATGTCAGAGCCGGGCTTGACCGCTGCCGGGACGAACACGCGGACAGCCAAGTCATCGCGCGCCGAACCGAACCAGCGCAGGAACGACTCGACCGCGGCCCCGACCGCCATGTTACTCATCTGATCCGGGGAGGTGCCGTCTGGATACCAGAACACGAGCGTGCCGCCCTTGTTCACCGGCACACCGACGAGTCGCCGTCCCACGATCGTGGCCCACGGGAAGAAACCGCGCCGTGACGGGTCGAGCGGCGCATCGAGCGCGCCCTCGGGAGTCAACGCATCGGGTCCGAGGATGCGATGGCGACGCACCTCGGGTTCCTCGAAACGCACGATGCCACGCGAGAGACCGAAGCCGACCGTGCCCTCGATCGGTGCGCTCGTCGGACGCCGATAGCTGACGCGCACCTCGCCATTCACGAGGACTGTGACGTGCGATCCCACCACACGCGCCTCGAGTTCGAACACGTCGCGCGGACTGGGAAAATTCACGGTCTCGGAGAGCGCGCCCGTCCGCCCGCCCCACGGCCGCAGATCGCTGACGGAGAGCCGGATCTGACGCAACGGCGTGCCCTTGTCACGGTTGCCAACCGCGTAGCCCCAGTCGCCGCCTCGAAAGCGGATGCGCAGGCCGCGGTCGCGGTGTGTCTTCCCGATCACGAGCTCCCCGGCGGCGAAGGCCGAGAGGTAGCGCACGCGCGTTCGGATGCTGTACGCGCCCTGATGAAACGCGGGCGTCTCCACGAAGATATGCCGCTCACTCGCGTTGCGGATGGCGCCCGAGCGCTCCTTCCCGGCCTTGCTGCGCCCGAGCTCGAGCTGATCGTCCTGCGGCTGATGCCACGGCCCAGGTGCGCTCTCGAGTGGCGCCCAGAACGTCTCGGCGGCACCGCGGCCAAGGATCCCGACGTAGGGCGGGAGTTCCGGAACCTGCGGAGTCCGCGTGGTGTTCGTCGCTGACGCGGGCTTCGCCTCCGGGCTCTCGCCGCCCGCTTCGGAGACCGCCTCCGCCACAGTCATCGGCCCGAGTGGATCGACGCCGAGCCAGTGTGCGAGGCGGTCGTGCTCCGCCCGCAGAGCGCGCGCCACCCGACGGCGACCCGCGGCCTCAGCAGACTTGCTCGCATCGCGGTAGCGCCGCGCAACGTCCGCGGCAGCGCGCCACGCTGCTGCGATTGGCCCCGCGCCCTGACCGCTCGGCGCGGCGTTGCGCGACGGATCGAGATGATGTGCCAACATGCGCGCCACCCACGCACCCTTCGCGTCGTTCGCCTTCTCGCTCATCTCCGCCGCGCGTACGAACGACGACGCGATCGGATCGTCCGCGCGCAGCGCCCAGTGGATCGCCTCGAGCGCGGCGTCGCGCTTGCCCGCCGCGAGCAGCAGATCGGCCGCGGCGCGCGCGTGGTACTGCCCTTCGTCAGGAATGTCATGCCGGGTGCGGCGCGCCTGGAACGTGGCGCGATCGAAGATACGGCGCGACGATCCCGCGTTCGTGCGCGCCTTCTTCATCGCGGCGCGCGCGCGCTTCTGCCACGTCGCCTTCCACGGCGCAGACGGGGTGGCGCCGGTGCCGCCCTCGCGCAGCCACTGCCGGAAGAGCGCCGCGAACGCAGCGAGAGTCGCGGGGCGCCCGTCCTTGCCGTCGCAGAAGTGCGCCTCGAAACGCTTGACCGGATCGCTGCGCGGCTTCGCGCGAAAACTCTTCAGGTACTGGTCGACCTGCGCCCTGAGGAGCGGCGTTCCGAGCTGTTCCGCGCTGAAGTCGGAGAAGCGATTGAGGAAGCAAACTAGGCTGTACCCGGCGTCGTAGTTGTGGCGATAGTCGGGAATGTCGCCGGACAGGAGTTTCCGTAGCCCGTCCGGGCTGCCATACGCATGGCTGTTCGTCTCCCAGAGTCGAGTCCATGACGTGACGTTCTCGTCCACTTCCTCGGCGTCGGGAACGAGTGAGCCCGACTCGACATACGTTGCGCGCCCCTCGCTCAACCAGGCCGAGATGCCGGGATAGACGGCGCCGTCGAAGCGGTGGTTCAGCTCATGGACGAGCGTGCCCCCGAGGCCGCGGCGCGTTGGAAAGCGCGCGATCATCGTCGTGACGTCACCGGATTGGAACCCGCCTGCCCACCAGAACGGTTGCCCCTCGCTCTCGAAGTCTCGGTAGTCCGGTGAGAGACGCACGAGCCCCTGCCGCTTCAGGAACGGGTCCTGGCCGAACCAACGAACGAGCCGCGCGTGGTGGGCCTCGACATCTTTCGTGACGGTGAGCAGCGTCATCATTCCGCAGATCGTCTCGACGCGGTACCGTTCGCCCGGCGACAGCGCAACGCCCGCCCGGGCCCACTTCGCGTGGCGTGCATTCCACGCGTCGATCTCGTCGTCGGGGATCGCTTCCAGAGTGGGCACCGACCAGACCGGCGGCTCCTTCGGTTGCTCCGCGCCGTCCGCGGCGGCCGCTTCGCGCGCCGCATCCTCGCGGGCGCGCAGTTCCCGCCGGATATCTGCAATCGCGCGCACGGCGCGGGCCCCCGCCCCGGACGGCGCGGCGCCGGATGTCTTCGTCTGATTCGCCTGCTGATGCAGACCGCGCACCGTGCGCGCCGCATCGAGCGCCGTGTCCAGATCGCCACGCCCGCGCGCCTTCCCGACAAGGTCGAGCAGCGCAGACAGAACCAAGTCTGCGCGCGGCACGGTCCGCGTAGCGGCCTTCGTGATCGCGTCTTCGCTGCCAGCGGCCATGCCGGGGGCGCCGATCGTCAACTCGCGCGCGACGCCGGCCAGCCACAGCCAGTCCACGTGGCCACGGGCCCCCTTCACGCGGGCGAGTGCCGACCGCGCGGCCTTCAGCGCCTTACCGTGCGCCTTGGCAACGTCGCGCGCGAACACCGCATCGGTAGCCATCGATTTCGGCCATGAACGTGGCGGGTTGAAGCGTCCGTTCGCATCCGCTGCCGCCAGAGCGGCGTGAAGCGCCCAGAGCGCCTGCGCCTCCGGGTCGTCCGCATCGAGGGCGAGCAGATCTTCGACCACGTCCGGTGTCCCGGGCGACAGCGCCAGCGCGCGCAGGAGATGGTGACGCGCTTCGAGCGGCTCGCCTGCCGCCAGCGCCTTGACGCCAGCTTCGCGACGGCGCGCAACCTCGGCGTCATCGGCCGCTGCGGAAGCAACCAGGAGCCACGTGGCGACAGCCAGGAGGCAAGCGGTGTTGGCGTGGCGCGGCATCTTCGGTCGGCCCTCCCTCATCAAGTCCTCGTTCGTCGATCTCGACCGCGCGGCTCGCCGGCGCAGCCACCTGGCCCTGCACAGCGACGCTCTCTCGGACGCGCCCCAACGCGCGCGCGTTCCCATGCGCTCAATCTCGCGCTCTCGTCACCCGAGACCGGCGGCGAATTCCGCGTCGCCCACTCCGAAGAGGTCGGCTCCTCCGTCGGCGAGTGGCAGCACCATGCGATGCACGCCGTGGCGCCGCTTCTTATCGACATGGGCGAGCTGCAGAAGCCGGTCCCGATCGACATCATCGGGGAGCGCGACGGGGAGTTCCAGAGCTGCCAGCGTGGCACGGACCGTCGCGGTGAGGGCGCGGTCACACAGCCCGCGCGCAGCGGCGATCCGGCAGGCGACGACCAGCCCGACAGCGACGGCTTCGCCATGGCGCCACGCGCCGTATCCACGCTCGCATTCGAGAGCATGGGCCGTTGTGTGTCCGAGATTGAGAAGCGCGCGTTTCCCGCGCGTCTCGTGCGGATCGTCAACGACGTGACGGATTTTTACGCCCACCGCCATCGCCATGGCGTCCAGCGTCGCTTCCGGCGCGGCGTCGAGCACATCCGTCGCGTTCTTGCGCAGGATCGTGAGCGCGGCGCGCTGCGCGAGGAGCGCGCACTTCACGACCTCGGCCAGACCGGCGGCGCACTCCCGGCGCGGCAGCGTCGCCAGCGTGTCCACATCTGCCAAGACGAGATGCGGTTGATGGAACGCGCCGACGAGGTTCTTGCCGAGCGCGGTGTTGACGCCCGTCTTCCCTCCGATCGACGAGTCCGAGATCGCAAGCGTCGTGGTCGGCACCTGCACCAGCGGAACGCCGCGCATCCAACTCGCAGCGCAATAGCCGGCGAGATCGCCGACGACGCCCCCACCGAGCGCGAAGACCGCGCCCGATCGTTCGAGCCCCGCCTCGCCGAAGTGCGTCCAGATACGCTCGCATTCCGCGATCGATTTCGATTCTTCGCCCGGATGCACGACGACTGCGAACGGCGCGAAGTCGTGCTCCCTCAGCGCTTCCAGAAACGCCTGCAGGTAGTGACCGCCAACGTTCTCGTCGGTGACCACGGCAACGCGGGCAGGCTCGAGTACCGTTCGCGCGAACTCTCCCGCGCGGGCGAGCAATCCGGACCCGAGCAGCGCGACGTGTGGACGCGACGGGACAGACACTGGCAGAACGCGCGGCGCGCTCACGTCGGCCCCCGTTACGGCGACTCCTCGGAGACACTCTCGGAGACATCGTCAACGCCACCGCGCCCGGCCGCGTCGCTGTCACGACGGGCGTGGTGCCGACGGACGTTGCGCCGCCGCACCGCCTCGTCACTGCGCTTGGTGCGCCGCACCATGAACACGAACGCGAGCAGCATCAGCATGGAAGCGCTGCCCGCAACCGCGAGGACGATCTTGGGATCAGTGGCCGAGCCGACGGGACCGATCTCGATCGGCGTGATGTCGACGCCGACCAGGATCGGCAGATAGTAGCGCTTGCCGTTCGTGCCCTGGACCATGCGGCGCTTGAAGAAGAAGCCCTCGATCTCGACCATGCGCGCGCCCGCGAAATCGAACGCCTCGAGCGGGAACGGAGACATGAAGAGCACCGGGTGGTTCTGGTCATCCACCAGATAGCCACGATAGATGAAGTCGATGTTGCCCGGGTTCTCGCCCAAGGACCGGTCGACGACGAACTCCTTGTGGATCGGCGCGGCGCGGAGTCGCACGGCGCGGAAGCGCCAGTTCTGCGGCGCATCGAGCAGCGGCTTGGAGCCCTGCGTGCCCGTCAGGTCGGCGACCTCCAGCGAGCCGTTGTCGCGTGCAGCGCGGTACCCGTCGATGCCGAGCGACCGGACGTAGTTGAGCATGCCATAGAACGGCACGTCCTCGAGCGCCGTCGAACCGTCGGGGGTGGCGTCGCTCACCTGTTCGAGCCACTCGACGCGGGGCGCGTCGTACGACACCGGTGCGAAGCTGCCGATCGGCGCGCGCGTCGCAAAGACGTGCAGCGCCGGACGGTCGCCGTTCGGCCAGAGTTTCGCGAACACGCCCGGGATCTTGACCCAACTGCCGACCTTCACCGAGTCAGAGACGGGGGCCACAACGGTCGCCACCCAAGCGACGCCGGCGTGATCGAGGAGCCGCAAGCGGCTGACCGCGCGATCGCCCTTGGGCAGTCGCAACTTCGCCTGAGCGACGCTCTCGACACGCCCCCACACGCTGACGAGTGTCCCGCGGTACGGCCCGGGCTCGTCGATCACAGAGGGGATATTGTCGAGGCTCCCGAACACGCGCTCCGGCAGGCGATCCATGCGCCGTCGCACACCCTCTTCCAGGATGCGGGCAGCCCACTCGGGCTCGTCTACTTCTTCGCGATCCGAAATCGGCTTCCGATCCATCGCGAGGAACCAGTGGATCAGCTCCGCCTGGAGCTCGCGACTCGTGCCCTCGGGGTCGATGGCTGCCAGTTGGCCGTCGTCGATGTACTCGATCGTCGGCTTCAGACCACCCACGGGCACGCCCCCAACCAGCGCGCTACCGTCGGGCGTCTCAGGGTTGGGCGCGTCGCTACCGGCAAAGAAACCGAGTGCCACGTAGGCGACGCCGGCAAGACCGAGCATGACCAGAAAGCCGACCAAGCCGACTTTCGGAGAGATGAGGAAACCAGGTGGCGGCGGCGTCGCGCCGCTTGACCCGGTCCCCGGATGGCTTTTCGTCACGATGACCTCCAGAGGGGACCGGACAGGCAAGTGCGAGGATACCCCACGCAGCCGAGTCAGAAGCAAATCCACCTTGCCAGATCGTGGTTTCCGGGATCTGCGATACGTGCGACAATCGGGTGCATGTCGACGCCGGTCGTGCCCTTCGCCACGTTCGACGATGCGTTCCAGTGGCTCGCATCCAGGACGAACTACGAGACGATGGCGACACAGAGCTACGACGAGCGCACGTACGGGCTGGACCGGGTGCACCGCCTACTCGACGCGGTGAAGCGACCGGATCGGCAGCTCGACGTCGTGCAGATCGTCGGCAGCAAGGGCAAGGGCAGCACGGCGACGATGCTCAGCTCGATCCTGCGCGCTGCCGGTCGTCGCACCGGCCTCTACTCGTCGCCGCACCTGATCGACGCCCGCGAGCGCATCCGGGTGCAGGGAGAGTGGGCCGACGACGCGCTCGTTGCGCAGGCTCTGAGCGACGTGCGGCCACACGTCGAGGCTGCGGCCGCGGCCGGCGAGCAGGCGACGTTCTTCGAGATCCACACGGTCGCCGCGCTGCTGACCTTCGCAGCCACGGAGTGCGACGTCGCGGTGCTCGAGGCCGGAATGGGCGGCCGACTCGATGCAACGTCCGCGGCCGAGGCCAAATGCGTCACGCTGACGAGTCTGTCACTCGATCACACGGCGCAACTCGGAACGACGGTCGAAGCGGTCGCACGCGAGAAAGCCGAGGCGGCCCGCCCTGGGCAGCTTCTGGTCTGCGGCCACCGCCCCGGCGCGCCCGCCGGACCCAGTTCGGCATTGCCAATCGTCGAGGAGATCTGCCGCGAGCGCGCGTCACCACTCCTCGTCCTCGGCAGGGACTTCGACGTCGAGGACGTACTGACGGCCTACTCCCGCGACACGGGAGCCGTCTGCACGAGCTTCACTCTCCGGCACGCCGGGCATCGAATCCACCTCGCGACGCCCCTGCTCGGAGCCCATCAGGCGCGCAACGCCGCGGTGGCGGCCGTCACGGCGCTCGAGACGGAGTGGGCTCACGGCAAGGTCACCGAGGGCGACGTGCGCAAGGGACTGCGATCGACACGGTTACAAGCCCGACTCGAACCGATTTCGACGCATCCGCTCGTCTTGGTCGACGGCGCCCACAGTCCCGCGAGTTGCGCGGCGCTGGCCCACACTGTCAAGGCGGCGATCCCCGGCCACCCCCACGTCTTCGTGGTGGGAATGGCACGCGACAAGGACATCGCGGGCTCCATGATCGCGCTGCGCGGCGTGGCGGATCACGTGGTGGGGACGACGTCCGGGTCGCCGCGTGCCGCGGCGCCGGAAGCGATCGCAGCGGCGGCCGACGCGGCTGGCATCGCAGCGTCGTCCGAGCCGACGTCCGCCGCGGCATTGGCAGCAGCGCGTGAGCACGCCGGGCCCGACGGCGCCGTGATCGTCACGGGCAGCCTCTACCTGTGCGGCGACGTATTGGCGCAACGGGTTCGCGACGGCGATCTGTCGTAACGGCACGGGCGTGCCAACGACGTTCAGCGGGCGACGTTCAGCGGACGAGCTTGAGGATCTCGTTGCCCCACTTCTCGGTGCGACAGCGGCCCACTCCCGCAACGCACTCGAGATCGTCGAGCGTGCGTGGACGCACACGCGCGACTTCAAACATCGCGTAGTTCGGCAGGATCGCCAGCGTCGTGAGACGAGCCTTGTCCGCGACACGGCCACGCCAATCGCGCAGGCGTCCGAGACGTTTCTGTGCCGTGTGGTCGAGCTTCTTGGCGGGATCCGACTTCTTCGGCGGGCGCGGGGGCGCCTTCTCGCGCTCGATCCCAAGTCGGACGGCGGCCAGGATCTCATTCCCCATTCGGTTCGACGCGTAGCTCGAGACGCCCTTCACATCCTGGAGCGCTCCCCGCGACGTGGGGCGAGCCTTTGCGATGCGCAGAATCGACTCGTTGCCGAGGACCTTGAACAGCGGCCGATCCAGCTGGCGCGCGTGGACGTCGCGGACCGCGTGTAATGCGTGGAGGATCGCCTGCTCCACGGCCGGAGCGTCGCGCGAGCCCTTCACGCGGGTCCACCCATGCGGATCGAACTCACGCACGACGGGTGCGCGTCCCGCAAGCCGCACGAACTCAATCTCGGCTTCCGCACTGAGGTCCGCCGCGTCGAGCCGCTCGCGCTGGATCTGCTCGAGCTCCACGAGGTAGGCCACGTCGAGGTAGCTGTACTCGAGTTCCGCGCGCGTGAGCGGTCGCTTGCCCCAGTCCGCGCGGGTATGCGCCTTCGCGAGAACGACTCCGAAGTACCGTTCGACGAGATCCCGCAGCGACAGCTTCTCGTCGCCAAGGAGCTGCGACGCCACCATCGTGTCGAAGATCTGCGTGAACTCGAAGTCGAAGTCGCGACGGAGACTGGTCACGTCGAAGTCGGCGCCATGGAAGACGACCGTGACATCGCTGCTCGCGAGCGGCTCGCGCAGCGCTTCGAGCTCGGGCAGCGCCAGTGGGTCCACGACGTAGGCTCGATCGCCGTCGGTGGCCAACTGAACAAGGCAGACCTTCTCGATATACGAGTGCATGCTGTCCGCTTCGGTGTCCACGGCGAGCACGCGTGTCTTGTCCAGTTCGTCGATCACAGCCGGCCATTGGTCGGGGTGATCGACGTAGTCGAATTCGTCGAACGAATGGCGATCATGCATCCGATCGAGTGTAGCAGCGCACCGGACCAGAGACGCAGCGCACACGGGGCGGGCGGGCGGGGCGGGGCGCAGTCCCGGTCAGCGAGTGCTCGACCGTTGCAGGTTCTCGAGATGGCGCGCGATCTGGAGCGCCTCGGCGCTCCACTCGTAGGCCGCCCCCTCGGCTGCGGCGCGGAGGAACTCGCGCCGGGCGTCTTCGAGACGTCCGGATTGGACCAGGACGCCGGCGAGTTCGAAGCGTGCGCTGACGAACGCGGAATCCTCGTCGAGGACGCGCCGGAACTCCTGCTCGGCCGTGCCGAGTTCGTCGTCCCGCGCAGCATAGCGGTGTACGGCGCGCGCGAATCGTAGCGCGGGATTCATGCCGCCCTGACCGCGCGAGATCTGCTCGAAGAGCTCGTCGGCCTCGCTCCACTTCGCGCTCCGACACAGGACAATGGCCACACCGAGCAGGGCGTTCGCGATATTGCCCTCGCCGGACCGCGCGAGTTTCAGCGCGGAGACGGCCTCATTCATCTCGCGACGCAGCCGGCGCGTTAGCCAGCCGCGATGCTCGGCCGCTCCGCTCCCGGTGCCGCCGAGGGCCACGGCTCGGTCATATGCGAGGCTGGCCATCGCCGTCTTGTCGAGCGACGCGAGCGCATCGCCCCACCTCAGGTACAGATTGTAGAGCAGCGTGCGGAGGTCGCGATCGCGATCGCCGGCATCCCACCGCGGCTGCAGAAGGCGGGCTGCCCAGTCAAACTCCACCAACACGCCGCTCGCCGACGCGTCCGCAGAGAGGGCCTCGCCGCGCAGCAGAACGTGGGCGCGTCGCGGCAGACGGTCCTCGTCCTCGGCGGCGGCCGCCTCCAGGACCGAGGCGCGCTCCATCTCCGACACCGCGAGCGTCGTGCGCCCGACGCGCAGCGCGAGCCGGGCCAGCAGTTCCGCGCGCGCGACGTCGTTCGGATCGAGGCGCACCGCGCTCCGCGCCGCCTCGAGCGCCGCCCCGATCGCGCCGACCCGCGTACAAGTCTGTGCGAGCACGAGCCAGGCGCCGGACCACTGCGGGGCGACGGCGACCGCGGCCTCCGCCGGTCGGATGATCTCGGGCAAGAGCGCGGTGTCGTCGTCACGCAGCGTCCCGGCCGGCAGGGCGGCGACGGCCGTAGCGTAGCCTGAGAGCACCGACGCTATCGAGAGGGCCGCGGCCCCATCGCGTGCGATCCGCCGCCCCTCCGTCGTCAGCCGAATGGCGTCTCGCCCAGGCACGCCCGGCTCCAACAGACGATCCGCGAGGGCCAGTGCCTGCGGGAGGAGCGCGAGGAGCGCGTCCGCCCGCGGTCGCGCATCCTCGTCGGCGCCCGTGGCATGGATCAGGACGGCAGCGGGCGCGGCCGCCACGGCATTGCCGAGCCGCCATGCCTCGACGACGGCGCTGCCCGGGTCACCCCGATCCGCGAGTTCGACGAACGCCTTCGACGATCGGAACTCGGCAGCGGACGTCAGCGTCGCAGCAACCGACGCACCGACAAGCAGCGCACCCGCAACGGTCGCGGGCAGCCGCAGAGCCCCGTCCGAGCGCACCGCGCGGGCCAGCACGACACCGACAGCCGTCGCGAGCACGGGCAAGAGCACATACGCATACGCATCGTGGAACGGGGCGCCGCCGGTCGACGCCGAGAAGAGCAACGGCGTTGCAAAGGCGAGCGCGGCGAGACACGGAGCCGTGTTCGGCGCACGCCAGCGCCGCGCGAGCGAATACGTCGCACCGACGAGCAGCAGACCCGACGCCAGCCGGGCCGCGCCCCCGACCAACCAGGGCCCGCCCGCGAGGTGCAGGCGCGTCGGCAAGAGCGGCGCCAGAAGGGTCAGCAGAGCGCCCGCCGCAGCGTCGAAGATGTCGGGTCGCACCACGCCGTCGCCACCGCCAATCGCCTCGAGCTCCGACAGCCCCGGCGCAGTCGACGAGAGCACGACCGAGCGCCAGACGATTGCGGCAACGACAGGCACGCCGATCAGCGCCAGCGTGCGCAAGCGGGCGACAGGACCGAGTTCGCGTGGAGCCCCATCGATAACGGACGAGGCGAGAGCGGAGGAACCCGACGTCTGCGTCGCGCCGTTGCGGCGCAGGAGGACGAATACGGCTGCGGCAGCGGTGGCGCCATACGCCAGCTCATGGGCCAGCCCGGCGCACGCCAGCACCACGCCAGCCGCGATGTGGCTTCGGATTCCGCCACGCAGCGCCAGTCGGATTCCGACGACGCCGAGCGCTGCGGCCAACACGACCGGCTGACGCGCGGGCCACGCAGCCGCGGAGAGTGCGACGGGCGCGGCGGCTGTGATCAATCCGGCCAGCCACGAGGCCCGCAGAGAGCCACTGACATCGAGCGCGAGTCCGGCAGCACTCAGCGCGACCACGACATGCAGCAGCAGGGAGAGCACGCCGACAAGCCATCCGGCGCGATCGCCACCGAGCGCTCGCTCGACCGCGAACACCGCCATCGCAACCGGCCGAAACCGCGTACGCCCCACCACGTCGCCGCCCGGGTCCCACGCCACGGCCGGGTCCGTGAGCGCCGCGCGCAGCGCGTCCGCGAGCGGTGCTTCACCCTCGGGCGCAAGCGCTCGATTGGCGAGCAGCGCCGGCCGGTCCTCGGGCAGCGGTTGGCGAACGCGGGGTTCGCCGAGCCCGACATGGGCGGCAAGGTGGAGGAGCAGAGCGACCGCGACGACGACGATCCGGAGCAGGCGGGCGCTGGGCATCGAAGGTAGGCTCTCCTCAGGGGGCGAACGGCGATCGCACACGCGCTCTTCGTGCGACTCTCACTTGTGTCGACTCGACTCCGCGCGCGACTCTCGCTCCGCCCCCCCCCCCCGACCGGCACGCAGGATACGCCGCGCTCGCCGTCCGGCCTCCGGCTATCCCGTCGTCCGCGGAGATTCCGGACCGCCTCTCGTCGCCATGGTCAGAGTCAAGTCCTCTCCTCGGAGGCCGATGCGGAGTATGCTCCGGACAATGCGACTCCTCTCCCGCGCGCTGGCGTACCTCGTGATCTGCGGCTTCTGCGTCAGCGTGGCGCCGCCGTTGGCTGCCCAGGAGTCGGGCGCCCCGACTCCGGCAGCGGCTCCGGCTCCGGACGCCGAGACGAGCATCGAAGTGCTGCGGATGCGCGGGACGTCGGGCTGGCGCAACTACGTCTGGACGCTGGACCGCGAGCGGTTGCAACTCGTCGTGCGCGATCTCGAGGAGGCGCGGCGCCGCGCGGGCGGCGAGGCCGACTTCACGCAGGTCTTCCTGATCGCGTACGGCAGCCTGATCCTCGGGCGTGACGACGTCGGCCGACGCGCCGCCGACGAGGCCCGGACAAGCGCGCCAACGTATCCAGGCCTGCTCCTTCTCGACGCGTTCGCGGCGACGCTGGACGGGGACTCCGATGCGGCGATCGAACGCCTCGACCGATTCGTGGAGATCGTCGAGGCCGCTCACGGCGACGCGGAGTTCCGCTTCCTCGGCAGGCTCCACCGCGGCGTGCAGCTCTTCGAGAGCGGTCAGCATGATCGCGCGATACAGGATCTCGAGGTGGCGCTCGCCATCGCCCGCGAGAACGATCGCAAGCCGCCGAACGAGCTGGTGCTCCGCCTCGCGCTCGCGCATCAACGTGTGCAGCAATTCGCAGCGGCCGAGAAACTCGTCCGTGGCATGCTCGTGGAAGATCCGGGCAATCCGTATCTCTACTACAACCTGGGCCTGCTCTTCGGCACGCAGAACAACTTCGTCGAGGCGCGTCGCTGGTACCTGGCTGCGACGAAGCGCAAGCGCGACTACGCCGACCCGCACGTAAAGCTCGCATTTCTTGCCTGGAAGGAGTCGTCGCACGACGCCGACCAGTTGGCCGAGATGCGCACGCACCTCGAGGCGTACCGCGACCTGATCGGCAAGCGCGCCTCGGACGACCTGCTCGCGGACGCGAACAGCGGGTTCGGGACGTATTGGCTTGCCATCGCGGAACAGCGCGCCACCGCGGGTCACGAAGCGCTCGCGCTGATCGCGTACAAGCGGGCGCGCGCACACTTCCTCAAGGCCCTCGAGTACAACCCCACGTGCGTTCGCGCCCTCAGCAATCTGGTCAAGATCGGCTTCCAGATCGACCTTCCCAAGGCTGAGACAGCGCCTTTCAAGGAGCGCTTGGACGCCATCGACGAGGACGGGCGCAAAGGACCGAAAGCCTACCGCAGCACGTTCTGCTGAGAGGCTGCCACAGCTCGCCGTTCAGCGCATGTGGCACCGCGGGCCGAGGCGCGCCCGATCGGACCAGACGGCCACCCCGGGCCACGAAGTCAGCCAGCGCGGTCAGACAGCGAGCTCAGGGGGCGCTCTGACCACGCGAGCGGAGCCTCCGAGCGAAACCGCACAGGAGTCGTGCCATCGCATGTAGACCAGCGGTCCATTGCGGCAGGATCCGAGCCTGAAGTGCGGGAAGAAGGACATCGATAGCGGTGGCACGCGCCTTGCTCCCGATCCACCGTCAGGTTCCGAATCGGCCTCGCGACACGCACTGCATCATGCAGAAGTTCTTGCTTGCCGTCGGCCTTCGTGGACCACAAACTGATAGAGCTACAGAGAGCTAGTGGACTTCACCGCACGGGTGGAGCGTTCACTCATTTGATCAAGGAGCGAATATGAAGATCGGTAGAACGATCTCGGGCGTTGCGGCTGGCGTTGCCGTCGCAGCCCTCATCGCCACGATTTTCCCGGTCCAGGACGCGCTCGCGAAGCGCAAACGTCGTGGACGCGGTGGCCCCCTACGCCTGATCGATGTGAACGTCGGCTCGTTCTCGGGCGTGAACCACAACGCGATCATCGAGTTCAAGTTCACGTCTGACGTGGATCAGGGCACCGTCGGTGCCGCGATCTTCCAGATCCGCGGCCAGAACGCTCTGGGCACCGGCTTCACAAAGCAGGTTCCCGGTTCGTTCCAGGTGCAGGGCAACAAGGTGCGGTTCTTCCCGCGTCTGCCCACGCACATGCGTGACCCGGACAGCCCGATCGGCGCGTTCTACCCGGCAGGGAGCGAGCGCGACAACGCTGACGAGAACGCGGGCTTCCAGCCTCTGACGAACTACAAGATCACCGTGCTCGGTAATCCGACGCCGTCGCCGGTGCGCTCGACCAAGGGTCGTCCGCTGAACCGGACGGCCGAGTACACGTTCACAACGTCGCCAATCGCCGACCGCTCCGAAGCGTTCACGATTGACAACTACGACGACGCGCCGCCGCCGGGCTTCCAGTTCTCGAACCCGCCCGACAAGGTCGCGTCGGTCGCCGACCAGTACGCGAAGCACGGTGGAACGCAGGAAGTCCCGAACGACATCGCCGTGACGCTCTTCGGCACGAAGGTGCCCCTGGCACCGTCCACCGTCCGCAAGGAAGGCAACGTCACGCTCTTGCTCACCGAGCGCAAGGGTGATCCCAGCCTGCGCAAGCCTGTGCAGGGCTCGACGTTCGTCGAACAGAACTTCGACTCGGCGCGGCTCTTCTTCCAGCCCAACTTCCCGCTGCCTGATCTCGGCACGTACGCGTTGCGGGTCAAGCGCGAAGTGCGCGATCTCACCGGGCTCTATGACTATCGCAACAATCTGGATCGCCTGCGGCTGCGCGAGGTCTATGAGTTCCTCGATACCGCACGACAGCTCTCTCCTGGGACACCTCCCGAGGAGTTGCAGGACCCGCCCGCGCGATTGATCTTCGACTGGCCGGTCGATCCGGTCGAGCGCGGCGTGCTCAAGGCCAACCTGCTCGACCTCGGCGACACGTACCCGGACGAGATTGACCCGCGCGTCATGGTGCTCTTCAGCACGCGCGACGAGCCGGTCTCCACCGGCCAAGTCGTGCTGGAGTTCATCGCAAGCGACGGCAACAACGACAAGGATCTCACCACGGCGAGCTATGACGAGGGTGTGCCGAATGCGATCGCCGCCATCATGACGATTGCGGGCGGAAGCGCAGCCGACGGCGACTTCGAGCCGCTCTCCAACGAGACCATCAATACGGACATTTTCCCCGAGAACACGATCAACTGGCGCAATCTGATCATTCCGCCCGGCGTCGTGGTCAACCTCACGGGCTCACGCCCTGCGACCGTCAAGGCGCTCTCCGTGGACATCCAGGGCGAATTGCACGCCGACGGCCTGAACGGCACGAAGCAGACAGGTGGCACTTCTCTTCAGAGTCCGCCATCGGTCGTCAAGGGAGGCAAGGGTGGCCCGGGTGGCGGTAAGGGCGGCGATGCGACGCTCAAGTACGAAACCACTTCGAAACCCAAGGCTGGCGACGGAACAGCCGGTGTGCCGGGCCATGACAAGGACCTTGTGGTCGCGGAAGCCGATGACGGGGGCCGCGGTGGTCTCGGCGGCAAGGGCTCGAACGGCTCGGGCCTCTACGTCAACGGCGGCGGCGGCGGCGGCGGCGGCGCACGCTTGGCGGGCACCGATGGTGCCACGCCAACGTCGTCACAGGCGTCCTGGCGCGGCGTCGGCGGCAAGGGTGGCGCAGGCTCAACCAACGACGATCTCCAGCCGCTGGTGGGCGGCGCAGGCGGCGCCTCCGGCGCCAACGGAGCCTACACGAGTCAAGGCTGGGGAACGATGGCCGGTAGCGGCGGTGGCGGTGGTGGCGCGGTGCTCGTCCAGACGGCGTCCGTCTTCCAGATCGGGACCGACGGTCAGATCCGCGCTCGCGGTGGAACAGGCGGCACCGGTAGCTCCAACAGCGCCATGGTGAGTGGCCCCGGCGGCGGTGGTGGTGGCGGTTCGCTGCTGCTCCGCACCAGTCAGAGCTTTGACTTCTCCGATCCGACGAATGCGACGAGCGTTCCGGGCGGCGCAGGCGGCACGCAGTCGGCTGGCAGCTTCGGCGCGGCGACGTTCGGCGGAACCGGGGGCGAGGGCTATGTGCGCCTCGAGTCGCCTGGTGGCGGCATTCAGGTGCCTGGCGGCACCGCTGGTATCTTTGACCCGGTTGGTGGCGGCGTCCAGAGCTTCATGTACACGGTCTTTATCGACGTCGGAGTTGATGACCCGCGCATCGTGAACTTCACCGAGGACAACTTCGTCGCGGTCCCGAGTGACGACGCCACGCTCATCGAGATGCAGATGGCGATCGAGGACCCGGACAACTTCGGGTTCCCGCTGCTGAACGCGCTTGAGCCCGACGAGGGCACGAGCAACGTGGACGAGGTGTCCAAGTGGGCGCCAGTTCGCTACACCGACAACACCGGTGGCGCGGAGCCAGCGATCCCGAATATCCCGGGCTACAACCCGGCAACGATGGGTCCTGATCACATCTTCGATATCGCAGAGGTGATGAACGGCAAGAGCTACAAGTTCGTCCGCTTCCGCATCACCTTCCAGTTGAACGACACGCAGAGCAGCACCGACATCCTTCCGTCAGTCGACCGGCTCGCCATGACGTTCCAGTTCAACTTCTGATCCGGCAACTGCTGGTCCGGATCTGATCCGGGCGGGCAGTCAGACAACAATCCACAGGGCGCCGACTTCGGTCGGCGCCCTGCTTCGATTCGTGACATCAGGCGAGGCGACCGCGCTATCCTCACGCGGATGGCGAAACAGTCCGTTCAGCGCGACATCCTGCCCGTCACCCTGGGCACGGCGGGGCATATCGATCATGGCAAGACGACGCTGCTGCGAGCACTTGCCGGAGCCGAGCAAGACACCGACCGACTCGCCGAGGAGCGCGAGCGTGGCCTGACGATCGACGTCGGCTACGCGGAATTAGTCCTCGACGACGGCGTCGAGGTGGGTGTCGTCGATGTTCCCGGGCACGAAAAGTTCATCCGCAACATGGTGGCGGGCGCGACCGGCATCGACGTGGTGATGCTGGTCGTCGCGGCGGACGACGGCGTCATGCCGCAGACGCGTGAGCACCTGCAGATCATGTCTCTCCTCGGACTGCGCTCCGGTGTCATCGTCCTGACCAAGGCGGACACCGTGGACGCGGAGATGGTCGAACTGGTGGCCTCCGAGGTGGAGGACCTCGTGCAGGGCACGTTCCTTGAGGGCGCGCAGGCCTTCCCCGTCTCCGGCGTGACCGGTCAGGGTATCGATGCGCTGCGTGCGCACGTCGCGCAGTTGGTCAAGGCGTCGCCACCACGCGACGCACAGGGTTTCTTCCGGATGCCCGTATTACGCGTGTTCACGTCCCCCGGGTTCGGCACCGTCGTGACCGGCATTCCCAGCTCCGGACATCTGGCGCTCGGCGATCGCGTCGCGGTGCGCCCCGGTGATCGCGCTGGTCGCGTGCGCGGCTTGCAGGTCTACCACCGCCCCGCTGACACTGCATCCGCCGGACATCGCACAGCGATCAACCTGGCCGAGTTGGAGCATCGCAAGGTCCGCCGAGGTGACGTGGTCTGCACGCCCGACGTCTTCTCCGACGCCGCGCTCCTGGACGTAAAGCTGCACGTGCTGCCGTCCGTCGCGCGCGCACTCAAGCACAACACGGAGGTCCGCCTCCACGTCGGCACACTCGAATGCGCCGCGCGCGTCCTGCTCGTGGGCCTGAAGCGCTTGGAGGCGGGCACCACCGGATGGGCACGACTCAAGCTCGACCGCGAGGCGGTGATCGCGCCGGGCGACCGGTTCATCATTCGCACGTCCTCACACATGGCGACGCTCGGAGGCGGGATCATTCTCGGCGCGGGGCGCTACGCCGGGCGCCGCAAGCAGTCGGGGGGCGCCGCGGAGTTCGAGGAACGCGAGCGGGGTCTCGACGATCCACGGGTTGCCGTCGAAGCGCACGTGCGCCGCGCACGCCTCAACGGGACCGACCGCGCCGCACTCATCCGCGCACTGCTGCGTCGGAAGGAGGAGATCGAACCCGAGCTCACGGGGCTGATCGCGGACGGCCACGTCGTCGAAGTGGGCCGGGGGATCCTTGTTCACGGCGAGGAAGCAACGCGCGGAACCGATGCAATCCTCGGCGCGCTGGATCGTTTTCACGCGAAGCAACCGCTCGCCGTCGGCATGAAGAAGGCGGTGCTCCCCAACATCGTGCGCGGCGAAATCGCCGTCGTGGACGGCCTGGTCGGAGCGCTCCTCGCCGACGGACGTGTGGATGCACTCAGTGAAGGACGCGTGCGGCGCGGCGGTCGCGCGCCGGAGCTCTCTGGCGTGCAGCAGGAGCGCTCCGACGCCATTCTCGCGATCCTCGGCAAGGATCCGTGGCAGACGCCGCGCGCGCACGAGTTGCCAAACCTGGTCGACGGGCTGAACGCGGAGGTCGAGCAACTCCTCGCGCTGCTCGAGCACGGCGGCCGCGTCGTCCACCTGCGCGACGGCGTGCTGCTGCTCGCCGAAACGCTCGCAGACGTGCAGACGAAGGTCCGCGCTCACTGTGCGGAACATGGTTCCCTCGCGCCGGCCGACGTCAAGCGCCTGGTCGGTGCCACACGGAAGTACGCGATCCCGTTGCTTGAGTACCTGGATCAGATCGGGTTCACGCGTCGGCAGGGCGACGTCCGCGTCTTGGGGCCGAAGGCGCAGAGCTGACGCTTCGATCGGACTCCGGCGCGGCCGCGTCAATCGAGTGTCCCCCATCGGGCCTAGCCTTATTCCTGGGCGACGACGCGCGGCCGGCCCAGATCTAGCAAGGCTCCGCTGGGTCACATCGCCCGCAGATCTGCATTGCCCACAGGTTTGGATCGCCCGCAACTTTGCATCGCCCCGAGACTTCGCACCGCCCTCCACTCGCGGGGGCGGGAGGCCGCCATCGTCCGCTTGTCGCAAGACGCGCCCCGCACGCGCCGCTGGACCGTACGGCCTCCCCGAGACGAAGAGGCCGCGGCTCTCGCGAGCGAGATCGGGGTCGATCCCATCACCGCGCAATGCCTGCTCAATCGCGACGTGTCGGATCCGGTCGCCGCACGCACGTTTCTGCGCGGCGGCCTCGGGACACTGCTGCGCCCCGAGGGACTGCCGGATATGCCGAAGGCGGTCGCACGCATCCGCCAGGCGCTCCGGAAGCGCGAGACCATCTGCGTTTGGGGTGATTACGACGTCGACGGCATCTCCGGCACGGCGCTCCTCGTGCGTTTCCTCAGGCTCGCCGGGGCCGCGCGCGTCATCCCGTACATCCCAGAACGAACGGGCTCCGGCTACGGCTTCCACTGGCCGACCATGGAGCGCCTGATCCGGGATCGCGACGTCTCGCTCTTCGTCTCGGTAGACCACGGCTCATCGGCCGTCGAGCCGATCACGAACGCCAAGGCGGCCGGAGTGGACGTCGTTGTCGCCGACCACCACGAGATCGCCCCGCAGTTGCCGCCGGCGGTGGCGATCGTGAATCCGAAGCGCGCCGACTCGACGTATGCGTTTCCGGATCTCTGTGGCGCCGGTGTCGCCATGAAGCTCGCGTGGGCGATTGCCCAGGAGCTCTCGCCGGGCGCGCGTGTCACCGACGACATGCGCGCGTTCCTACTCGAAGCGCTTGGATCTGCAGTGCTCGGCACGGTGGCGGACGTGGTGCCGCTGCGCGGCGAGAACCGGGTCATCGTGCGCCACGGTCTCCAAGTTCTCGCCGGCGGATCGAGCCCGGGGATCTCGGCCTTGCTGGACGTATCGCGCGCTCGTCCGCCCCTGCGGGCCAGCGATATCGGCTTCAAGCTCGGTCCGCGGATCAACGCCGCCGGCCGCATGGGCAGCGCCAGTCTCGCTTTGGAACTCCTGCTCACCGACGACATCGAGCGGGCGCGCGAAATCGCGGTGAAGCTCGACAAGGAGAACACACGCAGGCGTGCCGTCGAGCGCGTGGTCGCCGAAGAGGCGAAGGCCCTCGCCCTCGAGCAATTCGGCGAGAGCCCGGCCGGCGGTATCGCGCTCTGCGGCGAGAACTGGCATCACGGTGTGATCGGGATCGTCGCCGCACGCCTGGTCGATGCCTTCCACGTGCCTGTGGTCATCGTCAGCACCAAGGATGGCATCGGGCGCGGCTCAGCGCGCTCCGTCCCCGGCTTCGCGCTCCACAAGGCGCTCGCGGCGTGCGGTGAGCATCTGGTGGCCCACGGCGGCCACGCCGCAGCCGCGGGACTCACGATCGAGCCGGAGCGCTTCCCCGCTTTCCAGGAGGCGTTCGGGAAGTACGTCGAGGACACCCTTCCGGCCGACGCGCGCGTTCCGGAGTTGGTGCTCGACGCCGAGATCGACCTGCGCGCACTCGATGCCGGCGTCGCGGCCGGGCTCGAGCGGCTCGAACCCTTCGGTGCCGGCAACCCGGAACCGGTGCTCGCCCTGCGCGGCGTCCGCGTCGTCGGCAAGCCACGTCGGATGGGACAACTCAACGAGCACGTCTCATTCCATCTCGGAAGCGACGGCCACGCGCTGCGCTGCATCGCGTTCCGGCGCGCTGCCGAGCTGATGCCGCTGCTCGAGTCGGGCGCGCTCCTCGACGCGGCGGTCACGCCGCAGCGCAACACGTTTCGTGGCGCAACCGAGGTCGAGGGATTGCTCCGCGATCTGCGACCTGCGGAACAGGACTGACGCGGGCAGCGTTCCAAGCGGAGCGGCCCCGCCCGGTCGCGTGTCATCGAAGAGCCGGCTGCGAGAGCGCAGCCGGGCATCGAACCGCGTCGGGCGCTATCGTCGTCGCGTCGGATAGGTCGACCTCGCGTCAGGGAGATGTTCATGCTGCGCTGCCCCACCTCACCAGGCTCTGCTCTGCTCCGGCTCTCGGCAGCGGCGCTTACCATCGCATTCGTCGCGGCGCCTTCTACCGCCGGCACGGAGCGTCGCGAACCTCCCCGTGCGAAGCCGACACCCGAGATTGCAGCCGATCAATTCCTGACGCGAGCCGCCTATCTCGCCTCCGACGAACTCGCTGGCCGCGAATCCGGCACTGAGGGCGGTCGTCTGACCGAGGAATACGTCGCGGCGGAGCTCAAGCGCATGGGGCTCGAACCACTCGGCGAGGGCGGCTCGTTCTTCCAGGACGTGCCGATGCCTTCGCGCAGCCCCGACGCGAAGAACTCCACCCTGGCACTCCTTGGCGAGGCAGGCTCCCGGACCGAGGTCGGAGAGCCGGATGACGTCATCCCGTTCACGTTCTCAGCCGTCGGCGAGGCCGAGGGCGACGTGGTCTTCGTGGGCTTCGGCATCACAGACGCCGAGAACGCATACGACGACTTCTTGGGGCAGGACGTGCAGGACAAGATCGTCGTGATCCTGCGCCATGCCCCCTCGGAGACCGCCGACGACTCGCCGTGGAAGGCCACCGACCCGCGCCAACGGGCGAGGGTCTCGCGCCTGCAGTCGTTCACTGCCAAGGCGGCGCGCGCGCAGGCAGCAGGCGCCGCAGCCGTCTTGCTGGTCAACGACTACAACCACGAGAAAGACGGGCTGCCGGTGGCGGTCCGCACGCGGCGACCGTCGAAGATCCCGGTCCTGGCGATCAAGAGGCCGGTCGCAGAGCGGCTCTTCGAGCGCAGCGGAACGACGCTGAAGGATGTCCAGGCAGCCATCGACGCCGATCGCACGCCACGCTCCCAGGCCCTTGGAGTGCGCATCACCGTCAAGGCAGCAGTCGACTCATCCGCCGCACGCAACGTGATCGCGGTCCGCCGCGGCACCGACCCATCCCTTTCCGCTGAGGCGATCGTCACCGGCGCGCATCTCGACCACGTCGGCATGGGATGGTTCGGCAGCCCCGCGGGCGGCGGCGAGATCCACAACGGCGCGGACGACAACGCCTCGGGCACCGCTGCCCTTCTGGAGATCGCAGAATGGCTCGTCGCGCAGCCGGCCTCGAAGCGCTCCATCGTGATCGCTTTCTGGTGCGGTGAGGAGAAGGGACTCGTCGGGAGCAAGTACTACGCTGAGCACCCCACGTGGCCGATGGAGCAAACCATCGCGTGCGTCAACATGGACATGGTTGGTCGCTATCGGACGGACGCGGAGACCGACGGAGGCCTGCATCTCGGCGGCGCTCCGACCGGCAGCACGTTCACCGCGATCGTGGAGAAGCTGAGCGCCGCTGCGGGCGCCCGTCTCACGCACACCTGGCAGGCATGGCCGCAGAGCGATCACTACTCGTTCTATGCGAAGGACGTTCCGTCGCTCTTCTTCACCACCGGACTCCACCCGGAGTACCACCGCCCTGCGGACGACTGGTGGCTGCTCAACGCCGACGGCGCGGCGCTGATCGCCGGGATCGCCGCTCGCACGGTGGCGCAGCTGGCGGATGCCGACACGAAGCCGGTGTTCAAGAAGCGCCCCCCGCAACCCGTGCTGGGCGTCCGCTTGGCGGACGATCCCAAGCGCGAAGGCGCGCTCATGGGGATGGTCTTCCCGAAAATGGGCGCGGCGAAGGGCGGCCTCGAAAAGGGCGATCTCATCATCGCGTGGAACGGCACCAAGATCGTGTCGGCGGCGGCGCTCGGGAAGCTGATCGGCGAATCGGCCGCGGGCGATGAGGTCCAGGTCACGTACGTCCGAGACAGCGCCGAGACGACGGTAACGGTGACCCTCTCCGGCCGCTGATTGCGGGGACATGCGGGGAGCGTGGCCCGGGGGAGACGCTGGGGGAGACGCTACGGCGCTTCCCGTGGGGCTGCTGCCCGCGCCATCACGCGCGCGTCGCGACGGCGACCATGACATCGCGGGCTCCCGCTTCCAGGAGCGCACGGGCGCACGCATTCGCCGTCGCGCCAGTCGTCAACACGTCATCCACGAGCAGGATGCGACTCCCACACACTCCGGCATCGCGGCGAGCGAGGAAACGTGCGAGGCGCGAACGCCTCTGCATCCGAACGGTCCCGGTCGCCGCGCGACGACGCTCAGCGCGCGTCAGTGCAGCCTGCGGGGCGGGCTCTCCCACACGGGCGAGTCGATGAGGACGAAACGGAACACCGAGGCGCCGGGCGATTGGATCGGCGAGTAGCTCGGCAAGATTGAAGCCGCGCTCGCGTCGGCGGCGTTGCGTGGAGGGCACGCACACGACCTCGTCCGCGCGCGTGCCCGGCTCCCATGCGGAGACCGCGTCGGCGAGCAACCCGGCGAGCGGCACTCCGAGCAGGGCATCGCGACCGTACTTGGCGCGGCGGACGAGTTCGCCGCCCAATCCCGCGTACGCAGCGCCCGCCACCGATGCCCTGAAGCGTGGCAAGAGACGTGCGCACGCGATGCAGGCAGATGTCGGTGCGCCGTAGCCGAGCACGGCGGCACACACGGGACACGAGTCGGGGGGCACCGGTCGGACGAGGCGCAGACACGCGGCGCCGAGCCCGAGGCGAACGACGTCCTCCGTGCTACAGGCGAGGCAATGCGGCGGCGCGATCAGGTCGAGCGTGGCACCGGCCACGCGGGCGAGCGAAGAAGAGAGTCTCATACTCCCCAGGTCGCACGAGAACGCCGAAGGTTACAAACCGACGCTTACTCTATTGCGCTCCGTATCGCCGCATCGTTACTCCAGTTCTGCCAGAACGGCGCGGGCTGCTGCGTTTCCGGGAGCGCGGCGCAGCACGGCCAGCGCGTGTGTGCGCGCCGGCTCGCGCGCGCCCGCACGTAGTAGCAATCGTGCGAGTAGCGCCCGTGACGCCACCTGATCCGGCGCCTCGGCGATGAGCGCGTCCAAGAGCACGCGCGCTTCTTCGTCGCCGCCATCTGGTGCCCCATCCCGTGCAAGAAATGCGGCCAGTTCGTGACGGGTCTCGGCGCTGCCCGGATCAACGGAGACTCCCCTCCGGAACGAGTACTCGGCGTCCTTCATGCGGCCGAGCGCGACTTCGCTCAATCCGCGCCGGCTCCAGGCCACGCCACACGTCGGGGCGATCCTCTCGATGTCGCGGCAGGCAGCGATCACGGCCTCGTGCTGTCCGCCGCTGGCGAGGATCGCCGCCCGGCGGAGACGCGCGCCGACAGAGTCAGGCGCCGCCGCGATGGCGCGATCGAGGAATTGGATGGCGTCCTGTGGATAGCCGGCAGCCGCCGCGCGATCGGCGTGTTCCATCAGCCCGAGGTGCGAGACGCTCTCCGCGCGAGCTCGCAGGACCAACGGATCGCGAAAATGCGTTCGCGCGTGTCGCGGCGGCACCAGGGCGGAGATCTCGAGCGCCTCGTCGATGCGTCCCAACCGACTGAGCGTTCCGGCCAGAAGGACGAGCACTTCCACGTGCCGCGGGTTCGAAGTTCGAGCCCGGAGCAGCAGTGCCAGCGCACGCTCATCGTCCCCCCGCGCCGTCGCGCAGCGGGCGAGACCGAGCAGCGCATGACTCGTCGTCTTGAGTTCCAATGCGCGCGCGAAGTGGCGCTCCGCGGCGTCCATGCGCCCGTCGAGTTCGGCAAGTTCGCCAGCGCGCAGTCGCGCGGGCGCGTACTCGTCGCGAATCGCGAACGCGCGCGCCAGGATCGCAGTGGCATCTGCGACTGGACCGTCTGAGTACGCGGCTGCGGCGCCCGCTAGGTAGAGGCACTCGAAGCGCCCCTCGCCGTCGAGTGCCGCCCCCGCGAGGAATGCGTCGCGGGCGCTCTCCCACTCGAAGTGCGCGAAGAGGACGCGACCGAGATGCACGTATGCGTCCTCGCCGTGCGTCCGCTCGACGGCCCGCATCGCGGCGCGCAGCTTCTCCGCCACTTGTGGTTCGTGGATGGAGAGGTCCGGCAGCGCGGCACTCGGGACGTTCTCTGTCGCGGTCCCCGCGTCGCCCGGCCCACATGCGACGAGTGCGAGCAGGACGATGAAGCAGGCCGCCGCGCGCCTCATCGCGGCAGCTTCCCTGTGCCGCGGATGACGACCACGTTGCGATCGATACCCGCAAGCGGAAAACGCTCCCACTCACCGCTCGGCCACCGAACATCGAGTTCCGAGGGCGCCGCGTCCGCGGGCAGCCCGAAGTGCGCAGCGCCATCGGAGGTCGACAGATAGCTGGACGCCGCACCGACCGTCGCGCTGTAGCGGCGTCCGGCGTCCGCAACGACAACGGTCGCGCCGATCGCCGCACGCGATAGCGCCGGGTCCACGGCGCGCACGCGCAGCCAGTGGCCGACCTTCGGCGCGACGTTCTCGTAGACCCGCGCCGGCCCCGCGATATTCGTGACGACCACGTCGACGTCACCGTCGCCATCGAGGTCGCCGGTGGCCACTCCGCGACTGACCTCGACCGCGCTGCAGAAATCCCCGCCGAGAGCCGCGGACTCGGAGAACGCGGGAGAACCAGCGTTCACGAAGAGTTGATTGGGCTCGGCGTAGCCAGACCAATCGGTGCCTCCGCTCCCGACCGCGTGGCCCGCACGACGATCGACGGCCCCGTTCGCGACGATGAGATCGAGATCGCCGTCGTGCTCGATGTCGAGGAACGCCATGCCCCACCCGGTGAGCCCGAAGCTGGGGCGACCGGGTGTGGTGATGTCGGTGGCATCGACGAACGCGGTTGCACCATCACTCAGGTAGAGCGTGTTGGTCTCGCCTGCGATGTGCGAGCACAGGATGTCGGGGCGCCCATCCTGGTTGAGATCTGCGACCACCACCCCCATGCTGGACTCGGCGACCGCCTGCCCGTTGTACGCGACACCATGCGCCATGGCCTCGTTGCGGAAGGTCCCGTCGTGCTGGTTGATCCAGAGCTGGTTCGCCACCTGGTCGTTGGCGACGTACACATCCGGCCACCCGTCGCCATCGAAGTCCATCACGCCGAGACCGAGTCCCGCGGCGGCCACCTCGCCGACGCCGGTTGCGAGGCTCACGTCCTCGAACGTCCCGTCGCCACGATTGCGATAGACGGTGTCAGGGCAGTGGCGATACGCCTGCGGGCTGCAGTACTCACGTCCGTCGCCCTTCCCGCGACACGCTTGATGCGGATCCGGGACGGTGTAATGCAGGACAAAGAGATCGAGAAACCCGTCGCGATCGAAGTCGAGGAAGCCCACCGACGACGTCAGAAGGGACCCGCCCAGCCCGGCTGCCGCGGTGATGTCCGTGAAGACCCCGGCCCCGTCGTTGCGGTAGAGCCGATCCTCTCCCCAGTTGCCGACGAAGACGTCTTGGTCGCCATCGTTATCGATGTCCGCAACCGCAACCCCGATGCCGAAACCGGTATCGCCGAGTCCGCTGCTCTCCGTTGCATCGACATACGTGCCATCGGGTTGCCGGAGGAAGAGCCGGTTCGCGGCGCCTGCCTCGGGCGCATCCCCGGTATCGATGAAGTAGAGATCGAGCGCACCATCGCCATTCGCGTCGAAGATCGCGCAACCCGCGCCGAGGACCTCGGGGAGGCGATACCTTCCGTCCGCCGTCACGCGGTGAACGAAGTCGATGCCGGAAACTGCGGTGACATCACGCAGAAACGGCGCGCGCGAGGACTGCGACTCCTCGGACCCGTTCTGATGAGCACTCGGCGGATCACCCCCGCCGCACGCGGACAGCAGCAGAAAGCCTGCCACGATCCCCGCCAAACGAAGGCTGCGATCCGCCGCGCTGCGCCGCGCGGATCGGTTCATGAGCATGATCTGGGGACGATTCTAGCACCGTCGGGATCGTGCCCACAAACGACACGTTGGGCTGGTCGCTGCGGAGCGGGCGAGGCGCGCCTGCTCGAGCCACTCGCACGTCCGGCGCGAGAGCCGTCCAGGAACAACGGACTCAGAACCAGCGCTTGACGTCGAGGACGTCGAGGACGCCCTCCCAGCCGAATAGCTGAGCGAGCGTCGCGACGAGGAGCAGGCAGGCCCACGCCCAGAATACGACGACGAGGACCCGGTCGCCGTTGGACGTGAGAGCGGCGCCGTCGTCAGACGGGGAAGGGTCGGTCGCGGGTGACGAGTTGCTCATTTCCATCGCGTATCGACCCTACGAGTTGGGCTCGCGCCGGTCAATCGTCGTCGGACGCCGGCGAGGAGATCTCGCCCTCGGAGACCAGTCCCTTCGAGACCAGGAGCTCCTGAATACGCCGCAGACGCCGGATCTCCTCGATGATGCGCATGGGCGTCATCCCCTGATCGTCGCCACGCGGCCGATTGTCTTGGAAGCTCGCGACCGAGATCTCGTCGTCGTCGTCCTCAGGCTCGTCGTCTGAGAGATCCTTCGCATCCACGACGCCGTCGGCGACCAACTGGTCGAGGAGCGGCGCGAAACGACTCGTCTCGGCCTCGAGCTTGCGCGCGAGAATCCCATTCGCCGCGCCACCGCCACCGCCACCGCCACCGCCACCGCCACGGCCACCATCGGCGGGCAACGGCGGCGCGACGGAGACGGGCTCCGAGTCCACGCCAAAGCAGTCGGCTTCGGGCGGCTCAGAGAGGTCAACGGGCGTCGATCGGGGGCCCGACTCATACGCCGCAGCACGCGTGGCGGGTACGACGACCTCGATCTCCGCCGTGTCCTCTAGCAGATCCTCGTGAAGCACCGGTGGCTCGGGCACGGCCGGTGGCGCAGCTGCGGCAGCGCCCTGCAGGCGGGCGCGGACGGCCTCCTCGGCACCGTCTTCGAGAAGCCACGCACCGCGCGGACGCTCGGCCGACTTGACGCCCCAGTTGTAGGGACCGGCCGGCGATTCGTCGGGCGCGGCGTCTTCTTCTTCGGGCTCATCATCCTCGGGTCGCGAGAGCAGCGAGGACAACGCGGGCTGCGGAATGGCGGCGATCTCGTCCCGCAACACGGTCTCCTGCGCGCGCGCCTCGGCGAACGTCTCCTCGATCGAGTCGGCCAGCGTGCCGCGAACCAGATCCTCCACTTCGGCGAAGATGTCGTCAAATCCAGTGACAGGCTCGGGCGATCGCATGCGTGCACGTTCGCTCGGGTCGACATCCGGAATGACGGATCGGCCAACGGGCCCCGTGTCGAGCAACTGCCCACCAATGCGCGGGTCGCCGTGCGCTCCCTGCGAGCCTGGGCGGGTTCCGCCGAGGGGAGGCAGTTGCCGCGAGTCCTCCGCTCGCTGCGGGCGTGCGGCCGGGCGCGCCACCTGTGGCGGTGACGCGGCCGGTGCCGGGCGGGGCGCGACCTGCCGGGCGTCCGCCGCTGCTGCCGCGGGGTCGCGCACGACGCCGTGGCGGCGCAGTCGCTCGAGCGCGCTCTTCAGATCCATCGGAGGACGATCGGCCGCCGGGGCGCTGCTCCGGCGGGCAGGGCGAGGCAGAGACGGGCGCACGCTGCCAGCCGGTGCGGGCTCAGGGATTTCGACATCCTCCGAGCGGCGGATCGTGGGCGGAAGGTGCGTCGTCGCGGCGACAGGCACCTCGTAGTCATCATGCGGCGCGTCGCGGCGCAGACCCGGAGCAGCCGAGAGCGCTCCCGACGCGGCAGGGACCGAGGGTCGCTCGAAGCCGACCACGGGTGGCGGGCGGTCCGACGCGGGCTCGATCGCCATCGTGCGCTCGGAGCGGATCATTCCGCTGCCGCCGGCCTCGCCGAAGAACGCGTCGATCTTGCGCCGAATTTCACCGGTCGTCTCCGAAGCGTCGTGCCCAGCACGCGCTTCCAGTGTCGGCACGATTGCCTCGAGTTTCTGGGTGGACTCGGAGAAGAACTGCCGCATCTCATCCTGCACGCGCTCGTCGATCGCACCGGTGGTCGGCGCGGGCTGGACGGGACCGGTGTGCTCGACGCGCTCACGGAAGCGTTGCTCCATGAGCTCGATCTCCTTCCGATGACGGAAGGGATCGAACGAAGCGTCGTCGGGGTCGGCAGCTGGATAGTCGGGGGGCATAGCACCTCGCGGCACAGACGGACGCCGCACCCTCATTTCGGGAATCGGCAGCCTGCGACTGAAACTAGAGACGTCGTTCCAGTGAGATTCCTCAGTCACGAGCGCGTGCGTGCGGCACGGCGCCTCGATATCGCGCCCGCAGCGCCCCTGCTCTGGGCGGACCAGGAACATCGTGCGCGGCACGTCGATCCGGACGCGACCGACCCGGATCCCGCCCGCAGCACGGAGCTCGCGTGCGTGGGACGTTGATTTCGCTGACGTCGTGCGCGCCCCGCCGGGTACGTTCGCTCGCTTCACGTGAGTCACTCCGCCCCCCTCGCCGAAGACCTGCCGACCCAGATTTCCGGAATCCGCGTGGGCGAGCGTCTGCGCGAGTCCGGCCCCATCGCGGTACATGCGGGCGAAGACTCCCTCGGGCTCGCGGTCAGGCTCTACTTCGCCGACGCCGACGCGATCGGTGGCGAAGCGGGTGCCGAGGCCTTTCTGAGTCGGGTCCGGCTGGCCGCGCGGGTCTCGCACCAGGATCTCGTGCCATTCACCACCGCGGGGCGCAAAGGCGCTCTCGTCTTCGCAGTCGCCAAGGAAGTCGGCGCCCGAAGCGTCGACGAACTCATCGGGCGAGGTGGCGCGCTCGCCGTGGAACGCGCCACAACCATCACGGTCTCCGTGGCGGCGGTGTTGGCGGCACTCGAAGCGGCAGATACGCGTCATGGCGATCTGACGCCGCGCCGCATTCTCCTGCCCGGCCGAGGACAGGTCGCCGTGCGAGGTCTGCGCTTGCTCCCCGCGGCGCTCCAGCCGCGCAAGGCGCGCTATCAGGCGCCAGAAGAAGCGCGGGGCGCTGACGGTGATATTCGAAGCGACATCTTCGTTCTCGGGCTGATTGCGGTCGAGATGCTGACGGGCCGCTCGCCGGTCCTCGGGAGCGGACGCGACGCAACGCGCTCACTGTCCGAAGGGCAACTCCCGCCAGCCGGGGAACTCGCGCCGACCGCCGACGAACCGCTGCGCGCGGTGCTCGCGCGCATGCTCGCGATCGCACCGGCGGAGCGCTACTCGACAGCCGCGAGTTGTCACGCCGCCCTCCAGGCCGCCGCGCGTGGCGAGTCCGCACCGAGCACGGCCCCGATCGCGGTGATCCCGACGGCCGAACCGTTGACTGATGACAGCCCGCGGATGGATGACAGCCCGCAGACCGCACCGATCGACCCGGCCGCCGTCCGCGCCGCGCTCGCTGCCCCAACGGCCGCCGCCGCACGGTCATCCGCCGCCACTTCCGCGACCACGTCTCGTCGAGGTCCGGGGCGGCTCTACATCACGTCACGTCTCGGCGAAGCGCTGGTTGAGCTCGACGAGACGGTCTACGTCGGATGGCCGGATGGCGCGCTCGACGCGAAGGTGAGCACCGAGAGTTTCGACGGCGCGAGCCTGCGCGTCGCGCGCGAGTCAGCCGTCGACGTCGTCGAGGCGATCGACACCAACGTGACCGTCAACGGAACGCCGATCTCGCGCCATGAGCTCGCCTCGAATGACACGATCGCGGCCACGAATCTGACCGCGCGCTATGAACAGAGCGCACGCGGGGTCCTGCGCGCCGCGCGCACTGATCGGGGAGCGCGGCCAAGCGGTGCAGCGCGGGCGGTGACCGCGGCGGCCGTCTTGGGCTGCATCGCGGTGGCGGCGTTTGCGTTCATGCGACTCAGTGCCATCGGCAAGGGTGGCGACGCCGCAGCGACCGGGTTCCGCGACGCGCAACAAGCGTTGAAGGATGCGCGCGACGAAGAGGCCACGGCGATCGGACGTCCGGGAGCGACGGGCACCGGGCCGGAGGCGGCGGCCCGGCGGGCGTTCGAGTCGGCCCGGGCCGCGGCGCGGCGGCGGCCCGACGAGGTCGCCAACGCCCAGGCCGGTCTCCGCAAGGTCGCACGTGACTTCGCGGGGACCGCCTACGGCCGTCTCGCCCAGATCGAGGCCGACAGTATCGGTCCCGGACGGCGCGGATCCTCGGGCGTCGAGGCGGTCATCGCCGAGGCCCAGGCGCTCTCCGCCGAGGGCGGACTCGACACCGGCCTCCTCCAGTTGCGCAACTACGCCGAAGAGCACCTCGACACCGTGGGAGCGACCGTCGCACGCCGCGCCGCAATCCGCATTCAGGCCGAGATGGACACGCGCGTCGCCACGGACTTCGCGCGCTTCCAGGTGGCGATGGGCATGCAGGATTACCGGATCGCGCTGCAGGTCCTCGACCACATGGCCCTCTACGTGCCGCTGGCCGTGAAGGATCGCGTACTCGCGTCGAAGGCCGACGTGACCGCGAAGATGAACGCCGTGCTCGGCGGCGGTGGAACGACCTCCGGGCCGGATACGGTCCCGCCGCGAAGGAAGCCCGACCCACCGACGGCGGAGGACCCGGACGGCGGCGCGACTGAGCGATCCGGCGACGGCACAGCCGGGGGCAGCACTCCCCCGCCCGATGCGGGGGCAGACCCGGGAGCCCGCGATGCCGAGGCCCTGAACGCCTTCCGCGCTGCGCGCCGCATGATGGACTCCGGCAAGGATCGCGACGCCTTGCAGGAGTTCGTCGAATTCCTGCGCGAGTACAAGGACACACCGACCGGGGCGAAGTACGCGATCGAGATCCGACGCCGCGTGCTCGCGCTCGCCGCTGGCCCGGCCGGCGTCGAGGAGATCTTCCGCGGCAAGGTCGAGAAGCGTGACAGGGGCCGCTTCCGGATCACCTACGACTTCGAGGATCCCGACCAACTACTCGACTTCCGTGACGTGAACGCATTCCAGGCCCCTCCCCGCGCAGAGTGGTCGCAGTCCAACGGAGGCGTCGGCGCCAAGGGCTCGGGGGCGTTCATGCTCGACGCCCATTTCAAGGCGGAGTTCCTCTCGGTCCAGGTCGAGGTGACGCCCGGGCGGGCCCACGATCTCGGCGTCATGTTCTTCGAGGCGGGTGAGCCCCGCCGCTACTACCTCTACACACTGCAAAACAGCTTCTTCCAACTCGGCAAGGGCGGCGGGCGCGAGGATTTCCGCGAGAACGCGATCGTCCTCTTCGGCCCGGACATGTGGAAGGACGCCCCTCCCGGCGAGATCGGCTTCGTGCGGAAGTGCGGCTCGGAGGAGCCAAAGTTCCAGCCCGCGCAGACCGTCACGATCAAGTGCGGCAAGGCCGACAAGGAGGTCTGGATGCGCTTCCCGGGCGGCCGCACGATCCGCGGCAGCGCGTTCGGCGACAAGAAGTACGAGTTCAAGGGCCTCTCGCCCGCCGTGTTCGTCGTGAACAGCGCCGGCTCTTTCGACAAGATGGTGATCGAGGGTGTGCCTGATCCAGACTGGCTGGCGCAGCGCTGGCGCGACCTGCTCGACAAGCTCTGATGCACTCTGATAGGCTCAGCGCAGGCCGGACCCGGCGCCGCGACCCAGCCGATGACGCTCACATGACGATGTTGAACCACCCTGCCTCCGTGACCAGAGCGACGCTCCGCTCCACCCTCGCCTGCATGCTCTTGCCGTGTGCGCTTCTCCTGGGTGCGTGCGCATCCGGCGGATCGCCCAGTTCCGTGGACGAGATGCGCTCCAGCTCCTCCCGCGCGACCAACGCGGTCCCCGAGGGCGTCACCGAGATGCGCGAGACGATGGCCGACCAGCGCGCCGAGACGAACGAACGCCTCGACAGCGTGATGGGCGGATCGGCCACCGAAGCCGGCACCGGCGGCGGCGCGTGGTACGCGCCGGTCTTCGACACGCTCGACATCGCCGCCTCCCTCGGCGGCCTGCTCTGGTGATCTCCGGATCTGCAGAGCGTGGATCGGACCGGGCCAGAAGTCGCCGCGTCTCAGGTCAAGACGGGGCGGGCGGCCCGGTCCGATCCGCGCTCCGCAGCTTGCGGGGGCGGCCTGCTCCGCAGACCGACCGCGCAACATGCGGCAGATCTCAATTGTCTGTGCTCGCTACGCTTCGCACGGCTCGATTCGCTCCGCTCTGTCTCGCGGGCCGCGGCGGACCCCGGTCGAGTCTCGCGGTGGACCGATTCCGGGAGCCACCGACAAGGGGCCTCGAGCGCGCTGTAGTGTCACTCTACGTCGGGCACTGAAGAGGATCCATCGTGGTCCGCGTGGAGGTGCGGAACGCAGAGCGGAGCCGCACCTCCGGCCTCTTGCTCCCGAAGCAACGTAAGATGCTTATGGAATAAGGACTTACGCGTGCGGAAAACTGCACAAGCCGCACAAGAGGCAGGAGTTGACCGACGTTGTGCAGCGGTAGTGCAGCGGCAGTGCAGCGGTGCCTCCTGCAACGTCTACTCGGAGCTCATGCGCGACGACGAGCGGGCGGCAACGCGGCGCTGCCCGCGATCGCGACGGCGAACCGGAACGCGCCTCGCGGGACGAGGACGGAGGGGAGTGATCTGCCCCCCGTGAATCGACCGACCCGGTCATGAGAGCCTTGAGGCAAGCCTGAATGCGCATCCAGCGAGGGCGCATGCTCGTCGCAGTGAGTGGCCTCGGGCGAGCGCCGGCCAGGGCGTCGAACGGTCCCGCAGGCTGGTCGTCGCGGGCCACCGGAAGGGGCAACTTGCAGTTCCGTCACGCGCGGCGACGCTCAATCATGAGCGGACGTGAGAACTGACGAGACTGCGGCGTGCAGATTTGATGCGACAGTACGCTCAAGGTTCACAACGACGTTAGGCGCCGCGGACGTCGGTCTCCCAGTACTCCAACAGAGCATCAAGCAACTCGAGCACTGCGATCTGATTGCGACGGCTCCCCTGCACATGGTACAGGCTCGGAAGATCCGAGGCCAACTCGTCTGCGACGTACTTGTGGTACGGGCTCGGCTTCGTGAAGTAGAGCCAATCCAGGAACGCCACCGTGTCACCGCGTGGCGTGTCGCGATCCATGACTCCGCCAAGCCGCTCCCACAGTTGGGGGCCGGTCAGCTTGCCGTCCACGATTCGCTGCGCATCCGTTCCCACCTCTTCCTGCAGCCACGGCGCCAGGCGCCCGCGTGCGGCGAGCCAGCCAAATAGCATGCCACCCACAACGTAGGCGCGCGACTCGGGGACGCCGTCGCGAAAAACGGGGTCGCGTAGGTGGTACTTCGCCTTGTCGTACACGTCGCGCTTCATGATGTCTCGTACTCCGGGAGAATCGAGTTCTCGATGTAGTCCGCTGTCGCGAGCGCATCGTCGTCTGACTCGACAGCCGCGTCCGCGCGCAGGCGCGCGATCATCCGTCGGGCGCCGCCAAGACTCCCGACAGTCGCGTGCAGAACGATCACGGCGTATCGAGTCGCATCGTCCAATGGCGTTCGTCTGCCAGCGGGGGTCTCGTGTCGAACCGCCAGTTCGCAGAACTCGGCGAATGCTGGAGCCTCTTGGCTCGCGTCAACGACCAGGTCGGCCAGTTCCAGCGTCTGACGAATCACGTCATCCATCACAGGCCGGAATTCGCTGGGAGAGACCGCAACCGAGCCGCGAGGAGTCACGCTACGGCGATAGCATTGCGGCGGAACAGAGGTCCATCCTCCGAAAGCCCGGTCACCGAATCGCTTGAAGACCCTATCAACGAGCTTGGCTTGGTACGTCACGTTCACTCTCGCGATGAAGTCAGCGCCGAGCATGCGAAGAGAGCAATGCACTCGTGCGACTCCGATGCGATCGCGCCGAAAGAACACCGAACGGTCCGCGTACAAGGAGAAGCCACGTGCAGTCAGCGCCTCATCGAGTCTGCGCATTGCCCAGCTCACCTTGGCGCTCTCAGTCACGGAACGCCTCTCGCAATGCGGCCTCGACGCTAGCGTCGGGGCTTCCGTTCGCCCACTCGAAAGTCACTCGCTTCGCCTCTCCCGCCCCCTCCACTCTGACGAGCACAGTAGCCGTGTCCTTCTTCGTCTTGCCAGTAATGGAGACACCGTCAGCACGGACTCCATGGTACTCGTAGTCGGTGGTTCCATCCGCGATCTCGCGGTCGATGCGAGCTTGTTTGGAGCTCCGCGTAGCATGCCCGGACTTCACTTCCACGACATACTGTGCCAGGCTCAATTCGTCGATCTGAACGCTCCACTTTCGACCAGGCTCGCCGGCCTGTCAACCGCGTCGTCGCAGCGCGCAACGTCATTCAGTATCCTAAGCGGGGACGGAGATGCTGCGCCGTGCCGCCGCGGCAGCGCGCTCCCGCTAACTACTGAACCCGGATGAATTCTTCGGCCCAGCGACGCGTCCGAAGAATTCGTCCGGGTTCCCTGTTTCGCGGAGCGGACGTCTTCATGGGCGCGGGACGGTCAAAGATCAGATCGGGCACTTCGCTGAGCGGGTCGACGAATTGATCCTCGCACGGAGTTCCGCGGCGTAACGCTCAGCGGCGAGCGGCGGCCCGGGCCGCCACTTGCCGACGTGTGGTATGCTCCCGATCATGACGAGCACGCTCGACACTGCGATCGCCAAGCTGGCGGCACTGCCTCCGCAGGAGCAGGATCGCGTTGGCAAGTGGATTCTCGAGGAACTCCGCGACGAGGGCACTTGGGCGGAGCAATTCAACCCGTCCCACGATGCCCTGGGCCAACTCGCGGCGGAAGCTCGCGCGGAAGGGCCGGCTGGCCGGGTGTCCGATCTCGACCCCGACACGCTGTGAGGTCACGCGGTACCCCGCGCTTCTGGGCGGCGTACCGCGGACTCCGCCGAACGTGCGGGACGCCGCGCAGAAGATCTACGGGCTGTTCCGCGCCGATCCGGAGCATCCGAGCCTGCACTTCAAGAAGGTCCACAATCGGGACCCGGTGTACTCCGTCCGGATCAGCCTCGGGTACCGTGCGCTCGCGTTGCTCGAGGGCGACGAGGTCGTTTGGTTCTGGATCGGTAGCCACGCTGACTACGACCGCCTGCTCCGACGGATGTAGCACGTCGATCTGACGCGTCGGCGATCAGCGGCGACGGCGACGTCACGGTCCGCTTGCGTCGCCTTGCGGGGCGGTTCCTCACATGGAGGAATCCTGTGCCGGGGCCCCCGGTGTCAGGACAGTTGTCGCCCGACTCCGGGGCGCGTGCGCGGGATCGCCGTTCTTGTCAGTGCCGACCCCGAAGCTGGCGAAAGCCACGCGGACCGAGGTCATGCGTGCGACATCGGGCGGGCGGTGGAACCCCGTCGTTCGTGACACTCCCTCTGGTCGAGTTCCCGCAGGAG
Organism: Planctomycetota bacterium; assembly: GCA_024280885.1. GTDB lineage: Bacteria > Planctomycetota > JAJSAM01 > JAJSAM01 > JAJVHW01 > JAJRPF01. The sequence goes on along the minus strand of JAJRPF010000020.1, from coordinate 84,363 downwards.
ACCTGCTCTCGGGGGGTGAGAAAAACGAGCCCGGCACAGTATTCCCGCGGAAGGCGACTCGAACGCCTCCACCAGTGCGCCAGCTACAGCGAGCGGAACGACATCCGTTTCCGGCTCGCCCGAGGGAAGCGTCTCGTCCACGGCGCGCGGCCACGCGACCTCGAACCAGTCCGTCGACACACGCGCCAGCCGCCCCTCTTCGCTCTCTGACAGCGGCGAATCCGACTTCCCGTACTCCCGCCTCGCCCATTCGACGGCACCCGTCAGCGCGAACTCACGCGCCTCCCACGCGACGCGCTCCTCCCAGCACACAGGTCTCCGAGGCAAGACCAGGGGCGATCCGCCAATCGCGAATACCCGCTGAGAGTTTTCTCCCAGCCCGTTCCGTTCCATCGTCACGCGCGTGAGACCTCGGATCGAGGCGACGCGCGCAAGGCGCGACATGGAGTCCTCGTCCGCGACCTCCACGGGCGCGCGCAGCACGTGGACGGACTCGCGGGCGTGGCAGACATCGTTCACTACGGCCCCAAGGTTGCTCACCCCGCGCTCGCTACCCCACACAGCGGCGCGCACGGTGATCGGGTCAATCGTCCAGCGACCCGACGTCGACAGCGGGTCATAGATCGAGAACCCATCGGCCAACGAGATCCGGCCGGTGGTGACGTACTCCTCTGCCACGAGGACAGATGCATGTCCGCGGTCCACCGGCAGTTCGCCCGCCCCCGACACATCGGACGTCACGCCACTCTTCACCCACCGCTGCGCAGCATCGACCAGATATCCGAGCATCTTTGAATCGCTCGCGGTGACCGGCCACATTCCGGAGAAGTAGTCTGTCACCTCTCGACCCGAAATGACGAAGTGCCGAAACTCGCGCCAGACGATACGCCCTCCTTCCGATTCGGACGTCGAGCGCGGCAGCGCGAGCTTCGGCGCCGCGAAGGCGCCGGAGCAGCCGATCGTGTCTCGCGCGAACCAAGTTCGCCCGTCGGTGTTCACGAACACGACGTAGCCGAGGAGGTTGGTGCGAGTCGACGGCCAAGCGAGAAGCCCTTTCGCGCCGTCAGGGGACTCGGCAAACGCAATTCGATAACGCACGCGCGCACCGCGCGGGGCGACCGCCGCGGACGGAGTGGCAACCTCCTCTGAGAGATCACTCCCGGGATCTGCGCTCATCTCGCGCATGTAGATCACAAGGCTCACCACGCTCGCTAGCAGCGCCGCATCCTGGTACGCGTGCAAGGCCAGCGCACGGTGGACCCGACTTCGCTGCTCTACGGGGAGCTGCTCGCCTCCGTGCTCGGCTTGGATGTCCGGAGCAACGGCACAAGTGGCGACTGTCGCGATAGCGACTGCCGCGAGCACCCCGCAGCGTCGTATGTTCGTGAGTGGCATCGAAACTCCGTCGGCCTCGGCCCGGCGCCCGGACGGCGACAGACCGCCCCCGGTGTCAGGATAGTTGTCGCCTGACTCCGGGGCGCGCGCGGGATTGTCGTTCTTGTCCGAGCCGAACGCGAACCCCGCGCAAAGTACCGACGCCGGTCGCCGCTATCGCAGCTTCGGTGCTCCAGTCCGGTTCGCTCCTGCGAACACGGATATCGCAATCGTCTCGTCGACGTCGAGATTCACACGGATCTCGCCAAGGTCGCGATCGCCTGCGACGAACGACAGCCAGATCTCTCCGAGTTCGCAAAGCGGCACCTGCCATGAGACCCGATAACGACCGACTGGATCATTGAACCTGCGAACTGTCAGCGTCTCCCCGGCGCCGTTCCGAACGGTCATCGCCGCCTTGCGGACCGGTATCGGAACGGCTGAGTCCGACTCCACGAAACGAATGGAGATCGATCCGGTTGGGAGGAACTGAACCGAAGCCTCGCCGCCAGACAGTGCGGCGCTCGTGAGTCGCACGCAGACCTCTCGATCGCGTAGTGTCGCGAAGCCGGAGAGTTCTGGGTTCGAACCCTCGACGCGCACGAATTCGTCGATTGGCGCGCCAGAAACGAGAACGTGACCAGAGAGGACGACCTCCGATCGATGCCAGAACGGTTCGTGGTCGTATCGGAGTTTCGGTCGCGTCAGTCGTGTCCTGGACTCGATCGCGTACACGACATCGCCGAGGTCCACGCTCGAACCGGTGTCGGACGCAGGGACGGTCACGACTTTTCGAATCAGCGGCGTGCGCATTGACACGCTGTTCATGTGCGTAACTCCGAACCGCGCTGGTTCCACCGTCAGCAGCGTCGCCGCGTCGAGGCACTGCCGCAATTCGAACCCATTGGCGTCCGCCATCAGCACGCGCTCGCCAGTCTCAAGATCCGTGACGGCGGTCGGGATGATCAACTCTCCGTCTTCATCAACGACCCTGCCAGTCACGAGACGGCCGCGCCGCACGCAGAGGGTGATGTCTTCAAACTCGCGGAGCGCGCCGTAACACCAGCCGGGCTGCAGACCCTCGCCTCGCACGAGCATCACCCAGCGAGGCGCAACGGTGTCGCTGATGCCCGGCAGTGACGCGGCGAAGCGACCGTGCGAATCGGTGGAGAATCTGACTGCTCCGAACGTGGCGGCGATTGCGCGCGACCGCCGCCCACCGCGCAGGTACGAATCGCTCACCTGGACCGGAGCGAGCCACAGTTCTGCGGCCCGAATTGGCTCACCACCAGCCGTCACGATCCGGCCAGAGACGCGGTAGGGCCCTCGTCGCTGCCGATCGACACTTGCAGAGACGCGCGGAACGCGCTCGCCGCGCAGTTCCGCCGCACGCGGCGCTACCGCATCGCTTCGAAGCTGCGGCACCGCATGCGGTGGCATCTCTGCCAGCGAGATCACGCTCGTGCTACAGCCGAGCAGGTTGAGGGCCGCCAGCGCCAATGCCACCGCTAATGCTGGCCTCAGATACAGCCGCGGGGGCGACGCCAAGTTCCTCATCCCGCCAAGGCCGATCGGTACCGATCCGTCACTCGGTGTGCACAACATTCGGCGTCTTCCACGGCATATTCTTGTCAGGAGCGAGCATGGCACCGCGGCATTCTGTGCCAGGTTCGATTCGTCGGTTTGAACGCTCCACTTTCGACCAGGCTCGTCAGCCTGTCAACCGCGTCGTCGCAGCGCGCAACGTCATTCAGTATTCTACACGGGGACGGAGGTCCATTACGCCGCACCGCCGTCGCAACACGCGTCGCAACACGCTCGTGAGGGCGCGAGAGTCGGCGTATACATGGCGCGGGTCGGTCGTCCTCCGAGCGCGATGGCGGAGTGCACCGCAACGATGGATGGACTACGATGGATGCCATGCACAGAACGCAGGTGATGTTGGAGGAGTGGCAGGTGGATGCTCTCCGGGCTCGTGCTGAAGCAGCGGGCACGAGTATGAGTTCCGTGATCCGGGAGATCCTGACCGCGCACCTGTCCGAACGATCGCTGGTGGGTCGCGACGTGCTCGCATCGATCACCGGGATCGTCGACGGAACTGGTGGCGCCGTCAGGCACGATGAGGCCCTCTACGGGCCAAGTCGCGATCAGACGCCCGACGACTGCGCGACCTGATGGGCCGGACGCTCCTCGTGGAAACCAGCGCCTGGAGCGCCTGGTTGGCGAACGTCGATCAGGCGGTTGCCTCAGAGCGCCGCGGCGAGTTCGGCGAGTAGGTCGGCGGCGACGCGGCCGCCCACGAGGTTGGCGTCGGGGGTGCCGTCGAGGCGGCCGAGCCAGACGACGATCACGTGCTGCGCGGTGATGCCGGCGCACCATGCGTCGCGGCGACCGCTGCTGGTGCCGGTCTTCCACGCGACGGGGCCGGCGCCGGGCAGCGTGTGTTCTGACGTGCGACCGGAGAGGGCGTCGATCACCTGATCGCGCGCACGCTGCGAGAGCCCGGGGAACTCGTCGGGGCTGGCGAGACGCTGGTACGCGCGTGCCAATTCGAGCGGCGAGACGGAGATCGTGCCGAGGGCGGCGTCGACGTGGATCGCGTGGCGCGGGAGGCGGAAGCCGAGGGTGCGCAGGAGATCGGCGAAGCGCTCTGGGCCGACGTCGCGGAGCAGTCGGATGGCGGGCAGGTTGCGCGACGTCGCGAGCGCGTCCGATGCGGTGAGCGCGCCGCGGTACGCGCCCTCGAAGTTGCGCGGCGCGTAGTCGCGGAAGACGATCGGCGTGTCGCGCACGAGTTGCTCGGGGCCGGCGATCCCCGCGTCGAGCGCGAGGGCGTAGAGGAAGGGCTTCAACGTGCTGCCAGCGCTGCGGCGACACGTCGCGGCATTCAGCGGGTGCGTGCGGTAGTCGCGCGATCCGAGCATGGCGCGGAGTTCGCCGCTCGTGCGATCGAGAACGACGACGGCGAGTCCGTCCACCGCGACGGCATCATGCGAGCGCGCAACCTCCTCGACACGGGTCTGCAACTCGACGTCGATGGTCGTCGGTGTGACGGGAGATCGCGAACGCGCGGCGAAGAGGTCGCACGCATGGGGCGCACGATACGGCCAGAGCCGGCGCGCTGTCGGGAGCGGTTGCGATGCCGCCGCACGGCGGGCGGCGACATTGATCACGCCGTGGCTCTCCATGCGCGCGAGCACCTCGCGGCGGGCGGCGGCGAGACGGAGCGCGCCCGCCGTCAGTCCGTCGCCGTCCGCGTGGGAACCGAGATCCGGCGCACGCGCCGTCGGTGCGGGCAACATGGCGACGAGCGCCGCCGCCTCGCCGAGATTCAGATCGCGCGCGCGCTTGCCGTACCAGCGCTGGGCGGCCGCCTCGATCCCGCGCGTCGTCCCGCCGAACGGCACGCGGTTGAGATACGCCGCAAGGATGGCATCCTTCGAGAGGAGTCGCTCGAGTTGCCGCGCGCGCAGCGCCTCCGCAATCTTCCCGGCGAGGTCACGCGGTCGTGGCTCGACCAGACGCACGACCTGCATCGTGAGCGTGGATGCGCCCGAGACGACGCGCCCCGCCGCAAGGTTGCCGAGGGCCGCGCGGACGATCGCCGCGGGATCGACGCCCGAATGCGAGCGGAAACGCTGGTCCTCGGCCGCGATGAGCGCATCCACGACATGGGGCGACACGTTCTCCAAGGACACGGGCAGAGAACGCTCGCCGTCCACCGTCGGCGTCACGCGCAGGAGCGAGCCATCCGCGGCGTAGAACACGCGCGAAGCAGGCCGCGCAGCGAGTTGCTCGCTCGGATACGGCCACGCGACTTCGAGCCCACGCTCGCCGACCCAGCAGACGACGAGCAACCACGCGAGTCGGCGCGTCCACCGGATCGCGGATCGCAGGGGATGTCTCACCGCACGATCTCGACGCCGTCAGACGCGGAACGCCCGCGCACCATGCTGCCCGGCTTGTAGAGCGCCTCGATTACAGGCGGCGCAACGGCATAGCGCCCCGGGAACGTCGCGTGAACGCGGTAGCGGACGCTGAACGTGCCGCGACGGATGGGACCGTCGAGATGGAGGAGTACCCGATCGTCGCGGACGTCCACATGATCGGGGAGCCGCTCACCCGACCGGCGACCGTCGCGGACGCCGTGCCGAGGGCTCTCGGCCTCCATCCCGGCCGGAAGGATGTCGGTGAGGAGGAGGTTCGAAGCGGTGTCGGCGAGGCCCACCTCGAGGATCACATCGTAGGCTCCGCCGCGCCGGATCTTCGTCGGAGCGCGGCCCGTCTCGACGTCGATCAGACGCCGCGCGATGCGGAATTCGCCGTCGTCGTCCACGGGTGCGATATCGATCCGGACGCCGCGCACCGCGAGCAGCGCACGGCTCCTGCGCGAGAGTGCCACGCGGATGTTGCCGCGCGCCGCGGCGGGTATGTCGATCTCGGTGCGGCCATCGACCGGGTACTCGACGTCGTCCACGAAGACGGAGCCGCGCACGTCGGGCGTGTCCTGCAGATCGCGCAGGTGAAGTGCGGAGAGCGCCCGCACCGCGTGCGACTGCGATTGGGTCGTGAGACGAGCCGGGGCGAGAACATCGGCCCGCAGTGCGTCGGCGAGGACATCGATCCGCCGATCCTTCGGCGCCACCTCGAGCAGCGCCCGCAACAGGAAGGCGCGCTCGCGCGTCGGGGAGAAGAGCAGGCCGCCCGTCTCGGCTACGGCAACCGGGATGTCGTCCGAACCGCCGGATGCCTCCGCCAGCAGAGCCTGCGCCGCCGCAACGTCACCGATGCGCGCCAGAGCGAGCGCCACACGCGCCCGATCCTCCGGCCGCTTCACGGACTCGACGAGGTTCGGCAGCCACCGACCGACGGCTCCCCCACCGCGCGAGAGGATCTCGACGGCCATCGCTCGGAACGATGCATCCGGTCGCGCCGCCAGACGAGAGCCGACGCGCCGGACGAGCCGGCGGAGCGACTTCTCGTCCACATCGAAACCCTGATCACGAGCGTCGAGCAGGAAGTCGAGCGCGACCAGACTGCCGAGATCGACCTCGTTGCGGCCCCCCGGCCAGAAGGACATGCCGCCACGCGGCATCTGCATCGAACGCAAGCGCGCGATCCCCTGCACGATCATGTCGTCGGCCCGCTCGGCGGCATCAGGAGCGAGTTCTTTCAAGAGCGGACGGCAGGCCAAGACGGCGTGCGCGCGTGACGAGGTTTGCTCGACACAGCCATGCGGGTAGCGCAGGAGCGCCTCGAGCGCCGGGAGAAGATCCGCGCCGACGCCGGGCGCGATGACGAGTCGGGCGGTGCGCGTGCCGGGCGCCCACTTCCCGGGGATGGTCAGCGAGCCGTCGGCCGCAAGGTGCAGACCGACTCGACGCGTCTCGAAGAGACCCGCGGGCTGCACGGGAACGACGACCTCGACTTCGCGTCGCTGATCGCCACACACGGCATTGACCGCGATGAGAGCACCATCCGAGAGGCCCGTCGCGACGAGTTCCACGTCAAACGACAGCGTCTTGCCATCCGCGAGAACGACTTGCCGCTGCGCGTCGCCGCGGAGCTCGACGCCTTGACTCGCCGCGACGTTCACGCTGACGGACGCTTCGACGCCGGTGCCATTGCGCACCGTGACGGTGGCGGTGGAGACGTCACCCGGCGTGAGTCGCCGCGGCGCCGCGATCCGCAATCCAAGCGGTGCGCGCACCGTGACCTCGGCACTCGCGGCGCCCACGCGGGACGAACCAGCGGCGATGACGACCGCGCGCAGGCGGCCCTCGTACGGCGGCAGCGTGAACGTCACACGCGCGCGGCCTTCGGGATCGAGTCGCACAGGCCCTTGAAAGAGCGCCACGGTCTCGATGACGGCCGAGGTGGACGCCTCGAGCCGCGCTCCGATCGCGGAGCCCGAGCCCTCGTCACCGCCGTCGAGCGTGTCGGGGTCGTAGCCCGGGCGCTCCATCAGACGCGTACCCGTATCGGCCCCTTGCGTCTCCAGACGACGACGCGCGCGGAAGAACGCGATCGGGTCCGGGTCGAGATGGCCGGTCACGCGTAGCACGCCCTCGTCGATGAGGGCCACGGTCGCGTGCGTCGCGCCGGGGGCGTCGATGAGGAGTTCGACGTCCGACTCGGGCAGGACCACCTCCGGGGCGTCGATGGTGACCACGGTGGCCAGATCGTCGGCGGCGAGTCGCAACGACGTCGCGCCGACGATCCAGTACGGCGGCGTCGCGTCAGCGCGCGCCTGCGGTGCGACGAGCGTGACGACGACATGCACGTTCGGGCCCTCGATGTGCTCCGGTACGACGACGCGCAGCGTGTCGTGGCCGCGCGCCACGTCGGCCGTCAGCACAGCATCGATCGTCGTACTCTCGAACGTGATGAACGCCGTTCCCGCCGTGGGCGAGGCAATCGTCAGCTCGATCTCGTCGCCCGCGTGAACAGGTTCGTTCGGCCCTTCGACCCGGAGGCGATCGGGACGCGGAATAGCACTCCCGATCCGCGCATCCGCACGCAGCGAGTCGCCCTCGACATCGCTGCGCACGACGGCGACGATCCAGTCGCGGAACGTCCGCAACTCCGGCAGCGTGAGGGTCGCGCGACCATTCACAATCGTGCCGCTCAGCGTGCCCGCTGGTTCCGCGACGACGTACGACTCCCACACATAGCGGCGCCCGCTGCGGCTCGACCCGCGCCGTCGCGTTCGCCACTCCCAATGACGCCGCTCGAGCGTCACATTCACGGGCGCCTGGCCGTCATGAAGGGAGCCATCGGGCATGACGAGCGCGACCTCGACCGTCTCGTCGTCAGCCCGCGCGCCGAGCAGTGGCCCGTCGCGGAGCACGTCGGTCACCAGCCCCGCACGCACCGGGCGGCCGGAAGGATCGCTGACTTCGACACGGACCGTGGCGCGGTAGCCCTGAACGGCGCCCTTCGCCTTGCCCGATGCCGAGCCGCCCGGGATCGAGACGACGACATCCACCTCGCCGTCGTCGCCCAGCACGCCCTTGACGACCGGCAGATTCCCGGGGGGCGCCTGCGCTTCCCCGTCGTGCAGCGCTGCGAACGAGAACTCGGCGAATCCGTCGGGTCGCCAGCGCAGATGATCGAGGCGCACCGACGCGCGGAACGGACGTCCCTCGGCAGGCGAACCCTCAAGCCAACTCGCGCGCACACGCAGTCGTGCCGCCGAGCCGAGCGTCGGCGTGCCTACGATTTCCACGGCCGCTTCGATGCGATCGGGCACGAACGCCTCGACCAGGAACGACGCCCGGCCAGTGACGGTCTCGCTCTTCACGTCGACGACTTCGACGCGCCAGGCACCCGTCGCATCGGCGGTCGAAGTCGCATGCTCTGCCACAAGCAGGCCCGAGTCGCCAAAGGGCATGCGTTCGCTGCGACGCAGACGCCGATCCGGACCGAACCAGCGCACCTCGACGTCGGCGCCGACCGCACTGACGCCACGCGCGCTGCGACCGACGATCGTGACGCGCGCCGTCTCGCCGGGGCGTACGGCGCCGCGGTCGGGATAGACGTGACACTCGAATCCACCGCGCAGATACGGACGCCCGGATTGTGCCTCGTCGGCCAGCGCGACCTCGAATCCGTTCAGGTCCACGAACGTGCGATCCGTCGCGGTGCTGACCTCGATCAGGAAAGGAACGCGGTCGTCGTCGCGCGCCGGATAGCGGAGCACGACCGTCCCGTCGGCTCCCGTCACACCACGGCAGAGCGTCTGGTTCGTCGGCGTCCGCACCATGACCTCGGCACCCGCGACGGGGCGGGCGTACGCGATGGAAGCAACTCGCACTGCAATCGCGTCGCGCGTCGCGCGCACGGTCGTCCCGAGGTCGGTGATCTGTACCAGTCGCCGCACCGCGCGTGCCTCGTTGTCGAGGTCACGGATGCGGATCTCGTGCAGGCCGAGCGCGCTGCCGTCGTCGCGCTTGCCCAGCAGATCGTCCAGGGCGATGCGCTCGATGGTCTTCTCGTTGCGCGTACCCGCAACGGCAATCTCGGTCCGCACCCACGGGCCGAACACGACGTCGGAGGCCCGCTTGTCTTGCGCGAGACGCACGACGTTGTTCGCGTAGACCGTGCGCGCGGCAACTTCGAGACGCTGCACATTGATGCTCTCGATCGCGATCTCATGGCGCGCGATCGACGACAGTACAGAGCCGCGATCAGGGAAGGCGAGCTCCGGATCCGCGTCGGGCAGCCGCACGCTGCGGACCGTTTCCTTGCGCAGCCGCGCGGGCCCGGCGCCGGGGAAACCCGCGTGGAACGTCACGCGATACGTGCTGCCCGGGATGAAGTCGCCGTAGAGGCGCAGATCGCCCCTTCGCCTGTGAATCTGAAAGTCGATCGGCGGATCGAGCGACAGGAAGCCCTCGCGCGGCAGCGGGACCGTGTGGTTGAGCCCGACGAGCAGCCCGTCGTCGTAGGTGCCCAACGACGTCACGAGCAGTTCCGGGCGCAACGTGAGCGTGCGTACCCACGCCTGACCGAGCGCCACGTCGGCGCTCGGCGGAGCGAGCCCGGCTTCCACGCGCACGAGCACGTTGTCGGGGAGCGGACCCTCCGGCAGCGCGAGCCGCCATACGTGCTCCCCGGGCGCGTCGATCCGCTCGACGCGTAGGGCCAGTTCGTCGCCGTCCTCCCCATCCGCGTCGATCTCTCGTACAGAGACGGAGCGCTCGAAGTCCTCGTCGTCGAGATCGAGATCGCACGCGACCACGATCGCGCGCGCGATCCCGTTCTCATCGTGCTCCGTCGCAGTCGCTGAGATGACGCGCACGGGCGCGGTCTCGACCCAGAGACGCTCCGGCGCCAGCGCACGCACAGGACGGCCCACGAGCGCCTCGAGATCGAGAGCCGCCACGTCGAAGTGCACGTGAACGCGACGCGCCCGCGGCAGGGCAGAATCGGCCCGCACCCTCAACTTGGAGCGTGAGACCCACGTGGCGGTGAGGGGCACATCGGGTTCCAGCCGGATCAGGCCGTCGGCGGCTTCCTCGCCCACGTGCTCGGTCGTGACGACGTCACCAGAGAACTCGATGAGCACGTCGCGGCTCCAACCGCCACTCCCGCGCGAGACCCAGTAGACAACATCGCCGCTCGCATCGTTCGAGAGCGTTCGATCGGCGTTCTGAGACGGAGCGGACAGCCGCGCGGTCAGGGACTCGGGCGCTTGCCAACCGATCAGCCCGACCAGCAGAACGAAGAGCAGACAATTGCCGGACCGCGCGATGCGTTCCCAAACCGACGACCCCGCAACCGACGACCCCGTAACAGACGACGCCATTACAGACGACCCAGAATCGGACTTCCCACTTGGGGACGCCCCCACTCGCGAATTCTCCACAGCTCTCTCCCCCAACCCTCGCAGGCGCTTGCGCATTTCACGGTGCGCAATCCGCGTCAGGTCAGAGATAGGCCGAGCTATGTGGGGCCCCATAGTGTGCCGAAAAAGACCGAGAGCGTCAAGGGGCCAATCGCCTCCCCCTCACACGCCGACGAGTGAGAACGAACAGCTCGCCCGATACGCGCAGTTGAAGCACGGGCGCTCGGGGGGCGGCGCGTAGTCGCCGACGGCCGTCGCGCGGGCGAACGCGGCGAGCAGACCGGCTTCGAGATCCGCAATATCGTCCTCCTGCGCGGCGACGTCCACCGCGCGAGCGTCGGGCAGGCTCCAGAGCAGCGTGCGCTGCGGGACCTCGCCGGTGACGCCGCGAAGCGCGAGTGAGTAGAGCCGCATCTGCAATGCGTACGCATCGTCGGCAGCCTTCAACTTGCCCGCCTTGTAATCGACGATCGTCCAGCCGTCGGCGTCGTGGAAGAGCAGATCGATCTGACCTCGCACGACGGTGCGGCCGGTGCGGAGGAGGACCGCCTGCTCGCGTCGCACCGCCGTCCGCGGAACGCCGCGCAGCGCCCGCCCGACATCCCCGTCGGCGAAGCCGCGCACCCATTCGGCGATCTCGGCAACATCGTCGGGCGACGGTGCCGCGTCGCCGGTTTCGGTCCGGAGTGCCGCCTCGACAACCGTCGCGACGTCGTCCTCGAAGCCGGGCGCGAGCCGCTCCAGCGCCAGGTGGGCCGCGCGGCCCTTCGCCCGGATTGAGAGCGGCAACCCCCACTCGTCGTCTATCCCGGCGCGCTCGGTCGGTGCGCCCAGCTCGCTACCCGGCTCGCTGCCCGGATCGCCGTCGAGAGCGAGTGCGAGCTCCAGGCTCTCGGGGATGCCGAGCAGATGGCGGCGGCGGTACTCTTCGGGGCAGCGCGCGAACGCGACGAGCGCGCTGACGGTGGTCGCGTAGAGCGTGCCGTCCGCCGGGGGCGCCGTGCGCGCGGCCTCGGCAACGAGCGTCGCCGCGGCGGCCGCGGCCTCGGGTGGCACGGGCAGAGCAGGCACGCGGCCCTTCGCAAGCGTGCGCGCGATGCCATCCATCAACGCGTGGAGGGTCGGCCCCGACGACTCGCTGCTCGGCGAAGCGGCGTGCAGTCGGACGCGCGTCGGCGCCTCGTCGTCCGCTCCTGTAGTGGCGGTCAGTACCAGATCCTGCGGAACATCGGTCGCGATCTCGGCGCCCGCGCCCGCTTCGGATCCGGAGCCAGATGCGGATGCGGCCCGCTGCGGCAACGCCGCCGCGATCCGTTCCCACCACGGGCGCGCAGCCGTGCGCCCCGAGGGCAGAGCGCACGTCAGGATCAGCCGTTCCTCGGCGCGGGTCAGCGCCACGTAGAGGACCCGCTGGCCCTCGGCGCTCTCGCGAGCGGCGTTGCGCGCCTTGATCCACGTGTGCTCGCGCGGCGCCACGTCGGCCAGTGGGTGCCCGAACGGCAGCCCGCCCTTCATCCCGACACCGTCCATCGCGTGGCTCACGACCGCCCCCGAACGAGACGTCTCCTCGCGGGCGAGATCGGGGACGACGACGACGGGGAACTCCAGCCCCTTCGACGCATGCACCGTCATGATGCTGACGGCCCCCTGCACCGCTCCCGCAACGGGCGCCTCGGTCTCGCGGACCTCGCGCTCTCGCATCTCGCGCAACGACGCCGCGAACTCGCGGAGCCCGATGTCGCCGGCGCGATCGGCGGCGATCGCCAGTTCGCGCGCCTTGCGCAAGTTCGCAGCGCGCTGGCGTCCGTTCGGACGCGCGAGAACCAGCACGTCGAGGCGCGTCCTCGAGAGCGCGTGATCGACCAAGATCGCGAGTGGTTCACGTGATCGCTCCGCGCGCAGGGCGGCGAAGTGTCCCCAGAATTCCTGTAGCCGAAGCGCGTCTCCTGCGGACAGCCCCAACTCGGGATCATCCGGTCCCTTCGCGGCGGCTCTGCGGAACGCATCCACGAGGAGTCGCCTACCGCGCAGAGACGTGAGCGCGAAGAGCCCGTCGTCGGAGATCCCGCAACACGGCGAACGGAGCACCGCGGCCAGGCGCACGTCGTCGGTGGGATCGTCTACGCACGCGAGCAGATTGCCCAGGTCCACGATCTCGACGGCCTCGTAGAAGCCGCGCCCCTTGACGACGAGATAGGGCACGTCGCGCGCCGTGAGTTCCCGCTCGAGGAGCTTCACGTTGGTGGTCGCGCGCAAGAGGATCGCGACGTCGCCGAACTCCGCCGCCCGCGTGGCGAGCGGATCCGCATCGCTCGGCGCAGCGAGCCGTAGCGGTTCCTTTCCCGCGACCAGTGCGACGATGCGCTCGGCGATCCACGCGGCCTCGGCCTCGCGTCCGGCGAGCGCGTTGTCGCACGCGCATTGAAAGACCTCGATCTCGGGACTCTCAACCGGCGCGAAGGCGCGCGGCGCTCGTAGCGGCGCGTAGGGAACACCACGGACGCCCGCGTCGGCGTCTGCACGGGACAGCCCATCCCTGAACACATGGTTGACGAAGGCGGTCACGGCCGGACGCGCGCGATACGATTCGTCGAGACGCACCACCAGCCCGCCCTCCGGTGCCCGCGCCGCCGTCTTCTCCAGACGTTCGAGGAAGACGTCCACGTCCGCGCCGCGGAAGCCGTAGATCGACTGCTTCGGGTCCCCCACCACGAAGAGCGCGCCCGGCCGCGAGACACAGTCGAGAAGGCGCGCCTGCACCGGGCTCGTGTCCTGGAACTCGTCGACGAGCACTTCGGCGTGCCGTGCGCGCACCGCCTCGCAAACGTCCTCGCGGCTCTCCAGGAGGCCGAGCGCGCGACGCTCCAGATCGGCGAAGTCGAGGGCAGCACCACCGCCCTTGGCATCGCCGTGCAGTACTTCCAACCGTTCGAGCACGCGCGCGAGTTGCTCGCGGAGCGGGCGCTGACACACCGATGCGAGCACAGCGCACGCCGCATCACACGCGTCGCGAAGCGTGCTCATCGCCTCCTTCTGCGCGCTGTCGCCGCCGTGAAGGCGGAAGCTGCGCCCCAGGACAGAGACGGCCAACGCCGCCGCGTCGAGTTCGGCGCCAGCAAGTTCGGGGATGACGCCTCCGGGGACCGCGGGGACCGCGGCGGGGAGAGCCCGCGCGGCCAGGAGCGCGGCATCGACCTTCTTCTGCCACGCCGCAGACGCCCCCGCGCGCGCGGCCGAGACGTCGCGCACCGCATCCCGCACGTCAGCCAGCACGTCGCTCACCGACGGGCCCTCGGGGACGCGGCGGATGAACTCGCCCACCGAATAGAGGCTGTCGCGGGCTGCCGTGTAGAGATCGAGCAATGTCTGGTCGGGATCGGTGCCCGGCAACGTCGCCAGTTGCGTGAGCACCTCCGGTGTGTCGCGCGCGAGCTCCGCGACGAGCGCCGCGAGCGCCTCGCGCAGCGCACGATCGGCCTGGCGCTCGTCCATCACGACGAAGCCGGGATCGACGTGCGCCTCGACGGCATGGTCGCGCAGGAGCCGCGCACAGAACGCGTGAATGGTCGAGATCGGCGCCGACTCGACGTCCTCGCGGGCCGTCGTGACGCCGCGCGCGAGAAGTGCGTCCGCCAGGCGTACCTTCATCTCCTGCGCCGCCTTCGTCGTGAACGTGATCGCGAGAATCTGCCCAAGGTCGTGGCCGTCTTCGGTCACCAGACCGACGACGCGCTCGGTCAGGACGCGTGTCTTGCCGGTTCCGGCGCCCGCCTCGACGCAGATGTCCACGCCCCGCGCGACCACCGCAGCTCGCTGTGCAGCGTTCAGTTGCACGCTCACTTGGGCACACTCACTCGGGGCACACTCACTCGGGGCACCTCGGCGATGCGGCAGAGGTCCGCGAAGTCGCAGAACGCGCACTTGTTGCGGTCGAGGGGAGCGATGTCGATCCGGCCGCTGCGGATGTCCGCGTCGCGGGCAACGACGAGTTTCTGGAAGGCCGCCATCCGTTCGTCGCGATCGTCCTCCCAGTTGACGTCGTAGCGACCTCCCGGCGCTTCGGGGGAAAGTCGCAGCCAGCGCTCACCCGAGTCCTTGAGCGTCAGGTACCCGGCTGCGATCACGCGCCGCGAGAGGCGTTGCTCGACTGCGAGCGCATAGAGCGGGAGTTGCAAATCGACACCCGTCGCGATGCGGTCGTCGAGCTTCGAGAAGCTGCTTTTCTTCGACCACTTGTAGTCGATGACGACCGCGCGCCCGGCGCCGTCCTCGTCAATCCGATCGACCGCACCACGCAACTCGACGTGCACGTCGCCCACTTCGATGACGACCGGCTCCGCGGCCCCCATCCCGAACCCCCACTAGAAACGCACCGGCTCGAAACCCGCCACGAGCGAGGCATCGGCATGCGTGACGACAAGTTGCACGACCGCACGCCGGAGCGCGGCGCGCGCGCGCTCGACGGAGAGCCCCGGACGCACGCGCTCGGTCTCACGCAGCCACACGGCATCGAACGCCTCGCCAACCTCGCTCTCGGTCCGCGCGCCGTCCTCGAATGCGCTCTGCAACGCGGCGTGCGCGATGGTTCCTTGCCGCAGTGGATCGAGACCGTCCTCGGGGGAGTGCTCCGGTGAGCGCAGGCCGAGCCCCTTCCCCGCGAAGTGCTTGTAGGCGCATTGCCCGAACGCGGCCAGCGACGAGGCGGAACGCCGCCGCGCCCGCGCCATGTGCGCCGCCGCAGGACCCTCGGTCGCGAGTCGCGCCTCTTCGCCCGGACGCAATCGAACGTCGGCGGCCCGCAGGAGCACCCACACGTCGGCTGACGCCATCCCGGAGACCCGCGCCATCCCGGAGGTTGTCGCCCCCTCACTCGTCTCGCCGCAACCGGTCAGCATGGTGCGGACGAGATCGATCCCGATCCGCGCTCGATGCTCGCCCTCGCCCCCCCTCACGTGCCGCTCGGCCAGCACAGAGAGCGCGGTGCGCTGCAGGTCCGAGATCGCGACGGTCTCGCCCGCTGCCGGACGCACGTCGCCCGGAGTCCGGCCCGCGCCGTCGTCGACGCGCTCACCGTCGGGCACGAGTTCGTGGAGCGCTTCGAGGAACGGCGAAGGCATCACGGCATCGCCGTTGTTCCCCACCAGCGGACGCGTGAGCACGAGCCGGGAGCGCGCGCGTGTCACCGCCGCATAGAAGAGGAGCCGCTCGCGTCGCAGCGCCTCGTCCATCCGCGCAGGCAGACGCACACCGCACGTCTTCTCGATGTCCTTGCGATCGTGGTCTGCGACGAAGAGATCCTCGCGCACGCCCGAGGGGAACTCCCCCATGCGCAGCCCGGCCACGACGACCGCTTCGGCCTCCCACTGCCGCGCCTCCTCGGCGTCCACGACATTGACGACGTCTACGCGCTGGTCGCGCGCGGCGCAGCGCGCGTCGGAAGCCGCCGCATCGAGCCCGGCCATCACCGTGCGCGGCGGCACCTCGGAGCGGCCGGTCGCTCCCAGGGCACGGACGACCTGCGCGAGTAGATCGCGGACACGCCGCATGGCAGCTGCGTCGGTCGCCGCACGCTCGGCGAGTTCTCCGGGCACCTCGCCCTCGTACGACCACGTCACGAGCGTCGGCAGCGCCGAGAGCAGCGCGCGCGCAATGCCGACCGGCGTCGCCGGGTCCGGCGGCAGACGCGCGTCCGCGAGGGCGTCGAGCCAGGCCGTCGCCCCGCGCAGACCCAACTCGTGCGCGCATCGCCGCAATTCGTCGGGGCTCGAAATGCCCGCTGGTCGTGCCTCGGCAAAGAGTCTGTCGGCCTCACCGTCCGCAACGCCGCGCGCAGCGCCGCAGCGGATCAGGTCGAGGACCTCGCCCGCCGCGTCGGCGCGAGAGAGCAGGCGCAGCACGCGCAACGCCGTACGCGCCGCCGGCACGCCGAGCAGCGGCGCTCCGCCGGCCCGTCGGTGCGGCACGCCGTGGCGTCGCAGGGCGTCGAGAACGCGCTCGCCCGTCTCCGAGTCGAGCCGCCGCACGACGACGAGGATCTCGCTGCGCGCGACGCCCTCCATCGACCACCCGAGGCAAATCCGCGCCACACGATCGGCCTCGTCGAAGGCGTCGGCGCCCGCGACGAAGCGCACGGCCTCGCCCATCGGCCGAGGCACCAACTCGGCGCCGGATGCGCGCTCTTCGACACGCAGCAGGTCACCCGCGAAGCGCCGCGGGGGCCCCAGCGCTTGCAACCCAAAGCCGGAGGCCGACATCAGACGACCGAGCAGTCCCGCCGAGGCGGCGAACGGCCCCTCGCGATCGCCGCCGTGGTCGCCGAGCAACGTGACGAGCGCGCGATCCGCACTGCCCGCCACGATCTGCACGATGCGCTCCTGCACCTGGGTGAGATCGGTGAAGCCATCGAGCGCAAAGAAACGCAGTTCCTCCGGAGGACGATCGCGCAGGCGCAGGAGCAGGCGCCGCAGCAGATCCTCGTGGTCGAAGAGTCCGGCTGCGGAGAGACGGACCTGATACGCCGCCAACATCCGCGCCAATCCGAGCAGTTTGCGCCCGCGCGCGCCGGGGAGCCCCTCCGACGCGGCCGCCAGGCGCTCGGCGGCGGCGGCCACAGCACCCTCGCCGGGCTCCGGCTCGCCCGACTTAATCTCCTTCACGAAACGCAGCGCCGCGCGCCGGAAGCCGGGGAAGCGCCGCACCTCGCGGAAGTCGGGGAAGTCGTCGTCCTCGAGCGCCTGCAGAGCGAGCGCGTCCTGGACGGGCGCGGGGGCCAGCGCGTGCAGACGCTCCCCGGTCTCGCGCTCCGCGAACTGCTCGAACGTCCCGATCCCGCGGTCGAGAAGCGCATCGAGGCCCCCACCCGCGGCGGGCTCGCCCGCGACTCCGCGCCACCGGAGCAGCCGTCGCTTCAGGTGCTCCGCCTGCGAGTACGTCGGGACGATGACCTGGAAGCGCTCGAAGTGCCCCTGGGCGTCGTGACGATCGAGGAGTTGACGCACCTCGGCCACAACCCGGGACGTCTTCCCCGAGCCCGAGCGACCCACCAGGAGCATCCGCGACATCGCCCCGAGGCTACGCTCACGCGGCGACACCGCGGTGCCGGTGCTGCAGGCGGCTGGGGTGGAGCAGCGGCAGGGGCATTCGCGAAGTCCGCGGGTGATTCTGGCCGCACCTCTGGTGAGCCGGATGGCTACCATCCCCGGATGACCGAACTCGACCGCTCCGTGGCCATCCTGGGGATCGGCGCCGCCGTTCCCGAACGTCGCGTCACCAACGAAGACCTGCGCGACCTGGTCACGGGCTATGACGGCGAGCCCGACGAATTCGCCACCTGGGTCGATCGCGTCACACACATCCAGGAGCGCCGCTATTCCGACCCCGGCGAGGACGGCGTACGGGTCCTGAGTCTAGAAGCCTGCAAGAAGGCGATCGAGGCGTCCGGCGTGGACCCCAGCGAGATCGACCACCTCATTCTCTGCTCGTTCACGTTCAACGATCTCTACCCGGGCGTTCACGCGTGGCTGGTCCAGGAACTGGGCCTCAAGTGCGGGTCGTTCATCCTCACAGCGGCCTGTTCCGGCTCGCTCTGGGGCATCACGATGGGCCGCTCACTCGTCGCGTCCGGCCAATGCCGCAACGTCCTCGTCATCGGCGCCGAGTGCATCACCCGCGCGATCGACTTCGCCGACCCGCTGACCGCCATCCTCTTCGGCGACGGCGCGGGGGCAGTCATCGTCGGCCAGAAGGACGACACCGAGGACACCGGCTTCTTCGGGCGGAGCATTCTCCGAACCGAGTACGCCGACGACACGATCCGGATGTGGAACGGCAACGCGCCCGACAACCTCACGCAGAAGGCTGACCAGCCCCGCGATCAGGACCGCACGTTCATCACGATGGTCGGCGGTCCGCGCGTTCTACGCAACGCCGTGAATCGCATGGCCGTCGCGGTCGTCGAGTCCCTCGGGTTCGAAGCGGCGGACCTGAAACAGAACAATCCGGAACTGCGCGCGCTGCTGAACCGAGTGCGCCTCATCCCGCATCAGGCGAACGGACGCATCGTGGACGGCCTCCAGTCCAAGCTAGGGCTCGAAGCGGACCAGGTCTATCGCACCGTGTACCTCTACGGAAACACGTCGGCCGCATCGAACCTGCTCACCTACGACCACGGCGTCCGCGAAGGCAACATGCGCCGCGTCCCCCCACCCGACGGCGTCCGCGAGATGGGCCGCATCGAGCCCTGCGGACGCCCAATCGAGAAGGGCGACCTCGTCGTCCTGACTGCCATCGGCGCCGGCTACCTCTACGGCGCGGTAGCCTTCATCCAGTCCTTCTGAAGCGTAGTGCGGCGTTCGGCGTCGTAGGCCTCCGACCAGGCTGATGACCCGGCCGTCCGCAGTCGTGACACGGGCCCCCGAGATACGTCACGTCGCGTCGCGTCGTCCGAGCAGACGGTTTCTTGGATCGAGTCTCGGTCAGGGCGGTCCACCCGGCTCGGACAAGAGGACTCGCCACTCCACAGCAGACCAAGCACGGAGCGCGGCGTCGATCGTGGAGAGAGCCTCGGGGCTCGGATCGTACCCGGGCGTCGGCGGGCGACCTGGCTCCTGCTGGCGACGTCGTTGCTCCGCCGCCGACCGGGGACGGCGGGCCGTTCTCTCGAAGTCGCCCCGCGGTCCCCGTCGAGCCGCGGGCCGAGCGCGACGCCGTAGCCAACCGGCCGGGCGGCCCCTCGCCGGCTCGGACTCCTTCGATCGACGTTCGACATGGGGGGTCACATGGGGGTGACTTGGGGGGTGACCACGTGCGCAGCCCGGCCCGCGGTCGCCCGCTGATCAATCGAAACGCGAACCACGGAGAACCGGCGGTCGCCATCGATCTCAGGATCTTGTCATCCCGGTCGAGCGCCCGGGGGTGGAATTCAGCTCCTTCAGGAACTCGCCGATTCCGGCGCGTGCGGTAGCCCTCGGACGGGGCATCGCCGGGGAGGGCGTCCACTTCGCGCAAGGATCAGTGACGGCCAGGCGAAGGAGTCGGACGGTCGCGCCCGTGGACGCGCCCGAGTTGTCGCTGCGACGGCGTTGCGACGTGGGTGCTACGGCGGCTGCGACGCGGGTGCTACGGGCTGGCGGCTCGCGGCGAGCCTGGCGCATTTGGCACGAGCGTTGCCTTTCATCCTCCGTTCACACGGGCGGCTCCGACTACGCGGGGTGCTTGCCCCATCACGGAGGAGATCACATGACGTACCTGAGGCAACTCAATCGAGTTCACCCGTTCGAGACGTTGGGCAGGTTGCACGACGACATGCGTCGGCGGGCGCTGGGCCAGATGCACGCGGCGACTGCGCCGCGGGCAAAGCGCGCGTGGCAGCCGCCGTTCACATTGCACGAATCGGAGCTCGCGTTCGAGGTCCGGTTCCTGCTCCCTGGCGTCGACCCGGAGCGGCTCGAGGTCTCGGTCGAAGGCGATGTGTTGCGGGTGTCGGGCGAGCGCCCGGGCATCCCGGACGACGCGCGGCGCCGGTTCACGAACGAGCGCTGTACCGGCGCGTTCGCACGTGCGATCGAGTTCCCGACGCCCGTCGACAGCGAGCATATCGCGGCCCGCTATCGCGACGGCATCCTGCACGTCACGCTACCGAGAGCCGCCGAGGCCCGTCCGCGCCGCATCGACGTTCGCTACGACACCGACGTGGGCGACACGGACACACCACAACCCAACGCGCAGATGGACGCCGGGAGCATCGGCCCGTCCGGCGACGCGTCGAACACAACCCAGAACACAGAGGATTAGACCCATGACAAAGAACACTCTCGACTGCTGCGCGCCCCGACCCGCCACAGGTGCCGCCAACGGCGCGTCCACACCCGCTACGACCCGCCGCCCGACCGTCGTCCCCCGCGCTGACATCTGGGAGACGGATTGTGCGGCGCAACTCGCCATCGAATTGCCCGGCGTCACCCAGGACGACGTGCAGGTGCGTATCGAGAACGACCACCTCATCGTCGAGGCCACGCCGAAGATCGACGAGCCGGAGGGGCAGGTGCGGCGGCTGGAATGGCGCGCAACAGCGTTCCGCCGATCGTTTGCCCTGACAGACGACGCCGATCGCGACGCCATCGAGGCGGATCTCAAGAACGGCCTGCTCACCGTGCTCATCCCGCGCCGCGCCGAGAAGCGTCCGCGCACGATCGAGGTCCGCGTGGACACCTGAGCCCGAGCACCGGTGATGATCGAAACAAGGGGACACCCGCAAGAAACGGCAGGGTGTCCCCGACGGCATTTGGCGAGGGGCGGTAGACTCCCGGGATGGCCAATAACTCCATCCCTCTCGTCGCTGGCGGCCTTGTGGTCGTCGTCCTCTCGCTCGGTGCCGGACTCTTCGGAGGGTCGCTCGCGACACCGCCTGACGGGGGGCAACCTGTCAGCAGGTCGGGCACCTCGGACTCCGGGTCGCGGGCGCGGGTGGACGAACTCGATCGGCGACTCTTGAACATCGAGGAGCGGATGCGGGTCGTCGAGGATACGGCCAATGCCGCCCTGCAACGCGCAGCACAGATCGACGCCCTGCGGCGCGACGTCGAGGCGCTGAAGGGGGCCGCGCCGGACGGGACGGCCGTCGCCATACCGGGCGGCGTCGCGACACAGGCCATCTCGGAGCCGCTTGACCTCACGCCCACGGAGCGCCTCCAACTCGACCAGGACCGCGTCGCAGCCGTGCGCGCGCAGATGCGCCAGATCGCAGGGCAGAACGGGCCGATCATGCTCAAGAAGCGCCTGGCCACGATTGCGAAGGGCGGAACAGAGGGCGACGCCGATCGGCGCACACAGATCAACGCCGACGCCAAGATGATGGCGACGCAACTCGGCCTGAGCGCCTCCGACGAGGAGACTGTCGTCGATATCCTGCAGGAGGAGATGGCGTCGTCCGTACGGGAGGTCGCCCCCTTCCTCGCCGCGGGGATCGAGAAGGCCGACTACTCGCAGGTGAAGCCGAAGCTGACGACGATCTGGGACAAGCGGGACGCACGCATGTCCGAGGTGCTCACCAAGGATCAGCTCAAGAGCTACCTCGACAATCAGAAGGAGTGGCGCACGATCTTCGACGGCGCTCTCGACGCCATGGAGCGCACGCGCCTCGGCCAGAAGTGACCGGGCCCCAGACGTCGTAGGCCGGGCGTCGCGGACCGGACGTCAACAGATCGCGCTAGCGCTACGGTGTCGTAGCGGCGCCTACTTCTTGGCGGTCAGCTACTTCTTGTCCGGCGCCGACTTCTTCGCCATGAGGGCTTCGGTCGCTTCCTTCAGCCCGTTGAATGGCGCGCCGCGCCACGCGATCTTGCCGTCTCTGCCGACAAGGATGGCGTAGGGCCCGGCCACCGGCGCTCCGACCGCCTTCACGAGCGCGTTGTGCATCCACTTGCCGTCCCAGAACCACGGCCAGTCGAGACCGCGCTTCTCGGCCCAACCGCGCACGGACGCGAGGCTCCCATCGCGGAGTTGGTCCGTCTTCCCCCACTCTTCCCAGTTCTTCTTCGTCTGCTCGATCTCCGCCGCGGTCATCTCGCGATCGGTGGAGCAACCGACGAAGAGCAGTCCGGCGTCCTTCCACTTCTTCTTCAGCGGCACGAGAATCGTCTCGATGTCGCGTGTCGGCGTACTGACGACGGTGCTGAAGAAATGCAGGATGAAGGGCTTCCCCTTCAGCGAGTCCCAGGGCATCGGGGCGCCGGTGTAGGAGGTGAGCGCGGGGAGCTTCGCGAGTTCGAGGCCCGGACGCAGCCGCGCACGGCGAGCGAGTGCGCGCACGCCATCGGACGACGGACCGAGATCCGCCTTCTCGACGTCCCAGCCTGACGCGAGCTTCGCCGCGTCCGCCTCTCGATCAGCGGCGATCAGGCTCTTGAGCATCATGTGGGCGAGGCGTCCCGCGTCGCGTGCCTGCCCGTTGGAAAGGTACGCGCGCACTGCGATGTCCGCATGCGGGACCGCCTTCCCGAGCAGTGCGCCGTCGCCCTTCGCCACGCGGACGAGCGTGTACGCCAGCGTTCGGTGGGCATCGCTGCGATAGACCGCGTCGTACGGCGCACGCTCGAGATAGGTCTCGAGATCGCCGATCGCACCGTCAAGCAGCCCTTCGACGTCGCCCTTCGACGCGACGGTCGTGCGCGTCGCTCGTGCGTACCCGGAGAAATACCAGGCAGTGGGGTTCGCCCCCGCCCCGGCCGCCGCGACGTAGTCCGCGGCGAGCCCCGGGATCGCCCTCAGGCTCGCGACCCACTCACGTTTCTTCGCCGCCTTTTCGGAACGCGCCCTCGCGACCGCCTTCGGATCGCCTGCCGCCGCCCGGATCGCGTCGGACGTCGGTCGCTCTGCGGCGACGACGTAGAGCGCGCTCAAGCGCCCCAACAACGCCTGGGCTCGCGCGGCGTCCCCGCTGTCCTTTGCCGGTGCAGCCTGCGCAGGCCCAGCCTGTACAGGTTCCGTCTCTACAGGCTCCGGGGCGGGCTCCTTCTCCTGCGCACGTGCAGGCACGACGAGCGCCGTGGCGGAGAGTCCGATCGTGGCGGCGAGGCAAGCGGTGAGAAATCGTGGCGAGGTGAGGCGGCGGGTCATCAAAGGTCCTCCAGACGGCAGAGAATACCCCGTCCCTTGATCCAGCCCCCCGCGGTTCCGACGGACGAGCGTCTCGGAGGAGGAAGAGGAATTGTCCCCGTCGGGGAGCCTCTCGGACGGCGCGGGCTCGTGTATGCTGCGCAACGTGAGCGATATCCCCGATCCCATCGACACCATCCGGCAGAGCGTCGAGGCAGCCCGCGCGGGCCCGCCGAAGCTCCGCGAACTCTGCGATGGTCTCGATTCGACTGACTGCGCCCGGAAGCCCGGAGTGGGCAAGCTCTCGCTCTTCGAGCACGTCTGGCACCTGCTCGACATGGAGCGCGACGTCTTCCGCCCTCGCCTGCGGCAGGTCCTCGCCGAGGAGAACCCCGTGCTGCAGCCGCTCGACATCGAGGAGCACGCGGTTCGCGACGAGAACGACTCAAAGTACAACCTCACCGAGATCATCACGGCTTGGGAGGCCGCGCGCACCGAGAACGTGGCGCTCGTCGAGGGCACCGGGGCGGAAGATTGGGGGCGCGCGTTGCAGCACCCATTGATCGGAAAGGCGACGTTCGTGGATCTCGTCCGACGCTGGGGACGCCACGACGGCGACCATCTGCGTCAGATCGAGATTCTGTCGCTGAACATGCGCGAGAGGAACCTGCCGTGAGATACGCCGTCGCCGCACTCCTGATCCTCGCCGCAGCGGTGCCCGCGCTCGCCGATCCGGTGATCGAGCGGGTCGAGACATCGATCAGCCGCAACCGTCGCCTCACTGTAACGATCGAAGCCACGTTCGAGGGTGCGGGAGAGCTGCGCGTCGAGGGCACGGTCAACGGCAAGCGGGTCAGCAAGCGCAAGCGCGTGCGCCGCTCGGGCACGCGCCGCCTACGAGTGAAGATCGATGCGAAGCGATTGCGTCTGCGCAAGCTCGACCGCGCGCTGACTTTCGACGTGCAAGCGGTGGCCGAGGGAGCCGATGGCTCCGTCAGCGTGCGTCCGGTGCGAGCGACCATCCCTCTGCCCGTTATCCTGCTCGGCGGTCTCGGGAACGAACTCGGCCCGAACGGCGTGGCGGCGTTCGGTACCGCAGTCGATCTTGTCGGCGGTGGCAGCTACGAGCAAGGCGGCAAGCGGCCGACGATGATCGTGCACGAGTACGCGAGTCTCGACACGTCGCTGCCCAAGCTCGCGAAGGGGCTTCACAAGACGGTGCGGCGCGCGCTGCGCGGCACCTCGTTCGGCAAGGTCGATGTGATCGGTTACTCGATGGGCGGTCTGGTCGCGCGACGCTGGTTGGCCGACAAGGGCGCAGGCAAGGTCCAGCGCATGATCTTCCTCGCGACGCCCAACGAGGGAGCGCCACTCGCGCAGGTGATCGGACTGGGGCTGGAGACCGACCTCTTCGGCGACGCGCTCGCCGGGCTCATTCCCGGTCTCGGCGCGGATAATGCGCTCGGCGATGCCCTGGGCGCAGTCCTCGACGACACACTCAGCGTCGACACACTGCGCACGTTCTATCCCACGTACCCGTGGGCATTCGTGACCGTCAACGTGCCCTTCCTCGGCGAGCAGCGCCTGGCCCTGACACCGGACCTCCTGAACACATTCGGCGCGTTCCTGCCAGGTGATCTCGCGGGGCTGGATCTGGACCTCGACTCACCGCTCCGTCCGCTCAACGACATCGGTCCCGACGCGCGTGCAGAGTTCTTCGCGCTGGGGTACACGTCGTTGCCGACCGAGCAACTCGGCGTCGAAGTCGGCACGCTCGACGAGGTGGATCTGACGGCCCTTATCAGCGGTGGCGCGGACTTCGACCCACTCTCTCTCGCCTCCGGCGAGGGCGACGGGCTCGTGCCCTGGCGCAGTCTCGTGATGTCGGATACGCCCGGCTGGGCGAGCGCAATCGTCGCAACGGATCTCGGCGCGGGCACACACGTCACGATCCTCGCGGACCCCGCCTGCATCGCGCGCGTCGCGGAGATCCTGGCCGAGTGAGCGCGCGCGTGGGGGACACGGCGGACGCCGCGGACGGAGTCCACGACGTGATCTCCCTTGCGCGACTCGCGCTCTCCGACGACGTCCGCGAGCGCGTGGTGAGCGCGTGCCGACGCCTCGCCGCCGCGTGGCAAGACCTCCCGGAGACGCGCCGCGGCGCGGACCCGTCCGTTGTATCCAACGCCGACTGCGCACCGTCGCATCCGGCTGGGCTCACCGATGTCCTGCGTGACGATGTGCCCGCACCCGGGCTCTCGAGCGACGCCGCACTCGCGGGCGCTCCGGCGGTGGACGGCAACGCCTTCGTCGTGGCGCGCGTCGCCGATATTCCTGTTCCCGGCCGGAATTCCACGCGTCCGTGAAGCCCCCGTCATGAGCCGCCCGTCGTGAAGCCGTTGCATCAACTTGGCGCCCGCCGCATCGCGGTCGGAGTGCGCGCACGCGAGTTCTCCGCGCGGGACGTCACGCTGGCATTCCTCGCGCGGGTGCGGCAATTCGACGGCACTCTGCGCGCCTTTGTGGACCTCGACGACGAGCGCACTCTCGCCGCGGCAGACCAGGTCGATCAGCGGCTCGCCGAGGGACGCCAACTCGGTCCGCTGGCGGGCGTACCCGTCGCCCTGAAGGATAACTTCTGCCAGCGCGGGCTGCCGACGACATGCGGCTCACGCATGCTGGCGGCGTGGCACGCGCCCTACGACGCGGACGTCGTCGAGCGACTCGTCGCGGCCGACGCCGTGCCCTTTGGCAAGACCAATATGGACGAGTTCGGGATGGGCTCCTCAACCGAGTGGTCTGCGTTTGGACCGACCACGAATCCGTGGGACGCGACGCGCGTCCCAGGCGGCAGCAGTGGGGGCAGCGCGGCAGCCGTGGCCGCGGGGCTCGTGCCCCTCGCGCTCGGCAGTGACACCGGCGGATCGGTGCGCCAACCGGCGGCGTTCTGTGGCGTATTCGGGATTGCGCCCTCGTACGGACGGGTCTCGCGACGCGGGCTGGTGGCGTTCGCGTCGTCGCTGGATCGCGTCGGGGCCTTCGCACGCCAGGCCGACGATCTGGCGGCGCTCTTGCGCGTTCTTTCCGGCGGCGACGCGCGCGATGCCACAAGCGTCCACGACGCGCCGCCGGATTGGCGTGACGATGTTCCGGCCGGTGTACGCGAGGTGCGCATCGGCGTGCTCTCCATCGCTGACGTGGGTACGGTCGGTTCGAGTACCGGCAGTTCGAGTACCGGCAGTTCGAGCACCAGCGGTTCGAGCACCGGAGTCGTCCCTGCGGCCGCGACCGTGACCGAGAAGAGGGACTGCGTGGAGACCGCTGTCGCCGACGCACTCGCCGCGTCGCGTGCCGCTCTGACGCAAGCGGGGGCGACGCTGCGCGACGCCGTGCTGCCGGGCGCCGCCGATGCACTCGCGGCGTACCACCTGATCGCTGCGGCCGAGGCAGCGTCGAACCTCGCCAGGTACGACGGCGTCCGCTACGGCACGCGTGTGGCGGGTGTCAATGCCGAGACGAGCGCGCGCAACACGCGCGGCGAAGGCTTCGGCCCCGAGGTACAGCGGCGGATCGTCCTCGGAACCATGGCGCTCTCTGCGGGACGCCGCGATGCGTTGCACGGCCGCGCGGAGGCGACGCGGCAACGTCTGCGCACGGCGTTCGCGGAACTCTTCGAGAACGTGGACGTCCTCCTCTCCCCCACGACGCCAACCACTGCATTCGCACTCGGCACGCGAACATCCGACCCGCTGCGGATGTACGCAGCGGACGTGCTGACCACCCCGGCGAGTCTCGCCGGTCTGCCGGCGATCTCGATCCCGGCCGGTCACGACGAAGCCGGGCTCCCGATCGGAATTCAGGCGGTCGCCGCTGTCGGCCGCGAGGACCTGCTCTTCCGCGTCGCGGGCGCACTCGAACGCGCGTTCGGGACACCGGCGATCCCCACGCCCTTCATCGAAGCGGTGGCCTCGTGACGGACACTCCCGACCCCGAGTACCGGATCGTGGTCGGCCTTGAGGTCCACGCGCAGTTGCGCACGCGCACGAAGTGCTTCTGCGCCTGCGCCGCGTCGGGTGGCGATGGACCGAACTCGCGCACATGCCCGGTCTGCCTTGGTCTCCCGGGGGCGCTCCCTGTGCTCTCGCGCGCCGCGCTGGATCTCTCGGTGCGGGCCGCCGTCGCTCTGGGCTGCCGAATCGCGCAACACACCTGGTGGGATCGCAAGCACTACGGCTACGCCGATCTGCCGAAGGGCTATCAGATCACGCAACACGCGTCGCCCATCGGCACCGACGGCCTGCTCCGCTTCGAGGGCGGCGACGGGCCGCGCGAAGTGCGCATCCAGCGCGTCCACCTTGAGGAGGACACGGGGCGCTCGATCCACGACGAAGAACGCACGCGCCTTGCGTTCGATCGCGCCGGCATCGCGCTGCTGGAAATCGTGACCGAGCCCGACCTCCGCACGTCCGCAGACGTGCGCGCATGTCTGCTCGCGATCCGGCGACTCCTGCGCTGGATCGGTGTCTCGGATGCCGAGATGGAACACGGCCAGATGCGTTGCGAGCCGAACGTCAATCTCCACATCCGGTGCAGCGCGGACGCGGGCACGGGCTCAGCCTGGACGCCCACGCCGATCGCGGAGATCAAGAACCTGAACTCCATCACTGCCGCCGCACGCGCCGTGGACTACGAAGTTGCGCGTCAACTCGCGGAGTGGAATGCGACGGGGACGATCGGCCCCGGCCCGCGCACGACACGCGGATGGTCGGAATCGGCCCAGCGGACCGAGCTCCAACGGGTGAAAGAGGAGGCGGCCGATTATCGCTTCCTGCCCGAGCCGGATCTGCCGGTCGTGACGTGCGCACCGGAACTGGCCGAGGCAGCGCGCGCCGCGCAGAGCGAGTTACCGGACGCGCGACGACGGCGCTACATCGACGATCTCGGGCTCCCAGCCGAGGTTGCCGACGAACTGACGCAAACGCTGGCACTCTCGGACTGGTTCGAGCGCGCCGCCGGCGCGGCCGACGCCCCACGCCCCGTCGCAGCGTGGATCGTCGGCAACCTCGCGCTCGTCGAGGCAGCCATCGTGCATCGGCGCTTCTCGGCGAAGGACCTCGGCAAGCTCGTCCGGGCTGTCGAGCGGGGGCGCGTGCCACGGGCTGCGGCGCGACGCATCATCCTGCCCGAAATGGCGCGCCGCGGAACGAAGTGGCGCGAGATCGTCGCACGCGAAGGACTCGAGATGGCGGACGACGCGGAGGTCGCGGCGGCCGTGCGCGCGACCGTGGACGCCCACCCCGACCTGGTCGAAACCGCGCGAGCCGGTCGCCCGCAGGTACTCGAGGTGCTGGTCGGCGACGTGATGCGAGCGACGCGCGGACGCGCCGATGCGGCGATGGTCCGCACACTGGTGCGCGGCCTCGTCCTCGGACGTCCGTGACAGGCTCCGCCTCCCGGCAAGTTCCGCGAAGACGCACTACGTGAGGACGGCGGATCGACGCCTTGTGATTCGACGGAGTCCCGAGCACGCCCCGCGGTCCCCGTCGAGCGGCGGACCGAGGGCGTCGTCGCAGCCGAGCCAGCCGGGCCGCCCCTCGCCGGGTACCATCCAAGACCGGCGTCCGACCTGAGCGATACGGAGCCAGGACAACTTCGGCAGAGTTCGGAGCAGCGGTCTCGACATGGCGACGGCCGAACTCCGAACTCTGCCGAAGTTGTCCTGGCTCCGTATCGCTGTGATTGAGATCACGCCGCGAAGGCGGTGGTGGAATCCGCACTGCTTCACCTGATAACAAGGGGGGGCAGCCGGGGGGCAGCTCGCACGGGATCTCAGATTCGATCGCAGATTCGCTGCGTCCCCGCGCGAGACGCCATGACCGCAGACAACCTCACGCCGATCGCCCCACTCTCTCCCGAGAGCCTGCGCGTCGGGCCCTATCGGGTCGAGAGCGAGCTCGGGACCGGCGGCATGGGCACGGTTTATCTCGCGGAAGTGCGGGAGGCAACGAGCGGTGCGTTCGGTCCACTGCCGGACGTCGGAACGCTCGTGGCACTCAAGTGTTTCCACCCCCATCTCGTCGGGACAGAGGACTTCGCGGGGCGCTTCCGGCGCGAGGCAAAGGTCGGCGCGCGACTGCAGCACGCGAATGTCGTGCACACACTGGACGCGGGGACCGCCGAGTTGCGCGGCACACCGACCAGCTACATGGCGATGGAGTACGTCGAGGGGCAGACGCTCCGCGAGCTCATCGCCGAACTGGGGCGCCTGCCCGAGGAACTGACGATCACCGTGGCGCAACAGGTCTGCGCCGGCTTGCGCGCCATCCACGAGGCCGGGATCACGCACCGCGACCTCAAGCCGGAGAACGTGATCATCACCGGCGACCACCACGTCAAGCTCATGGATCTCGGCGTGGCGAAGGTGCGCGACGCCTCGATCCGTCTCTCGCTGACGGGGCAGTTTCTCGGTTCGGTCCACTACGCGTCGCCCGAGCAATTCCGGGACCCCGAATCGGTCGATGAGCGCACGGATCTCTACGCACTCGGCATCTTGTTGCATGAGATGTTGACCGGGCAGAATCCGTTCTACCACCAGGACCTGCAGGTCGTTCTTCGGCGCACGCTCACCGAGACACCACAGCGCGTCTCACTCCTCTGTCCCGAGGTCTCACCGGTCATCGATCAACTGGCGGAGAACCTCGCACAGAAGGATCCGACAGCGCGGATCGCGACAGCCGCAGGCGTCCTCGAGGTGCTGCTGGAAGGCGATGCATCGGCGTGGTGGAAACGCGGTGGACGCACGGCGTGGGAGCAGACCGGGCGGCGCCGGTCGCGCCGCATCCCGGTGGAACGCGAGGCGCCCCTCATCGGTCGCACGTCGGAGATGGCCGCGCTGCGCCGGGTCTTCGACGACGTGACCGAGGGCGCGCGTCGCATCGTGCTCCTTGAGGGCGAAGCGGGAGTGGGAAAGACGCGGCTAATCGACGAGTTCGCCGCGTCGCTCGCGGATCACGGTGTCGCGCACGAGTTCACGTTCGCGGCCTTCCCTCCGCCGGGCACGGGGCGCGCGTTCCAGGCGTTCTCGGAGGCGCTTCAACGCGCCGTCGAGGGCGAGGAACTGGAGGACGCTCTGGCGCGGCTCCTCCCGAGCGGCGCACCGATTGCGGAATTCGCCGCACTCGTCGAGGGGCGGCCGGTCGGCAGCGAATCGCTCAGTCACGACCTCGTCCGCTCGCTCTTCGCGGCGAGCTTCCGAGCGCTCGCCGCAAAGACGCCGTTGCTACTGGTACTCGAAGACGCGCACCTTGCCAGCGAGAGCAGTGCGAATCTGCTCGCGTATCTCGCGCGCGACGATCGCGCGTCGCGCGTGTTGCTCGTCACCACGTATCGTCCGATCGACGACACGCACGCGCTCTCCGCTTTGGCGCATGGCGCGCGCGACTCGCGCATCCACCATCACGTGCTCGGCCGACTCGGCCCTCGCGAGGTCGGATTGCTGCTGCGCGCGATGCTGCAGAGCGAGCGGTTGGTGCAGGAACTGGGCTTCCGGCTGCTCGAGCGGACCGAGGGCAATCCCTTCTTCATCCTCGAGGTGCTACGCACGCTGAAACATGAGCGGGTGCTGTCCCGTCGCGACGACGGCTCGTGGACCGTCAGCGGAACACGGATCGACATTCACGTGCCCAACTCCGTACGTGAGCTACTCCACGGATCGTTGGCCCGGCTCGACGACGAAGATCGCGAGCTACTCGATGTTGCCTGCGTCATCGGGATGGAATTCGAACCCGAGATCCTCGCCGGCATTCTTGGCGTGCCGCGGCTCGCACTGCTGAAACGCCTCTCGCAGATCGAGCGCAAACATCGGCTCGTACACAGCGCCGGGCGCAGTTGCCGCTTCGACCACCACCAGTTGCAGGAGACGCTCTACGCGGAGTTGATGGAGGGCCTGCGCCAGGAGTATCACGCGCTGGTCGGCGAAGCCCTGGAGCGACGTCAGATCCCGGACGGCACGGCCACCGCCGACGTGTCCGGCTCCGCCGCAATGCTCCTGGCACACCACTTCCTGCTGGGCGGGCGGCTTCTGGACGCGCAGCGCTACGTCCTCCCCGCGCTGCATCACGCGCTCACGAAATACGCGAGCGAGGACGGCGCCCGCATCGCGCAGGCGTTCCTGGATCTCGACGACACTGCCGGCGCCACCTCGGCTCCCGCGCTCCGGGTGGAGGCGCTCCTCGCGCTGGCCACCTGCCTCGGCCACGAGGGACGCCGCACGGAAGAGCGTGACGTCCTCGAGTGCGCGGCGACGGAAGTGGAAGCAACCAACGTCGCACTCCTGAAGCGACGCACGTTCGAACGACGTCTCGCGCTGCACTTCGGGCTCGGCGAGTTCGCGCGGGCCGACGTCATCTGCCGCGAGGCATTGCGCACCGCAACGCGCGCGAAGGACCGCACGGCGGCGATCGCGGCGCTCGGTAACCTGGGCGGCGCACTGCGCAGTCTGGGTCGCTTCGACGACGCGGTGAATGCGCTCCGCCGTGCCCTCAGTTGGGTCGTGCCCGAGGGCAGCGTGCTGCGACGCTGCTTGCTCACGACGTCACTCGGCATGGTGCAAGTCCATCGCGGGCACGTGGCATCCGCGCAGCGTCTCTACCTGCAGGCGCGACAGATCGCGGAGGGCTTCGGCATGCGCTCGGGCCCCGCCGTCCGCGTCGCGACGCGCGAGGACGAAGACGCGGTCCATGCGCAATTCGTCGGGCTGTCGCGCGCGCTCGGCCGCTACGCCGAGTCACGTGTGGATGCAGAGCGCACACTGCTCCTGTCCACCGCCGCACCGCAGTCCGTGCGCGAGGCGGCCGCCTTGCTGGCGCTCGGGCTTCTCGCGGGTCAACTCGATCAGTTCGGAGACGCCCGCGCAGCGTTGACGCAGGCGCTCGCCGCGACGGTCAAGGCTGGCGAACAGCGCTTCCAGGGCGCGATCCTCCAGGCGCTCGGCGAGAACGCGGTGCGCGCCGGCGACGCTGAGCTCGCCCGCAGTCGCTACGCCGAGGCGCTCGAACTGCGGCGCAAGATCGGACATCGCCCCGGGGTGTGTGAGAGCCTTCTCGCTCTCGGCCAGGTCGCGGCGATGAGCGGCGACGTCGAGGCCGCTCGTCCGTACCTCGACGAAGCCCTCGACCTGGCGCCCGCGCTGGAGATGCCGGGCATCGCGGCCCTCGCGCGGGCGACCGCCGCCCTGCTCTACGCCCGCGAGGGCCAACACGCACGCGCACGCGCCGAGTTGGAAGAGGCCCACCGCGCGCTCGGCGGCGACGCCCCCCTCAGCATCTCATCACGCGCCGAGGGTCTCTATTTCGCGGGCATGGCAGCGAAGGCTCTGCAGGACGACGAGACGCACGCCGTCTACCTGTGGCAGGCCTACGACCTCGTCCAGGAGATGGCGGAGCGCATGGCACCGGACCAGCGCCAGGCGTTCCTCACCGCAACGAGCCCCAATCGCGAGATCGTCGCGGCCGTCGCGTTGCTCTGACGCGGACGCGCCCGGCGGGCGGCAGGCGCACGCTCTCCACGGTGGGGGGGGGTGCGGTGGGGTGCTCGACGATCGCAAACGATCGCTCTCGATCTGATGTCGTTGACTTCGTTCGCTCGCTAACGATTGCTATTATCGGCGAGCGCGGTACACGGGCTTCAGGCTCGAAGACGCCATTGGCACACGCAGTGCGACGATCCAAGCGTGTCGGGGTTGCTCCCCAAGCGTGAAAGAACCGATCTCTCCCTTCCCTCCCTTCCCATTCGATCGGCTTTCCTCGGCGCGCGAAAGGCGGCGTCCGCATCTCGCGGGCGCCGCCTGCATGATTCCGGGAACGCGGGGCACGTGGGACGCGCTACGGCGCGCGCACCTTGAACTCGCGCTTCCAGAGGACGCGGTACCCGTCACCCCGCTGCGCGTCCAGGTGCTGCGGGGGGTCGGCCGACTCGAAGAGCTCCATCCAGTAGCGGAACTCCGCGCCGCGGGGCAGGCCGTCGGCGAGTCGACCGACCTGGCGCGGGACCTCCGGGAGCGCCGCCCCACCGTGGAGCATGCCTCCGCCGTCGGACTGCTGGATCCGCAGACCGAACGAGAACCCAGGGCGCACCTGCACGACAAGTCGCTCGACATCCTCTTCGCCGTAGAAGACGTCGCGCCCGGAAAGCCGCAAGCGCGTCGGTGCGGCATACGTCGTCGCCACAGTCGGGGACTCGATCAGCGCGAGCTCGAAGGGCGCGGAATGCACCTTCCCGCGCCAGGTGCCGCGCGCGTCGTTGCCATACTCGAGTTCGACCGCTGCCGTGTAGTCACCCAGCGGAGCGTCAGCCCACACCCGCGCTAGCGGGAACGTGATCGTGACGGCGCCTGGCGCCTCGCTCGCGAGCATCCAGGTGGGCCACACACCGCTCTCCGGCGGGGCTTCGGGCAAGCCCGCGCCGGGGTCACGCGGCTCGACGATGACCGGCGTACCGCCCGCCTCGGGCGTCAGGATCAAGCGTGCGAAGCGCGCGGGGGCCCTGCGGTCGAGCTTGAGGGCGCCCGGGCGGAGCCGCGTCTCGCGAACGTCGAATTGCACCTCGACCGCCAGTTCGGTCCCCCGTCCGGCCTCGGACGGGCCCTTCGCGCGGATGAGCAACCCGCCGCGATCACCTCCCCAGGTATCGTCGGGACCGAGTCCGGAGAGCTTGTTGGTCCCGCACCCCGCCACCGCAAATGCCAGGATCAACCCACCGATCGCGACTCTCATCCTGTCCCTCCTTCGCAGAGCTCTTGTGCCGAGTTCTGCGGCGGACGAGGATACGCGCTCCGTGCGAATGCGCCCCGATGAGCGGTACCTGCACGCGGGCTCGATCGTATCTGTCAATCGGAGCTGCCAATTGCACCTGAGCGTGCAGGGGCATTCGTTCCAGCCGCCAGAGGCCGCTCCCCCCGTATAGTCGCACGTTCGCCACCCGCCATCGCTGGCGGGTTCGAGACGCCCCCCGTGGAGATTCCGCCGTGAAGTCCATCCCTCTCTCTCTCTGTACGCGCTCCATCTGGGCGCGCAGCGCGCTTGCGCTGGCCTTCGGCGCCACGCTCATCGCAGCGCGCACCGCCCCCGCCCAGGAGAAGCTCGATCCGGTCGACCCGCTCGAGGACCAGGCGCTGGCCGAAGAGGCGCAGGCCCGCTTTGACGTGGCGCTCGAGACCTTCAAGCAGGCCTTCGACACGGCGATCGGTCAGGCTGCAGGGGGCGGCGAGGTGCGCAAGGCGAATCTCGCCCGGGCCGAAGTCCTGCTCGAGAAGATCGACGGACTCTCCGAGAGGACCACGCAACAGTCTGCGACGGGTGCGTACCTGGAAGGCCAGGACGCGTCGGCGCTCGGACCGGTGCTCCAGGGGCAAGTCGACTGGGTCCGCGCGCGGTATCGACTCGCGGGCGGGGACGTCGCGGGCGCAGAGGAGATCGCGGGCGCCCTCGGCATGTTGCGCGACTTCTGGATCGTCGGCCCCTTCGACAACGAGCGCGGCCGCGGCTTCAAGACCGTGAACGGCCCCGAAGAGAAGGGCATCGATCTCGACCAGGTCTTCGACGGCAAGGAGCGCAAGGTGCGCTGGCGTCAGGTCCCCGTCCGCGAGCCACTCGGCACGGTGAACCTGAACGCGCTGTTGCGTCCCAACGACCAGGCATCGGCGTACGTCGTTACGTTCGTGAAGAGCGATGCGGAGCAGAACGCGACACTGCGGCTCGGTTCCGACGAAGCGCTGAAGGTCTGGTGGAACGGCGCGGAGGTTCTCTCTCGCGACGTGCGGCGCCCGATCGACTTCGATCAGGACATCGTCGGCGTGGTCTTGAACGCGGGCTGGAACGTCATGCTCGCGAAGGTCTGCGACCAGACCGGCGCATGGGCGTTTCGCGCACGGTTGACGGCGACCGACGGTTCCGCCCTGGCGGGGATTTCCACCGCGGCGCAACGCGAAGACGCTCTCGCAGCCATCGCCGGCGCAGGCCCGGCGAAGCCCTTCGAGGGCGAGCTCGAGTCCGGCGCGAAGGGCTACTACGACAGCGTGGTCGCCGACTCGCGCGCCAGCGCTCGCGACCTCTTCCATCTCGGCTACCTGCATCATCGCCGCGAGTTCGACGCGATCTCGGACCGCAAGGCAGAGAGCCTGCTCAAGCAGGCCGCCGAGTTGGAGCCCGACAACGCCATCTATCGCTTCCACTACGCCGAGGCCTCCGCCCCGCCGACCGCGATGTCGGTCGAAAAGGAAGAGAATCGTCAGCGCCAGGGCCGCGAGCTCGCGATCGAGATCCAGCCCAGCTACGCAGTCGCGCACCGGGCGCTCGCCGCCTACTACACGCACTCGCTGATCAACCTGGAACGCGCCGAGCAGCTACTGAACACCGCGCTCGAGATCAACCCAGATTACTACGAGGCGCGTCTCGACCTGGCGACGGTGCTCCAACGCCGCGGCCTCGGCGTGCGCGCGGAACAGGAGCGCACACGCGCTCTCGAGGGCGCGGGCGACAGCGTGTCGGAGACGCGCGCGCGGGCCTACGCTCGCGAGTTGGATCGCAAGGGACGCAGCCAGGACGCCCTCGGGGCCTGGCGCGAGGTGCTGGCACTCGACGCGCGCAGCAACGGCGTGCGCCGGCGTGTCGTCGAGGTGGCGCTCCGCGCGATGGACCGCGCCGACGCACTCACCATGCTGCAGGAGATCCGTCGCTTCGATCCCTACGACACGCAATCACTTGTGCGCATCGCACAACTGCACGAAGGCGCGGGCGAATGGGATGCGGCAGCCACCGCACTGCGCGACGCGCTGACGATCGCGCCCGAAGACGACAAGCTCCTTTCGTCCTTGGGTCGCGTGGAGTTGAAGGCCGGCAAGACGGACGCGGCGCTGGCCACGTTCCGCGAGGCGCTGCGTATCAATCCGAAGCGGCAGGAACTCGAACGCTACGTCGAATTCCTCGACCCCGCCGCCGCGCCCTACGAGGACGCATTCGCGGTGGACATCACGCCGCTGATCGAGCAGGCGCGTGACTACGACAACGCCGAGAACGACGGCTGGGTCGTTCTCCTCGACCAGACCCTGAACAAGGTCAACCCCGACGGCACGTCGAGTTCGTACACGCACATGGCCGCGAAGATCCTGACCGACGCTGGCGTCAAGCGCTTCGACCGCTACTTCGCGCAGTCGACCGGCGGCGCGTTCAAGTGGAAGTCAGCGCGCGTGATCAAGCCGGACGGCAGCATCGTCGACGCCAAGACGCAGTCCGGGCGCGGGTTCAGTTTCGCTGACTTCCCGCCTCTCGTGGCCGGTGACGTCATCGACGTCGCGTTCCGGACAGACCAGAGCCGCCAGAGCTTCTTCGGTGACTACTTCGGCACCGTCAACTACTTCGCTGACTCCGTTCCGATGCTGCTCTCGACGTACACGCTCGTCACACCCGCGGAACGGCAGTTCTACTTCCACACACAGGGCATCGAGATCGAGCCGACCGAGACACTCAGCGAAGACGGCAAGACGCGCGTCTACGAGTGGACCGTGAAGAACGCTCCGAAGGTGCGCTCCGAAGTGGGCATGCCCGGCGCGGGCGAGCTCTTCCCGCAGGTGCAAGTCACCACGTTCGAGAGCTGGGATGCCTTCGCGACATGGTGGTGGAGCATGATCCGCGACCAGCACATCGTCAGCGACGAGCTGAAGACGAAGGTCGCCGAACTGGTCGACGGCAAGGAGACGCGCATCGAGAAGGTCCGCGCGATCTACGACTTCGTCACCGGCGAGGTGACGTACCAAGCGTGGGAGTTCGGCGTCCACGGCTACAAGCCGTACACGACGACGGCGATCTTCGACAAGCGCGAGGGCGACTGTAAGGACAAGGCGATCCTGCTCAACACGATGCTCTCGGAGATCGGCGTCGAGTCGTATCCGGTGCTGCTGCGCGCGGAGAGCAGCCGCAGCGAGCAGGACATGAGCCTCGCGATGGTCGGACACTTCAACCACTGCATCAGCTACGTCCCGGATGTGGACGGCAAGGGCACGGGCTTCTTCCTCGATGGCACGGCCGAGTACGCATCGATGGGGCCGCCGCCCGCCATGGACCGCGGCGCGAGGGTCCTCCTCGTCCGCCCCGAGGGCGCCGAGATCGTCGAGATTCCGGCGGGCACGCCCGACTACCAGGGCATCGACCAGACGTGGGATGTCACCGTGAACGCAGACGGCTCGGCAGTCGCCGAGGGCGAGATCACGTTCCGCGGCGACATGGCGATCCAGGCGCGCAGCGCGTTCGCTGTTGCAGGACAGCGGCCGCTCCGACTCCAGGGGATGCTGGCGCAGGCCTTCGGTCAGGTCAAGCTGCTCGAGAACGACTTCGACGACCTCAAGGACATGGCGCAGGCCAAAGAGGGCTTCCGCGTGAAGATCGAGATCGCGAAGTTCGCGACCGAGGCCGGCGAGTTGCGCGAGTTGCCGACGGGGTTCGTCAATCTCATGAGCGACCTGACCAGCATCGTGCGTCGGCCCGAGCGCGAACACGATCTGCTCGTGATGGACCCGATGTCGATGCGCCTCTCGGCCACGTATCACCTGCCCGCGGGTTGGTCGGTCGAGGCCGCCCCCGAGGACATCGATCTTCAGGTGCAGCAGGCGGCGTTCAGCTCGGAGGCCACGCAGTCGTCTTCGGACGAAGGCGTCACACTCACGCTGACACGCAGCATGGAGATGCGCGAGTCGCGCATCCCCGTCGCCGCCTACGCGGCGTTCCGCGACGGACTGATCAAGGCGTCCGCGGTGAACAAGCAGACCTGGAAAGTGAAGCCCGCCGCGGACGGCTCGAAGTAGTCGCGCCAGATGACCAGCGAGGGTGACTGACGCAATGCGATCGGCCGACGCGAACGCGTCTCCCGGACGACGCACTGCGGACACTCAACGCCGCCGGGCTCTCTAGTCCACTGCAACGAGCCCAACTCAGCGAATCCAACTCATCGAATACAACTCAGTGATCCCCTTCCAGCGAACCCCCTGGTGAACGCATGCGAACGAGAGTTCTGGCCCTGACCGCCGCCCTCCTGCTGGCCCCCGCAGCACTGACCGCCCGCGCGGCGGACACCGACGTTCCGTCCGCTCTATTCGGCTCCGAGGCCGAAGCGCGTGGCGACTTCGACACGTGGCTCGGCGAGTTGCTCGACGCCGTCGCGGCAGCTCCCGACTCGCCATTCGCGGGTATCTGTCTGGACAAGGCGCAGGGGCTGATGCCGTACGCGTCGGACCCGACGATCGCGGAGACGAAGCTGCAGCCCGTACTGGACCGCGGGACACGCGACGCGGACATCCGGGAGTCGATCCAGGACTTCCTTGCATCCCGTGCCCGCGCACGCGGCAAGTTCGAGGGCGCACTCGCCTTCGGCGGCAACGACGGCTATGTCACGCGCTTCGCGGTGGCCGGCCCGTTCGGCTGGAGCGCCGACGCGCTGGTGCATCGCAAGTACGCGCCCGAGACGACGACCATTGACCCGACCGCCACGATGAAGGGGCCGCGCGGCCCGCTCGAGTGGCTGTCGGTGCCGCATCTCGGAACGAGTGTCTGGGTCTCTCCCGACTCGCAACTTCGACAAGGCACATCGGGCGTCATCTACGCGATGGCGCGCATCCGCTCCGACTCGGCCCGCACCGTGGCGCTGAAGATCTGGTGTTCCGATTCGTTCGCCGTCTTCATGAATGGTCGCGCGTGTACTGTCGCAGACCGCGAGCAGGATCGCGTCCCGAGTCCCGTATGGACCACGGCACGCCTCGAGGCCGGCTGGAACCGCATCCTGGTGAAGATCGCCGGAGGCGGTCGCTTCGCCGTCAAGCTCGCCGACGTCGCCACCGGTGCCGCCGTACTCGACATCGAGGCCGGTGATCCGCTGATGACCGCCGCCGAACCGAAGTCGATGGGCGCCCCGGACGCGCG
The DNA here is from genome assembly GCA_024280885.1 of Planctomycetota bacterium. Taxonomy (GTDB): domain Bacteria; phylum Planctomycetota; class JAJSAM01; order JAJSAM01; family JAJVHW01; genus JAJRPF01. The sequence goes on along the minus strand of JAJRPF010000020.1, from coordinate 45,081 downwards.
CACGTTCAAGACCGCAGCGGAGCGAGGAGCGGCCATTGCCGCCACCTCAGGCGACGCGCAAGCTGCAGCCGCAGCGGCACTCCTGCTCTCGGACGAAGGCCGCGAGTGGCAGGCCTACACGCTCTTCGTGCAAGCCGCAGCAGCGGCGCCCGCACTCGACAAGACCGTGCAGGCAAACCTGCTCGCCGCGTACGGGCGCTTTCTCGCGACGTTCAGCGAACTGCCACCGATCCAGCGCAAGCTGCGCGCGAAGGCGAGTTTCAAGGCCGCGTTGGCCGCGTTTCCGGACCATCACTCCGCGACGCTGCGCCTCGCACGCTACGAGAACGACGACGACCGACCCGACGCCGCCGTCAACGCGCTGCAGGAGTACGTCGCGAAGAATCCGACGGCCATGGCCTGGATGGCGATCGCCGAGATCTCGAAGGCACGCACCTGGGAGCGCGAGGCGATCGCCGCGGCCGAGGCCGCGCTCTCCATCGCACCGAATAGCGCCACACCGATCCGCTTCCTCGCCGCCTACGACAAGCAATACGGCAACAACGAGCAGCACGCCAAGCGCATGCGGCGGCTGATCGATATCAACGCCGGAGACTCGACGGCGCTCAGCCAGCTGATCCGCAACCTGCGCGCACGGGGCAAGGACGACGAGGCACTCGCCGCGATCCAGGAACTCTCCGATCGTTGGCAGGCGTCACTCGGCTATCGCCGACAGAAGGCTGGCATCCTGCGCAATCTGGGCCGGCTCGACGAGAGCCTCGCCATCTGGCGCGGGCTCGCGCTGCTCGTCCCGGACGAAGAGACGAACCCGCGCGAAGAGGGCGAGATCCTGGAGTTGCAGGGCAAGACCGACGAGGCGATCACGGCCTACGAGCGCAGTCTGGCGCTCCGCGGGTATCAGCCGCGACTCTGGCGCTCGCTGACCAGGCTTCGCGGCGGCGTGGAGGATTTCGCGCAGCGCTGGGAGCCGAACGTCGAGCAGATCATCGCGGAGCTCCCCACCGACGAGGAGTTGAAGAAGGCGTACCCGAAGGCCGTCGCGATCACTCTGCTCGACCACTCCGTCGTCACCGTGCATCCGGACGGTTCGGCAAGCACGATCGTGCACATGCTCTACAAGATCATGAACGAGAAGGGCGTCCAGAAGTACGGCGACGTCTCGAACTCCGGCGAGTTGCTCGGCATCCGCGCGATCCTGCCCGACGGCAAGGTCATGAAGCCGACCGGCCTCCGCGGACGCAACTACAACATGGAGGGGTTGGTGCCCGGTGTGATCATCGAGCATCGCTTCCTCGTCCATCAGCGCGCGGGACGCAAGGGCTTCGAGGCCGGGCAGTTTTTCTTCCAGGACTTCGAATTCCGGAAGGAGCCGAATCCGGTGCTGCACTCGCGCTACGTCGTGATCGCCGACGCCGACAATGTTCCCGCGTACGAGAAGCGCAACTACGAGGCCGACACCGAGGTCGTCGAGTTCGACGGCAAGGTCGCGACCATCTTCGAGCAGCGTGACATGCCCCGCATCGAGTGGGAACAGGGCATGCCGGAGAAGGAAGAGATCGTGCCCTACGTGGACTACTCCCCTGCGCCGTCGATGGACGATGCGAACTGGGAGTTGCTCGCGGGACGCGACGACTCGCGAACAAGCCCCATCCTGCGCGAAGCGGTCGGGCGCGTGGTCGCACCGGAGATGGGCGACAGCGCAAAGCTGCGCGCGATCTTCGATTTCGTGAACACAGAGATCACGGGCGAGTTCGGCATGGGCGGCAGCGCGGCAGCCATCCTGCTCGAGAAGGCCGGCGATCGCGGGCAGCTCTTCGAGGCCATGATCCGCGAGGCAGGCGTCCCCTACACGCTGGGCCGCGCCATGGCATGGCGGGGCCACGCGCGTGATCTCACGCGACCGACCTCGTCGGTCTTCAATGCGCCGTTCCTCTACCTGCGACCGAGCGACGCCGCGCCGATCCCGTTATTCATGGGCGCACGCCACGCCCCCTTCGGGCTGGTCCCGGTCGGGTATCGCGGCAGCTACGCGTTCCTCGCGTCGGCCGACGGTGGCGAGATCATCGTCCTTCCCGCGGGCGGCGGGCGCATGGACAACAGCGCGCAGTTCACGATCACGCTCGGCGCCGACGCCGAGTCAACAGCGGTCGCCGGCGATGTCGTCTACCGCAGCGGCGGCGGCTTCGGTTTCAAGCGACGTCTAGAAGAGATGCCGCAGGATGACCGCCGCAAGTTCGCCGAGGGGCAACTCTCCGGCTACTTCGCAAGCCCGACTCTCTCGGACTTCGCGTTCCCCGGAGTGGAGACGCGCGGCGAGCCGCTCACGATCCACCTGAAGGGCACGATGCCGCAGTACCTCTCGCCGCAGAGCGATCGCTTCGTCGCGGGACTCGGGCTGCCGAGTTCGAATATGACGGGCACCTACGTCCACCGCCCCGAGCGCGTCTACGACCTGATCCTGAACGTGCGTGACGACAACATGGACGGGTACACCGTCGAGTTGGGCGACGCCTTCGAGATCGCCCACCTCCCCGCGGATCACCTGGCCGTGAGCGAACTCGGCACGTACTCACTCACCTACCGACTCGTCGGCACCACCCTGACCGTGCGCCGCGAACGACACCTCCAGCCAGCCCGCTACACGGCGGAGCAATACGACGGCTTCATCGCCTGGTGCAAAGGCATCGACGACGCCGAGCAGGCGAAGATCGAGTACCGCGCACGCTGAGGCGCCGCGGGGCTGGCGTCGATCCCCGGGCGCGCGCTGGAACGAGACGGAGCCACTCCACGTGTCGTGGGAGTCACGAAACCGCGCTGACGCCGAGTTTTCGAGAACAGGGGTCCCCTCTCGCGCTTCGCGCGCGACAATGATGCGATGCGAACGAGCACTCGCCCCGCGACATGCCGCATGCCCTCGGCACGCCTCTCAGCCCTCGTGATGGCCTTCGCGGTCGCCTTCCTGCCTGCGTGCACGTCGCTGGAGTACCAGTCCGACGACTCGCTCCCAGCGACCGTCGGCAAGACGATCGTGGTCGTACCGATCGTCGTCGGCGCGTTCATCTTCGGCGGCTTCGCCGCGGACGTCAGACACCGCAGCCAGCAAAGCCTGTTGAACGACGAACTCGGTCACGGCGAGACGGACTACTACCGCGAGATCTACTGATCGCGCGGCGACGCCGAGGACGCGCTCCGTGAACCGGACGTGCCGGGCCAGCCCCTCACCTCAAGTCGCGGAACGCGGCATTCGCATCGCGGCGGCCGCCAAGGATCTCCCTCATCGTCTCGTCGTGGCATGTCGCGCGGCAGGCCCGCCGAACGCACGTCAGCGCCCGCGCGGCGCAGAGGTCACGCGCCCCTCATGAATGGTCCGGGCTATGGGGAGTCAATCGACCAGACGCCACGCCCGTTGACGCCCGCGTACACGTGGTCTCCTGACGCGACGATCGAAGTTACGGGCTTGCCGTCCAGCGCCGCGCCGAGCGCCGACCAGTTCTGCCCCCAATCGTCGGAATAGAACGGCCCGGCACTTGTGGCTGCGTAGCAGCGTCCGGCGGTGGTCACGTGGAGATCGTGAACCGTCGTGTTGGTGAGACCCCGAGTCTGCCACGTCGATCCGTTGTCCCCGCTGAACTGAACCCCGTTGGACATGGTTCCAACCAGTACACGCGCACCATCGTCGCCGTCGTGACTGACGCAGAGCACCGCCGACCCGACACCGGCTGGGCTCACATCGGTCCACCCGACTCCATCGTCGTCCGACCTGACGACCGCCCAGGAAGTGTCGGAAGCGCCGTTCGTGTCCAACACGGTACCGCCTGCCGCCCAGAGTTGCTGCGTCGTCCCGCCACGGATCTCGACATCGTTGAGGTGCAGGACGACCCCGGCAAGTCTGGGGGTCACGTCCGCCCACGCGACACCTCCATTCCCGTCGCTTCCACTCAGGCCCAGCGTGGAGTTGATCCACGGCATGCCCGAACCGTGGCGCGCGGCGAGCGTCACCAGGGCGTCGTTACTCGACGTGGCGATGGCGTGTGGCACACAGAAACCCCTGCTCCAACCGGAAGACCTCCAACTCGACGCAGCATCGACGGAGCGCCGACAATCCAAGGTGCCCGTGCCAAAATGAGACCCGCCTGCGAGAACCCACACCTCCTCCGAAGCCCGTCGACTGCATGCGACTCTTGCAGGACCGTCACCGGCTTCGTGCCCGGTAGCGACCTCGGTCCAGATCGAGGTGGCGCCGTCGCGCTTCCACAGCGCGGAGTCACGCTGCGCCCGATCCCGAATGACGGCATACACTTCGTCGCCGATACCGAAATTAGCCGACAGGCCTGTGCAACCCGCGCTCCCAGGCGCTGCGATCGACGACCAACTGGAGCCTTGATTCGTGGACCTGGCCATCGCACCGTCGGAGAGCGCCGCGATGAGATCGCCTGCACCAGTGACGCAGACGCTCAGAGCGTCGCCTGCGCGCACGCGTGTCCAGGAACTGCCGCCAGTGCTGGAGCGATACACCCCGCCACCGCCGATCGAGGTGGCGAACAGCGAGCCCGTCCCATGCTCCGCGAAGTCGGTGACTGTCCCCGTCGGACCGCCAGATGCAGGTGCCCAGCTCCGACCGCCGTCGCGTGAGCGGTACACCCCCTGCCCCGTGCCAGCCAGGACGACACCGGACAATGCGCTCACGAATTGCACTTCCAGCACCACCGGCTCCGGGAGACCGGTGACGCACAGAACGAACGTCGCACCACCATCGGTGCTCTTGTATGGACCATTCGCGGACGCGACGATGACGACGCTGCTGTCGGACGGATCTCCGGCAACAGAGGTCACCGTGACACTGCCGGCGCCCGCGGTCAGATGCGTCCAGGACACCCCGGAGTCCACGCTCTTGTACACGCCGCGATCGGTCCCGATGTAGACGAGGCCAGACGTCGCGGGATGGAACATGATGTCCAGGACCCGCGCGTCCTGATCAGTCGCCCAATCGCACGAAGTCCACGAGCCCCCGCCATCCGTCGAGCGATAGAGACTCCGGTGATCGGCCGCCAGCATGGTCGCAGGGACGGACGCGTCGCAATCCCAAGCCGTGAACGGCGCCGCTCCGCCCGCACCGGATGACGTCCACACTTCCGATCCCGTGGGCGACGTGAAGAGGCCGGACGTGGAAGAACACGCCCAGATCGTGGCACCTGAAGCTCGAACGCGTCGGACCGCGGCATCGAACGTGCCATCCGGGACCCAGTCGGTCGTGTGCCCAAAGGAGATCGCCGGCATCGCGCACGTGGCCACAGCGAGTGCAACCAACGCTGCCGAGACCAACACCGACTTGGCTCGTGATGTTCGATCCACCGGACCCTCCGATCGCACCATTTCTGATCGCGCCGTTGGCGCATCCCGCAAGGAGTCGGAGCACTTCGTTGCACGCCAACTCACGCAGTGGATCCACGCCTGCGAGCCTATTCCCTCTTGCGTCGGAGAGTTCGCGATTTTGTTTTCTACGGCGATACGGAGTCAGGACAACTTCGGCAGAGTTCGGAGCATCGGTAACGCAAGCGCCACGGCTCTCTCCGAACTCTGCCGAAGTTGTCCTAACTCCATGTCTCCGGGTCTCGCGTAGCCTGGTGATATGAAGATCAACGCGACGGCGGTGGGGGTACTGACAGCGTGCTGCGTTCTTGCGGGGGCGGCGCGCGCGGACGTCGAGGTCGCTGGGGTCTTCGGCGATCACATGGTCCTGCAGCGCGACGAGAAGGTCGCGATCTGGGGCACGGCGGATGCGGGCGAAGAGGTCAGCGTCACGTTCGCTGAGCAGACCGAGAAGACGCGTGCGGCGGACGACGGTAAGTGGAGCGTCACACTCGGGCCATTCGACGCGGCTGCGGGTCTCTCGCTCGCGATCGTCGGCAAGAACACGCTCACGCTTCAAGATGTCTGCGTCGGCGAGGTCTGGATCTGCTCGGGCCAGTCCAACATGCAATGGCCGCTGCGGCAGACCGATGGTGCGGACGAGGCGATCGCGGCGGCAAGCGACACGGAACTGCGTCTCTTCACCGTCCCCCGCCGCGTGATGGGCGAGCCGGCGGATGATGTCAAGGGCAAGTGGGTGCTCGCGGCGCCGGAGTCCGTACCCGGGTTCAGTGCGGTCGCGTATCACTTCGGCAAGCAGTTACGCGCGCGACTCGGCGTACCGGTCGGGTTGATCCACTCCTCCTGGGGCGGCACGCCAGCGGAGGCCTGGACGCCGCTCTCGGCGCTCGATGACAGCGCGCAGAAGGAGCCCGTGCTGGCTCCCATACTGACGCGCTGGGAGCAGGCGCTCGCGAACTGGCCCAACGCGAAGAAGGCGTATGACGCGCGCGTTGCGAAGTGGAAGACGGCGGCGGAAGCGGCGCGGGTCGCGGGCAAGAAGCCACCGCGCCGGCCCGGACCGCCGCGCGGGCCGCAGCACCCGCATCGCGCCGCCGGTCTCTGGAATGGGATGATCGCTCCGATCGCGCGCTTCGGCGCGCGCGGCGTCATCTGGTATCAGGGCGAATCGAACGCGAGTCGCGCGGAGCAGTACCGCGTACTCTTCGCACGCATGATCGAGGCGTGGCGCGAGGGCTTCGAACGCCCGGACCTGCGCTTCTACTTCGTGCAACTCGCGAACTTCCACGCGGTGAAGCCGGAGCCGGCGGAGAGTACGTGGGCGGAATTGCGCGACGCGCAGCGGGCGGCACTCGAACTCCCCCACACCGCGATGGCCGTCGCCATCGACATCGGCGCGGCGAATAACATCCATCCGCGCAACAAGGCCGAGGTCGGACGCCGACTCGCACTCGCAGCACTCGCGCAGGACTACGCAGCAGATCTCGCAGACGCTGTCCCGGAGTTCTCCGGGCCGCGCCTGGTCGGCCACCGCGTGAAAGGCTCGTCGATCGTCTTGGAGTTCTCGCACGCCGACGGATTGCGACGTCGCGATGGCGAAGAACTCATCGGCTTCGCGATCGCGGGCAAGGACCGGAAGTTCCGTTGGGCGGCGGCGCGCGTTGACGGCGACACCGTCGTGTGCAGTCATCCCGAGATCCGCAAGCCGGTCGCCGTGCGCTACGCCTGGGCCGACAATCCGGAGTGCAACCTCGAGAACGCCGCGGGTCTTCCGGCATCTCCGTTCCGCACCGACGATTGGCCCGGCGTGACGAGCGGCAAGCGCTGAGAGATGCGGAGCCAGGACAGTTTCGGCAGAGTTCGGAGCAGCGGCTTCGACATGGCGAGGGTCAACCACCGAACTCCGCCGAAACTGTCCTGACTCCGTATCGCCGCGGGACGTAGATTGAGGGGTCCCGATCCCACTCCCCTACCCCGGAGACTCCCATGCGGCGTTCCGCTTCCCCCCTCTTCCTCGTTCTTCCGCTCGCCGCCGCCCTGGCGCTGCCGCTCGCGGGTTGTGGTGACGATGCCGAGGAGACCGACGGCTCACAGGGGGCTGTCACGAGCGCGAAGACGGACTCGGGCAGCGACCGCAACCGAGAGCGCACTCCGCGCCAGGTGCCGCCGCGCATCCAGGCGCCGAAGCTGCCGGACGCACCGCCACTCACCGACGCCGAGGCAGAGCGCGTGCTGAGCTCCGTCATGGGTGAACTCGAGGCGAGCGAGGCTTCGCGCAACACGCTGCTCTACCTCGTCGAGTTGAAGAACAAGGCCGCCCTTGATGCGATCCGCATCGAACTCCTCGCACAGACCGACGGCGAGTACGACGACCCGGACGCGGCCGCACTCGGGTTGGAGATGCTGCTCGCGTCGGGCGACCAGAGTGTCGCGTCCACGGCACTCGACCTCGCGCGCGTGCTCATCGACGAAGAGGAAGAGGTGCCCCACCTGGCGGCGGCGCTCTCTCGCATCGAGGGCGCGCAGCGGGGGGACGCCGAGCGACTGCTCGCACGACTGACGATCAGCTTCGATGACGAGGTCGCTATGATGGCGCTCGAGACACTCGCGAAGCGCCGCAGTCCGGCGGCGGCCGAACATCTTTCCGACATCGCGGGCGACGCCGAGAACGACGACATGGTCCGCGCGACCGCCGTCGTCGCCATGCTCATGACGAACGACGCGCGTGGCGGAGAGGCCGCCGATGCGCTCGTCGACGGTGACGCCAGCGGTTGGGAGATCATCGACGGCTTTGCGGTCGAGGGCGCCACGGACGCGGTTCCGTACATCAGGCGGAGCGTCGCGAAGGCGCTGGCCGAAGGGAACGCGGAGTTCGAGTTCACAGCGGCTTGCAACTCGCTGGTCGAGATCTACCGCAGTGGCCCCGGCGCCGCCGACGCGCGCGCACTGATCGAGGGCTGGCTCGCCAAGGATCCGGACCTCGACCCGGACACGGCCACGTATGCGCTGTGGGTCCTCGGCGACAACGACCGCACAGCCGCGGCCGCCGCATTGCTGGCCACGGAGGTCATCAACGCAATGAAGGGCGACGGCGAGATGGCCGTTGACCTTCTGAACGAAGTGGCCCGCCGGGGGCTGGCGCGCGATCCGCGCTTCAAGAAGGCGGTCGATGCAGCAGCAGCGATGAAGGATCGCGAGGGCATGCCCGGTCGTGACCTGACGACACAGAGCCTGCGCGCGGCGGCAGCGCACGCGTACCTGCGTTCGCGCTGATCGGCGCGTGGAGTTCCGGCTTGACGCGGCACGAGCGCGTGCGGGATTGCGCTAGAAAGCGCCGTCGCCGCTTCCGCGGAGACGGCGCGCACGCTCGGCGGCTTCGCGTGCGCGAAGGAAGTCGTGGCGCTCCTCGAGGTAGTCCGCGACGTCGTCCAACTGGCTGGTCTGGCCGGCGCCGAGAGCGCCGATCAGGCGCCGCGCGATGCGTTCCGCTGTCGTGTGGTCGCCCTGCTCCCGACGCACGCCCATGAGCCAGAACCACGCCTCGGCACGTTCGCGTCCCGAGAGCCCGCGCGCGGCCTTCTCGAGCGCGCGAGCGGCATCGTCAAGGCGTGATTCGGCCGCGAGGGTACGCCCCGCCATCAGGGCCAGACGCGGCTCGTCGGGATGGTCGCGACGCGCTGCGTCAAGCTGCGTTGCGGCCTCGGCGCCGCAGCCCCACGCGACAAGCTCCTGCGCGAAGGCGACGCGCAGCGGAACGTACTCGGGGAAGCGCCGGACACCGGACTCGAACGCCGCCCGCGCGCGCTCGCGCTCGCCGATCGCGGAGAGATAGCGAGCCAGGAAGAGCAGCGGCTCGGGTTCGGTGGCACGCCGATCCACGAGCGCACGCAGCACGCTCTCTCCGCCGGCGGCATCCCCCGCTTGGCGCCGCATCGTCGCGAGGGCGAATGCCGCCTGTGCGAAGTCGGGCGCCTGCGAAAGGGCTGCCTCGAACTCGGCCGCGGCCTCGGAAGCCCGCCGTTCTTCGATCAGCGCGAGCCCGCGCAGATGCGAACGCAATGCGGCGTCGGGGCGCGCCGACAGCGTTCTCTCGCGCATCGCCGTGACCACGCTCCCGATCGGCCAGCCGACGATGCGCGCGACCACTGTGGCAATGGAGCGCTGCAGTTCCGGGTACGACCGGGCAAGCTCTGCGAACTCGGCGACAGCGATGGGCGTGCGCGCAACCGCCCGCTCCAGCGTGGCGGCGCCCCCGGGCACGATCTTCATGAGCTGCGAGTCCGGGGACAGGTCGGGCAGACGCCGCCCGGCGAGCAACAGCAGTTCGGCATGCCAGCGGGCGACAACCGCCGGCGGCAGGGAGAGCAGGCCGCGTGAATCGGCATCGGCCAGGAGCGAGCAACTGCGTGCCAGGCGACGCAATCGATCCACGCGCCCGCCTTCGGGCGCGAGCCGCAGCACGTCGAGCGCTGCTTTGCCAAACCCCGCGGCGAGGAGCCGGACGGCGAGCGCCTGCTCGGGGTGCCGCGGATCGTAGAGCGCGCGGCGCCTGGACCACGACCGACTCTCGGCGAGCACGACGGCGTCGCGGCGCGAGAGGATCGCCGCCAGGCGCGCCGACGTGATCGGGCGGCGCGTATCCATCCGGAGGCGTGCCAAGATCGTCGGGGCGGAGAGATAGAGCGCGTCCAGCGGGGCCGAGAGCGCGCGCTCCGCGGCATCGACAACGGCAACGAGGCCCGCGATGACGTCTGCGCGCGCGCGCGGCGTCGAGCGTTGGATCTCCGACCGGATCGCCGCCCCGAGCCGATCGCGCACGGCCCCCCGGCGCGGACCCAGCGCCGGGCCCAGAAAGACGACGTGCTCCAGCACCGCCAAACGGCCGCTTGTCACTGTGAACCCGGCCGCACCAGTCGCCACGTCTTCCAGCGCCGCCACGGCGCACAGCGCGCGTGCGGTGCGTCCATTGGGCCCTTCGTGTCGCAGGCGATACACTGTAACGCGGGCTCGAAGGAGCCCCGCCGACCCGGAGAGGATGAGCCACCACGCGGCGGCCGCAGGGGCAGCGACCCACCAGTCGAGCCCGAGTATCCGACTCGCAAAGACACCGAGTAGGCACGCCGCAAGCAGACCGCCGACCCGGAGCACAATACGTGTCACGCCGGTCGCCTCCAGGCTCGGCCCCGGCTCGACATACGCCCCGGGACCACGCCCGGAGATTCGCGCCCGGCAGTTCGGAGCACAGACTGCCGGTCCCTAGATCGTATCGGTACACGGGGGGTGGGGGCATTCACCGTTCCGCCGCACCTCGCTGAAAGAGGTCCGAGAGCCGGACGAACGCGCGCACATCCAGCCTGGAATTGCGCGTAACAGGGCACGCCGCGACTCGGGGGAGTACGCGGACATCGAGACCAAGGTCACGGAACAGCGAAACTTGCCTATACTCGGGGCGACCGGGGTGGTCGGGATCAACACTGGACAGGCCAGGCAGGCGTCGACCGACGGTCATTGCGACCGGTTGTCGCGCGTGCCGACCATCTCTGGAGACGCGCACTTGATGCAAACCCGACCATTTGCTCTCGGATTCCTGCTGGCCGCAGCGGCGCTCGTACCCGTCAGCAGCGCGCGAGCCGGACGTGTAGACGTGTCCGTGCGGACAGGCACGAGCGCGAGCGGAGTCGTCGAGCGGCCGGGAGCCGTTTCGACCGCCGCGTTCCTGGTCCTCGACGGCGCGAAGCGCAATCTCTCGATCACGGTCAAGAGCGCGAAGAAGTCGGGCCTGCTCCCGCAGATCGTCGTCATCGATCCCGACGGCGCGATCGTCGACCTCGTGGCGCTCGGGGGGAAGGTCAAGGCGAAGAGCACGAGCTTCAAGGCGAAGCTCAAGGACGTCCCCACCGCCGGGCTGTGGCGTGTCGAGGTGCGCGGCGCAGACGGCACGACCGGCGCCTATGCGATCAGCGTGAAGTCCAAGGACAACACCGCGACGAAGGGTTCGACGGTGGTCGCGCTCGGTCGCGCGGCGTTGGTCCCGATCACCGCGGGCGATGGGTACTCGCTGACAATCTCGGCGAAGCGCAGCAAGGGCTCGGCGCTGGTCCCCGACATCGAAGTCGTCGATCCGAACGGCAACGTTCTCGCGTCGTCGATCGGCGCCGCCGCGGTGAACGCGAAGAAGGGGACTGCGAAACTCAAGAACTTCGAGCTGCCGACGTACGGCGACTACATCATCCGCCTCGTCGGCAACGAGGGCACGGGCGGTGGCGTCGCGTATTCAATCAAGACGAAGCCGTCCAAGTTCAAGGGGGATCGGCCGAGCGCCGTGACAGGCGACGCGACAACAGCAGAGCCGCAGATCGAGGCCGCACTCGATGCAACAGCGAGCGTCCCCTCCGCGCCGGGGCAAGCGCTACAGACGATCTGGACGCAGGTCGGCGGCCCCGCCGTGACGCTCTCGGATCCAAGCTCCTCGCGCGCCACGTTCATGGCGCCGCAGATCGACGCACGGGCGGGGCCGACGTCACTCGCGTTTCAGCTCGCCGTGGTCGAGAACGGTGTGGTCTCCGAGCCGCGAGTGGTCGCGATCGAGGTCGCTCATCGCCCGATCGCCGATCCGGGGCGGGCGCGTAGCGTGGTCCCAGGATCTGCCGTCACTCTGGATGCCGGTCCGTCCTTCGATCGCAACAGCGCGGGTCTCACGCATACGTGGCGCGTGATCGAGGGCGGCGTGACGCTCGACGATCCGACATCCGCGTCGCCGACGTTCACGGCTCCGGCAAGCGACGCCGTCATCCGCCTCGGTCTCATCGTGGACGACGGTCGCGCGCGCTCGTTCGAGTCCACGCTGGTCGTGGACGTCACCAGTTCTCCCGGGGAACTCGCCGACGCCGGTCGCGAACAATACGTCGGGCGTATGGCGACGGTGCATCTCTCGGGTCTCGCGTCGCAGGGCGTGAGCACTCTCCTGGATGGCGGCGGGGCGCCGAGTGGAAGCGTGAGCTGGGTCCAGCGCAGTGGCCCGCCTGTCGATCTCGATGGCGCACAAACGCTCTACCCGGCCTTCACGGCGCCGCGTCAAGCCGCCGACCTCATGTTCGAGTTGCGCGTAAGCGACGAGGCGGCTACCGCACACACGACGTGGGTGCGCGTGCGTCCCGACGAGTCGAACGTCCCTCCCACCACGATCGCGAACGGCCCGCTTCTGGCGACGACCGCTTCTGTCAGCCTCGACGCCTCGGACTCATTCGACACGGATGGCGATCCCGTCGCGACGCGCTGGACGGCGGTCGGCGGTATCGGCGCGAGCGTCGCCAACGCGGACGCAGCGAGTTCCACCGCCGACGGACTCGCGGACGCGAGCGGACGCTGGATCTTCGCGGTGCAGACGCGCGATCACCTGCAGTACGGCGCACCCGAGATCGTGCGTGTCATCGGCCCCGAGTACGCGGCGGCGCCACTCGCGAATGCGGGCTCCAATCGAAGCGTTGCGGCCACGAGCGTCGTGGGGCTCGACGGCTCACGCTCGTTCTCCCCGAGCACGGGCAACGCGGACGATCTCACGTTCGCGTGGCGGCAGGTGAGCGGGAACGACTGGTACGACGTCGACGACGAGAACTCGGAATTCGACAGCTCTTCGGAGCGCCCGACGTTCCGCCTTCCGGCCGACGTGAGTTCGCTCACCCCGACCCGCTCGCTCACGTTCGAATTGGTCGTGACCGACGCCGGCGTTGCAAGTGCGCCCGATCTCGTGACGCTCGTGTTCACGGGCCTGCCGCTGAACAGCAAGCCCGTCGTGACGGCCGACGCATCAGAGGAGAACCCGCTGCCCGGGACGATCGTGACACTGACGAGCACCACCTTCGATCGCGACGGCGACGGCGTCGCGCTGACATGGACGCAGGTCTCCGGTCCCAGCGTCACACTCGCTCCGGATCGCAACGCGCTCTCGCCTGCGTTCGTGGCTCCGAACGCTGGCACGCTCCTCTTCGACCTGGTCGGCAACGACGGGTTCGAAGAGAGTCTCGCTGCGCGCGTGACCGTGACGGTGGATGCGAAGCCGGTCGCAGTCGCCACGGCAACGCCTCCCGACGGTCCCGCCGCGACGATTGTGATTCTCGATGCCAGTGGGAGTTCCGACCCGGAAGACGCCGACCTGTCGTACGCATGGACGCAGATCAGCGGGACAGCGGTGCCATTCGATCCGAACGCCATCTCGTTCCAGGTGCAATCGCCGCTGAACGGAATGACGTTCCGCCTCGTGGTCAACGACGGTCGCCAGGATTCCGACGCGGTGCAAGTCGCGTTCTCCGACGAGACCCCGCCGACGCTCGCTCCCAGTGCCGACAAATCCGCGGCAGCGTACGGCGCAACCGTGCGCCTGAACGCCAATCCGTCTGATACCGATGCGGCGACGTTCACCTGGCGGCAGATCAACAGCACCGGAACCGATCCCTCGGTGACGTTCTCTTCCACATCGGCACAGAATCCGACGTTCAGCGTTCCGCTGCCCACGACGTCTGCGTTCGGCGCAAGCCCGGCAGCAACGTTCGGTGTGATCGCGACGCGCAAGGGGCGCTCGTCCGAGGAGCAGACGGTGCGCGTGACGTTCTTCGCGTCCTACAACGACACGTCCCTGCCATCGAGCAGCCGCGCGTACGGGATCATCTCGCAGAGCTGCACCAGCTGCCATCGCGGCTCGGCGACGTTCTGCCCCGTCGGCAGCGGCGGCACGGCGACCGGCTTCGGCATGGGCAACGCCAACGCATTTGCCTCGAATGGCATCGGCGTCAACTCGTGCAACAGCAGCAAGTCGCGCGTGCGCGCCGGCAATTCGGGGCAGTCGTTCCTCATCGACCGGCTGCGGGGTACGGGCGGTTTCATGCCGCCGAGCGGTGGGATCGCCGGGTCGAAGATCAACCTGATCCAGGACTGGATCGACCAGGGCGCGAGCACTGCACGCTGAACCGCACGCTAAACGGCCGAACGACCGCGCACCACGGATCCGCAACGGGTACGAATCGTTGCGGACTCGCATCTTCCAGAACACGTATCCGAGCCTGTCGGGCGGTCCTGCCGTGGGAAAATCTCACGAGAGTGGGAATCGGCGTTCCGAACTCCTCCACCCCGGCGCGCAAGCGTGTGTACGATCCGGGGCTCAACTTCCAGACCCTTGGAGAATCAGCCTTGGCCCGTGACGATCTGATCCAGATCGAAGGCGTCGTCGAGGAAGTTCGTGCGGGGGGCAACTTCGTCATCAAGACGGATATGGGCCCCACCATCACCGCACGACTTTCCGGACGCATGCGACGCTATCGAATCCGTGTAGTCCCCGGTGACCGCGTCACCGTGGGTGTCTCTCCCTACGACCCGACCAAGGGGCTGATCACCTACCGTTCGAAGTAGGCTGCCAGGTCGGCTGCCACGTAGGCTGCCGGACTCGCGACGGGGTGCGCCGCAGAATGGCGTACCCGCGTCGCGCTCCTTGGCGCCACCTATCTCCGGCTCAGCCCCGGTTCGCTACCGCTGCGGCGCCCTGACGCGGCGCGTATTCCACTCACGCCGGTAGCGCTGGTGCGCCGCGTCGTCGGGGTACTGCTCGTCGGTGCCGTACGGGTAGCCGGACATGCCGAGGAATGGCAACGGTCCGACCGAGAAGCCGTGAGCGATATTCAACTCCTGTCCCTTGCACCAGCCGGTGAAGCGCAGGACGTAGGAGCGTGTCCAGCCCTCGGGGAGGGCAGGCAGTTCTGACGGATCGAAGCGGGCGTCGATCTCTTCGCCCTTGCCATAGATGACGAACATGTCGTCGGCAGCTTCGAGGAGCGGCAGCACGTCGCCGAACTTCGTGTAGTCACCCTCCACAGTTTTCCACGGCATCGCGGCGTCGAGCGTGCCGTAGTCGTAGATGCGTGGCACGCGACCGTCCGGGCTGAATTCGCGTGGGTAGCCGACACGACGCAGGTCAGCAACGATCGGTTTCAGGATCGTCGAGCGCGTCTCGGCGGCCACGTCGACCTGTCGTCCTAGCCACACACGATCCCAGTAGATCTCGAGATTGGTGCGGATGCGTAGCCGCGGCGTGTCGCGCGAGACGACACCCGTCACGTCGTACGTCATCACGCGCGGGAAGCCCGCCGGGTAGCCGAGATTCGCGATCGCCGGGCGCCACATCTGCGACGCGTCATCCCACGCGTCGAGCACGGGAACGACGTACTCAAAGCCCTCTCCTGCCGCGGCGACACTCGTGCGCGTGTAGCCGTATTCGATCCAACCGTCGAGATAGAGGACGAGTGGGTCGCCCGGCGCGACGGCCTCGAGTGCGCTGCCGAAGTCCAATTCCAGAACCGACTCGCTGATGGCGCCGGTGAGGCGCGGGTGGAGGTCCGGATCCTCGGAATAGAGTCGATCGGTTGCGGTCACCAGCGCGAGCACATCGCGGCCTCGACCGTCGCGCGCGGCGACCGGCACGAGTTCCTCGCGATGCGCCAGCAGGCTCCCGTCTGCGAACGGCCGCTCGCCTGTGAAGCGCTCGTCGGGATGGACGGTCACGTCCGCCGGATGATCCACGACCGCGAGTTCGACCTGATCCAGGTAGACCATCTCCTCCATCGCTTCGACGAACTTGAACGCCAGGTGCCCGTCGTCATCCGGCACGACCAGCGCGGCCGGCACCTTGACGCTCTCGGTCGGGTCCGGCTCGGCGTACACGCCGGGCGCAATCAGAAATCCGAGCCCGCCCGCGCCGATGAAGTCGGTCACCCACGCGAAACGCTGCCCGTCCCAGACGAAGAGCAGCGGACACGAGTCGGGTCGACGTTGTTCCTCGGTGATGAGGTAGGGCGCGCCGATCGGCACGTCGAGAATGCCCTGCTGCACGGCGTCCGGCCAGAGCACGCGGACGAAGTCGGCCTGACGCGCCGCGCCCACGCCGAACACACTGCGGGTGGGGTGGGAGACGCCAAAACCTCCGACGCCGCCAACCCGTCGGCCTTGCCAGAATGGCCCTGCCTTCACCTCGACCCAGGCATCACGCCCCTCGAGGTTGGACCACCCAGCCTGCACGTCGTTGCGCACGACACCGCGGAAGTCGAGCGTCAGTCCGTGCCCACGCCCGGCGCTGCGAAAGCCGAGGATCTCGGACGCGGCCCCCGCGACGCTGAGCGTGATCTCCTCGGAACCGTCGCCATCGAGATCGGCCACCAGCGCGTTGCGGAGATCGCCGCCCGCGCCGAACTCGATAGCCGTCGCGAAACCTCGGTCCTCGTCGGCGGGGAGCAGCACACCTCGGGTGAAGAGCAGATCGCGCAGGCCCCGCAGCCCCGCGTCCACACTCACCGCCGGTCCCCCCGTCACGCCCGGAAGAGCGCGCGCGTCGAAGCCTGTCCCGGTCCCGCGCAGGAGCACGGCAGCGGACTCGCTGGAGAGCACGACGTCCTCGCGACCGTCGCGATCGAAATCCCCTGAGACGACCCCATGCGATGCGTCGGCATCGGCGGGGATCCAGCCTTTGGCCGCGGTGAAGCGGAGCATGCGATCGTTGAGGAAGAGCACGGGCGGACCGGCCGGCCGTGTCACGAGCAGGTCGAGATCGAGGTCCCCGTCGGCATCGAGCACGAGCGGAGGCCCGTACGCGCCACCGTCTCCGCCGAGGCCACTCGCCTCGGTCACATCGACGAACGCCCCCGGCCCGCGATTGGCGTAGAGGACGTTCGCCGTCGCGGCGGAGCCAGCCCCCCCCCCCCCCGATATGAACAGGTCGAGATCGCCGTCCTGGTCCGCGTCGAAGAGAAGCACCGCGCGACCGCCCGCGGGGATCGCGGCGAGGCCCGCGTCGGCCGTGATGTCGGTGAACGTGCCGTCCCCGTTGTTATGCAGGGCGGTAACACCGCCGGTGCGCAGCACGACGAGATCAGGCAGCACCGGACTGCCGCCGGACGCATCCGCCGCCGCCTTCGGATCGACATCGAGTTCACCGGCAGCCACGGCGAAGGCGCCGTCGATCGAGATGCCGGCGGCGGCAGTCACATCCGTGAAGTGCAGTTCTCCGTCGTTGCGCAAGAGCGCCGACGGACTCGTGCCGCCGCAGAGGAAGAGGTCGAGATCGCCGTCGACGTCGTAGTCCAGAGCCGTGAGTCCGAGATAGGCAGGAGCGCCCGGCGGAGGCGAACCAGGCACGAATTCGGTCGTCGCGACCACCTCGGGCACGGGGACGCCCCTCGGCCGCACGTACTCGGATCCCGGATCACCGAAGTCACGGATCGCCAGTGAGTACGGCCCGAGATTGCCATAGGCATCGCGCATTTCCTCGCCGACCTGAATCCACTCGCGCTCGTCGTTGATCGCGCCCTTCAACGCGATCAACTTGTCGTAGAAGCCCTGCGCCGCGTCGTCGTTGCCGAGGCGGCGGTTCAGGAGCATGAGGGCGTTCACAGGAGACACGAGCGCGGGACGCCGCGAATGGACCTCCGAGAGCACGCGGAACGCCTCGTGCTCCTCGTCGAGCGAGACCAAGAGCGTCCCGAGTTTCGCGCCGATGACCGGGTCCGCCGAGAGCTCGTACGCCCTCCGCATCAGCGGCACGGCGATCTCGGGCTCGCCCCCATTCTCGGCCAGAAGCCCGGCGCCGAAGAGCGCGTGCACGTGATCCGGCGACTCCGCGACGATCTCGTTCATCAGCCGTCGCGCGTCCGCCCGCGTGTCGGCCCCGGCATGCAGGTAGGCGAGCGCGAGATGAAATTTCGCGACCTGCCAATCCGGCGCCAGCGTGCGCGCTTCCTCGAACGCCGTGACGGCCTTGCCGTAGTCGTAGCGCTCGAGGTGGCCGATTCCCTGATTCTCGAGCCGGATCGCCGCGACGGCATCGGCAGCCGAGAGCGCCGGTGCGGCGCCGCCTGATGTGCCGTTCTGGGCGCCGTCCTGAGTGTCGCCGCAGGCCACGATCCCCACCAGCGAGAGAGACAGTGCCAGAGATCGAGTGAGCGACCGGGCGAGAACACGAAATCGCATGAGCGGGCTCCGAGAGACGAGGACGAGATATGAGGACGAGAGCTGAGGACTCCTGTCCGAGACACTCCGTTCCAGGGACAATGATGCCGCGCAGACGGGCGCACAACAACGGGAGGCGGAGCGCATGGCAAAGACGACCAGGACCGGCACGCTGGTACACGAGCGATTGGAGAGCCGCGCGCTCGTCGGCAACGCACTCGGAGACCCGTCGGAACGCGACGTCTTCGTCTACCTGCCGCCGCAGTACGCAAGCAACCCGAAGCAGCGTTTCCCGGTCATTCACGTCATCGTCGGGTTCACCGGGATGGGCGCATCGCCCTTCCAGCGGAGCTTCTTCGGCGAGGCGTTGCAGGACCGCATGGACCGGCTGATCCGGGCACGCAAGATCCCGCCCCTGATCCTCGCCACGCCGGATTGCATGACGTCCCTCGGCGGCAGCCAGTACGTCAACTCGTCGGCCACGGGCGCGTACGAGACATTCGTCGTGAAGGAGGTCGTGCCCTTCGTGGACGCCGGCTTCCGTACGCAGGCGACAGCTCGCCACCGCGCGATCTGCGGTAAATCGTCCGGCGGCTACGGCGCACTCATGCTCGGAATGAAGTATCCCAAGGTCTTCGGCGCGCTCGCGTCGCACTCTGGAGACGCGTACTTCGACTACTGCTACCGCTTCGACTTCGTGAAGTGTTGGAACGCATTGCGCGCGGCGGGCGGCGTCGAGAAATGGCTGCGTGCGTTCCGCAAGAAGACGAAGGTCGGCGGCGACGACATCCACGCGCTCAACATCATTGCGATGGCGGCCTGCTACTCGCCCGACGCGGCCTCGCCCTACGGTTTCGAGCTACCGTTCGACCTCGACACCGGCGAAGAGCGGGCGGAGATCATGCGGCGCTGGCGGCGCGTCGATCCTGTGCACGCAGTGAAGCGTTACGCCAGCAACCTCAAGCAGCTGCGCGGCATCTTCATCGACTGCGGACTCCGCGACGAGTGGGCCCTGCAGGTGGGCGCCCGCGTACTCTCTAGCCGCCTGAAGGCGCTCGGCATCCGCCACGTCCACCAGGAGTTCGACGACGGGCACATGGGCATCAGCTATCGCTACGACGTCTCGTTCGCGCATCTCGCGAAGTGGATCTCGTGAGCGAACACGCGGGCGCGCTCTCGTTCACGAACATCGGCGCGGCGGGCGTCGCGCACCGACAACGGCTGGCTGCGATCGGGCTGGGCATCGCGTTCGCTGGGCTCGTGGCGATCGATCTGAACGAGGTGACGCTCCGCTGGCGGGCACTCCTCTTCGCGCCGATCTGGTTCGCCTCGCTATGCTGGTTCCAAGCATCTGCATCGACCTGAGTGCGCCTTGCCGCGCGCGGGACGCGCGAGGAAGACGACGGGGAAACGCGGGAATTGCATGACGCTACACAGGCTGCTTCGATCCGGCGGCAGGCCAGGCGGCTGCATGTTCACAGCCTGATCGTCGCCGCGCTCATCACCGGGTTCGTCCTCGTGCTCCCGCTCTGAGCGGGGAGACGATCAGGAGACCGTTACGACCCCACTCCTTGAAGCTGTGAATCAGAACGGGGCTGCGGCAGATGCCGCAGCCCCGTCCTCGTTGTGGAGAGCTGTTCTCGTTGCTGAGAAGAGCGCCCTCGAACGCGCCGTTCAGAAGCTCAGCGTCGCCGAGAGTCCGACGAAGAAGCCGACGTTGTCGTCCATTCGGTTGGTCGTGACCTCGGAACCGTCGGAATCCTGAACCTCGAACTTCTGTCCCAGGATCGCGCCGATCTCGCCGCTGACCGTGAGCCACTCGACGTCGCGGGGCTTCCAATCAAGGCCGACGCCCAGCAGCCAGTGCGTGTCGTCGACGGAGCCGTCCGACGCTGCCCCGAACTTCGGGTCCTTGTCGATCCGGTACGAGCGCAGTTCGTAGTCGAGGAACGCGTGCGCCGTGAGGTCGTGCTCGACATCGTACGAGTAGTCGACCTTCAATCCCTTCACGCGCAGTGCGGAGCGCTCGTCGATCTGCCACGTGACGATCGGGAGCGGAAGCACGATGGCGGAGTCTTCAAAGTCCTCGCGCACCAAGATGCCGAGGCCGTAGCTCAACGTTTCGTCGTGCTTGCGGATGGCACCGACGGCGCCCATGAAGTTGCTGCCATCGGAGAAGCTGACGTCGTCGGCGCCTCCGAATTGCAGGCCGAACCCAGCGAACGCGGACCACTCTTCGTTGATCGGACGCAAATGGGCCAGCGTGAGCGACCACACCGTGGCGTTGTCGAGGGCCTCATCGGCCACGCTGGCCTTGCGGCCGCCGCTGATATCGTAGTTCGAGCGCTCGTAGCCCCAGCGGAACGTCCAGAGAGCGTCGTCCTCTGCGTGATAGTCCATCCGGAGCGCGCTGCCCCAGCGATCGACGCTGATATCGCCGCCGTTCTTGTTGAGGTCGCCCGCCTCCTCGTAGCGATAGCTGGGCGTGTACTTGAGATCGATCGTGCCGACCTGATCCTTCACGTGGCCCGTATGCTCCGCCGGAGCGAACGCATTGAAACCGAGATCCTCGGCCGATCCGCTCACGTCGGTGATCGCCGTCGATAGATCGCTCTTCGCGCCGTCATGCGCCGGCGCCGTGGTCTCGTGTGCCGTGGCGTCCTGTGCCAGAGCGGCACCGGAGATCGCTGCCACGGCGAATGCGCCGAGTGCGAGGCTCGCAGTCTTATTCATCTGATACATCCTCCCGGGAGTGATTCGGCTGAGACTCTACCCGCGCGAGTCGCCAAACCCCACAATCCGAGAGGGATCCGGCGGCAGGGCGTCCGCGATCAGCGTACTCCGGTGCCTTCGACCACCACGACGTCCGCGCCGGCCGCGATCGTCCCGATCTCCTGGACGCTCCCGCTCGGCCAGCGAATGCTGACGTCGGTCAGTGCGTCAGTTGCTCCAAGGCCAAAGAGGGCCCGCGGATCTCCGGCGCTCAGATACCCCGTGGAGCCGGAGATCTCACGCACGACCGGACGCCCGGCCACCCGCGCCGTGATCCGTGCGCCAAGGGCCATCCGATTGCTCTTCGTGCCCTCGAGACGCAGCCGAACCCAATTCCCCGGATGTCGCGTCGTGTTCTCCAGCAAGAGAGCGGTGCCCTCCAACGCCACCACCACCAGTTCCTCGAGGCCGTCGTCGTCAAGGTCCACCGCCACGCCGCCACGCGCGCACGCCATCCAGTCTGCGCCAGCTGCGATCGACCTCTCGAAGCCCGCCTCGCCCTCGTTCAGCACGAGGAACGACTCCTGCGGTGCGAGTTCCAGGAAGTCCCCGTGCGTCTTGTAGATGTCGAGGTCGCCGTCGAGATCGGCATCGAACACAATGTCGGTCCACCCGATCGACGGACGCACGAGCGCTGTGAAACCGAAGTCGCGCGCCCGGTCCGTGAACCACGACTTGCGTGCGACATACGCACATCCGCCGACCGTATCCGGCACGAGGTAGTCGAGGCGCCCGTCGCCGTCGACGTCGCCCGCGCTGACCCCCATCGACCCGCGCTCGCCGGCGTCGAGACCGAACGCCAGTCCAAGACTCGGGGCCGCGTCCTCGAATGTTCCGTCGCCCCGGTTGCGCCAGACGTAGTTCGCCGCCGTGTCGTTGGCCACGACGATGTCGATCCAGCCGTCCACGTCGATGTCGGTCGCCAGCACACCCATCGCTTTCCCCGGACGCCCGACGCCCGACGCAGCGGTCACGTCCGCGAACGTCCCGTCGCCCTGGTTGCGATAGAGGAGAGCCGGCCGCGGCGCGTAGGCCGCGGGGGGAGCGACGCCGCCCATCGCCATGCGGTGCCGCAATCCGCCCTCGGCGGCCACGTCGATGTCGACGTACTGCCCGACGAAAAGATCCAGCAAGCCATCGCGGTCGAAGTCCAGAAACGCGGCCCCGGAATGCGACCCGGGGGCGATGCCTGCGTGCTCGGTCACGTCCTCGAACGTCCCGTCGCCGCGACCGCGCAGAAGAGCGCTCCCGCCGTAGTTACTCACGAAGAGATCGGCGGCGCCGTCGTTGTCGAAGTCGCCCACGCACACGCCCATTCCAAACCCGGTATCGTCCGCGCCCGAGCCCTCGGTGACGTCGGCGAAGCGCAGGCCGCCGAGGTTGCGCAACAGCCGGTTGGGCGCCGGGTGCGCGGGACGTGGCACACCCGCAAGTGAGGGATGCCAGCCGCCGTTCACGAAGTAGAGATCGAAGCGGCCATCGCCATCGGCATCGATGACAGCTACGCCTCCCATCGCGGCCTTCGGCAGGTTGTCCAGGCGGCCACCGGGCAGCTCGTGGCGGAACCGGAAGCCGCTCGCGTCATCGACTGGCTCGAAGCGCACGATCGACGGTGTCGGGTCGCCGCCGCAGGCAGTCAGTGCGCACGCAACGGCCAGACAGACGCCCAGCGGGCGCGTCGCTCCGGACGTCTCCCGAACGACACCTTCTGAATCGTCTCCCTGCACTGTCGCGAACCCGCCTATTCGGGAGTCCAGTTGAGGCGGAGCTCGACGCTGGAGGTGCCGCCTTCGAAGACCTCGATCGCCTCGGTGCGCGCGGTCGCGTTCCTCTTCTCGACCTGCAAGCGATACGTGCCGGGGGCGAGACCGCTGATCGTCAATTGACCGTTCGCGTTGGTCTTCAGCGTGGCTGTAGAGAAGAGGTTCTCCATGGTGAACGAACTCTTGAGCGGCGCGCCCTGCGCGTCGAGAACCACGACGACAGCCTTCGCGATCCCCGTCTCATCCGCCGCCTTCACCGACAGTTCGATCGTGCCGCCCTGAAGCATCGTGAAGTCGAGTGTGAGCACGCCACTCGCGGTCACGTTCACGACCTGGCTCGACGGCGCATAGCCATCCTTCGCAAACGTCATCGTGTACGTGCCCGGCGAGAGCTTCGCCTCAGTGTAGGCGCCGTCGCTCGACGACTGGTTCATGTCCACCAGAGACTGGGCACGCCCCTTCTGATCGAAGATCGTCAGGCTGGCCGCCGAGATGGGCACGCCCGCCGCATTGCGCACGAAGCCGATCACTGTGCAAGCGGGCTCGAGACGCAGTCGGAGCCCCTCCGCGCTCGCGCCCTCCTTGATCTGGAAGTCGTCGCTCAACTTTCGTCCGTATCCGTCGCGCTCTGCGCGCAACCGATACTTCGCATCGTTCAGCGACCCGATCGAGAAGACGCCATCGGCATCGGTCACATCGTTCCCGCCCCACGCCTGCGTGAGCCGGGAGATATTGCTCGCGCCGCCCTGTTCGACGCGCTCGCACTCGACATAGACGCCGCCTAGGGGCGCGCCGGTCGCCGCGTCAACCACGACACCGACGACGCCAGCGGTCGGCAACTCGATCGTGATGTCTGGGAGCGGCTCCTCGGCGACGACGAGCGCCTGCGAAACACTGCTGCGACCGTTGACGGAGAGTTGGTACTTGCCTGGAGTGACGGATCGGAACGTGAAGCGCCCCGTATCGTCGGTGCGCTCCTCGACGACGGCGTCGCCCCCGTCATCACTCATCAGCCTCAGTCGCGCGCCGGAAACCGGTGCGCCGTTGCGCATGACGAGCCCCGTGACGGGTATGCCACCAGTCTCCACGCCGAACTCCACTGTCGTGATTCCCCCTTCCGTCACGACGACGCCGCTCTTCGACCGCCCCGTGCGCCCCGGGGAGAAGCCGCCCAGCGACACGGTGTACTGCTTGCCGAGCGGCACGTTCTTGAACACGAACCGGCCCATCTCATCTGTCGTCGTGTTGCGCACGGACAGGAAGTCGAACCCGGTCGACAGGGTCAGGCTCTTGCCGACCAGCGCCACGCGATCGTCATCGAATGCGCGCCCCTCGATGCGCCCACCCGAACCGAGTTGGAACTCGCGCACGGCAGGCGCCTCGCCTTCGGCTCCGGCAACCGCCGGCTCGATGCCTTCGAAGAGTTCCTCGGTGTAGTCCACGTGCGCAACCCAGAGGCTCAGCGCGCGCGGCGGCAGGCGATCGAGCGTGAAGGTGCCGTCCGCGGCGGTGACGGTCATCAGATCCTTCACCTTCGACGGCGGGAACCCGCCCTTCTTCACGAATACCTCGGCCCCGACGACCGGTTCGCCCGTGAGTCTCGAGACGACGCGACCGGCAACGACTCCGGCTGGCTCCAGCGCCACCTCGATCACCGCCGGCTTGGGCGCCTCGTCCGCGCCGTCGGTCGGCGGCGTCGGCGCGCGCACCGAGACCTTGGGGAGAGTCTTCATCGCGTAGCCGTCGTGGGAGATCTCGACGCCGTAGTCGGCGGCCGAGATCCGGAACGTGTAGAGCCCCTCCGGGTCCGACTCCGCCTCGATCATCGGCGCGTACATATACGCGAACGGCATGTTGCGAAACGGGCGCAGCGTGAACTTCGGAAGCGCTTCGCCGGAGGCGGCGTCGGTCACCTTGAACGTGACGTCGCCGCCGAGCTCGATCGTGATCAAGAGATCGGTCGTGCCGACCTCGATATTCTGCAACTCGGCGCCGCCGATCTCCTTCTTCAACGCGAAGAGGAAGTAGGGCTGCCCCGAGCGCAATCCGTCGAGACTGAACTTGCCCTCTTCGTCGCTCTCGACCGCGGGCACCGATGTGAACTCGTTCCAACGCAAGCCCCCGACTGTCGCGTTCGGAATCGGGTTGCCGTCGGTGTCGACCACGGTTCCAGCGATCGAGAGTCCGGGCTTGAGACGGAGTTTGTAGCTCGCCTTCGTATCGCCCTGGATCGTCATCCGCTGGCGCACCTCGAACGAGTACCCCTCGGCGACTGCGTAGACGTCGTAAGCGGCAGGCGGCAGCATCTCGAAGCGCGCCTCGCCGCTGGCATCGGTAATCCCACGCAAGATCGTTCCGCCGGGTTGCTTCTCCATCACACCGAGCGACAGGAGCGCGCCGTAGTACACGGTGGTCGCGGTAACCGCAGCGCCCGCGATCGGGTCTCCGGCATCGTCCGTCACGAGCACGCGCACGCTGTTGTCGACGTTCGGGCCAATGGGCGCGCCGACGTACACCGTGCCGACGTGCGCGGTCTTTCCGGCCTGCACGCCGATCCGATCCAGCCCGCCGGGGCCGTGGCCCTCCAGCCGCGCGACGATCGCGTACCCGGCGCCAGGAGCGACGTTCTTGAGGTGGAAGCTGCCGTTTGCCGGGATATGGACGCGCGCGAGCAACTTGCCATCGACGGACGCCTCCAGCACGCCTCCCGTGGCGACCTTCTGCGTCGTGATCATCACGCGACCGGCGATCGACCCGAGCTTGGGATCCTGGGGCAGGTCTTGCCCGAGTTCGGGGAACTGCCGCTGGTAGGCGTTACCCGACGCACGGTGTGCGCGCTCGCGTCCGGGGGCCGTCTCGACCGCACGGACGCGCTCGCGCTTCTCGACTTCGGCGCCCTCGGCAGCGGTGTCGTCACCAAGGCCCCGGGAGCCTGGCGAGCCGTCATCGAACCCGCCCGAGAAGACGAGCCAGGCCAAGAAGCCAAGGATCAGGAGCGGAATAAGGATGAGGGCGCGGCGCATCGGGATCTCTCTCAGTGGGACGGGACGGACCCGGCAGTTCAGTCGGGATCGGTGGTCGAGACTACGGGGAGGAACGCGTTGCGGCACGCTCACCATCCGCGCACCCGAAACTGGTCCCATCCGCGAGACGCGCCCGACCGCCGACCCGATGCAAGTTTCGCGGCGGGCTGTCTCCGCCGCTGGCAACGCACTCGCGCTCAGTTGCGTCGTTCTGAGACTGGCTCACATGGAGTCGGCGATGCGATCCAGGTCGACGATGACGGTTGCGATCTCGGCCTTCGCGGCGTCGGCGTCCCGACGCGCCTCGGACATCACGTCGCCAATCGCCGCGACGCCACGCGCGTTCAGATCGTTGTCGAGGGCGATCTGGATGTCGCGCAGGTCGGTCTGAACGCCCTCGTAGGCTCGACGGGCCTGTACAAGACCGTCGCGGAGGCGCGTGAAGTCACTCTCGGCCGCGGCCCGGCGCTCTTCAGAGCGAGCGCGGATGCGCGGGTTCTGCATCTCCCCCGCTTCGATCCGCCACGCCTCGATCTGCGCATCGGCGCGCGCACTGAACGTGGCCGCGCCATCCGCGACGTGCTCGGCCTGCGCTTCGAGCCGCTCCAGACGCCGCAGATACACGTCGTAGGCCGTGCGCAGGCTCTCTTTCTCGGCGCGCGGCGCGCCGAGGGCATCGAGCGCCCACATGGTCTCGTCGAGATCCTTCGTCAGGCGCGAGAGGTCGGAGCGGAGGCCAGCGACGCCGCCAAGCGTCTCGCCCGTGCGCACGGTGCCGGTGGAACCGCAACCGGTCAGAGCACCGAGCGCGAGGAACGCACAGGCGATGAGAGCAGCGACGATCGCAGTGCGCGCGGAAACACAGCGCGTGCTCCACGCGGGAACACGGGGCTGGACCGTACGGGGTTGAACCGTCATTTGTGATATTCCCGACATGGCAGGGCGATCTCCCGATTGGCCAGTGCCCTCAGGATACTCTTCGTCCACGCTGGCCCTCGACAACACGACGACGTCACTCTGAACGTTCACTACGCACGTTCATCGCGCACGTTCATCACGCACGTTCGACCACGCGTGGGTAGACGTCCCGGCGCCGACGGGCCGAACCCGAGAAGCGCCAGAGGTGACGTCGCTCGCGTTCGCGTCCCCAGCGCTCGATCGGCTCCGCCCCGAGCGCCTCGCGCGCCGCGTCGATCGTCGCGGGGTCCGCCGTCTCGCGCAGGCGGAGGAGATAGAAGAAGAAACACTCCACCTCGTTCGCCAGCGCCTGCTCGATCCGCAGGCTGGGGTTCACGCGATCCTCGAAGTCGTAGTAGACGAACGAGTCGTCCGGGCGCACCCAGACGTGCTGGACGCGCGGCGATGGATGCACCATCCGCAGGTCGCGGCGTTCGAGTGCGAGTCGCTGCCGCTGCGCGAGATCGTGGGCCACGCGCTCGACGTAGGCGCGCGCGACATGCGGATCACGACGCGCGCGCAGGATCTCCTTTAGATGGCGGCCTTCGGTGTACCGAAACACGAGCGCGTCGTGGCGGGGTTGCGCCACGACCTCGAATGTCGCTAAACCGGCTTCGCGGAACCCCTCGACGCCGGCAAGCTCAGCACGCACGCGCGCCCGGGGCAGGCTGCGCAGCGTGAACGCATGCGTCAGATACCGCGGAACAGCGTTCTTGAGCGCCTGCACCGTGTAGCGCAGATCCTGCCGGTAGATCTTCAACACCAACCGCTCGTCGCCCACACGATACGAGAGGACGAGGTTCTTCTTCCCGTCCCGCGGAGAGAGGAAACGGGCGCGCGTCGGCGTCGTTCCCGTCACGCGCTCGACCAACTCGAGCGCGCCGGAGTCCGGCTGCCGCTCACCGCCGCCACCGGGCGGGCTCTGGGTGTCATCGTCAAGCGCGTTGGACATGCCGCCCCACCCTACGTTGCCGAGCCGATGCGGCGTCAGTGACTCTCTGTCAACGACTCAGACGAAGAGTTCCGTGACCACGCGCCCCTCCTTCGGCGTGAGCAGGATTGGGCGCTCGTTCGCCGTGTACTCGGTCCACGGATCGACGCCGAAGGCGTGCCAGATGCTGGCGTGGAGGTCGGCTACTGTCACGGGCCGGATCGTCGGCTCCATGCCGTCGGCGTCGGTCTCGCCGATCACCTGCCCGCCCATCACGCCGCCGCCCGCGACGACGGCCGACCAGGATTTGGCCCAGTGGTCGCGGCCTCCGCGTGCATTGATCTTCGGCGTGCGTCCGAACTCACCGAAACAGGCGACGAGGGTCGAGTCGAGCATGCCGCGATCGGCGAGATCCGCGAGGAGCGTCGAGAGCGCGGCGTCGAGTTGCGCGGAGAGCGCCTCGACGCGATTGAAGTTGTCGTCGTGGGTGTCCCAGCCACCGAGGACGACCTCGGTGCACGAGACGCCGGCCTCGGCCAGTCGCCGCGCCATGAGCACGCCTTGGCCGAACCGATCCTTGCCGTAGGCCTCGCGCAACTTGGGCTTCTCGCTGTCGAGATCGAACGCCTGCCGGAGCGGCGAGTCCATCAGGCGCTTGGCCTTCGCGAACATCTCGTCCTGACCGGCCGTGACGCGCTCGCCGTGTGACGCCGCGAAGCCTTCTTGCATGTCCTTCAGGAGGTCGAGGCGTCGCTCCACGCGGTCCTTGCCGACTGCGTTGTGGTACTCCATGTTATCGGGCTTCTTGAGCGGGTTGGTCGTGACGAAGGGCGCATGCTTCACGCCGAGGAATGCCGGACCATCCTGCGCCGGACCGACCGTGATGAAGTTCGGCAGTTCGAAGTCGGCTGGAGCGATTTCCGCGGAGAGCGACGAACCCATCGTCGGGTGCTTCACCGTGGCCTCGGGCGGATAGCCGGTGTGGATCAGAGTGCGCGCACGACTGTGATTGCCCTCCTTCGACGTCATGCTGCGGATGAGTGCGAAGTCGAGCATGCGCGCGGCCGTCTTCGGGAGATGCTGGCCGAGTACGACGCCGGGAATAGGTGTCTTGACGGGGACGAACGGGCCGCCGGTCGGCCGGCCGGGCTTCGGGTCCCAGAGATCGAGGTGCGAGGGTCCCCCCGCGAGGTAGATGAAGATCGCGCGCTTCGCCTTGCCGTGGCCTGGCAGTCCGTCACCGGGCGGGATAGGGCGGTCGTCGGCGAAAGCGAGCGAGAGCTTCGACGTCGCGAGCGCCGACGCCACGCCCGCGAACATCGACGTCCGCAGGAAGCCGCGCCGCGAGCAGCAGGCCTGGATCAGGCCACCGGAGAGATTGTCGGGAACGTGGATGCGCATCGAGCTTGTCCTGGGAGTGGGGAGAGGCAGCGAGGAGGTTGATGGCGAATGGTGCGATCGGGAGCACCAACCGTCAGTGGTTGGACGCGAACTCCGACGACGAGAGCAGCGCCCACAGCACGTCGGCGTAGGCGGCATGCTCGCGCAACTCGCCCGTGCGGCGACGCGTGGACGGCTTGCGCTTCTTGTTGTTCTTCCGGCCGCGCTTCGCCGCCTGGCCGGGCTTGTCCGCAGGAACTGCGACCGTCTCCTTGACGGTCTCAGCGGTCTTCACAAAATGCGTTAGATGACGCAGCTCGGCGGGCGTCGGCTCGCGTGAGAGCGTACGCAGATAGAGATGCCGGATGCGTTCCGAGACCTTGTCGAATTCCGCAACGAGCTTCGGAACGACCGATACGTTGCGCTGCACGAGCAGGTTGTTGATGACAT
The DNA here is from genome assembly GCA_024280885.1 of Planctomycetota bacterium. Classification (GTDB taxonomy): domain Bacteria; phylum Planctomycetota; class JAJSAM01; order JAJSAM01; family JAJVHW01; genus JAJRPF01. The sequence goes on along the minus strand of JAJRPF010000020.1, from coordinate 15,451 downwards.
CGCTGTTCAGGAGGAAGAGCCCCTGAGGGACGGTCCCCGTGAACGCCTCGGCGTCCTCCCCTTCGTCGTCGTCGAACGTCTGGAAGAACGTTCGTGCGGCGGACTGCAGGCGGCGCTTCGCACGCGAAAGTTCCTTGCCGTCGGAACCAGTCATCATCATGCCGCCGCCACGCCCCTGCATGTCGATCGCGGCTGCGGCACCGTCGAGCCCGCTCATCGTCTTGCCGTCGGACTGAACGCCGAGCGCCAATTGCAGCGAGTCGAAGCTCTCCTGCGGGGTCATGTCCTTGAGGGGCCCAGCCGCGAAGAACTCCTCGGCCAACGAGGATCGCTCGGTGGTGCGCGTGGAGAGCTGGTAGGCCCGGGTGCGCGCGACGATGCGGATGAGGCGCTTCAGGTCGAAGTTGTGATCCGCCGTATCTTGCGTGAGCAGCCGCAAGGCCGCGGGCACCGACGGGATGTTCACGCTGCTGAAATCGTCCACGGGATCGACGAACCCACGCCCCAGGAACCAGCCCCAGTAGCGATTCGAAAGCGCCTGTGCGGTGTACGGGTTACTCGGATCGGTGATCCACTTCGCCACGGCGCCGCGGCGCGTCGCTCCGCGCGTGTCCTCGTACTTCGCGGCAAGCAGGAGCTTCGGCTGCGCCTTCGCGATTTCGCCGATGCGCTTCTCGCGGTTCTTCACGAAACGCTCGCGCCGACGCGTATTCTGCATGAGCGGGAGCGCGTCGAGGTCCGTGAGATCCTTGCCTCGCGGGCGCCGCCGCTCGGCCAGCCGCTGGGCCTCTTCTTCGCTCTTGCCCTGCTCCAGCATGGTCTTGAGATCGCGCTCGTAGCGGGCCTCGGCGCGCTTCTGGGCGCGCTCGCCGAGAACCGAGTAGTCGATCAGCTTGCGCGGACCGTCCGCATACGCCCAGAACGCGGCGAACCCGGTGAAGTCGGCCTGCGAGATGGACTCGTAGGGATGATCGTGGCATTGCGCGCACTGGATCTGGACGCCGAGGAATGCCTTCGAGACCGCACCGGCCATATCGCTCGGCGAGTGGTCACGGCGGCCGGAGAAGTTCACGGCTCCGTTCTCGTAGGACGTGCCCTTGGCGGTGACCAACTCCGTGACGAGTTCGTCATAGGGCCGGTCGCGCTGGAATTCCTTCTCGAGCCAGATCCGGAAGATGGCTGGCACGAACTCGCGCCCGTTGTCGCCCGGGCCCTGACCGATGAGGACTTGCGACCACCGATTGGTGAAATGGCGCGCGTATCCGGGTGACGCGAGAAGCTCGTCAATCAGACGCTCGCGCTTGTCGGGACTCTTGTCGTCCGCGAAACCCCGGACCTGCTCGGCCGTGGGGATCGTGCCGACCACATCTAGGTACACGCGCCGCACGAACTCCGTGTCGGTGGTGCGCTCGGTCGGCTCGAGTCCTTCGACTTTCCATGCCTCGGCGATCAGGAAGTCGAGTTCCATCGCAACGTCGCTCGGCGTGCGCTCAAGGTCGACGCTGCCGGCACCGTCGCGGGTCTTGCGAGCGTCGTCGTTCCCGAATGCGCTGCCGGCGCAGGGGACGAGGACGGCCAGGCTCAGGAGCCCAACGAGACCGGCCCGCGCGAGACTGAAACGAGACGGACTGGAACGAGACGGCTTGGAACTCACGATCGATACTCCTTTGGACGCGTCCTCCCGTCACGGGCGGCTCCGTCCACTGACAGCGTAACCCCTACAAAGCTCTCAGGTTTCGTCGCATCACGTCATCGACGCGGAGAAGATGGCAGTGTGAACGCACTCCAGCCGCTCTGCCCGGACGCCCCGCGCCTCGTTCCCGAGGCCAGATTGCCGCGTTCACGCTTCGTGCCCGAGCTTCACCCCCACCCGCGGCGCAGCCCCGACGGCAGCCTCTTCGGCCTCCCGGAACACGTCCCGGGCCTCCCGCCGGACCGCTGGTGCCAAGACCGCTCGTATCGCCTCGGCATCGATCTCTATCACCAGGGCTACCTCTGGGAGAGCCACGAGGCCTTCGAGGCGTGCTTCTTCGCCGCCACAGACCCCAACCACCGCAAGTTGCTCCAGGCGCTCATCCAACTCGCCGCGGCCGAGCTCCAACTCCATCGCGGGATCGGCCGGGGGGTGCGCCTGCTCACCCGCCGCGTGGTCCAGCATCTCGACGCCGTCAGCGCCGCGCGGCCTGCGGATGCGCGCCTCGGCGGGCTCGATCCGGCCGCGCTCAGTCGCGCGGTGCAGGCGCGCTTCGCGAACGCACTGAGCGAGACGAACGACCCACTCAGTACGATCGGCCCGCCGATCGCGCTCGTCACTGTCTGGCGGGATGTGGCCGAGGACGAGCCAGCCGCCAGCGGCGATCCGGATCAGAGCTCCGCGTAGGAAAGTGAGCGGTTCTTGTGACGCGCGACCTCGCTCGTGTAGCGACGCCCCAGGGCCGCGCCGTGTTCGCGTAGCCAGGCCGAGAAGGCGGTGGTGCCGGTCGACGGCGAGTCCGTGACGAGGAGGTTGTCGGCGAGGGCGTCGTATTCCTCGGCCGTGAGTAGCACGTCCCGCAACGCCCAACCGAGCCCGGCGGCACAGGCGAGCCCAACCGAACGTGGCAGATGCACCAGGCGGGCAGGACGACCGACAGCCGCGGCAATCGCGCGCACGAACTCGCGATAGCGGAACGTCTCGGGGCCGACAGCATCCACGACGGCGGTGCCCCGATCGGCACCGCAGCGGACTGCCAGGGCGGCAAGATCGTCAACGTGGATCGGACGCAATCCGTACTCGCCGTCACCGATGATGCCGAAGACCGGGAACGTGCGCAGCAGCCACGCGATATTGCTGACCAGCACGTCAGTTCCGCCGAACAGGACGGCCGGTCGCAGGATGGTGTGCGGGAGACCGATCTCGACGAGAGCGGACTCGAGAGCCGCCTTGCCCCGGAAGTACTCGTACGGGCTCTTCGCTGACGGGTTCGTGATGCTGACATGGACGATCCGCTCGACGCCCGCGTCGCGAGCCGCGGCGAAGAGAACGCGCGTGTTGCGCACCGCATCCGCCTGCGAGAAGCCGGCCTTCGAGAAGCGCACCCAATACGTGTTGTAGAGCACGCGCACACCGTTCAACGACGCGCGCAACTCGGCTGGATTGTCGAAGTCCATCGGTCGAATGTCGATCGAGTTGCCGAACGCGTGCGCACGCCCGAGAGATCCGGTCAGCGTCCGCACGTCGTGGCCAGATTCGAGCAGGTGCCGCGCGATGTGGCCACCGCTGAAGCCCAGGGCACCCGTGACGCAGTGGAGTTCACTCATCGACCACCTCCGTCGGCACCGCAGAACGCGACGCCGAGGAACAATCTACTCCAATTTTCGATATTTACTGAAAATTAAGGCAGGACGCGCGCAATCCAGCGCAGGACGCGCGACGACTCCATGCGGCCTAGGCGATCGGCAAGGCGATCGGCCGTCTCCGTGAACTCCTGAAGTTCTTTCAACTGCTTCCGGAACGCCAGGGACTCCTTGTCACGCAGCCCATGCGTACTTGCCAGGCAGTTGGCGAGGGTCCCGAGCACCGGTTCGAATTCTGTCCGCTTGCGTTCGCGGAGAATGAGCTGAACCACGCGCCAAACGTCCTTCTCGGCCTCGAAGTAATCCTTCCGGTCGCCCTTGCGCGAGAGCTTCCGCAGTAATCCCCATGAGCAAAGCTCCTGAATATTGGCGTGCGCGTTCCCGCGACTGATCTCGAGCGCCGCCATGATCTGGTCCGTGTTCAGCGAGCCGGAATGCACCATGAGCAGAGCGTGGATCTGGCTCATCGTGCGACTCACGCCCCACGCGGAACCGAGCCCCCCCCACTCGGAAATGAAGCGCTCGCGGGCCTTCTTCAACGCGACCGGAGGGATCGTATTCGGCATCGCGCCAGCGTCGCGACGTGCGACCGAACTGTCCAGGGCTTTCCGAAAACTTCGGAATCTCATGCGTGCCGTCTGGGCCGAAGCAGCATGCACAGATGGTCGTTCGCCGACTTTCCTACCGAGTGGAAGTTCGTCAATTTTCGCGTTTGAGTTCGAGCAGGAATATCGTCGTGGACTGTCGTGACTCGCAGGAGCAAGTGCAGATCATGAAGACATGGCGTGAATTGAAGTTGTGGCAGAAGTGCCTGATCGGGCTCGCCGCGCTCCCCGTGCTGGCGTCGTTCTATCCTCTCAATCGCAGCAACCCGCCCGTGACGGCAGCACTCCAGGCGCCAGCTGACGTTGACGACGTCCTGCGACGCGCGTGCTACGACTGCCACTCCAACGAGACGTACTGGCCGTGGTATTCGTACGTCGCGCCCGTGTCCTTCCTCGTCACGCAGGACGTCGCGTTGGGGCGCGACCAGATGAATTTCTCGGACTGGGGCAACATGGACCCCATCGACCGCGTGTATCTGCGCGAAGAGTGCTGGGAGCAGGTGGAAGCCGGGAAGATGCCCCCGCTTCAATACCGAGGGCGCGGTCGCTCGAAGCTAACCGACGAAGATCGAGCGATCATCGAGTCGTGGGCCGAGGATGCGATGGACGAGGAAGAGGAGCCGGAGAGCGACGAGTAGCTGCTGGCGCCGTCTCTCTCAGGCGCGCTGTATCTCTCGGCGCCGTGTCTCTCTCGACAGATCTCAGGGCAGGGCGAGCCCGCTACGCGTTGCGGCGGAAACGCGACGTCGTGAAACGACCGCCGCCGGCACGACGAAGAGTGCCCTGCTGCACCATCTTGCCGAGCAGACGCTTCAACGGATTCAGCCGGAGGCCGATCACCGGAGCCATCTCGTCCGGATGCGACGGGATGATGTGCGCGCGCAGGTAGCGCAGGACGCGGTCTTCCGGCTTCCCGCGTTGCGCGGGATCGGTCTCGGTCGGCGCCGGAGTCGCCGGCGACGGGACACCCGCGGCCGCGGTATCCGAAGCCGTCCCCGCGGTCTCGGGAGCGCCGGACGCCGCGGCGTCATCCGCTGCGTCGGGGCCCGCGGCAGCGTGATTTTCGGTGTTCTCGTCGGAAGGGTCGGCGGGGCTCTTCTGTTCCATGGCGCGAGCGTGGTACCACGGCAAGCGGCAGCGTCGCAGAGGGAAGCGGGCCGCCCCGCCGAATGAACCGCAGCCTCTCAGCTTCGTTCGAGGCTCGCCCAGGACATCCCATGAACACCCGTCACTCACCTCAGTCCCCGGCACTTCTGGTGCTCGCCGTCCTGGCTCTGCTCGGCGGGGCGACCTGGCTGGTGATGCGCGAGGAGCGCGCTCAGGAATCGTCGACGCCGGCCGGCGACGCGCGACCGCGGCCCGAGCTTGCGGACCGTCGCAGCGGGGACGCCGAAGCGTCGACCGGGCGTCGGCGCGCCGACGACGGATCCCCGGACTCAGAGCAGGTCCCGCCGACCGCGGACCCGACGCCCGAGAGATCTGTGCCTCAAGAATCGACGCCAGACGAATCGACATCAGCGCAGAACGCTGCCCCGCTCGGCCCCGCCGTCGTCGAGCGCGCCCGCGTCCTCGCCAGAGACGCGATCGAGAGCATCCGGGACGACGTACACCGCGAGAAGATGGACCTCGTCTGGCCGGACGCCATCCCGACGGCGCCCCCCGACGGGTCCGAGATGCTGATCCTGCGCGGCTATCGCTACTACCAGTTGACGCGCATCAGTTGGAGCGCCGGTGTGGCCGACGGGCTCTGGCTCACCACGAAGCGAGACGCCACCCTCGCCGCAGCGGGCTCCGCCGTCCCGACGCGCTCGTTCACGGCCGCTGCGGACGAGTTCCGGGCGGCGTGGGCCGCGGCGCAACTCGTCCTCGGTGCCCGCGTCGAAAGGAAGAAACCACTGCCGCCGAACGCCGGGCTGGGCGGGCGCAGCGGCGCTGGCAGCCACGAGCCCTACGTCTGGGTGCGGCTGCGGTCGGCAGCGAACGGCGAGACCGTCCACGCGGCGTCCCAGAGGGGGACTGCAAGCAGTCTGGACAGCGTGCGTGCGTGGGGCCAGATTCGAGACCGAGCCCTCCATGCGCTCGTCGCGCGCTTGGTGCCGGAGCAGCGCGGTAGTGTCGTGCCGTCCGCGGCATGGACCGCGTTCTTGAACGCCACGCTGCAGGACAAACTCGAACGTCTCGACATGGAGTGGGGCGGAACCGATCGCCTACTCGTCAGCGTCACGCTGAAGGTCGTCGGCGATATCGGGGATCGACGCAGCCTCGCTCTCGTCCAGGCCCTGCAAGCCCGACTCGAGGAGATCGTCGATCCCGCGTCCCACATCGAGCGCGCCGTACGAAGCGCACGCACAGCCGCCGTCCGCCTGGAGTTGCGTCTCGGGTGGGATCCGCAGCGCGCCGACGCATTGATCGTCAAGGACGCCCGAGGCTCCGCGTTGGACACCGACTTCATCCCGTGGGTGCGCGCCACGTACGCGACGCGGGATCCGGATGGGTACCTCGCACTCCTCCGTCGGCACGCGGTGCTCCCCGACGCGGAGGCGTCTCTGCTCCGGGAAACGGTGGCAGAAATCGAGATGCGCTATGGCGACGCCGCGATGGACGTGCTCGGCGGACTGCTCACCAACGCAACGCCGCGCGTGCGCGTCGAAGCGGCGTTCGCGCTGGCGCGACTCGGCCACGACAACCTTGCGCTTCCGGCGCTGCGAGCCGTCGCCAAGGACGTGACGCTACGTCGCGCGACCTGGCGGCTCTCTGGTGACTGGCCGCGATGGCGCGCCATCGCGTACCTCTTCGAGTCCAGCGATTGGGACGTGCCGCGGATGCGCGCTCAGATCGCGGTCGCGGGCGAGGACGGGCTCGTCATCGAACGCCTTGCGAATGCGCTCTCAGCACGCGCCGCGCCACTGACCGACGTCGAGCGACGCGAGATCTACCGCGGGGTCCTCGACGGTCCTCGTGACGGCGGGCTGCTCGTCGCCGTGGCGGCGCTGGTCGCACTCGACGATCGCCCGTCGTACGAACGCCTGCGCGCGATCATCACCGAGATGGCGGCACCTGTCGCCGAGGGCGAAGACGACGAAATCGGTCCGTGGCACCGCCGACGCACGCTGCCGGATCTACTCGAACAACTTCGGAAGTAATCCGCGTCGGGAGGGCGAAGAAGCGATCCCTCAGGGAGTCACCGGAGTCGGGCTCCCAGGCGGCTCCCACAGTTCCACGCGGTGTCCTTCGGGATCGGTCACCCACCCGAATTTCCCGAAGTCGCTCTCCTCGACTTTGTCCGCGACGTCGCAGCCGGCGGCACGCAGTTGCGCGAGCATGGCGTGCAGATCGCGGACGCGGAAGTTCAGCATGAAGGTATTCGCTCGATCACCGAAGTAGTCGGTGTCGGTGGGAAACACGCCGAATACGACGCACGCGCCTTCCGGGTCATCCGGCGTCGTGAGGGGGAGCGAGGCTCCCCACCACGACTCGTCGATCGCCAGGCCGAGATGCTCGCCGTACCAGCGCGCGAGGCCTTCGCGATCCCGCGCGCGAAGGAACGTTCCACCGACTCCCAGGACCTTCTCCATGGCGATCTCCCGTCTACTGTGCGTTCTCTCTCGGCGACACACTATGCGATCTACGCGCCGACCGTCGACCCCAAGGTTTCGCTCAAGCCCGCGGGACCGTATCGTCGTGGTGACAACGGACGCGCCGTCCGACTGTCGTTGGAGGTGTCGCTTGCGCACGTATTTGGTCCCTGTCGTTCTGGCCTCGATCGCTCTTGCGTCCTGCACCGCGACGGTCGGACGGCCGCCCGGATCGGGCTTCCTCGGCGATTCGCGCACCTACAGCGCGATGGTTCCCAGCGAGACGACACCCAACACCTGGGTGTGGCGCGACCCCACCCGCTCACTGAGCGAGTTCGCCGCCGTGGCATTCGAGCCGACCGTCGTGATGCCCGCCCCGGCGAGCCGACTCGCGGATCTCGACCAAGACAGGCTGAACGAGTTGGCGCGTGCATTCGACGAGGAGTTGCGCGCCGCCGTGACGCCCGCGTACCGACTCGCGACCAAGCCCGAAGAGGGCGTGCTTTGGATCCGGCCGGCGATCACGATCGTCGATCCGGCGCTCACCTTCTGGGGCGTGGACCGACCGCTCGGCAAACCGGGCAAGGGCGCAGGCGGGGCCGCTGTCGAACTCGATTTCCTCGACGGGATGACGCAGCGTCGGGTGGCTGCCATCCAGGCACGCGGCTTCGCGGAGTGGACCGAGGATCGCGCTGGCGAGGCATCATGGGAGCGCCCGCGCGATGTTCTGAAACGCTGGGCTTTGCTCCTGCGGCAACGACTCGACGAAGCGCATGGCCGGACGACGCCGAGCGAAGAGCAGGGCACGAAGTAGACGGCGCCCCGTAGGCGGCCCAGATTCGACGCAGCACAGGTTCGACGCAGCACAGCGTCGACGCATCACAGAGCCAGCGCATCACAGCGTCGGCGCGTCGGTCAATCGAGGAGTTCGAGGGCGTGAGCCTTGAACTCGCAGGTCACGTGCGAACCTGCCGAGAGCCGCAGGTCGGCCACGGCTTCGGGCGTGAGATCCACCTGCAGGGCGACGCCGACGTCCACGACCAGTCGCACGCGGGCATCACCGGGCCAGATGTCCACGATACGCCCGACGAGTCGGTTGCGCGCACTGGTAGCGCTGGATGTCGTCTTCTGCAGCGGCTGTGCTCGAAGGGTGATCGCCCCGGACGAGATCCGGCACCAGACCGTCGCGCCCGACGCGACGGCGCGCGGCAGCACCAATGCGTGTACACCGAGTCGCGCATGTGAAGACGCCTCGCCGTCCGGTGCCGTACCCAAGACACGCAGCATGTTCCACGCGGTACTGTCCGCTGGGCCCGTCAGGACGGCCGCCGGGGCGCCGGTCTCGACAACGCGCCCCGCGTCCATGCGGGCGACGACGGTCGCCAATCGCAGCACCTCGGCGCGCGAGTGCGTGACGTGCAACGCGGGGATGCCGAATTCGCGCACGACGCGCTCGACCAATCCGAGTGCGCGCCAGCGCGCGCGTTCGTCGAGCGCAGAGACCGGCTCATCGAGGAGCAGTACGCGCGGCGCGGAGAGCAGCGCGCGCGCGAGCGCAACGCGCTGATGCTCCCCGCCGGAAAGCGTGACGGTGCGGCGGTCGAGCAACCCACCGATGTCCAGGACCTCGAGGACGCGTGCGCGATCCGGTCCGTGCGCCGTATGCGCGCGACGCGCGGCGAAATCGAGGTTGCCCCGCACATCGAGATGGGGGAAGAGCAGGCCATCCTGCGCGACGTACCCCACGCCGCGCCGCTCGGGCGGAAGCAGCACGCCGTGTTCGGTGTCTGCGAGCACGACACCGTCCACCTCGATCCGACCTGAGTCGAGCGGAATCAAGCCCGCCAGCGCGGCGAGGGTCGTCGTCTTCCCACACCCGCTCGGACCGAAGAGTGCGGCCACCGGACGCGCGGCGTCGAGGTCGAATTCGAACGCAACATCCAATGTGAAACCGGACGAGATGCGGCGCCGGAAGCGGGCGGCCAATTTCATGCGCAGCGCCTCATCTCACACTCCTGCGCGCGAGGCGCTCACCGACGAAGAGCGCACCGGCCGCCAGCACGGCAGCGAGCACGGCGAGACGCCACGCTCCGGCAAGACCGCCCGGTTGCTGCAGCTGCCCCCAGACGGCGATCGGGAGTGTGCGGGTCTCGCCAGCGACGTTCCCCGCCAGCACCATGGTCGCTCCGAACTCGCCCAGACTGCGGGCGAACGCGAGCACCGCGCCGGCGATCAACCCTCCGCGGGCGAGCGGAAGCGTCACGCGCACGAACGCATCGAACGGCGTCGCGCCGAGTGTCCGCGCCGCCCCCTCGAGCCGTGGGTCCACGGACTCGAACGCGAGACGGCATGCGCGATAGGCAAGCGGGAACGCCACGACACCACTTGCGACGACGGCGCCACGCCATGTGAAGGCGACGTCGAGTCCGACGCTCCGCAGCGCAGAACCCAACACGCCGTTACGCCCGAGGAGCAGGAGCAGCGCATAGCCCGTGACGACGGGCGGCAGGACGAGCGGGAGCAGAAGGAGCGCGTCGAGCAACGCTTTGCCGCGGAACTCGCGGCGCGCGATGACGTAGCCGAAGAGCACCGCGGGCGGCAACGTGATGACGACCGCGCCGAGTCCCACGAGCGCGCTCAGAAGCAAAGCGTCCCATTCCGCGCCACTCATCGGGCGCCATCTCGCTGAATGCCGTCTCGCTGAATGCGGTTTCGTTGAGCGTCGTCGCGTCCCCGCGTCACGTCATTCGCCCGTCGTGTACCCGATCGACTCAAGACGACCCGCGGTCTCGGCGTCGATCTCCCGCGCTCGACCGCGCAGAGCGACTTTCTCCAACGCCTTGAAGAGTCCCTCCATGCGGCTCGCGAGTTGGCTCTCGACGAGTGTCTCCTTCTCGGTGCGATCACGCCGCTCGCCGGGATCGGAGACATAGTCGTAGAGCGCGCTCGCCGTGCGCATCGGCGGCGCCGTGGCGCGGATCAGGTGCCAGCGACTCTCACGCACGGACCGCAGGGTGACCGGCCCCATCGTGACCTCGGCGAGCAGGACGCGGTCGCCCGGAATAGCACGTTCCGGCAACGCACGTTCCGTTGCGTTCGCGTCGTCGCCGCGGGCGACGAGTTGCGGGGCCAGCGACCGTCCAAACTGAGTCTGCGTGCCCTTTGGAAAGTGGATGCCTGCGATGTCGATGAGTGTCGGGGCGATATCTAACAAGCTGGCGACGCCGGAGATCCGACGACCGCGCCCCGCGGCAGCGCCCTCGATCGCATCCGGCACACGGACGATCAGCGGCACGCGCAGCACCTCCGGGTGGAGCGAGTGACCATGCGTCCAGCCGCCGTGTTCGTGAAACTCCTCGCCGTGATCCGAGAGGAAGACGACGATCGTATTCTCGAGCACATCCCGCTCGCGCAGGGCGTCGAGTGTGCGCCCGAACCAGCGGGAGACGTCGCGCACTTCTCCGTCGTATTGCGCGCGCAGCGCCTCGCGGACACCGGGCGGCGGATCGGGAGCTTTCTGGAAGGGCAGGATCCCGTTGTAGGGCGGAGTCTTGCCATACGCGACGTCGCGCGGGAAGCCGAACGCGAGGGCGTCCTCGCGCGGCGGATCGTAGGGCAGATGCGGCTCCATCGTGTGGACGTACGCGAACCACGGATCGTCGGCCGCATCGATGAAGGGCAATAGGCCCTCTTCGACGAGCGCGCGCGCGCCGCGGTCGATGTGCCGGCCCACGCCGAAGGGAGTGCCGTCCAGCGAGAGCAGCCGCGCCATGAAGAGCACCTTGCCGAGCAACGTGCCGTTCGCGACGACCGAGGGCGCGACGTAGTCCACGTCGTCGAAACCCTGACCGAAGCCGAACTCGGGCGTCACAAACGGATTGTCGATGAACGCCGCCGTGCGCCAGCCGGCGGCGCGGAAGACCTCGGCCAACGTCTCGGCCTCGGGAACGAGGATCTCGCGTTGCTGCACGCATGCGTGCGATGTCGGATAGAGCGACGTGAAGATCGACGCCACCGAGGGCTTCGTCCACGCAGAAGTCGCGCGGCAATCGGCGAAGAGCGTGGCATCGGCGGCGAACGCGTCGATCTCGGGGCTGGTCGGCTGCTCGTACCCATAGCACGAGAGCGCGTCGGCTCGGAGTGTATCGACCAAGAAGACCAGTACGTTCGGTCGCGCGGCGCCCTGCTTGACACCCGCGTGGACCTCGGGTCCCTCGTCGCGCACGGGTCCGAGAGTGGTGACCGCACCACCGACGACGAGCACACAGATCGCGGTGATCCCCCACCCCCGCGCGCCGACCTCGTCGCTGCCCGGCCCGTGGTACTTCCGGCGGACCCAGAGGTACGCGAGAGTGAGCAGCGCGAGGTCCACGACGATCGAAAACGTCGAGGTGAAATCGTCGAGCAGCGTGACGTTGGCCCACGCCCCCACGAGAAAGACGGCGGAGCCGGTCGCGACCAGCAGCGAGAGCGCGCGGCGCGGCCACTCGAAGAACCGCGCGACTGCGCACGCCAGAACGCCGCAGACGCCGAACGTCGCCGCGTGGAAGAGCATCACCGTCGGAACGTCCGCAGCGCCGACGATCTCATTCCCACTGCGCAGCGCGAGCAACGTATCCGCCAGCCCCGTCGCGGCCCCGGCGACGGAGCCGATCAGGAGCCCGTACCACCATCGCGCGCCCGACGAGTCGGAGTCGGCGGCGCGGGCGGACGTCAGAGCGGCGCCGCTATCCTCCGAAGCGGAAGCCATAGAACTCCCCTTCGGCGAGCGTCGGCACGGCTTCCTTGCGTACGAGGATCGTCCGCACGGCCCAGAAGTCACCGAAGATGCGGTAGCGCAGCGCCGTCTCGTCCAGGTAGTCAACGCCGGCCGAGCCGCCGGTGCCGACCCGTCGCCCGATCTCGCGCTCGACCATCCGCGCATGCCGCTGACGGAAGATCACGAACGCCTGTTCGAGCGCGACGATCTGGTCGACAACTTCGCGTGGCCAGGCCAGGAGCGGCAGCTCGCGATAGCTCTCGATGAAGAGCAGCGCGGCGCGGATCCGCGCGCGCCGCGGTTGCTCTGCGTCGGCGACGTCCTCGGCGAGGAGGAACGCGCGCGCCTCGGCAACCCCCTTCTCGTAGCGCTCACGCAACTGGGCCCGCTCCTGGTCTCCACGCGCCTGGTTGGCCGCGAGTCCGAGCGTGATGTCGATCTCGTCGCGCTGCGCTGCTAGGAAGTCATCGACGAAGGCGCGCACTACCTCGGCGTCGCCGTCGTCGCCCGGCGACGAGGCTCGGATCGGCGTGCGATAGAGCCACCCGTCGACTGCTTCGCGCAGCGAGATCCCATCGGCGCGGCGCTTCATCACGCGCTCGTACGCGGGGCTCGGACTCCCGTCATGCGACTTGAGAGCGGCCATATAACTGCCCTCCCAACCGAGGTGGATGCGCTTGTCATCCTCGAGACCGAGCAGAACCTCGACCTCGCGCAATTGCGCGGACTGGAAACCTGACGCCGGCAGCAGTTTGTCGCGGAAGTCCAGGAAGTCGCGCGTCGAGAGCGTTTCCATCACGCGGAAATGCGACGCGCAGTGGTCGAGGATCTCGCGCACCCTACGCAGCGCGGCGGCCGCACCGCTCAACTGCTGATCCGGTACCGGATCCTGGTTCATCAAGTCGCGCGCGGTACTCAGTTCGCGTAGGACGAGCTTGAACCAGAGCTCGTAGACCTGATGCACGACGACGAAGAGCACCTCGTGGTCGGAGAGCTGCGCTTCGTCGCCCTCGACGCCGCCCTGGAGCGAGAGCAACTCCTCGACGCGCAGGTACTCCCAATAGCTCGGAATCCGGCCCGCGCCCGGGTCATCCGCGCCAGGCGCTTTCGCATCGGAACCCGGCGCACCGGAACCGGCCGCAATCGACTCGGCCGACAGGGAACCGTCCATCGTCTCGTCTTCGCTCACATCTCACCTCAGGGCTGCGCGCGTACTGCCCAATCGAAGAGCGCCCGATCGAACGGGCCTATCGAACAGGAGACGAGGCTACCACCGCACCGTGTTCGGGCGCGCACATGAGAGGCGGCTACTTGGCTTCGGGAAGCTCGACGGGAGGCGGCCCCTGCACGAGAGCGACGGCGGTAGGCGAGACGAACGCCACCCGCAGGCCGGGGATGTCGGTGACGTCCATCCACGTATTCCACTCGACGTCGTCGCCCGAGATCGAGAGGACGTCCTCATAGCAACCGCTGATGGGGCCGTCGGGGATGCAACGGATCACCCGATACTCATCCTGGATGCGGAGGACGAAGACGCGCCCGCGCGCAGACTCGAACGATTCATCGAACGAGAGCATGGTCGCGCGGAGTTCCGACGCACCCGAACCCGCCCTAACTGAGTCCGACGTCATCCCGACGGAGCCGCTCGGCGGCGGCGGCGACGCGCAACCGGCAGCAACGAACACGAGGGCGAGGGAGACTCCGACGATCGCGCCAGCGTGCGAGCGCACACGACCGAAAGCGGCGCCCAGGGAACGGCGCCGAGGTCGGAGCGTGGAATTTCGGGTCGTGGGATTTCGGATCATGGTCAGGCTCCACTGCACACCGCGACTCGCCACCATGGCGCGCAATCTCCATCCAGAGTAACAGCCCCCCGCGACGGGCACGGACCGCGCCGCCGAGTTGCCGGTCCGGGAGTGCGCCGGAGAACGCTCGATCGCCGTCAAACGGTGGCGACGAGCCCACGTCCCCGTACAAGAGGGCTCGCTGGAGGCACCGCCAAATGGAGGCCCCAAGAACGGAGGCACCGCGCGTGAGCATGAAAGCCGAACGGATCCGCGGGTGGAGGAAGCCTGCCAGCTACGGCATCATCGCGCTCGGGCTCTTCGCCGCCATCTGGTTCGTCGGGCTACCCGACGAGGACCGGGACGACGGTGCGCAGGCGACACCGGCCGCCGCACTCTGGACGGCGCTCCGGTGGTCGATCCAGGACGCCAACTACAACGCCTTTCTCGCGTGCTTCACGCCCGAGTTGCAGGCGAAGCTCGGACGCGACGAGACAGCACGGCGCCGCTTCGGATTCGCCGTGGACGGCCTCCGGAACGCGGAACTCACGACAGGCAGCATCGACGGTGACGCCGCCGACGGTCGGCTTCGCGTGCAGATCCTGGGGACAGCGCTCCCCACGGCAATCGGCATGCCCGCCGAGCCCGAATCGGGGCTCCAACTCGACCTCGAGCACGCAGGCGGCGGTTGGCTCATCGCCGACGCGCGCCCCACGAAGCCGATGAAGCAACCGGGTGGCGACCCGTTCGAACGGGCCGCCAACAGCGCCGTACTGACGCTCGTGCAGGTTGACCGCCTCGCCGCCGCGTTGCAGGACGCGCAACTCGAGCGGCTCACGCCGGAGGAGCGTGGACTGGTCTCGGAGTGGCTGGACGAGATCCGCGCGACCGGCGTCCCGCCAGACATGGGCTTCGTCCTCGATCCAGCGCGCTTCGACGCGGAGACCCGCACCTGGCGCGTGGATGTGGCGTTCCGGTCGCTGGCGAGCAAGCTCGGCGCGTCGGCGACGCGGCTGGCGCTGGTGCTGGGTCCGGTTGCGGGCGGTGGTGCGGAGGGCGACGGCGTGCGGTATCGGATCGTGGAGTCCCGTCTGATCCTGCGGTGACGGGGGATGACATCGGGCGACGGGGCAGGCCCGAGAGACCCGGACCGCCAAGACGCCCAGACCGGGTCTGCTTTCGCGCCTTTTCGCCCGCCGAGTGCGGCCGCGGAAGAGAGCCTCTCTCGATCAGCGGAGTCAGTGAAACGGCGCGAAAGGAGACCCGGTCTGTCTGACGAGGGCGCGGAGGTGGCGAGGGGTGTGGGCGGAGATTGAGATTGAGAGATCCGGATGGATCGCGACTCGTCGAGGGGTCGAAATACCGTGCCAGGCTCAATTCCTTCGCGCGGCC
>JAJRPF010000019.1 GCA_024280885.1 Planctomycetota bacterium | reverse complement strand
CTCCACCTCGCTACGCTCGGCTACGTCGCGACCAACGGTCCTCTTCTCCTTGCTCTCTGACATTCCTGCCTCCTCTCGGAGGCGGCCATAGAGCCCCTGCTACGCCATCGAAACAGGACAGACTTTTCGGTCACTAAACAGGTGTCGATCGAGGACGCGCCCGTTCACGCCATGTCCCGGATAGAGCCGGATGGTCAGCTCGTGCGCGCCCTCCCGCGATTGGAGTTCCTGGCTGCGCACGCCGCCCGTCGCGTACGCGTCAGCCGTCGCTCGAAACGTGTACCGACCGACCGCGAGCGCCGGGAAGTGCGCCAGTCCGTCCGCGCCCGTCGTCGCACGCGCCACGGCGACCGGCGCCGCGCGCGCTTCTGCAACTCGGGTGGCCCGACTTCGGCCGCCACTCGCCGATTGCGGGGCGAACGCCTCCACACGCGCGCCGGACACCGGCGCGTCGGCCGAACCACGCACTTCGACTACGGCTGACACGCCGAGGTCCAGGCGCAGGACTCCGACATCGCGCTCATCCCGCTCTCCCAACACGATCCCCGGCACAGACACGGTCGCGCAGTCATCGGCCGACGCGGAGACTGCGTACGGTCCACCGGACGGCAACTCGACGAAGCGGAACGCGCCCGCATCGTCCGTGGTCGCGATCCAGTTGCCGAGCCCGGGGCGCGCGAGTGTGACCGTCACCCCCGCCGCCAGGTCGCGATCTTGGCCGCGCACGACCCGTCCGTGGACGGCCGCTTCCCCGGTCCGGCCAGAGCGTCGGCGTCCCGACGAGGACTCACCGCCCGACGGTGTCTGCGCCGCGCCCCCTTCGACGCCTCCAGTCGCAGAACCGTCCGCTCTCGAATCCGGGTCGTGGGTGACGAGCCACAGACCGCCCCCAACGAGGGCCATGAGACCCAGCACCGCTCCGATCAGCACCGCACGGTGAGTTCGCACCCGTTCCCTCCCGCCACCCGCAGGGAGACTGCGCTCCCACAATGGAAATCGACCAGGCACGCCGATGAGTGAAGGGGGCGCGGCGTTGCGTGGCTACCCAATGCGCGTCACGGACTCGGTTCCGCGTGGTTCGTCGTCGTCCGGATCGTCGGGCGTTCCACGTTCGCGGTTCCACGCCGCCATGATCTCGCGGTTGACGCGCAGGTTCGCGAGCATCGCCTCGTGGTACTCCTCAGGCACGGTTGCGGGCGACTCATCGACCAGGCGCTTGGCTTCGCCCGGATGCGCGCGGTCCCCGGTCAGCGAGTGATCACGCAGATCGCTGACACGCGGCGTCACCTCATCCGCTACGACGGCGCGTACTCACACCGCCGCCGCCGAGCACAGCGGGCGCATGAGGAGGCGGCGGCGGGGGACCGGGAAGCCGCCCGCGCCAGCCGGCGCCGACGAGTCCCCGCCCCACAAGGGCCGCGCCAGTTGGGCGCGGCTGCTGCGCCGCATCTACGAGGCCGACCCGCTCCTGTGTAGGCGCTGCCGCGGGCCGCTTGAGGTGATCAGCGTACTCACCGACCCCAACGTCGTCGACGCCATCCTGCGGCACCTCCACGTCACCGATCAGCCGACGAGTGTTCACGCGCGCGATCCGCCGGCTCCGTGAGGGCTCATCGACGGGATCCACGAAGGCGGCAGTTCACAGACGGGCGGGCGCGGCGGGGGTGCTCTGTCGTCGATTCCGTGACGTCGAGTCTGGGGTGGCGGGGGAGGTTCAAGCGGTCGGTGTCCGGCGGCCGAAGTGCCCATCGTCGCCCCGCCGACCCGATCCGGGACCGATGACGGGCGTTGGAGACCACGTTCAGAAGCCGGAGGGGGAGACTCGGGAGCGGGAGAGAGGTTCCGAGATGGCGTTCCGGGTGGTGGCGCGGATTCAATCCCCTATCCTCAGGGGGGTAGGACAACGCAAACGACCAGGACGGCAATGGACTCGGCGACAAGATTCCCGACGACATTGAGGAGGGTCTGCTCGCTGAAGAGCACTACGCGACGACCGCGTCCGACGAGAATCCTGTTGGCGTCCCGTTCGACACGAGCAAGGTTCAGACGGACAACGACGGCAGGACGCCCCGGGACGAGGAGCTCTGGACGTGCCTGAGACAGCGTCTCGATCGCTCTTGGAGTATCGACGCGGCGAACGCCGAGAACTGGTGGAAGGGGGGAGCTCAGTGGGAGAAGTAGCCGCGCTCCGCTCGGCTGCGCTCGCCCTCGTCGGGAGCTTGTTCGCGGGCATGTCGGTTGACGTGGCTATGGCCCAGAATCCCGTTGTCGAGGAGACGGAGGATCGCGTGGCGGTGTACGTCGCTGCAGTGCGAGGCGGGGTCACCAAGGACATGGTTTCGTTGCGTCGAGATCTGCGGTCCGCGTCCGACAAAGAGATCGAGAGGATCGGAGAGCGGTTGCGCAGCACCGATCACCACGGCGTGCGGGTCAGACTCGCCGCGCTGTTGGCCGACATCGGCTCCGACGCCGCCGATGATGCGCTGAGGGCCAATCTGTTCGCACACGGGGAGTTCATCCGATCCGCGGCGACCGCGCTCGTGCGGCGCCGCACGTGGGTCTCACTCACCGACGAGGAACGCGAGGTCGTCGTCTGCGCGGCCTCCGCCGCGTCTCCCGTCCGACTCGGCTCGTTGCTTCGTCTCCTCGTCGCGGACCGGGCGGCGCCCGAGGGCGGTGTCGGAGCAGCCGTGTCGCTGGTTCTCGAGCGAATCGTCGCTGCACGTCCCAACGAAGAGCCCGCGAGCCGGCATGGGGAGTTCGGCGCGACCGGAACGGTCGTTCTAGCGGGTGCCGCGGCGCTTCGCACGCAAGCCGTTGCAGCGCTCGCGGCGCTGCGAGAGCGCACCGCAGCCAGTCAGGAACGCGGGACGTGGAGCGCGACGGCGGAGCGTTTCGTCCTTGTGTTGCGCGCGCTCCTCGGGGACGCCTCCGTTACGAAGGAGACCCTCGCCGCTGCGTCCGACCCGCAACACGGTGTCGATGCGCAGTTGCTAGCGATCAAGGCCTTGCCGCGCGTAGCTGGCGAGCCTGCTCGGCCCGTGCTGAGGAGCATTGTCGAGTCCACAGAATCCGAGAGTGAGGCTCGGCCACGGCGGACGAACTCCCCGCGTACTCCCGCACGCCGTCTGCGACTGGCGGCGACCGAGGCGCTCGCGACACTTGACGATGCTCGCGACGAGGAGTGATGGTGCGACGCGGTAACGGAGCGGATCGCGCGACGTCAACGCGCCGACCGTGCGCGTTCCGCGCACCACTCCGGCCCGCGATCTCGCTTACCGTGATATTGGCGGCGGCCGCGTGCGGTGGCGACGCCCCGGACCCACCGTCGCGCCCGCCGGTGGAACGCGTCCGGACTGCGCGGCGAGTGACCGTGGCCGGCCCGCCTGCTCTCCTGGTCCCCCTCGGGCTTCTCGGCCTACGGCAAGCAGGGCGCCCACACCGACGAGCCGGGCAAACTCGAGCGCATGGCCCGCTACATCGCGAGGGCCCCCTTCGCGCTGGGGAAGATCCATCTCCTCCCGAAAGACCGCGTGCGCGCCGACACACCGCCGGATCCCAGCTCACGGTCGATGCGGTACGGGCCGAGTGTCGTTCCAATCACAGGCCTTGCTCCTCGCACGCCGTCATGATCTCGCGGTGGGCGCGCAGGTTCGTGAGCATCGCCTCGTGGGATTCCTCGGGAACGTTCGCGAGCGACTTGTCGAGCAGACGCTTCGCCTCTTCGAGATGCGCCCGGTCGCCGGTCGCTTTCCAGAGCAGGTGGCGGGCTCCCAAGCGCTCCCCTGCACTGAGCCGCTCGTCGTGCTCGCTGAGAGCCGCGAGGGCGTCCGCGGGGTCACCGCCGGGCAGGCAAGCAAGCTCGCAGCGCGCGAGCGTCAGGGCGCCCGGGAGGCCGATTTCCGCCGCCAGGTCCCGCGCCGCGGCCAACGACTCCCGCCCGCCCTTCCCGTCTCCCGCCGCGGCGCGCAGCCCGCCGAGCGCGAGGTGCGTAGCCGCCGTCGCGTGCCGGTACTCGATCTCCTCGCTCACCACGAGACACGCGACCAGTCGCTCCTCCGCCTCCGCTAACTCTCCCTGTTCCCAGAGCACTCCTCCCAGGTTGTGGAGGGCGCTCGCCTCGCCCGCCCGATACCCGATCTCGCGGCTCTTCACGAGGTACCGCTCGTAGCTCTCCGCGGCCTCGCGAAGGCGGCCCAGGTCCTTGAAGACGTGGCCGAGGCTCGCCGTGGCGTTGGCCTCGACCTCCCGGAACCCGCTCTCCCCGCTCAGCGCAAGGGACCGCTCGTAGTGCGCCCGCGCCTCGGAGAGACGGCCCTGAGATTGAACGGCGAGGCCTATGTTGCCCGTGGAGATGGCCTGGCTCCGCAGGTCCCCGAGCTCGCGGCTCTGCGCGAGCGACCGCTTGTAGTGCTCCTGCGCCTCTGCGGGGCGACCGAGGATCAGGAAGATGTTGCCCAGGTTCATCGTGGAGCTGGCTTCGCCCTCCCGATAGCCGATCTCGCGGTTGATCGCGAGCGACCGTTCGTACTTCTCCTGCGCCTCACCAAGGCGGCCCAGGGACTGATAGACAGTGCCGAGACCATGCGTGGCGACGGCCTCGGCCTGTTGGTCGCCGCAGGCCACGGCGAACTCCAGCGCGCGGCGATAAGCCGTCGTGGCCTCGGGCTGCCGGGACGTGCGGTAGAAGACGGCTCCGAGCGCTCTTGCCGCGTTCCCGCGGAGCTCGTCGTCGCCGTCCGTTTCGGCCAGGCGCTCGGCCTCCCGCGCGCACTCCTCCTGGCGGACGCGGCGGGCCAGCCCGTCGAGGGCGGCCGCCAGCTGCAGCAGGGTCTTCGCGCGTTCGGCGCCCGTAAGGAGATCCGGGACCGCGAGCGCGCGCTCGGTGAGCGCGACCACCTCGGCGCGTAGGTAGCCGTTCGTCAGGTGCGTCTGCGCGGCTGGTAGGTAGCGCAGCGCGGACTCGCCGCGGGCACCCTTGAGGTAGTGGTCGGCGAGGTCCACACAGAGTGCGCCGTCGAGGGTCTCGGGGTCCTGGTCGGCGGCGTTCGTGCGGGTCCCGAGCGCTTCGGCGAGAGCGGCGTGGTACTCCTCGCGCAGTTGCTCCAGAAGACTGCCGTAGAGCGCCTCCTGCACTTGGTGATGGTCAAAGACCATGTGCCGACCCGCCGCGCGCACAAGGCGCTGCTTCCGCTCGATCTGAGCGAACCGCTTGAGCAGCGGAATGCGGCCCATCCCGAGCACCTCGCCGATCAGGACCGGGTCGAACTCGTAGCCCCAACAGCACGCGACGTCGAGGAGATCGCGTTCTTCTTCGGTGAGATCCGCGACGCGCGCGTTGACGAGGTCGAGTACAGACGACGGGATCTCGATGTCCTCGACCACCTTAGTCCCGATCCAAGCGCCGTCCTCCGTCTGCCTGATGAACTGCCCGTCCCGCAGTCCCTGCAAGATCTCGAAGACGAAGAACGGGTTGCCGTCGGATTTGACCGCGATCTGGTTCCCGAGATCGCGCGCGAGATGCTCGGATTGCAACGTGTCCTGAAGCAACTGCACCAGGTCCTTGGGACTGAGGCGCTGCAACGCGAGCTGCGTCGTCTGATCGAGACGCGTGAGGCCCGCTGTCCACTCTTCCGAGACGCCCGGCCTGGCCGTGCCCATCAGCAGAACACAGTGCCCGGGCAACGCCATCGCGAGCGACGTGAAGAGTGCGCGCCCCTCGTCGGGAGCGAAGTGCAAGTCGTCGATGAGAACGACCGTCATGCGCTCGGATGCGAGGGTCTGAGTCGCGCGCACGAAGCAGGTCTGCAGCGAGCCCTTGTTCAGTGATTGCGCGTCGTGCGGCGCTCCTTCTCCGCGCAGCAATGCGTCGAACGCTGGCACGAGAACCTGGTTGTCCGGGAGATACGCCGCGCTACCCGCCACACCGAACTGCTCGCGGAACGCAGACGAGAAACCACCGTCGACCGTTGCCGCACCGCCTGGAGGATAGCCACCGAAAAGGAAGTTGATCTCCTCGCCGGCCTGTTGAAGACGGGCGATCAACTCATCGACCAGGCGTGACTTTCCGACGCCGGCTTCACCTTCGATGAGCACGACGTTGCCGTCACCCGACTTCGCGCGTTCATACGCAACTCGCAGCCGAGCGATCTCGTCCTCGCGACCGTAGACCGCGGTCTCGCGCGGGATGCGCGCTCGCCGGATAGGCCGGCGCGTGGCGAGTTGCAGAGCGCGCGCATGTGCGCGCCACCAATCGCCGTCTTCACCGGACTTGAGGGCGACGCACAACTCATCCGCCGTCGCGAAACGCTCATCGCGATCCTTCGCAAGCAGGCAATGCACGACCTCTTCGAAGAACGCGCTCAACTGCGGGTTGATTTCGCCGAGCCGTCGCGGATCGTCGTGCAACACCTTGCGGATGGTCTGCGGAATGTCGTCGGCGAGGAAAGCGCACACGCCACTCGCGAGTTCGTAGAGCACGAGTCCGAGCGCGTGCAGGTCGACGCGGCCGTCGAGTCCCTTGCCGCCTCCGATGAACTGCTCGGGACACGCGTAGTGCAACGATCCGACGAACGCACCGGTCTGCGACAGCCGCAACGCGTCGTCCGTCGAGCGAGCCACACCGAGATCCATGATCTTGACGACGTGGTCGCGCGTGATCAGCACGTTCTCCGGTTTGATGTCGCGGTGGATCGCGCCGCCCGCGTGGATCGCGCCGAGTCCCTTGCACACCTCACGTCCGATGTGTCGACACAGGTCCTCGGGAACGCGCTCCAACTCGTCGAGCAGCGCATCGAGCGTCTGCCCTTTGACGTACTCCATCGCCATGAAGTAATGCCCGTCCGCCTCGCCACCGCCGAACGTGCGGACGACGTTCGGATGATCAATCGTCTGCCCGATCTCGACTTCGCGCCGGAAGCGCTCGACTGCGTCCGCGGTCTCGAGCAGATGCGGGTGGACGACCTTGAGCGCGACCACGCCGTCTGGCCCAGTTGCCGCGTACACCGTTCCCATCCCGCCGGAGCCCAGCTCGCGGTCGATGACGTAGGGGCCGAGGAGTGAGCCGAGTTCCATCACGCAGGTACGGTACAGGCTCGACGAGCGCTGCGCACCTCGCGACATCCTCGACCCGGCGCGGACTATCGGGCCCACGCGTGGAAACCCGTCAGCCGGAACTCGCGACCGACGCCGGTCGGATTGGCGCCGATCTGGAGAAATCTCCGAGAATCGGCCGAGCCCCTGCCGTCGTCGCGGCACCTGGGTGGGGACATGGAGATCGAACGCTACCACCCGCCCGTCCAGGCCACCGCACCGTCTCGAAGCGTTCCTCACGCATCCCTTCGACGTCGGAGAGGACATCACCGGCAAGAGCGGCGAGACAGTCGCCGTGGCGGACACGCTCGAAGGTGTGGAGGCGATCCTGCGCGACGGTTGCGACGACGTCGATCCGGCGCAGTTGACGTTCAACGGATCGCTCAACGTGTGATCAAGTACCGAGTGCGGCGAGGTCACGCCCCGCACTTGGTGTTCTCGCGCTGATGGCTGCGAGATCGATTCCGCCGGAGGATCGAACGATGAGCAGACCGTGTTCCGAGCCGGATTGGCGCGTCTACCGCGAGGTGAGTGCAGACGCGATCGAGAGGTGCGGTCAGCGGGCACTCGATGAGATCGCGACGATCGCGCAGGATGCGGATCGACAGGCGACAAGCCGCCTGGCGGCGGTTGCTGGCTTGTCTCGTCCGCGTCGATCGACCGTCGACCACGAGTACTCGGAGCTCGCGCGTTCGCGGGTCCTCACCCACGTGGCTGCAATGCAGGCCCACGATCTGTTTCGCCCCGACGAGATCGCGGGCTTCAGCAAGGAACTCCAAGCCAGCCTCAGGCTCCTCGCAGAGTACCCCGCGAGTGGCGAACGGCGGCGCCGTTCATTCCCCGAGCCACTCACGCTGACCGCCCACGCCGGTCGCGTGGGCCGCGCTGAGTCGCTCGCTCACCTTCCGTGCGATGTGCCATCAGAGTTGTTCGAGGACGCGCTCTAACTCGTCCGGAGACTTCCCGCGCGCCTGCCCGTCGACGCCAGCGGCATACGCCTTCCCCATCCCACCTGAGCCGAGCTCGCGGTCGATGCGGTTTGGGCCGAGGCGGGAGTCATTCATCGAACGGCTCCGCCGAGGCCGACTTCCGGCCAGCCGTCTCCGACCGCCTTGACGGTGCTCCGGATCGCGCATACTCTCAGACCATGGATGCGGCACCGCTGATCACGATCGAGCCCGGCAAGCGCGGCGGCAAGCCGTGCATCCGCGGTCTCCGAATCACGGTGTACGACGTTCTCGAGTACCTGGCTGGCGGGATGACGGAGGACCGGATCCTCGCCGACTTCCCCGAGCTGACCCTTGAGGACATCCGCGCCTGCCTCGCGTTCGCGGCGGACCGCGAGCGGCGTTTCGTCACCGCGCCCGGGGGCTAGTTCCACGACGCGACTCCTCTTCGACGAGAACCTCCCCGCAGTTTGGTGGCCGCGATCGCCGACGAATTCCCAGGCTCGAGCCACGTCGTGCTCGAAGGGCTGGAGTCGGCAGACGACGAGGCGATCTGGAAGCATGCCGCGAGCCAGGGCCTCGTGATCGTCACCAAGGACGCCGACTTCCACCAGCGCAGCTTCCTCTTCGGGGCGCCGCCGAAGGTCGTCTGGCTGAGCGTCGGGAACTGCACGACCGATGCTGTCGTGGCGCTGCTACGAGCGCGGACCGTGGAGATCCGCTGGTTCGTCGCCGATGCCGAGGCCGCGTTCCTCGAACTCGCTTGAGCGACACGCCGCCGCGGCGCAATTCGCGCAACACGCGTCGCGGCCGCACGCATCCGCCCTACAGTCCGGAGGAGCGCCGGGAGGCGCTGGATGCGTACAAGAAGAGCGGGATGACGCAGGACGCGTTCTGCGCGTTGTGGGGCATCAGCG
>JAJRPF010000018.1 GCA_024280885.1 Planctomycetota bacterium | reverse complement strand
GACGTCCGCGCATCCGCGGCGGGCCTTATCATTGTCTGTGCTCGCTCCGCTTCGCACAGCTCGGCTTCGCTCTCGCGGGCGCTTCCGATGCCTGCTTGGCATGCCGTCGGTGCCCACCCGGGGAGCGTCCGCATGCCGCCCCGCCGGGGACAGCCGGGACTTGTGCGAAGCGGGGGCCGCGCGAGCACTTGCCGGGATCGCGGCGCGCTCGACTAGGATCAGAGCATGCCCGATGACGAACCGCGCCCCTGGATACTCCGCCCGATCAACGTGCCTGGGATGGTGCCGTTCCTTGCCATCCCGGCCGAGGGTGCGGTTCTCGGGCGCGATCCCGCGTGCACGATCGTGCTCGAGAAGACGCAGTTCCCGCAGGTCTCCTCGCAGCATGCACGCGTCTCGCTCGTCGATGGCGCACTCGAGGTGGCGGACCTCGGTTCGAAGAACGGCACGTACGTGAACGGACGGAAGATCAGCGAGCGGCGGCTCGCGGCGGGCGACGTCGTCCAACTCGGCGAACACGGGCCCCGCTTCGCAGCAGGACGGGACGCGGGGCTCGACGACACGATGGACGTTGCGCCGCTCCGCGGGCGTCAGCCGCTCGGAGTCATGGGCGAGTCAACGATCACGAATCTGCGAAGCGCTCTCGGCGCCGCGGATCAGCAGGACGTCGAGGAAGCCGTCGAACGCTCGAGTCGACGCACGATCGGCGTGGCAGTCGCACTGTCGACCGTCGTCCTCGGCGCGGCGGCGCTCGGTCTCTACGAACTGCGTGAGTCGGGGCAGGCCGAGGCGGACGCGCTCCGCAAGCTCAACGGACAGCTTCGCGAGGGACTCGCAGAGGCGCGTGCCGGCATCGACGAGCAACGATCCCGCTTCGAGGAACAGCGCACTGCGATCCTCTCGGAGCGCGACGCGCTCGCCACACGCATCGCCGCGATCGAGACGGATGGCGGCACGTCCGGCGATCTCGAGGACCGCATCGAGGAAGAACTCGCGACGCTGCGCGGCAATCTGGACGCGGCCAACAGGCGCCTGGAGCTCTTCGATCCGGTCAACCTCGAGAAGGAGCGCCTGCGGGAGGTTGCGAGCGTCCACTCGGCAGTCGTCTTGATCGAGGCCACGACGCGCTTCCGGGACATTGCTTCACGCCGCCGTCTGCACGTCGCGCGATTGGACGATGGGCGCGAGATCGCGAATCTCGAATTCGAGGGCAAGTTGGTCGAGCAGGAGAGCTCCGGGTCGGGCTTTTGCATCTCGAAGGACGGCTACATCCTGACCAACGCACACGTCGTCATGCCCGCCGAACGCCGTTCGCAGGTCGACGGGCCCGGTGGGTTGAAATTCGATGTCGAGACCGAGTTGCAGGTGGTGTTCACGGGGACGCCGACGCGGCATGCCGCGCGGGTCATCGAGGTGACGCTCGACGCGGCGGAGGACCTCGCACTCATCCGGATCGAGCCTTTCGACGGCATGCCCGTCATTCCGAGATTCGACGTCGACCAGAAGCGTCCGGCGCCCGGAACCGAGGTCTACCTCTTCGGCTTCCCACTCGGGAAGCTCGTGTTGCAGGAAGGCGAGCGCGTCGTCGCGTCCACGTTCAAGGGCATCCTGAGTCGAGAGGTCGGCGAGTACCTACAGATCGACGCGAGTGTTCATCCCGGCAACAGCGGCGGGCCGGTCACTGACGCCCACGGCCGCGTGCTCGGTGTGGTCTCGCGCGTCCAGAATACGCCGGGGGGGCAGCTCGCGAACGCGATTGGGTACGTGATCCCCATCTCGCACGTGAAGCTGGTCTGGCCGCCCGGCGGAAAGAGCAGCGGCAATTGAGCGGAGCCCGTCGATGAGCCCCGCTCCCGGCGCTGGTGACATGGAGCGCGGCGACGCGGGCACGAAGAACCCTGGTGTCGATCTGGCGCCGCTGATCGATCGACTCGCGCTGGACCCGCGTGTGCTCGGCATTGCACGCCTTGCAACCGAAAGCGGGCATCGATCGCCGGCGGCGGACGACGCATGGCAACACCTTCTGATCGCCACGACATGGGACGGGCTCGTACCTCTCTCGACGACGCTGCGTGACCTCGCGGCGTTGATCGTCGAGACCGAGGACGCTGCGATCTCGCACCACACGACGGAGCTGCGTCTGTTGACCCCCGCCGGTGAGCGCGTCGAGCTCTCGCTGGAGCGCATGGCGGAGATCAAGCCGTCGGAGCGAGGAGAGACTGCGCGGCCGCTCCACGATCCGAAGGAGCTCCTGGCCCAGTGGGTGAAGTGGAGTTGCGGACGACGACGCCCCGAGCCGGGCAGCGACGACGACAGCGTGCACGACGGGGCGCACGCGCTCGACATCGACGCTGCATTGCGGAGCTGGTCAGCATTGCTTCCCGGCGCGCGGCGCGTGCTGTCGGCTGGCCACGACGAGCCGCTGCGGTCCACACTGGCCCACGCGCTTCGGCGGCATGCGCGTAGATTGACAGGCGACCACCCCGCGGAGAGTGCGCTGCGCGAGCGTGTCCACGCGGCACTCGCGGCCATGCCACAGCACGGCGAAGCGCGTATCGAGGGCGGTACCGATCCGCGCGCGCGCTTCCTCGCCATCGCAGATGAAGAGGGGGTCCTGGGCGACCGTATGCTCCTCGATGCTGCGGAAGCGCACCTGCACGAGCTCTCGGGCCGCGATCCCATCTTCACGATGGGCTTCGTGCTCGCCACGTTCGACAAGGTCGAGGCGCGCTACGCTCTGGGCGACGCGGTCGGGGGATGCCAGCCCCCCATGCTGCCTGGGATCTACGTCGGGATCGGGATCACGCCGGCCGACGCCATCGAGTTCTGGAGCGCGCCGTGCGTCAGCGAAGCGGTCACGCCGACGGCCTGCATCGCGGATACTGGCGTCCGCACAGCGGTCGATCGCGACGCGGGCAAGGACGCGCTCATCGGCGCGCTTCAATCGAGCATCGAGTCTGCCTACGACGTGCTGCCCGCCCTTCTGCGTCGCGTCCGTGGCGCGCATCGCGACGTCTTGGGCGACCCGGTGGCTGTCGTTCGCGCGTTGCATCTCCCCCGCTCGCATGTGGCGGCAGCTGGCGAGCACGGCGCGTTGGAGCCAGGCGTCAACCGCCTGTTTTGCGCGCTGGCGATCGCGCGCGCGGCGACCGACATGGAGCCATTGGCGGCGCGGAAACTGGAGCTGGCAGCCGGTCGGCTACTGGCCGTCGCGGCCGAGGCGTCGGAGTAGATCTCGGAGCCGGGCTCTCGGAGCTGGCTTCTCGACGGACCCGCTCTTCGCTTCACCTTGAAGCCGGGGGATGCCGCTGGCCGCGTGTCGGCCTCCTCCGTCGGAGTCGGGCGGCGCACCGGCCATGAGGATCGTACCCGGGCATCGGCGGTCTGCCTGGCTCGAACACGAGAGCCCGTCGCTCCGCCGCTGACCGGGGACGGCGGGCGCCTCTCGCGAGTTCGTCGTAGGTCGGGAACTGCCCTCGCCCCGCCGTAGAACCGAAGACTGGGAATCGAAAGTCGCCCGGTCGGGGAACCCGACCGGGCGACTGTATACCTGAGGGTTCGACGCCTACTTGGCGGCCGACTCCTTCTTCAGGTCCTTCTCGATCTTCTCGAGACGCTTGATCTCCTTGTTCGCCAGGCCCTTGCTGACCTTGGAGTACTTCTTCAGGAGACGGACCATGGGGCCCGCTGCGAGCATCTTCTGATCCTTCTTGCTGATCGAGATGACCTTCATCTTGGTCTCGATCGCGGACCAGAACTCGATACGAGTCTTTTCCTCGTTCTTCTCGAGTTCCTCTTCGAGGTCGATACCTCCCTTCATGCAGAGCCAGTTGTCGTTGATCTCCTTGACGAGCTTCGTTTGAAGGCCCATCTCGAAGCGGCGCGAGAACTTGTACTCGTCATCCATCGGGTCATCGAGACCCTGGCGGAAGTAGTAGAGGAACATCGGCTTGGCGCCGGTCAGTTCCTCGACCGTCATCTCGTCCTCGTCGCCATCGGTCGGATCAGTCGCAAGGATGCCCGTGATGGCAGCCTCGACAACCCCGGGCGTGTCGAACGTGGTCCAGTTGAGATTCGGCGTGTTCGTGCCCGTACCGGGCATGAAAGGAGGGCCTCAACCGGCCGAAGACGGCTGGACGAAAGCCAGTCCACCCACAAGGAGCATTCCGGTTGTCACGCCCGCCAGCATGAGCTTGTTCATATTCTTACCTCCCCAGAGGAGTCATGATCGGGCATAGACCGATCCCAGTTGTCTAGACCCGAGTAATAGTACCTGAAACATGAGACGACGCAATAGCGACTCCGGTTCCATCTTCCTAGTCGGATTCTTCTGGGCTCGCGGTGGATTCGCGGTGGGGAACAAATTCCCGCACCTCTTCAGGCTGGCTGCGCGATGGAATACGATGGCCCACGAGCGTGGTTCCAAGCTCGGGACGCGGCTCGTTCGCACGCCGACGATCGCGCTTCAGGCTCGCGCTCAGTTACACGCCGACTTACCAGCCCAGATGCCCGCCAGAATTCCCGCACTGGAGATCCCATGAGCCCACATAGCACGGTCAAGCTGACAGCCCTCGCCTCCGGCGGCGGGTGAGCAGCGAAAATACCTGCCGAGGATCTCAGGCGGGCGCTGGATGCGCTTCCGCGGAGGTCCGACCCCAACATCCTCGTGGGGCATGAGACCGGGGATGACGCCGCCGTCTATCGCCTGAGCGATGACCAGGCACTCGTCGAGACACTCGACTTCTTCCCGCCGGTGGTGGATGACCCGTTCCAATTCGGGCGTGTTGCCGCGGCGAACGCATTCAGTGACGTCTACGCCATGGGTGGGCGCCCGATCTTCGCACTGAACATCCTGTGCTTCCCGATGAAGGCGCTGGGTCACGAGGTCCTCGCACGCGTCCTCGCGGGTGGTGACTCGGTCGCCGCCGAGGCGGGTGTCTCCGTGCTGGGCGGGCACTCCGTGGACGACGACGTGCCCAAGTACGGCATGGTGGTCACCGGACTCGTGCACCCCGACCGCGTGCTACAGAACACGGGCGCGAAGGCCGGGGATGCGCTCTTTCTCACCAAGCCACTCGGCTCCGGGATTCTGACAACCGCCCTCAAGAAGGGCAAGCTGGACGACGTCCGCGCCGAGCGCGTGATCGCGATCATGTCGGAACTCAATAAGAGTGCGGCCGAGGCGATGATGGAGATCGGCGTCAACGCGTGCACCGACGTGACGGGCTTTGGCCTCGCTGGCCACCTGCACGAGATGCTCGCGAAGACCGGTCTTGGTGCAGACCTCGAAGCCGACGCACTCCCGATCCTCGATGGTGTCCAGCAGACACTCGACGCAGGGATCTGCCCCGGCGGTACGCGACGCAACCTCGAATTCTTCGGTACCTGGCTCGAATTCGACGACGCGGTGCCCGAGTGGCAGCGATTGGTCGTGGCCGACGCGCAGACCTCCGGAGGACTCCTGATCGCATGCCCCCCCGAACGAGCCGACGCGCTCGCGGCGGCGTTGCAGGAACGAGGCACGTCCGCGACCGCGAGGATCGGGACGTTCGTGGAGAATGCCGACGAGCACATCCGCATCCGCGCGTAGCGATCCGTCAGGTCATCAGGCTTCGGTCAAGGAGTCTCGACCGAGGGCGGCGGTCAGCGAAGTCGCTCTTCGTCGGCCGCCGCTCTTCCGAGCGCCGCAAGGTCGCTCGCGAACGGCAGGTTCGGGAGGTCCACCGTGTCCCCGAGGCTGAGCGCTGCTGCTGGCGTATGACCCGCGATTTCACCGGTCGTCTGATCTCCGCCGCGCGTGCGCGACTTCTCGAACGCGCGATACGCCGCCTCGATCAGAGGATCGAAGCGAATACCGTCGTGCGGCGCCACGGCCAGCCCCACGCTGACGGTCATGAGGCCTTCCGGCTGCTTGTCCGCTCCGACCCACGGCTCCGAGCTGATCGCCCGACGCACGCGATCGAGCGTGGCCTTCGCCGTCGGACGATCCACGCCGGGCATCAAGACCGCGAACTCATCATCCGTCCAGCGGCAGAGCAGATCGCCCTCACGGAACATCGGCTCGACCAACCGGGCGACGGCCTGCAGCAGGCGCTGCGCCTGGCTGGGCCCCTCGCGTGTCGCGTACCCTCGCAAGTCGTCGATGGCAAAGACCGCGGCCGCGATCGGCACGTCGTAGTCGGCGTTCCGGAAAAGCAGTTCGGAGGCGTGTGCGGTGAACCAGTTGCGATTGTGGAGTCCCGTCAGTTCGTCCATGTTCTCAAGGCGCGCGCTGCGTTCCTGGGCTTCGAGAACCCGCAACCCAGCGGCGGCTCCTTCGACCAGCACCTGAACGATTGCGCAGGCCAGCGCCTGGGACAGCCGCGGCGCACCGACGGAGACCGCACCGACCACGGTGTCGCCAACGATGATCGGCGCTGCGATGTCAACGTGGAACGCGCTCGGTTCGGTGGCCTCGAGCTGCTCGCGTACGAGCGGAGGCTCCGACTCGAAGTCGTCACGGTTCAGCGCGTTGCCGCGTCGGATCACGAGACCGACACGCCCCATCTGAGGGGTCAGGCACGCGCCGACCGGCCAGGCCTGCTGGTCCACTGAGCCAGATGCGGCCAGGATGAAGTCAGTACCCGTACGTTCAGTGTCCAAGAACACCATCCACTGCTCGACGCCGAGCAGCCGTTCGAGTGCACGACCGACGGCGGCCGCCAGTTCGCGCCGCGAGCGCCCCGTCATCGTGAGCCGCAGGGCGTCGGACATCTCCTCGAGTACGCGCAACGCATCGCTGAGCGAGGCAGTCGGCGTCGCGGCCTTGGCGCAGAGTTCTTGCTCCAGCGCCGCGGCGCGCTCGCGCTCCTTCTCAGCGACGAGCTCGGCGCGACCGGTGGCGCGCTGCGCGGCACCGACCTTACGGAACGCACCGATGAGCAGCGCCAGCCCCAGCGCCGCAGTGGCAGCCAGAACGGCAGCGGGCGACAGACCGGAAAGCATGTCCATGAGTAAGTGCAGCCTCCAACGGGCGCACACACGGCGCTCCCATCTCTGCATCGGAAGCCGCGACGAGCGCGCTTGAGCGAAGGCGCCGGTCCCCGGATCGGGCTAGGGGCCCGGCCAGAAACCCCCGCGGCGCCGGTGACCGGGTGGTCGCCAGCCGCAGTGCGGAGCATCCACCGCGCCCGGGCAGGCCGTCTGCCGCGGCTGCCAGGCTCGGAGACTCTCCGGAGTCGAGTCGCCTGTCACCCACGACAGCCGTCCAACCCGGACACGTCCGGCTATCCACGGGGGTTTCCGGCCGCACCCCTAGATCGACGTTCACGCCCGCGCAGGCGGTCGCTCGTCGACGAGAGGTCCGTCAGGACGCGCGGATCTCTGTACGCCAGCCCATGTAGGGACGCAGAACGTCGGGCACCTCGATGCTGCCGTCTTCGCGCTGGTAGTTCTCGAGGATCGACACGATGACACGCGGCATGGCGAGCGCCGAACCGTTGAGCGTGTGGAGGTACTCCGGCTTCTTGCCCCCCTCGCGGCGGAAGCGCAGACCGGCCCGACGAGCCTGGAAGTCGCCGAACGTCGAGATCGAGCTGACCTCGAGCCAGCGTTCGCAGCCCGGCGCCCAGACCTCGAGATCGAACGTCTTGCGCGCCGCGAAGGACGTGTCGCCCGTACACAGCAACAGGACGCGATAGGGCAGACCGAGGTTCTGCAGCACGGTCTCGGCGTTGCGGCGGATGCGCAGCAGTTCCGCGTCGCTATCCTCGGGCTTCGCGTACACGACGAGTTCCACCTTGTGGAATTGGTGCATACGGATGAGCCCGCGCGTGTCCGCCCCGGCGGCTCCCGCCTCGCGCCGGAAGCAGGGCGTGAAGCCGGTGTAGCGAATGGGGAGATCCGCCTCGGCCAGGATCTCCTTGCGGTGAATATTCGTGAGCGGGACCTCGGCCGTGGGAATGAGCCAGAGATCGTCGTCTTTGCATCCGTACATCTCCGCCTCGAGCTTCGGGAGCTGCCCCGTGCCCTCAAGCGTGCTCCCGAGCACGAGATATGGCGCCGCCACTTCCTGGAACCCGTGTTCGCGAGTGTGCAGGTCCAGCATGTAGTTCCAGAGCGCGCGCTCAAGCTGCGCGAGCGGTCCGAACATCAGCGAGAAGCCGGCGCCCGACAGCTTGGCCGCGCGCTGGGAATCGAGCAGCCCGAGGTCGTCACCGAGATCCCAGTGGGCCTTGGCGTCGAACTCGAACGTGCGCGGCTCGCCCCATGTGTCAACGATCTCGTTCTCTGCGTCTGTATGCCCGACAGGCACGTCGTCCGCCGCCAGGTTGGGCAGACGCATGAGGATCTTCTTCAGGTCGTGCGCCAGCGTGTCCTTGCGCTCGCCGAGGTGCTTCTGTTTGCTCTTCAGCTCGGCGACTTCGTCCAGCTCCGCCGAGGCGTCCTCGCCCGCGCGCTTCTTCCGCCCGATCTCGGGCGAGAGCGCGTTCTGCCGCGCCCGCATCTGCTCGAGCTCGGTCAGCACCTTGCGGTAGTCCTTGTCGAGCTGGAGGAACCAGTCGATGTCGGCTACTTCGCCCTTCGCCTCGAGGCCGCGGCGCACGAGGTCGGGTTCACGTCGGATGAGGGACACGTCCAGCATGCTGCAGAGCTTCGCGCACGCACGGCCGTAACCCGACGTATTCATGAGGATTCACGCACCGGAACGGGCCCAAGCGGAGCGGAGCGCCGATCCTGGCGGAACACCGGCCGGATACCGCTCCGGCGTGCGGAAGGCGCGGGTCGTTTCCCTTCTCCGCTTCGCGCGACCGTGTTCTCCTCTCGCGGCGGCCCGTTCCAGCGGCGCGTCAGACCTCGCGGAGGGACCGACCATCATCGACTCGCACGCCCACGTCGACTCTCCCAAATTCGACGCGGATCGCGACGCGGTCCTTGCCCGCGCACGGGCCGCCGGCGTGCGGCGGATCGTCAACGTGGGGACGACGGTCAAGGGCTCGGAGAGTTGCATTCGCATGGCGGCGGAGCACGACGACGTCTATGCCGTCGTAGGCATCCACCCGCACGAGGCCGCGACGGTTTCCGACGCGGATTGGGCAGCGATCGAGCGTCTCGTTGCCGCCCCGAAGGTGGTTGCCGTGGGCGAGTGCGGTCTCGATCGAGGCCCGTGGAACGATGCGCCGATGGACGCGCAGGAACGGCTCCTCAGGCGGCACGTTCGCTTGCATCGAACGACAGGGCTCCCGCTCGTCATTCACAACCGGGACACGTTCGACGACCTGTTCCGCATCCTCGACGACGAGACCGCTTCCGGCGGCGCGCTGCGCGGGATCATGCATTGCTTCAGCGGGGGCCCGGACGAGGCGCGGCGCTGCCTCGATCTCGGCTTCGACATCTCGTTCTCGGGCGTCGTCACGTTCAAGAACGCTCCCGAGCTGCGCGCGGCTGCCCGCGTGGTTCCGCTCGACCGCGTACACGTCGAGACTGATTGCCCCTACCTGACACCGGCCCCCCATCGCGGTCAACGCAACGAGCCCGCGCACGTCATGCACACAGCGCGCCGGGTCGCCGACGAGATGGGCGTGGCGTTCGACGAATTCGAGAACGTCACCGAATCGAATACGATCCGGTTCTTCGACATGCCGCCGCTCGATCGAACAACAAACGCACCGGCGAACAGCGAGACCAGAGAGGGCCCCGCATGACTTCCACGAGAGACGTATCCCCCGAGGAATTCGAGCGCGTGTTCGCCGCTGCGCGCGAGGGGATAGGACGCGCGGTCGTCGGCCACGCGGAAGTCGTCGAGCAGGTGCTGATCTGCCTCTTCGCGGATGGTCACGGTCTCCTGGAAGGCGTCCCGGGCATTGGCAAGACCCTGCTGGTTCGCAGTCTTGCCAACACGCTGGACCTGCCGTTCAGCCGTATCCAGTTCACGCCCGATCTCATGCCGGCCGACATTGTCGGCACCGACCTCATGGTCGAGAAGCCGGGCGGCGGACTCGAGATGGAGTTCCGCGAGGGACCGGTGTTCGGGAGCATCGTGCTCGCCGACGAGATCAACCGAGCGACGCCCAAGACGCAGTCAGCCATGCTGCAGGCGATGGAAGAGGGCCGGGTCAGCGTTGGGCGCAACACCTACGACCTGCCGCGCCCGTTCTTCGTCCTCGCGACGCAGAACCCGCTCGACATGGAGGGGACGTATCCGCTCCCGGAGGCGCAACTCGACCGCTTCATGCTCAAGATCCAGGTCGGGGCCCCCGATCTCGAAGACCTGCTCACGATCGTTGATCGCACGACCGGCGCAGCGACTCCCGACGTCCCGCAGGTAACAGACGGCCCCACCGTTCGCGGCATGCAGGCACTCGTGCGGCAGGTCGTTCTCGCCCCCCATTTACGCGAATTCCTCGGCCGAATTGTACTCGCCACGCACCCGGACAAGGGCGACGCGCCAGCACTCGTGAAGCGCGTCATCCGTTGCGGCGCCAGCCCACGCGCCGCGCGATCACTCGCCCTCGGAGCCAAGACGCGTGCACTCGCGTACGGCCGCGCCAACGTCTCCGAAGACGACCTGCGTACCCTCGCGCCAGCGGTCCTGCGGCATCGCCTGCTGCTCAATTTCGAGGGCGAGGCCGAGGGTCTCAAGACGACCGACGTGATCGCGGACGTGCTCTCGACAATCCGCGCATAGCGCAGTCGACACCGCTCACGCTGCAGTTCCACTTCGGGTCGCGCTGCGACCGGGGCAGGTTCTTAGCCCGAGAGTGCGTCCGCGTAGACCGCAAGCGTCTCGTCCGCCAACCGCTCCGGCGTGCGTTCGGCCAGGACCGCCCGCCCGCCATCTGCGAGGCGACGCCGCAGATCCGGGTCGCCGTGAGCACGCAGGATCGCCGCGGCCAGCGCGTCTGCATCCTCGGGCGGCACCGTGAGTCCGCTCTCGCCATCGCGCACGATCTCGATGACACCACCGACGTTGCCCGACACGACCGGCACGCCCGCGCGCATGGCTTCGAGGTAGACTAGGCCCAGTGCCTCCGTGCGCGACGGCATGACGAAGACGTCGGCCGCTGCGAACGCGGCGGCCATCGCGCCGCGATCGACGCGGCCGAGAAACGTCAGCCGGTCGCTGACACCAAGCCGCGCCGCAAGCCGTCGGATGCGCCTCTCTGCGCGATCGTGTCCGGCGACGAAGAGGCGAACGTCGGACGCCGTGTCGCGCACCGCTGGCAGAGCACGCACGACGGTGTCCAGCCCCTTGCGATAGAAGTTCCCGCCAGCGAAGAGCAGCTTCGGATTGCCAGCCATCGGTATTGCGGACGCGCCGTCGGTCGCAAGCGGCGCGGCGGGAGCGACACAGAGATGGACCGTCCGAAGATCGCCTGCGTCGAGCCCGTAGCGGCGCGCGACCACCCGGCCCGTCGCATCGGAGTTGGCCATCAACCGCGCCGCCGCGCGATAAGTGCGCGCCTCGATCCCGGCCAACCAACGATAGTACGCCCAGCGCACGATGGGGTCCGCCGCACGACCAACAAGCCCGAGCGGCGAAGCCGGCGCGACGGCGGCGTAGTCGTCATGCACCGTTCCCACGAACGGAATGCGCGCTCCGACGCGCGTCTTCTGAACGTACCCATATGCTTCGCGGGCATCAGCGAAGTGGAGCAGCGCGTAGCGCCGCGGGTCCGCGTCACCGAGACAATCAGCGAGCCGTCGCCCCAACGCCACGAACCCCCCGGGCGTCGGATCCCACGCGGGCCGAGCCCCGAGATCCACGAACTCGACATCGGGGAACGCCCCGCGATCGATCTCTTCAGTCCACGTCGCAAACGCCGGCGTACACCCCCGCCGCGCAAGCTCGGTCAGCAGGACACGGACATAGAGCCCCACGCCCGAACGCGTCGTGGCGAGTTGCTGCGCAACCAGGAGAACGGCGGTGTCACGCATGGCGATCGCGATGGCGCGCGAGGCGCAGTTGGTGGATCTCGGTCACTCGACTTGCTCGCTCGGGCGATGCGCCTCCGTGGGAGTGGTGCAGCGGCACGCGGCGCTCTCCACACATCTCATCGTCAGAATACGGGCCGCCCGCGAGGACGCGCTCGGTTCGTGATCGAGTTTCGGCGCCAAGCGAAGCTGCTCACGAGTCGATCTCCCTTCCGATGCCCGTCCTGCCTGACCTGTGGGGCTTGCGTGTGGAGCCGTTGCGCGTCCCATCCGGCCACGTGACTCTCGTGTGGACGGTGCCAGCGCGAAGCGTCTCGGAGACATGGTGCGCCTCGTCCTACGACGCCCCGCACCCTGTCGGCTCGAATCGGGCTACTATTCCGCCGATGTTCTCCCACGCCGCCCAGGACGACGCCCCGAGACGCGGCGGCAACGTCGCGCCGACACAGGGCAGCGATGGGGCTTGGGAGCTCCGCCTTGAGCAACCGCAGCAGGATCGCGAAGCTCGCCAACGCCCGCCTCGGACAGGCGCTGGTGCCCATGTTCTCTCCTGGCCGATGTGTGGAGTGTGGACACCGCCGAGCACGCTCCCGTCCCCCATCGAGCTAGCGCCGTGACGCGACCGGCTGTGAGCGTGATCGTGCTGAACTGGAACGGCCGGGACGACACATTGGCGTGCGTCGCGTCCGTGCTTGCGGCGGGCCACTACGACGTTGACGTCCTAGTCGTGGACAACGGGTCGACGGACGGCTCCGCCGTCGAGTT
The DNA here is from genome assembly GCA_024280885.1 of Planctomycetota bacterium. GTDB lineage: Bacteria > Planctomycetota > JAJSAM01 > JAJSAM01 > JAJVHW01 > JAJRPF01. The sequence goes on along the minus strand of JAJRPF010000018.1, from coordinate 22,968 downwards.
CGAACGCGTCTGGGCAGACGAACCGCGCGTGCGCCTGCTCCGCAACGACGCCAACTTGGGCTACGCGGGCGGTAACAACACGGGGTTTGCCGACGTGCTCGCCCGCGGCGCCCGACACGTCCTCGTCCTCAACAACGACACGCTGGTGGAGCCGGGTGCGATCCAGCCGCTGGTGGACGCCATCGACGCCGATCCGCACCTCGCGATGGTCGGGCCCAAGGTCCGCGAGATGGATAACCCGGAGCGGTTGGGGTGTTCTTTCGACTCCGTACGGCTGTGGTGCTTCGGTGCGCTCCCCACGACGGCTGGCCAAGTCGACCGCGGACAGTTCGACACCGCCCGCGACCTCGACGTCATCACCGGCTGCGCCTTGCTGATTCGGGCGCAGGCGCTGCGCGAGGTGGGCGTTTTCGATCCTGACTACTTCGCGTATTACGAAGAGGTGGATCTTGCGTTCCGACTGAGGCGGGCGGGCTGGCGATTGGGCTTCGTGCCCTCGTCGGTCGTACGCCACAAGGGCGGCGCCAGTACCGCCGGACGGTCCGCCGTCGTGCGCTACTACAAGCTGCGCAACATGATCCTGTTCATGCGTAAGAACGCGCGCTGGTACCACTTCCTCACCTTCACGCCCATCGCCGCCCTCGTCAGCGCGCAGCGCATGTCGGTCACCCTGTTGCACGGCGACCTCGCCGGGCTGGGCGCCCTCGTGCACGCCCTGCTCTGGCACCTCGGCGTGCGCCGGGATTGGAGGCCCCATTGACTTGGTGGGGCACGCCTCTGCGAGGCGGAACGCCGGCATGACGACGCGGCGGCAGATTTGAGTTGCGACGGCAATGCGTAGCTGCGCATCGCCGCGACACCTCAACGCGGCCACCTCGCCCCTCCGGTAACTCGCGCTACGAGCTGCGATGCGTAGCGCTGCTGCCCATGGCCACGCGGCCCGGGACCGCCGCGCTGCGATGCACGTAGAGAACGTCCCCCCAAACCCAGCCGCAGTCGTCGACGCCTCCGGAATAGAACGCAACGACGGCAAAGCCGAGCGGCGCGAGGTGACGATGCAGCTCGAAGAAGTCTCCGTGCGGTGCGTCAGGACGACGCTCGAACTCGCACTCCGCGAGCACGAAGTCTACGCGCGAGTCGCGCAGCATCCGTTCGGCACCGCGCAAGACCGGGAGCTCGAACCCCTCCGTGTCGATCTTGAGGAGCGACAGACGCTCGATGCCCTGTCGCTCGCAATACGAGTCGACCGTGTCGACCTGGACCGTTTCGCGCTCCGCGCCGGGAGCGATCGCGCCGACTCCTCCGAACGCCATCGAGCTGCGCAGGCTGTCCTCACAGGAGATGATCTCGGACGTGCCGACCGCCTCGCCCAGAGCCGCGTTGACCGGCGTTGCGCGCGGCGCGGCGGCCAGCGCTGTCCTCAGGATGTCGAACGTCGCCCGCACCGGTTCGAAGCAGTGCACGGTGCAGTCAGGGAAGTTCGCGAGCAGTTCGGTCGCTGTCTGCCCTACGTTCGCACCGACGTCAAGCACAGCGGCGAGCGGTCGACCCTGCGAGAAGTACTGCAGGTCACGGGTCCACTGCACCCCGAACGGAACGCTGGTTCGCTTCCACACGCAAAGGCCACGGCGATCGAGCCAGTGCAGCCCTGAATGCAGAATCCACGTCGAGATGCCCATCGGCCTGTCTCCCTTGGGTCGCCCTTCAGCGCCGTCGTGCCGCTCGGCTCGGCCTGAGGTGCACCGGAGTGTCACGTGCCCGAGGCTGGCCGAGACTACTCGGAGCCCAGCGGATGACGCAGGGTTCGGCGTGCAGTTGATCTCGGTCGAGTCACCAAGTGACGTGGGAATCGGAGATGTGGCCGGTCAGCGCGCCGGCCAGGCTCGACGGTTCTCCTGAACCGCCTCTCGTCCGGCCGACTCAGTAAACGCCCCACGCCCACCTCGTCGAGTATCCACGTGAGGGTTCCAGCCGCTCGTCCAGACTCCGCGCCACCTCGTTTGAAGTTGTGGAGCCCTTCCCTGCGAGCCGATGCTAGGGGTATGCAAACGGCGCCCGCGGGAGTTGCGAACGCCAGGTCAGGGCGACTAGGGGTGCGGCCAGAAACCCCCGTGGATGGCCGGACTTGTCCGGGTGGGGCGACTGTCGTGACCGACAGGCGACTCGACTCCGGAGAGTCTCCGAGCCTGGCAGCCACGACAGACGGCCCGCCCGGGCGCGGTGGATGCCTCGCGCAGCGACTGGCAATCGCCCGCTCACCGGCGCCGCGGGGGTCTATGGCCGGGCCCCTAGGGCCCGGCGAGGAACTGTTAGCAGCCTGTCGGAGTCATGCGTCGAGGACCGCCGGTCGATGCGACTCCCGGCACGAATTCAACGACAGAGTCCCTCGTTGAGTGACCCAACGGATCTGGGAGAGAACGGACGGATCGACGCACGCCAGCAGATGAAGAACGTGTCGACGAACTACGTGGCGCTCGCGGTCGGATTCGTCAGTGTGCTCGTGTTGACACCGCTCTTGGTGCGACATCTCGGCGACGTGCAATTTGGGCTGTGGGTCGTGGTCATGTCCGTCGTCGGCTATCTCGGGCTCCTGGATCTAGGACTGCGACCGTCTGTCGTGAAGTTCGTGGCGGAGTACCGCGCGCGCGGCGAGCACAGCGAACTGCGCGAGTACGTCTCGACCGTGTTCACGCTCTATCTGGGCGCCGGTCTCGTCGCGATCGCAGGAACGGTCAGTTTCAGTGCGATCGCCGGGGACGCGCTCGACCTCGGTCCCGAGCTCGACGCGACGGCCGCCGGGGTGTTCGTCGTGGGTGGAGTGGGCGTGGCCATCGCGTTCGTGAACGGCCTGGCCGGCGGCGTGCTAGAGGGCTTTCAGCGGTACGACTGGAACAACGGGATCGCCGTCACGACCCAGTCCGTGACGTTCGCCGGAAGCCTCGTCCTGCTCCACTTCGGCCACGGTCTCCTCAGCTTCGTAGCCTTGCCGGTCGTCGCGACGGCGCTAGGGATGGTCGCACGCCTGACCCTGGTTCGGGCGCGTCTGGGCGTCCGCGTCTCGATCCGCCACTTCCGCTTCGGTGCGCTGCGCAAGGGGCTGAGCTACGCGACCTGGGCCTTCGTTCTTGCCATCGCCACGCAGCTCGTCTTCCAGACGGACAGCCTCATCATCTCGCTCTCGATGTCGATCGCCCTGGTGACCGTGTACTCCATCGCCTGGCGGATGGTCGACGCGGTCAATCGCGTCGTGTTCCAGACTGTGAACATCTGTCTACCGCTCTTCTCGGACCTCGCAGCGCGCAACCAGGCGGAACGACAACGTGAGCTCTTCACCGAGTCCCTGCGGATCGCCATGGCCGTGGCGGTGCCGTGCCACGTGACGTTCCTGCTGCTCGGAGACCACATCATCGAACTCTGGATCGGTCCGGGGTATCAGTCGAGCTACACCGTGCTCGTCGTGCTGAGCCTGACGTTTTTGATCCATGTGCCTGCCCACGTCTCCGCGGTCCTGATGCTCGGCACCGGAAAGCACCGAGCGCTGGCGTTGGTCTCGCTCGCCGCGGCCGTGGTGAACGTTGTCCTCAGCATCATTCTGGGACTCTGGTTCGGCATCGTCGGTGTGGCCCTGGCAACCGGGATCTCGTTCGTTGGAGCCCTTGGTGTGATCGTGCCGATGCAGGCGCTGCGCCAGACGGGGCTCGCGGTACGCACCTACGTCGCCACGCTTGCTGGCCCGCTCCTCGTCGGCTGCGCCATCTGGGCCGCGGGCACCGGCCTCGCTCCGTGGTTGCCGACGTCGCCGACCCTGTCGCACGTGGTGGGCATGACATCGACGATTTTCGCTCTCTTCCTGTTGGGTCTCATCACGTTCGGGATGTCGTCCGCAGATCGCAATCGATACGTGGGTGCGTTGCGGCGGAGCCGCAACGAAGAGAGGAAACATGCAGCTCAGTGTGATCATCCCGACGTTTAATCGCGCTGCCGCACTCGACCTGTGTCTCGCGGCGCTCTCGTCGCAGGTCGTCGACGCGGACTGGGAAATCGTGATCGTAGATGACGGCTCCACGGACGAGACGGAGGACGTCGTACAGAGGTATGCCAAGACGTTTCCCGTGCCCATCGCGTACCAACGTCAGCAGAACGCCGGGCCGGCGCGGGCCCGGAACGTCGGCATCGAGGCCTCGCGCGGGGCGATCATCCTGTTCATCGGCGACGACATCATTGCGTCGGGTGACGACTACCTGAGTCAGCACGTCGCTTGGCACGCCGGTCGTTTCTCCGCCCCCGGCATCGCCGTTCTGGGTCTCACAACTTGGAACGAGTCCATGATGACCGTGACGCCATTCATGCGCTGGCTTGAGAGCGGCGGACCGCAGTTCGCATACGGCGATCTGCAGGACGGCGACGTCGCTGACGCGCGCTACTTCTACACCAGCAACGTGTCCATCAAGCGGGCGTTCCTCGGCGACGACCGCTTCGACGAGCGGTTCCGCCGCGCGGCGTTTGAGGACTTCGAGCTAGCCCATCGCCTGGAGCGCCGAGGCCTCGCCATCGCGTACAACTCGACCGCGCGCGCGACGCACCTGCACGCGATCTCGATGGCGGGATACCTGCGTCGAGCTCGGGTCGCGGGCCAGAGTGCGGCACTCGTCGGGCAGATCCACGCAGACCTTCTGGAGCGCAGTCCGCAACTATTCGGACCGCCCCGGCTGCCCCTCCACAAGCGCCTACTCATCAATCGGATCACGTATCCCTTGTTGCTCCTTGCTGGACGCCTCGTCGAGCGCCACGCCGTGCTGAAGCACCTCTTCACTTCGCTGTACCTATATCAGCACCGACGCGGCTTGCGAGACGGATGGGCGCGCCCCATCCGCACGTGATAGATTCGGCGCGTCCCGCCGCCGCCGACAAGATCGACTCCGGCGAACAGCCCCATCGGGAGGTAACGGTCGAAGAGCCTGCCGGGGAGCCCGCTCCACTCGGAGAACGCGACAAGTCGACGCAGCAGCACACTCTCATTGTGCGCGACACTGACAGCGGAACCCAACGCCCCGAAGTGGCGGTCCATCTCCTCCGGCATCGGATACCGGATCTCCAGGTGCTCTGCCAGCCAGCCCGGGATGGGTGCGCCGCGCGCCGCCAGGGCGGCAGCCTGCCGCCGATCGGCGTCCCTCGCCACGGTCCCACACGGGAACGCCACGACGAGATCGCTCCGCGTGATCCGGGCCAGTTCGGTGATCACGTCCGCACGACAGTCCGCCGGAACGTGCTCGATCATGTCGAGAGAGAAGACGAGATCGAATGACTTGTCGCGGAACGGCATGAACCGCGCGTCCGCCTTGACGCCGCGCATCTCGGGCGCAAGCGCCACCGCCGGCCCTCCGTAGTCTCTAAAATCGAGATCGACGCCCACGAACGGGATGCCCGGGAAGTACTGGGACATGCCGTGGCGCCCGGCACCGACCTCGCAGATCGCTCCTCCCCGGTGGTGCCGGACGAGCCGGCGGACGAGTCCGTAGCGGACCCTCTGGTTCAACATGGTCCCACCGTGCCCGCATCCGGGCGTCCCGATCGGACGCTCGAAGTCCGGTCTGCGCGATCGCGGGTCCTCATAGCGCCGAACCATCCTCGGGCTCCGTGACGCGCACGACGAAGCGCGCGAGTGCGCTGCTGAGCGTCGGTGCGAGGGTGCTCGCGATCGCCACCGTTCGGTCTCGCAGCGTGTCCCGACATCGGTAGCGAAGACGGTCGCGCAGGAGTCGCATGCGTCGGCGCAGCCCCAGTTGCCGTGGGTCGGCGAGTTCACGGAAGAACGCCGTGGCGAAGAGGAGATCCTCCTGGGCCTCCTCCGCGTCGAACACGTCCGGGCGCTGGAGATATCGCTGGGTGCGCTCCACGTCAAAGTTCGGTTCACTCGCCGCTGCAACAGCCGGGGACGTGCGCAGCAGCGGCACGATCTGCGACAGGCCAAGTTGACGAGCGCCGACGACGTTGCCGCCGTGCTGGCGATAGTCCTGCAGCGCGCGGTCCACGAACAGCAGTTCTCCTCGCGTGGCCGCCACGACGGCGATCCACCAATCGTGGTAGAGACAGCCGGCGGGGAATGGAGAGGTCGCGTTGAGGAGAGAACGACGCGCCATCATCGCGCAACCGGTCACCACGTTGCGGATGAGGAGGCGTCGGAGTGTCAGATCGACCGGGTCCAGAGCGTCCAACCTCTGATGCCGGACAAACGAGCGCGCGATCGGGCCGCGGTCGTGTCGCACGACGCGCATGTCGCAGAATACGAGCTCCGCCGCGGGCCGCTCGCGAAGCGCTTCCACGAGCGTGGCGAGCTTGTTCGGGTCCCAGACATCGTCCTGATCCGACAGCGCGACGAACGCGCCACGTGTCGCCGCGATCGCGCGTGCGAAATTCCCCGCCACCCCGAGTCGCTCGGGCGTCGGCTCGAGTACGCGCAGACGCGAGTCCTGGGCCCCGATGTCTCGGCAGATGCTCAAGGTCTCGTCGGTGGAGCCGTCGTCCGAGACGACAACCTCTAGTCCGAGCGGGAGTTCTTGGGCCAGCAACGATCGAATTTGCTCGGCGACGAACCGACCGCCGCCGTACGTGGCCATCGCCACGCTGACCAATTCGTGGTCCCCACTATCGATCGCTTTCATGAGATTCTTGCCGCGAGCCCCGGTCTAGCGCCGCCACGGGACGAGACCCGTCTCGGGATCGGCGTCCTCGTCGAACCCGCCGGGCCGACGCTACCGCGCCTGCCCGGCGGCCCGAGCGCCGACTCTGGACTTTGGGCCCGCCCCCATACGCCTCCTATCGACGACGAGCGCCGCGGACTGCAGCCCGAGTGTACGCGCCGGACGAAGCCTCTCTCCGAGGTCACGACAGCCGCGCCATCGCGCGAAAACTCGATGAGTCCGTCGCGAGTTCCGCGTAGCTGCCTTCGGCCTCGACCACGCCGTCTTTCAAGAAGAGGAGTCGATCGCAGCCCTCCAGAGTCGAGAGTCGGTGTGCGATGATGATCACGGTGCGCTCCCCGGCGAGGCGAAGGGTGGTTTCGGTGATCGCACGCTCCGTCTGCGCGTCGAGGGCGGACGTCGCCTCGTCCATGACGAGGATCGCGGGGTCGTGGTAGAGAGCGCGCGCGATCCCGAGGCGCTGTCGTTGGCCGCCGGAGATCCGTACCCCGCCCTCCCCCACTTCGTGATCCAGTTGACCTGACAGTTGACGAGTAAAGTCGTCCAGCCGCGCGGCGCGCAGTGCCCGCCAGATCGCATCATCGTCGATCGCGTGGTCCGGGACGCCGAAAGCGACATTGCGGCGGATCGTGTCGTCAGTGAGGTAGATCTCCTGCGGGATGTAGCCGAAGTTGCGGCGCCAGCCGACTAGGTCGCCACCGACATCACGACCATCGGCGAAGATGCCGCCGGTGGTCGGCGCGAAGAGCCCCAGCATGAGATCGACGACCGTGGTCTTCCCGGCGCCCGAGGAACCGACGATCCCGACGCATTGCCCGCGCTCGATCCGGAACGAGACTCCGCGCAGCACGGGTTCCTGGGCCCCCGCGTACCCGAACCCAACGTCGCGGAACTCGAGGTCGCGCACGAGCGCGACGCGGGCCGCCTCCGCTCCGGCGTGACTCGACTCCGCTTCCGGGATCCCGTCGAGAAGGCGCATGTCAGCGAGGACGGTGTCCAACGACGGGCGGAAGTGCCGCACGAGATGCAGCGAGCGAATGATGCGCGTGAATGCGGGCAGTAGCCGGAACGCGGCGGCGCCAAAGAGCGCCACAAGCGGGACGAGCGCAGCGGCGTCCTCTCCGCGCGCCACCGCCACGAGCATCACCCCCACCACGCCTCCGACTGCGACGGTCTCAAGCAGGAGACGGGGTACTTCCGTGACGGTCTGGAGAGTGCGGCGTGCGCGGGCGTACTCGGCGCACTCGCGGGCGTAGCGCTCGATGAAGAACTCCTCGACTCCGCGCACGCGTGTCTCTTTCAGTGCGCCGAGCCCCTGATTCACCCATTTGACCATCTGGCCGAACGAGTGCTGCTCGATCGCTCCGAGATCCTCGGTTCGCGATCGCACGAGCCGGACGTAGACGAGGGCGAGTCCGCCGAGAACGACGAGGGCCACGAGGCTCGCCGCCGGAGAGAACGCGACGAGGAGCGCGCTCAGAACGACCACGACCAGCGTGTCGCTGACGAGCAGGAATGCATGCGTGACGACCCAGTTGAAGCAGAGCGGGAGGTCCGTGTTCACGTTGCGTTGGAGCTCCGCGGAGTTGCGCCCCACGTGGAAGGCGTACGGCGCGGACAGGTACGCACGGAGTAGCTGTGCTGACAGACGCTCCATCTTGCCGTAGACGAACGTGTTCTGCGCGTGTGTGAGAACGCCCAGAAAGAGCCCCTTGAACGCGTAGAAGACGAGCAGCAGCGCTCCGCACTCGATGAGTAACGTAGCGTGATCCGTCGCGCCGAGCACGCCGCCCAGCCAGCGGAGAGGCGCGCTCGACTCCGCCAACTCCGGGTTCGTCACGAGCGCAATAAACGGCATGACGAGCCCGACCCCGACGGTCTCGAGAGCCGCTGCCACGACTAGCGCGAGCAGCAGGAGGGCGCCACGCACCCGCTCTCCGCTCTCGAAGAGCGACGCGACTTTCCGAAGTAGGCTCATGTGTCTCTTTCGGCCGCCATCGCGGGGCACTTTGACGGTGCGCGAACGATCCGCGGGGCACCTTGCTGGCTCGAAGATCCAGCATACATGCCGAGACGCCCCATCCACCTGCACGCGTGTCCGCGTCGGAGAAGGATACGGCCCAAGGATCGAGCTAACTTGATCCAAGCTCACCCCTTACGAAGACGACGACCCGCGTAGGCCGCGTCTCACCACGAGCGCGCTGGCGCAGCAACGCGCGCCAGCGCCGGACGGACGTCCTCAGTTGGGCAGCACCGCCACCGTGCGGTAGGTTGCAGTGGAGATGGCTCCTCAAGATCTCCGACACGTGAAGCGGCTGGTCGATGCGCTCGAGAGCGACGACGCGTTCGATCGCCGCAGCGCGATCGAGCGACTCGCCATTCTGACGCAACAGCGTCTCGATTACCGCTGGAGTGCGGACGCGACGGAGCGCAAGCGCGCCGTGAAGCGGTGGCGGCGCTGGCTCGCTCGCGAGGAGCGGTTGCGGCGCGGCAAGGCCACGATCGAGATCTTCGGTGACGGCAAGATCGATCAGGCGGCCCTCGACAAGGCGCTCCAAGGCCTGACTCCCGCGGACAAGAAGGCATTGATGCAGAAGGTGCTCGCGAATGTCGTCGCGCATCACGCGGGGCTCGCCGGTAGCGCCAAGTGCGAAGTCTGTGAGCGGCGGCCGGCGACGGCCAGCATCACGGAGCGCGCAGACGACGGCGCGTTCCATCGGCGTCAGGTCTGCGAGGTCTGCGCCAGCCGCCTGGGCTCCTGAGCGCGACCGCTTGCCGTCGAAGCAGCGCCCCGGAGCTCTGCGTGAAGCCCCATGACCGGGCGGTTCTCACGCTCATCGGGCGGCTAGACCGACTGTCGCGGAACTTCTCCGGACGGCTTGCATCCAAGGGAGCACGACGGAGGAAAACCATGTCCAACGCCCTGGCGCACCGGCCTGCGGGGAAGCAGGCTCTTCGAACGCTCATCATCTCGACACTCGCACTCGCAGGAGTGCTGGCCGGGGCCACGCCCTCGCTGGCCGACGGCCTGATCGTGATCCGTCCGCATCCGCCGGAACGACCGGACATCCGCAACGTGCCACTGTCTGTGAAGTACCACCGCGTGACCGTAACGGTGAAGGGGCGCGTGGCGGTGACCGACGTGGATCAGGTCTTCGTCAATCACAATCCGCGTCGCGTCGAGGGCACGTACCTGTTCCCGCTGCCCGAGAACGCGGCCATCGATCGCTTCAGCATGTGGGTGGACGGCAAGGAGCTCTCGGCGGAATTGCTAGATGCAGCGAAGGCCCGCAGCATCTACGAGAATATCGTCCGGCAGCAGCGCGATCCGGCGCTGCTCGAGTACGCGGATCGGGGCCTCTTCAAGGCACGCATCTTCCCGATCGAGCCGCACTCGGAAAAGCGCGTCCACATCCGCTACGCAGAGGTCCTTCCGGCAGACAACGGAACCGTCGCGTATCGCTACCCACTCAACACGGAGAAGTTCTCCAGCCGACCGCTTCAGGACGTCTCTGTCACCGTCACGATCGAGGACGACGCCCCCATCACGTCCATCTTCTCGCCGAGCCATGCGATCGACATCCCGAAGGAGCTCGGAACCAAGGTCCGTGTGGGTTGGGAAGAACGCAACGTGACGCCCGATCGAGACTTCCTCCTCTACTGGCGCCCGACGCGCAAGGACGTCGGCGTGACGGTCATCGCACATCGCGAGACAGGTCCTGGGACGTTCCTGCTAGTGCTGTCGCCGCGCCCGTCCGCGGACACGGAGGCGATCCCGAAGGATGTCGTCTTCGTGATGGACACATCGGGGAGTATGGCCGGGGCGAAAATGGAACAGGCGCGCGGCGCGTTGCGCCACTGCCTGCGTAGCCTCGGACCGGAAGATCGCTTTGCCATCGTGCCGTTTGCGACGGAGCCGCGCCCGTTCCGTGACGCGTTGGCGCCCGCTTCGGCCGAGAACCGCACCGCTGCGGAACGCTTCATCGATAAGCTCGAGGCGCGTGGCGGAACCGCGATCGACGACGCGCTCCGAACGTCACTCAAACTGTTCTCCGCATCCGTCGAAGACGGTCGCCCGGCAATGGTCTTCTTCGTCACGGACGGCTTGCCGACCATCGGCGAGACGGATGCGGATCGCATCGTCGCCCGCGCAGCGGCTGCCGGTTCGCGGGCACGGCTCTTCGTCTTCGGCGTCGGCAACGACGTCAACACACGCCTCTTGGATCGGCTGGCGCAAGAGAACCGTGGGACGCGCGACTATGTTGCCGAGACCGAGAACATCGAGGAGAAGGTCTCCAACCTCTACGCCAAGCTCGCCAAGCCGGCGCTGACGGATCTCGAACTGCGCGTTGAGGGGGTCGGCGCGACGGCCGTTCATCCGAAGCGGCTCGGCGACCTATTCTACGGCGCCGAGTTGATGATCGTCGGTCGCTACGAGAAGCCCGGCAACGCCGTGATCCGCCTGACCGGCAAGGTCCGCGGCGAAACGCGCACGATCGTCGATGAGGTCCGCTTCCCTGAGAAGCAGGCGGCGAACGCGTTCCTCCCGCGCCTCTGGGCGGTCCGTCGGGTCGGATTCCTGCTGGAGGAGATCCGTCTCCGCGGTGAGACGTCAGAGACGAAGGACGAGGTCGTACGACTCGCGAAAGTCCACGGCATCGTGACGCCCTACACGAGCTACCTCATCCTCGAAGATGACGCACGTATCAGCCGCACGTCCGCACTCCCCGGAGAGTCGCGGCGGCGGCGCCCCGGCTTCCTCGGACCGTCGACTGGCGGCGGCGGCGGCGCGCCCGGCTGGGAGGGAGATGACCGAGGGTACGACCGACCCGCCGGAGAGAAGGCACCGGCCCCGACCGCTGCGGAAGCGAAGGCTGGCGCGCGCTTGCGCAGAGCTGCGGCGGAGGCGGGCGCAGCGGGAGACGAGGTCTCGGGTCGCCGCGCGGTGGACCTGTCCAAGGAACTGAAGGAACTCGGTGATTACCGTGGCGATCGGGATCGCGCCGCGCTCGCGAAGACGGGCGGAACTGCGCTGGTGAAGCATGTCTTCGGCCGGACGTTCGTCTCCCGGGGCGGAGTTTGGTGGGAGCACACGGTCGCATTGCGCGCCGAGCGCACGCCAGTCAAGTCCTTCGGCGATGCGTACTTCGCACTGCTGCGAAGGCACCCGAAGATCGGCAAGTACCTCGCACTCGGGAAGGTGGTTCTCGCGATCGACGGCAAGGTCTACGCGTTCGTCGAGTAGCGTCTGGACGACGTCGGGAACGCGCCGACCTACCGGGTGCCGGTGCGGGCTCCCGGAGTTGGGCCGCCTCGCACCCAGAGCACCTCTTCATCCGACGCGGACCAACCCAGCTTCACGGCAGACCGCGCGAACGGCTCGGCACCGGACTGGCCCATCAGATTGAGGAAGCGAGCGAGATAGAGATACGGCTTGAACTGCCTTGTCTTCTTCGCGATTTCGTACGCGCGGCCGAGCAATTACTGCGACGCGCCCAAGTCTCCGTCCTCGAAGTGCCACCAACCGAGGGTCAACAGTCCACTGACCTTGTTCTGCGGTTCTTCGAGTGAGATGACGCGCTCCATCGCCGCGGTCGCGCCCGCCATGTCACCCCTACGGCGAAGCGCGCGAGCGAGCGCGTCGTCGTAGATCGTCGTCACGGCGTCATCTTCCTCGTCGAGCTTCTCGAGGATCGCGACCGCCTCGTCGTAGCGCTCGAGTTCCGTCAGGACAAGCGCGCGCGAGAGCCGCGGTCGGGCCTTGTCCAAACCCACGATCTCGCCTGCGATCACGTACGCCGCCAACGATTTCTCGAATTCCTCGGAGTTGCCGGTCAATCGGGCACGATCGAGCCATGCGCCGCCAAGGTTGAGTTGGAGGTCGTACCAACGCGGGTGGAGCTCGTCGGCGATCAGGTACTCGGCCAACGCGCGATCAAGTATCGCCACGCGCTCTTCCCGGGGGACCGTGCGATGACGCACGTACAACGACGCGCCAAGATGCATGTGCGCACGCGCGCTCCGAGGTGAGCGGCGCACGGCCGCGGTCCACAGGGATAGGTCGTCGCGCCACTCCTGACTGCGCTGGATGACGAGCGGCATGAAGAGCACGAAAGGCAGCGCCACGGCGCTGATCGCGAACGTCCGTCCGTGTCGGCGCTCAAGAACGGTCACCACTCTCGCCAGAGCGGCTCCGGCCAGCAGCGAGACAGCGATGCCCGGGAGATAGAGTCGGTGCTCGTTCATGACGACGTTGAGCGGAACGACGATGCTCGGCGCGAGGAAGATCCAGAACCACCCGGCACAGAGCGGCACGAGACGTCGCCCCTTCCAGAGTTCCCGGAGCGCCGCCCCCGCGAGCGTCAAGTGCAGGGCGCATGAGGCAACGACCGCCGCTGTCGGCGTCGTCACGATCGCGATGTCATGATCGACACTCAGCCCCGTCGGCTGGACGAGTTGCTGGTAATACGCGACCACGACGCGGGACTGCGTGAGGAGGTTCTGGAGCACCGTGCGTCCGCCGCCCACCTGAACGTCGGCGCCCTCGCGGGGCGTGAGGTAGGCCAACGACGCCACCGTGCTCTGGAGCATGTACCTGCGCAGCAACATGACGGCGCCGAAGACCAGGAAGTAGACGCCGCCGTTCAGGAGCCCTCGTCGCAGACGCGCAGGCCAACTCCTCCCCGTGACGACGATCTCCAGCCAGAACACGGCGAGGAAGAAGAGCGCCGCCGTCTCCTTCGACGTGATTGCGCACACAGAGAGAAGCCCCGCCAACATCATCCACAGGATGCGTCCGCTCAGTGCCGCCACACGCGAGCGCAAGTGCGCATGCAGCGCCAGAAGCACGAAGATCGCAGCCATGCTCTCCGAACGCGCGGAGACGTAGTTGACCACCTCGGAGTGGATGGGATGGAGCGCTGTGACGAGTCCCGCCAGCGCGGACGCCAAGCTCGAGAGCCCCAGCCGAAGCGCCAGTCGCCAGACAAGCAATACGACCGACGCATGAAGGAGCGTGTTCGTGAGCACCCACCCTGAGGCGTAGAACCCGTCTCCGGTGGCGGCGCGCCAGGTCAGGTAGTCGAGAGCGTGCGGCAGCATGCCCATCGGCCGGTACATCACGTTTCCGCGCTCCCCACTCCAGAGAGTCGCGTCCACGAAGTAGCGAAGCCAGTAGAGATTGCCCGCGTCGCGCAGGGCGGGATTATCGGTGATGTGATGGCCGTCATCGAAGTGGAACGCACCGCCAACGATTCCGGGCAGGTACACCAGGATCACGACGAGGACGAGCGTCAGCCCGACCAAGCGGCGGTTCTCAGACCACTGGACGACGCCGCTCACACGCATCCCCACCCACGGGCCGACTTCGTTTTCTGACACCCAATCACGCGTTCGTCCTCCCTGTCGATCGACGCCGGTGCGCCGCATTGCGACGGACGTGCGGGCTTGAGCGCCCCCATACGTTTCATCGGCCAGAGCGCTCCGGTAACTTCGCGGTTCACGCACCGCATTTGGGCGACGAAGAGGGACATCGATGAAAACCGCCTTGATCACCGGCGTCACAGGGCAGGACGGCTCCTACCTGGCCGAGTTCCTGCTCGGCCACGACTATCGGGTGGTGGGCATGGTCCGCCGCTCCTCGGTCGATCGATTCGAGCGCCTTGAGCACCTCGAAGGGCGCGTCGAGTTGATCCAGGGCGACCTGACCGACCAGACATCCCTCGACATCGCCGTGCGCGACGTCGAGCCCGACGAGATCTACAATCTCGCCGCGCAGTCGTTCGTCCCCACTTCATGGAATCAGCCTGGCCTGACCGGCGAGGTCACCGGACTCGGGGTCACGCGTGTACTCGAGGCCATGCGCAAGAATAGGCCCCAGGCGCGCTTCTATCAGGCGTCGTCGTCGGAGATGTTCGGGAAGGTGATCGAGACGCCGCAGCGCGAGTCCACGCCGTTCTACCCGCGCAGTCCGTACGGCGTCGCGAAGGTGTACGCCCATTGGATCACCGTGAACTACCGCGAGTCGTACGACCTCTATTGCTGCTCCGGCATCCTCTTCAACCACGAGAGTCCGCGTCGTGGCTTCGAGTTCGTGAGCCGTAAGGTCTCCGATGCCGTCGCTCGCATCGTTGCGGGGAAAATGGACCGGCTGAAGATGGGTAATCTCGACGCCCACCGCGACTGGGGCTTCGCGGGGGACTACGTCGAAGCGATGTGGATGATGCTCCAGGGAGACGAGCCCCGCGACTACGTGGTCGCGACGGGCGTCTCGCACAGCGTGCGCGATCTGGTCTCAGCGGCATTCTCTGCCGCGGACCTGGACTGGGAGCGCTACGTCGAGATCGATCCCAAGCTCATCCGCCCGGCAGAAGTGGACACGCTGGTCGGAGATCCCACAAAGGCCAGAGCCGAGCTCGGGTGGACCCCGAAAATCTCATTCGACGAGTTGATGGAGATGATGGTGCGCTCGGACATGCGCCGCCACGGCGTCGCCTGATCGCGATACGGAGTCAGACCGTCCCCGTCTCCCGAGCCCCGGCGTCCGGCAAGAGCGAGCGCTCGGCGAGGACGTCCAAGAGCCGCTTCGCAACAGCCTCGGGGGCGAGCGCCCGGAGATAGAGTACGCGTCCCGCGGCAGCGACGCGGGCGACACTCTCGCGATCGTCGCGCAGTGTGCGCAACGCCGCCGCAAGCGCATCAGGATCCCCCGGCGGTACCCGGATCGCGGCTGATGTCGGCGCAAGCAATTCGTCCGCCGCGGGACCCGTGCGCGTGACCAACGCGCGGCCGTGCGCGAGAACCAAGGCGGCCTTGAGCGGCACGACGCGCGCGGCCTTCTCGGTCGTCCCGAAGATGCCGAGCCCCACGTGCGAGGCCCGCAATCGTGCGGCGATCTCGTCCGTGCTCTCGAAGCCTGCGACGACTTCGAGATCCGGCACATCGCGCGCGAGCGGGGCGATCCGATCGAATTCCTGTCCGGTCCCGACGATCGTGATCTTGACGCCATCCCCGTTGAGAAGCCGCGCGCACTCCACGACCGTCTCCACGCCGTGAAGCGGGATGTACGTCGCGACAAGCAGCACACGCAGCGGCGCGTCCTCGGGCAGCGGTTCCGGCTCACCCGGATCCGGCTGACAGACGGGCACGGCGGCGGCCTTCCCTTCGGGCAGGAGAAGATCGTCTGTGAGGAGCGACGCCTGGGACTCGGTATCCGCGAGGACGACGTCCGCGACGCGCGCCGAGAATCGCTCGAGTGCAAGCAATGTGCGCGCACGCAGGCTCTCCGGACGAGCCAGACGCCGATCCCGCACCACGGTGTCATAGAGCGGTATGAATGCGTCGAGAACCATCGGTCTCCGCTCGACGTTCTGCAGGAACCGCAGCAGGATCGCGTCGGCGACCCCACCGCTTCCAACAACCACAAGATGATGATCGCCGACGCGGAACCAGAGCCGTGAGAGTGCGATTGCGGAGCGCACTTGTGCCCAGGCGGTGCGCACGAGACCGCCCCCCGCGCCTGTGGCGACGCGCCCGGAAACTCCGTGAAAGAGCGGCGCGTGCACTTCGACGACCTCGTGACCGAGCCCGCGCAGCCCCGCGATCAGCGTGTCGGAACGCGGGTATCCCGCACCCTTGGAATACGAGCCGAACCACACGATCCGAAGACGCTCGACCTTAGGCTGCGCGACTCTGGGACGCTCGACGGCGGCTGCGGGAATCGATTTCGCAGCGGACTCGCCGTGCACCGACTCCGTCACAACTTGCGGACGCGAGAGGCTCTCACCGGTCGTCCTCGGAGCGGTCGAAGCGCAGCGCCGCGACCTGCTCGGAGATCATTGCGAGAGCGAAGAGAAGGACGGAGAGAACGAACGCCAACTGACTCGCACCCGTGAACTGATGCAGCGTCCAGAATGTGTACGCATACCACGCGAGCCCTGCTGCGAACGCAGCCGCGCTCATGGGCAGGAAGACGCGCAGCGGACTGAAGATCGTTGTGATCTTGAGGATGATCAGCAGGAATCGCGAACCGTCGCGTACGAGCTTGATATGGCTCTTCCCGATGCGAGCCTGTGCCTCAATCGGCACGTAACGCACGGGCAACCCTGCGCGGAAGAACGAGAGCGTGATCGTCGTCGGATAGCTGAACGTATTCGGGAGCAGATAGACGAAGCGCCGCGCGGCGCGCGCGTCCATGACACGAAATCCACTCGTGAGGTCCTCGACGCGGCGTTTGACGACGTAGCTCGCGAGCCCGTTGTAGACGCGGTTCGCGATGCCGCGATGAAAGCCGGTACCGGTGCCGCGGGTGCGCGCGCCGACGACCATTGCGTACCCGGGGAGCGCATCGAGGAGCAGCGGGATGTCCTCGGGGCGGTGCTGTCCGTCAGCATCCATCATCAACAGCACGTCGCCGCGCGCCGCGCGGATGCCGGTCTTGATCGCGGCTCCGTTGCCCATCGAATACGGATGACTCTCGACACGCGCGCCAGCCGCTGCCGCGGCCTCGGCCGTGCCGTCGTCGCTACCGTCATCGACCACGATGATCTCGTGGGTCTCATGCGAAGGGCGCGTGGCCAGTACCGCACGGATACTCTTGAGTACGCCGGGCAACGCGGCAGCCTCGTTCTTGGCGGGCAGGATGAGGGTGATCTTCGACACGTGGTGCGGGGCTCCACCCCTCCCGTTCATCGTCCAGGAGGCCAGTCCGCTTCTGCGGAAAAGGACCGGGCGTCCGCGCGCCGGAACGAGATCCGGCACAAGTTCGGCGACTCGTCACCACCGAGCCCGGGAATCGAACCGGCCCGGACGCTGAGCGTCCGGGCCGGGATACGCTCCGGGAGGCGGTGCCCCCCGGGACGAACCTTAGTTGACCTGCTTCCAGCGAAGGTTGTCGCGGCCCGGGGTGCCGACGGCGACCTGACCCGTGATGAGCGTGTCAGCGCCGCCCGTGTCTTCGAACGCCATGCCAGCGTTGGCGGCGGTGAAGTTGCCAGGACCGGAGTAGGCCGAGTTGTCGTTCGACGTGATGTCGCCGGTCTGGTTCACGAAGAACGTGCGGTTACCCGACGTCGAGTAGTTCGCTGGCGACGCGTATGCGCACCAGGTCGTCTCACAGAGGTCGCTGTCCAGCGCGGTGCCGTCGGTCGTCGTCGTCGTCGCGGTGGTCGCGCCCTCGGGAACGCCGATACCAAGGGCTCCCGGGAGGAAGATCTTGTAGATGTAGCCCGAGCGGCTGACCTCACCCGTACCGTTCAGCGTGCGGAATGCACCCGAGAGGACAGGGGGATTGAGCTTCGAGCCAGCCGTGCCGCCCGTGGTCGTGCGAACGCCGATGCCGCCCGACAACTCGCGGAACATGCCGAACTCGCCAGCGCCATCGAAGTCGACGTCGGCCTTGGAACTCGCCTGGAACTGGGCCTGCGACGAACTGATGTTGCGCAGCGTCGAGATCGCGGCCGTCTCGTTCGCATTGAGGCGCGCGCTCAGCAGGTTCGGGATGGCGATTGCGGCGATAATCGCGATGATCGCGACAACGATCATCAGCTCGATCAAGGTGAAGCCGGTTTGCTTCTTCATGGTGGTCTCTCCTGACTCTCTCTCGTCCGTCCGCCGTCGCACACGCGACTGTTGGCGTCCGTTGCTGCATTCCCATCGGGACCGATCGACGTTCGACTTGAGCGCCGATCTCCAAGAAAATCGAAAAAGCCGCCCGGCGCGCGTGCGCCGGGCGGCTGAGAGTCATCGGGAGTCGCCGCTACTTCGCGAGCTGCTTCTGCAACTCGAAGATGGGGAGGAACACCGCCAGGACGATCGAGCCGACGAGGAAGCCCATGACAGCAATCATGATCGGCTCGATGAGGCTCGTGAGGCTCTTCACCGCCGCCTTCACCTGGTCGTCGTAGAACTCCGCGATCTTGTCCAGCAGCTTCTCGAGCGCACCGGACTGCTCGCCGATCCCGATCATCTTGGTGACCATGGGAGGGAACACGGAGCTCTCGGCAAGAGGTTCCGCGAGCGTCTCGCCTTGGCGCACGTTCTCCTTCGCCGCGTCGACAGCGCGCGCGATCACCTGGTTGCCAACCGTGTTCGAGACGATGTCCAACGTCTCAAGAATGGGGACACCCGACTTGACGAGCGTCGCGAACGTCTTGGCGAAGCGACTGAGTGCGACCTTGCGGAAGAGGGGGCCAAACACGGGGACGTGCAGTTTGAGCCAGTCCATGTGGTAGCTGCCACGCTTCGTCTTGGCATAATACTTGGCGCCGAAGAACAACGCGATCCCGCCGCCGAACATGGTGAGCACGTTCGCCGTCATCCAGTCGGCCAGCCAGAGCGTGTACTCCGTCAGAGCCGGCAGCTCGATGTCCATTGAGCTGAACACGTCACGGAACTTCGGCACGATGCCCAGCATCAAGAACATCGTGATGCCGATGACGAGGACCAGCGAGACGACGGGATACGTCATCGCGGACTTGATCTCGCGCTTCAGGTTCGCGGTCTCTTCCATGTACTCGGCGAGCCGAACCAGGATGTCATCCAGTTGACCCGAGACCTCGCCCGCGTGGACCATCGAGATGTAGATGGTGTCGAAGCTGCGCGGGAACTTCCCGAACGCCTGCGACAGATCGCCGCCCGAGCGAATGTCCTCGACAATACTGTCGAGGACCGCCGCGAAACCGGCCTTGTCGGCCTGCTCCTGGAGGATCTCCAGTCCTTCGAGGATCGGGATACCGGCGGCGACCATGGTCGAGAGCTGACGCGTGAAGATGACGAGCTCTTCGCCCCTGCACTTGTAGCGGTTCGGGTTGGAGTCCGTGAGCAACGCCTTCAGAGCACCCGCGTTGTCGCCGCCGTCCTTTCCGCCCGCAGAGACCGAGAGAACGATCAGGTTGCGCTTACGCAGCTCCGCGATCGCCGCGTCCTGGTCAGAGCCGTCAACGGTCCCGCTGACCTTCTTGCCGCCGAAGTTCTTGGCCTTGTACTTGAACGTGGGCATCTCAATTGATCCTTCCTGACAAACTGATCGGGAGCGCGCTACGACTCATCGCCGGCTCCGTCATTGAGCGTGACGCGGAGCACCTCTTCGATGGACGTACGTCCCGCGGCAGCAGCACGCAACGCACAACGGCGCAGCGTGATCATGTTGTTGGCGAGCGCCGCATCCTTGATGTCGGTGGCCGATCCGCCGCGGATGATGATGCGGCGGATCTCCTCGGTCATCGGGAGCGTCTCCAGGACCGCAAATCGACCGGCATAACCGTTCGTGCAACGCGGACATCCCATCGCCCGCACGAACTGAATGTCCTCAAGCGCGAAGTCGTCGTCCTTGAAGCCGAGCTCGCGAAGTCGCTCGTCGGTCGGTCGGTCCTCGGGCTGCTTGCAATGGCTGCAGATCTTGCGACAGAGCCGCTGGGCCGAGACAAGCAGCGTCGAGGACGCGACCATGAACGGATCGACGCCCATGTCGCACATGCGCGTGACCGTGGATGGTGCATCGTTGGTGTGGAGCGTCGAGAGCACGAGGTGACCGGTCAATGCGGCCTTCACCGCGATCTCGATCGTCTCCTTGTCTCGAATCTCACCGATCAGGATCTTGTCGGGGTCCTGACGCAGGATGGCGCGCAACGCGCTCGCGAACGTAAGCCCACGCTTCGCCTGCACCTGCACCTGATTGACGCCGTGGAGCTGGTACTCAACGGGGTCCTCCACCGTGACGAAGTTCTCCTCTTCGCAGAGCATCTCCTTCACCGCGGAGTAGAGGGTCGTCGACTTGCCCGAACCCGTCGGTCCGGTGACCAGGATCATCCCGTACGGCTGAGCGATCGCTTTCCGGAAGTCCTCGAGGGCGGCCGGCTCGAAACCGAGCGAGGCGAGGCTGAGCTGCAGGTTCGACGCGTCGAGAAGTCGCATCACGACTTTCTCACCATGAACGACCGGCAGGATGCTGACGCGGAAGTCAACTTGGCGGCCGTCAATGCGCATCTGGAACTTGCCGTCTTGCGGCTTCTTGCGCTCAGCAATGTCCATCGAGGACATGACCTTGATGCGCGACACGATCGCGTTCAGCATGCGCCGCGGGGGAGCGAACTCCTCCTTCATCACGCCGTCCTTGCGAAAGCGCACAGAGACCGTGCGCTCGAACGGTTCGATGTGGATGTCCGACGCGCCGATCTTGGCGGACTGGTAAATCATCACGTTCACGAACTTGATGACCGGACTGCCGTCGTGATCGGAGAGCGCTTCGAGGTCGAGTGAGTCGAGCCCGTCGTCGCCATCCTGCAACTCCAGGTCACCCTCTTCATCGAGGCTTCCTAAGAGTTCGTCCACCTCGACCTCTGCCGACTTGTAGGCCCGCGCGAGTGCGGCTTCGAGGTGGTCTTCCAGTGTCAGCACAAGTCGCAGTTCACAGCCGGTGAACATGCGGACATCGTCGAGTTTGACGACGTCGAACGGGTTCGTCAGCGCGATGGTGAGGACGTTCCCGATCTTCGAGATCGGAAGAAATCCATGCTCGAACGCAGTTTCCTGCGGGATCGACTCCACCACCGCAACGTCGGGCGTCACGTGCTCCAACGCGATGGGTGGAACGCGCGTGTGATCAGCGAGTACGCCGAGGAGCTCGCCGTCGCCGATGAGTTCTTCAGCGACGAGCACGGACGCCAGCGGTCGCGCCGACTTCTCCGCACTCTCGAGGCATCGTTCGAGATCCTCGGTCGGGACGGAACCGGCATCTTCGAGGATGCGGGCGATACGCTTGTTGAATGAGATCATGGTGGATCACATGCGGTGGAAGAGCCGCTTCAGGTCCTCGGGGTCGGTGGAGTGGGAGAGCGCGTCTTCGTACGTGATGTCGCCGCTCTTCTGGAGTTCGTAGAGGCTCTGATTCATGGTGCGCATCCCGAGCTTTCCGCCGGTCTGCAAGAGGCTGTAGACCTGGTGGATCTTGTCCTCACGCATCATGGCGCGCACCGCGGCGGTGCAGAGCAGCAGCTCAGCCGAGAGCGCGCGCCCACGTCCACTCGCGTGCGGGACCAACTGCTGCGCGAAGACGGCCTGCAGTACGAAGCTGAGCTGTGTACGGATCTGCGACTGCTGGTAGCTGGGGAAGATGTCGATGATGCGGTTGATCGTGGTGACGGCATCCGACGTGTGGAGAGTGGCGAACGTCAGGTGCCCGGTCTCGGCAATCGTGAGCGCGGCTTCGACGGTCTCCTGGTCGCGCAACTCGCCAATCATCACAACGTCGGGGTCCTGGCGCAGAATGCTGCGCAGCGCGCCCTTGAACTCGTGCGTGTCGCTGCCCACTTCGCGCTGATTGCACAGGCAGTTCTTGTTCCGATGCAGGAACTCGATCGGATCCTCGAGCGTGATGATGTGATCCGTCCGATGCACGTTGATGTAGTCGATCATCGACGCGAGCGTCGTGGACTTGCCGGAACCGGTCGCGCCGGTCACGAGGATCAGCCCCTTCGGCAACTTACACATGCTCTCGCAGACCTGCACAGGTAGGCCCAACTCGTGGAACTGCTTGATCTCGTACGGGATCACACGCAGCACGCACGCGACGGTGCCGCGCTGGAGGAAAACATTCACGCGGAACCGGCCGAGACCATCGATCCCGAACGAGAGGTCGAGCTCAAGATCGCGCTCGAAGTTGGCGATCTGCTCGTTCGAGAGAAACGAGTAGGCGAGAACCTGCGTCGCTTCCGGCGTGAGTACGCCGTGATCAGTGCTGATCAGCGATCCGTCCACACGGATCTTGGGCGATGCGCCAGCACTGATGTGCAGGTCGCTGCCGCCGTTGTTCACCATCAGGGTGAGCAGTTCCTCGATCGAGAGCATGTGGGTTCTCCGAAACAACGAGTCGTGCGTCGGCACGGCTCCCCGTCCGGTTATCGAACCTCACAAGGCGCAGAGTTTAGGGCCATGTCGATTCACCTCGACACAGCGCAGGCGAAGTTCCCGTTCCGAGAATCCGGGGAGGGGGCGTGCGGGGAGGTGGAGAGGTGGAGAGGTGGAGAGGTGGAGTCAGGACGACCGTTCGTCGGCGCCCGTGGTCAGTCGAAATACCGTGCCGGGCTCAATTTCTTCGCGCGGCCGACCGGATGCATGAGGTCGAAGCTCATCGACGCGCGCAAAAATTGAGCCCGGCACGCGATTTCGACCGCGCCACCCCGTGGATTGATCGAGGAGTTCGGAGGTACGAAGCCGGAGAGGGAGAGGGAGAGGGAGAGGGAGAGGGAGAGGGAGAGGGAGAGGGAGAGGG
>JAJRPF010000017.1 GCA_024280885.1 Planctomycetota bacterium | reverse complement strand
CGGTTGACTCCGCCCAGGAACGCCGTCCGTCGCACTTGCCAGGCTCGATGTTGCTTCGGCAGGGACTTCGCCTCTCAAGCACGACGGACGACGCCCCTGGACGAACCCGGTCCTCGACGGACTACTCCGACAGGCTGCTAGACGACCGTGATTGCGGCACTGTGATCGTGCGCTATGCTGGCGTGCATGTCGGAGCAACGCAGCGGGTGGAGATGGATTAGCTACGGCCTGGGGAGTGTCCTCGCAGTGCTGGTTCTGCTCGTGATCGGCGCGCTCCTCTTCGGCCGGTCGGGGGCGCGGATCGAGGGGGTCGTGACCCACAAGGGGGTGCCGGTCCCGGGGGCGCTCGTGATCCTGACGGTCTCGCCGATGAACGAGGGTCAGGTTGTCTCGATCCCCTTCATCCGTCCTCGCGAGGTCGTGGTCACGGCCGACGCCGCGGGGCGCTACATCATCGAGCACGCACGGACCGACGCGAGCGTGGGGATCTTCGCCCTGTCATCGACAGGCCGAGGCGCCCACTTTCTCCTGCGCGTCCAGCCGGTCGCCGGAGAGACCGTGACCGTCGATATCCCTCTGCCGGTGCGGGCGCAGCCCGACGAACGATCGCGCTGATCTGGATCACCGGAGGCGACCCATCTGCGGTGTCGCCATCACGCGTCTCCAGGCACGCGACGCTGGGCGGACGATCGCGTTCGTCCCGCGTTGCGGTCCTGCAAGGGTGCCGGATCGACGAATCGAGGGGTACACTGAACACCTCGTCAGGAGACTCTCGTCATGCTTGCGCCACCTCTGATACTCGGCTTCCTGGGCACGATGGAAATCGTCATCATCGCAGTCATTCTGTTGCTGCTCTTCGGCACGCGGTTACCGAAGCTCGCACGATCGATGGGGCAGTCCGTGAACGAGTTCAAGGGCGGACTCGAAGAGGGGAAGCAGGCGGCGGAGGACGTCGAGAAGGCGACCAAGGAGTGAGCGTTCTGATCGAGCGTCTCCAGCCTCCGGGTTGGCCTCGGCCGCGCGGCTATTCGAACGGCTACCGTATCCCCGTCGGGCTGGATCTCGTCGTCACCGGTGGCATGATCGGATGGGATGAGACCGAGTCGATCGTCCCTGGCGGCTTCGTCGCGCAATTCGAGCAGGCCATCCGCAACATCCTTGCGGTGGTTGCCGAGGCGGGGGGCGGCCCGGAACACATCGTGCGGCTGACCGTGTACGTCGTCGATCGCGAGGAGTATCTGGGTTCTCAGTCCGAGCTCGGCGCCGGTTGGAAACGCACGATGGGGCGCAACTACCCGGCGATGGCTCTCGTCCAGGTGGCCGGTCTGGTCGAGGAGGGCGCACGCGTCGAGATCGAGGGCACCGCGGCCGTCCCTCCGCGTGGCGCCTCCCGCGAGTGAAGCGCGTGGCGCAACCGTTGGCGGAGCGCGCGGCCTCGCCAGGGTTGCAACGGCGGGTCAGGCGCGCCGTGGCGGCGGTGCTGGTCGGCTCGCTCGCTCTCGTCGGCGCGTTGCTGCCGGTCGGTGTCGGTGCGGTCGGGCTCGCCGCCGAGACGACCGTCGATCTCACGTCCGACGCCGCGCAGCGTTGGCTCGGCGAGTACCACTACGGTGTGTTCCGCGGTGAGTCGCGCGTCGGCTGGCTGCGCCGCTCACTGGTACTGGGAGTCTTCGACGGACAACCCGCTGTGGTGCGCACCGTCGAGTCGTTCGTGGACGTCGCGGGCGACGGCAACGCGGTGCGGACCACGGAGCGCGTCGTTTACCAGGCCAGCGGCGAGCAACTCATGCTGGAGATCGAACGTGGCACAACGCGCCAGGGCGTGCGCACGTCGCGGCGCGTCACCCGTCAAGGCGGACGCTTCGACGTCGTGACCACGCGCGAGGGCAAGGCGATCGAAGGGGCCGTCGCGGCCATTCGTGTCACGCTCTCGGATGAGCTCGTTGTCGAGCGCCTCATCGCCGCCGCCGCGGTGCGCGAGGAAGGGGCGACCGGCGCGGAGGCGTCGTCGTCGGCACTCGATCTGCGGCAGATGCGCGCCACGGTGCGATCGCTCGTCGTCCAAGGGACAGAGGTGCTCCCGGATACGGCGGACACAGCGGGAAAAACGGACGCGACGGAGACCGAGGGTGAGGCCGCGATCGGCTACCTCGTGGCGGTGAAGGCCCCCGGTGGTCGCACATCCGAGCCGGTGCTCGTCGATGCCGACGGAGCCATGCTACGCGGCGCGATGGGCGGCGGACTTCGTTTGCGGCGTATGTCCGCCGACGAGGCGCTCTCGGACGTGGGGCGCACGTCGATCGAGGTCGCGTTGCGCGTTCCGCTGGACGGTTCGATCGGCGATCCCGAGACGCTGACGGAACTATCGATCTCGCTACCTGCACCGCCCGAGGACGCGCCCCCACCCTTCCCCACGACCGGTCGGCAGACGGTGAGCGTCGTTGACGGTCGGCTGGTGCTGCGCGTGCGGGTTGCTGTGGACGCGGGCGAGGCGACGCCGGACGAGCGCGCCGCCGCTCTGCTTGCGTCGCCGGGCATCGATCCGGAGGAGCCCTCGATCGTCGCTGCTGCGACGCGCGTTCTGGCGGGGACATCGCGTCGGGGCACTCAGGTCAGGCGGTTGCTGCAGTTCACAGCGGCGCACATCACGGACACGGTCGTTCTCGACGATTTGTCGGCGACCGAGATCCTCCAGCTGCGCCGAGGCGATTGTACCGAGCACACGCGCCTGTTCATCGCGCTCGCGCGGGCGTCCGGTATTCCCGCGCGCGAGGTCATGGGTCTCTTCTTCATGGGAGACGATCAGGCCGCGTTCGGGTGGCACGCATGGGCCGAGGTGGAACTCCTCGGCCGCTGGCGTCCCGCCGATCCGACCGGGGGAACGATGCCGGCGAGCGCGGCGCATCTTCGTGTTGATCAGGTCGCGCGCGCAGCGGGGGTGCTCGACGACGTGCGCTTCAAACTCGAAGAGGCACGGCGCTGATCGCTCTGATGGCGCTGCCCGACCGGCTCGGCTCGGTCCGCCACACACCGGGCACCGCGGCGCGCACTCGAGAGGACGCTCTCCGTGCTTGGTCTCTGGCGGAACGACGAGCTCTCTTGTTCGAGCCGGTCGGGCCGCCCGTGACCGAGCACGATCAAGGAGAGGGCCTGCAGCCATCGAAGCGCGGGAGCCGAGCGAAGCGGGGAGTCCCCAACTCGGCTAACTCGCCTCGGCTACTTCGTCTCGGCTACTTCGTCTCAGCTACTTCGTCTCAGCTACTTCGTCTCAGCGAGTTTGCGGCGCGCCTGATTGGCGTATTGCGCCGCGCGGATCGATGGATACGCGCGCCCGCCTACGTTCGCTCGGCCGTCGGCGCGCTTCTCGGCACATTCGAGCACGCGCTTGTACTGGCCGATTTCGAAGTAGTACTTGCAGAGGTTCTCGAGCGCGTCCCAGTAGCCGCGGACCGGCTCCTGCCCCTCGTCCTCGACCAATGCCACGACCTTCAAGAACATCGGTAGACTGACTTCCTTGCGGTCGCGCAGGTGGAACAGGTAGATGAGCGCGGTGTCGTTGATGTAGTCCTGATCCTCGGGCTGCGCGTCGACGGCCTTCTGGTAGTACTTCAGACTCTTCTCGTAGTCGTGACCGACGTCGCGGTACCACAGCCCGGCGTTGTTGCCGAAGCGCCCGAGTTGTGGGTTCGCCGCGCAAAGAGCGTCGTAGGCGCGATCGCGAGCGGCGATTGGAACGTTCGCTGATTGCGCGCCGATGTGCAGGAGCCGCTCCAGGTCGTTCGACGCGCTCGCCAATGTGCCGATCTCGCCGTTCGTCAGCACGTCGGTGTACGCGGCGACCGCATCGTTCCACGATTCCATCTGCGCCAGCGTTTCGGCGCGATTGACGAGGACGGCTGCGTTGGTGGGTTCGATCCGCCGGGCCTCCTCCAGCGTGTCGAGAGCGGCCTTCGGATCAGCGTCGTCGCCCTGGCGGAGCACGTACGCTTTCCAGACACGCGCCCAGACTGCCCGCGGGTTGTCGTCGATGACATCGTTCAAGGCCGCGAGGCGGTCCGAGCGGGCATTCGGGTACAGGCCGACGAGCAGCCGGATCGGATCGTCTTCGTCGGGCAACAGCCGCGCGGCAGTGCGATATCCGGCGTGGAATTGCGCTCGCGTGTACGACGCCGCCCCCTCGGCTGTCAGCCACTGCTTGGCGGTGGTCGCGGCGAGGCGGCTCCGGCCGTCGGCGGGGTCGAGCTCCGCCGCCTTCGTGAACTGCGAGTCCGCCGCCGCCCAATCCCGCGCATTCCGCGCCATGTCGCCCAACTCGAAGTGCGCCGCCGCGTCGCCCGGGAAGCGCGTCAGATGCTCCGTGAGCACGTTTCGCGCGCGCTTCGGGTCTTCCTCGTAGCGCAGAAGCTTGGCGAACAGCACGGTGGCTGTCGGCAGTTCCGCGTGCATCGCGGTCGCCTGATCGAGCCGCAGGTGCGCGTCGGCGAGGTTGCCCTTCACGAGGAACTTATCCGCATCTTGCGCGAACGCCTTCTCGGCCAGTTCGAAGAAGCACCAGGCCGCCTCCAAGCGGAGCGTGGCATTGTCGCCGAGTGCCTTCTCGGCTGCACGCAGCGAGCGCACGGCGCCCATGCGATCGCCCGCTTTACGCAGCGCCTTCGCCGCGGCGAGCGCGGTCGCTGCGTCGGGCGAGAGCTGGGGCGCCACGGGGACGCTCGCCCCCGCCGTGATGTCGGCAGCGGCCGTCGCTGCCGGCTCTGGCAGCACGTCGGCGGGGGTGCGGGGCGCGTCAGGTGCGCCTTCAGATGCCTCGCTCGCTGCCGTGTCTGGAGCGCCATCGTCAGCAGCACTCGGTTCCCCCGGTCCCCGATTCTCAACTGACCGATCCCCAGTGGTCACGTCGTCGTCGGTCGAAGTGCGGGAGGCCCGCGCATCCGCGGCGTCGCCCGGCCGCAGATTGGCCTCGCTCGCGCCCGACCCAAGTCGTGCCGGGGCATCCGGTGCCGACGCATCGTCTGACGCGCGCGCGTTTTCCGTCGCCGTCGCGGTCTCCGCCGTCTCGCGGTCGCCGCCGCAGCCCGTGCTCCCGGCGGTGCCGAGCGCGAGCGCTGCCAGCAGCGCACCGCGCACGACGTCCTGTCGTCTGATCGAGTTCATCCGGACTCCTGAGGTCTTCATCGCGCGGACTTGTGACCTACGACTGTACCCGCATTGCGTCGAGCCCGCCGCGGGCGATACGACCGACGTAACTCGCCTGTTCAGTTCGAGCCTGCGCAAAGCCGATGAGAAAACGAGCCCTGGAGGCGCCGCGTGGACCCCAACACAGAGACATCGCAGAGTGCTGCATGCGCAGACGATGTTCTGTCCGCGGCGCACGCTGCTGCTTCATTGCGTCCCCTCGCCATTCGAATTGCCGAGTTGGAGACGGTCCTCGCGGTGGAGCGCTCGGAGCACTCGCGTCGCCTGAAGGAACTCGACAGCGTCTCGCGCACCATGCGTTCCGCGCTGCAGAACCTGCAGGTCGATGCGCGCCATCTGCGCACGGAGCGTGACGAGTTGCTTGCGGTGCGCGAGGAGCGCGACGCGACGGTCGCTGCGTTGCAATCGCAACTCGACGTGCTGCGTACGCGAGCCGAAGCGGCGACCCATGTCAGCGAGATCGCCACGGCCGAGGTCGTGGCCTCCGCCGTGGCACGTGCGCAGTCCGCGGATGTGGAACTGACGCGCTCGCGAGACGTGATCGCCACGCTGCGTGAGCGCGTCAGCGAACTCGAGAGTGTCGACGGAACAGACGGCTCGGGAGTCCTCGATCGCCTGGCGAAATTCCAGGAGCACATGACGGCTCGCGACGCGGAACTTGTGCGTGCGGCGGAGGTCATCCGCGACTACGAGCGCCGCGTTGGTGAGCTGGAAGCGCACGCGCAGCGGGTCGAACTTCAGGTCTCCGAACTGCGCTCACGCGGGACTTCGCACGCGCCGGCGCTCCGCGCATCCGCCCCCGCGGTCCAGGAGGGACGCGGGCAGTTCCCGATCCTCGCCCCGCCCCGTCCCTCGCGGAGGAGCGACTACCGCACCGAGTCGCTCACCGGGACTGTAGCGTCCACGCAAGCGCTGTCGAGCGCGGAGCCCTGCAGCGACACGCTCGACAGCGGGGGCGTGTCGGATCCGGACAACGAGGCACCCGACGACACGTTGGCGTCTCTGCGTTTCTCCGACACCGGCAGTGCCGCGGGGTTGCTGCAGTCGTCGGCGGCGTCCGAGAGCGGCCCAGGTTCGCACGCGGCCGCTCCGGCGATCACTCCGGAGTTCCCTGGCGTCGACGCGGTTCTCGCGCGGCAGGAATCGGCTTCGGCCGCGTTCGATCAAGACGAGTCGTCGAGCGCGTCCGTCGCCCTCGGCCACAACGATGGCGAGTTCCCGGGGCTTCGTGTCGAGCGCGAGCGCGAGCGCACCGCGGCGTTCACTGTCGTCGATGCACACAAGATCGTTGGCCCAGGTGCAGTGACGGTCTACGCGCTGCGCAGCGACTGTGCTGTGCCGGAGCCGGAGCAGCTCGAAGCACTGCTACGTCTCCGGCATGCCAATGTGATCTCCATGCTCTCGTACACTGCTGGCCCCGGGCGGCCGCACCTCGTCGCCGAGCGAGCGGGTGGCGAGCGCGCGGATCTGTGGGTCGGGCGGGTCGGACGCGTCGCGGAGCGCATCGCGCTCGCGGTCGTGCTCCAAGCCGCGCGCGGCCTCGACATCGCTGCCGAACAGGGTCTCCACCATGGCGATCTCTCGCCGTCGGACGTCTGGGTCGATGCAGCGGGCGGTGTGCGGATCGCCGCCCTTGGCCTGCGTGCGGCGCTCTCCGTTCCGGGCGCTCCGGTACACGTCGCGTACGCCGCGCCCGAGCAGCGCGCGGGCGGTGACCCCGACGTACAGGCCGATGTCTACTCCCTGGGCGCCATCCTCTACTTCCTGTTGACAGGGTGTGCGGCGATCGCCGTCCGCAGCGAACGGAGCGCGGACAGTTCTGGGGTCCCGGATCCGCGCGAGGCGTGTGCTGACGTGAGCGATGCGGTCGCTGAGGTCGTCGCGAGTCTCACAGCGACCAACCCTGCGGCGCGTCCGCAGACGTGGGAACACACGATCGCGGCGCTCCAGCGCGGCGTCTCTGGCGATCCGGCACGCCCCGCTGGCCATGCGAATGGGACCCGGCGCTCCGGCATCCGGCCTCACGTCGCGGTTGGACTGCTGGCGATTCCGTTCGCCATCGCGGCCGCGATCCTGTTGGTGCGCGACGCCGTGACGACGACACCGCGCGAGTCCTTCGATCGCACCGTGGTCAGTGCCGAACGACTCGTGCGGCTGGGCGACGTGGACGGAGCCCGAGCGCTCTATCGCAAGTTCCTGCACTCCACGGGCGATCGCGACGTCGAGTCCGACGCGCGCCGCCGTCTCGCCGATCTACCCGAGTAGCGGGCCGCGATCGCGTCGGGACGGGTCTTCGAGGATGGCACGTGGTACGTCGGCGAACGTTGCGACCACGATCGTTGCCGGGCCCACGTTCACCAGTGGCGCCAGCTCGCGGTGCCACGGCGCGGCGTGCGGGACGTGGACCGTCCGCATCCCGATCTCGCGCGCCGGGTTGATGTCGCTGCGTGGGCTGTTGCCCACCATCCAACAGTTCTCGGGTGATGCGCCCGCTGCGTGTGCAGCGGCGCGATACGCGGCAGCGTCCTTCTCGTTCACGACGCGCACCGACGCGAAGAGATGCGTGAGCGTGGACCGCGCGAATTTGGCCGTCTGCTCGTCTTGCTGACCCTTGGTCAACAGGACGAGCCGCAGCCCGGCGTCCGCCAACGCAGTGACACCGTCGTAGACACCGGGAAGCAGGTCGATCGGATGCTCTCGGATCATGAGTTCGGCCCGCTGAGCGAACGCCTCGAATGCGGCGCGCGTAGTGTCAGTGGGCTCCCCGAGCACCCGGGTGAATGCCGTTCGGAGCGAGTGGACGAACGGACGCGCGCCGTAGCCGTGAACCGGTATGTTGCGGTCCTCTTCCTCGTGCAACGTGAAGAGTGCTGCCTCGCCATCAGCGCCGAGATCGACCACGAATGTGACCCACTCCTCGATCACGCGCGTGAACCAGCGGTTGTTCTCCCACAGCGTGTCGTCGGCATCGATGAACACCACACGTTGGTCGTCTGACGGTTCGTCTGTGATGCTCTCGCCCTCCGGCATGTGAACCCTCCGTCGTTGTTTCAGTGCGATCGCGCATGATCGTACGCCCGTCACCGGTCGTGCGGAGCGGTGTTATGGCCGCGCGCCGGGTATCCTCCCGCCGTGTCCAAGTTGGTTCGCTCCCTGCTCGTCGTCTTCGCCGTGGCTCTGGCCGTACGCGTCGCGGCGGCGGTATTCCTGGGTATCGATGGACCGGCCCGTGGCGACGAGCGCGGGTATGCGTTGCTCGCTCAGTCGCTGGCGGCGGGGGAGGGGCTCCGTCTGCAGTTGCCGAAGGAATGGCTGATCTCGTACCCAGTCTTCGGGCTTCCGGAGCCGCGCGCATTCCGGGCGCCGCTGCTGCCCGCGGTACTCGCGCCCGTCGCAGCCCTCGGCGGTGGATTGGCTGCGATGCGCTGCGTGAGTCTCGCTCTGGGTGCAGCGTGTGCGCCGCTGCTGCTCCTCGCCGCGCGGCGACTCCTCTCCGAGCGCGCGGCTTTCGTCGCCGCTCTCGCGTACGCGCTCTGGCCGCCGCTCGTTCACCTCTCGCTCTACGCGCTCTCGGAGCCGCTCTCGATGGTCCTGCTCCTCCCTGCGATCGGTCTCACGGCGAACAAGGAACGCGGGCCATGCGGTGCTGCAATCGCGGGCGTACTCGCAGGGCTCGCTATTCTCGCGCGACCAGCCGTTCTCTTGTCGGCGCTGCTTCTCGCGCCCGCAGCGGGTTCGCGACGACGGGCTCTTGTTCTGGGGGCGTGTCTTGTCGCCACGCTGGCGCCGTGGTTGCTACGGAACGCCGTCGTCGTCGGGAGTCCCGTACTCACGACCAATTCAGGTGTGACTCTCGTCGGCGCGAACAACGAAGGGGCGGCGCGCGCGGAGGTCCCTGGGAAGTGGTGGCCGCCTGAAGAGGTGTACCCGACTGATGGGAATGGGCCCGACCTCGGGATGTGGGGTTGGTGCGAATTGACTGAGGTCGAGAGCAATCGGCGCTTCGCCTCAGACGCCATGACGTGGGTGCGATCCCACCCGACGGACGCCCTCGCGCTGACCGGCTGGAAGCTGGTCCGGCTCTTCGATCCGGATCCACGTAGTGCGAAGCCCGACGCCTGGTGGAAGGCTCTGGTGGGCTGGCTCACGTTGACGCCCGTGCTCGTTCTCGCGCTGCTCGGACTGCGCGATCTCGCGCGACGTCCACGCGCGTGGCAGCCGTGGGCCGCGCCGCTGGTGGGCACGCTGATCACCGCGCTCATTTTCTACGGGGACACGCGCATGCGCACTGCTGCCGACCCGACTCTCCTGCTCCTCGCTGCGGCGGGCGGCATGCGCGTGTTTGGCGCATGCACGCGCAGGAACTCAACCGAGGCGCCGCGTTCTGGTTGAATGACGATATGAGCGGAGCACCCACACGCACACCGGAGGAGGCCGCCGCGCTTCTCGATGAGGCGGTGGAGGATCTCGCGGCACGTCGCTCGGCGCTCGGCGAGGCTGGCACGTTTGCTGTGGTGGCGTGGACTCTGTTGCACGCCTGGGAGTTCGAGGCGGCCGAGCTCGCGTGGGCGCGTGTGCTCAAGCTGGAGCCAAAGTCGCTGGAAGGCGCCTATCAGCGGGGCATGTGCCTGCTCGAACTCTCGCGTCTCGATGAGGCGGCGGACGCGTTCCGGCACACCATCGAGCTCGACGCTCAACTGCGTTCGGATCCAAATGCCGAGGTTCTCGACTGGATCGAGGACGACCCGAACTACCGCCTCGGCAACTGCTACCACGCCAAGGGAGATCTGGACGCAGCGATCGTAGCGTACGAAGAGAGCGCACAGCGCAATACCGTGGCGGTGGACGCCTTGCGCGAGATCGCACGTTGCCATCTTGCACGCAACGAGCCGACGCCCGCGCTCGCTGCATTGGAGCGTCTGGATCGACGCGTCGTCAAGCCGGCGACGCGCGCGCAAGTGCTCGCTCTACGAGCGGATGCGGAACGGATGCTGCGCGCCGGGGCGCAGTGAGTGCGCGTCGACCGAGGGATGGCGCACCGCTGGCCGATAGCCCGGCGCCGGGCGATCACCCGGCGCCGATCCCGCGTTTGTCGGGAGCGTCGGTCCCGCGCCCGCGGCGTCCCGCCCGTCCGGCATGGAAACGCGTGCTGCAGATCGTGCTCGGCGTTCTCAGCCTGATCGTCGGAGTGATCGGCGGCTTTGTTCCGATCCTCCAGGGGTGGATGTTCATCGGACTCGGGCTGGTCATCCTTGCTCCGGTGTTCCCGCCTGCGCGACGCCTCATGGTCACCAGCTTTCGGCGCTGGCCGAAGTTGCGGCGCGCGGTGCCGCGGAAGTACCGCCGCGGCGATCCGTTCATTCGGGATGACGTGGAGTTCCCGGATGCGGAGTCAGCGGATATGGGGCGAACGAATTCGTCGGAGACGGACGTGTCGTGAGTGGCAGCGCCGTGACCGTCAAGGTATTGAGCTACAACATCCACAAGGGCGTCGGTACCGATGGTGTGACCGACCTCGAACGCATCGCGGATGTGATCCGGCACTACGACGCCGACATCGTCGCGCTGCAGGAAGTCATGTGGTACGAGCCGTGGCGCGGCAAGCGTTCGCACCACCAGGAGCTCTTCGAGCTCCTTGATTTACCGCACGCCGCGATCGGATTGAATTGTCGGCGCCACTTCGGCATCTACGGCAACGTCACGTTCTCGCGGTTCCCATTCGCGGCGCAACGCAACGTCGATCTGACCGTTCCGCTGAAACGCGCGCGAAGCGCGTTGCATACAGCCGTGCACATAGGGGAAGGGGCGCCGAACCTGCATGTGTTCAACCTCCACCTCGGTCTGGTGCGGTTGGAGCGTCGGTTGCAGATGGAGCGGCTCGTCGGCGAGATGGACGGCGAGGTTGGCCGCGACGCGCCGGTGCTCGTCTTGGGGGATACGAACGACTGGCGGGATCGGCTGTTCCCCGAAGTTCTCGCGCCTGCGGAGTTCACACGCCACACGCCGCGACAGCGTGGCCCGACGCATGGCACATTTCCGGCGTGGTATCCGGTCGCGGATCTCGACAAGGTCTTCGTCCGCGGCGCGTTGCGTCTGAAGCGCGTCTTCCCCTCGCGCCTCGCGCTCGCTCGCGTCGCATCCGACCACCTGCCCGCCATCGTGGAACTGGACGTGAAGTTGGACGGGGCGACGGAGAGCCCGTGATGGACGAGAGCCTCTTCGACACGCTCTCGCAATGGCGGCGCCTTGGCGCGCAACTCGCCGACCCCTTCCCGGTCGTGGACGGCAACTCGGTGCGCAGCCTTGAGCGCAAGGGCGCGTACTTCGACCTCATGTACGAGGCGATTGCCGCCGCCGAGCGCTCCGTGGACGTCGAGATGTACCTGTGGGATGCAGATGACGTTGGCGGACCCTTCGCCGAGGTCTTGGGCGCTGCCGCCGCGCGGGGCGTTGCCGTTCGCGTACTCGCCGATGCCTATGGTGCTCGCGAAGCGTTGGACGGGCCGCTGCGCGCGACTCGATCTGCCGGAGCCGACGTGCGCGCGTTCAACGCGTTTCGATTGCCCGCCATGCGGCGCTTCTACCATCGCACACACAAGAAGCTCCTGGTCGTGGACGGAACTGTCGCGTTCACGGGTGGCGCTGGATTCTGCGCCGAGTTCTCGGGCGTGTTGCGCCGTGGGCGACCGTGGCACGATCGCATGTTCGAGGTGCGTGGCCCTCTGGTCGGGCAGTTGGCGGCGGTCTTCGAAGCCGACTTCTCCAGGTGGCGTCCGCGCGCGACCTTCGGGCGACTGGCGCCGCTGCCAGAATTGCTCGCGTCATGCGGCGAGGACGTGCCTTGTGGGACGGCACGCGGCCGCGCGCTCCGCGGTTGGCCCGACCCCCGCGACTTCACGCAAGCGTTCTTGCGCGCCGTCGAGACCGCCGACGAGCGGGTCTGGATCGGCACGCCGTACTTCCTGCCGCCGTGGCCGCTGCGACGCGCGCTGCGCGCCGCTGTCAATCGACGCGTGGACGTGCAGATCGTCGTGCCGTCATGGCATTGGGCGAACGCTGGACTCTGGTACGCGGCGTGTCGCCACTATGGCGGGTTCCTGCGTCGGGGCGCGCGCATCCACGAGTACCGCCCCTCGTTCTATCACGCCAAACTCGCGGTCGTGGATGGCGACCATGCCTTCGTCGGCAGCTCGAATATGGACGCGTGGTCGTGGCGCCGGAACGCCGAGCTCGACCTCGTCTTTCACGACGAAGCGACGGTCTCGCATATCGCGGATCTCTGGTTCGCGGACTGCTCCGTCGCCGACGAGGTGACGCTCGCGGCGCATCGCTCGCGCGGTCTCCTGCACCGCGGATTCGAACGCATCGCCGGTCTCTTCGACGACTGGCTCTGAGCGCGTCGGCGCAGAGCGCGTTCGGGGCAGAGCAAACGTGTGGCGCTATCGGCGTGTGCGGCGGCGCAGTGTCTCGACCGACTCGATCACGATCGCTGCCGCGCGATCCACGTCGCCGTCGGTGGTGAGCCGCGAGAGCGAGAAACGCAACGACGTGGCGATGTCGCGCCGCGATAGGCCCATGGCGGTCAGCACATGCGATTGCTCGCGCGAGCCGGCGCTGCACGCACTCCCGTTCGAGGCATCGACGCCATTGCGATCGAGGAGTGCCAACAGGCGGTCCGCTTCGAGACCACGGAACCCGAGATTGGACGTGTTGGGAACACGCTCGGCCGTGCCGTTGACGGTGACGTCGCCCAGCGCCCCGACGACGACGCGTTCGAAGCGGTCCCGGGCCCTCGCCATCTGCGCCGCGGCCTGTTCGAGATCCGCCGACACGGCGCGCGCCGCCGCAGCGAAGCCCGCGATGGCGGCCACGTCCTCGGTGCCGGCGCGCCGCCCCATCTCGTGGGCGGCCGGGAACGGCGGCTTCCAGCGCGCACCCGATCGCACAAGGAGCGCGCCGACGCCCTTCGGGCCGTGAACCTTGTGACCGCTCACCACGAGGAGCGCCGCGCCGAGAGCGCCGAAGTCCACCGGGAGCTTGCCCGCAGCCTGCACTGCGTCGACGAGGAGCGGGACGCCCGCCTCGCGGCAGATGGCTGCGGTCTCGTGGACGGGTTGCACCACGCCCGTCTCGTTGTTGGCCCAGTGGAGGGCGACGAGCGCGGTGTCGGGACGCAGGGCAGCCTTGACCGCCGCGGCGCGCAGCGCGCCGTCTGGCTCTGGGCGCACCCACGAGACCTCGATGCCCGCGCCCCAGGGCTGGTTGCGCGCGTCGCGCAGGAGAGCGCGGATCGCGGGATGCTCGAGCGACGAGCAGACGATGTGTCGGCAGTCGCCTGCGGCGGCAAGCGCACCGAGCACACCGAGGCGGTCGCCCTCGGTGCCGCCGGACGTGAAGACGACCTCCGTCACGGAAGCTCCCAACCAGGCGCCGACATCGGCGCGGGCCGCGGAGAGCGCGCGCGCGGCGTCACGGCCGCGCGTGTGGAGCGACGAGGCATTGCCCCACGTCGCGTCGTGCACGGCGGCCACAGCCTCACGGACGGCGGGGAGCGGGCGCGTCGTTGCATTGGAGTCGAGATAGATGCGGCTCGAGGACATGGCCGGATTGTGGGCGCGTCGACCCGATGGCGAAGTGGGATTTCGTTCCGTGGTGTCGCGCCTTCGACCGTCTACTGGTCGGCTAGCAGCTTGTCGGAGTAGTCCGTCGAGGACCGGGTTCGTCCAGGGGCGTCGTCCGTCGTGCTTGAGAGGCGAAGTCCCTGCCGAAGCAACATCGAGCCTGGCAAGTGCGACGGACGGCGTTCCTGGGCGGAGTCAACCGTTCTCGAAT
>JAJRPF010000016.1 GCA_024280885.1 Planctomycetota bacterium | reverse complement strand
GTGATGCTGCGAACACAGCAGGACCAGGTTCTTCGTCTCACGATCACCGCCGTCGGCATGTGGGCGGAGATGACAGATCTGGAGGAACATCCCGTTCGGGCATCCGGGGAACTCGCAGTGATCTCCCGCGCGCTGCTTCACTTCCCGTCGCACCTCGGCGGGGATCGTGCGCGCAGCGGGACTCTCCGACGTCGGCCCCACGCGCCGATCGCGCACGTTCTTCTGTCCGGTGACATCGTCCGTGTCGTAACGCTTCACGAAGTCCGCCACCACCAGCGAGAACGCCTCGCCATCGGTCAACGGTCGCTGCGCCTTGCGGCTCGCGAGCTTGCGCGCAAAGCGCCAATCGTCCTTGGCCGCCTGCTTCACGTGGAAGACGAGCGTCGTCACGCGCTCTTGCTGCTTGACGCTCTCCTTCTCTTCGTTGACCGCGCGCGACAGCTCGCGCCGTGATGCACTCTTCGCAAGCCCCGCGAACTTGCGCAGGCGTTCGAGCTCGGCCTCTGCGCACGCCGCCACTTCGGCAGGGTCCGGCTCATGCTTGGGCGGCAGCGCGGGAGTCGGTGCGACCAGTTTGCCGACCTCGGCGGCATGCTGCGTCGTGAGCGTGCCGTCGCGCACGTCCTGCCCGATCTCCGGCTTCACATACGTCAGCCGCCCGAGGCGCAGCAACTCACTGGCACGTCCGTAGTCGAGCCCATGAAGCACCGCCCAATGCGCCGCCGACGAAGCCCCATCGGCCCCGTACGTCCGCTCCCGCTCGATCCGCGCGAGTGCCTCCGCCAGGATCAGATCGTGCTCCTTGCTCCATTCGATCTCACACAGCGCAATCGTCTTCGCACCAGCACCGCCACTCGACGCAGCGGCCCCGCCGGGCAACCGCCGAGCATCCCGCCCGGGAGAGTTCCCGTCGGTGGGGTTGTTGCCGAAGAATGCGCGCTCGCTCATGACAACAAAAGACTAACGCGCGCCACCGACGGCGGATCACGGCGGCACTTCTGGGCGCCTCCGCTGGAATGCGCGCGGTGCAACGTCACCGTGTGATGATCCTCGCCGATCTCGGGAGTCCCATCTTGCAGCTCCGCCGAGAGCCGTGGGCCGCCGGCTGCTCGCTCGGCCCCCGGTCTCGGCTGGCGCCATCTACGCAACAAGCCCCGGACGCATGGGCGCCCGGGGCTCGCGTTGGCACGGCTCGGAGCGGTGAACCGCTCTTACGCCTGCGCTATAGCTCGGCGCCCTCGCTCTCGCGCTTGCGACGGCCCTCGGAGATGATCTTCTCGGCCAAGACGATCGCGGCCCTGTTGGTCGGGATCTGCTGCGCCTTCGCGGTGGCGAAGATGTCCTTCATCGCCTGGCGGATGTTGTTGACCCGCTTGAGTGACGCCTCTTCGTCGTAGCCGCCCGGCATGAACTCGACGCTCACGTTGATGATGCCGCCCGCGTTCAGGACGAAGTCGGGAGCGTAGACGATGCCCTTCTCGAGCAGCGCCTCGCCATGGCGCACCTCGGCGAGTTGGTTGTTCGCTCCACCAGCGACGACCTTGCACTTGAGCTGCGGGACCGTGCGATCGTTGATCACGGCACCGAGAGCGTTCGGCGAGAAGATGTCACACTCGATGGCGTAGATCTCGCGCGGATCGACCACGGTGGCGCCAAGTTCGTCAGCGGCTTCCTTCAGGCGCTCGGCGTTGACGTCCGTGACGAAGAGCTCGGCGCCGGCCTCGGCGAGGTGCTTGCCGAGGTGGAAGCCGACATTGCCGACACCCTGGATCGCGACCTTCTTGCCCGTCAGATCGTCGCTGCCGAAGGCCTCTTCAACGGCTGCGCGCAAGCCGACGAAGCAGCCGAGCGCGGTGAACGGCGACGGGTCGCCCGAGCCACCCTTGATACGAGGCAGGCCGCTCACGTAGGGCGTGACCTCGCGCATCACGAGCATGTCGGCTTCGTTGGTGCCGACATCCTCGGCCGTCGTGTAGCGACCGCCGAGCGTGTGGATGAAGCGCCCCATCGAACGGAAGAGCTGCTCGGTCTTCTGCGTCTTCGGATCGCCGACGATCACAGCCTTGCCGCCACCCAGGCCCGTACGCGCGACCGCGCTCTTGTACGTCATGCCGCGGGAGAGGCGCAGCACGTCGGTGATCGCGTCTTCGTCCCGCGAGTAGTGCCACATACGGCAGCCGCCGAGTGTGGGGCCGAGGGTCGTATCGTGCACCGCGATGAAGGCCTTGAGGCCGGTCCGGTCATCGACGGCGCGATAGACCTCCTCGTACCCCTCGTGAGGCAGGCGGGTGATCTCCATGGGCGCGGCTCCTTCCTTTGCGCGCCGAGCAGCGGCCGGCGCTTCATGACTCCAACGTCCGTCGCAGGGACGCGCCCTCGATCGACGGTCGAGCATTGTCGGGGATCCGGGAGCCCACTCCAAGGAGTCGCCCTCTCGAATGTGTGACTTGATTCGCATCGCCCGGGACGTTCCGGGCTCGACTCCGAGCCCGCGACTATGCTTCTCGTATGCCCACCGGCCCCGACCTCCGGCCGCGTACCGTCGGCGAATTGCTCGACGGCTCGTTCTTCCTGTACCGACGTTACTTCGGGCGGTTCCTGCTCGTCGCCACGCTCGTCAGCCTGCCCACGCTGGTCGTGGCCGGGCTCACGGCCGAAAAGTCCACCGAGATCCTGCGGCAGGCATTCGACGCCTGGTTCCAGAACGTGCGCCATCCCGAACCCGACCCGATCAAGGCGATGATGAATCAGCCGGCATTCGATCCGGAATTCCAGATGATGAGCCTGATCGCGGCCGCACTGCAGTCACTCTCGCGGGGGGCCGCGACCGCCACAATGGCAGTAGCGACCGCTTTCGCGGTGCGGCGCGAGGCGATGCCAGGGGCGATCGCGATCGTCAAGCGGGCCCTCCCGCGCATTCCCGCAGCGGTGCTCGCGTACGCCTTTCACTCGACATTCGGCTTCCTCATCGTCTGCTGCCCGCCCATCGGGATCATCTTGATGGTCCTGCTCACGCCGATCCCCGCCCTCATCATGTTTGAGCAGGGCGCGGTCGAGCGGGAACTGCGCGCGCACCTCCCCACAGGACCGATCGGAACGCTCGTGAAGATTTGCACTCTGCCATTGGCGCAGTTGCTCGACGGCACGTTGCGCTCTCTCACGCTCAGTTGGCATGCAGCGACCGTCGCCCGCGGCACGCTCTACGTCTTCTTCGTGTACCTCTTCGTCGGCTTCTTCGTGCAGGCGGCGTCCGGCGGGATCTCCGCCCTGATCGGGTCCGAAAGCGCGTGGTTCTGGATCAACCACTACGCCGAGGTGGTTTTCCTCCCGGTCGTCGGCATCTCCGTGACGCTCTGGTACATCGATCTGCGCATCCGGCGCGAGGGCGCGGACCTGCTCCAGGACGAGATCGCGCTCGCATGAGGGTTCCTGACGTCTGCGCACGCTTCGCCGCGCCGCTCCACCTCCCCCTGCTTGGGCTGCTCTGCGCAACCGCCACGCCGGCGTTCGCCCGCGAGGGTCCGAGCAAGCGCGCGATCCTCGAGGCCCGCGACGAGGTCTTCGCCCGGTCCGAGTTCGCAGCTGCCCCTGAGAAGGGCAAGTCGTTCATTCTCGAGATCGCGCGCGAGGTCATGGACACGATTGGGCGTTTCCGGCAGGAGCATCCGATCGCGTACATCGGCGTCATGGTGGTGCTGGTACTCGCGCTGGTGATCCTTGTCGCGCACATCGTGTGGACACTCGCCGTGGCGCGCCGGGCCAGCTACGACGACGAGCCGGAGTTGCCCGAGCTCGATCTCCGGCGCACGCCCCCTGCGGAGTTTCGACGGCGCGCCGTCGCGCTGGCGGACCAGGGCAAGTACGAGGACGCCGCGCGCGAACTCTACGTTGCTCTGCTCCTGGCGCTCGATGCGCGCGGCGACGTGACGTACGCGCGTCACAAGGCGCTCCTGGACTACCGCCTGGAAGCGCGCAGGAGCGACGCCCGCGCGGCGCTCGATCTCTTCGCAGGCGGGTACCACCCCGCGTCGTTCGGACGCCGGACGCTGCGGCAAGATCGCTTCGAGGAACTCCTGAACGCGCTCGACGCCGTCGCCGGCAGCGACGCGATGGTCGCTCCGCGAGGCGCATCGGCATGACACACAGCGCAGCAGCCGAGACGGCGGTCGCGCTCTTTCTCGGGCTGATCCTCGTCACGCTGGGTGCGGTGTTCACCGAACCCGGGGCCGCGCAACCGGACCTGCGTCCGTCGACATACGTGGACGACCCCACCGGCCTACGTGCGCTGCACGAGTTGCTGCTCGCAGTGGGCGCGCGGCCCGAACGCCTGCTGGACGATCCGACGCAACTC
This sequence comes from Planctomycetota bacterium, assembly GCA_024280885.1. Taxonomy (GTDB): domain Bacteria; phylum Planctomycetota; class JAJSAM01; order JAJSAM01; family JAJVHW01; genus JAJRPF01. The sequence continues at coordinate 111,684 of JAJRPF010000016.1, read as the reverse complement.
ACCGAGCGCGACCAGACGCTCGTCGTCGCGGGCCCGTCGGAACCATTCTCCGACCACGAACGCGATGCGCTCTTTGACTGGGTGGCCGCGGGAGGCCGCCTCGTGGTCGCCGCCGCTCTTGAGGTTCCGCCATTGCGGCGTTCGTTCCACGACGATCTGATCGTGCCCCTCGGCGTACGCGCGCGCCGTCGAGCGCGGCCGGCGCGCGCGGCGAAGATCGACCCCAGTTCGGCGCTCGACGCGACGCTAGCGCTCGATTGGAGGGCGAGTCTCGTCATCGAGGAGATCGAGCAAGACGACGACGGGGAGCCCGATAGCGATCGACCGTCGGACGCGAGCGGCCACGAGAAGGCTGCCCGCCGCGACGCGATCGTCGATCCGCGCGCCGGAACGCCGCGACCGGTGATCCGCACGCGTTCGCACACCTTGGTCACGGCGATCCCCTTCGGGGACGCCGGAGGCGAGGTGATCGTCCTCGCCGACGAGACACTCCTTACCAATCGCACACTCCGGAAGAAGGAGAACGCGGTGGCCGTCGTGCAATTGCTCCTCGCCCGCGAGGGCGACGAGGGGCGCGTGCTCTTCGATGAATTCCACCACGGCTTCCGGATCTACGGCGAACGCGCGGACCTGATGCAGCAGGCGAAGGCGATGCTCTTTACGACGTGGCCCGGCCGCGGTGTGCTTCTGCTCGTGTTCGCGTGGTTCGTGCTACTCGCTGGCGCAGGCGTCCGGCTCGGGAAACCGCTCCCGGACACGCCGCCACCACGCCGCCGGCTCTCCGAACACGCCGACGCACTCGGGCGACTCCTCGAGTCGGCACGCGCGCGCGCCGAGGCGTTGCGCGTTCTGGCGGCGGGCACCCGCCGAGTCGTCGGTCCACGGGCCGGACTCTCATCCAATCTCTCCCCGCGGGTGTTCGCGGAGCGCCTCGCAGCGTCTCCGGCGCCCGGGGCCGAAGAACTCGCAGCAACACTTGTCGAAGCTGATCGAATCCGACCCGAGCGCGACGCCGATCTGGCGCGCGTGTCACGGGAACTCGCCGCAGCGCGGCGGAGGTATCTACATGGCGGAATCTGAGAACGGTGTCGAACACGTGGCGGCGCGACTGCGCGCGGAGATCGCGAAGGTGATCGTTGGTCAAGAGCGCGTCGTTCACGACGTGGTCGTGGCTCTCTTCGCGGGCGGCCACGTGTTGCTTGAAGGCGTTCCCGGTACCGCCAAGACGCTCCTCGTGCGCGCGCTCAGTCTGGCCCTGGACGCGAGCTTCAAGCGCGTGCAGTTCACGCCCGACCTCATGCCCTCGGACCTCGTCGGACTCTCGATGTGGAACCAGCAAACGAATGCATTCGACTTCCGGCCCGGCCCGCTCTTCGCCGGGCTCGTGCTCGCCGACGAGATCAACCGCTCCCCGGCCAAGACGCAGGCGGCGCTCCTCGAAGCGATGTCGGAGCGGCGCATCACGGTGGATGGCGAAGGCCACGATCTGCCGCCGCTCTTCACGGTCATCGCCACCCAAAATCCAATTGAGTACGAAGGTACCTATCCGCTGCCCGAAGCCGAGCTCGACCGCTTCATGCTGAAGGTGCTCGTCCCCTATCCCGAGCGCGACGACGAAGAGGGCATCCTCGAACGCTACGCCCGCGGATTCGATGCCGAACGCTCGGCGACGTTCGGGATCGAGAAGGTCGCGACGGTCGAAGAGGTCCTCGCATTGCGTCGCGGACTCAAGGATGTCATTGCGGAGCCATCGGTGCTCGGCTACATCACCGACGTGATCCGTGCGACGCGCGACACGCCAACGCTCATTCTCGGCGCCAGCCCGCGCGCGGCGGTCGCACTCTTCCAATGTGCGCGCGCAACGGCCGCCCTCGACGGACGCAATTTCGTCACACCCGACGACGTGAAGGCGATGACTCCGGCATGTCTACGCCATCGCGTCGTGGTCAGCCCCGAACTCGAGGTCGAAGGCGGTACGGCGGACGATGCCGTGCGTTCCGTGCTGGAACGCGTCGAGGTTCCGCGTTGACCGTACTCGCTCCGAGCGAGTCGGCGGTGACCACACCGAACTCCACGAGCGCCGCGGCGGACCCCGTGGAACGGCATCGTCCGGAGCGCGGCGTAAGTGGATGGCCGCTGCCGCTACCGACGCGCCGCGCCGCGCGCTGGATCGGCGGCTGCGCCATCCTCGCCGCATTCGGAAGCGTGCATCCGATCGCCGGATGGAGCGCGTTCGCGCTCGCGCTCCTGGTGCTTGGTGCGGTGGTCATGGACTGGGCGTCGCTCCCGCGCGCTGAGAGGTTCGAGGCGCTGCGCGTCGGGCGTCCGTCGCTGCCACTCGGTGCCGAGGCGGATGTCACGGTGGAGGTGCGCCTGCGCGGTGAAGCGCACGAGTCGGCATGGGCGCTCTGCGTGGTGGACGACCTGCACGCCCGCATCGCGCGCATTCGCGAACCGGACCCGACCCGCATCTCCACCGGCCGCCCCGCGCGCGTCATCACACGCGTTCGACCGAGTCAGCGAGGACGCTTCGCGCTCGGCGACGTCCATGCCCGTATCGCAAGCCAGCTTGGGCTTGCTGAACGCGCCATCCGCTTCATCGTTCCGCTTGATGTCCGCGTCGTGCCGGGACTCTCGGAGATGGCCGCCGCGGCGAAGGTGCTACGCCGCGCCGCACAGCGCGAGGCCGGTTTGCGGCGCACGCGCATGCGCGGACAGGGCACGTCGTTCGAGTCTCTGCGCGAGTACGTCCGCGGCGACGATCCGCGCCACGTCGACTGGAAGTCATCGGCGCGACACGCGAAGCTGATCTGTCGCCAGTACGAGGTCGAACGCAGCCAGACGCTGCTCTTCATGATCGATGCCGGGCGCTGGATGACGTCCGAGGTGGACGGACTGACGCGACTTGATCGCGTGCTGAATGCCGCTCTGCTGCTCGCGCATGTGGCGACTCGCCGAGACGATCGAATCGGCGTCATCGTCTTCGATCGCGAAGTGCGCCGCTTCGTCCCGCCCGGCAAGGGACGGGCGGCTGTCGAGCGGATGATGGAGGCGGTCTTCGACGTCGAGGCGCAGCTGGTCGAGAGCGATTATCGCCGCGCATTCGCGCACCTCGCCGCGCGTCACCGCAAACGCTCGTTGCTCGTTCTCTTCACCGACGTGCTCTCGCGCGACCAGAGCCGAATCGTGATGGAGGAGTGTCAGCGCAGCGCGGGTCGGCACCTGCCGCTCGTCGTCACGCTGCGCGACGTCGAGCTGGATGAGTTGGCGGCCCGTGTTCCGTCGAATTCGTCGGCCGCGTATCGTGTTGCCGCGGCCGAAGAGTTGCTCCTCGAGCGCGAGCAGGCCCTCGCGGTCATGCGCCGCTCCGGAGTCCACGTACTCGACGTGCCGCCGAAGCTCCTGGCGCCGTCGATCGTCGATCGCTACCTGGAGCTCAAGAGCCGCATGCTCCTTTGAATCCGTATCTCCACGCCGGGGGTAGGTTCGAGAAGTCACCGGGGTAGCATCTTCCGATGGTCGCTCAATCCAACATTCCGATGATCATTCGCACGCGCCGATCCAACGCCGCGCCGGCGGCGAGCGAGGGTCCGGAGACGGGCGCCGTCGTTCGCGTCAATCGGGTCTTCGTCCAGATGCTCGGGCTCTCGGCCGAGGAGCTCTGTTCGCGCCCGCTCCTCGACTGGATCCATCCGGACGATCGTGCGCAGTTGGAGAAGATCATCGGAGCCGGTCACGGTTCCGCATGCGCGCGGCACGCGACGGAACGCGACGAGTGGGTGGCGTTTGACTGGCGCGTGAAGACACACGACGATGACGTCGCGGTCCTCGGACGACTGCACCTCGAGTATCCGGCCGCTCCGGTCTCGCCGACATCCGATCCGGCGGGTCCGCAGATGACGATGGGCCAGACGCTCGAGGCCATGGCCCGCATCGCCGAGGCGAAAAATCCCGGGATACGGTGTTCGATCCTCCTGACCGATTGCACGCACGAGCGTGTCACCGTCGGCGCCGGGCCCAGTTTGCCCGACGCCTACAACGAGGCGGTCGAGGGCCTGCGGATCGGGCCCGCCGTCGGCTCGTGCGGAACAGCCGCGTATTGGAACGTGCCCGTCATCGTCGAGAACATCGCGGAGGACCCGCTCTGGAGGGACCTGCGCGACGCGGCGGCAGTCGCCGGCGTGGCGGCGTGCTGGTCACATCCGATCACCTCGACCGATGGCACGGTTCTCGGCGCCATGGCGCTCTACGACACGGAACCACACGTCCCGACACAACACCAGATGGACGGGCTTGAGATCGCCGCGCGGATGGTCGGGCTGGCGATCGAGCGCAATCGACTCGAAGAGGCGTTGCGACACGCAACGAAGATGGAGGCCCTCGGCGTACTCGCGGGTGGCGTCGCGCACGACTTCAACAACATCCTGGTCGCCGTCCTGGGCAACGCAGAGCTCGCACTTGACTCACTGCCCGAGGACTCCGACGCGCGTGTGCGTCTGCAGGACATCGTGACCGCGAGCACCAGCGCGACCGACCTCTGCCATCAGATGCTTGCCTATGCGGGGCGCGGCGGACTCGCCACCGAGACGCTGGAGTTGAACGCTCTCGTGAAGGAAATCGCCGGACTGCTGCGTGCCGCGCTCTCGAAGAAGGCGACGCTCATCAACAAGCTCCATGATGCGCCGCTCGGGGGCTCCACCGATCGCGGTCAATTGCGTCAGGTGATCATGAACTTGATCACGAACGCGTCGCAGGCAATCGGCGACAACGAGGGGCGCGTCGTCATCGCCACCGGTGTGCAGACGTACACGCGCGGCGAGTTGGAACAACTGCGGCCGAACGCCGATCTACCAGCTGGCGAGCACGTCGTGCTGACGATCAGCGACACGGGCGAGGGCATGACTGCGACAACGCAGGCACGGATCTTCGACCCGTTCTTCACGACCAAGGCGCGCGGAAGCGGACTCGGGCTCGCGGCGGTCCAGGGCATCGTGCGCCGTCACGGGGGCACGGTGGCACTGCAGAGTACGCGCGGCGTCGGGACCACGTTCGCGCTCTCCTTTCCGCGCGTGGCGTTGCCCGCCACGGCCGCGGACGCCCACACGGCACCAAAGACGCGCGGCACGGTGTCCGGGCGGCGCATCCTGGTCGTGGACGACGAACCGCTCGTCCTTCAGGTCCACGGTGACATGCTCGAACGCGGCGGCTACTCCGTTCTGCGGGCGACCGACGGTCAGGAAGCGATCGAGATCTTCCGCAGCGAGGGCGACTCCATCGACTGCGTACTCGTCGATCTCAGCATGCCCAAACTCGGCGGCGAACAGGTCTTCGTGGAGTTGCAGAAGATGCGCGCCGATGTACGCGTCATTCTGACGAGCGGCTTCACCGAGGAGGAATTCCGCGAGCGACTGCACGACGTCGGCTTCGCGGGCTTCATTCAGAAACCGACGCCCATGAGCGTGCTTCTGGCGCGTGTGGCCGACGTCCTGCAGTTGTAGTCGTCCGTGCGTCGAGTGCCACGGTGCCACACGTCTACCGGACGCGCAGTTCCCTGTGGGTGGCGACACGTCGGAGGAACGCCGTCAGCTTGACCGGGTCCGCGAGTTGCTCTTCGTCGGCGAGCGGAAGATCGGGGAGTGCGCGCGCGACTTCCGCAGCGAAGACACCGCGGCCGGTGGTGTTCTCGCCGTCCGCCCCCTGCACGGGAACGGACGCCAGACCACACGACGGAGAGCGGGTCTTCAACACGAAACCATCGATCTCCGCACACGCGAGCGACGCGATCCGCGCGCGCGCCCACGCCACCATCGCGTCGGTGTGATCGACATCCGTCTCCGTGGTGACCAGCCGCGGAGAGTTCGCGCCACCGCGCAGATGCAGCGTCTCCCGCGGCGTGCCCATACCGACTTCGACCTCGGGACAGACCTGCACCCACTCGACGACGCCCTCGGTGGCGCGGATCAGGCCCGCGGCGCGCTTGTGGCCGCCGTCGTAGCGAACGCGCTCGCCCAGCAGGCACGCACTCACGCCGATTCGCAGGCGCGACGGATCGGATGGGCTCTGCGTGGCGGGGCTCACGCTGCGCATGGTAGACGGGTCGGCGGACCGAGCGCGTACCAGCGAAGCCCTCCGGCCCCCGACGTTCTGTGCCGGGACCAATGTTCTCCGTACTGTATCGGGCTCGCGGCATCCGCCGCTGCCAAGTGACGAAGGAGTCCAACGATGCCGTACCCCGAAGAGATGGTCGCGCCGATGCGCGCCGAGCTGACGTCGATCGGCGTCCAGGAACTCAAGACCGCCGACGCTGTCGGGACGGCGATGGCGAACAAGAGCGGCACGGCCCTCTACTTCATCAACTCTGTCTGCGGCTGCGCCGCTGGCTCCGCCCGCCCCGGCCTCGCGCTGGCCCTCGGCGGCGAGACCAAGCCTGACAACGTCTACACGGTGTTCGCCGGCCAGGACTCCGACGCGACCGCTGAGGTTCGAAAGAACATCCTGGGCTTCCCGCCCTCGTCGCCCTCGGCCGCCCTCTTCAAGGACGGCCAGCTCGTCTCAATGGTCGAGCGCCACCAGATCCAGGGCTACTCCGCCGAGCAGGTCGCCGGCATGTTCGGCCAGATCTTCAAGCTCGCGGCGGAGTAGACGGCTCCTACGGGCCCGGCCAGAAACCCCCGCGGCACCGGTGAAACGGTGATCGCCGAACGACGTGCGGAGCATGCACCGCGCCCGGGCGGGTCGTCTGCCGCGGCTGCCAGGCTCGGAGACTCTCCGGAGTCGAGTCGCCTGTCACCCACGACAGCCGTCCCACCCGGACACGTCCCGCTATCCACGGGGGTTTCTGGCCGCACCCCTAGCGCAGCAGCGACGACGCCGTTTCGCCCGCTCAGCCGAGGAACGCCTGGGCGAGCCAGGTGTTCTTCATCGGCGTCTCGAAGGCGCCGTCGCGCCACGCTTCGATGCGGCAGACGGTCGTGTCGAAGACCGGGGTCTCGGCATCGACCGCGCCCGATTTGGCGAGGCCCGCGAAGGCGGCGCGCGTCGTGGATTGGACGGCGCCTGCGGCGTCGCGGTAATGGACCACCATGCGGTCAACGAGCTTCAGGCCGCTCTCGGCCTCGACTTGGCGGAAGAAGCCCATCATCGCGTCCACCGAACAACCGTCGAGTTGCATGTGATTCTCGGCGGCGCCGACGACGAGGAAGCGGTCCTCGACGAACGTGAAGCAACCGCGCATGCCCGGTTGCTTCATGTCCCACTTGCCCATGATCTTTGTCATGAGGGCGTCGAGACCGGCGCTCTCGTCGGCGGCGAACGGTCGGTTCGCGGCGAAGATCCAGATGCGGCAGCCGTCGGGGATGGTGTCGAGCGTGAGTGCTTCGGTGGTGCTGGGTTCCATATCGCCCATTCTGCCGGTCAGCCCTCGAAGAGGGTCGAAAACTGACCGAGGACGGAGCCTTCGCCCTTCGACGAGCCCCCGGCGCGCGGCGCGTGGGCGATGATCGTGTTGGCAAGACGCGAGAAGGGCAGGCTCTGGAGCCAGACGCGGCCGTGACCAGAGAGCGTGGCGAGGAAGATGCCCTCGCCGCCGAAGATCATCGACTTGAGGCCACCCGCACGCTGGATGTCGTACTCGATGCCGGGCGAGAACGCGACAATGCAGCCTGTGTCCACGCGCAGCGTCTCGCCGTTCAATTCGCGCTCGATCACGGTGCCGCCAGCGTGCATGAACGCCATGCCGTCACCGCGCAGGCGCTGCAAGATGAAGCCTTCGCCGCCAAAGAAACCCGCGCCGAGGCGCTTCTGCAGCGCGATCGAGAGTTGCGTGCCGAGCGCCGCGCAGAGGAACGAGCTCTTCTGACAGGTGATCTCGCCCCCGATCGCGTTCAGATCGACGGCGATGATCTTCCCGGGATACGGCGCAGCGAACGCGACGCGGCTCTTCTTGTGGCCGTGATTCGTGAAGTGCGTCATGAAGATCGACTCGCCGGTCAGCACACGCTTTCCGACGCTCATCAGCGCGCCGAAGATGCCCTCGCTCGGGTTGGACCCGTCGCCCATCTTGGCTTCGAATTCGATGCCTTCTTCCATGTAGTTCATGGCGCCGGCCTCGGCCACGACGGTCTCTTGCGGGTCGAGTTCGACCTCCACCATCTGCAGGTCGTCACCGATGATCTCGTAGTCTACTTCGTGGCAGCGCATCTCGCCCTCCGTCCAGCCGGTCCCGTGTGTTCGTCGCGGGGAACCGTAGAGGACGGGTCGGGGTTCAGCGCTCGAATGCGAGAACGAGCAGGTGATCGGCGAGATCATGCGAGACGAGGTGTGGAGAGCGGCCCTCGCGTTCCGAGATCGCGAGCACGTCCTTCACGCGCTCGGCGATCCCGCGCATGCGCTCGTCGATCGCCTCGGACTCGCCCAGGGCGTCGGACGCGCCCTTGATGACCGCGCCCGCGTTCGCCAGAACGGACGGAACGTAGAGAATGCCCCGCTGCCGCAGGCGCTCCCCGTCGTCCGGCCCGGCAAGCGGGTTGTTCGCACCGCCGCAAACGACGCGGCAGCGCAGCCGATCGATCGTCTCGGCATTGAGTACACCGCCCGTCGCACAGGGCGAGAAGACGTCGCATTCCGTTTCGTAGATCGCGTCGGGTGGCACCGTGATGAGGCCCGGGACAGCAGCCTCCGCGGCCCCGTCGAGATCGGCCCCCACAACGCGCGCGCCCTTGTCGATCAGATCGGTGGCGACGTGCCCGCCCACAACGCCGAGGCCCTGCACTGCAACGGACTCTGGGTCGCAGACGGCGCGCATCGCAATCAGCACGCTCCGGGCTGTCCACGGCCCGACGGAGCGCGGTGCGACGAAGCTGCACGTCATGCGCATGGACGCCTCGTCCGCGCCGGTGAAGCCGAGGTCGGCGCCGCAATAGTAGAGGCCTTCGAGGCCCTGGATGAACTCGCCGAGCTTCCGCATGCCCGCGTCGCGTGCCTCGGACGACCAGCCTTCGGCGGGGACACGGATGACGGTCTTGGCGCCGCCGGCGGAGATCCCGGCGAGGAGCACTTTCCGGGTCATCGCTGTCGCGAGCTGCTTCGCGTCCTCGAGCGCGGCATCGTCCGAGACGTACTTCCGCAGGCGTATTCCACCGAAGGATCGACCGTACGGAGCAGCGTGCACGACGAGGAACGCCGTGGCCTTCCCGAGCTCGATTCGATAGGCGACCTGGAAGCCTTCAGCCTCGATTTTCATCCGATGGAATGCTCCGAGAGACGTGAACGAGCCGGGGTTCTCTCCGGCGCGGGGGGATGGTAGCCCCGAACCGCGCTACGTCAACTGACCAGAATCACGGTCCGGCACACGGATCGAAGGTCCGGGGCGGACGTCGGTCGGCCGCAGGCTCAGTCGCGCAGGAGTTCGCGAGCGCGTTCAACGAGTGCCGACGTGCCGGAGTCGGCGTCTTCGAGTTCTGAGAGTCGGAAGAGGGCCTTCCTCACGTCGGGGTTGGCGACATCCAGGGCGTACAGCCGGGCGAGAACCTCGCGCAGAGCTGGCCGTGTCAGGTAGCGCCACATATCAACTCTCACATGCGCGGAGGCCCCTCTGATGACGGGATCCCGCCAGTCGGGGCCGTTCGTCGAGACCGCGCCCTCGATCAGGATCGGCACGACTGCGCGTGCATGCTCGGGCCGTGCGGCGAGCGCGATGGCTGCCGGATAGCGCAGCTCCGTGTTCTCGGACAGCAGCATTGCGCTGAGCGGCGTCACGGCGATGGCGACGGCGTCAGCGCCCATCCCGCCGATCACGAATGCGGCCAGGGCGCGCACGACCTCGTCGCCGTCTCCAAGGTAGGCAGAAACGGATTCCCATGCCGGGCGGCCGAGCGTCCCGAGCGCGTCGAGTATTGCGTCCAGATCCGGAGCCGGCACCGCCGGCAGGGTCGGCACCCGCGGATCGCCCCTCCGACGCCCCGCGAGCAGATTGCGCCGGAACGTGAACTCCGATCGGACGCGCCGATCCACGTCCTCCATTCGATCCAACCACTCGTCGCGATGCCCGCGCAACGCAGCCGCAGCGAGTAGATCCGCGGTCCCTGCGGCAGGGCGTCCGGCCCGGACCGCGGCGATCGCTGCGGCGGGAACATCGCGCAAGGCAGCAGAGTCGGCGACCTCCGCCACCGCCGTGAAGTCGCCCGCGAGAAGCAGGGCGCGCGCCGCTTCGACAACGACAGCGGCATCCACGTCATGGAGCGCCGCGACGAGGAGATCGCCACCGATCTCGCGTTGATGAGCGGCGCGAACGGCGTAGAGCCGAACACGGGCACTCTTGTCCGAGATCGCGATGACGAGCGCCTCGCGCCGATCTGCTTCGGGAACGCCGTTCGTCAGGAATGCCTCGAGCGCGACGAGCCGTGAGATCTCGTCCTTCCCACGCAGGACGGTGCGCAACGCCGATCGCACCTCGTCGGTCGTCGTCACGATGCGCGAGAGCGCTGTCAACGCCGAGACGCGCACCAGTTCGATCGGATCGCCGGTCGCGAGAGCCGAGAGTCGAGCGATCGCCGCGGCGTCAGACTCTCCGACGAAGCCGAGTAGTGAGGCGGCTTCGATCCGGATGCGCCAGCGCTTCGCATCGGACAGTGCAAGAACGACGGGGATCGCATCTGCACCCGCCGCGACGAGTCCCTTGCGCACGCGGTCGCGGAGATCGACGTCCCCGAGCAGTGTCGTGATCGTCGGAAGCGACGCCTCGCCGAGCCGAGCGATGGCCGTGACGGCGAGGATCGCTTCGTCGTCGCGGCGAGACTCGGCGACGCGTCGAAGCCCGTCGATGACATCGTCGTTCGTCGTCCCGATCTCGCCGATTGCCGTCAGCGCGGCTCGGCGGACGCGTACGTTCCAGTCGGTGAGTGCGTCAAGAAGATCCGGGACCGCGGAGCGACCAGCATCACCCGCGTCACCGAGAAGACGCGCGGCCTCGGCGCGCCGGGCTGCGCTCGCGCTGGAGAGTTGGGTCCGAAGCGCGTCGACGTCCTGCGCAAGTGCGCCCGCGGCCATCGCGAGCACGAGACTCAACGGTCGCAGTACTGACTTCCACATGCACGGCCTCCCTGGTGACTCCGTACAGGTTAGCCGTCGCGGCCTCGCGGCCGTTCGACGGAGTGACCGCCGGGGCTTGGATCGTACCCGGGCGTCTGCGGGCCGACTGGCCTGGACAAGAGACGTCGATGCTCCGCAGCCGACCGGGGACGGCGGGGCGGTGTCGCGAGGTCGACGGAGGGACGGCGGGGCATCCTCGCGAGGTCGTCTCCCGGAGGGGACTCACGTGTCGATCCGGGGTCTTGGATCGTGCTCGGTCACGGGCGGTCCAACTGTCTGGAACAAGAGAACTCATCGCTCCGCCAGAGACCAAGCACGGAGCGCGCTTTCGACGTTGGGAGGTCGGAGAGAACCTCGGCGCTCGGATCGTACCCGGGCATCGGCGGACCACGTGGCCCCGACAAGAGAGCTCGTTGCTCCGCCGCTGACCGGGGACGGCGGGTCGGTGCCGCGAGTTCGCCCCGCGGTGCCCGGTGTCTGGCGGACCGAGGGCGTCGCCTCAGCCGCAGCGTTTGGGCCGCCCGTCACCGGGCACCATCCAAGGAGACGGTCCGACAGGCGTTACTCGTCGCTCTGGACTCGCCATCGATGGTCGAACCACCCGGCCGCAAGGACGCCGACCTTCGCGTCGGTCAACGCGCGCGGGCTGAAGACGGCGTAGTCCGGGTAGCCAACGCCCGAGACGAAGACCAGCAGCGCTTGATGCAGACGCGAGCCCGCCGGGCCGCTATCGGCGAATGCGGCGGCCAGCGCGTGTGGGTCGCCGCGGCGGCTCTGCACGAAGATGGCGGCGAGATCGTCGCGTTCCCACGTCTGTCGGCCGACGGTCATCGAGCCGCGGCGGGCACGGATCGGCGCGTCGTCTTCGAAGACGAGGTCCCACGCCGCATTCGTGTCGGCGTTGCCGAAGAGGATGAGGTTGCGACCGGCGTACTCGCGGGCCGAGGCAAACGCGAAATCGGTGTCGCTGATCACCTCGGCGAGACCGTTCCCGCGGTACCGCCACATCGCGGACTCGTAGCGCGCACGATCAAGGAGCTCGCGGTTCTCAGTGTCGGTGCCCGCCGTGCCGACGATCATCACGAAGCGATTGCCGATCGCGCGCTTGAAGGGTCCGGAGCGTGTCGCGGACTTCTCTCCGAGTAGCGGACCGTCCACTGCCGTCCAGCCCGCTGCGTCACTCCCTGGATCACCGCGCCGGAACCACTGCGCGCCGGGTTCACCATCGAAGGCGATGGCGCGACCGTCGATCTGCACCGCGCGCAGACCGCCGTCGTCGGGGAACGTCACGCGGAGAAGGCGCGCGTTCTGCGTCCGAAGATAGATCGAATGCGCGCCGGGGTCCCATGCGCCCTCGATCTTGATCCGCTCGCCGTAACGCAGTGGCTGCTCCACGCGCACCCAATGATGCTCCGAGTCAACGACCGGGTCGACCGTCGTCCACTTGATGGAGAGCGGAGCATTCGGGATGCGGCTCTCTGCGAAGAGTTCGAAGATGCCCGGCCAATCGACGCAGTCGGCACCCGGTGCGGCATCTCCGTTCCACCAATGCTTCTTGCCCTTCTCGAAGTGATGCTGCGGACGAGCACCAGCCGTTTCGAGCGCCGCAATCATGCGCTCGGCCTCGGCGAGCGGGACGTTGTCGTCGTCGGTTCCGTGGAGCACGAACGTCGGCACCTGCGCGAGGTTGTCGATCAGAGAGAGCGTGTCGGACGCAGCATCCGCGCCATACCACGGCTCCTCGCGCGCCTGGTCGGGGCGGCCGCCGTAGTGATCGAATTGCGACCAACCGGCGCTCGGCGCGATGGCCGCGAAACCGTCCGGATCGTTCGCCGCGAAATGCCATGTCCCGTGGCCGCCCATCGAGTGCCCGGTCAGACACACACGATCACGCGGCGCGCCCGTTCGCTGCAGGACGTCGGCGAGAGCCTCGTAGCCGTCGAGCCGGCCCCAATCCTGCCAGTCGAAGCCGAACTTGCGCCGGTTGGTCGCGGCGACGATGAGCACGCCGGGGCGCTGCGAGTACGAACGCGCCTGCGCGAGACTCTTCACTCCGGCGCCGTGGACGGTGAGCACGACCTGCTCGACGTCACCATCGGAGCTGCCCCGAACGGCGTACTCCTGCACGGAACCGTCGATCGCGGAGCGGAACGTGCGCCGCCACGCCTTGTCGGCGGGGCGGATCTGTAGCGGGACCGATGTCGCGAGGACCAACGGCGAGTCCGTCTCCCCGTCGAGCGCCACCACGACCGTGACAGTCAGAGCGTCGAACGGACGATCCGGCGAGACCGGCCCCCGGCGGGCAATCGGAATCGGAATCGGAACCTTCAGAAGCCCGAGTGGCGCGATGCGATATCGCCGGTTCGTCGCCGTGGCACTCTGGAGTCCATTCACAGTGCTCGCACACTCCGTGATCGTCACCCACTCGCGAGTGCAGTTCGCGACGACCACGGCCAACTCGTGACTGTCGAGTTCCAGACCAATCCGCAAGTCGGGTTGGGTCGTGTCCTTCTCGGTCAGGACAACCGGCCCCTTCGGCTCCGCGAACGTCAGCTTGAACTTTCCGCGCGAGCCGCGCACGTAGACGTGGTTCGTGCCCTTCTTCAACGCGACAGGCATCGGCCCGTAGCCGCCACTGTAAACGTCGCCGACATAGGGCGTCCCGTTGACGAGCAACACCGATCCGCCCTGAAGATCGGCCAGCACGATCCTGTCGTCGGCGCTCTCGTAGGCGACGTACGCCATCGCGATGCGATCCAGCACGGCGCCATCTTCGATCTTCGCTGGCTCCCACGTCAGCGTCTTGCCGTTCGTGCCGGTGACGGTCTCGCCGACGACCGGCGGCGCGGCGTCGCGATCCAGGCGGTAGCGCAACGTCAACGCATCGGGATTGAAGGGCGCGCGCCCGCGATCGTCGGTCGCGCCGATGACGATCCAATCGCCACCGACGACCTCCGGTTCGGGCTCGGCAGCACGTGCGACCTGCGAGAGGAGAACAACGAACGAGCACGCCAGCGCGGCGGACCGGAGTAGACGCGGGAACTGCATCGCTGCATCCTCGCGGGCGCTGGGTCCGCGTGCCCGGCTTTTCGGCTCGGTAGCCGCTCAGTAGCCGCGTTGCGGATCGACGCGATTCGGCGGAGCCTCGCCCCGCGCGAACGCCGTCAGGATCTCCGCGAGCGCGTTCATGCGTAGACGCTCCGTGGCGTCGGTCGAGCCGGCGCGATGCGGCGTCATGACGACGTTCGCGAGATCCTCGAATGGGAACTCCGAGGGCGCCGTGCGCTCCTCATCGGGCTGCGGATAGCGATACCACACGTCGAGTCCGGCCCCGTGCAGGCGCCCGTCGCGGAGCCCCTCGTAGAGCGCGCGCTCGTCGATCACCGGACCGCGAGCGATGTTGACGACAACCGCGGCGTCTCCCAGCAACGCGAGTTCGCTTGCGCCGATGAGCCCACGCGTCGCCCCGGTGAGCGGAACGGCGACGAGCAATGCACGCGCGCCCGTCAACACGTCGCGCAGTCGATCCACCGCGACGACCGGAACGCCGTCGCGCTCCTCGTTCGGCGCGACGGCGCGCGCAACCCCGACCACGTCCATCCCCAGTCCGCGGCAGAGCGCGGCGATGCGCGTCCCGATCGCGCCCATCCCGACGACGACGGCGCGCTCGCCAGCGAGGAAGACCGCGGTCTGAGCGCGCCCGCGGTCCTTCCAATCGTGCGCGCGCATCCGGCGATCACTCGCGACGACGTTCTTCGCGGCGGCGAGGAGCAGCGTCAACGCGTGCTCGGCGGTCGGGCCGGCATTGTGATGCAGGTTGTGGAGCGCGACGCCCGGGCGCTCGGCCACGCAATCGAGAGTTGCCGCGCTGATCCCCGCCCACGGAACGATGACCGCCCGCAGTCCGGGACAAGCGGCGAGTTGGGTGGGCGTCGGGCGGCCGGCGATGAGCACGTCGACTGCTGCGCCGCCGGGGAGCTCCGGCCCCACAGTCACGGCCACCTCTGCGCCGACCGCAGTCCGCAATCCGGCAAATACCAAGTCGCCGAATTCGTGGACAGAGTGGGCTCGCAACAGGCTCATCGGCGAGAAGAGTACACGAGAGGCTCCCGCTACGCCGTTCCGGCCCTACAATGCCGCGCCGGACAGGAGGGCACAAACGACAGATGGACGACAAAGAGGGCTTCTTCGACCAACTCCCGGACTTCATGCGGATGCTCTGGGACAAGCCCTATGACTGGGGTGAGGCCTTCTGGAACGAGACGCTCCAGCTCTCGCCCGAGCGCTATGACGATGTCGTCTACTCGATCCTCGTCTTCATCGGCTACCTACTTCTCCGCACGTACGTCGTGGCCCCGATCAGCCGCAGCTTCAAGCAACCCGCGCGCCGCTACTCCGCGCGGAAGATCGGCAACGGCGCCGTCTCGGCGGTTGCCACGGCGATCGTGATCGTCGTCTGGGTCGATACCAAGGGAACGGAACTCTGGACGTTCTTCGGCTTCATCGGCGCCGGCCTCGCGGTCGCGATGAAGGACATCATCCTGAACTTCTTCGGGTGGATCTTCATCCTGATCCGCGAGCCCTTTTCCGTGAAGGACAGGATCGAGATCGGCGGCATGGTGAAGGGCGACGTGATCGACGTGCGGCTCTTCATGTTCTCGCTGCTGGAGATCGGCGGTTGGGTGGACGCCGAGCAGAGCACGGGACGTATCGTGCACGTGCCCAACAGCGTCGTCTTCAGCAAGACGATCGCGAACTACACGCAGGGCTTCCAGTACATCTGGAACGAGATCCCCGTACTCGTCACGTTCGAGAGTGACTGGGACAAGGCACACAAGATCCTGACCCGGATCATCGAGGACAAGACCAAGGAGGTCTCT
Organism: Planctomycetota bacterium; assembly: GCA_024280885.1. Lineage (GTDB taxonomy): Bacteria > Planctomycetota > JAJSAM01 > JAJSAM01 > JAJVHW01 > JAJRPF01. The sequence goes on along the minus strand of JAJRPF010000016.1, from coordinate 95,716 downwards.
GCCGAAGCCGAGGAGGCGGTCCACCAGACGTCAACCCGCTTCATGGTCTACTACACGCGCTTCACACCGATCGTCTGGGTGACCACGCGCGACAGCGGCGTACTCCTGACCATCCGGTACCTCTGCAACGCGCGCCGACGTCGCTCGTCCGAACACGTCATCTGGAGCGACATCCTGCGCGCCTTCGCGAAGGAGCCCTCGATCGACTTCGCGTATCCCACGACGCGTTACTACACGAACTACCGCGAGGGCAAGCCGGAGGCGGGCGGCCCACCGATCGCGACCAAGCGCCCCGAGGCGCAGCGACCGCAGCAGGCGCCTCAGGACGACGTGAAGGTCGAGGAGGACGAGAACATGGACCTCCCGGTGCCGGGTATCACCGACGACACGCCGAAGGGCGAGCAGAGCGGATAGGAACCGGCGAGCCAAAGCTGGCAGGGAGCGTCGGGAAGCGTGCTTCGATGAGGAGGCGGCATGCATTGGAACCACGTTGATCTGAAGGACTCCGCGCTGCGGCGCAACGTGTCACTTTGGATGCCGGCGGCCGCGGTGAATGCAATGTGGATCGAGGATGTCGAGCCGGACCACTTGAACCGTATCCACCTCGCGGACGCGGACTCGGCTGCGCCGGGCCGCTGCCGTGCCGCGGCCGCGGCCGCGAAGTGCTCGACGGTCATCGACGCACACATTCGCGATGCGCGCGTGATCGTGGAGATGATCTTCTGGGGCGAGGGCGGCGCCGCGCGCGCACGCGACGAGTTGACGTACCTGCAGACGCGAGGTCTCCACCATGCGAACTGGGACCTCAGCGGCGGCTCAGCGGCAGCGGGGGAGGACAACTACAGCGAGGCGGACTTCGCGATTGCCGCTGGCGTCATTGACCGAACGGGCATCGAACTCCTCTGCTCAGTGCCTCTCTGGGCGGACTTCGGAGGAGCCCCAGAGTTCGATCGCTACCTCTCGTTCGAGTTGTACATCGCGAGTCTCGACGGCTCGATCGTCGCCAATCCCTACGATGACCGTGGCATGTGGATCGCCTCGTCGTCGATCCGGGACACCTTCGAATGACCCAGTAGAGGGCTCGCTGCTTTGCGAAGGTTGGATGCTCTGAAACTGCAATCCACCTCTTGGATCGTGCTCGGTCAGGGGCGGTCGGAACCGGATCCAAAGAGAGAACTCGTTGCCCCGCCACAGACCAAGCACGGAGCGCGTTTTCCTGCATTCTCTCGGAGTTTGTGAGTCTCGACGTAGTCGCGCGGTGCTCGGCACCATCCCGCAAGGGCCCGCGATCTGTTGCCCGCCCGTCTATCTGTTTCTGGGCCGCGAATTCGCCGTCAGTCCGGCGGGAGAGGCAACGCTCCGGAGTGCTCGAAGGGGACTTTCACCACGCTGCCGAGCATCGGGACGCGGAAGGCTCCGCGGAGTTTGAAGGGCACTTCGGTCAGGCCTTCGAGATCGCCGTATGCGGCGGCGAGGACGTCGTAGTCCACGTGTATGTGGATCGTCACGGTTCCGACGCCCGCCGCGGGGAAGTCGGCGCCGGCAGCGGCGCGGCCTGACGCAAGCGTGCGGCCCGCCACGTCGAGCGCGTACTTGTAGCGCGGCGCATGCAGGGCGTTCAGGAGCGGGTTGCCGACAGTGATGTCGAAAGCCATGTCCACGCCGTCGCGATCGACCTGTTCGATGCGCTGCTCGACACTGCGTACGCTGGGTTTCACGCCCGGCACGCTCGCGCACCCGGCGAGCGCACCGAGAACACAGACGACGATCAGCGCACAGAACGCCCGGAGCCGGAGCCACGACCACCGCTGCATCGAGTCCTCCTCCACCGTGAAGCTAGGCCGGTTCCGGATCGCCATCGCGGTGCAGAACGACACGCGTGTGGGTCAGCACATCGGAGAGCGTGAGACGGTTCAGGACGAAGTAGCAGACGCCTCCGGAAAGGAAGGCCAGGATCTGCAGACCGAGAATGAGCAGAACGACAGGGCCGAGTACCCCCGGGACGGCCCAGATCGCGATCGCGGGCAGACGCAGCATCGCTCGCGCGAGCAGCGCCATCAGCGACGGTCGATTCCCGTCCTCGCGGACGACGCGCAACCCGAAGGCGAGCTTCCCGGGCAGTCCGCCGAAACGCCACTCCGCCCCGATGGAAAGGAGCACAAGCGTCGCGGCGATAACGGAGCCAGAGACCCAGTCGAGGAAGCCACTGTGAAGCCCCTGCTTCTCGAGGATCACCACGATCAACCCGATGACGAGACACGGGACACCAACAGCCAGGAGGTCGATCGCGAGAGCCGTGGCGCGCGTCGCGAGCGGTGCGAGAAACAGCGCGCGGGGGCGCACGGACTCGAGCAGTTGGATGACCTCGGCCATCGTCTGCGGTCGCTCGGACGCAGCCTTCGCGCAGAGCTTTCCCAGCACGGTCTCAAGGCCGGGCGGGAGATCGGGATCGATCTCTTCGAGCGACGGCAACGGCTCGTTCATCTGGTCGTTGATGACCTTGCCAAGGCTCTCGCCGTCGAACGCGTGATGACCGGAGAGCAGGAAGTACGCGACCAGTCCCAGCGAGTAGCAATCGGTCGCTTCGGTGGCCACGTCGCCGCGGCATTGCTCGGGGCTCATGTAGCGCGGCGTGCCCATGATCCGCCCGGCGCCGGTCGCGTCGACGTCGCCGGTCAACGACTTCGCGAGTCCGAAGTCGGTCACCTTCACCGTGCCGTTCGGCAAGAGCATCAGGTTGGACGGTTTGACGTCGCGATGGATGACGCCGCCCTCGTGGGCCGCCGCCAACCCACGAGCGGCCTGCACCAGAATGTCGACCGCCTCGTCCAGATCCAGCCGCCCGCTCGCCTCGACGTACTCGAAGAGACTCTTGCCGGGCACGTACTCCATGACGAAGAAGCGCGCGGACTCGTTGCTCCCGACGAAGTACACGTGCGTCAGATTCGGGTGGTTGACGCGGGCCGCCGCACGCGCCTCGCGCTGGAAGCGGCGCACGATCTCCGGTTCCTCGGCGACCCTGCGGTGCAGCACCTTCACGGCAACGGGCCGTTCGAGCGACGTGTCGTGCGCACGGTAGACCGTGCCCATCGCGCCCTGGCCCAACTGGGTCTCGACGCGATAGTGCGCGAGCATGGTGCCGGCGCTCAGGGTGCTGTCGTCGGGGGAGGACATCAATTCAGTTCTTCGTCTCGGACGCGCCCGGCGAGGGCGACGCGGCCGCCTCGCGAGGACTGACCGCCAGTTGACCACAGGCGGCGGCAATGTCGCGCCCCCGCGTTCGGCGCACGAACGACTCGACGTCGAGCGATCGCAGGCGCTCGCTGAACGCGAACACGGCCTCGTCGGTCGGACGTTCGAACGGAGCGCCATCATGCTCGTTGAACGCGAGCAGGTTGACCTTGCAGCGCAGTCCTTCGAGTTGCCGCGCCAGGTTCTCGGCATCGATGGGCCGGTCGTTCACGCCGCGCATCAGGGTGTACTCGAACGTGATCCGCTCGCGCGTCTTCAGCGGGAACTGCCGGCACGCGGCGAGCACCTCCGCCATCGGGTACTTGCGATCGATGGGCATGATGCTGCGCCGGGTCTCGGGATCGCCCGCGTGGAGCGAGACGGCCAGGCGGACCGGCAGCGCCTCGCCGAGCGCGAGCATCTGCGGCACGAGCCCGACGGTCGAGACGGTGATTCGCGCCGGCGCATAGTGGAATGCTTGCTCGTCGGTCAGGATGCGCAGGGCGGCGAGCGTACCGTCGTAGTTGTGAAGCGGCTCGCCCATCCCCATCATCACGATATTGGAGACCGGGCGCTCGGACGGGTCGGCGCGATTCCCATGTTCCTCGCCAAGCAAGAGGCTCTGTGCCGCCAGGATCTGGGAAACGATCTCTCCCGGACGCATGTGGCGGAGGAAGCCCATCGTCCCGGTCGCGCAGAAACGGCAGGCCAGGGCACAGCCCACCTGCGACGAGATGCAGAGTGTGAGCCGTTCCCGGTCGGGAATGAGCACGGTCTCGACCCGGCGGCCGTCCTCGAGTTCAAGCAGCACCTTCTGCGTGCCGTCGGAGGACGTGGACACCTCGGCGATCGTGGGCTGGGAGATGCGCGCCTCGGCGTCGAGCTTCGCCCGCAGGCTCGCGGGGAGGCTGGTCATCGCATCGAACGAACGCGCCCCCCGACGCCAGATCCAGCCGAAGACCTGGTCGCCCCGGTACGCCGGCTCGCCCAGATCCTTCATGAACCCCCGCAGAGCCTCGCGGGGAAGATCTCGGAGGTCGATGAGGTCAGAGGTCGGGGCGGCGGCGGACGCGGTCATCCGCGCAACCTACCTGCCGGAGGCCGGATCTCCGACCGATGCGTGCGGCCCGGTCCGGCCCGATCGCGCAGGGGGAGAACTAGGTCGCACCCTCTGCATCCGTTCCGATGGATGGAATCAGTCCAGGAAACGCCCCGCATGTCCAACGATACCCAGACCGAGACGCGCACTCAGACGCGCAACATCGCCATCATCGCCCACGTCGATCATGGCAAGACCACGCTCGTGGACGGCCTGCTCCAGCAGGCTGGCGCGTTCCGCGAGGGCGCCGAGATCAAAGAGCGGGTCATGGACAGCAACGACCAGGAGCGCGAGCGCGGGATCACGATCCTGTCGAAGAACACTGCCGTTGACTGGCACGGCACGCGGATCAACATCATCGACACGCCCGGCCACGCGGACTTCGGCAGCGAGGTCGAGCGCGTGCTCAAGATGGTGGACGCCGTGCTGCTGGTCGTGGACGCGGCTGAGGGTCCGATGCCCCAGACGCGCTACGTGCTCGAGAAGAGCCTGGCGCTCGGCATCAAGGCGCTCGTCTGCATCAACAAGGTCGATCGCAACGGAGCCCGTCCCGACGACGCGCTCTCGGAGGTCTTCGATCTCTTCGTCGCACTCGACGCAACGGACGAACAGCTCGACTTCCCGCATATCTACGCGGCGGGCCGCGATGGCTGGGCGGCGCGCGAACTCGAGGACGAGCGCAAGGATCTGACGCCCCTCTTCCAGATGATCGTGGACGACGTGCCCCCGCCGCCGACGGACCACGACGCCCCGCTTCAGTTGCAGGTCGCCACGCTCGACTACTCGGAGTTCCTTGGACGCATTTGCATCGGACGCATCACTCGCGGGACGATCAAACGCGGGATGCAGGCGACCGTCTGCAAGCAGGGGAGCAACGAGCGCGAGACCTTCCGCGTGACGAAGCTGATGACCTTCAAGGGCCTCGAGCGCATCGACGTCGATGAGGTCGGTGCGGGCGATATCGTCGCGCTCTCCGGTGCTGGCAATGCCACCGTCGGCGACACGATTTGCCCGGTCGACAAGCCCGAGCCGCTCGCGCCCATGAGCGTGGACGAGCCAACCGTGTCCATGACATTCAGCGCCAACACCAGCCCGTTTGCGGGCCAGGAAGGCAAGTACGTCACCAGCCGCCAGATCAAGGACCGCCTGGATCGCGAGATGATCTCGAACGTCGGACTCACGATCGAGGAGGGGCCCGGCAAGGAGACGTTCATCGTCAAGGGCCGCGGCACGTTGCACCTCTCGGTCCTGATCGAGACCATGCGCCGCGAGGGCTACGAGCTCTCCGTCGGGCCCCCGCACGTCATCCTGAAGCAGGTCGACGGCGTCTGGCGTGAGCCGTACGAAGAGGTCGTCCTCAACTGCCAGGAAGAGCACTCGGGCAGCGTCATCCAGAAACTCAACCAGCGCGGTGGCGAACTGCGTGACCTGCGGGTCGATCCCGACGGCCAGACCCGCATGACGTGGACGGTCCCGAGCCGCGGTCTCATCGGCTATCGCAGCCACTTCGTCACCGACACGCGCGGCACGGGCAACCTCTACAACATCTTCAGCCACTATGAGAAGGCGAAGAGCAAGCCCCGCACGCGCAACAACGGCGTCCTCATCTCGCAGGACATCGGCGCGTGCACGGCGTTCGCGCTCTTCAATCTCCAGGAGCGCGGTCAGATGATCGTCAGCCCCGGCGAGAAGACGTACACGGGCCAGATCGTCGGCATCCATGCGCGCGACAACGACCTCGTCGTCAACCCGCACAAGGGCAAGAAACTGACGAATGTGCGCGCCGCGGGCAGCGACGACAACGTGCTCCTGACACCCCCGCGCACCTTCTCGCTCGAGGAAGCGCTGGAGTTCATCTCCGACGACGAGATGGTCGAGGCGACGCCGATCAACATCCGCATGCGCAAGCGCCTGCTGGACCACAACGCCCGCAAGCGCGAGTCCCGCGCCGGGCGGTAGGTCTCCGCGCTGTAGACTGCGCGCTCGGGACTCCGTCGAAGTCAAGACGCCGCCCCGCCGTCCCCGGTCGGCGGCGGAGCAACGGGGTCTCTTGTCGGGGCAAGGTGGCCCGCCGACGCCCGGGTACGATCCGAGAGACGGGGCTCCTCTCCAGTCGGATTGAGGACGAGTCTGGACGCCGGACTTGGATGGTACCCGGCGAGCGGCGGGCAAGCTGGCTCAGCTGCGGTGCCCCCCCTCGGTCCGCCGCTCGACGGGGACCGCGGGGCCTCGGCATGCCTGGAGTTCCAGCGCGGACGTCAGCCGTCATCGGCGCGCCAGCGCGCGGCCCACTCGTTGAAGTCTCCGTCGTTGGTGGTGACCGCTCGAACGGCTTCGATCAACACGACGCGGGCGCCCGGCGGGGTGCGCGTGTCCTCCAGGAAGCCGTCCACGGCAGCGCGCACGGACGTGCTCGTCTCGCGCCCCACGCAGGCGCTCACAAGAGTGCTGGGCAGCAGTCTCCCGAAACGAGATGTCGATCGACCGATCCGAGCGAACACCGCGGCGAGGAGTGCAGCGGTCTTGCCGCGGTCGCGACTGAGCAACCGGGCAAGGAGTTCGTCGTTGCGGGCGGCCACGCGCCGCGACGGGTCGCTCGACAATTCGACCGCGATCGCGAGCAGCCAGCGCGAGGACGCGCGCTGCGCTCCACGCGAGAGGCGGGCGACGAGTTCCAGACGCGCGTCAGCGTCACCGCGCTCCAGAACCTCTCGAATCTCGACGGGCACGGTGTCGGACTCGGCAATCGCAACGCGGATCGCATCCACGGTGGGTACTGCGACGTCCGCTCCCGGCTCAACAGGTGCGGCCTGTCCCGCATGCGTGCCCAGTATTGCGCCCAAATCCTCGTCCGTCTCTCTGTCGATCAGACGCGCGGCGAGAGCGGGAACGCGGTCGGAATGCGCGGCCACCGTACGTTCGAACACATGCCATGCGGCCGCACGCGCGGCGGCGGGTAGAGATCGGTCGGCGAGCGCTTCCTCGAACCGGTGATCGACCTCCGCGCTGCTGACGTAGTGGCCAGCCCAGCCCCGTAGTACGCTGGCCTTCGCCGCACTTGAGAGCTCCGGTCGCGAAAGCAACTCGACGGGATCGAGATCGAGCCCGTCCCAACCGAACACGTTGGAGAGGCTGCCAGCCGCATAGGCGGCGGCGTCACGCAAGCGCGGGTCGGTCGATGCCAGCCCTTCGCGAAGCAGACGGAGCAGCGACTGCGGGACGTTGTCGGCCGACCGATAAGAGAGCATGCCCGGAAGGCCCTGCAGGATGGCAATCTGACCCCGACGATCTGACTCGCGGTACGCAGTCAGGAGCAGTCGCGCGTCCTCCATGGGGTCGCCCCCGGAGCGACCGAGTGCTCCCAGTGCAGATGGGCCGACGCGAGCCGCACGAGCGGGATTGCGCAGTACGCCGATGGCAACGTCCCGGAGATGAGAGGTCTGCGCTGCGCCGAGATACGACATCGCGGCAGAGTTCGCGATCTCGTCGTCGTCCAAGATGAGCTCGCGAAGATAGGCATCGACGGTCGAGTCGCGGTGGGCCGAGAGCGCAAGTATCGACACCAACGCGGCCGCGTCTTGGGCCGCCGCTGCGCTGCCAGAGCGTGTACGCGAGACGCTCCTCTGAAGTACGCCGAGGAGGCGCGCGCGCAACTCCGGCTCGGCGATGTCCGTAAGTACCCACAACCTGGACGTGCGGGGACCATCTGCACTCAGGGTCGAGTCGCCCCGGTCCTGGGCCAGAGCGTCGTAGACGATTCTGTGAGGCACGGGGAGATCGAAGAGCCTCGTCAACAGTTCCAGGTCGGGGACGCGACCAAGCGCACCCACGAGCGCCGCTTCGACGTGTCGTCGCTCGCTCTGCGTTAGCGAGCGAAGTCGGTCCTCGACGAGCCGAAATGCCTCGTCCGGATGGCGGGTCGCTCCGCGTGCGAATGCGTCCATCACCTTCCAGGTCTTCGACCATTCGTTGCCGCGCGCCGTCGCCACGAGAGCCTCGATGAGTGGCTCGAGTGCGATGGCGACCTCCTCGCCAGCGTCGGTCCGGGGCGCCATCGCGATCGCGTCATCCCCCACTTCGACAGGTGCACGTTGGCGGCGGGGAGCGGCGCGGGCGTCCTCGGGCGCCAGATCTGCGCCAGCGGGACCCGCCGCAGGACGCTTCACGACGGCGAACACGCCAGCCGCAACGCCGAAGAGGGCGAGAGACGCGATGAGGATCGCTGCGCTCTGCTTCGTGGTCATGGCGAGAACTCCTGCGAAAGGTAGGGATGGAACGATGGGCGGGCGACCCACGCGAGAGTCGAGCAGCGGAAGTAGCGCTGCACGCCAGTCATCCCGCTCGGTCTCCAGGCGTGCGCGGAGCATCGCGAGGCCACGATGGGTCCACGTGTGCACTGTGTTCGCCGGTACGCCGAGGCGTTCGGCGATCTCACGGGGCGCGAGTCCGTCGAAGTACCGCAAGACGATCGCCGTGCGATACGGATCGCTCAGGACCATGACGACCTCGACCAGGCGCCGATGCGTCTCCAACTGCGCGACGGCCTCGGCGGACGACGGCACGGACTCGGGCTTGGCAACGCAGCGCTCGCGTCGCAGGCGATTGGCGCGACTGCGATGCGAGCGGCGCGCGAGGTTGCGGACCACACCGACGAACCAGGCGCGGGGTGGTACGGACTCGGCCGGCGGACGCGTGAGCGCAGCGACACAAGCGTCCTGCACGAGATCGTCAGCCGCGTTCGCGTCAACGAGCAGACCGTGGGCTAGCGCACGTACACCGTCGGCGTGTGCGATGAGTTCGTCAGCGGTGAAAGTTCGGCGCATCGGCGTATCCAGTTGTAGATGCCCGCGGTGTGCCGACTCCTTGCAAGAACTGCACATGAGTCTGCGGATCACTGGTGCGCGCACGCCGCGTCAACACGCTTCGCGCTTGGTCTGTGGCGGGGCATCGAGATGGCGCCAGATTACGCGAGATCGGCCAGCAGATCCGGGAGGTCCTCCGGAATGGCTCCTGCCCTGCAGATCGCCTGGCGTGTCGCGTTGTCGAGCACCGGGGCGATCGCCGCGTACTCGACTTGCCAATCGCTGTAGCGCTGGTGCGCTTCGAGGAAGCGCGCGGCATGAGCCTTCAGTCGCGGCATGTCGGCGACGGCTCTCTTCGCGGATCGCTTGCAGGATCCGAATCGGATGATCTTGTCGTCATCGTTCACCGCGACGAGATCGATCTCCGTGTCGCCGCGATCCCAATAGCCCTCCATGCGATGTGTCAGGGCGAACTCGCCGACACCTGCGCGGCTCCGCTCCTCGTACAACTGCGCCGCGAGGCGCTCCAAGCTGAACCCCTCCGTCACCTGGAGTCGTTCGAGTGCTTGTGCGATGAGCACGCTCTCCGGCCGGAAGTTGACGGCGGCGACCGGGTTCGCCAGTGCGGAAAGCCAGCTCCGCAGGAAGTTGTCGCGGAGGTAGTAGCGGCCGCGCTTGACGCGTGGTCGCGCGAAGATCGGCAGACGCTTCTCGATCATCCTGTACTTGTCGATCAGGATCTTCAGGTATCCGCCGACCTGCTCCCCGCTCTGCGGGCTCATATCGTGGACGTAGCCCTTGAGGTCGCTGTGCGAGCAACCGGGGTGACGGGCGACGTACTTCAGCACGACGTCGTAGCGGCCACGCAATTCGCTCAAGAACCAGTTGTCGGCCTCGGTCCGCAGTGGCGACGAACTGCGGAAGAACATCCGCGACAGGAGATCGCGTTGCGTCGCGCCCAGCACTCCTTGCTCGTAGCAGTCGCGGTAGAACTTCGGGACGCCCTCGAACAAGCTCCAGAGAGAGAGCAGTCGCTCGGGCGAGTCGTCCGCGTGCGCGCGGAGAATGGCGCAGACCGACGAGGTCTCGAGGTGATCCAATTCGATGTGGTCAGTCGTTCGATTGTAGAGCGGAGCTGTCCGGTCCTCAAGCAGCGCGACCAATTCGGTATGCAGCGAGCCGAGCACGAACAGTCCCCCAGGGACGTTGCCAGCGTCGGCGGACAGAGTGTCGACTTCGGCCTGCAGATGTGACGTGAACTCGTACAGGTGCTTGCGGCTGAAGTACTGAAACTCGTCGAGCGCCACGACGTACCCGGCTCGCGCAAGAGTGCCCACGAGTCTGGCCAGTCCGCGCAGACTTGTCGGTGCGCGGCAGATCGCCGGGTCGATATCGAACGTCTCCAACGCATCGGCGACGGCGGAGAGCACGCCTGCGGGGGCCGAGTCGGGGATCTGGACGTAGAGCACTCTCTCGGTCCCCGCCGCCGCCAACGCGCGTTGAACAAGGGTCGTCTTCCCGATGCGTCGTCGACCGGTGATGCGAGCGAAGAACCAACGCTCTCGCTCCAAGATCCCCTTGAGCGCGGATAGCTCTGTCGAGCGACCGTAGAAGTCCCAGCTCACGCCGCCACCTCATGCAATAATAACTTTTACCTTGAAAGTCTGGGCATCATAAGTAAAGCAAGAAGCGCAGGTTATCAAGGATCGATGCCGCGAATTCGCCGGGCAGTCGCGGCCACTCGCTCTTCAATTCACTGGCTGGAGTGCACTGACCGGAGTGGTGCAGGGCCGGCGCGCCGGGCGCCTCGCGCGCTCCGACTCGCGACTTCGCGACGCCGTGCTCGGAGCGCGGATCGGTGGCGTTCGTCATGAGCGGGTCAGCGTGCATTTGGAAACCGACGACGTTCACCGGTCTCGGTACCGCATCGCGATTTTCAGAAGTCCGCATTCGCAGGCACCGTCTCTTACGAGGGAACGTGACGCGCACGTACTCCGTGTGGGACGGAGACCGCTCTAGGCGGCTCGGTGGACGCGATCCTGGCACCGCAGCCCACACCAAGTTCGCGGCGTGCGAGTGCTTCCGCAGGCTGCGCTAGACTGGCGTCGTGACTGCGCCCAATCCTGCCGACGAATCCCCTGCCGCGCGACGTGTCGTTTGCAATGCACGGGTTCTTGGCGGCAAGCCCGTGATCGACGGCACGCGCATCAGCGTGGAGCAGATCCTCGGACTGATCGCGAACGGAGCGACCGAGCGTGAGATCACGGCGTCGCATCCGATCCTCGCGATCCGGGATGTCAGAGCCGCCGTCGCTTACGCGCAGCAGGCTCTTCGAGACGACATCGTGGTCGAGGTTACGTAGCCGGGACTGGCGTGCTGCCACCCCTTCTCGTTGACGTCAATATCGCGGCCGAGGTCATCGAATTCCTGCGCGCGGAGGGTGTCGACATCGTGACCGTCGTCGAGATCGGTGGAGCGGCGTGAACCGACGATGCGATTCTCGCTGAGAGTGTTGGGAGGCAGCGATTCGTGCTTACCCACGACAGTGACTTCGCACGCCTGGCGCTGGGCGAGGGGCAGCGCCTTCACGGCATCCTGCGATTGCGACCCGGCGATGAGCCGGCCGCTGCCGTGATTGACGGACTGCGCCCGCTGCTCGGCCTCGCAGTCGACTGGGGCCACCGATGGTCGCGGTCTATCGATCCGGCCGTCTCCGCATTCGCCGGCCGCGACTCGGAGACGAGTGAAGATCATCACACCGTGCCGTATCTGTGCTCCTGTCGTCTCGGCGGGACGCGGTGCCCGGCTCGATTCGTCGGCTTGAACACTCCACACTCGACCAGGCTCGTCAGCCTGTCAACCACACCGTTGCAGCTCGCAACGTCGCTCAGGACCCGTACGGGAACGGGGGTTTCAACGCGCCGTGCCGCTTGGGCAACGCACGTCGCGGACCGCCGAACGTGACCTCGCGCACTTCGCCGGAAGAGCCGACGAGCCTGGCAAGACGTGGCGCGGTGCGTAGACTTCCGGGAGACAGAAGTCCGCGAGCGTGTCGGTGACGCGCGAGCGCGTCCGAAATGCTGAACCCGGATCGTCTCTTCGATCTGGCTCTCGCTCGGGAGGCCGAAGGAACGATCCGGGTTCAGTATCTCACGATGAGCTACGATCACATCGATCGCGAAGGAAGCCACGAGGAGACGTGATGCCCCGAGAGCCCCTCATCATCTGTGGACTGATCTGCGCCATTCTGGCGAGCGTGGCCCGGGGAGAGCGCGCCACGACGCTCCTGGACGGCCTCGAGACGACGCTTCAGGCCAAAGCCGCCGCACTCGCGGACGACGACACGAAGGTCGGCAAGAAGGCGCTCAAGACGGCAACACAAGCCCTGAAGAAACTCGGCAAGGACACGACCTCGGAGTTGGGCGACGTGAAGTTGCTGAAGAGGGTCTCCGGCGCGCTCCTCAAGCGGTTCGCAGACGACGCGGCGCTCGTCCGACCGATCGTCGACGCGGCCGACGCGGTGGATACATCGATCGACGCCGATCTCGTCGCCGCACGCGCTCTTATCCCCGTCGGGAAGAAGGTCACGGCAGCCAAGGTGACGAAGGGCATCGATCGGGCGCAGAAGTTGCTCGACAAGTCGCGGGCGAAGACGACGAAGTCGCGCATCGCGGTGCTCTTCAAGGCGCGGAAGGCCGCGGACAGAGCCGTGGCCGATGCCGGGAACCTGGAACCCGAGACACCGGAGCTCGATGCGACCCTCTACCTCTTGGCGGCGAACAAGGGCGGCACGGTCCAACTGCTCGAAATCGAGACCGCGACGGGTAACCGGACGGTGGTGGACACGGGCCCCGGCGAGGCGCAACTAGAGAGTCCGGTCCCGGCACGCGCGCCGGACGGCGCAGCCCTCGCCTTCCAGCAGGGCGCACGGATGGTCTTCGTAGACGTCTCGGACGGCAACACCACGACGACAGGCGCGCTGCCGAACGCGGACTGGGAGTTCAGCTTGTGGTCGCCGGACTCCACAACTCTCGTCGCGGCCGGAACAGCCCCCGACACACTCGCGCTCTTCGACCGGCAGGCATCTACGCTCCACTCGTCAGACGAACAGGTCCTCCGGGGCTTCCCCATCGACGAGACGTTCCGATGGTCGCGCAACGGGGAGTTCGTCGCCTTTCGCACTGATCGCAACGGAGACGCCACGGCGGAGGTGCGCGTACTCAGTGCCGCCTCCGGCGAGATCACCGAGGTGTCGGCCAGCAACCTGAGCACCGACCAGATTCGCTTCTTCGCCTGGTCACGGCTCTCCGACCGACTCATCTACGCCGCCAACGTCGACCGAGGGAGCTTCCAGACGGAGCTCGTCGTCGTGAACGCCGACGGCACGGGCACCGTTGTGGTCTCGCAAGCCGGACAGAATGTGAAGGACTTCGGCAGCGACGACTCGTCGATCAAGGTGAGCCCTGTCGCAGAGACCGTGCTCTACGAATTCGTCGCGAGCGGTTCGGCGTCCCTGGCGACGGTCGGTCTCGACGGCGCCGACCCGAATGTGATCGCGTCGGCGGGGCCCAACTTCTTCGGGCAGAACGAGTGGTCTCCGGACGGATCGCGGATCGCGTACATCGACCGCAACTCGCTCTACTCGTGCAACCCCGACGGTACGGACACGGCGCTGATCACGGACGCGTGTCCAGACTTCCTCTGGGCCCCCGACGGCAGCAAGTTGATCTACCGCGACGGGGATGGCTTCGAAGCAACGACGTTGTTCGTGTGCGACCCCGATGGAGCCGACCCGCTACGCGTGTCGCCGAGTCTGGGTGCGCGCGGCAACGTGGAGGATCACTATCTGGTCACCGCGACGTCGGACGGTCTCTTGATCCAATTCACGGCGGATGCCGACGTGAACGACCGGCCGGATCAGCATATCGTCCAGATTCGGGAGGTCGGCTCCGCGCCAGCCAAGAAGGACAACGATTCGACGATCGTGACCAGCCAGGTACTGCGTCGCTTCGACCCGCTCCCGGCGGGCTACGAAGTGAAGAAGGCGACGATCGTCGCGCAACGCACCAGTGATCTCGAGATGGTCTCGCTGGTCAACGTCGTGATCTGCGACTCCCGCAACGATCGGACGATTCTCAGGAGTTATCTGATCTTCTTCGGCACGCGCGAATTCGCAGTTACGTCCGTCAACGAAGTCGACTTCGAAACGGCCGCGCTCGCCGAAGCATTGGCACGACTCGCCGCCCCGGCCGACAAGTAGTCGCGACAGCCGCTCTCGGGGGAGTGCTGTGCGAGCAGGCTGTTGAAGTTTCGCGATTCGAGAAGTACTGAACCCGGATAGATGCTTCGGCCCTGCGGTGAGCCAAGTCGTCGATCAAGGAGTTGATCCGGGTTCAGTGTTTCGTAAAGTCGCGCACTTCGCCGGGAGGGCCGACGAGCCTGGCAAGAAGTGGAGAGTTCAAGACGCCGAATTGAGCCTGGCACGGTACGACGTGGGCTCCGTGTTTCGCATCAGCGAACGCGTTCCGTGTCGGCGATCCTCTCCGCGCTGAGATCGAAGCTCACAGAGTGCCCGAGGTCGTTCTCGAACGCGCCGATCGCAGTCGTGAAAGCGTACTCATCGCGCTCCACAAACTCCACTGACATGGGGGGCGTCGCCGAGTCGCTTCGGTAGACGATGCGTCCCCGACCCGCGGAGTTCGGCCGCGCGTGCCAGATGAGTATCGGTTCGCCCATAAGTGGCTCTGCCCCGTCGACCAATTCCACCCGAGCGGCGTCCGTGAAGCGCAGCTCTACGGTGAGCATCATCGCTGCTGTCGCCGGGATTGTGACATGCAAGTCAGAGTCGATACGCTCCGGGTCTGCGAACTCGTGCAACACCGTATCCGTGAGAACGAGCGCTCCCTCTTCGAGTAGTCGTGACACCAACCGCACGCTCTCTACCCGGTCGGCAATGCCGGGGAACTGAACCTCGTCGGGGACTGCCTCTCGTAGACTGAGAGTTACGCTGAGCTTGACGGTCCCGCGATCCTCGCTCTCAACAGAGCCACTCCACTCCGCGATATCACTCCTGCGGCGCACCTGCGGCACCGGAGGCAAGACGGCGCGGCGCACCTGTCGCCCTCTTGAGTCGGTGAGTCGCACCGCCCGGTCACCAAGGTCCTTCCAATCGAAGTCGATGTACTGCCACGATGGACGGGCATCACTCGGGACAGGCGCGCCGATCTCCGGGTCGGAACACGCTGTGGCAACGACCACGCACACGGACAGACCAACTAAGACATGCGGTGCCAGGCTCAATTCGTCGATTTGAACGCTCCACTTCCGACCAGGCTCGTCAGCCTGTCAACCACACCGTCGCACTTCGCAACGTCGCGCAGAATCCTACACGGGGACGGAGCTTCAACTCCCCGAGTCGTCACGGCAACGCGCGTCCGCTCTGAGCGGCGCGTTACGATCTCGCCATGCGCATTCTCTACGTCGAGCCGTTCGAGGCGGGGTCGCATGCGCGCTTCACGCATGCGCTGACGACCGGCGTCAAGGCGGAGTGGACGAAGATCACGCTTCCGGGACGGCATTGGAAGTGGCGGATGCGAGGGGCGGCGCCGTGGGCGGCGCTGGCGTGCGCGGCGGAGCTGTCGGAGACGGCGGAGCCCTTTGATCTCGTGTGGGCGTCTTCGTTCGTCAACCTCGCCGAGCTGGTCGGGCTGCTGCCGCAACTAGCGTGTGTGCCGCGCATCCTCTTCTTCCACGAGAACCAGTTCGCGTATCCGGAGCAGGAACGAGACAGCGGCGCGCGCTTCGATCTCGACTTCGGGTACGTGCAGATGGTGTCGGCATTGGCGGCTGATCGCGTGGTCTTCAACTCGGCGTGGAATCGCGACTCGTTCCTGGATGGCGCCGAGCTGCTGCTGGCGCGCATGCCGGACGCCGTGCCGCCGGGCTGGGTGGCGACGCTGCGCGCGCGCTCGACCGTGCTCGCGGTCCCGATGGACCTCTCGGAACTGCCGGACACGGCGTTCGACGACTCGCCGACGGCGGAGGAGCGCGCACTCGGGCCGATCATCCTCTGGAACCACCGCTGGGAGCATGACAAGGCGCCGGAGGAATTCTTCGCCGCGCTCACGCGTCTCGCAGGGGAGGACATCCCGTTCCGGGTCGCGGTCTGCGGGCAGCGCTTCCGTAAGGAGCCCGCCGTCTTCGAGACCGCGCGCACGGCATTGGGCGAGCGCATCGTTCACTGGGGCACGGCACCGACGCGGGCGGAGTACGAGGCGCTGCTCGGACGCGCGCACATCGCTGTTTCGACGGCCCGGCAGGAGTTCTTCGGGCTGGCGTTGCTAGAAGCGGTCTGGCACGGAGCGCAGCCGCTCGCCCCGGCGCGGCTCTCGTACCCGGAGTTGTTGCCCGCTGCCGATCTCTACACCGATCCGGACGACCTCGTCCGCCGCCTCGCCGCGCTCTGCCGCGCGTGGAGCGCGGGCGAAATCCGACTGCGCGACGACCGGCGCGACATCGTCGAAGAGCATCGGACGGCGACGCTCCTGCCACGCTACGAACGGCTGATCCGGGAGACGATCTCCCGCACGACTCCGTAGGGCGGACGCGCCGTCTCGGCTAAACAAGGCGGAATGTCCCCAGGTGACGCTGCCCAGTGAAGCCACGCGCACTCTCGGTGTATGCGTTTCTGCGCGTGGTGCGGTGCCTCTCGAAGACCTTCTTCAGGCACGAGGTCCAGTGGATCGGCACGCCGCCGGACGATATCTGGGAGCGGGTCCGGATCGGCGCGCTGCTCAACCACACGAGCCTCTTCGAACCGGTCTTCGCGGGCTCGCTCCCGATCGGGTTCCTGAAGAAGATCGCCTCCGACGGCGCCGTTCCGATCGCGGATGTCACGCTCAACCGCCCCATCGTGGGCCGGCTCTTTCGGTCGATCGCCGCGGAGGTCATCGAGATCACGCGCAAGCGGGACGCATCGTGGAAAGCCGTGCTCAAGTCAGCGCGTCCCGGCTCGATGGTTGTGATCATGCCGGAGGGGCGCATGATGCGGCGGGGCGGGCTGGATAAGGCCGGCAAGCCGATGACCGTGCGCGGCGGGATCGCGGATCTGATCGATGCCACGGGCGAGGGCTATATGGTCATCGCGTACAGTGGCGGTCTCCACCACGTGCAGGCGCCGGGCGAGCGTTTCCCGCGTCCGTTCAAGCGGCTGCGCTTGAACTTGGAGTGCGTGGATATCGCCGAGTACCGCAAGGAGATGCAGGCGTGCACCGCCACGCGCAGCTTCAAGCGGGCCGTGATCCGGGACCTCGAACTTCGGCGTGACCGCCATTGTCCGGCGACGCCCGAGACCGGTAGACCCATCACCACAGCAGAGTTCGAAGGCAGCGTCTCGCGCAGTGAACCGCTGCCCGGGATGTAGACAAGACGCACGAAGGAGTTCGCGATGTTCGGCAGAAGCAACAAGCAGCAGGGCACACCGGCGCCCGAGATCAATGTTCCGGGTGACGGCCAGCTGATGGCGCGTTTCGTCACGTCGGCGGGCAACCTCGAAGCGGTCCTGCACGAGAAGGAGACGCCCGTCACCGTGCGCAACTTCGTCGCGCTCGCGACCGGAAGCGTCGAGTGGATGCATCCGAAGGGTGCCAAGACGTCGGACCCGCTCTACTCGGGACTCGTCTTTCACCGCGTGATCCCGCAGTTCATGATCCAGGGCGGCTGTCCCCAGGGGACCGGTACCGGCGGGCCCGGCTGGCAGTTCGAGGACGAATGCCGTCGCGAACTCGGCCACGACGTCCCCGGCATCCTGTCGATGGCGAACTCCGGCCCCGGCACGAACGGCTCGCAGTTCTTCATCACCGAGGTCCCGACCCCGCACCTGAACGGCAAGCACACCGTGTTCGGCAAGGTCACGAGCGGCGTCGACCTCGTGAAGCAGATCGGGGCCGCTGGCAACGGAAACACCAAGCTGGAGCGGGTCGAGATCTACCGCGCGTAGGCGAGAACCGCCACGCACACTCGCGGTAACAAGCACGCCGCGTCTCTGAACGGAGGCGCGGCGTTTCTCGTCGGAGCGGCGGCGCTCGGCGCTACGAAGCCGAAGTACGGGAGCGCCCCGCGGCGACACGCGACGTCACAATGATGAGCGCCGCGCCAGCCAGTGCCGAGAGGACGGGCGCCCACCAGCCCTCGGTCGGTGCAACGGGCGTGGTCGGCCCGAGCCAAGCGACGAACTTCGGGAGGTAGTGTGCCTTCCACGGCCAGAGCGCCGCCAGGCTGCCGAGCATGAGCCCGGAGAGGACCGACATCGTGCGATCGTGCGCCCGCGCCAGCACCCAGCGCAGGAGCGGAACGAACGTCGCGACACCGAGCACGATCCCGCCCGCGAACCACGCCACGACGCCCCAATCGTGGGAGTGGAGCGCTCCCGTCACCGGCTGGTACATGCCGAGCACGAGTAGTGCCAGGGAGCCGCTGACGCCGGGCAACAACATGACCGAGATCGCGACCGCTCCGGCGCCGACGAGCGCGAACGGCGACGTCGATCCAGCGGCTGGCGGACTGAGCGAGAGACCGACGGCGAGCGCCGCGCCCATGAGCGCGAGCAGCCAATCGACGCCCTTCGTCGCCGCCTTCGCCTTCCACGGTTCGTTCACGCTCGCGAGGACCAACCCGAAGAAGAACGCGAAGACCGTCGGCGCGGTCGCGGGGTTGACAAGCCACCCAGGGGGCGGCTCGCGCAGCAGTTGCTCGGCGAGTTCCGCTCCGTTGCCGCCTTCGGGCTTCGGGACGGAGCCGACCAGAAGGCGCGTCGCCACCACGAGCGCGGCCACGAGGCCCACGCCCAGCGGCACAAGGAAGACGAGTGCAGCGCGGGCGGCCTCGCGGCGCTGGAGGTCCCTCGGGCGCCGCACGGCCGCGAGGACCGCTGCGATCGATCCGATGAAGCGATCGTAGATACCGAGGATCAGCGCGATCGTGCCCCCCGAGACACCGGGAATGGCGTCGGCCGTCCCCATCGCCAGACCGCAGCCAAACGAACGCGCGAGCGCCCGGGGAGAGGTCAACGCGGCGCTCTCCCCGAGTGGAGCGGAGCCGGTCTCTGTGGTGGTCTCGGTATCGTCCTGTGGCATGGCGCGCCATTCTCCGCCTCAGCCCCGCGAGCGGCCGAAAGTAACGAGGCAGGCGGCTCGCGGACTCGGGGGGAGGCGACCTCCTCGAATGGCAGCGGGATCGAGAGCCCGAGTGTGGATGGCGGCACATGGGCCAGCACATGGGCCACGAGTGCTGTATGATCCAGAGATGAGACTTCAGATCTGGCCTACGCGCAAAGTCGGGGGCGCTCGCTTCACGAGTGCTCTGCTCGCGAGTGCTCTGCGCGCAAGTGCACTGCTCGGGGGCCTCAGATGACGGCGCTGGAGATCATCTTCCACGTCGAAGAGGCTCCGGAGGGTGGCTATGTCGCCCACGCTCTGGGCCACGCGATCCACACCGAAGCCGAGTCCATGGAAGACCTGCGAACGATGGTCTGCGACGCCGTGCGCTGCCACTTCGACGACCACGAACGTCCACAGATCGTGCGCCTACACCTGGTCCGCGACGAGGTCCTGCCGGTCTGAAGCTTCCTCGCAATCTGTCCGGCTCCCAACTGGCGCACGCGCTGCGGCGCTACGGGTACGAGACGACGCGCCAGACCGGTAGTCACATGCGGCTCACAACGACTCTCCGCGGCGAACCTCACCGTGTGACGATCCCGGCGCATCGGACGCTTGCCGTAGGCACGCTCGCTGCGATCCTCCGCGATGTCGCAAGCTACGTCGGCCACGATCGAGACCGCGTGATACGCGATCTCTTCGGCGACTGACGCCCCCACCGGCCACCACTCGCCCCGATCGGGTCAGGTGGTCGGTTCACTGCCGGGCGCTGCCGGGTGGCTGCGGAGGTCGTCGAGGCGCACCCAGCCACTCTCGCCATCGAGGCAGATGAGGAGGGGGACGTCGGCGTCCGCGATCACGATCTCCTTCCAGCGTGCCGGACCGATCACATGCGCTTCGAGAAGGAGATACCAGCGCCGGCGCGCCCCGACGTTGGCGATCGACGTGGCGAGGCGCTCGACCTCGCGCTCGTACGCAGCCCGTTCGTCGTCGGAGATGCGACCGTTGCCGTCGAGATCCCAATGTGTGCGGAGCGCGCACCGGCGGGCGGCGTCCTCGCGTGCGCGCATCCGATGCTCGACCCGATCCGCGACTTCGACGAGCCGAAGCGCGCCGGAGACTACGCCCTTCGCACGTAGTCGCTCGCTCTCGTCACGCAGCCGTTCGACCACAGCATCCTCGCGCCAGCGCGACGGCAGGAGACCGAGTCGCCGCAATACCCATGGCGTCAAGAGCGTCGATCCTGGGATCGGAACCATGGTCGTGGCAGCTACCACCATCCCGGCAGGCACCGACTTCATGAGATCCACGGCCTGCGCGCGGACGGCGTCGACCTCGGCCGGCTTCAACGCGCGCCCCGCGGAAACGCGGGCGCGCAGAAGACGGAACGCCTCGCGGCTCTCGCCCCACTCATCCAGCGCCAAGCGCCACTGCTGGGCTGCCCTCTCGCGAGCCGCGCGGGTCATGCGCGTCACGATCCCGGGCGGGCGTTCCAGCGCTTCGACGGCGACCTCGAGATCCGCCACGTCGTCGGCATCGGCCTCCAGGCCCTGGGCGCGAAGCTCCGAGATCACGTCATTCAGATCGCTATGCCGCATGCCGACCATCGTATCGGCCTCACCACTGTCCCGGGCTGCGCTTAGTGTGAAATCCAGATCGGACGACGCCCGTAGGGCGACTCCGAGAGGGGCGACGGCGAGGTGCGATGGGGAGGTGCAATATCGAAGACACCTACACGCGGCACGCGGTCGGCTGACGCATGCCGGAACTCCCTGAAGTCGAGACCGTCGCGCGGCTTGTGCGCCCCCACCTGGAGGGCCGCACGATCACGGGTGCCGACGTCCGCTGGGAACGCTCAGTCGGTGGACCGACGGCGGCAGCGTTTCGAGACGCGGTGGCCGGATTGCGCATAGACCGCGTCTGGCGGCGCGCGAAATACGTCGTGATGGATACGTCTCGGGACGGGTCGCGAGTCGGCGCGCTGATCGTTCACCTGCGCATGACGGGGCGCCTCCATGTCGAGGACGCCGAGCACGACAGCGGGAAGTTCGTGCGGGTGGCGCTCCCGCTCGACGACGGCCGCGAGTTGCGCTTCATTGACGTGCGTAAGTTCGGCCGCTTCGTCCATGCGACAGACCCAGCCGAGTTCCTCGCACACCTCGGCCCGGAGCCGCTCTCCGACGACTTCAGCGTCGGCTGGTTCCACCGCGCGCTCGCAAGTCGCCGACGCGTGCTGAAGCCGCTCCTTCTTGACCAGACCTTCCTCGCGGGGCTCGGCAATATCTACGTCGACGAAGCGCTGCACGTCGCCGGTCTCCACCCGTTGCGCCGCAGCGACCGCGTCACGCGCGCAAAGGCAGCTCTCCTGCACGACGTCATCCGCAATGTGCTGACGGAGGCCATCGAGCGCGAGGGCTCGTCGTTCGACACGTTCTACCGAACTCCCGAGGGCAATCCCGGGAGCTACCAACATCAATTCCAGGTGTACGGCCGCGACGGCAAGCCGTGCCGACGCTGCGAGCGGCCGATCCAGAAGATCGTGGTTGGGCAGCGCGGCACGCATCTTTGCACGCGCTGCCAGCCGGTTCCCCGGCCGCGCAAGGTCGTGCCGACGACGGTGACTCCAACCGTGCGGCTCGCGCAGGTCGCTGACGCGGTGGCCATCGGACGCATTCACACGCGCGCCTGGAAATCGGCCTATCGCGGCATCCTGCCCGACGCGTACCTCGCCGCACTCGACGAAGACGAGCGCATCCGGCGTCGCCGGGCCTGGCTGGAACACCCACCAGAGGGCGTCGAGACGTGGGTAATCCAGACGGGCAAGCGGATCGACGGCTTCGCGGTGAGCGGTCCGTCGCGCGGCCGCGACACCGGCGGGCGCGTAGCAGAGGTCTACGCGATCTACCTGGCCCCGAAACGCGTCGGCTGCGGGCTCGGGCGACAGCTCTTCGCGCATGTCCTCTCCAGCCTCGCGGCCGAGGGCTTCCACGAGACCGTCGTCTGGGTGCTCGAAGCAAACGTCGCCTCGCATCACTTCTACGAACGCGCCGGTTTCGTCCGCGACGACGGACACTCCGTCTACGCCGACGAAGGCTTCTCGCTGCCGGTCGTCCGCTACCGTCGGAGTCTCCGCTGATGGCCCTCGAAGACGTCGCGATCACGCCATCCGACGAGGCGCCATCCGCTGCCCTACAGGCGTTTCTCGATGACGCCGACGCGCGCCTTGACACGTTGATCGCAGACGGCCTCACGACACGTCTTCCCAACTTCGCTCCCGCCGAATTCCACGTCGTCCACGCCACTCTCGCGGTCCTCGCCGACGGACCTGCCGGCGGCGAATGCTTCCTCGAATGGGGCAGCGCGCTCGGCGGGATCACCGGCATCGCCGCGGCGCTCGGGTTCCGGGCATCGGGGATCGAGATCGACGACGAAATGGTCACGCTCTCGCGCGCATTGCTCGCCGCGCATGGCCTCCGCGCGGAGATCGCGCAAGGCAGCTTCGTGCCCGACGAACACGAGATCCCACCGGAATTCGAAGATCCCGAGACGGCCACGCTCCAGACCGGGATGGCAGCGTACGACCTACTGGAACGCGACCTCGACGAGTTCGCCGTGGTCTACGCCTACCCCTGGCCGGACATGGAAGACGCCTTCCTCGACCTATTCGACACGTACGCATCCCCGGGAGCACTCTTCGTCACGTACCACGGGCAGGACGGCTGCCGCGTACGCAAGAAGGTGTGACGAACGCCCGCCCGCCAGGCCGCCAGGCCTCTCGCCTCTCGGCCCCACGTGCAGTCCTTCGGGATCTGCGAGAGATCGTCGCGTGCAACCAGAGGCGCAGACGAGGCGTTCCCCGTGGCGCTTCAGATCAGCCAACGGGACCAGACAGGACGGGCGCCGCCCAGAGAGGCGAGTGCACTACGCTGCGACAACTACACGTGAGAAAAGCGAGGTCGGCACGGTATTCCCGTGTGCGACCACTCGGTCGCGGCACGGCGTAGCCGTCGCGGTCTCGCCAACTTGAACGGGCTCTCCTCGTCCTCTCAAGACTTCCCCTTGAGCTTCTCTAAACTCGAAGACTCGATGTCTCAAGAGTGTTCACACGCTGGCCCGAAGTTCAACGTTCGCCACCGCCGTTCCGCTGCGATCGCGTGTTGATACGACCACTCCCAGAGCTCATCATTCGTGTGGCTATTCACCATCGTTTGGCCTTTGGCGCTATTGCCCCCACTGAAGTGGATCGCCCCCGTAGTCCGCAACAGGACGTAGCCGCTTAGGTACAGAGCTACCGACCCCGCCGCGACTGCCAGCGCGACTCTCCGAAGCGTTCCGCGATGTCGTCGACGCGGAGGCGGAGGCGCGTCGCGACTCTGCACTCCGTCGTCGCTCACGTCGCTCCCCTCGCTTGATCCAGGTCGCTTCTGCATTGCGCCACGCGTGATCTTGCCCGGCGCCACTCGGCCAATCGCGACTTCGGGCGGCTTCACCGCAGGCGCTTCGCCTCTGCGAAGAGGCGCTCGAGTTCGGTCTGCATGCCGATGTCCACGAGATGGTTGGCGGCTCGTTCGAAGAGACGGGAGGCGCTGGCGCGGTCGCCGGCCTGCTCCTCGACGCGGGCCCAGGACTCGAGGATGAGGGCGGCGCGCGGGCTCTTGCGCGTCGAGTCGCCGGCGGTCACGTGGGTGATGGCGCTCTCGAATGCCTTGCGCGCGGCGGGGAGGTCGCCGCGGGCGGCTTCGATGCGACCGCGGAGTTCGCCGAAGATCGGGGCGCGCTCGGGGCCGACCGCGGTTTCGCCCTGGCCGACGACGTCGGCGGCGTCGTCGATGAGGCCAAGCGAGATGAAGATGTCGGCGATCTTCGCCATCTGTCCCGGCTGCTGTGGGCCCGCCGCGACGAGTTTGCCGATCGCGGCGCGGGCGGCGTCCACGTCGCCCGACTTGCCGATCGCGCCGGCTAGGGCGAGGCGTGCATCATTGAGCGCGGACACCGGCGCCCACGGTTGTCCGGTGTCTTGCTCGTAGAACGCCACGAGCGCCTCGAAGTGCGCGATGGCCGCGTCGAAGCGCTCGATCCGCATGGCCGCGGCGCCGGCAGTCTCGTGCAGAGACGCGATGACGACGCGCTGCTCGGCTTCCTCCGGGGCGAAGTCTGGGCCAAGGGCGGTCAACGCCTCATCGCATGCGGCAACGGCGTCCTCGTCACGCCGCAGGTGGTAGAGCGACACGGCGCGGATGCGACCGAGATCGCCCACCTCGGCCAGTTCGACTCCGGTGGCGCTGCGGACCCCGAGCGCCTCCTCGGCGGCGGTCACGGCGTCGGCGTGGCGGCCCACCGCTTGAAGCGCGGCGGCATGGACGTAGCACGCCCGGAAGAGCGCGTAGCCGCGGTCACCGGACTTCGCGATTCGCTTGCGGCCGGTCTCTGCGAACGACGCGGCGCGCTGGGCCGCCTCCGGATCGGGACGCGAACGCCACACCGCCCGCGAGCGGTCGACGTACATCTCGCCCGCACGCACGAGATCACCCGAGGCCATGTACGCATCGGCGGCGGCACTCCACAGGATCGAACCCCGCATGCTGGCCGAGTCGCGATAGAGGAGATGGCCCGCAACGGGATCGGCCAGCATCGCGAAACCGCCCGGCCAATCGAGAGCGATGAACGCGTCCAGGGCGGCCTTGCTCGCCTTCGACTGCGCGCCGGAGACCTCCGAGCCCTTCTCGCCGATTGCGAGCGTCGCGTAGTGCAGGAAGAGCACGCCCGCCGCAGCGGTGCTCATCGGCGGCGGGGAACCGGCCTCGTCGGCCTTGTTCGCGAGGTCGGAGAGGCCCAAGGCGCCCGGCGCCTCGGGCAATGTCAGCGCGGCGGCGCCGACCGAGAGATGGCGCATCATCTCGGCCTCGATCGCGGCCTCGTCATCCGACCAATCACTCCACGCGGAGACGAGCGGACCGAGGGCGTCTGCGTCAGAGCCGCCTGTGGCCTTGGAGAGACGACGCAGTGCTGCGATCAGGTCGGTGCGCGACGGGGTCGCCTTACGACGCTCCAGGAGTTGGTCGTGGAGGGCGAGGACGGCGACTCGCACGCGGCTGACGCGCGGCGGCAACTCCATCGGGACGAGACCCGGGTTGGCATCTACCGCCGCCTCGAAAACCAGACGTGCGACCTCGGTGTCGTCCAGGTCCACGGACGCGACGGGGGGCAGTGACACGGACGCTCGGGCGGACGCCGTCGCGCCGCCTCCGTTCGAGGCGCTGGCGCCACCGGGGGCATTCGGCACATTCGGAGGCGTTTCCGGACCGCATGCTGCGATCACGATCACGGCGACGAGCGCGAAGATCGGCTTCAATGGGACCACGTCGGGAGCGCTCCTTGGGTAGTGCGGCGTTCGGGCGGGGATCGGAATCGTCCCCGGCGAGCGTAGCGGCTCCATTAGCTTCAGCGTTCATCGGAATGAGACGATCCGCGCAGGCGGCGAGGGAGGCAGCAGTGAAGGTCGGCATGAGTCTCACGGCATGGGTCCTGCGCCAGCAATCCATGCACCCGGGCGCGCGGGGTCAGTTGTCCACTCTCCTCACGCACGTCTCCCTGGCAGCGCGCATGATCGCCCACGAGGTCTCGCAGGCGCCGCTGACCGGCCTTGTGGGTCACGCGGGCGCGACGAACGTCCAGGGCGAAGAGCAGGCCAAGCTCGATATCGTGGCCGACGAGCTCTTCCTCGATGCGATGGGGACATCGGATCTGGTCTCGACGATGGTCTCCGAGGAGCGCGAGGAGCCCGAGTACGTCTCTGATCACTCGGGTCAGGGCCACTACACGATCTTCTACGACCCGCTTGACGGCTCCTCGAATATCGACGTGAACGTCACCGTCGGCTCGATCTTCGGGATCTACCGTCAGCGCCCGAACGACCGCGGTCGCCTGACCGACCTCTTCCGCCCCGGCCGCGAACAGGTCGCTGCCGGCTACGTGATGTACGGCGCCTCGACGATCCTCGTGCTCGCCACCGAAGACTCGAAGGTGCAGGGCTTCACGCTCCAGTCGGAGATCGGCGAGTTCTTCCTCACGCACCCGGATATGCAGATGCCGGAGGTGGGCAAGAGCTATAGCTGCAACCAGTCACGCCAGCCGCATTGGAGTGACGCGATGGTGGCCGTGGCGCGGCGTTTCCGCGACGACGACGTCGGAGGCGAGAAGCGCACGGCGCGCTACGTCGGGTCTCTGATCGCCGACTTCCATCGCACGCTGATCAAGGGCGGCATCTTCATGTACCCGGGCGAGCGCGAGAAGCCGGAAGGCAAGCTGCGCCTGATGTACGAAGCCGCTCCGCTGGCGTTCCTGGCCGAGAAGGCGGGCGGCGGCGCACATGATGGGAAGGTGCGCATCCTGGACAAGGTCGCGACGAAGCTGCACGAGCGGACCCCGTTGTTTATCGGGAGCCGGGTGGATGTCGAGGATGCGTTCGCGCGGCTGAACGGGTGAGGGGCCAGCTACTTCGCTGGGGCTAGGGAGTTTACGAACTCCTGGAAGCGGGCGGCGTGTTCGGCGATGACGTTTGCTGGGCCGACCATCTGGACCTGGACGGCGGTGCTGGCGCCCTCGACGATGGCGGCGAGCATGCGTGACTCTCCGGGGGCGCCGGATGCCGACGCGCCCATCCCTCCGCCGAAGACTCCGCTGACGTCGAGAGTCGTGATCTTCAGACCGTTCACGCTCGCTTCCGAGATCTTCGCCGCATCCGAGACCGAGCCTCCCGCGGCCGTCTTGAACTGGCCGACCCAGCGCTCGATGTTGCCATCGACGCCGCCCAGGATGCCGCCGAACACCTTGCACTCGATCGGCTTCCCGTCGACGTTCGCGACCTCAAATTGCGCGAGACGCATCGAGCTGGACGGCGGCATCTCCGTCCAACCGCTCGGCACGGTCCAC
Source organism: Planctomycetota bacterium (assembly GCA_024280885.1). Lineage (GTDB taxonomy): Bacteria > Planctomycetota > JAJSAM01 > JAJSAM01 > JAJVHW01 > JAJRPF01. The sequence goes on along the minus strand of JAJRPF010000016.1, from coordinate 68,498 downwards.
GTCAGCGGCTTCGCCCCACGCGCAGCGGGTGCGCGTGCGCCGCCCATCGAACCACCCATGCCAGATCCGCCCATTCCAGACCCCGGCATCCCGGACCCGGCCATGCCGCCCATCCCGCCGTCGATCGGCGGGTGGCCCGCGGGCAGTTGCCCGCCGTCAGCAGGCAGCGCAGTCGAGGCCCCTGGAGAAGCCGGAGGAGCCTTCCTGCCGGTATCGCAGCCAGCGGTGGCAAAGCAGAGCAACGAGACGCAGAGTGACGAGACAAGGACGAGAGACGTGATTCGCATGGCAACCTCCAGATCGGGCCGCCGAACGTATAACCTCCCGGAGACGTCGGGCAACGAACACTCGACGCATCCCCTTGGCGCGCGCCGCCCGCGAAGTACCATCCGCGCTCGATCCTGGAGGTTCCCGTGAAGAGTCGCACTGCCCCATCCGCCCTGCTCGTCGCGCTGCTCGCGTTGCCGCTGGGCGCGCTCGGTGGCTGCCAACAGCTCGGCTTCGCGCCCGCCGAGATCGATGAGACCGCAGTACGCGAGACCGAGGGGCCCCGCCCCAACGCGCATGTCGTCGTGCAGCACGTCCTTCTCGCGCACGACGACGCAGGGATCGCCGGCGTCACGCGCTCGCTCGATCAGGCGCGCGCATTGGCCGAGACGGTGCTCGCCAAGGCGCAGGCAGGCGAGGACTTCGGCCAACTCGTCATGCTCTACGGCGACGACCGAGGCAACGCTGGGGTCCTGGCGATCGCGAACTTCGGCGCGGCGACCGAGACGGCGCAGGAGATCGAGCGCGTGAAACTCGCGCGCGGGTTCGGCGATCTGGCGTTCCAACTCCAGCCTGGTGAGTTCGGAGTGGTCAGCTATGACCCCGCGCGCAGTCCGTTCGGATTCCACGTGATCACGCGCCTGCGCTGAGGGCGTCGCGGCCTCTCTGGCGCGGACGCGCGGGACGTCGAATGCGACCGTTGCACATTCGTGACATCCGGATTCGACGATTCCGGAGACAACGGGGCACGCTTGCGCGTCCAATGGATGGGGTTCGCGCAAGAACAAGTTCCAGGGACCGAGGGCGAGCGAGGCGGTGCAGGACAAGGCGCATCGACGACGCGACTCATTGCGGAGCCGAGTCGGGGAGGAGAGGCAACACAGTCCTGCGCCGTCGCAGCCGCCCGAATCCCGGAAGTTGTTTTTGCGCGGGCCCTTAGGTGGGATCTGGACTTGGGGTCCGGATCATGGAGGTGACGATGTCTCGCCAAATTCGCGTGCTCTTGGGTATTGGAGCGCTGCTCGCCGCGTTGATGGGCACGGCGCTCTTCTTCGTCATGTCCGATCCGGGGCCCGTCGAGCCCGGCGATACGCCTCCCGAGGCGGACGTCGTAACGGCGCCTGAGAAGGACGCCCCCAAGAGTGCGCCGAACGCGGGACGACGCCGCACGACGCGCCAGGGCGGAGCGCTCATCACGGGCGAGGTCCGCCGTGACGGGGGCGATACGCCCGTCGCAAACCAAGCTGTTCTCGTCACGGGCGACGGCGGTCTGCAGGTCGAAGCCACGACCGGTGACGACGGCCGCTTCCGCCTCGAAGGACTCCCCGCCGGCGGACCGTACGAAGTCGTCGTTGCCGCCGAGGGCTTCGCGACCGTCCGGCTGCCGGGCATCGCGCTCGACCGCAAGGAGGAGCGCGACGTCGGCATCCTGCTCCTCGACGCCGCCGTCTCTGTCGAGATCCACGTGCGCAGCCTGGCAGACGTCCCAATCGAGGGCGCGGAGATCCTCGCGTTCGCCGCCCCGGAGATGGGGGCCGGCTTCGACTGGTCGAAGGCGATGGCGCAGATCGGGCAGGAGCCCGTGCCTGTCGCCCGCGTGACGACTGGAGCCGACGGCTCGGCGACGTTCGACGACCTGGCCGCGGGGTCATGGACGTTCCTCGCGCAGAAGGACGGCTACGCCCGCGCCGGAAAGGCCGGTCGAAGGCTCCGCGCCCGCGAGGAAGTCGCCCCCATCACACTCTACCTCGGGACCGGCTATCGGCTCGTAGGACGCGTGCTCGACGACGAGGGTGGGCCGGTCTCCGGCGCGCTCGTACTCGCGGGGAAGGACGGCAACAATTGGAACGTCGCGGCAGCGCCTCTGCGGGCACGCGCAATGACCGTCGAGGACGGCACCTACGCGATTGACGGACTCCCGGCCGGCGACACGACCATCATGGCCGCGCCACCTGGGTCCGTACCGGCGCAGATCGACCGCATCCGCATTCCCGATGTTCCGGCCTTCGACATCATCCTGCGCCGCGGCGGCACGCTGACGGGCGTCGTGAAGATGAAGGACTCGGGCACGCCCGTCGCCGGTGCGACGATCCGCGCGTGGGCGTACGGCGCTTCCGGCGGTCGATCGTCCGAGGCCACCTCAGACGAAGAGGGGCGCTACACCATCGACGACCTGCCCGAGGGCAACGTCAATCAGGTGCAGGTAACCAAGGATGGGCTCGTGCAGGTCGTCGATGCGGCGCAGCGCGGTGGAACGGCGTTCCGCGAGGGCTCCGTCGTCGAGCGCGATGTCGAGATGACGCAGGGCGCCGTATTGGAAGGCACGATCACGGGTCCGAGTGGGCCGGTCGCTGCCGCGCAGGTCACGATCATGTACGAGCAGCAGGGCGGGAATTTCAATCAGAAGAATGTGAAGACCGACGCCCAGGGCAAGTACAGCGTCAAGGATCTCGGCGAGGGTCGGGTCCTGGTCAAGGCCACGGCCGAGGGGCTTCACACGCCGGACTTCCCGAGCAACTGGTGGCTCGCGCTCCAGAGCGGCTCGGCGCCGGAGGCGCTCAGTGGGAAGGTCGAGACCGGCAAGAAGACCGTCATCGATATCCGCCTGGCGAGCGGCACCAGCATTTCCGGACGCATCGAGTTGGCGGACGGGACCCCGGTTGCCGGTGCCCGGGTCGTGGCTCAGATCTCGGGGAACTTTGGTTGGGGCGCGCGCGGGAACAGCACGGTGAGCGCGACCGACGGGAGCTACACGCTCTCAGGGCTGCCCGCGCCGGGCGCCGTGACGCTTCAAGCCTCGAAGCCGGGGTTCGGCGCGCTCCCGCGTGAGCCCGTTCAGATCACGGTCGATGGCCCGGCCACGGAGGCCATCGTGGTCATGCAGGCATGGCCTGTCGTGACGGGGCACGTCACGGTATCGGGCGACAAGCTACCGACTGACACGGTCGTCAAGATCGTCGCGGCGCCGGACCGCGGGAATGTGCGCTTCTTCAGCCCGGGCATGCCCGGGCAGAACGCGGAGGCGCATCCCGTCCTCCCCGATGGCTCGTTCCAGGCCTCCGTCCCCATGGTCAAGGGCAGCTTCACCGTGCGGGCCGAGGCGCCCGGGCAGCCGGTCGGCACGTCGAAACGCATCACGCTCGCAGAAGGCAAGACCGCCTACGAGACCGACGTCGAACTGGGTTCGGGCTACGAGCTCAGAGGCCGCGTGACGGACGATCGCACCGGCGCCGGGATCGCGGGGGCGCGTGTGCGCGTCAGTGCCAGCGGGGGCCGGGGCAACGGCATGCAGCAAGAAGTGATGATGCTCGACGGGATGGTGACTTCATTCGGGGGCCGCGGTGGCGGTTCGTCGGCGGTCGTCGCCATCACCGACGCCGAAGGCAACTTTATGGTCGGCGGCCTGCCGAAGGGCGATCAGAGTATCAAGGCACAGGCCGAGGGGTACGTCGCCGGAGCGACCGACGCCCGGACGCCGGGGACTGGCACGGTGACCGTTGCGCTGGAGCCCGAGCTGTCGATCTCGGGTCGTGTCTTCTATAGCGACGGCAAGCCCGTGGTCGGGGTCAACGTGACGGCGCGAGCCTCCGAGAACGGAGCCTCGAACAGCCCAATCGGCCGCGGAAGAGGCGGCGGCGCCGGGAACTCGATGACCGACGGCGAGGGTCGCTTCGAGTTCCAGAAGTTGAAACGCGGGCAATACCTGCTCTCCGTCCAGAACGGCTGGGGCGGGACGGCCAATATCCGGCCGCTGACGTCGCCTCCGACTCCTGCGGGCAGCGTCGACGTGCGACTCGTCGTGCAGCCCGGGCTCAAGATCACAGGCACCGTCAGCACGTCGGGTGGTGATCCAGTCGGCAATGCGTGGATCAACGCGAACCCGCAGGATCGCAAGAGCGGCGGAACGAACGTCAACGCGCGCACAAAGCCCGACGGCACGTTCGAGTTGCTCGGCCTGGCGCCCGACTCCGGTGCGTACACACTGCAAGTCAACGCCAACCGCTTCGGTGGCGGCTCACTCACGCCACTGACCATGAAGGACGTCCAACCCGGAACGAGTGGACTGGCCATCGTTCTCGAGTCCGGGCTCTCGATCGACGGGACGATCAAGACCGCAGCGGGTGACCCGATCCAGAACGCCTGGGTGTCGGCCCAGCGAATCGCGCAGGAGGGCGAGCCCGGCGGCGGCGGAATGGGCAACTCGCCGGTCGAGCCGACCGGGAAATTCAACATCGGAGGCCTGAAGCCGGGCCGCTACCGCCTCACGATGAACACGTGGGGCAACGGGACGAACAAGCAGATGGTGCTCGAGGGCGGCCAGGACGTAGCCGCCGGTTCGAGTGGCATCACACTGACGGCAACCGAGGGCGCCAAGATCTCCGGCACCGTGGTGGGCCCGGACGGGCCGGTCAACCGCGCGAGCGTGCGGGGACGCCCGGACGGCGGGGGGCGCTCTGCACGTGCGGTTACGAACGAGAGCGGCGAATTCGAAATGACCGGGCTGGAGGACGGGAAGACGTACACCCTCTCTGTCAGCGCGAGTGGCAAGATCGGGTCCGAGCAGAAGGGCGTGGCCACCGGAGCCAGTGGAGTGCGTCTGAGCGTTCGCGACGGCGTGAGCGCATCCGGGACGGTCACCGATGCCTCGGGAGCCGTGATGAAGAACGCCTGGCTCTTCCTCAGCCCCGTCGATCGTCAGGGCCTGACGAGCGTCCGCGCGCGCACCGACGCCAACGGCGCGTTCACTGCGAGTGGGATGGAAGAAGGCGCGACGTACAGGGCGACGGTGCGCATCCGCAACGAGAACTCGTGGAACACTGTGCAGGCCGGGACGCTCAAGGGCGGCGAGACAGGGGTATCGCTCCAGGCCGCGGAGTGAGTTCCTTCCCGCGGTCGGCCGCGTCGGCGATCCTCGGTCGCATGCACGCTCGCTCTTTGACGCCGATACGCGCCGCACTCGTCGCCGCGTTGGCGCTGTCCATCGGTACGACACCGCCTCTTGCTGCCCAGGACGGCGCTGCCCAAGACGGCGCGACTCAGGATGACGCAACCGCGGAACTGTCGCCCGACCGGATGAAGGCGCTCAAGGCGCTCTGCGACGAATTCGCCGCAGCCGCCGAGTCCAAGTTCCCCGACGGCGCGATGCTGCTGGTCGAGAACAGGGTCGAGACCGAGGCCGCCATCCCCGCGTCGTCCGTCGCCCCGCTCCTCGAGTACATGCTCAAGATGCGGAAGAAGATCGGCCCCAAGCTGAAGAAGAAGGGGCAGGGGTACTTCTACGACAAGGACTCGAAGAAGGGCCGCTACATCGTATCGAAGGGCAAGAAGGGCGGCGGGCTCCTACTCTCGTTGCACGGCGGCGGCGAGGGACAGGGCGACGCGGGAGGCGCGCACGGCACCTGGGGCAGCGCGACGTCGTCCGGCTTCACCGTCATCTCGCCCGAGGTCATGACGAAGGTCAGCTCCGCGTGGAACGAGGAGCCCGAAGAGCAGATGGTGCTCGAGCTCATCGACGCCGCAAAGCGCACATTCGACATCGACCCGCTGCGCATCTGCATCGCCGGTCACTCGATGGGCGGCGATGCGTCGTGGATGCTCGGTGGTCGCAACGCCGACATGTGGGCCGCTGCGGCGCCGCTCGCTGGCAGCGTCATGCCGTACATGCGTGCGGGCACGAGGAACAAGCGCCTGACACCGCTGTCCGACTACGAAGGCCTGATGGAGGGCGTCATCCCCAACCTGATGCATGTCCCGTATCACATCCATCACAGCGACGACGACGAGAACGAAGCGGTGCATCCGGATGACATTGCAACCGGCTATCTCAAGCGGTTGCAGACCCTCTTTCCAGGGCACTACGCGTTCGACTACGACCGGGTGACGGGCATCAAGCACGCGCTGCCGAGCGATGGTGTCCGACCGATCATCAAGTGGATGGCGAAGCAGCGTCGCGTGACGTTTCCCGACGAGGTGGTCTGGGAGACGTGGTGGCCCTGGAAAACGCGCAGCTACTGGCTCTTCCACAAGGATCCGAAGTCAGCGTGGCGCTTCCACGCCAAGCTCGTGGGCGCCAACCACTTCGACGTCACCGCGACCTCCAAGATGGCGCCGGGACGCAAGGAGCCGAAGGAGTTCGAGCTGCGCATCCTGCTCTCGCCGGAGATGGTGAATCTCGCCCAACCGATCAAGGTGACCTCCGGCGACGCGGTGCTCTTCGAGGGCCGGGTCAGGCGCTCCCTGTGGGCGCTCATGGTGACCGCCGGCCGACGCATGGACCCGACCGATGCCTACGAGGCGTACGTGAACGTGAAGGTGCCACGCTTGATGTGGTCGGACCTGTGGGACGGCGAACGATGAGCCGCGCGCTTGCGAGTGCGGCGCTGCTTGCGGTGGTCGCGCTGACGAGCGGCGCCTGTCGCCGCAGCGGTCCGGATTGGCGCATCACGCAGCTCTACGGCGGCCCGGGGAGCGTCCAGGCGCTGACCGAACCGACCCGCGTCGATGCCTTCCGCGTCTCTCCGAAGGCGCACGGCGCGGAACCCGGCATCGCGTATGTCGGGATCCATGCCGTCACCGCCGGTCCGATCCCAATCCCGAAAGACGTCGCCGCGCAGCTCTCCACGCTGCTCTCTGACGCGGCTACGTATGACTGGCGCCGCACGAAGAGCGACCCGTATCTGCCCACGATCGGGTTGCGCTTCACGCGCGACGTATCCCGGGTCGACATCGCGCTCGACTTCACGAGCAACATGCTGACGATCCACCGCCACGGCAAGCGCATCAGCGTCGAGGACTTCGACGACGCGCGCCCGCAACTCCTCACGATCGTGAAGGCCCTTTTCCCAAACGACGAGGACGTGCAGGCGATCGACTGAGCGCGCCGGGGCGGCGCTGAGCAGGCTGCGCCGCCGCGCCACCGACGGTGACGCTGATCAACTCAGTGGGACGTGCGCAGGGCCACGCGGGCCCAGATGGCGAAGATGATTGCCACGAAGGGCAGCGCGGCCAGGCTCACGGCGGCGCCTACCCACGGGAAATCACCGGTGCCGCCGCTCCACGCGAAGATGCCGAGCGATCGCTGCGTGACCGTCAGCAAGAGCAGGGCTGCTCCGAGCGATGCAGCCGTGAGGCCAAGCCCCCAGACTAGGACGCCGCCAGCGAAGCGTCTTCTGGGTCGGCGAGTGGGTGGCGTGCGCACGGCCCCTCGTTGTGTCAGAAAGGGGCACCCGACTTCAAGGGTCAGGATTCGCCATACCGCCGTTCAGGCTCGCAGCGGCCTTCCGCCGACGATTACTGAGCGTCGATCGTGATGGTCGCGGTCGCGCCGCGGCGGACCTCCACGACCTGCTTCTCCGTCGTTCCATCGGCGAGTGTGACGACGACAGTCAGCCGCCCCTCGGGAAGCCCCTCGCGCACCGCGCGGCCTGCCGAGTCGGTGGTCAGCCCGCTCCCCATGAAGTTGCTCATGGACACGCGCGGCGCGATCTCCTGGCCAGCCTCATCGAGGACTCTGACACGCGCGCCAGCCAGCGGTCGACCGTCCTTGCGCACCGTCACATCGATCGCCCCGCCGCGTTCCAGGCGGATGATGACGGAGCCGCGGGCGGTATCCACGTCGGCGGTGCCGGTCGGCCAGGCCGCACTCTCAGCGACGATCGTGTAGCTGCCGGGAGAAAGTCGCAGCGTCGCGACACCGGCTGTGTCGGTCGCGCTTCGCAGCGCTCCCATGCCGATCGCCGACGTCTCGCGCCCGGACGCTGCGTCGCGTGCGGTGACCGTCGCGCCCGTCACGGGCTCGTTGTCCGGCCCGAGAACCGTGACCTCGAATTCGACGCCACGCGTCAGGCGCACCACGATCCCGGCGGCGCCAGCGGACACGCCATCCTGCGTCGCCTCGGCGTACCCATCGGCCGAGACGCGCATCGAAAACGTCCCCTTCGCGACGCCCGTGATGGTGAAGCGCCCCTTCTCGTCAGTCATCGCCTGCCCGCGCTGATTGCGCATGATCTCCTCGATCGAGGTCATGGCTCCACCGGCAGGATCGAAGAGGACCACCTGGGCGAAGCCGACGCCGTCGCCCGTTTCGCCGTCGATCACGCGCCCTTCGAGCGAGAGGGAGGTCAACTCGAGCTGGACGTCGCTCGAGTTGCCGTCCTCGTCGATCACGATCTCCTGGGTTGACGTGCCGCCGCCCATGAGATCGGCCTGCACGCTGACGGTGTAGGTACCCGCCGGAACATCCTCGAACGTGAAGGAACCATCTGCGGCAGACGACGCCATCTTCATCCCAACCGAGCCGCCGGAGAGCACCACCATGGCGCCCTCGAGCGGCTTGCCGTCGCGCATGACTCCACCCCGGACACCGCTGCCGCCGCCCGCCTTCGCGCGGAAGTCCTTCACCGTCGTCTCGCCTTCGCGCACGACGATCGGCGCCATCCCGTCCATCCCGAACATGGCGTCTCCGCCCATCTTCATGATGTTGTAGGAACCGGGGACAACCCGCTCCATTCGGTAGAAGCCGTTCGCGTCGGTGGACGCCGTCTTCGTACGACCAAAGCCCATCGCGCCACCGGAGAGGATGATCGACGTGCCCGACTGGGCATTCCCCGACTTGTCGGTGACCACGCCCTCGACCACTCCACCGGTACCGATCTCGATCACGACGTCGGTACCGGGAACCGCGATCCGCGCCAGCGATGCCGGTGCGAAGTCAGAGTGGCGCACCTCGATCGTCACGTTCCCGGGCGTCAGGCCCTTCAGTGTGAATCCGCCCTGCGCATCAGTCTTCGTACTGATCGAATTGGCGGGCGCGCGCGGGTCCATGTCCACGGCGTCCATCGGGTTGAAGTTCAGCGCAGCGCCGGGAGTGACGTAGACGAGCGCGCCCTCGACGGCCCCGCCGTCGCCACGCGTCACGACCGTCCCGGAGATGGTCTCGCCCACGCGCAGCATCAGCTCGACGTCTTTGACTTTCTCGCCCTCGGCGAGCTCGATCTTCTGCGTCTCGCTCTCGGCGTAGCTCTCACGCCGCGAGAAGAGCTGGTAGCGACCCGGCTCCAACTTCGGCAGGACGAAGTTACCGTCGGCGTCGGTGAGCACCTTGGGCCCCTGGGAGAGCATCGCCATGAACGGGTTGGCGCCCTTCTTCTTCGGCCCGCCCTTGCGATGGACCCACGCGCCCGGAACGGGGTTGCCGTCGACGTCAACGACACGGCCGGCAATGGACGCCGCCGCGCGCAATTGGACGGTGATCTCTGTCGCACCGGCCACGACCTCATCCAGAGTGCCGTCGAGGTGGGCGTCGGACGAGGCGGTCAGGTCGTACGGCCCGTCTTGCAGACCGGTGAATTCGAAGCGCCCTTCGTCGTCGGCCGTCACGCGGGCATCGGGGCCGGACATGCCGCCCATCATCGCGGCCATCGGGTTGCCGGTACTCTTCGCGGTGGCCCACTTCACACCGACGCGCGCACCGCCGACCGGATCACCCGTCGGAGAGAGCACGCGCCCCAAGACGGTGTACCCCGGACGCAGCGTGAAGTCCTGGGCGACGGACGCCTCGTCGGGAACGACCGCTGTCGCCTCGGCGTGCAGATAGAGCTTCGTCTCCACGCGTACCTTGCGTTCACCGCTCCGCAGCCCGCCGACCGTGTACGTCCCGTCGTCGGCTGTCGTGCCGCGCGCCCACGAGCCGCCGAACATCCCGGCAATCATGGCGCCCATGCCCTTCGGCTTGTCGAGCGCCACCTTGACCGTGGCGTTTGCAACGGGCGCGCCGTCCGGCCCGATCACACGCCCGGTGACCGTGGACTCGCGCGTCAGCCGCAGCTCCACACCCACGGTGGACTCGCCAGCTGTCACTGTCAGAGAGTCGGTGACCTCGGTCAGAAAACCGGCCATCTCGGCGGCGAGTTTGACGGTGCCGCCCGGGATGCCGTCGATCTCGAACATGCCGTTGGCGTCGGTCTCGACGGAGACGCGAGGCGGCTTCACATTATTCCGCTGCGCGAGTTCCATGAAGGCCATCGGGTTGAAGCCGGAGGAGCCCTTCGTCACGCGCACCGTGGCGCCCGCGAGAGGTGCTCCGTCGTTGGAGAGGACGACGCCGCGAATGATGGCGGCGCGTTCCAACTCGACCGTGACGAGTTCGTTGGTCGACTGACCACTCGAAGCCTGGCCATCGGCATTCAGCGTGAGCGGGACCGAGACTCCGGCCGTCACGAAACCCGGCGCCGAAACGAGCAAGCTCTCGCGCGGGGTCCGCGCACCGTCGAGCCGGAACCCGCCTGTGCCATCGGTCGTCAGAGTCGCGGTCTTCGTCCGCACCGACGCACCAGCGATCGGCTGACCGCCACTGACGACGACTCCCTCAAGCAAGGCGCCCTTGTGCATGTCGATCGCGACGTCTGTGCTACCGACATCGACACGCTGCTTCTGACGCACGTACCCCGAGGCGCGAACGCGCAGCTCGACATTTCCATCGGGCAGATCCTCGATGCGGAAGCGCCCCTCGGCGTCGGTGGTCGCGACGCCAACGCGCGGCCAGTCAGCGTCGCGCTCGAAACCGGCGGTCTCGAGGCGACCGACGTCCATCGCCTTCTCGAGGAACGACGGATCGCTGAACATGCGTCCCGCCATCTCCATACCGGCGCCCATCGCGTCCTGCGCGTCATCGCTCTCGAGGTCGATGTCGGCGAGTTCGCCGTTCACCTGAACGCCGTCGCGCGAGCCGACCGAGATGCTGACGCTGCCGCCGGATGCGGGGCGCTGTTCATCGGCGCTCGGTTCGTCAGCGCTCGCCTCATCGTTCGACGCGGTGACCGACACGCGACTGCGGGTGCGCCGTCCACCGAAGCGGCCTTCGAGCCCCTTCAATTCCTCTTCCGTGAAGAGATCACCGAAGATCTCTCTCGCCCGCGCGAGACGTTCGTCGAACTCGCCTTCCGGCGCGGCGTAGGCCTCAATGCGCGCTCCCGCGACGCCGACATCCTCGTAGACGATGCGACCGACGACGGCGCTCGCCGCTGCGTTCTCCGCGTCGGCAGCAACCGAGACGCGCTTGCGCCCGCTCTCCGCCGCCTTGGCCGTCCGGGCGGAGTCCGATTCCGGCTCGGTTGCCGTTTCATCGACCCCGTCTTCCGTCTCGGCAGCCTCCGGAGGCGTCGAGGCGACATCCACGTCCTGCAACGCGAACCAGGCGGTGATGCCACAGACGGCCACCACCAACAACAGGGCCAATACAATCGGAATACGCTTCATGGGTCACCCTCGCTCGTGCGCGCCGCCACTCCCGGTGTGCGGCGCTACTCTCGTCATGGCTCTCATCCGACGTCTGAAACCGGCGCGCGTGACGCAAGTTCTTCGGTCACGGAGAGGATGCCGCGAGGGCGGGAATCGGTCGACGGATCGCTACACCGAGAAGTAGGCCGCATCCGGATGGTGGAACACAAGCGCGGAGACGCTGGCCTCGGGCTCCATCATGTACCCGTCGGTCAGGCTGACGCCGATCCGCTCCGGACGGAGCAGACGGAAGACGTCCTCTTGCAGTTCGAGGGCCGGACAGGCGGGATAGCCCGGCGAGTAGCGGTTACCGCGATAGCGCGCCTGATAGCGCTGCATCATCGTCATGTCGTCAGGGTCGGGAAAGCCCCACGCCGCGCGCAGGCCGGCGTGCAGGAACTCGGCCGCCGCCTCCGCCGACTCGATGGCGAGCGCCTGCAGCGCGTGACAGCGCACGTACTCCCCGCGCTCCTTCAGATCGGCGGCGATCTCGCGGATGCCGTCGCCCGCGGTGGTCACGAAGACCGCGACGTGATCCCGTCGCGCGCCGTCACGCGGCAGAACGTAGTCGGGGAGACAGAGACCGTTCGCGCGGCGCTGGCGCGGCAGCGTGAGGCGCGCGGTTTCGGCACCATCGTCGCCGTAGAGCACGAGGTCATTGCCGTCGGCTTCCGCCTCGAAGTAGCGCCAGATTGCGCGCACGTGCAGTGCCCCGTCGCGCGCGAGCTGCTTCACGTCGTCGATCGCCGCTACGACCTTGCGCGCCTTCGGATCGTCGGTCGCGATCTTGCGCGCCGCCCCCTTCAGCCCCATGTGACGTCCGTAGAGCATGGCCGGGTTGATCCAGTCCCACAGCGCGTCGAGATCCTCGAACTCGTCGACGTGTCCATCCGTATCCGGGGGCGCCGGGATGCCGACGTCGAGGCGCACGTCGGCGCTGCGCACTGCGGGCGCCTCGGCCGACTCGGCGACCACTTCCATCGGCGGTGCGCGTCCTTCTGACTCGGCGGCGATCGTCTCCAGAGCCGGGCGCTCGTCGGGTTTCATCACGCGCTCCATCAGCGCCAGACCGTTCATCGCATCGCGGGCGTAGAGCACGAGCCCGTCGCCGTACGCCGGGCTGATCCGCTTCACCGTGAAGTTGCGCGAGAGCGCCGCGCCCCCCACCAGGATGGGCGTGGAGATCCCGGCCGCGCGTAGGTCCTCGGCTGTCGCGATCATCTGCTGCGCCGACTTCACGAGCAGGCCGGAGAGACCGATCGCATCGGGCGCGTGCTCGCGCACTGCCGCGACGAGCGCCGCGGGCGGCACCTTGATGCCCAGGTTGACCACGTCGAAGCCGTTATTCGACAGGATGATATCGACGAGGTTCTTGCCGATGTCGTGGACGTCGCCCTTCACGGTTGCGAGCAGAATGCGTCCCTTCGCGACGACTTCCCCCTGCTCCATGTGTGGCTCGAGATGCGTGACGGCGGCCTTCATTGCCTCGGCGCTCTGCAGGACCTCGGCCACGATCAACTCGTTCGTCGCGAAGAGCCGGCCCACCTCGTCCATGCCCGTCATCAGCGGACCGTTGACGATCTCGAGCGGGGTCAGGCCGTCGGCCATCTGCTGATCGAGCGCGTCGGTGAGGCCCTCCTTTGTGCCCTCGACCACACAGAGTGAGATCCGCTCGGGCACCGAGAGGGTGGCCTTGTCCACGCGCTGCTCGTGCGACTTGCGACCCTTGAAGTGGGCGGCGAACGCCGCAATCGAGTCGTCACCGCGATCCCAGAGCAAGTCCTCCGCCAGCTTGCGCTCGTCGTCCGGGATCGACGCATAGCGCTCGAGCTTCTCGGAGTTGACGATCGCGAGGTCGAGCCCCGCCTTCGTGCAGTGGTAGAGAAAGACCGCGTTCAGCACTTCGCGCCCGGCGAGCGGCAACCCGAAGCTGACGTTGCTGACGCCGAGGATCGTGCGGCAATTCGGGAACGCGTGGTCGATCAACCGCACGCCCTCGATGGTCTCGACACCACTGCCCATGTACTCTGCCGCGCCCGTCGCGCACGGGAACACGAGCGGGTCAAAGACGATGTCTTCTTCTCGCACGCCGTACCTCTCGGTGAGCAACTGATGGCTCCGCCGCGCGATCTCAAGCTTCCGCTGCCGCGTGACACCCATGCCCTGATCCGGGTCCTCGTCGATGCAGCCGACCACGAGCGCGGCGCCGTACTTGAGTGCCAGCGGCACGACCTGCTCGAAGCGATCCTCGCCGTCCTCGAGGTTGATCGAGTTGATGAGCGCCTTCCCCTGGCACCACGTGAGTGCGCGCTCGATCACGGCGACGTCCGTCGAGTCGATGACGAACGGCGCCTTCACCTTCTTGATCGCCTCGGCGAGGAAGCGGTCGGTATCCTCGAGCTCTTCGCGATCCGGATTGGCGAGACAGACGTCCACCAACTGCGCACCGTTCTTCACCTGCGCCCGGCCGATCTCCGCCGCCTCTTCGAAGCGCTCCTCCACGATCAACCGCTTGAACTTGCGACTCCCGATCACGTTGGTCCGCTCGCCGACCAAGATCGGCCGGTTGTCGTCGGTCGCCTCGAAGAAGTCGATGCCGGAGAGCAACGTGCGCTGATGCTGCGGCGCCACCCGCGGGGCGAGCCCGCGCATGGCCTCCACAACCGCCTTGATGTGCGCGGGGCGCGTGCCGCAACACCCGCCGACGACGTTGAGCCAGCCCTGTTCCGCGAAGCGGCGTAGCGCAGCGGCCAACTGCTCCGGCGTCAGTTCGTAGAGTCCGTCCTCGTTCGGGAGCCCCGCGTTGGGGATGCACGAGACGGGATGCCGGGCCAGCGCGGAGAGGCTCCGGACGTGATCCGTCATGAACTCTGGACCAGTCGCGCAGTTCAGGCCGACCGCGAAGAGATCGACGTGCGAGATGCTCGTCCAGAACGCCTCGACGCCTTGCCCGGCCAGCATCGTCCCGGTCGGTTCGATCGTGCACGACACCATGACCGGCACACGCGCGCCAAGCTCTGTGAAGAGTTCCTGGATGCCGAGGAGAGCCGCCTTCACGTTGCGCGTATCCTGTGACGTCTCGACGAGGAGCAGGTCGACGCCGCCCTCGACGAGTGCCGCCGCCTGATCCCGGAACGCCTGCCGGAGCGCGTCGAACGTAATGCCCCCCGTGACGGAGATCGCCTTGGTCGTCGGACCGATCGAACCCGCCACGAAGCGCATCCGCTCCGGCGTGTCGAAGGCCGTGCACGCTTCCCGTGCGATGTGCGCCGCCGTCACGTTGAGGTCGCGCACGCGCGCCTCCAACCCGTACTCGGCGAGCACGATATCGGTCGCGCCGAACGTATCGGGCTCGATGATGTCGGCACCCGCCGCCAGGTAGTCGTCGTGCACCCGCCGAATCACGTCAGGGCGCGTGAAGACGAGGTTCTCGTTGCAGCCCTCGAGTTCCGCGCCGCCGAAGTCTTCGATCGTGAGGTCGGCGTCCTGGAGCGCTGTGCCCATCGCGCCATCGAAGATCAGGATGCGCTCGTTGCGGGCCGCGATCAGTGCTTCGGCACGCTCGGGGTGGAGGAAGGGCAGTGCGGCGCTCATCGTGCGACTCCTGAGTTGCGGCGACGCAAACGCGCTGTCGCCGCGCCGCCCGAGATCGTCCCGGACGCAATCACCGGGCGGAATGCGTCGCCGTCGCGCGCCGGCATGCTCGCCACCGTCACGCCGTCCAATCCGGCGTCGCGAAGCATCGACTCCAACTCGCTCGCGCCGAACCCCTGGCGCGTATGGCCGAGACGCTCCCGCACCCACGCCTCGTCGTGCGGCAACACTTCCATCACAAGCAGGCGCCCCCCGGGTGCGAGAACGCGCACCGCTTCGCGCAGCGCGGCGACGGGTTCCTCCGTTGCGTGCAGCGATTGCGAGAGCAGAGCGGCGTCGAACGCGCCGTCGTCGAGCGGCAGTGCCTCGATGTCCGCGACGCGGAACTTCACGTTCGCCGCGCCCGCCTTCTTTGCGGCGGCGCGCGCCCGCGTGACCAGCGCCTTGCGCCGATCCACGCCGACGACCGTCTCGGCGAAGCGTGCGATCTCGAGCGCGAGTGCGCCATCGCCGCAGCCGAGGTCCGCGGCCCGCAACCCGCCCGGAACGAGCATCCCGACCACGCGCGCCCACGACGCCCACGACCGCCCCGGGACGTACGGACGCTGCGCCCCGGTCCCGGCCATCCGCCGCTCGCGACGCGTGCGCAGCACATCCTGCAGCCGCGCGAGGTCACCGTGCGTGTCGTCGGCTTCGTCCACGCGATCTCCCAGGAGCGCGAAGAGACCGTCCAGAGACGCAGCGTCCGTGGCCGCGCGAAAGAACGCGAAGCGCCCGACGCGGCGCTCGTCCACGAGTTCGGCCTCGCGCAGGATCGCCATTTGACGTGAGACGGCGGATGAGGCGAGCCCGAGAATGCGCGCCAGCTCACCGGCGTTCAGTTCTTCACGGCGGAGGAGACGCAGTGCACGCAGTCGCGTCTCGTCTCCCAGGAGCCGCAGCGCGGCGGCGATCGCTTTCATTTCGTCATTTTGGCAACTAACGAACTAATCGCGAAGGAGTTCCGTATCCTCGTCCTGCACCGCCGCGGGGTCCATCATCGTCGGGACGTCGATGCCGGGGATGACGTCGATCTCGATCGAGGCCGTGATCTCGGCCTCGGCCACCGCCGCGGGATCGACCTCGCGGAAGTGCTCGACCTCGTCGCGCAGTTCCGCGAGCTCCGAGAGGAGCGTGTCCCAGCGGGGCTCTTGGGCCGCCGGCGCGTTCACGGAGATGGTGCCCGCAAGCCCGACGTCGGGGCCGAGAACGTGCTCGATGCCGTCGAGCACTCGCTGCATGCCCTCGCCAAGAGCGGCGGAAACGCCCAGTTGGATGCGCCGCATCTCGGCGTCGCGGGCATCGGAGTTTGACGACAGCCGGGCCTGGAGTTCGGCGAGCGAGGCCTCGCTGTCCTCGACCCGCGCGCGGAGCCCGATCATCTCGGCCTCGGCACGCGACTTGACGGCCTCGAGCCGAGTCTCGTGACTGGCCTCGATCGCGGCAGTGCGGTCGATCGCGGCACCGCGGAGCGCCTCGACCTCTTCCAGGAGCGCGTCGCCCTTCTGCTGCAATGTGCCGATCGCGGTGCGGCCACACTCGACCTCGGAGCGCAGCTTCTCCAACTCTCGCACATCCGCGGCGGCGGCATCGGCCGCAACGCTGCGTGCATTGGCCGCACTCAACTCCTCCTGGAGGTCACCAACCTGATCGGTCGCCTCGCGCAGGTCCGCCTCGAGACTGCCGTAGCGCGTGGCCGCCGTCTCGGACTCGATCACCGACTCCGCGAGAGCCTCTTCCGAGCGACCCGCGCGCTCTCGCGCATCTTCGAGTTCGCGGGAGAGCCGCTCGACGTCCGCGTGCGCGACGTCGCGCGCCTTCGCGGTCGCCTCCAACTCCTCGCGTACGTTCTCGATCGAGCGCCGCGCGAACGCCGACTCCTCGTCCATCTTCGCGAGCGCCTGCTTCGCCTCTGCCGTCTCGGCGCGCAGTTTCTCGATCTCGCCGCGCGCCTCGTCCGCCTGCTCGCGCGCCACGGCCACAGCGGCCACTTCGCCCTTGAGCGACGCCGTCTGCTCCTCGAGTGCCTCGACGCGTCCCCGCGCCGTCCCAAGGTCGTCGCGAAGCCCGTCGGCAGCGGACTTCGCCTCCTTCAGATCGTGGGTGCGACGCTCCAGCTTCTCGCCGAGACGCTGCGACTCGCGGACTCGCTTCTCATACTCGGCGACAGCGTCGGCTTGCGTCGCCTCCAGCTGCTCCGCCTGCTCCCTGAGAGCCGCGGCTTCCTCCTGCGCCGCGCGGGCGACGGCCTTGTGCGCGGAGACCGTCTTACGCGCGCCGTCGAGCTCGGTTGTCAGATGACGCACCTCGTCGGCACCTTGACGCGCCTCCGTGGCGGCGTGATCGAGAGCAGCCAGCTTGGTCACCGCATCTTCGCGCGCCGCTTCGATCGTCTCAACCCGGCGCGTCCATCGGCGGTCGAGATCGGCAACGTCCGCCTCGAGACGCATGGTCAACTCGACGACGTCCGCCAGAGCGGCGTCGCGCTCGGCGGTCAGCGCCACCATCTCGGCCCGCGCGCCGTCGGCAGCGGATCCCGCAGCCGACGAGAGTCGCTCCCGAAGCGCGTCGCGCTCGCCGACGACGTCCTTGAACTCACCCCGCAGTTTGCGGATCCAGGGCTCCAGTTGCCGGAGCTTGCCCTCCATCTCGCGGACACGCTCAGCGTGGTCGTAGCGATCTCGAGCCAGTTGATCCTCCGCGGCCACCGCGCGCGCCTCGACGGATGTCAGTTGTTGGGCGAGATCCTGCGCCGAGGCCGGGCTTCCGGCGCTGATCAGCGCACGCCCTTCACCACGCGAATCATCCCGTGGTCCTCGTTGCGACCGTTGTGGCCCGGGCAAGTCAGCCAAGTCAGCACCTGCTTGTTCTGCGATACGACATTCTGCAATTCGGCGAGTTCCGGGCACGGCGCCCGGTCCGCTTCCTCATCGGAAAGAGGGCGGGTGAGCCTGAAGAGCGGGGGGCAGACGCTCAGCGCAGGCGGACGGGGACGCTCTCGGCGAGCCACGTCCGCTCACCGCGCATGCGCGCGCGATGCGCGATGATCTCGACGCCCGCTGCCGCAGCCCGGCGCAGTGCGTCGCCGTATGCGGGGTCAATTGAATCGGCCGGAGCCACAAAGTCGCCGTCGCCGCGATTGACGACGAAGAGCAGCACTCCACGCTCTCCACGAGCCACCACTCCACGCAACGCATCGAGGTGCTTGCGCCCGCGTTCCGTGACGGCGTCCGGAAACCGGATGGCCGCACCGACCCGCAGCGTGGCGCTCTTCACCTCGAGCCAGCAGTCGGGCCGTGGACCCGAACCCGGCGCAGATCCGGAGAGATGCAGGTCAAGGCGCGTACCCTTCTCCAGCACAACTTCGCTGCGCACGTTCGCATAGCCGTTGACCGCAGGGATGCGGCCCTTCAGGACAGCCTCACGGGCGAGATGATTCGGGATCATCGTATTCACACCAACCCAGGTGCGCCCGGCACGGACGCGCTCAAGTGTGTAGAGCAACTTCCGGCTCGGGTTGCCGGAGTCACTGATAATCACCGCCGCACCGGGCGTCGCGAGTCCGAGCATCGAACCCGAGTTCGGACAGTGAACCGTCAACTCGCGCCCGTCGTCGGTCACAACATCGGCGAGGAACCGCTTGTAGCGCCGCACTAAGTGGCCGCGGACGAGCGGACGACCGATCTTCACGTCACACCGGGAGCCGCACCGAGAACTGCACTCGGACCGTCACGGGGAGCGGCGCGCAAGCCGATCAGCGAGCGGCCGTCACCTGCCCGAGCGTGACGAGCAGGCGACGCGGGGACGCGGGCTTGTCGAGGAATGCGGCGCGCTTCAGCTTGCCGACCAACCGCCGCGCGTGATCGCGTGTCTCGCCCTTCGGCAGTTCGGAGAGCAAGACGGCGGGGACACCCTTGCCCTGCGGCGACTCGCGCAGATCGGCGAGGAGCGCCATGCCGTGCGTGCCTGGCATCACCAGATCGATCACGACAGCGTCGTAGCGCCGCTCGGCGAAGACGGTTTTGGCAGTCTCGGCGGAGCCGGCGCAATCCACCAGGACGCCCTCCTCGGAGAGCGCCAGCGCGAGAGAAGCGGCGAGTTCGGCATTGTCGTCGACGAGCAGGACCCGAGGGCCCACGACCTCTTTCGCTGCGGTCTCGGGCTGCCTTGGCTCCGCAGCGACGCGCTCCGGCAGAGGTGCCGTCGCGTCGGGCGAGCGTGTGGGCGTATCGAGCGTCATCGCGGGGGCTCTCCGGGTGGGAATTCGACTCTTCCCCAATCGGCGCGCGCGGGCTCGGGGCTGAAGCCGGGGCCCTAGGGGTGCGGCCAGAAACCCCCGTGGATAGCCGGACGCGTCCGGGTGGGACGGCTGTCGTGGGTGACAGGCGACTCGACTCCGGAGAGTCTCCGAGCCTGGCAGCCGCGGCAGACGGCCCGCTCGGGCACGGTGGATGCTCCGCAGGTCGGCAGGCCAGCACCTGATCACCGGCGCCGCGGGGGTTTCTGGCCGGGCCCCTAGAGACGATCGTAGCGCGGACCGTCGCCCCCCTCGGGCGTCACCCATGTGATCACCTGATACGGGTCGGCGATATCGCACGTCTTGCAGTGCACGCAGTTTGCGAAGTCGATCTGCAGCTTCGTACCCGTCGCCACATCGGTGTCTTCCACGATGTTGTAGACCTGCGCCGGGCAGAAACGCGTGCACGGATTGGCGTACTCGGCGGTGCAGCGCGTCACACAAATGTCCGCGTCCGCCACGACGAGGTGGCACGGCTGGTCCTCTTCGTGCTTCGTCCCGGAGTGGTAGACGTTCGTCAGCTTGTCGAACGTGAGTTCGCCGTCGTACTTCGGACGCCGGAACGTCTTCGCGGCCTCGTCGCCGTCGTGCCCATCGACGTAGTGCGCGACGGTCTCCATCTCCTCGTGTCCCGCGCGACCAGGACCGACGCCGAGAATGCCGTGCCCGTTCGTCGCGAGGATCATCGCCGAGTTGACGAGTCCGCCCATCGTCCCGTGTCGAAAGCCGGAGTGGAAGTTGCGGCTGAAGCGCAGTTCCTGCTCGACCCACGACCCGCCGACGCGCGTCTTGTAGAGCGAGAGTCGGTCTTCCGAGAAGTCGTCATGGGCGATCGCATCCATCGCGGTCTCGGCCGCCAGCATGCCGGTCTTGAGCGCAGTGTGGATGCCCTTCAGGCGCATCGGATTGAGGAAGCTCGCCGTGTCGCCCGCCAAGAGGACGCCAGCGGCATATGGGCGCGGGATCGCGTGGTAACCACCCTCGGGCAGCGCCTTCGCGCCGTATTGGATCATCTTGCCGCCAGCAAGAATCTCCGCCACGAGTGGGTGCGTCTTGAGCTGCTGGAAGAGCTTGTGCGGCTCCAGCATCGGGTCCTTGTAGTCGAGACCGACCACGAGACCGATGTCGATGATGTCGTCGGCCATCGAGTAGATGAACCCGCCGCCAAATGCGTCGTCGCGCAGCGGCCAACCCATCATGTGGATGACCTCGCCGGGCGTGACGGAACCCGGCGGCATCTGCCACAGTTCCTTGATGCCGAGCGAGTAGACCTGCGGCTGGCTGTCCGCATCGAGCCCGAACTTCGGGATCAGCGGCTTCGCCAGCGATCCACGCACGCCCTCGGAGAGGATCGTCAGCTTGGCCTGGATGTCGATCCCCGGCTCGAAATTCGACTTCGGGTTGCCGTCCTTGTCACGGCCCTTATCGCCGGTCCGGACGCCGATCACCTTCTCGCCGCTCTCGTCGTAGAGCATCTCCGCGCCGGCCGTCTCGGTGAAGATGTCGATCCGGCCCGTCGCTTCGGCCTGCTCACCGAGCCACGCCGTCAAGCGCCCCAGCGACAGCACGTGACAGCCGTGATTCTGCAGGGGCTCGGGGATGTACGGGACCTTCACGCGATCTTGTTCGTGCAGATACCAGACTTCGTCCGAGACCACGTCGGCTTCGATCGGACAGCCCTTCGCGCGGTAGTCGGGGATCAACTCCGCCAGTGCGCGCGGGTCCATGACGGCGCCGGAGCAGGAGTGGAATCCGATCTCGGCGGCCTTCTCGATGACCACGATCATCAGATCGTCCTTGCCGTGCTCTTCGGCGAGTTGCGCAAGACGGATCGCGGCACCGAGCCCGGCTGGCCCCGCCCCCACGATCAGCACATCGACTTCCAGGACTTCGCGCTCGATTTCGGACATCTTCAGCCGCTCCTCCGTGGCCTCCGGCGCGCGATCTGACCGCGTCCCGGAGCAAGAACGCGAGATCGTAGCGAAACGCGGGGGCCCGTTCGTCATTTCACCCCCCCTGCGGACCCTCGGTTCAAGCTCACAAGCCGAGGCGTTGCGGAATTCGAGCCTGCCACGTCGCCGCCGTCGCGCTATCGTCTGCGTATGGAGCTCGACCGCACAGAGGCGCGTGTCCTGGGAGCGCTCATCGAGAAGCGCTGGACGACGCCTGACGCCTACCCCCTGTCACTGAACGCGCTGATCGCAGCGTGCAACCAGAAGAG
The DNA here is from genome assembly GCA_024280885.1 of Planctomycetota bacterium. Classification (GTDB taxonomy): domain Bacteria; phylum Planctomycetota; class JAJSAM01; order JAJSAM01; family JAJVHW01; genus JAJRPF01. The sequence goes on along the minus strand of JAJRPF010000016.1, from coordinate 46,803 downwards.
CAACCGCGCCCCGGTGCTCCACCTCGAAGAATTCGAGATCTTGGGCTGTCTGATGGAACTCCGTCAGAAGGGCCTCACGATGATCCATGAGCGCGATGGCGGCCGCGTGCGCCGCTACGGCGAGAGACTCATGGACGAACTCCGCATGTCGCGCCAGGAGATCGCCATCCTCGCCGAGTTGCTACTGCGCGGCCCCCAGACCGCGGGCGAACTCACTCGGCGCTGCGGTCGCATGGCCCCGATGGGCTCGCAAAGCGATGTGGACGAGCTCCTACGCGAACTCGCGCGGGGCGGCCACGTCCATCTGCTCTCGAAGGACTCCGGCCAGCGCTACGCCCGTTGGCAGCAACTCCTCTGCACGCAAACCGACGCGCCGGCGGATGACGACGAGGAGGCCGAGACAGACGAGCGCGAGACGCCCGCCGCACCGGCGGCATCACAGCCATTCGTCCAGACCCACGCTCCCCGCCCGGCAATCGACACAGCTGGCCCCGTCCTCGGCGTCGCCATGCCCGCAACGGCGGTAGCGTCCGTATCGTCGGAATCGTCAGACGGCGACCTCCGCGCCGAACTCGAAGAACTGCGCCAGGAACTGATCGCTCTGCGGAAACGAGTGGCCGCGTTGGAAGCGTAGCGATACGGAACCAACGATACGGAGCCAGGACAACTTCGGCAGAGTTCGGAGGTTGGCATTCGCGGTATCGATGCCTGTGCTCCGAACTCTGCCGAAGTTGTCCTGGCTCCGTATCGCCCGTCAGGTCGACGCGTCGGTCGGCTTCAGGTCGTGAGCGCGGATGTGGTTGTGGATGCTGGATCGGGAGAGATCGAGGACGCGGGCAGCCTCGGTCTTGCTCCAGTTGACCTCTTCGAGGGTCTCCAGCAAGTAGCCACGCTGGAAGCGGCGGGTGGCCTCCTGGAAGCTGAGGCGTTCTTCGCCCTCGGGGTGCGCTTCGCGCGACTGGGGAAAGAGGTGCTTGCGTCGGATGACACGGCCGCCATCGGCGTTCGCGAGCATGATCGCCGCCTTGATGCGATGGGCGAGCTCGCGCACGTTGCCGGGCCACTCGGCCGCAGTCGCGGCGTGCACGGCGGCGGGCGAGACGTCGAAGCGCCCGAGCCCGAGTCCGACCGGCGGCGCACTGCCGAAGCGCTCGACGAAGTGGAGCAGGATGTCGCGGACATCTTCGCGCCGCTCAGCGAGCGACGGAATGCGGATCGGCAGCGTGTGCAGGCGGTAGTACAGATCCTCGCGAAACGTGCCGTCCTTGATCATCGCCTGCAGATCACGATTGGTCGCCGCGATGATGCGGCAGTTCGCGTGGATGAGGTCGTTGCTGCCGAGTGGGCGGTACGTCTTCGCGTGTAGGAACTGCAGGAGTTTGACCTGCACGGCAAGTGGAAGTTCGCCCACCTCGTCCAGGAAGAGCGTGCCGCCCTCGGAAGCGGAGATCTTACCCGGGACCTCGCGGTCGGCCGTCGAGTGCGCCCCCTTGACTGCGCCAAAGAGTTCGCTCTCGGCAAGCCCCTCGGGAATCGTGCCGCAGTTCAATTCGATGAAAGGACCGGCCGCGACGTGACTGTTGCGATGAATGGCCCGCGCGAAGAGGGTCTTACCCGTGCCCGTGTCGCCGGTGATGACGACATCCACGGGCAAGGGCGCGACCATGACGAGCCGCGCCAGCGCGTCGCCGAGCGCAGCGCTCGAGCCGATGATCCCGCGCAGGTCGAACTTCCCGCGATACTTGCGCGTCGCATCGACCTCGATCCTCTGCCGCTCCTGCGTGATGAGGCGATCCGCGTAGGGGACCAGGTAGCGCGCGAAGAGCTCGGCGTGCCAGAGATCCTCGTCCCCGAACTCCGCGCCTCCCTTGCGACCTTGTAGGTACACGACGCCAAGACTGGGGTCGGTCCCGATCGGCGCACAGAGGACGGCCTCGATCTCGTGTTCCTGGACGCTCGCCAGGTCGTGGAAGCGGGTGTCGTCCATTGCCGAGGCGGCGCGGACCGATTTGCCTGTCGCGATGGACTCGGCAATCACGCCGCGCGAGATCGCCTGCCGCACTTCGTGGATGTCGTCGCGCTTGAACCCCGTCGCCATCGACCAGCGCAACTGCGCCCCCCCGATGTCGAGTGGAGCATTGGGCGACTCATCGCGGACCTCAAGGTAGCCGTTCTGGGCTCCGGTGATGGCCACCACCAGCTTGAGCGCGCGCTTCAGCAGCGGGCGGAGTTCCCCTTCGGTCCCGAGTTCGAGCAGCTGGCGGTAGAGATCACGCTCTCTCCGCAATCGGGCTTCGGTCTTGCTGGGCTTGTCGCTCGTCATGGATGGTCGCTCTCCGCCGGAAGACAGCAACGTAGCGTAGCGGACCGCCGAGCGCGCGACGAGCGCGGCCGCACCGCGACGAAGCGGAGAGTGCGAGCGACGATCTGGTAGGCTCGCGCTCATGCTGCGTGAGTGAAAGCATGAGTGAGCCCGAGCGGGCTCGCGGGGGGACCGCGCCCCGTGCGGTAGATCGCACCACGTGAGAGGACGAAGATGGCGTCGAGTTCTCCGGGAAGACTGGTCTGTTCGAGCTGCGGCAGCGCATACCCGCTGGACGCCGTGCGCGGCCATGCGTCGTTCGATTGCTCAATCTGCGGGAACGTCATCGTGGTGCCGTCGTCCGTACCCGGAGCGCATGCTTCGGGCGGTGCGTTCGCTCAGCCTCCGACTCGTCCAGCGACGCGACCTCCGACACGACCTCCGGCGCGCCCAGCCGCACGACCACCGACCAGGCCACACGCGCCAGCGCGCCCTCCGACGCGACCGGCGCCTGGGGCGGCTCCGAGCGCGCGCCAGGCGCAGCCACCGCGTACGCAGATTCCGCAATCCACGCACGCAGCACACGGCAAAGGGGCGCGCTCGCCCGCGAACCAGGCGGGGCGCCGGCACCATCCGCCGACGCCGCGCCGGGGAAAGAAGCGCGGCGATCCCGTCGCCATCGTCTCGGCGATCGCCGTTGTGGGCGTCGTGATCGTCGTGTTCGCGATGCTGAACGGAGGCGACGACTCTCCGACCGACGTTGCGAAGCAGCCGACGACGAGCACGTTGCTCGCCGACCCTAAGACGGATGCGGCTGCGTGGAAGGCACTCCCTGGCGCCGAGCGCGCGAAGCTCCGTCGTGAGACGCTCGACGCCGTCGATCGTCAGAACTCCGCCCAGCTCGAATGGGCGGCGAACTTCTTCAAGCAGCGCGGCGAAAGCGACGCACGCAAGACTGTCGCGCGCTGGGCGGCCGAGACCGATCCCGACGCCGAGTGGGCGCACGCCATCCTCGGGATGAAGGACTGCGGCGAGTTGATCGACACGCTGCTCGAGGAGAGTCCACGCGCCGAAGAACTCGAGACCGACGCCGTGCGCGCGCTGGAGCGCATTGCGGCGAAGGAGCGTCCGAAGAACGGTCCCTGGTTCCCGCCACTCGAGACCGCAGCGCAGATTCGGAAACTCGCACAAGAGGTGCGCGCCGACGAGATCCGCCTCGCGGACGACTACTGGTTCGGCGTGACGCGCTGGCTCAACTACCAGCGCACCGTCGAGGTCATGCGCGACTACCCGACCCTGCACGAAACGACCGGACCGTACGTCGTCTTCGTGCAGGTCGGCGGCAAGCCGAAGAGCGATCTATCCGACGTCGATGCCGTCGAACTAAATCGCGCGCAACGCGTTCTGCGCGAGACCAAGACACTCTTCGGTTCGCTCTACGAGGGGTGGCATCGCGAGTTGGGACCGATCTTCGGCTTCACGCGCTACGGCCCGGACAACGCCACCTTCGAGACGCTGCTCAAGGTCAATGCCTTCTCGCGCGAGTCCGACTTCGAGCGCTTCAGTCGCGAGCGCCATCGCATCAGCCCAGCGGCCGCGGGAGTGCGCGCGTTCTACTCGCCGGAGGAGCCGCGCTTCATCGTCACGCACGACGGCGACGCGGGCGGCGAGGCGCCTTACGTGACCTATCAGACGCAATGCCACGAGGGTGTCCATCAACTGGCGCATTTCTACACGCGCGAGATGACCGAGAAGAAGACGGGCAAGCGCCCTGCGTGGCGCGATTGCAGCGTGCGACCACTCTGGAGCAACGAGGGCTTCGCCGAGTTCTTCAGCGCGTACGCGGGCGACGGGGGAGTGCGCAAGTGGATGCAGCCGCTCGACAACCGCATGGAGCTGATCTGGATCCTCGATCAGGCGTTCGCGAAACTCGGCTGGAGTGACTTCGCGCTCGCCGACCTGACCGGCGTGACAACTGGCCGCGATCTGCGCGAGGCGATCCTCGGCGTGGCGCCCACACTCACCGAGGCGCAATCGACCGACGAGCGCTGGATCCTCTGGCAGCGGCGCGTCTTCAACGTGTACGCGAACCTCTTCTATGCCAGGGCCTGGAGCCTCTCGTACTTCTTGTGGAATGCCGAGAAGGGCGGACGACCGAAGTACCGCGAGCGCTACATCACGTACCTGAGGCGTGAGTTCATCGTTCCGGAGGCGGACGACAAGCTCGCCACGGATGGGCGATGGAGCAATCGGCTCCTCTTCGACGCGCTGGGACTGGGGAGCGCCAACGAGGTGCAGGCCCTGGAGACGGAGTGGCGAGCGTGGACCCAGGCTCTCTGCGAGAAGCACCAGCACGCCGACTGGCTCCCCACACGGCACAATCTCTTCGGGATGCTGGGCGTCAAGTAGGAGCCCGGAGCACAAGACTCGGGCTTCGCGGCGGCGGCGTCACGCCACGCTGCTGCACTCCAGACATCGACAGGCGCGCCATCTGCGCGCAGACTGGGCGGGTGCAGGTCGACGCAGAATCGATTGGCCACGACGCAATAGCGTGCAGGATCCCTGTCCGATCTGCGCGCGAGGAGACCCTGTGATGAGCGCATCTCTCTGGTCCAGGCGGCTCGCCCCGCTGATCGCGATCGCGATGTTCGCGGTTCTTCCCGTCATGGCGGGAGCCGCGATCGGCGTGACGATCCTGAACGCGGACAAGGTCCGGAGTTCGATCGACGACGCGGACGAAGTCGAGACCTTCAGCATCGACTGCCCCGCCGGCGCGAAGTTCAGCGCGTCGGTGAAGGGCAAGAAGGACTTCCAGCCGACGCTGCGGGTCTTCGCGCCGGACGCCACGCAACCATTCGCGGACGCAGTCGTCCAGGCAGGGAAGGGCTCCAAGCTGAAGGTCGCAGAACTGCCCCAATCCGGAACGTATGTCGTCGAGGTGTCCGGGCGCGGAGGCAGCACTGGGGAGTACAAGCTGAAGGTCACGTGGAAGAGCCCGAAGAAGGAGTCCGACGAGATCGAGACGGCGCCGGAGCCTACGGCCTTCCCGTTCGCGGCGGGGGCCGGGACACGCGTCAACGTCAAGGCGGTCGCGGTGAAAGGCTCTGCTGCGACCCCGGAGCTCGTGCGCATTGAGGGGCCCGATGAGTACGTTCTCGACCTCCGCCCGCCGTCGAAGGCGGCCTCCGACGACGCGAAGAAGATCGTCCTTCCCGCGAATGGTGACTACACGCTCTTCGTGCGCGACGCGGGCGCGACCGGCGGCACCGTCAACGCCTCGATCTCGTTCAAACAGGCGAAGGCGTCGAAGCGCAGCGTCGACATCCGCGCGAGTGTGATCGGGAATTCTGCCGGCGAACAATTCGCGCTCTCCGACGTGCTCGGCACCGGCGGCGGAGCCGTCGTCGTGCCGTTCGCGGCCGACGGCGAAGATCCGATCAGCGTCATCGCCGGTTCGGGCGTGGCCGTGCCGGCAGGCGCCTTGACGGCGCCAACCTCGATCCTCGTCGCGACGTCATCGGACGTCATCCCGAAGAACAACGACATTGGCGCCGGCCCATCCGTCTTCTTCGGGCCGGAGGGGCTGACATTCAAGGAAGCGGTCACCGTCACGATCCCGTTCGACACTGCGACGTTCGGCGGCGATCTCTCACGACTCGTGATCTACACACGCGATGCGCGGGGGAAAGTGCGAGCCGTCCCAGGGCCCTACGATGTGGATCCCACGAGCGGCACCGTCAGCTTCCCGGTGTCCCACTTCTCGTCGTTCCGTGCGGCGCGGGAGACGCCTCGGGGTGGCGGGAACGACTTCCGTCTCGTGGGAGTGTGGAGGAACGACGACGAGCCCAGCACGACCAGCTTCATCATCATTCCAGACGACGGTCCAGCGACATTTGTGACCGTGGACGTGCAGACCGGCGACTGTTCTCAGGGAGTACTCTTCACGGTCGGGCTGGACCTCTCACTCGCATTCCAGATCGTGGACGGGAACCTCACCCTGGTCGGCGGCGAGAGCAGTGCCCCGACGTACACACCGAGCAACTCGAGCGAGTTCCCCCCGCTGGAGGACTGCCAGGATGTCTTCGCGGGAGTACCGGCAAAGTAACGTCGCGAGATCCGAGCAGACTATCCGCGTCCCGCGCCGCAGCGACGGTCAGAAGCCGAGGCGCGCAACGTTGTCGAGAGCGGCCAGCACGGCGTTTGCGTCGGCGTGCTTCCGGTCAAACTCGACCAGGCTCTGCGTCAGCTTCCCGTACGCGGGATCGGGGAAGCGCGTCGCGAGACGCTGCCGCAATCGCTGCCCCACCACGCTCGCGTCCTGCGACGACGTGCGCGGCAGGATGACGGCCACATGGTTCGGACCGATCGCGAAACCACAGTCACAGGCCCGATAGACGGTGTGCGCGACAACGTGCAACTGTCGTGCAAGCACATCGGTGGAGACATCGTCACCGCCCTCGGCGTGAAGCGAGACGATGCTCAGGTCGCTGCCCTCGCGGCCGGCCAAGTTGAACTCGGACTCGAGGCTCGCACCGAAGTCGTTCAGGTCGCCGAGCGGTAGCCGCCCCGGGGGCAGCGGCGGTCCCCCGTCGCCCAGCGAATGGATCGCCTGCGAGGCGAAGTGCGTCGCGAGCTTCGGGAGCAGCGTCTCGATATCGGGCACGTCGATCCCGAGGGGGAAGACGTCGATCTTCACCGGGCCGAGATCCGTGACCGGGTTGTTGCTCGCACGCTGTTCGAAACGCTGGCGCACGACCTGCGCGTTCTTCGCCGAGGTATGCGGGAGGACGGCAACGTAGCAGCCAGGAAGTCCGAAATCGTAGACCGTGTCAGAGATCCGCACGGCCTGCGCGAACGTCCGCTCGACGTGGCGATGCACGCGTCGCAGTTCCGACTCCTCGCGCCCCTCGAAGAGGAAGTAATGCAGCGCGATCACCGAGAGCGGACTGCCGTGGCGTGCAGCGCGGGCGTACTCCTGGCGCAGCCGCTCGCCGCATGCGTTCGGCGATCCGATCATCCGCGCTTGCGGTGAGATCTCGTACGTCATCGCTGGTCGTCTCCCGTGGTTCCCTTCCTCTTCGTCACTCGGGGCGCCGATCTGTACCCCGGCGCTGGATCTCAGGCTCAAAACGGGTCATTCGCGGCGAAGATTGGGACCGGGATGGTGGCCGCGAAAGAGCAGACGTGCGACGGGCCTTCCATGAACAAGGTGCTCCTCGACGAGCTCGTCTACGTCGTCGAGAGAGACGCCCGCGTACCAGACGTTCTCGGGGTAGACGACCACGATCGGCCCGTAACCGCACTGCGCAAGGCAGCCCGATTTGTTCACGCGAACACAGATCTTCCCACAGCGCTCGACCGCCGCGGTCTTGAGCGCACGATGAAGTTCGGATGCACCCTGATCGGGACACGTCTTCCCGGAGACGCAGACGAAGACATGCCGCTCGAAGGTGCCGCAACCCGGCTCGAGTTCGCATGCAGGCGAAGTCTCGTGCTTCACGACGTCGCGCCCTGCCGCGTGTCCTTCCCGACGAGTGCGCGCGCGATCACGATCCGCTGGATCAGGTTCGTGCCCTCGTAGATCCGCAACCCCGGCGCGTCGCGATAGTGCCGCTCCACCGGCGACTCGTTCACGTAGCCGCGAGAACCGAGCAGAAGCACGGTCTCGGCGGACCACTTGCATGCGGCCTCGGTGGCGAAGAGCTTGGCCATCGAGACCTGCTTGGTGCGTTCCACGCCGTGTACAGCGAGAAGCGCGGCGCGGCGCGTCAGGAGACGCGCCGCGTCCGTGTCGGTGGCCATGTCGGCGATGCGCTGTTGCACCATCTGGAAGTCGGCGACGCGCCTACCGAATTGACGTCGCGCACGACCGAATTCGATCGCAGCGTCCAAGCACGCCTGCAACGTCCCGACCGCTCCCGCGGCCACGCCGATCCGACCGTGATCGAGCCCTCCCATCGCCACCTTGAAGCCACCGCCGACCTCGCCGACAACCTGATCGCGGGCAACGCGCACGCCGTCGAAACGCAGGCGCGCGTGCTCCGACGAGCGGTGTCCGAGTTCGACGCCCGACATGCGTTCGCGCGAGAGACCGTCGGCGTCGCCGGGAACGAGGAACGCTGTCACTCCCTTGTGGCGCAGCGCCGGATCGACGGTGGCGAAGACGATGAACACGCCAGCCGAGAGCCCATTCGTGATCCAGACCTTCTCGCCGCGCAGGCGCCAACCGTCGCCGTCCGCTTCGGCTACCGTCGCGATGGCCGCCGCGTCACTACCAGCGCCCACTTCCGTCAGTGCGTACGCGCCGAAGATCTCGCCTGATGCAAGCCGCGGGAGCCAATGCGCGGCCTGCGCTTCGGCCGCGAACTCGTGCAGGCATTGGGAGACGAGACCGAGGTGGACGGAGAGGAAACCGCGCACGCTCTGGTCCACGCGCCCGAACTCCTCGTAGAGATGCGAGAGTTGCAGCGCATCCCACCCGAGCCCTCCGCGGGCTGTCGGCAGCGCCGCGCCGAGAATGCCCTCGGCCGCCAACGCGCGCACCGCGGCGGCGGGGAAGACACGTTCGACGTCCGCCTCGCGCGCGATCGGCGCCACGATCTCGCGCGCAAGGCGGCGGCAGAGGTCGCGGGCGACGACATCCTGCGGGCGCGGCAGCGCGACGCCATCGCCGGTCGCCTCGCTCATCGGCCGCTCCACTTCGCGATCCGCTTGTCACACCACGAGCGATAGAATTCCTCGTGGTCCTCGCCCATCAGGAGCAACGCCTGACCCAGCGTCTCCGTCTCCATCGCCGACGCGAAATCCTGGTCGAGCTCGCGCTGCATCAAGCGCTTCGTCATCTCCTGCGCGAGGTGTGGGCCCTTCGCGAGGCGACCGGCCATATCCTCGACGACACCCGGGAGTTGCCCGACCGAGACCACCTTGTTGGCGAGGCCGATCCGATAACACTCGTCGGCCTTGATCGTGTCGCCGAAGAGCAACAACTCCGACGCGTGACCGAGACCGACGATGCGGGGCAAGAGATACGCCGCACCCATGTCGGCGCCCGTCAGTCCGACCTTCGTAAAGATGAACCCGAACTTCGCGTCGTCGGCCATCACACGCAGGTCGCAGGCGAGCGCAATGACCGAACCCGCCCCGACCGCGAGACCACGGACCTCCGCGATCGCCGGTTGCGGCATCTCGCGCAGGTTACGCACGCACGCACCCGTCATCTGGGTGAATCGATAGTGATCGTGCGCGCCCTTGGGGAGCAGGTCGCCGATGATCGTGTGCACGTCGCCGCCCGCGCAGAAGTGGTCTCCCTCGCCGCGTACGACGAGCACCTTCACGTCACCGTTCTCCCCGACTGTGCGCGTCAGGTGCTCGAACTCGCCGTACGAGTCGTACGTGAGCGCGTTCATCTTCTCGGGGCGATTGAACGTCACGGTTCCAACGCCGTCCGCGACCTCGAAACGAATATGCTGGTAGTCCATCCCTAGAGTTTCGGTCGTCGAGGCGGCACACGCCCGCAAACTTTCACTCGTGGGGGCTCACCTTTGTCGAACCGTGTTGCGAGAGAGCGTCGAGAGATGCAGATGAACGCCGTTCGGAAGAGTTCCGGATGCCGGTTCGCGCGTTGCCGGAGCGGTCCGCGCCTACTCGCCGTGTCGGTACTCGTCGCCGTCGTCAGTGCCTGGAGCCTCGCGTGCTCCGAGGCGCCGTCCTCCGCAGAAACTCCGATCCCCGAACCCACGGCGCGCGGGGGGCTGTCGGTTGCCGAGCGGGACGAGTGTGCTGAAAGCCCTATCGACGCGCTCCGGCTCGTCGCGCAGACAGACGTCACCGAAGCCACGCGGCGTGGGCGGGAACTGCTCGCCGACGCAACGGACCAGAAGACGACGCGCGACGTGCTCGCGATCCTCCTTGACGTCGATCCCGCATTCGCCATCGACGACCTTCTTCAGCGCGCGCGCAACGAGGCGTGGGCACAACGAGAGGAGGTGCTCGCGTGGTACGCCCCCTTGCTGGTCCGGATCGATCGCGCGGAGGCGCGCATGATGGTGCGTGCGTCATTGCAGTTCAGCGCGCTCGATCCCGACCGCCACACGGAGTTCGTCACGGCGCTCTCGCGGCCGGATGCCGCTGCCGCCCGACGGGGACTCGCACCCGCCTTCGTGGAAGAAGCAGACCGCTTCGACAACGCGATCAACGACGGCCGGGCGCGACATGGGGTGCAGGCGTTCTACCTGCGCTGCCATCTGGCGTCCGGAGGAACGGTCGCGGACTTCGCCGGCTGGCTCCCGCGCGTCCTCCAGGCCGACGCGCACGACCGCCGCGGACACGAGGAGTTGATCCGTACTCTCGAAGCGGCGCTCGACGTGAACGTCCTGCGCACCGCGCAGCCATCGGCAGCGGAGCTCGATGCGGCGGCCGCGAAACTGCTCGACGTTCTACCGCGCTGAGAGAGACAGACGTTCCAGAACTCCAAGCGGCGGTCTACCAGCGGGCCAGGTTCACGTCGCGCACGGCCACACCCGCGCCGTTGCGGTATCCGATCTTCACGTCGCGGCCATCGACCTGTTCGAGCAACGCGCGAAAATGGCGCACGCCACGGACAGGGTGGCCGTCGATCGATTCGATGACGAACCCCCGGCTGAGTCCGGCTCTTGCTGCGCGACCGCGCCGTGCGACGCGAGCAACCATCACTTCGCCGTCCTCGGCGTCAGCGACCGTCAGCCCCCAGTGCTCGACGAGAGCGCCCTCGGTTCCCGGTGGTGCGCCCACGTCGCCCCAGTAGCGAACGTTGCGCGGCAGTTCCGCGTGCTGCAGCAGACGGATCGGGAACCCGTCACCAACGATGCGACTCTCGTCCACCGCGACAAACGCCGTCCTCCGCGTCACGAGTTGGTGGTCCAATCCGAGGGTCTCGATTTGCGCGAGTAGGCTTGTGCGCGACGCGCCTTCGGAGCCGAGAAGCGCCGTCTCCAGATCGTCCACACGCGTTCGCGCCCACATCGCGGCGAGCCCCTCGTTCGCCGGCGCGTCGGCGGGCAACTCGACCTGAACGGGAATGACAATCTCGCGCCCGCCCACCGATCCGCGGAAGAGCAGCGTGCCCGAAGCGGCGCCGGTGTAGCGCCCAAAGACGACGACAGGTTGCCCGGCGAAGAGATCGGGCAAGCGTGCTGGCAGGACGCCCTCGATCGGCAATCCGTTCGTGTCGAGTTGCAGGTCGAGCAGCAGCGGCGCATCGAAGCGCTCGATGAGTCGATCCGCGGCCGCGAGGGCATTGCTCATCGCCGCGCCGTCGCCGCGACCGGGAACTACGATCTCGTGTGCACCGTTACCGTGCAACGCGATCCCCTCGATCAGATGGCGATTGACCGACGAGCCGATCCCGAATGCGAACCAGCGCGCGGCTTGCCCTTCGTCGCGAATGGTCGCGAGGATCTCCTCCTCTGCGCTCACGAGACCGTCGGTCAGGAATACAACCGTGCGCAAGTAGCGCGTGTCGGCAGGTAACGTGATCCAGCGCCGGATGCCCTTGAGCATCTCGGTCCCGCCGCCGCCCTTCAATTCTCGCACGTACTCGATCCCGCTCGCGATGTTGGCTGGAGTTGCCGCCACCGGCGCTTCCGCGAACGATCCACTGCTCCCGGCGAAGCGGATGATGTTGAAACGATCGTAGCTGCGCATCTGCGCGAGCGAACGCTCGACGAGTGCCCGCGAAGTATTCATCGGGATACCGCGCATCGAACCGGACGTATCGAGCACGAACGTCACCTCGCGCGCACCGACTTCCGCGCCCGACGGATCCAGCATCGGGACGAGGAACGCGCTGAAGAAGCCGCCACGACTGTCCGTTCCATGGGCCGTTCGATGAGCCACGAAGCCCGCCTGTACCTCATCGCCCGCGATCTTCCAGCGGATCACGATGTCGCCGTCTGGACGGGCGCCGCCCTCAGCGAGTGTCACCGTTGCACGTGAGCCATCGAGTTGCGTCGTGATCGCGTGCGTCGGGCTCCCCACCTCGTCGATCGTGACCCCGGCGTCGATGTTGACGGTCAAATCCACGCCGGCTCCCGACCGTGCACCGCTTGGGAACGCCGGCATCGACGCGCTCTCTGCACCGGGAACGCCGCCTGCTGCGACCGTGGGGTCCGCCGCGCGGGAGTACCGGGGCGCAACGACTGTCGGCAGCATGTACTCGTACGCACCGTGGTCGTAGCGCAGTCCGTGGAAGTACGTCACCTCGACATCGACCGACTCGCCCGCGGCGATGTTCGCCAGCGAGAGTGTGAAGACATTGGGTCGCTCCTGCGTCAGCAGGCTGGCGGTTTTTCCTGCGCGGCGCGCTTCCGCGTAGACCTGCTCGGCCTCTTCGCGCGTCCGCACGACGCCCAGGATGCGGCGACCGGCGACCACCATCTCGAAGGCACTCACCGCGGCGTTCGACGGCAGCGGGAACACGTAGACCGCTTCCACTTCCTGATCGAAGGGGTTGGCGAACGTCTGCGTGAGCCGCGTCGATGCCATCCACGCAGTGACGTCGGCAACGGCGCTCGTCCCGCGCAGTGGGAATTCCCCGACCTGTTCGCCAGCGATGCGAGCCACGAGACGCAGGCGCTCCTTCGGCCAGGCGACGCCTGCCCCCATCCGGCGACCACCGCCGCCGGCGCGCAGGTTGCGTCGTCCGCCGCGGCGCCCTCCGAACGCACCACCGGCTCCGCCGCCGATCCCGATCGTGCTGTTCAGGCCCGGCCCTTCGAACGGGGCGTTCGCGTTCACACGCGTCGCACCGATCCCGATCGTCCTGTCATCACGGAAGAACAGGCCCGAGTCCGCGCCCTCTTCGACGTCATCGGAGAGGATCGGGTCCTCGGCGGCGCAGTCCATCTCCTCGATCGCGCGCTCGTCGTAGAGCAGAGGCTCGGCAACTTCTTGCGAGAGAACGAGCACCTCGTCGATGGACGCGAATTCGACAGCCGACGGTAGCCACGCGGGACGCGCATCGACGTTCCAGACGCCCTCGTCGCGGGTAGTTGTCACGACCCCGGCGTGCAAGAGAAGCGAGAGCCCCACGGCGATCAAGAGTCGTCTGCGCATGTCCACCTCCTGGACGATCACAAGACAACGATCCGGCGTTGGAACGGTTCGAATCGGTCCAGATCAGGCTCGGACGAGCGCTTTCTCACGGACCAACTCCCACGTCGAGTTCGCTGCGCTACAATGGGCGCCGCAGGAGGAAAACTGTCGCGGTGAGGATGCACCGGCCAGGGGAAGGCCGGGGGGAGATCGAGCGGGCCCGGTGCAGCGTCACCGGGCCCGCTGCAGTTTGGGCCCGCTGCAATTTGGGCCCGCTGCAATTTGGGCCCGCTGCAATTTGGCATCGGGGCTGGAAGAACCCGGGCGCGCTCCTCTCCGGTGACCAGCCTCGCAAGTGTGACCAAGGTCGCAGTCGCGCACGACGCGACGCCCTACGCTCGTTGTGTTGATGGTGCCCACGCCTCTTAGACCCTCAGGATCTGAGTCCGCGGATCGCGCCCGGACCACCACGCACGAGGAGTCGAAGAGCATGTCGCCGGACGGCCAGAAACGTAGTTCTCGCGACACCGCCCTTGTCGGATGGCGTTCGCGGCTGGCTGCATTCATGTCCGCGGCACTCGTGATCCAGACCGTGACGGGGATCTGGATGTACCTCGGACCGTTCTCTGCGGCCGCGCAGATGCAGGTCCTACTGCACGTCGGCGTCGGACTCTTGATGGTCGTCCCCTATTGCGCGTACCAGTGGGATCACTTCCGCAACTGGTATCGGCAGCGCGCAACGGCCGAGATGTTCCTCGGCTACGCGCTCGGCGTCGCGACGATCGTGTGCATCGTCAGCGGACTCTGGCTGACGTGGGAATCTGCGGCTGGACCACGCCTGACCGTGGTGTGGGATTTGATCCACCTGACGTCGGGACTTGCGGTGCCCGCGCTGCTCGTCGCACACATCGTCACCGCAGCACTGCGACGACCGGGCAACGTGGATCCGGAGCTGGCAACCGCGCGTCGTGGCTACGCGCGGCGCGGCGGCGCAGCGGTGGCCATCGCCTCCGTCATCGTCGCCGGCGCCGCGCTCGCCGCACCCGACGGAGAGTTCACGTTCGCGCCGCCCGACGACTACGAGATGCCGGACTACGTCGCCGCCAACCCGCTCTTCGCGGGCAATCCGTTCGCCCCGAGCAACGCGCGCACCAAGGGCGACCTCTTGATCGAGTCGTCGCTGCTCTCGGGCTCGGAGTCATGCGGCACATCGGGCTGCCACGAAGAGGTGCTCGCGGAGTGGCAGCCGAGTGCACATCGGTTCGCGGCGATGAACGCACCGTTCCAGGCGGTGCAGCGCGCGTTCGCCGAGGATCGCTCCGCCGCCGACACACGCTACTGCGCGGGATGTCACGACCCGATCTCGCTCTTCGCGGGCGCCAAGGACATCGCGAACCAGGATCTCTCTGCGCCGGGCATGCAGGAGGGCATCTCTTGTGTTGGCTGCCACTCGATCTCGCACGCCGACGAGCGCGGAAACGCGGACTACGTGATAACGCCTCCGAAGAAGTACTTCGGCGAGGGCGCGACAGGCTGGCGCAAGGTGATCTCCGACTTCTTGATCCGCGCGTATCCGCGGCAGCACCTCGAGGACTACGACCGCAACCTTCTGCGCACGCCCGAGTTCTGCGCTGCGTGCCACAAGCAGTTCATCCCCGAGGAACTGAACAACTTCGGGCTCGTGCCGGGGCAAAATCAATACGACGAGTGGATGAATGGGCACTGGCATAGCGACGACCCCGAGACCGATCTCTCGTGTACCGACTGCCACATGCGTTTGGTCTACGACTCGCGTGACCCGGGACACGGCGAGGGCGGCGAGGTGCATCGCGACCCGAACGACGGCGCGCACCGCCACCACGGCTTCATCGCGACCAACAACTTCATGCCCGCGGTGCTCGACCTGCCGCACCAGGAACGACATGTTGCTCTGACCGAGGAATGGGTGCGCGGCGAAACCGTGCTGCCGGAGATTGACGATCGCTGGCCGCGCGGTCCGGTCGCCGTCGTGGAACTGACACGCGTGCCGGAGAGTGTCGAGGCAGGTACCGAACTCGAGGTGCGCGCCGTCGTCGTGAACCGCAAGGCAGGCCACAACTTCATCACCGGGCCGCTCGATTTCGTCCGGTCGTGGGTGCACCTGACGGTGAAGGACGCCGACGGCAACGTGATCGTCGAACGCGGCGGAATAGACCCGCAGACGCGGCGCATCCTCGACCGACCTGGGCATCCGCACACCGAGGACTCCGAACTCGACCCGGCCCGCGGCACGCTCGTCCTGGAATCCAACCCAATCGATGCAGAGGGCCGCGTGATCGAGAAACACGAGCTCTGGCGCAAGGCGGGCGGGCGCGACAAGCGCGTCGTGTTCCCGCGCTACTCCGACGTCCACACCTATCGCCTGGAGATCCCCGCTGATGCCAAGGGACCGCTCACCATCGACGCCGCGCTCCTGTATCGCCGGTATCGACAGCGTTTCCTTGATCTGGTCGTACCGGAGATGGAGAGCGGGAGCGGTGTCTATCAGCGCACGGTCGAACAAAGCCGCACGTCGGCCACGATCAACGTCGTCGCGCCCACCGAACGTTGAGCAACACCGGTCTACCCGCCGCGAAGAAGCCGCGCCGCAGACGGTGGTCGCGAACGCAACGGCTCTGGGTCTCGCTCGTAGCGACGCTCGTCGGCGCAGCGCTCGTCACCGGCGGCGCGCTGTGGGTTGCGCACTCCCGTGACACGGACTTGGCGGACGCGCGCGAGGGCGTGACATCACGCCTGTCGGCGGAGATCCCGGACGCTGCGCCGCTGCTCCACTTCACCGATGTCACCGACTCGGTCGGGATCGACGCCCACCACGGAGATCGCCCGCGCGCGCGGCTCCTCACCGAGGACACCGGCTCCGGACTCGCATGGGGCGACATCGACGCAGACGGCGATCCCGATCTCTACGTCGTGGCGCTGTCGCGCGCGGCGGGCGGCACCGGCAACCGGCTCTATCGCAACGACGGCGGAAGATTCACCGACATCACGGAGACGGCGGGCGTCGCAGATGTGGACGGTATGGGCATGGGCGCGTCGTTCGCCGATTTCGACGCGGATGGTCACGTCGACCTCTACGTCACGAACGACGGCGCAAACCGACTCTTCCGCGGCCATGGTGACGGGACGTTCGAAGACGTGGCGGCGGCGGCAGGCGTCGCGGGCGACGAGTGGTCGGTCGGGATCTGCTGGGGCGACTACGACGGCGACGGACGTCTCGACCTGCACGTCAGCAACTACACAATCTACGACGATGTCGACGCCTCGATGTACGGCTCGACCTCGGGCTCGGAAGAACCCGGCGGCTACATCGCACCGCCGGCGCTGAACCCCAAGGTCTTCGATCCAGCAACGAACCGTCTCTATCGCAACCTGGGCGACGGGACGTTCGAGGACGTCGCCCCCGCGCTCGGCGTGGCGGACCCGCGCGGACGCAGTCTTGGCGCGACATTCTGCGATCTCGACGGCGACGGGCTCCTCGATCTCTACGTCAACAACGACGTCTCCCCCAATCGGCTCTACATCGCGCACCGGGAGGACGGGCAAACAACGTTCGTGGATCAGTCGGCCGCGACCGGCACGGCGGACCCGCGCGGATCGATGGGGCTCTCGGTGGGCGACGTGACCGGACCGGGCGGGAACCCTGACGGGCTTCCGGATCTCTTCATCACGCATTGGATCGCGCAGGAGAACGCGCTCTACGAGGGCTTTGTCGCGCCGTCGGGCGCCCTCGTCTATCGCGACAAGGCGCGTGTGCTGCGCGTTGCCGACATCTCGACGGCGAGCGTCGGTTGGGGCTGTGCATTCGTCGATCTGGATCTCGACGGGCGCACCGATCTGGCCGTCGTCAATGGCTCGACACTGGAGCAGGGCGCAGAACTCGTCGCGCAAAGGCCCTTCCTGCTCTGGAACGCCGGTGGTCGCTTTCACGACCTCTCGTCACGCGCGGGCGCACCGCTCGACGGCACTCTGGGCGCTCGCGGTCTCGCTGCTGCAGACTACGACGGCGACGGCGACATCGATCTGGCGATCCAGCGCAATCGCGGTCGGACGCTGCTCCTGCGCAACGATCTCGACGGTAACCGACGTTCACTCGCGGTCGATCTCGTCGCGCCCGATGCCGCGCGTTTCGGCGCGCGCGTCACGGTCGTCGTCGGCGAGCGGCGGCAGACGCTCTGGTGGGGAAGCGACGTCTCGTTCGCCTCGCAACACGGCCCGACGCTCGTGTTCGGGCTCGGAGGCGCGCAGGCGGCCGACAGCGTCCACGTCAAATTCGCCGACGGGACCGAGGTGACGCGCGAACACGTGCGCGCAGGTCGCATCGCACTCAAGATCGAACGCTGAGTGTCGCTCGACATTGCGTGCTACTCGGCGTGGCGTGCTACTCGGCGCTGCGTGTCATTCGGAGGTGCGCACGAATCCGTCAACCAGTGCGCGAACCGAGATCGCGAGCGACGTCGCGCCGAGTGATCCGACGTCCAGGCCCTTCGCGGTCGCCTGGTCGATCGCCTTGCCGGCCCCTTTCACGGTCTTCGCACGGTTCGCCGCAAGGCTCCCATCGAGCTTCGCCTGGTTCGGCGTCTTCGCATGCTTCGCGTAGGCGGCGAGGTCCTTCCCGGCCTGTTTCGCCGCGACCTTGAGCAGCTTCCCACGCAACTTGCGATCGTCGGGGTCGAGTCGATCCGCGCCCGTGAGCAGCGCGGTCGTCAGGGCATCCAAGGCGGCGTTCAGCTCATCGGCAGTCGCGGCGGTGTCGTCGGCCGTCAACCCGCAGGCGCCGCCCTTCTTGTCGGCCTTGACGATGGCCTTGCGGAACTTCGCCTCGAACTTCGCACGCGCTCGGTCGAGGCATTTCGCCTCCTTCACACCGCCCAGATCACTCACGCTCGGCCGCCCCGCCCGCTTCGCGCGGCACTTCAGATTCACGGAGCAGAACGTTGCAGCCGCCGCGAGTTGCCCGGCACGGCAGAGAGATGTGTCAGCCGCGACGCCGTCGTCTCCGATCTCGATGGTGATGCGCCCGCCGTCGCCCTCGACGATGACGGTCGTGATACTCGGTGCGAACGCGAAGACGTCTTGAGCAATCGACTCGTCGGACATCGCGCCTCCGGTCGCGTCCTCGGCGAGAAGCGAGATCGTGATCATCCCCGCCGCGCCCCCGCGAATGATGTCGCCGGTATCCGTCGCGTTCGGCGCCTCGACGGCATACGAGTCGACTGGTCCCTGGCCGTCGTCGATGTCGTTGCGCGCGAGCACGCGCGAGGGCGCGAGTCCCCCGGTCAAGCGTGAGTAGACGGCCTGATAGAGTCCTCCACCCACGGACATGGCGACGACTGCGCGGGCGTACGCGGTCCCCCCATCTTCGGCTCCGGGAGACGCGGTGTCGTCGATCGTGAAGGCGATCGAGACCGGCGTGTCCACGCGGAGCCCGCGCTGGGCGAGCAATGTCGCGGAGTCGAAACCGTCGGCATTTGCGATACCGACGACGCGCCCTTCGAGACGCGTCTCGATCTCGGCGGCGCGGGCAGACGGGGAACCGCCACCGATCGTCGCCAAGGCAACGATCAGGCCCCCGACAACAGATGTACAGGCTCTAGTTCGGCCGCTCTTCGGCATCGCGTGACTCCTGATTTTGCCGCCGCACACCCCTGCGCGGGCGCGCGGCAACGCTGGTGGCAGCCCGTGTCTCGGGCGCCGCAGGCTTGTGAAACCCGGATCCTACCACGGTCCGTCAGAGGCCGAGGAGGCATCCGCGCGGGACACGCACCCGCCAGGCACGGGACTCAGGCAGTCTCAAGCGCCGCGTGCAACACCCGCAGGAGGTCCTCGGGGCGGAAAGGCTTCTGCAGGAATCCGGCGAGTCCCTCGACACCGTAGCGGCGAGTGATCTCCCCCTCGTCGAAGCCACTCATCAGCACGATCGGGGTCTCCGGAGCGAGCGCGTGAACCTGTCGCAAGACCTCGTCGCCAGAGAGGTGCGGCATGGTCAGATCGACCAGGATTGCTCGGAACGATGCGGGAGCTGCCGCGAAGAGCGCGACCGCCTCGCGACCGTCAGACGCCTCGCGAACCGAGAAACCCTCGGTCTCCAGCGTTCGACGCGCGATTTCGCGGACAACGGGCTCGTCGTCGGCCAACAGGATGGTGCCCACGCCACACTGCGCCCGCGCCCTCTCGACTTCGCTCGGCGGAACCGCGACCTTCTCGCGTCCCGCTGGGAACCCAATGCGGATTCGAGTACCTGTGCCCGAGACGCTCTCGACGTCGATGAACCCGTGGTGAGCGCGCACGATCCCTTGTGCGGCAGCCAATCCAAGCCCGTGGCCGCGCGGCTTCGTGGTGAAGAAGGGATCGAAGATCCGAGCGCGCGTGGCCGCGT
This sequence comes from Planctomycetota bacterium, assembly GCA_024280885.1. Classification (GTDB taxonomy): domain Bacteria; phylum Planctomycetota; class JAJSAM01; order JAJSAM01; family JAJVHW01; genus JAJRPF01. The sequence goes on along the minus strand of JAJRPF010000016.1, from coordinate 27,016 downwards.
CCATCCCCGTCCCCGTATCCGTGACATCCACGAAGGCGTACTCGCCGGGTTCGATGTCATCATGCAGCCAGGTCGAGCGCAGATGGGCCGCCGAGACCAACATGACGCCGGTCGAGACGATGATGTCCCCACCCTTCTCTTCCACCGCGTCAGACGCATTCAAAATGAGGTTCATCACGACCTGGCGCAATTGCGTGGCGTCGCCCTCGATCGTCCCGCCGGTTGCGCCGATCCGGCAATCAAGGCGCGCCTTCTTGCTGATCGACGCCTGGAGTAGTCGCGCCATCTCGCCGACCAATGCCCCCAATTCGACGGGTTCCACCACGAAGCGGCCCTTGCCCGAATACGCGAGCATCTGACGCGTCAACTCGGCCGCACGATCAGCGCTACCGGCCACGAGGTCCAGGTGGCTCCGGACGGGAGATCCCGGAGGGAGTTCGTGGAGCGCTAGACTGGTCGCGCCCACGATGCCGACGAGCAGGTTGTTGAAGTCGTGGGCGACGCCACCGGCGAGGACACCGAGGCTTTCCAGCTTCGCGGCTTCGACCATGCGGCGCTCGAGCCGGCGGCGCTCGTCCTCGGCCCGGGCGATCTCGGTCACGTCCTGCGCAAGCGAGATGACCCCTACGACCCGACCGTCGTCGTCCACGCGCGGCCCGTTGTACCACTCGCACACGATGGTCTCGCCGGTGGCCGTGACGTTCTCGTTGCGGCTTCGTGTCCCACCGTGACGGCTGACCAGATCTTCCCAGATCTGATCGACATGCGGGCGCGCGGCAGGCGGGATGATCTTGCGCGCGTGCTCACCGAGCATCTCCGCCCGCGAGTACCCGAAGATCCGCTCAGCGGCCGCGTTCCACTGCACGACGCAGAACGTGGTATCCCACTCGATCACCGCGATCGGGCATTGATGGAAGAGCTGCGCAAGACGCTGCTCTGACTCGCGCAGCGCCTCCGACGTCCGATCAAGAGCCTCAGCGGCCCGGCGGAGCCGAGCAACCTCGGCCCGCAGTTCCTCGATCGAATCCGATGTCTCATCCAAGTGCGCGCGCCCTCCGGTGGACGTATCGGCAGGAGACAGATCCGAGCGTAGCGAGCGGGGTGCCGGAGGCACCACAAACGCAATACTGACTGGCAACCTGCGCGCTTCGCGCACAGCTTACAAATCACGCGCGAGTGAGGACTTCTGCTCGGTCTTCGTGGATGTAGATCGTGTGTTCCGTCTGGGCCACGCGCACGCCGCGGCGCTCGGCCAGCGGGGGGTATGCGTGCAGGATCTGTGCCGCTTCGAACGCGGCGAGGGCGTCGTCGACCGCCGCTACGTCGGGGAGGTGGCGCAGGAGACAACGCCGCGCGAACGGGAGCTTCTTCGTGGCGCGCGCTGCCGCTTCGACTGCGGCGGAGAGACCGTCCGCTGGTTGCGGCATGCGAAGAAGGCCGAACACCTGTGCGGCGCCCTCGTGGTGGATGCGCCCGCGGCCATCGCACGCGAACGGTTCACAGGCGATGGTCTGTCCGGCGCGGAGGCGCGCTGCGCGCAGATCGCGGAAGTTGGGGACGCTCGGCGCGCAGTGAACGAGATAGCGCGCGACGCCGTGGCCTGTCAGGTCGTAGATCGGAGAGAAGCCATACGACTGGATCGTGCTCTCGATGGCTGCGCCGATCTCGGTGATCCGGGCGCCCGGGCCCATCAACTCGATCGCGTTCTCGAGTGCGCGCCGACTCGCCTCGACCAGTGGGGAGTCGGGGCCGTCGCGGAGGTCCACGGTGAGCGCCGTGTCGGTGACGTAGCCGTCGATGTGCGCGCCCAGATCGAACTTCACGATGTCGCCCGGCTCGATCTCTGTCTCGTCATCGGGCGCAGAACAGTAATGCGCGGCGACGTGGTTTCGCGAGAGCTGCGCGGGGAATGCCAGGCCGGCGCCCATGTCGCGGATGACGGCCTCGGCCGCCTCGGCGATCTCGCGGATCTTCGCACCCGGGACGATCAGCGTGCGACCGTGCTCGCGCGCGGCGGCGGAGATCCGTCCGGAGAGACGTAGCTTCTCGAGATCCTCCGGCATCAGCATCGAGATCGGCTCCCTTCGGCGATCCACGGCGACGACGCATCGCACGCGTGCCTCCAGGGTGACCGGAGTCGCGGATTGCGCACGCGGGGATTCCGCGCCGGAGCGCGGAATGGCCCGGCGAGACGGTAGCGATACGGAGCCAGGACAATTTCGGCAGAGTTCGGCGCCACGCGCTCAAGCTGGCGAGAGCAAACCCCCGAACTCTGCCGAAATTGTCCTGGCTACGTATCGCCTCAGGCCGTGCCAGCCAACTCTGCTCCGGGGTGCGTCTCCCCTTCGACGTCCGTTGCGACGTCCGCTTCCGCCGTCGTGCCCTCCGGTCGCAGGTGACCGAGATACTCCGGCAACTCGACTCCCGCCATCCCGGCCACATCGTGGATCGGGGGCAGGCTCTTGATCAGACTGCTGATGAAATTCGACGTCGATGAGCCCTCGCCGTTGCCACCGCCGCCGGAGTCCCAGACCGTGATCTTGTCGATCTTGAGGTTCTGGATGGCCTCGACCTGCTTCGCGACGATCGCCTCGATCTTCTCGGTCATCAGCAGTGTCGCAACGGCGCGCGCGTCGCCCCCGCAGCTGTCGACGAGCGCGGCGTACCCGCCCGCCTTCGCATCGAGCACCTTGCGGATGCCCTCGGCCTCGGCGGTGTACATCGCCAGGATCGCGTCGGCTTCACCACGCGCCTCGCGCCGACGCTTCTCGGCTTCGGCTTCGGCCGCGATCTCGACCTTGCGCTTGTCGATCTCCTCGCGAACGACCTCCTCGGCCGTCAGGCGCTCCGTCTCGGCGCGGGCGACCGCTTTCTGGATCTCCGCCTGCGCTTTGCGCCGCGCAATCTCACCACGCTGGCGAGCGTCGGCTTCCTTCTCGGCGAGCGTGGCGTTGGCGGCGGCGATATTGGCTTTCGCCGTGTTCTCGCCCGCGATCGCGTCGGCCTCCTGGCCCTGCACGAACACGCGCCGGTCGGCGTCAGCCGCCTTGCGGCCCTTGTCAGCCGCGGCTTCCTGCTCGGCAACCTTGATTGCAAGTTCAGCATTCGTAGCGGCGATCTGAGCCTTCGCGGTGTTCTCGCCCTCGACAGCGTTGGCTTCCTGGCCCTGGACGAAGACGCGCCGATCAGCCTCGGCCTCCTTCTTGCCCTTGTCCGACGCGGCGAGGTTCTCCGCGACACGGATCACCTTCTCTCGCACCGCATCCGACTCGCCGATTGCACCGGACTTCTCTTCGACGGCCACATCGACGCGCGCGGCCTGGATCGCCTCGGCGGCGGCCTTCTTGCCGATGCTCTCGATGTAGTCGGACTCGTCCGTGATATCCGTGATGTTCACGTTGATCAGATAGAGACCGATCTTGTTGAGTTCCGGCTCGACGTTGTTGCGGATCGACGCCAGGAAGCTCTCGCGGTCCTGGTTGATCTGCTCGATCGTCAACGACGCGACCGTGAGGCGCAGTTGCCCGAAGATGATCTCGCGCCCCATCTCTTCGATCTCGCGCGGCGCAAGACCGAGCAGGCGCTCGGCGGCGTTCGACATGATCGCGGGATCGACGCTGATACCGACGGTGAACGTGCTCGGCACGTCGATCCGGATATTCTGCAGCGAGAGCGCCCCGCGCAGCGGAATGCTCATCGTCAGCGGCGTGAGGCTCAGGAATTGATAGTCCTGAATGATCGGGATGATGAATGCACCGCCGCCGTGAATACACCGCGCGGATTGGCCGTCGGCCACCTTGCCGTAGATCACGAGAATGCGATCCGACGGACAGCGCTTGTAGCGCGTGGCCATGACGAGCAATGCGCCGAACACGAGCAGGATCAGGACGATCACTACCCCAATGACCCAACCCTCGCCCATCAGGCCTGCGATCAGTGGATGGAACGCTTCCATCATCTCCTCCTCTTCCTCGAACTTGGATCTGTCAGAAGAACCGTACTCGCTTACGCCTTCTCGACGACCAACACGCCGCCTTCGATCACCCGCACGACGCGTATGGACGTTCCCGTCGTCAATTCGACGGATTGCTCCGCGACCGCGTCCATCACCTTGAGTCGGTTCTGAATCGTGACCCGCACCTGCCCGCGACCACCGGACGGGATCGTCAGGTAGACGCTGCCTTCTTCGCCGACCGCGTTCACTGCCTCGATGTTGCCGCTGGAACGCAGCCGGTAGACCGCCACCAGCATCTTCGCCAACCCAAGCATCGTGGCGACGCCGACAACAGTCGCCACTGCGACCGACACCGTCGCCCCCGCACCCTCTCCGCGCCGCATCCCAAGTCCGGTGAGCCCGAACATCAGGAAGAAGCCGGTCAACGTCGTGAGCGAGAGGACTCCGGCACCCATGTCATGGTCGTGATCCAGATCGACCGAGTCCATGCTGTCGAAGTTAGGGCTGTCGAAGTCGTGGTCCATGTCGCCATGGCCACCGAGCCCAGCGAAGAGCATCGCCATCCGTAGCAGGAAGATCGACCCACCGATCGCCGCGCATCCGAAGAACACAACGTCGATCCCGCGCAGATCAGTGATCCAGGTCCACATGCCCCATCCTCCATGACGGACAATGCTCCGTCGCCGACGACACTTGCCGTCGTCCCATGGGCAGACTGCAACCGCAGAGAGCGCCCCGTGGTTCACGCTGGACCACGCACAGACGCCCCGCAACGTGCGAGGCTATCCCTCGCCTCCGACGGTCAGCCGTTGATGACGACGTGCGTGCCGTTGACGCCGTACGCTGCATCGCTCGCGAGGAACGCGACGGCCGCGCCGATCTCCTCGGGCTGGATGAGACGCCGGGCAGGACTATTCGCCTCGAGCGCGCGCCGCGCCTGCTCAGGGCTGCGGGCGGTCGCCTTCACGATGTTCTCGATCGAGCGCTCCGTCATCTCGGTCTCGACAAACCCGGGACAGACGCAATTCGCGGTGATGCCCTTGCGCGCGACCTCCAGTGCGAGCGAGCGGGTCATGCCAAGTAGCGCGTGCTTCGACGCCGCGTAGTGCGCCGCGTAGGGAACACCCTCGAGCGCCGCCGTGCTCGCGACGTTGATGACCCGTCCCCAGTTCGCCTCCAGCATCGCCGGAAGGCAGGCGCGCGTGACGAGGAAGGCGCCCCGCGCGTTGACGTTCATCGACTCGTCCCATTCCTCGACTGTGAGGCTCTGGAACGGCTTGGCTCCGGCGACCCCGGCGTTGTTGACGACGACGTCGGGCGATCCGAGCACAGCACCGATGGCCGTCACGGCCTCGTCCACGTCGGTCGGGTTCGCGACATCCATCGCCACCGCGTACGCGTGGGTGCCGAGCGCGATCAGTTCCGCGACCGCATCGGCGCCCTGCTCTGCGTCACGGGCGGTGATGGCGACGTCGTGACCGGAACTCGCGAGCGCACGCGCGATCGCCATGCCGATTCCGCGACTCCCCCCGGTGACCAGCGCCACACGCCGCTTGCCTGTGTCATCCACGTCGGGCCTCCGCTTCGTTTCGGGGCGTACGCGCCCTGGCTGTCGGGTAGCTTCCGCGGTCCGTGGCAACGGTGCGACCTCGGTCTCGGATGAGGCCGGTAGCTCTCCGCGGCTGGGACTCCCACTGGGGCTCCCAACCGAGTCACTCTGGTGACGCACTACGTGGCCTCCGTGCCGGAGTGTCAGCGGAGCGGGGTGTCGGGAGTGTCGGGGTGCCGTGGGGGCTAGATTCACAGTGTCGTCCTGTCGAGCGCCGAAAATGCGAGACATGCAAGGACGCCGACATCGCGATGCTGGAGTGGCTCCCGCTTCGCTACAAGTAGAACTTCAGCCATCAGGCATACGAGTCGCCTTGCGCGTGAGCGCAGTGAGAGGGAACGGAACGTGACCAAGACCATGCGTTGCGCAGTCGTGCACGAGCACGGCGGGATCGACCAGATCAGCATCGAAGAGCGTCCGATCCCGGAGCCGGGGGCCGGCCAGGTGCGCGTGAAGGTGCGCGCAATCGGCGTCAACCACCTGGACCTGTGGGTGCGCAACGGCGTTCCCGGACACAAATTCCCGTTGCCGATGATCCTCGGCTGCGACTTCTCGGGCGAGGTGGATGCTCTGGGCGCCGGGGTCACCAACGCGACGGTGGGCGACGAAGTCGCGATTGCGCCCGGGTTCTCGTGCGGTACGTGTCGCGCCTGCCTTTCCGGCGACGACAACCTCTGTCCCAAGTACGGCATCTTTGGCGAGACCGCCGATGGTGGCTGCGCCGAGTACGCCGTGGTTCCAGCGGCGAACTTGCTGCCCAAACCCGCCACCATGTCGTTCGAAGAGGCCGCTGCGTTCCCGCTCGTGTTCCTGACCGCGTGGCACATGCTGGTCGCGCGCTGTCACGTGCGACCCGGCGAGTGGGTGCTCGTCCACGCAGCTGGCAGCGGCGTCGGAAGTGCGGCCGTCCAGATCGCGAAAATGTGGGGCGCAACGGTCATCGCAACGGCCAGCTCCGACGCGAAGTTGGAGCAGGCGCGCGAGCTCGGCGCGGACCACCTCATCAACTACCGGCAGAACGATTTTGCGCGCGAGGTCCGTGGCATCACCAACAAGCGCGGAGTGGACATCGTGTTCGAGCACACGGGCGAAGTGACGTTCCCCGGCAGCGTGAAGTCGTTGACCTGGGGCGGACGGCTCGTCACCTGCGGTGCAACGAGTGGCTTCGAGGGCAAATTCGACCTGCGCATGCTCTTCTTCAAGAGCCTCAGCTTCCTCGGCTCCACGATGGGCAGCAGGAGCGAACTCCACGAGATCGTGAAGCACATGGAGGCGGGTAAGCTACGACCTGTAATCGACCGCGTGATGCCGCTCGACCGGATCCGTGACGCCCACGCCGTGCTCGAGAACCGCGAGCAATTCGGCAAGGTCATCCTGCTTCCCTGACCGTCCTGCTTCCCTGAAGAGGGCGACCATCGACACAGCCGCTTCCAAGACAGCGAACCAACGCAACGAGGCAAGCATCATGATCTTCGACAATCTCCTCTACTCGGTGGACGACGCCGTCGCGCACATCGTGCTCAATCGCCCGGAGAAGCGCAACGCCATCGACCAGGCGATGATCGACGACCTGCACCGCGCGATGGATGCGCTCGAGACCGACGCCAACGTACGCGTCGCGATCCTCTCGGGTGCGGGCGGCAAGGCGTTCGCGGCCGGCGCGGATATCGCACAGTTGCGCGAGCGCGGCGCTGCCGAAGCGCTCCAGATCATCAACGCGCGCCTCTTCCAGCGCGTCGAGGATCTGCCGTGCCCGACCATCGCTGCGATCACCGGGTACGCGCTCGGCGGGGGCTGCGAGTTGGCGATGGCGTGCGATCTACGGGTCGCCGGCCGCTCGGCCAAGCTCGGCCAGCCCGAGGTGGCACTCGGGATCATTCCCGCCGCCGGTGGAACGCAGCGACTGCCGCGACTGGTGGGCATCGGCCGCGCGCGCGACATCATCTTCACCGGGCGACTCGTGGACGCGGAGGAAGCCGAGCGCATCGGTCTCGTCAATCGCCTCGTGGATGACGAGAACGTGCTCGACGCGGCAGAAGAGCTCGCGGCGCAGATCGCGCGACAGGGCGGGCTCGCCGTGCGGATGGCCAAGATCGCACTCAACACGTCGAGTCGTGCCGGGCATCAGACGGGAGCGCTCGTCGAGCAGCTCGCGCAAGCAGTGCTCTTCGAGAGTCAGGACAAGCTCGACCGCATGGGTGCCTTTCTGGAGAGCAAAGAGAAGCGGCGCCAAGCGAAGGCGAAGGAGCAGGCGTCGGAATGAACACCTTGCGCCCCGCACTCTGCGCCATCGCCTTGCTGCTCGGCGCCGCGACGTTGATCGGTTGCAATCGCGAAGACGGCCCCGGGGGTGGTTCCACGAACGGGCAGGCTCGTCCTCCGAGCACGAGCGGAGACAAGCTCCCCTATCACTTCGTGTTGAAGGGCCCGCACCCGCGCGACGACACGTTCTACTACGCAGTCGGGAGCGCCGTGGACGGTGACGCGGCGTACGAGGGCGCGATCTTGAACGATCGCTCGCTCTTCGTCATCGCCGGTCACCCGGGCGACGCGTACCACATCCGCACCGAGCCGCGGATGACACCAGCCGACGTGCGCATGCGCTGGAGCGTCGATCTCCGCGGGACGCTCGGCGACGCGGCGGATGCGGGTGGCAACGCAAGCGTGAACGTCACCGCACCGGAGAAGGCGCGCATTCGGGTCGTCATCGGACCGAGTAGCGGCGGACCCGACTTCGTAACGCTCTACGACGAGGCATCGAAGACTGCGGCGTGCGCCGTTCGCAACGCAAACCTCGGCCTGATCACGGCGGCCTGGGATGTACGCGGCAAGGGCAACGCGTTTCGCGAGAGCGCCCCGCCGCGCCCCTGGGTCATCGAGGAATTCTCTCCCGGGCCATGCGTCGTGGGCGCGCGGGCCGAGGGGCGCCAGTGGATGGCAATCCGTGTTGACGTCGGCGCCGGCGCGGCAATCGACATGGATGTTGGCAGGCAGCCCGAAGGCGGCGGGATCGTGATCTGCGAGGACGCTAACGCCGTGCTACTGCTCGCGGGCGAATTCGCGATCCCCGCACCGCGCCGAACCACCGAATTGCAATTTCGTAGTCGCTGGGCCGGCGTACCGCCGGGACAGCACAAGGTGCGCTATCCCGACGGTCGCGTCGAGGACATCGCCGTCACGAACGGCGAGGAGACGCGTCTCGGGAAGTGACGATCCAGGAGGCGGGGCGCCTCACGCGTCCTTCAGCTTGGCGACAGAGTCCTGCAACTCTTCCAACTGCTGCCGGAGCTTCCGGAATTCTTCGTCCCGACCACGGCCCGTCGCGATGGCATCCGCCGCAACGCGACACGCGCGCATGACACGCCCATCGGTGGCCCGCGATGCAGCGCGTCGCAACGCACCCACGGATTTGGACTCGCGCCGTTGCGCGAGCGCCATCGCGGCGCAGACCTGCACGCGCAGCCAGCGATCCTCGAGCAACTCTTCGAGCCGCTCGCGCACGTCGTCGTCGTTCTTCGCGAGATGTGTGAGCGCGCTCGTAGCAGCGGATCGCACCGAGTCGGGACACGTCGGTTCCGTACACGCCAAGACGTGATCGAGGTACTCGTCATCGCGCAACGCGCCCAGCCCGGTGAGTGCCCCGCGCCACGCCAGCTCGTTCCAACTCAGGCGGTCGAAGAGCTCAACGAGGACCTCGCCGGCCTCGTCGACACGCGTCCGGCCGAGTGCGACCGCCGCGTCGTGCAGCACGCCGGGCGACAACTCGGATGTGCCGAGCAACTCGAGCACGCCCTCGGCGGCGATCTCGTCGTGGCGGAACGCGCCGAGTGCCGTCGCGATCGAACGCCGAACCCGCGCATCCTCTTGCAGCGTCTCGGCAAGGAGCGCGTCGCGGGCGGCGCGTGTGCGGATGGCCGCGAGAGCGCGCGCGCATTCGACCCGCACGAACCACAGCGCGTCGTCTTCGATGGCTGCGGCAAGCGCATTGACGGCAGATGACGTGCTCTGCTTCGCGAGAGCTCGCGCCGCGCGAACGCGCGTGGCGGCGTCGGTATCACCGACCAGCGCACGCGCCCACGCCTCGGGCGATTGCTGGACCTGGCCCGCCCAGAGGACGTGCGCCCCCGGATCGAACGCGATCCACTTCAGCTTGCCCGCGGCCTCGATGTGGAACGTCTGTCGCGCAGATCGGATCTCGAGGCGACGCTCGACGCTACCCTTCGCGGTCTCGACGCGCACCGTGACGTCGAAGCGGTGACGCGGTGTCATCGCGTCGGTGGCCCCGGTCTGGGTCACCGTCAGCGCAACGCCCTTCTTCTCGGGCTTGCACTCGACACGCAGAACGGGGTGGCCGCCATGATGCACCCACTGATCGAAGAACCACTCGAGGTTGCGACCGCTGATGTCCTCGATCGCGCGCCGCAAGTCGTCGGTGACGACCGAGCCGTACGCATGCCGATCAAGGTAGTGCCGCACGCACTCCCAGAAGAGGTCCTCGCCGAGTTCCTCGGCCAGCATGTGCAGGACGCTTGCGCCCTTCTGATAGAGATGCCGGTCGAAGACCTCGATCGGCTCGACGTACTCCTGGCAGACGATCGGACGGCGATAGCTCCCGGAGTCCTCGGCCAGATACGCCGCGTGCTGCCCCATCCGGTAGTACGCCTCCTCGTCGCGGCCATCGGCGGCGCGCTTCCAGACCGTCTCCATGAACGACGCGAAGCCCTCGTTCAGCCAGCCCTGCGACCAGTCCCGGCACGTCACGAGATCCCCGAACCACTGGTGCGCGAGTTCGTGGGCGACGAGCGCATCCATCCAGATCTCGCGCTCGACGCTGCGACTGACAATCGCCGTATCCATCAGCGTGGTCGCCGACGTATTCTCCATTCCGCCGAAGATGAAGTCCTGGACGAACACCTGCGCGTACTGCGGGTAGGGATAGCTGACGCCTGTCAGCTTGCTGAAGTGCGTGAGCATGCGCGTCGTGCGGCCGAGCGTTCGCTTGACGTCAGCCATGCGACCCGGCGGCGACCAATACGTGACCGACACGCCCTTCCACGACGTCTCGTGGACCTCGTACTCGCCGGCGGCCAGCATCATCAGGTACGTCGTATGCGGATGGTCGAAGCGCCAGTGGAACGTCCGCTTTCCGCCGCGTCGGTTCTTCGGCTGCACCACTTCGGCACCATTCGAGAGCACACGGAACGCCTTCGGGACGGTCACGATCATCTCGCTCGTCTGCTTCTCGTTCGGATAGTCGAAGCAAGGGAACCAATGACGCGAATCCTCGTCCTGGCCCTGGCTCCAGACCTCATACCGCTTGTCGGGATGGTCGGCGTCCGGCCGGATGAAGTAGAGCCCGCGACGCGGAGCGCCGGAATACGTGATCGCAACCGTGAACTCGCAGCCCCGCTTGCCTGCGCGGGGCAGAGTGATGGAGAGCTTTCCGCCCTCGACGACGAACGCGGCCTTGCGGCCTCCGAACGTGCACGCCGTGACGTCGAGTTCGGCGCAGTCGAGATGCAAGACCTTCAGCCCGTCGAGGAACGGCCGCACGGTGTGCGTGACGGTGCCGGAGAGACACGTCTCGCCTGGCGCGGCATGCGGATCGAGCTCGATGTCGAGTTTGATGTGGAGCACGTCCACCTGTCGGTCGCGCGACCATCGCTTCGTTGCTCCAGGGAGCGGAAAGGGCTTCCACCCGCGCGCTGCACCGGCCGCCGCGGCAAGACCGAGGTGGCGGCAACCGAATTCGCTCATGTGGCCGTGCATCGTCAGGACTCCTGCTCTTCGAGATAGCGCGCAAAGAAGGCGCGCAAGCGGTCGGGATGGGGCATCGCGCGGAACGACTTCATCTCCACGCACGCGACAGTCACACGCGCGTCGACGCGCATGTTCTTGTCTGACGGGACGCTCGTGTCCAGGTCGCGGCCCGCAAATCGGTAACGTATCGTCGCGCTCTTCGTGCCAAGGTGTGTGACTGTCAGGCGCACGCGCAAGACATCGCCGAAGCGAGCGGGCGCGACGAAGTCGACATTGACGTTGACGGCCGGGAAGCCGACGCCGTCATCTTGAAACGTCTCGGCGTAGGGCTTGCCGAAGCCGTGCTCCATCCACTCCTCGAAGACCACGTGGCAGTAGTCGAGGAACTGCGGGTAGTAGACGACACGCGCATCGTCCACGTCGGCGAAGCGCACTTTCACGTCGTATTCGAACACGTCGCCGCACACCTTGCCGGGCACGTTCAGCCGTCCTGCCGGAACGTGGCGAGTACGTCGCCGATATCTACTCGATCGCCTGCGGCATAGCGGATCTCGTCGATCACGACGTCGCGCGGAGCCTCGATGGCGAACTCCATCTTCATGGCCTCGACGACGCAGACGACGGCACCAGCCGCCACATCATCACCGGCAGCGACGTTCAGTTTCAAGACGACACCGGTCATCGGCGACGCGACGAAGTTCTCTTCGTCGCCGCCGGCCTCCGGAGCAGCATCACCCGGCCGATCCGAAACGGCGTCCAACGCATACGTACGACCGCAATACGCCACGTGAACACGGTCGCCATCGCGTACGACCACCGCACGGCCACCAGGCGAGACCCAGAGTTCGGCTCCGTTCGTGAGCGAGCGGATCAGGTGTGCATCGACGGCCTGCGGGGCGTCGCTCTCCTCGGCGTCAATGCGGGCGCGCAGCACATGGTGAGCGTCCTCGAGTATGACCGTATGGTGCACGCCCCCGGAGGCGTAATGCCGTCGCAGCGTGCCGCTCATGGCGCCATCCCTTCGCCCGCGTCACGGCCACTCGGAGCATCCGAGGAGCGCCACGCGCCGAGTGCGTGCCACGCGGTCGGAGCACGCACACCATCCGGCCCATCCGGAATCGCCGCCGTAGCACGCGGTCCCAGGAACTCACCCGCCGCGGCCGCCAGCAACACGGCCGGTGGAACGTCCGTGTCGGGCTTCCAATCGGCCATGTGTTCGTCGATGAACGACGTCGAGAGGTCCGCCGTCACGAATGACGGATGCTCCAGGATCGCGCGCAGGTACTCGACGTTCGTGCGCGGTCCCAGGATGACCAACTCGTCGAGCGCATGCAGGACCCGAACCCGCGCCTCTTCGCGATCGGCGCCGTGCGCGATCAGTTTCATCAGGAGCGAGTCGTAGTGCGTCGGGATCTCGTAGCCGTCGCGGATACCGCAGTCGATCCGTACACCCGGGCGCGAGGGGAGATGCAGATGCAAGATCCGCCCCGCCTGCGGTGCGAAGTGGAATGCAGGGTCCTCGGCGCAGATGCGCACCTCGATCGCGTGACCGCGCGCATTCGGCGTCACATCGAGAGGCAGTCGCTCTCCGGCGGCGGCGCGGAACTGCAGGTCAACGAGGTCAAGCGCTGTGACCAATTCGGTCACCGGATGCTCAACCTGCAAGCGGGTATTCACTTCGAGGAAGTAGAACGCTCCGTCGGGAGCGAGCAGGAACTCCACGGTGCCAGCGCCGACGTAGCCGGACTCCTTCGCGAGCGAGACCGCGGCTGCGCCCATCTTCGCTCGCAATGCGTCGTCGACGACGGCGCTCGGGCTCTCCTCGACGATCTTCTGATAGCGCCGCTGCACGGAGCACTCGCGTTCGCCCAGGTGAACCACGTTGCCATGGCTGTCCGCGATGATCTGGATCTCGATGTGCCGCGCGGGCTCGACGAACTTCTCGAGGAAGACATGCCCGGACCCGAACGCGCCCTCGGCCTCGCGCGCAGCGCTCTCCAGCGCCTCGGTCAACTCGGACGCCTCGCGCACGATGCGCATCCCACGCCCACCGCCGCCCGCCGCGGCCTTCACCAGCAGCGGGAAACCGATCTCTGCGGCGGCCGCTTGAACGGCAGCGGCATCGGAGACATCGCCCTCGAATCCGGGACAGACCGGCACGCCAGCCGCGCGGGCGAGCACCTTCGCACGGACCTTGTCGCCGAGTGCCTCGATCACGTCCGGCGGTGGCCCGATCCAGACCAGCCCCTCCGCCGCAACCCGACGCGCGAACTCCGCGCTCTCGGCCAGGAACCCGTAGCCCGGGTGGATCGCCTCGGCGCCCGTGTCACGCGCGGCGGCGAGCACGCGATCCATGTCGAGATAGCTCTCGGAAGCGGGCCCCTCGCCGAGCACGACTGCGATATCCGCCGACATCGCGTGCAATGCGAACCGATCCGGCTCACTCGCCACGGCGATCGAGCGCAAGCCCGCCTCGCGCGCGGCGTGCAGAACACGCACGGCGATCTCGCCACGATTGGCAACGAGAACGGAAGCGAACGGTCGAAAGGGAGAGTCAGTCAAGAGCGCCTCCAACCGTGCGACGAACAACCGAGGGAGCAGATGGCCTGAGAGAGCGTCCACTTCACGGCGCCCACCTCGGTTTGCGTTTGTCGAGGAACGCGTTCAGCCCTTCTTGCCCCTCCGCCGAGACGCGCGCCTCGGCGATCCGCGTCGCCGTGTAGGACTTGACGCTCCCGAAGCCGTCTTCGAGCGCCCCTGCCATCGCGAGTCCGCCGACCACGTCCTCGACCAGTTCCTTGCAGTGCGCCACGGAGTTCGGCCCGCATTGCAGCACTTCGAAGCAGAGCCTCTGCACCGTCGCCTCGAGTTCATCCGCCGGAGCGACCTCGTGCACCAGCCCGATGCGATGCGCTTCCTCGGCCGACATGCGCGCCCCCGTCACGAACCAACGCCGCGCCGCGCCCGCGCCGATCTTCATCAGCACGTACGGGCTGATCACGGACGGGAGGATGCCGAGACGCGCCTCGGTGAAGCCGAAGATCGTGCCCTCAGCGGCCACCGCGATATCGGCCGCGGCTGCGAGTCCGGCGCCGCCGCCGAGCGCCGCACCGTGCACCTTCGCGATCACGGCTTTCGGCGCACAATGCAGGGCCTCGTAGAGATCAGCGAGACCCAACGCGTCGGTGATATTCGACTCCTGATCGGCCGTCACCATGCGCCGCATCCACTCGAGATCGGCGCCGGCGCTGAAGCACTTCCCCTCGCCCTCGAGGACGATGACGCGCACGCTCGCGTCGTTCGACAACGTGTCCACGACCTCGGTGAGCCGCGCGATCACCTGGTCGTCGAAGGCGTTGCGCTTCTCGGGACGGCACAGCACGATGCGCGCCACACCGCCCTCGGTGCTGACGCGCACGCCGCGCTCTGCGATCCCGTCGTCGTTGCTGCTCGCACTCATTTCCGCTCCCTCGTCTCCACTCCCGACTAACCACTGCCGACGTGCGGACTACATCCGGAAGACCGGCCAGTCGGTCTCCGGTGTCGGCGCGTTCAGGCAGACGGAGAACGCGAGGCCCAGCGCATCGCGTGTGTGCGCCGGCTCGATGATCCCGTCGTCCCACAGCCGCGCCGTCGCGTAATAGGGACTGCCCTCGGTCTCGTACTTCTCGAGGATAGGCCGCTTGAACTCGGCCTGCTCCTCGGCGCTCAGCGTCTTGCCCTCGCTCTCGAGGCGGTCCATGCGGACCTGCAGGAGCACGTTCGCCGCCTGCTCGCCGCCCATCACGGAGATCCGCGAGTTCGGCCACGAGAAGAGGAAGCGCGGTGAATAACCACGTCCGCACATCGCGTAGTTCCCCGCGCCGTACGAGGCACCGATGATGACCGTGATCCGCGGCACCTTCACGGTCGCGACCGCCTGCACCATCTTGGCGCCATCGCGCGCGATCCCGCCCTCCTCGTAGCGTTGCCCCACCATGAAGCCGGTGATGTTCTGGAGGAAGAGCAGCGGCGTCCCGCGTTGTCCGCAGAGCTGGACGAAATGCGCCCCCTTCCGCGCGCTGTCGCCGAAGAGCACGCCGTTGTTGGCGACGATGCCGATCGGGATGCCGTGGATGTGCGCGAAGCCACACACAAGCGTCGTCCCGAAGAGCGGCTTGAACTCGTGGAAGCGGCTGCCGTCAACCGTTCGCGCGATGATCTCGCGCACGTCGTAGGGCGTGCGATTGTCGCGCGGCAACACGCCGTAGATCTCTTCCGGATCGTACGCCGGGTCCTCCGCCGGACGCAGGTCGAGCGTCGTCCCGCGGCGCTCGCGATTGAGGTTCTCGACGATCGACCGCGCGAGATCGAGCGCGTGCGCATCGTCGCGCGCCATGTGGTCCGCGACGCCCGACTTCCGGCAATGCACGTCGGCGCCGCCGAGATCTTGAGCCGTCACGATCTCGCCCGTCGCCGCCTTCACGAGGGGCGGTCCGCCGAGGAAGATCGTGCCGTTGCCCTTCACGATGATCGACTCGTCGCTCATCGCCGGGACGTAGGCCCCACCGGCGGTACACGACCCCATGACGGCCGCGATCTGCGGGATGCGATCAGCCGACATGCGCGCCTGGTTCGCGAAGATCCGCCCGAAGTGTTTCTCGTCGGGGAAGACCTCGTCCTGCCGCGGGAGGAATGCTCCACCCGAGTCCACGAGGTAGACGGTCGGTAGACGGTTCTCGTGGGCGATCTCCTGCGCCCGCACGTGCTTCTTCACGGTCAGCGGGTAGTACGTCCCGCCCTTCACCGTGGCGTCGTTGGCGACCACCATCACTTCGCGGCCGTGCACCAGCCCGATCCCGGTGACGACCCCCGCCGAGGGCACGCGTTCGCCGTAGACATCGCCCGCGGCCAGAGCCGAGAGTTCCAGGAACGGCGACTCGGGATCGAGTAATCGGTCGATGCGCTCGCGCGCCAGCAGCTTTCCGCGGCCGTGGTGCTTTTCGATGAGACGCGCCGACCCGTGGGCGCGCACGTCGGTGTAGCGCTCGCGGAATTCGCCCAGCACGGCCATCTGATGCTCGTGGTTGGCGCGGAACTCGTCGGAGTCGGTCCGAATGCGGCTCTTCAGTACGTCCATGCAAATGGCCCCGGGGGTAGTTGCCACGCACGAGCGCGACGAACGGTCGAGTGTAGTTGCTGGACGCTCCCAGGCGAACGAGGCGCGAGGCGCGGCGTGCGCACGCGGCCCTCGCGCTCGATCGTCGTTCCCTGAAATTTGGGTTTCGCGCGTATCTTCGGCCGATCAAACGAGTTGAAACACCGATGACACGCCTCACCCAACCCCTGGCATCCGCGGCAGTTCTCTGCCTCGCATCCGCTGTCGTACTCCTCTTCGCCCTCCCTCCGGCGCCCGCGTCGGCGACCAAGGAGTACGCGAAGAAAGAGGACAAGGACTGCTCGCACTGCCACATCAATGACAAGGGCTCGGGCCCCCGCAATCCGACCGGACGTGAGTTCGAGGCCAACGGTTACCAGTTCGGCGTCAAGTCATGGTCGAACGACGCGCACAAGGCGGGGTTTCTGCGCGCGAAGGCCGCGCTCATGGCGACGTGGTACGGCGAGGCCGGACGGATCTTCGACGAGATCGAGGAAGGCGAGACGTTGGCAGGCGGGAAGGCGCTGATCGACGGCAATCGGCGGAAGTTCCGGATGTTCCCGCGCGTGTGGAGTCGGAGCGCGGACAAACTCCTCGCGAAGGGCACGCGCGGGCTCCCGAACGCCCTCGGCTTCCTCACAAAGCTGGAGAGTCAGTTCGCGACGACGAAAGAGGGCAAGGCGGCGATCGCCAAACTCGCGGAGTTGGCGAAGGCGGACGCGACGAAGGCCGCCGTGGCGGTCGCGCGCGCCACCGAGCAGGCGCGGGTCGGCTACCTGAGAGCGCGCACCGAACTGGAACTCGGCAACTACGCCGTGGCGAAGCCGCTCCTCGAAGCTGTGCTCGCCGACGAGCGCGTCGCACGGTTCCATGCCGACGCGAAGGAACTGCTCGCCACGATCCCGGCAGACGATTAGCCGCGCGAGGGTTGTGGAATCCGGCAGCATGCGCGCTCCGTGATCACTCGTCGTCTTCTGCTCGCCGCCCTCGCCGTCTCCGTCGCGGCTCTCTCCCTGCGGCTGCCCTTCCTCGGCGCCGACCTCTTCCACACCGACTCGGTCTTCCAGGCGCGCGCCGTCGAGTCGTGGGTGATCGACGGCAAGTTCGAGTACATGCACCGCCCGGGGTACCCGGGCCAGGTTCTGCTCTCGGCGCCTGTCTTCTGGCTGCACCACGCGCTGACGGGAGCCCCGTCCGCGGCATTCGCCGTCACGCTCCAGAGCGCTCTCGCGGGGGCGCTTGCCGCGGGGCTGATGGTGATCTTCGCGCGGCCCTTCCTGCGCAGCGACGCGGCCGCTGCGGCCGCCGGACTCGTCGCGGCGGCGCTCCCGACACTCCTCTCGACAACGACGTTTGCGATGAGCCACGGAACGCAGGTCGCACTGCTGCTCGGCGCCGGGGGCGCCGCAGCCCGTGCCACGCGCGGCGGCGCCGTGTGCGCAGGCGCGCTACTCGGGCTCGCCGTGGCGACGCGCACCGAGAGTGTATTCTTCGCCCCCGCGTTGCTCGCCCTCCACTGGCGCACAACGCCGCCCATCGCATTCGATCGTGAGCACGGGTTCCGGCTCACAGGGACCGCGGCGGCTCTCGGCCGCGATCTCGCCCTCTTCGTGTTGCCGATGGCTCTCGTCCCCCTCGCGCTCTACGCGCAGCAATTCAGCGCAGTGGGGCTGGCAGAGTGGCGCGAGGCGGCCGCCGATACGGGCTGGCTAGGCCCGGTCTCGAGCGCATTGCCGCTCGGGTTCTCTGGCGTCGCGCGTTCGCTCACCTGGGGCGGACTCGCGCTGGCTCTCGGCGGGATGGTCGCCGTCTGGCAACGCGACCGTCCGCGGGCGCTCGTCCTGCTCTTGTGGTGCGTCCTGCCCTTCATCTTCCTCGCGAACACGCGCATCATCGTCCCGCGTCACCTGATCCCGGCACTCGTCACCCTGGCGATCCCGATCGCCGCCGCACTGGAGTGGATTGCCGAGCGGAGCCGGCTGGCGGCCGGGCTCGCGCTGACCGGACTACTCGTTTGGATGGTCGTCCCGCTCGTCCCGACGCTCACCGCGCGCAGTCACCGCTGCCTGCCCGCCGCGTTCGCGCGCGCCGCGGGCAAGTTGGTGCCAACGGGCGGAGTGGTCATTGCGATGGACCTGCGCCCGCACCTGGAGTACTTCGGTGGTTTGACGACGCTCGGGCACGACGCGCTCGACGGCACGACCGACGACGAGGCGCGGATCGCTGGCACGCTCGCCGAGATCAACGCGGCGCTCGCCGCCGGGACGCCGGTCTTCGTCGCGAGTGACGCCTTCGCCTACGACGCGCCCCATCCCGACCACGGCATTCTCCGGGTCAAGATCGGCAGCGCGAACGGAGGCGCAGGGGAAGAGCTCGTCGGACGCCTCGGTATCGCGTTCATCGAGACGTTCGAGTTCGAACACGTCCTGACGACTAACTTCGAGGATTGGCATGGTGCCGCGCTCGGGCCGCGCCATGACGCGGGGAACCTCGCGCACCTCTACCGCATCCTCCCGGCCGCGCGCTGAGGTCTCACTGAGAGCGGCCGCGGGGAGAGCATGGCGCGCCGCGGGAACGGAACTCCGCGACCGTGCGCGGCACTTCGCGTACGTTCACCGACCGGTCAAGGCCACATCGGACTCGGTCGGGCCCAGGAGGATTGACGATGGAGCGCATGCTGGTGATCGGAGCGGGCACGATGGGGCGCGGGATCGCGCACGTCGGAGCACTCGCCGGGTACGAGGTCGCGATCTTCGACGCGAAGCCGGAGCAGGTCGAGAGCGCCCTCGCGGCGATCCGCAAGAACCTGCAGAAGGGCGTGGACCGCGGGAAGCTGACGGCGCCCGACATGGAGGCCGCCGCGGCGCGACTTTCGGCGACCGCCGACATGGAAGCGACCGCGGCGGACGCCGATGTCGTGATCGAGGCCGTCTACGAGAATCTCGACCTCAAGCGGTCGCTCGTCGCGTCGCTCGACGCCGTGATGAAGCCCGACGCGCTCCTCGGCAGCAATACGTCGTCGCTCTCGCTCTCGCAGATCGCCGCAGCGGCCACGAAGAACCCCGCGCGCGTCGTCGGGATGCACTTCTTCAATCCGGTCCACATCATGAAGCTGCTCGAGATCGTCCGCGCCGAGCAGACGAGCGACGAGACACTCGAACGCACGCTGGCGCTCTCGGAGCGGCTCGGCAAGACGGCGATCGTCGTGCGCGACGTCCCGGGCTTCGCGACGAGCCGCCTGGGCGTCTGCCTCGGGCTCGAAGCGATCCGCATGGTCGAGCAGGAGGTCGCCTCGCCCGCCGATATCGACACCGCGCTCGAACTCGGCTATCGACACCCGATGGGGCCACTCAAGCTCAGCGATCTCGTCGGTCTCGACGTCCGTCTCGCCATCGCCGATCACCTGCATCGCGAGCTCGGCGGCGATCAGTACAAGGCTCCCGAGCTGATGCGGAAGATGGTGGCCGACGGCAAGACCGGCAAGAAGTCCGGCCAGGGCTTCTATCGCTGGGTGGACGGCAAGCCCGTCAACGGTTGAGGCGGCAACATCCCCGTCGTTGCATTCGCGTCATTGCATCCCCGTCGTTGCATCCCCGTCATTGCGACGCTGACTCCGCGAGGCTGACTTCACGAGATGGGGGCGAGAGCGGTTGCCCTTCCGGTCGTTCTGGCGAGAGTGTCAGGTCGTGGCGCGCGTGACGACCCGCGCGTCCCAACGCGGAGGGCGGCGATGACACGAACAACGGCGATTGCCGCGGGCGCGATCCTGATCGTCGCGCAGATCGCGATCCTCGCGGCGTGGGCGGTCCTCCGCGACACGACAACATCGGCTGCCCCGCCCGGCAAAGCACGCGCCGACGCCACGGAACAGGCATCGGCACCGGCAGTCGACCGGCGTCTGCGACGCATCGAGGACAGCATCGCTCGGATGGGCGAGAGCATGGACCGCCTCGCTGCCAACCGACCGGGCGCCCCACCTCGCGCGGAAGGCGACCAACGTACGAGCGGACGCCGCCGCGTGGCGCCCATCGTAAAGACGGTCAGGCTGACCACGGGTACGCCCGATCGCGACCCGCGCCTCGCTGACATCTCGACACGCCTTCTTGAGCTGGAAGCCGACGAGCGACTCGCTCGCAGAGCCGACGTGGCCGGCGCCGTGGCCCGCTATGAGATCGTGCTCGATCGCGCGAGCACGACGCAAGCCCAGGCCTCCGCGATGCGCAAGCTAGGCCTAGCCTACATAGAGCTCCAGCGTCGCGAGAAGGGCGTCGAATTCCTCCGCGAAGCAGTGCGCGTGACGAATGCGAGTACACAGGTCGGCGCCGATTCACGCTTCGATCTTCTGCGGCGCATGGTGCGCAATGACGACGCCACGCGCCGCGAGTACGCGCGCGTCGCGAGGGAGTACGTGGGCTCGACCAAGACGAACGCGACCGGGCGCGAGGCGATCCACCTCGAACTCTCGCAAGTGGCAAGAGAACTCGGCGACACCGCTCTGGAGCGCACATCGCTCCGCTATCTCGCCGAGAGCGATGGCAAGTGGAAGGCACTCGGCGAAGCCGGACTGACGCGTCTCGACGGTCGCTGACCGGAACTCTCTGGATCAGCCGATCGGGAAGTCGAGCCCCGCGGGGATCGGTCGGCCGAGCAGACGAGCCATCGCTGCGACCTGGCCTTGATGCTGGAACGCATGTGTCAGGATGCGGACGAGGACGCGCGCCGGGACGAGGTCCTGCTGCTTGTCGCCCCATGTGGTCATAGAGCGGGCCGTATTCAACTCGTCACTCCCCGCCGATCCCAGGTAGGCAACGGTATCTGCAGAGACCCGCGCTCGGAACGTGCGCAGAGCGTCGAGCGACGCGAAGTCGGCGTCGTGCTCGTCCCATAGCGAGAGACCGTGCAGCACGCCGACCCAGTAGCGCTCCGCGCCGATGACGTGGTGGAGCTGCATGCGGATCGATCCGTACCCAAATCCTTCGATCTCCCGACTGAGAACTTCCTCCGAGAAGCCCGCGCAATGATCCAGGAGCTTCTCGAAGCTTCGCTGCGTGCGCCGGTGCATGTCCGACAGGGCCGCTGCGGTGTACATGGATCTCTCCCGCATACCTGTCTCCTCTGCGTGTTGCGCGGCGCAGTGTGCCGCGTGAACGAGAAGAGGGGCGCGACTTGCGTCGCGCCCCTCTTTGAGCTGTGAAGCCCTTGGCGTCGTGAGACAGACCAGAAGCTACCAGCGATCGCGGCGGCCACCGCCGCCGCCACCACCACCGCCGCCGCCGTAGCCGCCGCCACCACCGCCGCCGTAACCACCGCCGCCGCCGCCGCCACGTGGCTCACGGGGGCGCGCTTCGTTGACGCGCAGCGCGCGGCCACCGAACTGTGTGCCGTCGAGGCCTTCAATGGCCTTCTGAGCACCGTCGTCGTCCATCTCGGCAAAGCCGAATCCGCGCGGGCGACCCGTGTCGCGATCGGTGGGAAGGGCGACGGACTGCACCTCGCCGAATGCACCGAGCATCTCGCGGAGCTCGTCTTCGGTGGCGGTGAAGGGCAGATTGCCCAGGTATAGCTTCTTCATCGAACTCGTCTCCTCGCCTGTCGGGAGGCAGTGCTATCGTTTCTCGAGAAGAAGTGGTCGCGACCTATTGGTGACTCGTCGAGTGTGGCTCGCAGTGAGCATACCTCGCAGAGCGTTCAACAGGTCAGCAGCCACTCCGCGCGAGAACCGCACACTGGACAGGCATCATCTGATCTAGTCAGTCATCATCTGACCAATTCATCATCTGATCAATCGATCATGATTCGACGCCACATGCGCCGCGCGGAACCCTCCTGGTTCCACGAGGCACGCTACGGGCCGTCCAGTCTGTGCGCACGCCTATTCGTGGGTGCGAGCCTGATACGCGTCATGCGAGGCCTCTCCAGGCACCCAATCCCGCGCGAGCGGTGTCTCCCGCAGCGTCTCCCGCTACCGGCCCGTGAGCGGTGCGGTCGCGCGCTTCAAGAAGAGTAGCGCGAGGCAAGTCTGGACGACGGCCGGCGCATCCTTGCGCTTCACGCTCTTGCTCCAGCCGCCCTTCTCCTTCTGCCGAGCCAGGAGTTGCGCCGCCCCCTCGAAGTACCAGTCGCGACCGCCGACGCGGCTGATCCCGTGCAGGATCGCGGCCCGCTCCAGGCTGTAGAGGTAGTAGTAGATCCAGTCGCCGCCGGGGTGGTGTGGATGACGATCCGTCGCCCAGTTCTGATCGAGCCACGCCCAGGCGCCGTGGATCGCCTCGTCGATCTCACGCTCAACCTGCGAGTTGAGCTTCTTGCTTCCGATGCGCTGCAACTGAAAGCGCGCGATCGAGAGCGATGCGATGCCCGCGCACGTCATCGATGCCCACACTTCGTGCGGCCCCTTCATCGTCGAGTAGCGGAAGCCCGCAACCTCGCGCACGGGAACGGCTCCCTGCGTGGTCTTGGCCTCATCGCTGATCGCCTTCCCCGCCTCATGTAGCGCGACGAACCCAGCCGGGGCGTCCTTCTCTCGCACGAGCTGGAAGTGGCGCATGATCCCGAGCCACGAGCCCTCCTTGGGTTCGTAGCCGAAGTGCGTGGCCGCGTTCAGCCCGAGGATCGCGTACTGCGTATTCGAGGTGTCGAGATTGGGGATGACGCGTCCCCGCGGGGGATAGCCCCACGAACCAGGTTGCGTGGCGGTGCGCTCGAGTTTCTCGGCGACTTCCAGCACCCACTTCTGACGCGCCTTCGGCAGTTCGCGCTGCTTGCGCTTGCCTCCTTCGCGCAGTCGCAATTGCTCGCCTTCCGGCGTGTACACCTCGTCGATCGCCATCAGCGCAACCGCGCGGTCGTAGGTTTTCCCGGGCGTCTGCGTGAAGAGCCAATCCAGGGACTCGGCGATGATCGGATCGTCGCGCGCAACCCCGCACGCGGAGAGCGTGAGGATGGCGAGGGACGTCGTCCCGATATCGTAGTTGCCGTGTGGCTTCCACTGCTTGTCGCCCTTCCGATCGCCCTTCAACCACGCGACACCGCGGTCAATCGCCTTCGCGATGTCGCCGCGGTACCCGGGGTAGCGGGCGCGGGCGATGCCTTCGAGGCGCCAGTCGATGCGCTTTGTCACCGACTTCGGCCTCTCGCCCCGCTCGGCATCGATCTTCACAAGATCGTAGGTCACCTCGGCGCGCGCGTGGACCACGACGCCCTCATCGAGATCCACCAACGCAGTCGTCGCGGCGCGTCCGTTCGCGAGGCGGAATTTGTCCTTCTTTCCGGCCTTGCCCTTGCTCTCGAACGTGAACGCGCCGGTCACCCACGCCTGGCGCTGGCCCTCCGGCGGGTCCACGACGAGTCGCGCGTGTGTCGCGCCCTCGACGACCACCGGTGCCACGTCGCGCAGTGCGAGCGCGGCATCGACGACCTCGTCGGCCGCGCCCACCGGCGTCAGCCGCAGACCGAAGTACGCGGCGAGATCATCGCGACGAAGATCCGCCGGCAGATAGCGGCCGCCGTCGCGCAGGTCGCTGCCGCCGAGTGTGAAGACCTCGGGCTTCCCCAGGATCGACGCGCCGCCCTTCTTCTTGACGCTACGCCGCTCGTAGCGAACCACATCGGAGAGCGCGAGCTTCCACGCGGACGCGACAGGTTCGCCGACCTTCGGGACGTCTTCCGCCGGCGGGGAACTCGGCTTCACAGGCGGCGCGGTGCCGGCCTGCACCGCACGCACATACGCCGCCAGCCCGGCGAAGAACTGCGCCTGTGGATTGGGCTTCGTCTTGGCCGCCTCGGCGTCCTTCGTACCCGGCTGCTTGTCGAGGAAGAGCGACGAGATCACGAACCGGCCCTTGCCGTGTTCCGCTTCGAGCAGCGCGGCACGCGTCGCGTCTTCGCCCGCCGTGATGAGAACGCCCATCCCCTCCCACCAGACGATCCCAACCCACGACGCGTAGCGACCACGCCACCTTGCGAGCGCAAGTTGATCGATGTGTTCGGGGTGACGCGCCATGCCATCCGTGAGGGGGTGCGCGCCAGTGACGTGCAACTCCTGCTCGTTCCCCGAATACCGAATGGCCGTGACGCCCTTCGGCAGGAACGGAGGTGTGGCCTCCGTCGACGACGCCTGCGCAAACTGCACGACTACGCCACCCTTCGCGACGAAGCGCCGCAGCCCGTCCATCTTGCTGCGGCTGTACTTCCACCAGTCCGGCGCCTCGCTGGAGAAGCTCCCGAGCACGATGACATCCGCACGCAGCGACGACGCCGACCGGTTCAGCGGCAGATCGTCCACCTCGAAACCCGCCGCCTCGAGCGCAGCGCGGGTGCCGAGCACCTTCGAGTGCGGATCCTTGTGATCGAGGACCAGCGCCTTCAGCGGCTCGTCGTCGGCAGCACTCGCCGGGATCGCGGCCCCAGCCAGTAGGCCGGAGAAGAGAGCCACGCAGACAAGGGCCGTGAGGGAACGCACATCCGGACTCTACACAGAGTGGGCACCACGCAGGCGTGGCGATCTGCGTGTCACATCGACATGTCCAACTCGTGCGACGCGCCCGCACGCAGGCTGTAATCTCTGCGCTGTAGTCTCAGCTCCGGAGGTGGAACGGGCATGACGAAGCGACCAGCACTCAATTCAAAGCTCGCGAGTTTCGGAACCACGATCTTCGCGGAGATGACGCAACTTGCCAACGAGCACGCCGCGATCAACCTCGCGCAGGGCTTCCCCGACTTCGAGGGGCCGACATTCGTCGCCGACGCCGCGCGTCGGGCCATTGCCGACGGACACAATCAGTACGCGCGCATGGCCGGCGCGCCGGTATTGGTCGAGGCCATCGCCGCCGATCTCGACCGCCGCACGGGGCTCCACTACGACCCACTCACCGAGGTCGTCGTCACCAGCGGCGCGACCGAGGCGATCCACGCGACGATCATGGCGCTCTGCGAGCCCGGGGACGAGATCGTCATGCTGGAGCCCTACTACGACAGCTACCGCGCGTGCTGCGCGATGGCCGGCGCAACGCCGCGCTTCGTCACGCTGCACGCGCCGGACTTCGGCTGGCGCGAAGAAGAGCTCACGCGCGCCTTCAGTGATCGCACGCGCGTCTTACTCCTCAACACGCCACACAATCCGACGGGCCGCGTGCTCGACCGCACTGAGATGGAGACCCTCGCCGCACTCTGCAGAAAGCACGACGTGATCTGTGTGACCGACGAGGTCTACGACCGACTCGTCTTCGACGGCGCGCACATCCCGATGGCCACACTGCCGGGAATGCGCACACGCACCGTCACGATCAACTCGGCCGGAAAGACGTTCTCGATGACGGGCTGGAAGATCGGTTGGGTCACCGCGCCCTCGGAGCTCGCCAGAGCCGTCGCCACCGCGCATCAACTCGTCACGTTCGCCGTCGCCCACCCGTTCCAGCACGCCGTGGCCGCGGCACTCACCGACGCCGACGCGCACGGCTACTTCGAGCACTTCGTCACCGAGTTCCGGAAACGTCGTGACTTTCTCTGCGACGTGCTCACCGAGTGCGGTCTCGTGCTCCGCCCGTCCGAGGGCACGTACTTCGTCATGGCCGACACCCGCCCCCTTGGATGGAGCGACGACGTTGCGTTCTGCCATCACATGACGACCGAAGTCGGCGTTGCCGCGATCCCACCCACCTCGTTCTACGAGAACAAGGACGCCGGCCGATTCCTCGTCCGCTTCGCGTTCTGCAAACGGATGCAAACGCTGGAACAAGCTGCCAAGCGATTGCGCAAACGCCTCCGCCCGCGACCTGGCATCGCATGACGCCATCCTGACAATCACGACCCGGCTGTAAGTCGCGCACGCGCAAGCGACACATCCACGGAGCGGCGTTCGCGCCGGAGGCGCCGGGCCGGTCGCCGCAGCGTCAGGTGAATCCGGATCGCCTCCGGGACGATGCGTCATCCGGAACATGCTCCCGCCCGCGCACGCGTCGAGGATTTCCTCTTCGCCGCCGCAACGCCGGACGGCCCGCCAGGGACGCGCGTAACCGCACGAACGCAGCCGCCCTCGACCCGCGCATTCTTCGTAGGCGCTGTATTCGCTGTATTCGTCGTGGGCGTCGTGGGCGTCGTGGGCGTCGTGGGCGCCGTCGCCCACGCACATCGATCCGCCACGCCGACACTCTGTCGCTGACGCGGCTCGACGACGACTCACCGTCCTCGCGATCGCGCCATACCCGCGTCGGCCGCGACGCCGAGATTGCGGAGGGCTTGTCAGACGTCTTCGCCTTCGACGCGTCGGGCAACGATTGGTCCCCCTCGTGGCCCGAGGATGGACCCGGTAACACATCCGCTGCATGGCGTGTCGGGGACGGCTCGAAGATCTCTCCGGTGCGCACATCCACGAACGCCACACCCGCTTCCGTGCGTTCGAAGAAACGCAGCGTCCCGCAGTCCATCATCGTGTGATGCTGCGAACACAGCAGGACCAGGTTCTTCGTCTCACGATCACCGCCGTCGGCATGTGGGCGGAGATGACAGATCTGGAGGAACATCCCGTTCGGGCATCCGGGGAACTCGCAGTGATCTC
>JAJRPF010000015.1 GCA_024280885.1 Planctomycetota bacterium | reverse complement strand
GCGGGACACCCCGCCGCACGGAGCGGGCGTAACTCAGTGGTAGAGTGACAGCTTCCCAAGCTGTAGGTCGTGGGTTGAGCTCGGGACGACGTACCCCACACGCGTTATCACGCACGCTGCCCAGCGCAAACGTGCCCGCGAAGCCACGCTCACCTCGCTCCGCTCGGTCCGACTCCCATCGCCGACATCGCGTCGGCGACGGCGAGCGCCGCCATCGAAAATCGCTCGCCAACCGCGCCGAGGACGCCACAATCCCACCTCGCGGCGGGACACCCCGCCGCACGGAGCGGGCGTAACTCAGTGGTAGAGTGACAGCTTCCCAAGCTGTAGGTCGTGGGTTCGACTCCCATCGCCCGCTCCAGCCGCGACTCTGCGGCCTTCGGCCTCCGCTCGCGCGGCTGGAGAATTCGGCGATGGGAGCCGATCCCACGACGGTCGTGGGTTGAGCTCCGGACGGCGCGCCCCGCACGCGTTATCACGCACGCTCTCCAGTTCCCGCATGCCCTCGAAGCCACGCTCACCTCGCCACGCTCGGTCCGACTCCCATCGCCCGCTCCGGCCTCCGGGGCGTTAGCATCCGGAATTCAATGAGAGCGCATGCGTCTCCAGAACCCTCGCGAGCCCCCAGCATCCGGGACCGCGTCAGACACCGCATCTTGTCGAGGGACACCGCCGTCGCGGCTGGCTTCGTCATCGTCGTCATCGCGCTGACCCCTCTGGTCCGCCCGTTGGTCGACTGGGGCATGGATGATGGCCTGACGCCAGGGATGTGGGAGCCGAGCCTCTGGTGGAAGGGAGCGTTTCTGTCTGTGTGCCTGCTCCCCGTGGTCACCGTGGGCCGCTGGCCGATCGTGGCCATCCCCCTGATCCTCCTGATGCTGGTCCCCATCGGCGTGGCGTGTCGGGGGCGGCCGAGGGCCGGGCATTGCCGTTTGTGTACTTCCCCGATCGACGTCTCAGCGGGGCGATGCCGGACGTGCGGCCCGATCCCTCCGCGGCGTCCGCGCCGAGCGTTCGACGGCGCCCTCCGTCGCGCATCCACCGCCATACTCGCCACGCTGACCGCTGTCTCTCTCACGCTCCTGTTGGCGAGCGGCCTCGCCTGGGCGGACCTCGAACTCGAAGAAGACGCCTTCGGGGATCGGGCGCGCGCCGCCGCGGCGTCAGGGGCGACCAGCCACGAGGAGAGAAATCGACATGGCAGCCTTCTGGCGTGGACTGCCGATCACGGCTACTGGTCGCACCGGGACTGATTCCAGCCGCTGGGGTTGCTCGGGTCCAGTGCGGAGTCGACCGCCACGGAATCATGCGAGGTACGAGGGTACGGAGGCCGCCCAAGAACATCACACGGTGTCGTTCCCGCTCGCTACGCGGCGCAGAGTTGGCAGTGACGGCGCGTTCGTCGGCGGGTCCGGATAGGACGGAGGCGGTCCTCGTCGACCTCGGCGTCCGGCTTGCGACGCCGACACCGTGTGATGATCTTCACCGGCCTCGGCATCTCGCGCGCTCTCGCGACCGCCGTGCGACGCGCATTGCGCCGGCGCTACTGCGCGTTGAACGAACGTTCCCGTGTAGGACGTGAACGACGTTGCGCGCCGCTACGGTGCGGTTGACCGGCTGATGAACCTGGCCGAGACTGGAGCGTTGAGACTGAAGGGACGAGCGCTACGACGAGATCGTTGTGCTCGTCCATGCCGACCGCCTCATCTGATCCGCGACCGCCACCGCGAGCTCCGCTCCGTAGTTCTGCTGGATCCAGAGGAGCTTGAGACTGGTCTCGTCCGCGTCAGGGTGCCGGGCGCGCAACGCCGCGCGAGAGCGCGAGATCATGGAGCGGCTAAACCGCATGCCAGCCGCGAGCCGCCCGGCGGCGCCCATCTCGCGCAGCGCGCGAAGCTGTGCTTCCGCGGCCTCTCGTGTCGTATCTCGTGCAGTCCCCGTCCGCGCCATGGTGTTCTGAGTCTACTCCACCACGAGGACTCTCGCAGAACCACCACGCTGCGGCCGCAGCGTGGCAACTCAGTTCAACCTCGCGCTCTCACGTGTCGAACGTGCATCTGACGACGTTCGACGACGGCGCGAGGGGACGCGAGGGGACGACTGCCTCGCTTCTTGTTCAGGAACACGGGCGTCAACGCAGCGCTCGCCGATTCGGCCACTTCGCATGGTGCTCACGCCGAGAAAACGAGACTGGCTCCGGATCTCCGTCGCAGTCGTCGAGTTGCGCAAAGACGCCTGCCTTGAAGGCGTGTGAAAGAGACTGGCGCGCAGTCCCGCGGCGCAACGGCTCGGTTGGCCAGCTGGTGAGCTCGGTCGAGAGTGGAGTGATCAAACCGACGAATTGAATCGTGGCACAGTATGCCGGTACCCCAGGGGTTCCATGGCAACCACACGCGCGCAGCGGATGTCTGCGATGGCGAGCTGGAACGCTTCGGTCTCGCGCTAGTCGTCATCAGCGACGACGCGACCGATCACGAGCCGCCCGCTGACGAGGCGTAGCTGCGGTTCGAGCGCCGCGAGCCAGCGCTTCCAGAACTTGAGCGCGCGTCGCCGCACCAGGGGCTTCGCGGCGGGATCGAACGCGATGTCCTCACCCGTGATCTGCGTGAGCGCATCGTTCGCCGCGGACCGACGATCGACGCGCTCCGACTCGAGGTCGCGTACCAGCACGCGCACTACGCGAGGACCGAATCCGGCCAGCCGTTTCGCGAACGCCCCACGCGACTTATCCGACAGAAACTCAAGATGCTGCATCGACGCGTGATAGAGATCGAACCAGTCCTTGCGCTCTAGCTCTGCTGCCTGCTCGAGGGGGAAACCGTCCGACGCGGACCCGGTCACTGCGCGGCGTCCGGAGGGTGTTGTCGGCCCGCCGATTGGGTGGCCGGCGCGCGAGAGGAACAAGATCGCATAGGCGGTGCGGAGCCGCGGATCCCAGCCGGTTGACTGCGCCGACTCTGGCCACGATCCGTTCTCGAACTGATGCTTGAGCAGATCGCGCGCGCCGCGCTCGTACCACCGCAAGTCGTCGAAGCGGTCTGTCGCCAAGAGCACCCCGACACGCTCCGCCGCGTAGAGATTGTAGGTCGTCGATGAGGTTTGAGCGTCGCGCCCACTGATTCTCCATCCCGCGCTCTTGTCGAAGTGAGATGCGAGCCACTGCGTGCCACGAACGACCAATGTGTCGCGCGCCGCGACCTCCGGTGAGTCACTATCACCCAGGATCTCGCCCGCCATCAGGTACGACGCGAGGGCCGAGGCGGTCGCTCCGAAGTAGGGGAGAGAAAGTTCCTTTCGGACGCGCCTCACGCGTGCCTCAGTGAAGTTGGCCTGGTAGTGGAACCCACCGCCAGGCGCCTGCATCGAGCGGAGCGTCTGTCGCAGGAGCGCGACACCGCGCGTGTCCACCTGCATCCCGCGGCGATGCGCTGCGAGAAGTCCCTCGAGTGCGTACTGCGTCGTCGAGATGTTTCCGCCCCGCTGGCGAGCATCGCGTGCGAAACGACCGCGGCTGCCTGGCACCATCCACACACGCAGGTAGTGCCAGAGACCGTCAGTGCTGTAGCCGTCCGCCAACATGCGGACGACACCGGTCAGTGTCGGCTCGGTCCGCTCGACACCGGCGTCGAGCAGGAAGGCTGTAGACAACCCGGCGGCGTAAGTGTCGATGACGGGTAGGTCGCGGCGCTTGTGCCACCGCCGACGGATCTCGTCGAGCACGCGCTCACGCGCTCTCGTCACCCGCTCGTCGTCGCGACTGACGCCGCCATGACGAAGGGCGACTCCGCAGAGCGCGGCGTAGGAGATGCCCAGACTGCTGAGGATCGGCTCGGGCTTCGTGTACCACCCTCCGAACCGGTTCTGTGTCTGCGTGAGGTAAGCGACGCCGCGGTCGATCGCCGCGTCGATACGCCGCTGGAGACGCGCGTCTACCCACTTCGCCGGAGAGCGAGCCGCAGGGCTGTCGGCGATGGCGGGATCCACTGCGTCGTCCCCCGCCCTCGCAGGAGACGTCGTTAGGGCGACGAAGACGGCGACGCAGGACAGGGCGGTTGCCACTCTCGCTCGCCGGGAGCGTCGGACCCGCAACGGCGTTCCTCGTGCTGACGTGGCCATTCGACTCGTGCTCCCCATGCGATTCGATTGCCCGCCCGAATGTATCACTCCCTGCCGTCTCCGATACTCACGACGGACTCAGGACACTTTCGGCCGTGCTCGGCAAACGCGATCGCCTCCGGCGTGCTGCACTCGCGGCGCGGACGCGTTCACTCCGTCTCGAAGAAGTTCCACCATGAGACTGTGTAGTCGGTGATGTCGAGGACCAGGGCCTCGTCGAGGTAGCCGTTGGGGTTCAGGCCGGGGCTGACGTAGGACGTCACGCGCCACAGGTATTCGCGACCGGGTTGGAGGGCGTAGGTCGGCACGACGGGGAGAGTCAGGGTCGTCACGTTGCCGGGTACGCGGATCGTCCAGGTGCGCTCGGTGATGGTGTCCCAGATCTCGACCACGTGCAGGTTGGCGCCCAGCATGCCCTCGAAGGTGAAGGTCGGGCCTTGCACGCCGATGGTTTCGCCCAGGCCGGGTGACTCGGGGTACGAGGGGTCGAGAAGGACGGTCTCGAGCGGCAGGTTGAGGGTGTTGACTGCGCCGGCCGTCACATGTGCGGAGAGCGCGCCGAACTCGTCTTCGGCAAGGATGAACGCCGCTGCGGGGAGGTCGACGTCGAGTTCGTCGATGCTCATCCAGCGCACGGACTCGAGAACGTCGGGAATGAGTGTGTCGGTCCCGAGGATCAGGAATTGGTCGACCGTCCAGAAGACCTGCACCGACGCGAAGAGGTCGGCGGTCTCGGGATCGAAGTTCCAGGTCGGGAGCGCGACCGTCGTCTTGTCGGACCAGATGCGTGATCCGGCGCCGCTACGCGCGGTCGTGACGGAGACGGAGAGGTCCTGGTACGACGTGACGGGGGCGAGTGTCTCGAAGCCGAGTGATGACGGATCGCCGGCGGCGTTGCGCGTCATCACCCAGACCGGCACCTCGCGGCGCGTCTGCGATGGTGCCAACGCGACGATCGGATCCGTCACGCCGTCGTACGTCACCCACTCCCAGTCGTCACCAACCTGAACGAGTACATCCTCGTCGGCGATGCCGAGTCCGCGGACTGTGACGGTGACGTCGAAGGTCTCCGGCTCCTCCCGCGTGAGTGTGAACGACTGATACTGCGCATCGCTGGCGATCTGCGTCCGAGGGCCGAAGCCGTCGGCCGTGACGGTGATGGTCTGCGCGCCGGAGAACGTCCCTGAGAATACGGCTCGGCCATCGGAGTCGGTCGTCTCGGAGCGGCTGGCATTGCCGAGGAAGACCTTCGCGCCCGGGATCGGTTCACGCGCGTCGTTGTCGATCACGCGCACGGCGAGAGCACCGTCGATGCGCCCCCCGCCCGAGCCCTCGAACGTGAAGCGCGCGTCGTAGCGATCCATCGCGAAGTCGATGCCTTCGCGATCGAGCGCTCCCGAGACGAGTCGTACTCGCTCGGGCGCGGCGGTCAACGGCCACGCGCCGGACCACTCGTCGACGCGGTCGATGCGCAGGTTGGAATTGCGATCGCTCCAGGCGTTGATGCGATACGAGCCAGCGGGCAAGTCGTCGAACGCGTACTCCCAGTTCTTGGATTGGGAAGTATTCGCCTGCGCCACGATCTGACCGGCGTCGTCGATCACCTGCACACGGACGAAGCCCGGGTCGGGCGGCGGTAGGCGATCCACGACGACCGGGACGCTGAAGGAGCCTTCCGACGTCTCGACGTCCACCGTCCCGCGGTAGAACGTCGCTCCGAGAGACGCGTGATCCACGGTCACGTTGATGGTGGTCGGCACGGTGGAGGACGAGAGCACCGCCGTGAGCCACGGGCCACCGAAGTCCGTCGTGACCGACACGTTCTGGATGGCGATGGCGCCGCCACCGGAGTTGCGGATGTAGATGTCGAGCGACGCGGATGCCGACCCGAATTCGAGCGACGATGGCGCGTGCTGCAACACCGGCTCGAGCGGAGTCACGGCACCGGCGCCGCGCAGCGCGAACTCGGCGTCCACCATCCCCCACCCGAAGAAGACGTCGAAGCCGGGGTTGCCGAGGTCGAACGCGGACAGTTCGAGAATGTCTTTCACCTCGGGTGGCGTCAGTGTCGGATCGATCGAGAGCATGAGTGCGACGACGCCCGCGACGTGGGGGCTCGCCATGGACGTGCCCTCAAGTTCGAGATACGTCGGCGCGAGCGTGGTCGAGTCCACGTAGGTACTCAGTATCCCCGGCAGACCGAAACTCAAGTCGCCGCCCGGGGCCGAGACCGAGACCCAATTGCCGTAGTTGCTGTAGCTCGCGGGATAGAAGTCGGGGGCGACGGCCGCGACCGCGATGACGCCCGGGTAGGCAGCAGGATAGAACTGCAGATCGGAGTCGTCGTTGCCCGCCGCCGCCACAATGACACATCCCGCCGAGAGCGAGTCCGCAACGGCCAGTCGCTCGACCTGTGACTGGAAGATCGAGCCGAGGCTGAGGTTGATGACGTCTGCGGGGTTGGCGTTCGTGGGCGCGCCCGAGACAGGGAGTCCCGCGGCCCAGCGGATACCAGCGGCAACGTCCCAGCTCGTGCCACCATCTTGGCCTAGCACGCGCACCGGCACCATGCGGGCGTTCCAAAGCACGCCCGCCACGCCGTCGCGGTTGTTCGTAGCCGCCCCGATCGTTCCGGCCACGTGGGTTCCATGGAACGAGCGATGCGAGTCCGTCGGGTCCGCGTCGCGGCCGGTCCCATCCATCGCGGACGAGGCGCTGGTGACGAAGTCGTAGCCGGAGAGAAGTCGTCCGGCCAAGTCGGGATGCGTCGGCCAAATCCCGGTGTCCACGACGGCCACGACGACGTTGCCGCCGGTGGTGAAGTTCCACGCTTCCGGCAGCCACATGTCGCGGAAGTCCGACTGGCTCGTGAAGAGCGCGTCGTTCGGCTCCTTCGTGACCCGTGTGATCTGGTTGGGCTCCGCCCACGCGAGTGCCGACGACGAACTCGCGGCCTTCGCGAGCGCGCCCGTCCGCGCTTCGTTGCGGCGACGCGCACCCCGCGACCGCGTGCTCTCGCGTCGCGCCGCCAGGCCGCGTCGGCCGACAAGTCGCGCGACGCGAACGAGATACGGACCACTCTCCGTCATGGACGCGGCGACCTCGAAACGCACATTCGGCACGGCCACGGCAAGGGCAGCGAGAACGTCGTCTTCGTTGCGTGCCGTCGGGACAGAGACGACCAACTCGCCGGCGCGTAGCTGCAGCTTGCCGCGCGGGCGCTTCGACTTCGTGCGCACCTTGCCGACCACGCGGCTCTCGCGTGTGTTCGGGGCCACGAGAATGCGACCAGAGATCGACCCCGTCGCCATCAGGTCGCGGACGTCGCGCCACGCCTTGTTCGCCTTCTTCTGCTTGAAGCTCAGCGTGTAGCGGAACGTGCCGTCGGAACCCGTCTCATCGGCGACGACGAATGCGTGCTCGCCCGACCCCGTCAGCGGCAGCCGCTTCACCTTCTTCGTCGCATCGAAAGCGACGACAGCGCCATCGGCAGACTGCAACTCCGTCAGAAGCGGCCGCGCCGAGGAGCGCGCCGCCGGCTTCACCACGCACGAGACGAGGTCACCATCGAGCGCTCCGAAGAGGATCGCGCCCAGCGCACTCTCGCCCGGCGCGCCGGCGATCAGATCGCTCTCGCCCTTCACGCGCTTCGGCGCCTTCGCGGCTGTCGTTAGATCGAATCCGCCCGCCGTTGCGAGGTCGCCGGATATGCGCACGACGTACGTTCCGCTCGCGGGCAACGGCAGCTTCTTGATCGCGACGACATTGCCCTTGCGGTTCGTCTTCAGATAGTCCGCGAGATCGAGATCGACGCCATCGGGGCCCGTCACGCGCAAGACCGGGAGGAGTGTCACCTGCTTCCACGCCTTGCACTTGACCGTCAGCAACGAACCGCCGACAGCTTCGACGTTCAGCGGCAGTTCATCGCCGGCACGAAGTTCCGCGAAGACACGCGCACCGGGTCGGACGCGCGTGCCCTCGGCGGCGAACGCCGAGTCGGCGCAGAGACCGATTGCCGCGGCCGCGACGACCAGCGCAAGCACCGCCGACTTCGCCGCAACGGACCGAGTTCCGAGATCGTAGCGAGACATGTTGCCCCCTCCTCCGCTCACGAGCGCACGCCGACCGCCGATGGAAAGCCATCGAGTCGATCGCTTCGGCACACGCGCGAATCAGCGCACACGGCACGCCAACCCAACGCGCCATCACACGAGCCTACGGGAGCGTCGCACTTCGGCAACACTTCAAAGAGCGATACGGAGCCAGGACAACTTCGGCAGAGTTCGGAGAGAGCCGTCCCGCTTGCGTTACAGATGCGCCGAACTCTGCCGAAGTTGTCCTGGCTCCGTATCGCCGGCAGCGGCGTCGACGACGGGATCAAAGACGGGTACCTGGAAGACCTCTATATAGGGGCCCGCGGAGGTCACGCCGCGGACTTCGAGGAACCAGCGAACGATTGGCGTGGCGCCTTCGTCGGTGCCGCCCGCGTCGGCCGGTATGTCGAAGAACGTCGGCACTTCTTCGCTCGGGCCGGGAGGTGGCGTGTCCGGCGGGAGATGGTAGACGCCCTCGTGCGTCGTCCAGTACTTGCGGGACCGTAACCGACCGGAACGGCGGAGTTCGACGCGGACGAGTCGGAAGGCGATCGATTCGAACGCCGCGGCCCCGCGATGTAGCGCGAAGTGGATCTCCGCACGTTCGCCCGGCACGAGCGGCGGCGCGGCGGCAGAGACCTCGGTAGTGCCCGAGAACGCAAGCTGCCACAGGTACACGGTCATGGGCAGCATCGCGCAGACCACCCCTGCGAGGGCGAGGAGAGTCAGAGCCAGAGACTCAGGTGCGCCGATCCAGGCAAGTACGACGACGATGCCGGGAAGGGTGACCATGGCACGCGTGCTCAGCATGCGGCGAAGGGCCGAACGTCGTACGGGACCGTCGCGCCAAGTGCGGTGCCACGTCCGGGGTCCGTTCCGCTGCGCCGAGTCAGCGTTCCAGGCTGCGGGGGACTGACTTCGCCGCCACCACGCGAGCAGACCAGGACGTGGCGCGAACTTCGAGACCCCGACGAGTCCGACCAAGAGTAGGAACGCCTCCTTCTCGCTGATCCCCCTACCGGTGACGAAGTACTCGAGGACGAACACGGCACCGAAAGAGAGCATGATGACGGCCACCACGAGGCAGACGAACACCGGCACTCCCGCTGCGCCGAGAGTTGCGCTTCGCTGCTGACCCAAGTAGCGCTGCTGACGCGCGCCGCCAGCCTCGACGGGGAGTAGAATTCGGCGCACGACACCCGGACGCCCCGGAACCGGGCGCCGCTCCGGGGCGATGCGCCGACCGATCTCGACGACGAGTCGCTCGGCATCCGCGGCCGATACGCCGGCACCGATGCCGAGCGTTCGTCCGTCGGTGTGAAGCGTCAATGCAAACGGAGCCTCCCTGGGGCTCACGAGTCCGTCGGCGAGGTACGTCGGCTCCTGCTCGATCTCCACTTCGGCACCAAGATGGAGCGACCGCGACGCCTCCTTGCGACTCCCGAAGTACCTGTGGGTGAGACGTTGCCCGCTGACAGCGAACGTCTCGGCCGGGGTCCATATGCGGCGCAGGCGCAGGTAGAACGGACCGGCGCTCACGGAGAAGACCCCGACGCCGATGGGTACCACCGGGCGGCCGGTGGCGCGTACGAACTCGACGACGAGGATGACGAATGCGATCTCCAAAGCGATGGCAGTCGCGGTCGCCACGAGGCGCCCAACCAGACGGCGCGCGCCGTGGAACTCGAAGACGAAGCCGTCCGGGCGCTCCTCCAGCGTCCACGGCTCAACCGCCTCCGACGAGCCTGCGGTGTCGGTGTCGGTGTCACTGGTATCGTGCGGCTCCACGCGCGAAGGGTACTGGACGAGGGCGAGAGTTCTCGGGAGCAACGCGACAGCCCGACGTACCGTGCCGTCTCCCGGGCAGCCCGTGCGCTCGGATGATCGCGCGTGTCCGGCTACTCTGTCCCGCGAGCGTTCACACCCGCGCACGTTGGAGATCATCTTGCACCATCGAAGTCACGCATGCGTCCACGCGATCGCGCTCATCGCCGCAATCGCGCTCTGCAGCGCCGCTCTCGCCGGCGTCGATGCCGAGATCGGCGGGAATGCGAAGGTCAGCGGCTCGCTCGCTCCCGAGGGCGACGTGGACATCTTCCGCTTCGACGCTGGCGCCGGGTCGTTGCTCTCGCTCTCGGTAGCCGCCAAGAAGAAGGCGCCGCTTGACTTCACGCTCTCGCTCTTCGCGCCAGATGGGTCGCTGGTCGCGCTCGACGGAGCCGCGAAGCTGATCGACAAGGGCAAGAAGATCGCGGTGAAGAAACTGCCCCTCGCGCAGACGGGGAGCTACCGGCTTGAGATCACGGCGACCGGCACGGGCGAGTACTCGCTGAAGCTGAAAGCGAGTCCCGCCAAGACGATCACGCGCTCAATCGCACTCGCTGCGGGCGCCTCAGGGGAGGTCACGGTCGCGGCTCTCGCCGGATCATCGCTCACCGTGAAAGCGACCGTTCCGAAGGGCGACGCGGCTCTCCCACGCGTCGTTACCGTGGCGGGGATCGACGTCTCCGACCTGCCCGGTCCGAAGGGCAATCAGCACACGGTCAAGGTTGCGCTCGGCGACGACGCAGGCGGCGATCTCAGCATCGCACTCACGAATACGGCAGCGAGTGCCGGGACCATTTCCGTCGCGACCAAGATCAAGCCGCCGAAGGTGCGCAAGCTGAAGCTCGACGTGCGCGGAGCTTCGCGCGGCGCGCCGGACGGTGGCGAGACAGTCCTCGTCCGTGCTGTCAGCGGGATCGGCGGCGTGGTCGCAATCGACGACGCTTCGAGCCCCATCGACGGCGTCCTGCTCACAGTGCCGCCGGGTGCGCTCACCGGGCCGACACCGATCAGCGTCTCGACAGCCGATCCGGTGCGCCTTCCCGATCGCGACACGCAGCAGGCCGCGGGCGAAGCCGTCCTCTTCGGCCCTGAAGGGCTCGAGTTCCGGAGCAACGCGACGATCGTCTTGCGTTTCGACGCATCTTCCCTACCCGTCGGAACGGACCCGCTGACCGACCTGCGCATCGTGCGCCGCAGCGCGTCGGGAGCGACCGAGATCATCACGCCGACTTCGGTCAACGTGGAGACCGGCACGATGACGTTCCAGACAAGCGGGTTCTCGACATTCATGCCCTTCGTGCCACGCGGCTCGCCGGATCTGAATGGATCTGAGTACTGGTTCATGGGCTTCGCGATCGAATTGGTGCCGGACCAAACAGCGGCGTCCGACAGTCGCGATCGCAACATCGACATGACACTCGGGAGTGTGACTCTCGGTCCCCGCGGTGAGCGGCGCGCGAGTTCGCAGAGCTCCGAATTCCGCAGCATCTCGTGGACGCACGATCAGAATGGCATCGGATCGTTCCCGAGAGTGGAGTCGGGAAGCGGCGGCGACCTCGGCGAGTGGGACTACGAGCCCGACGGACAGACGATCATTCTTGATTTCCCGGACGAGAGCGGTGACTCGGCGAGCGCGCTCACGGTGAGCGAGGACGGCGCGTATCTGGTGGGCGGAGCCGTCGGCGACAACCGCCCCGGCGCCGCTTCCATCGCGATCGCCATTCGCAAGGAACTGAGCCCGACCCTCGCCGCTCTCGCGGGTAGTTATCACATGGGTGGTGCCGAGATTGCCGCGCCCGGGGACGTCGGCGTCGGACCGCTTCAGGTCTCGCTCTCACGCCTCTTCGGCGAACTGACACTGCGCGCCGACGGAACGTGGTCGATCACACTCGATCAACGCGTGTCCGAGTTCGTACCCGGCAGCGACTTCACGACGACGAAGCAACGCTTCACGATCCAGGGCAGCGTGCGCGTCGGGACGGGAGATGACGGCCTTCGCGAAGGTGCGTTGATCTTCCTCGAGGACGGCGACGCACAGGACGGCGACGCGGACTCGTTCATCCTCATGCCCGGCGAAGGCGGCCGCGTGATGATCGGCAGCGACTCCATACCACTCGAGGACGGGCAGGTCATCTTCGTCGCCATGCGGCAGACTGTCGGGGCATCGAAGGCGATCCTGGACGGCGTCCAGCGCTTGTTCAGCATCGAATTCGAGCCGACGACCTACGAGACGTTGGCGCCCTCGATCGGCCCGATCTTGATCGGCGACTTCTCGCTCTGCGGGAACGAGAGCGTGGTCGAGTTCGACGGCCGTGGACGCGCCACCGAATTGGACTTCTTGGGAGTGTGCGCGGCCCGCAACGAATCTGACCCGAGCGGGATCGCGATCGAGGTCGAGGGACCGTTGTTCGACTCGTTTGCCGTGAAGGTCTCGAGCAACGGACGCTTCTCAGTCGTCGGTGACGTGGTCGTCGGCGCCGTCGTGCGCGACGGCACCTTCTTCTTCGGGGTCAATGATCCGAAGAACAACGAGCGCAACGTCGAGCTCATCTTCGGCATTCGCCCGCCGCCGCTCGCGCTGGTCACGAAACGCTGACCTGCTCGACTAGCCAGGATGGCGACGACGGCACTCCCCAGAGACTCGGAGCGACTACCCGCCGATCTGGTGCATGCGCTTGCCGCGCGTGTGCAATCCGTCAGCAAGTCGGTGCCCGGTCGGCTTGCCCGAGACAGCGGCGAGGAGGATCTGCGTGATGCGCTCCTCGCGATCGGCCTGCGGTGCATCGGCACGGAGCGCGGCGCGGACGTCGAGCTCATCGTCGTTCAGAAGACAGAGATGGAAGCGGCCGTCGGCCGTCATGCGCATGCGATTGCAGCCGCCGCAGTAGGGCTTGCTAACCGGCGAGATGAAACCAACGACACCCGGCGCACCGGCGACGCGGAAGTTGTCGCATTCGTCACTCGGGTTGTCCGACGGCACGGCCTGAAGCGCTCCGAGTTCCCGCTCGATGCGCGCCCGCGTGTCGACGTTGCTGACGTAGTTGGTGACCGAGAGACGCGCCTCGGACGACGAGCCAAGCGGCATCAGCTCGATGAAGCGTACGTGCCAGTCGCGCTCCAGCGTGAGCCGGGCAAGCTGCGCAACCTCGGAGTCGTTGAAGTCCCGCGTGACGACGATGTTCAGCTTGATCGGTGTCAGGCCGGCGGCCTCGGCGGCGGCGATCCCCGCGAGGATCTTCTCTACGCTGCCGAGTCGCATGACGCGCGGCAGCGTGACCGCCGAGAGCGAGTCGACATGCACGTTCACACGCCGCAGTCCGGCCTCGACGAGATCCTCAGCGAGTTCCGGCATGCGGATCGCATTCGTCGTCAGGGAGAGATCCGCGACGCCCGGCGTCGACGAGATCCTGCGACAGATGTCGACCAGATCGCTCCGCAGCGTCGGTTCGCCACCGGTCAGACGGAACTTCCGGAAGCCGATCGACGTCGCACAACGAACGACGGTCTCGATCTCGTCGGCCGTGAGCAAATGGCTCCCCTCGGCGAGATCGGGAGCCGTGAGCGGCATGCAATACACACAGCGCAGATTGCAGCGATCGGTGATCGAGATGCGGAGGTAGTCGATCACACGTCCGAAGCGATCACGCGGTCCCGCCCGCGTCGGCGTCTCCGCCGTGTGAGCATCCTCGCCGGTGCGCAGATCGCTCTCGACTGTCACGCAGAGATCTCCAGCATGCGCGCGATCGGCAGCAGCGCGCGCTCGGAGAGGGACTGCTCGAGCTCCAGCGTCGGCGTCAAGTCGCGCAGACAGAGGTAGAGTTTCTCCAGCGTGTTCTTGCGCATGTGCGGGCAGATGGCGCATGCGCAACCGTGCTCCGGATCGACGTCGAGTACGACTCCGCCTGCGCCCTTTGGACCGGCGGCGGGGATGCTCGCCCCCGTCATCGCGCCAAGCACGTTGCTGCGCGACGGCGGGAGCGGAATGACCTTCGCGTTCGGCACCTGACGTCGGATCTCGTGCAGCAGCCCCGACTCGGTCGCAACGATGTACGGACGCGACGGATCGGCGGCCACACGACCGATCAACTTCGACGTCGAACCGACGAAGCCGGCCAACTCGAGAATGTCGGGCGGGCACTCGGGATGCGCGATCACCTCGGCGTCGGGGTAGCTGTCCATCAACCGCTCGAGTTGCTCGACGGCGAACGCATCGTGGACCATGCAGCGCCCCGGCCAGAGCGTCATGTCGCGACCGGTCCGGCTCTTCAACCAGTTGCCGAGATGCTCGTCGGGCGCGAAGAGGATCGGTGTTCCCTCGGGAACAGAATTCACGACCTTCTCGGCGTTGCTGGACGTGCAGATGATGTCGGAGAGCGCCTTCACGGCGGCCGAGCAGTTGATGTAACTGATGACCGTTGCGCCGGGGTGCGCGTTCACCCACGCCTCGAATTCGTCGGCCGGCGCGCTCTCGTCGAGGGAGCACCCGGCATCGAGATCCGGCACCACCACGGTCTTGCCGGGATTGAGCACCTTCGCGGTCTCGGCCATGAAGTGCACACCCGCGAACACGATGACGTCGGCGTCGGTCTTCGCGGCCTGCTGCGCGAGTCCCAGGCTGTCGCCGACGTAATCCGCCACGTCCTGGATGTCGCCCTCCTGATAATAGTGCGCCAGGATGACCGCGTTCTTCTCCCGACGCAGCCGATCGATCTCGGCGCGCAGGGCTTCGCGGGTGGCGGGAGTCTGGGTGGGTGACGTCGTGGCAGTCATGACCCGGCATTCTCGCGGAGTCTGGTCCGAAATCTCAGGTCTAAGGCTGCCAGACCCTACCGCGCCAGGTTGGAGGGAGGCGTGACCTGAGTCGCATGCAGCGGGCTTGCTGCGCGCGCGCCACGCACGATTTGCGGCCGAATTCGGGCTGCTCGCCCGCGCTCAGAGCGTCTTCGCCCAGGCCAGAAAGAGCTCATCCACACGCTCCATCTTGCCCGCGAAGATCGTGTGGTAGAGCTTGCGCCCGGCGGCATCGACCTTGCTCGGCGCGTACTCTTCGCGCTGCATCGCGACCAGCCAACGACCGAAGCGCTTCTGGATCTCCTCGGGTGCCTCGACCATGAACCAATGGTGCAATGCCCACGCCTGGGCGTACCACGTCCGCCGCTGCGCCTTGTCGAGATCGCGGGGATCACGGGCCATGAAGTGGGATACTTGGTCGAGATCTCCGCCCTGCGCGGCGGCTCGCAGAAGCTGCGCCTCGTAGCCCTCGGCCTGCATCCCGACGGTCAACGCGCCGCCGTCCCACTTCGACGTCCCGTACGTTGGATTCCCGAACCACGACGAGCGGCCCTCGTCGTACCAGACCGGCCAGTAGCGGCCCGACGAGCGCCGCAGGAAGACTTTCGACAGCTGCCCCACGGCCCAGTACGGCGCGCGCGGCTCGCCCTCGAATGTCACGAACGCGCAATTCTTCTCCAGGTCGACGAAACGGCCCCACGCTGCCTTCTCCGCGTACCCGTTCTTCTCGCAGAACGCCTTGAAGTCCTCGGGCTTGTCGAACACGAGCACCGAGAGCGGAAGCTGCTCCGGCGGCGGCTCTTGCCCCATCACGCTGACGAGCTCGGCGTACGCCGCCTCGAGTGCGTTGAAGTACCACGTCGCCCACACGCGCTTCATGTTGGTACGCAACCGGATGCGCGGGCTGCGCCAATCCCAGGCGGTCGAGAATTCGCCACGCAGCGCATCGGCCCGCGCGGGCGTGTGCCAATAACCGTCAACGAAGATCTTGCCCTGCGCGAGTGCGTCGTCGCGCCGTTGAAAGTAGTCCGCGATGAGCAGCGCCGCTTCGCGACGATCGACCTTCTCGCCGTCTACGTCGTAGCGGAAGTGCCACGGCAACTGCGGCCGTAGCACCTGCCATGCGAGTAGCCGCGAGGGGCGATCCTTGCCGTCCAGCAGGTGTGCGATGGCCTCCACCACGGTGCCGTCGGCGAGCCCCTTCTCGGTCAGCGCCTCGGCCGCCCGCATGCGGATCACAAGTGCAAGTGAATCCTTCCCGACGAGCGCGGCGATCCTCCCTGCACTGACGACCTGCTTCTCGGGCGTGTCGGGGCCCTGCGCGAGGAAGCGCTCGACCATCGCGGCGGAACGCTTGTCGGCGCCCTTGAAACGGTTGCCGGGGTGCAGCAGGTTGCCGGCGATATGAGGTAGTACGTCGTGATCCGCGCACCACTCGCGATCGATCACGCCGTCGATGGTCAGCGGCCCGAACTCGGCGCCGCCGCCAGCGACGTAGAGCCCCGGCGAGAAATGCGTCATCGCCGCATCCGGGTCCTTGCCCGCGAAGTCAACGGCGTCCTCGCCGTCGGGCGTGATCGTGAAGCGCGTGGTGGCTCCCGAACGCACGACATCGAACGTCACGTGCGCACCGCGCTCGAGGGTCGGCGCCTGCTTCCGATCCACGTAACGGAACTCGGTGACTCCCGGGGTGGACGGCGGGATGCCCCCCATCTTGTTGATCATATTGGCGTTGCCCGCCGCCTTGTCGAAGTTGGTGAAGAAGCGATCCTGCACGAGACACAGAATCGACTCGTCGGAGACATCCGGCTTCGAGAGTACGACGCCGAGATCGTGGGGAACGGTCAGCGTGGCGTCTGTCGCGACATGCAAGTCGGAGAGGTAACCGAGTCGGATACGGATGCCTGCGGTGCCGCGACCGATGAGCCGGCCGTCGGCGACCGAAAAGCTCCCACGCAACCCCTTGCGGACCGGCACGAATGCGTCGAAATCCGCAAGCTGCTCCGCGTCACTCCAATCCCACCGCAGCTCGATCCGCTCCCCGTCGAAGGCGAGTAGTTCACCCTTGAAGTGACGGTCGAGCGGCTGCGGAAGAGGCGGCGGCGGCAGTTGATCGTCCGAGAACGGCAACGGGCGTCCGGACCCGTCTTGACCGATC
This sequence comes from Planctomycetota bacterium, assembly GCA_024280885.1. GTDB lineage: Bacteria > Planctomycetota > JAJSAM01 > JAJSAM01 > JAJVHW01 > JAJRPF01. The sequence goes on along the minus strand of JAJRPF010000015.1, from coordinate 84,486 downwards.
GCCGTGGGAGCCAGGAGGGCAAGCAGCAGCGCGATGGGCAACAGCCGTGCGGTCACGTGAGTTCCTTCTCTCTCATCCATCTCTCTCATCTCAGGGAAGTGCGTGGATCGCGCGTCGATCCGCGCATCCCGACGACCTCCGAAGTCGCCGAACGCGATCCCACCATCCATGGAACGGACGAACGTCGCTACCGGTTGCTCCATGATTTTCGACAACCAATGGTCTCGCGCGACGCCGGTCACCACAACTCTCCCGGGACAGCGTGCGCCGAGCGGGCCAGGCGGGGTATCCTCGCAGCCGCATGGATATGACACACCCACAACGACGAGTCGTCCGCTTCCTCGCGGCAACGGCGTGCGCGGTTGCTGCGGTCGGCGCGCTGACCACAGCCGTCATTTCGGCCGGCGAGAACGAGCCTGGCGTCGGCGACCCCGCCCCCGTCTTCAAGCTCGTGGACCAGGATGGCTCCGAAGTCAGCCTCGCCGAATTCAAAGGCGAGTCGAGCGTCCTCCTGGCGTTCTACCCGAAGGACTTCAGCCGGGTCTGCACGACCGAGTTGACGAGCTTTCGCCAGCACCAGAGTCGGCTCGAGAGCCATGGAGTGAAGCTGCTGGCACTCAGCGGGGACGACGCGGCCACGCATGCCCGCTTCGCCAAGACGCTCGGCCTGACGTTCCCATTGCTCGCGGATGCCAAACTCGCGATTGCGAAGACGTACGGGGTGCATGTGCCTTCCCCCACCGGCGGCGTCGCGATGCGCAGCGTGTTCCTGATCGACAAGGAAGGCATCCTGCGGCACGTCGATCGCGACTACCGCGTGGCCCGCGAACTGGAGGGTACGCCGCTCTTCGCCGCCATCGATGCGCTGGACGAAACGAAACCCGATCCGTTCGCCACCTTAGCGGAGTTGCCGGAGCTGGAACGCGAGGGCAAGACGCTCCTCGGTCGCGTGGTACTCGCGGTGCTCGCGGAAGACGCGGACGCCGTCGATGCGTTACTCCACAAGCGGTTTCGCGCGATGCCCGGCGAAGACGACGTCGCCGTCGCGGCGCGTCGCAAGGCGTTCTTGGATCTATGCCGTGCGACGTTCAAGGCGCACGACCTCTCCGGGAAGAGCCTCGCGAGCGTTCTGCGACTCCGAGACACGTTGGTTCTGGAGCGCGACGCCGCGACGGGGAAGGCTCTGAAGACCTTCCGCTCGAAGGTCCGCATGCTCGCTGCGGGACTGGCGCGCGGCGACGTGATGGTGGCCGTCCGTGGGCGTGGGCTCTATGGCGAGGGCGGCGCGACCGTCCTGGCCCGCGAACTCGCCATCGTCATGCGAAAGGAGGGCGAGACGTGGAAGATCGCCGAACTCTCCGGTCGCTGACTGCGGCGGCCGCTCTCGTCGGCGCAATGTTCTGCGCGGCGTGCGCATCGTCGCCTGACACGGAGTCCGGGGCCGCGGACGACGGTGGCGTACCACTGCCCTCCGCCGTGCTCTCGCCACCCGACGGCGCGGGGATGAGCGGCGGCGCCGAGGCGGACGCTGCTGCGACTGACGCTTCGGGAACGGGCGATGCTGGAGCTGGCGATGCTGGGACGGACGATGCTGGAACTGGCGCAGACGTCGCCGACTCCGGAACGAACGCGACACCGGGAGCACCGACCGAGGCACCCCGTTGGTTCCCCGCGGCGGGAACCGTGGTCCGTCTGGCGGGCCTCGCCCCCGCCGACAACTCGCACCTCTTCGAACAACGCACAGTCACCGCGACAGACGACGGCAATCTCGCCATGGCGGTCGTCATCCGCGGCGCGACCGACACCGACGAGGACATCGCGCGCGAACGCTACATCGTCACGGTCGGCGACGAAGACATCCGCATCGCACTGGCCCCGGACGCCCTGCGCGCCATCCCAGCCGCAGCGCGAGAACTGCCCCGCCGCCCAGTGAAGGGCGCCAAGTGGCGCACGCCATCGGGAGAGTGCGAGGTCGAGGCGGTCGGCGAAGACGTCGTCACGTTCAAGGGAACGCGCAGCGGTTGCGTGCGGGTGCGACTGACAACCCGCACCGGCAGCCACTCGACACGCTGGTTCGACCCGGAACTCGGCGAGATCCGCCGCGAGGTGCGCGACCGCCGCGGAAAGCTCATCGCCGCGTGGGCGCTATGCGGGACGGCGGACCCGGCGGCGGACCTGTACGAGTCGGTGCTGCTGGGAGAGTAGGACGTCGCAAACCGGCGGCGCAGACCGGGTCTGCTTTCGCGCCTTTTTGACCCAGCAGCCGGGGAACAGTGGCCCGCGGCGTTGAACAGAAAAGTCAGCAAAAAGGCGCGAAAGGAGACCCGGTCTGTCTGGTGACCGCGCTGAGGTGGAGAGGGCTCTGAGCGGAGATCGTCGAGGGGTCGAAATGCCGTGCCAGGCTCAGATTGTTCGGCGCGGCCACACGGGCTGACGAGGGCGAGACTGATCGCCGCGCCGAGAAAATTGAGCCAGGCACGCTACTTCGACGCCGCGCTCCCCCTCGGTTGATCGGGGATTGCAGGCGGCAAGGAAACGGACCAGACCGGGTCGGCCTTTGGGCCTTATGGCCTCAACACCTCGACCGACGCCGCAGGGCGACATGCGACAGTTGAAGCTATAAGGCCCAAAGGCCGACCTGGTCTTGGAGGTGGTCTTGGAGGTGGCGACGGGCAGCTCAGCACGTCGATCGAGCGCGCAAGACGCCCCGCAACGACGACGGTGAGAATGCCCCGCACCCACCAAGACAACGCCAGAAACAAGAGCGAGTGGCGGGCCGTGAGCTCCGCTCGCGGCGTGACATTCGCGGTGAGGCGCAGAGAGCGGAATCCGCCTGCGAAACCCGCCCTCGCGACGCGCACACTTCCACGTCGAAGTCCCGACCCAACGCGCGGCAACGAACTCCGAACGCAGCCCCGGTTGAAGCAGCCGGAGCCGCGACTGAAGCCGAACACCCGAGCGAAGCGAGGGGTGCCGACGGAGTCGGCACAAACGCAACAACGCGGAGCCGCGACCGAAGTCGAACATGCGAGCGTGAGCGAGCGGGGAGCCGGAGGCGACCCAAACGCAACAACGAGCGTCAGCGCGCGCGCGAAGCGCGCCCGCCGACGCTCACCGCAGCGAGCTCAGCAGGTTGTAGATCACGTCGCGGCGCGCGAAGTTCGCGCGCGGGAACCGCTCCTGCGCCGCGGTCAGCGCCGCCTGCTTTCCGCCGGCGAAGACCAGCGGGACACCGCGCAGACGCCGACGCGCTGAGAGACCCTCAGCGAGATCGAGAGCCGCATCTACTCCGCGATCCGAGTCGAGACAGACCAGCACCGCGTTGGGACGGTCCTGCGCCAGTTCGCGAATCGTGTCCGGGTCGTCGGAATCGATCCGCACGGCGACGAACCCGATCTCATCCATCTCGGCGCACATCTCGCGCGCCAGAGAGTCGTCAGGCTGTACCAGGAAGATCCGCATCCCCCCTGTCTACCCGCTCCCACCAAACATGGCGCGAATTCGCCCCAGGAACGTCAGTCCGTCGGCGCGAGTGTTCGGCGCAGATCGTCGAGCACAAACGCGTAGGCATCCTCGGCCTCGCGCCCGACCGGCAGCCGCACGAGGGCGAATGCGTCTCCGTTGCGAATGACGAAGAACCTGACGCCGATGTACCAGTCGGGGCCGAGTCGCTCCGCCTCGGCCGCAGTGCGCGGCACGATCTTGAGTTCGTCGACGACTGCGTCGGGAGCGCCCGCCGCATCGAAGAGACGGCGCAACTCGCCGGACGCATCGAGCAACGCGGTCGGTCGCAGCGCCACCGCAGGCGACGACCCGATCAGGATGGCGATCTCGGCAGGCTTTCGTTCGGCCACGACACCCCCATCGCGCGTCGGCGTGAGCCGGAGCCATCCCGGGAGCGTCGCCCGGGCGCCCGCCGCGCGGACCTCTTGATGGCCCTCCCACGTGTGCATGCTGCGTGCGGCTTCGACCGTCGCGACGACGGCGAGCCCCGTGAGCAGCGCAGCAGCGACGCGGACACACGCGCGCCGAACTCGCGAGTCGCCACCCGCACGCGCCGCCGTGACGGGCAGGATCGCGAGCGCCAGGAGTGCGCCCCCCAGAGCGCCGGCACCGTGCGCCGCGTTGTCGATGAAATCGGCTTCGAGGACCCCGATCGCTGCGGTCGCCCCGACGCCCAGCCAGAGTGTCGAGAGCCAGCGCTTGCGCTCGATCGGCGTGAAGAGCCCCGGACGGCGCATGAGCAGGACGAGGAGCGCGCCGATCAGCCCCATCGCCGCGCCGCTCGCGCCGACACCGATCTGCGTCCCGTTGATGTAGACGCTTGCGAGTGAGCCGAGGACTCCGGAGCCGAAGTAGACGATCAGCGTGCGCGCGGCCCCCATGCGGCGCTCGACCAGCACTCCCACGGGGAGAATGCATGCGAGATTGAGAACGAGATGTAGCCAACCGCCGTGAAGGAGCATGGCGGAGAAGAGGCGCCACCACTCGCCATCGGCGCGAACGAGCGGCGCACTCAGCGCCCCGGCGGAGAGCAGGGTGAACGCGTCGTCGCCGCCGTACGCAAAGAGCGCCGCGCTGATCGCAAACGTGATCGCAGTGAGGGCGATAGTCGCCGTTGGTCGCGGCAGCGCGCGATCGCGCCCGGCGACATGGGCCATCTCGACCTGCCGCTCAAGGCGGACAAGACCGTCCGTCGCTTCGTTGTCCGGTGTGACAAGACGCGGCGCCGCCTCGTCCAGTCGTGCGAGGCCGAGACGCGCGTCGCGGGCGATCACTCCGCGCCCGCGACGCGCCGCGGCAGCGTAGCGCGCATGGGCTGGCGCGCAATCGCCACGCGCCTCGAGGGCACGTGCGATCGCGAGATCCGCCGTGCCTCGCGGCCCGCGAAGGACGGAGAGATGGCGCACCTCCGCGTCCTGGAGGAATTCGACGCGTCCGGCGGCGGCCAGCACACCCCGGGCGGCGACGAGATAGATGTCAGGACGCACAACCAGTCGCGAACACGCGCGCAGGGCGCGGGGGAGGTCGCCGACCTCCGCCGATGCCCGAGCTTCGATGCCCAGAACCGCAATGGCCGACGAGGGGGCTGCGTCGATGACGTCCAGAGCCTCTTGCCAGCGACGGGCGCCGGCCAGCGGGAGCGCCTCGGCAAGCGTCGTTCCGCCCTGGGAACCGGCAAGGCCGCCAGTGGCCACCAGAGCCAGCAGCCGCCGTCGCGCGTCGTCCACCCGCCCTCGCTCCGACGCAGCGAGCGCGGAATAGAGGCGTGCCTCGGAGAGCAGCGCACCCGGGAAGCCCAGTAGGGCAGCGCCGGTCCAGAGACCTCCCGCGGCGGCGTGAAATGAGCGCTCGCGGGCGCAACGCCGGGCACCGAGGACGATCAACGACGGGGCGAGCGAGAGCGCGAAGAACCCCGCGATCGCTGGCACCCCGAGCATGCCCCGCAACGAAGGGAAGAGCAGCGCGACGGTCGACGTGACGAGCAGCGCAGCGAGTGTTCCCGTATGGAACCACAGCGTCATGGCGGCGCGGCGGCGCACGATCGACGCAAGCCCAACGCCGGAGCCGAGCGCGACTGCGTAGAGCAGCAGCCGGACCTCGTCGTCCACGGGATCAGATGAACGCTGTGCGCGGCACGAGTGGTGCGCCGCGCGGCGCGATCAGTTCACTTCCATCGGCTTGCAGACCGGACACGGGTCGAAGCGGAAGTTCAGCGCGTCGGCCCAGTCCTTGAACGTCTCGCGATTGTCGGCCTTGATCTCACTCACATGCTCGCAGTTGGGGTGGTGGAAGCGCTTCGTCGTCCGATCGGCGACAAAACGGTCGGTCGCATCGAACGCCTCTGCGGGGCCGCCTCGGCCAGTGAGCGCGTACTCGGGGATCAACGACTTGAGTGCGTCGTGAAGAACCTGGATGGCGGGCAGATTCACGTAGTCCACGTTGATCCGGCGCTCGCCCTGCGCAGCCTCGACCCAGAAGACCCGATTCCCGTTCTCGGCGCGGTCACTGTCTCCCGGTTCGGCCGCATACTCGTCGGAGAGCGAGTCATAGTCCGCATCGAGCGTCGCCTGGTAGAGCGCGACGAGTTGTGACTCGGTCAGTTCGAGTTCACCGGAATACACCTTCCGCTCAGGTGCGCGCACGGTGGTCTGCCAAGTCGCCCGTCCAGACCGTTCGACCTTGATGAGAAAGTCCACGGGCGGATCCTTCGCCTCCTTGGAGCGCATCCCGACCAGGAAGTCGGACGGCATCTCGGGCGGCAACCCGAACGATGGGCAACCCGGCAGCACGGCGAAGAGCAGGAGCACGAGAACGAGAACTAGCAGACGACGCATATGCGGCCCTTCCCTCGGAAGCGCTCCGGCGTCGGAGCGATAGGCGCGCGATCCTATCCTCTCCCCGGCCCTCTTGACTCAGGGATAGACGGGGCGGTTCGCCGTCGTGGGCTCCCGCTACCCTCGTACGCCCCGGAAGCGGAGGACCGTTCGGAGCACCCCACCCCCATGCGCACGCGTCGAGAACTCGAAGAACAAGAGAGCCGCATTCTGGCTCCATACGCCATGCGTAGCGTCGCCTCCGAGGGCCGCGAGCACGCCGAAGAAGAACATCCCTACCGCACCGTCTACCAGCGCGATCGCGATCGGATCGTGCACTGCGCCGCGTTCCGCAGGCTCGAATACAAGACCCAGGTCTTCGTGAACAGCGAGGGCGACTACTACCGGACGCGCCTCACGCACACGATGGAGGTCGCGCAGATCGCCCGCACGATCGCCCGCACGCTCGGCCTGAACGAAGACCTGACCGAGGCGCTCGCCCTCGTCCACGACCTGGGCCATGCGCCGTTCGGACACGCAGGCGAGACGGCGCTGGCAGCCTGCATGCGGGCCGCGAGCCCCTCACCCTCGGAACTCGCCCCATCTGAGCCCGCGCAGTTTGAGCCCGCGCAGTTTGAGCACAATGGCCACGGGCTGCGGATCGTCACGCAACTGGAGCTTCGCTACCCCACGTTCGCCGGGCTCAACCTCTCCTACGAGACGCGCGAAGGGATGGCCAAGCACGGCGACTACCTGGAGAAGGGCTCCGCGGCGGCGTTCCGGCCCGACGACAGCCCGCTACTTGAGGCCGTGGTGGCCGATCGCGCAGATCGCTTGGCGTACAACCACCACGACCTCGACGACGCGCTCACCTCCGGTATCCTGCGCGAGAGAGAGGTGCGCGAGGTGCCGCACGTCGACGCCGCATTCGCGCACGTCGAGCATCGCTCGCCGGGACTCGGCTTCCGTCTGCGCGTCAATCAGGTGTTGATCCACCTCATGAACACCGCGGTGACGGACCTGGTGCACGAGACGAGCGGGCGCATCGACGCAGCGGCACCCGCCTCTGTGGCTGAGATCCGCGCACGAAAGTCGGACCTCGTCGGGTTCTCGGACGAGGGCGCCCGCAACCACGACGTCCTGCACGAGTTCCTCTTCGACCGCTTCTACTCACATTGGCGCGTCGCGCGGATGCAGGAGAACGCCAAGCGCTACATCCGGACGGTCTTCGAGTACTTCGTCGAACTCCCACGAACCCTCCCGCCAGAGTCCGCAGCACGCATCGAGACCGACGGGTTGCTGCGCGCGGTTTGCGACCACGTGGCGGCGATGACCGACCGGCAGCTGTATGACGAGTACCGGCGAATCATGCTTCCCTGAGAGGGGCGGGATGGGGATGGGGATGGGGATGGGGATGGGGATGGGGATGGGGATGGGGATGGGGATGGGGATGGGGAGATCAGGGTGGATCGCGACTCGTCGAGGGGTCGAAATACAGTGCCAGGCTCAGATTTTTCGGCGCGGCCACACGGGCTGACGAGGGTAAGACTCGTCGCCGCGCCGAGAAAATTGAGCCAGGCACGCTACTTCGACCCCGCGCTCCCACTCGGTTGATCGCGGGACCGGGGACCGGAGGAGGAGAGGGGGCGGCAGAAGAAAACGCCCAGACCGGGTCTGCTTTCGCGCCTTTTCGATCCGCCGAGTGCATCCGCACCAAAGAGCCTCTTCCGATCAGAAGAGTCAGTGAAAAGGCGCGAAAGGAGACCCGGTCTGTCTGAAGAGGGCGCAGAGGAGGCGAGGGCCAACGCACCGAGTCGGGCTACAAGACGCCCCGCAACAGCGACCGCAAGAGAGCCCCACCCCCAAGACAACGCCAGAAACGAGAGCGAGTGGCGGGCCGTGAGCTCCGCTCACGGCGTGACACTCGCGGTGAGGCGCAGAGAGCGGATTCCGCCTGCGAAACCAGCCCTCGCGACGTGCGCGCTTCCACGTCGAGGCCCCGCCCCGATGCGAGGCACCGACCTCCGAGCGCAGCCCCAGTTGAAGCGGACGGAGCCGCGACGGGAGCCGAACATGCGAGCGCGAGCGAGCGGGGAGCCGGAGGCGACCCAAACGCAATACCGCGAAGCGAGGGGTGCCGACGGAGTCGGCACAAACGCAACACAGCTCACGTCGTGCCGTGAGCTCCGCTCACCGCACGACGTGAGCCGGCCCCCGACGCTGCTGGAGAGCCGGGGGCCTTTTCGGAGTGGCGGTGTTGGAAGGTGCCGCCGTGGAGAGATGCGTTGACTGGCCGGAGTCGGGAGAGAGACGAACCAATGTCAACAACCAACGTTGATGAAGGAAGAGTACTGTTCGTCTCTAGGCATGTCAACGGCGCCGGTGCGTTTTTCGCGCCAGAGAGCTCGATTCGAGCCTGGAGAGGCCCGAGAAAGTCAGCCGCGGGCTTCGTTGACCGCCGCTGTCAAGGCCGGGAGCACGTCAAAGACGTCGCCGACGATCCCGTAGTCCGCCACCTTGAAGATGGGCGCCTCCGGGTCCTTGTTGATCGCGACGATGCATTTGCTCGACGACATACCGGCCAGATGCTGGATTGCACCGGAGATCGCACACGCGACGTAGAGCCGCGGTGAGACCGTCTTGCCGGTCTGGCCGACTTGCTCGGAATGCGGGCGCCAACCGGCATCCACGACCGCTCGACTCGCACCGACGACGCCGCCGAGAGCCGCGGCGAGTTCCTCGATGAGGTGGAAGTGCTCGGGCCCCTTGAGCCCGCGACCACCGGAGACGATGATCTCGGCCTCGGTGAGATCGACGTCACGCGACTCGGGTGCGCGCACCTCTTCGATCGTCGCGGCCGGAGCGTCGCCGCTCGCCGCGAGTTCGTGGGTCTCGACGCGTCCGGGCTCGCCGTCAGCGCCGACGGCGAAGGCGTTCGGCCGCAATCCGATGCAGAACGGGCTGCGCTTGGCCGCGACGATCTGCATGGCCTTGCCTGCGAACACCGGTCGCGTGATGTGGACTGCGTCGCCATCGACATCGATCGACGTCGCGTCCGCGGCAATCCCCGCCCCGAGAGCGCCCGCCACAGTCGCGAGCAAGTCGCGTCCGAGGATCGTCGCCGGGAATAGCATCCACTCGGCACCAGCCGCCGCCGCGGCAGCCTTCACCGCGCGACAGTGCGGCCCCGCCAGCGAGCTCGCCAAATCAGCGTGCTCGATGACGTGGACCGCGGTCACGGCCATCGGCCGTGCGGCTGCCGCCACACTCGCCGCGTTCGGCGCGGCGATCACAGCATGGCATTCGACGCCGAGTGCCGCCGCCAGCGCCTGACCGGCGCCCAGGCCCTCGAGCGCGGGCTTGCGCAGGGCGTCACCCTCGGTTTCCAGGTAGACAAGGACGTTGCCGCTCATCGTGGATCTCCGGTCATTTGATTGCGCGTGTAGCGATTGGAGGGTTGGGTGGACGCCTGGACGGTCAGAGAAGCCCGGCTTCATCGCGCAGGACACGGATCAGCTCGGGGACGGCCGCCGCGCCCTCACCGACGATGCGCCCCTCGGCACGCGCGGGCGGCTCGGTGAGCGACACCAACTCCGACGCGTTCTCACCGCCGCCGGCGGGCTTCTCGATCAGCGGCTTCTTCTTCGCCTGCATGATGCCCCGCAGCGACGCGAAGCGAGGCTCTGCCAGGCCACGTTGAGCCGTCAAGACGCACGGCGTCGGGACCATGACAACTTCTTCGCGGCCCTCGACCTCGCGCGACACGCGCAGGCCGCCGTCGGCACCCTCGACCTTCACGACAAACGACGCATACGCGTAGTCGAGCCCCGCTGCGATCAGCCCCGCAACAGCCGACGAGTCGTCGTCGATGGCCTTCCAGCCACAGAAGACGACATCCGGCTGCAACTCGCGCAGGGCCTCGATCAATGCCTCGGACGTGGCTGTCGGATCGCGGAACGGTCGATCCTCGATGAGCAACACCGCGTCATCCGCGCCCATGGCCATGGCCTTGCGCAGATCCTTGGTAGACTCCTTCGGCCCGAGCGAGAGCACAGTGACCGACGTCGCGGTCCCCGCCTCCTTGAGCTGCACGGCGCACTCGAGGGCGATCTCGTCATAGGGCGAAATCACCTGCTCGACACCCTGCGGGTCAATGCCCTTGCCATCCGCGGCAAGGCGGATCTTCGCGGCGCTGTCGGGGACGCGCTTCGCACAAACGACGATCTTCATCTGAGGCTCCTCCGTCGGATCCGGCGTGGAAGCCGCCGAACTTACCTGCACGCCGGATGGGCTCGGACCGGAAAGCGAGCGAGAGCGGGCGGAGAGGGCGTTTGAGGCGACTCAGATCACGGGTTGGGGGAGTGGAGAGCGGGGATTGGGATTTGGGTTGGGAGATCAGAGTGGATCGCGACTCGTCGAGGGGGCGAAACACCATGCCAGGCTCAGATTTTCCCGCGCGAACTCCCGGGTTGACGAGGGCGAGACTCGTCGCCGCGCCGGTAAGATTGAGCCAGGCACGCGATTTCGACACCCGTCACCCTCTCGCTTGATCGGGGATTGCAGGCGGCAAGGAAACGGACCAGACCGGGTCGGCCTTTGGGCCTTATAGCCTCAACACCTCGACCGAGGCCGCAGCACGACATGCGACAGTTGAGGCTATAAGGCCCAAAGGCCGACCCGGTCTTGGAGGTGGCGGTGGGCAACTCACCACGTTGAGCGAGCGCGCAAGACACCCCGCAACAGCGACCGCAAGAGAGCCCCACCCCGCACGACAACGCCAGAAACGAGAGCGAGTGGCGGGGTTTGTGCGTCCGCACAAACCGTGACACTCGCGGTGAGGCGCAGGGAGCGGATTCCGCCTGCGAAACCAACCCTCGCGACGCGCGCACTTCCACGTCGAGGCCCCGATCCGATGCGCGGCAACGAACTCCAATCGCAGCCCCGGTTGAAGCAGACGGAGCCGCGACGGAAGCCGAACATGCGAGCGCGAGCGAGCGTGCCGACGGAGTCGGCACAGAGCAAAGGAAGCGCACCTGCTAGCGAGCCGGGTTCACCGCCGCGCGCGAAGCGCGCCGCGGTGAACCCGGCTCGCTAGCACGGGTCGCGGACCTCCTGGTCCGCGACTCGGCGCCCCGACCCGCTGGAAGCCAGCGGCTCGAAGATCTCACCTTGGTCGCAGAGGTCGAGCAGAGCGTCCACGATCTCCGACTCGAAGTGCCCGCCGCGGCCAGCGGTGATGATCTCGCGGACCGTCGATTCGGGCAGCCCCATGCGGTAGGCGCGATCGCTGTAGAGCGCGTCGCAGACGTCCGCGATCGCGAGGATGCGGGCCTGCACGGGGATGTCGGAACCACCGAGCTTGTCGGGATAGCCGGAGCCGTCCCAGCGCTCATGGTGACAACGGACTGGATGACAGACGTCGGCGAGCGCGCTGATCGGCGCCAGGATGTTCGCGCCCACGACCGGGTGGAGGCGAATGCCCTCCCACTCGGCCTCGGTCAGCGCCGAGGGCTTGTTGAGAACGTGGTCGGGAGTGCCGATCTTGCCGATGTCGTGCAACGCACCGGCGCGATAGAGCAACTCGACCTCGCGCTCCCCCATCCCCATGTGACGCCCCATCTTCGCGGCAATGGTCCCGACCCGCTCCATGTGGCCGCGCGTGTACTGGTCCTTGGCGTAGACGGCCTCGACCAATGCCTGCACGGCCTGCTGCGCGTGCTCGTTCGCCGCCTCCATCCGGACCATCAGCGATTGATATTCACGCGCCTCGCGGCGTAGCCGCCGGCGTTCGATCAGGCGCTTGACGGTGAACGTCATCGCATCGAACGAGAACGGCTTCGCGAAGTAGTCGTACGCGCCACGACGCAGCGCCTCGACAGCGACCTTCTCGCCCGGCCGGCCCGTCACGATCACAACGTCGGGCCCGTTCCCGTCGGCGCGGGCTGTGACGATCTGGATCTCCGAGAGAAGCTCCAGCCCGGAGAGGCCCGGCATGCCAACGTCGGTGATGACGAGGAAGTAGCCTCCGACCTTCAGGAGTTCCAGCGCCGTCTCGGCGTCGGGAGCCGCATCCACCTCGAAGCCGAGGCGCCGCAGGAACACGGTGAGCATCGTGCGAATCGCCGGCTCATCATCTACGACGAGGATGCTTCGCTCGTCGGATGTCGCGATCTTCAGTTCGGTCGTGTCTATCGTCATTCGCCTGCGCCGGTATCCATACCGCCCCGCGGGGGAGACTCCCGTTTCGTCTTCGGCATTCCAGCGTACCCGCTACAGCCTGAATCTCCGCGGCAGACAGACCGCGCCGCGCGGATCGGCCGCTCGCGGCTACATCTCAAAGCGATCCCCGAGGTAGATCTTCCGCACAGCTTCATCCTCCACGAGTTCGGTCGCCGTCCCGTGCCGGAGGATCTCGCCCTGGAACATGATGTAGGCGTGGTCGGTGATCGAGAGCGTCTCGCGGACGTTGTGATCGGTCAGCAAGATGCCCATCCCGCGTTCGCGCAGCCGCATGACGATGTCCTGAATCTCGGAGACCGCGATGGGGTCGACCCCGCTGAAGGGCTCGTCGAGGAGGAGTAGCTTCGGAGACGTGACCAGAGAGCGCGTGATCTCGAGCCGCCGACGCTCGCCTCCGGAAAGAGCGTGCGCAATCGAGTTGCGGATCGGGGTGAGACCGAGCTCCGCAAGATGCTGTTCGAGGAGCTCCCGCCGCTTCTTGCGACCGAAGGGGAGCGTCTCGAGGATCGCGAGCACGTTCTGCTCGACGGTGAGATTGCGGAAGATCGATGGTTCCTGGCTCAGGTAGCCCATTCCAAGCCGGGCACGCAGGTACATGGCCTTGCGTGTGACATCCTCGCCCGCGAACCAGACCGAGCCTTCGTCGGCCTTCAGCATGCCGACCGTCATGCGGAAAGACGTCGTCTTTCCGGCACCGTTCGGGCCCAGGAGACCGACCACCTGCCCAGGCTCGACCTCGAAGGAAACGCCCTTCACGACCGCACCGCGTCCGCGGTAGGACTTCACCAGGCTCCGGGCTTCGAGCAACGCCATGGCAGGGATCCTACTCGCGAACGAGTTCCACCGCGCGATCGAGAACGGGGTCGCGCGAACCTTGTTTGACGACTCCGTCAGGCTCGACGCAGACATCGCGTGCGAGACCGCGCCCCGGGCTGCACGCGCCGTCCCGGTCAGGCAACTCGCTGTCGCCGCCCGAGATACGAGTGAACCGCCAGCAGCGCCGCGAGGATCGCGACGTGGATCCCGTTGATCCAGAGTTCGCCGTCCACTGACGCGGCATCGGTCGCGAAGAACGCGTAGCAGCCACACGCCAACGCGCCGCCGCCCTGCGCCTTCGCCGCGATCAACAGCGTCGAGAACAGGCTGAGCAGGACAAGGGAGATCATGATGCCGGCACGACTCCCGAGCGCCCGAGTGAGGAGCGCGAGCCCGAGCGCGGTCTCGACGATCACCGAGCCGACAATCACGAATTTCGCCGGCATGCCACCGCCGACCACCTGCGCTGTGAACGCGTACGCCGCCTCGGGCGAGAGCGCCTTCGCGATCCCTGCCCACGTCCAGAACGCGCCGAGATAGATCGACACGCGGCTCAGGACGTGCGTGAACGGTGGGCTCGGGAGTTCGCCCTGGGGCGATGCGACGGCGCTCATCGGCTCGCCTCGACGAGCTCGATGTCGTACGTCCGGTCGATGCGCCCCTTCTGCGTGATGCGCACGGCGGGCGGCACAGCGGTATCCCCGCCGACATTGACGCGGGCGATGAATCGAACACCGGGCGCCAGGTTGCGCGTGAATCCGGGAGGCGCGATCCGCGCCGCGCCGCGGAGCAATTCGATGCGCACCTCGTCGATCGTCTCGCCACCGCGGGCGATGATGCTCAGGTCGTACACACTCTGCGACTCGGAGCGGAACGCGCGCACATGCCGCACCTTGATCTCGAGTGTCGGGCTGAGCGGCGCCACCCGCACGGCCGCCAGGACGCCCATCCCAACGGCGAACGCCGCACAGGCTGCGAGTCGGAGGCGGGGAGAGATCTGCATCGCGAGAGGATAGACGCGTGCGTCCGAACGTGCGCGCTCCGGAGGGGCACGTACACTCCGAACGCGGAGGTGCTCATGGCGGCGGCAAAGGTATCGATCACGGATGTGGGACTGCTCGTACTCCGGGTCACGGGGGCATATCTGGCGGTCCACGGCTTCGGGAAGGTCGCCGCGGGCATCGACAACCCGAGTGGTTGGGGCTTCGTCGGCGCGGTCAAGGCGATGAATTTCCCACTTCCGCACGTCTTCGCATGGGCGGCGGCGCTCTCGGAATTGGTGGGCGGCGCTGCCGTGGCACTCGGCGCGTACACGCGGGTCGCGGCGGTGGCGTGCAGCGCCACGATGTTCGTTGCGGCGTTCGTCAAGCACGGCGACGACGGGTTCCTGACGATGGAGCCCGCACTCGTCTATCTCTCCGTCTTCCTCGGATTGGTCTTCATGGGTGGCGGCAGGCTCAGCATCGACGCAGCTTGGCGCAAGAAGGGGTGATACGGATGGCGCGAGCGAAGCAGTACTGGTTGTTCAAGAGCGAGCCCGACGTGTTCTCGATCGACGATCTGCGCGAAGCCCCCGACAGCACGACGCTCTGGGACGGCGTCCGCAACTACCAGGCGCGCAATCTGATGCGCGACGAGATCAAGAAGGGCGACAGCGTCCTCTACTACCACTCGCGTATCAAGCCGATGGGCGTGGCGGGTGTGGCGCGCGTCGTCAGGAACGGCTACGCCGACCCGACGCAATTCGATCGCAAGAGCAAGTACTTCGACGAGAAGGCGACCGAGGCGCAGCCGCGCTGGATCTGCGTCGATATCAAATTCGCGCGCAAGCTCCCACGAGTGGTCGAGCTCGCGGAGTTGAAGGCGCATTCCGGGCTCGCGAAGATGATGGTCACGCAGCGCGGCGCGCGGCTCTCCGTCCAGCCGGTCACGAAGGCGGAGTTCGAGACCGTTCTGGCGATGGCGACGAGCCCGGCGACGTAGAGCGCCGAGGGTTCACAGCGCGCGGTGTCGACCCGCGCGCGATTCCCACCCAATACCGCGATCAGCCGATCGTTTGGCGCTCACGAATTCGCCGCGCCAGTTCGGCGAGTACCTTCTCGCGCTTCTGCAAACGCCCCGAGAGAACGGCGTCGATGTGGCCGTGGACGCCTTCAATGCGAAGGCGCGTAATGCCCCGCGGACGACCGGACCAGAGTAGCACGACGCTCATGCACAACGAGCACACGGCCACAAATCCGATAACGAACACGAGAACGGTCCGGTCGTCCGAGCCAGGCGCTCCGATCAATGCCGCCAGCGCGCCGAGCACGCCAGCGAGCACCAGCGCCGCCAGACCCGCGTAGCTCGCGACCCGGTTGGGCTCTGACCAACTGACGACGCGACGCACATCGCGATAGGCGACGCGCTTGAGTTCCTCCTGACACAGAGCGTTGGAAGTTCCGATCTCGACTCGGTCCGCCTCGAAGTAGATCGAAACGTTGCCTCCGAAAAACTGACGCATCGTCGCGGCGGCCTTCACGCTCATGAGTACAGTCCCATCGCGACGCCGATCGCCAACAGCACGGTCATGCCGAAGACAAGCGCGAGCAGCACGTACGAAAGCGTCGGAGAGAGATGTCGTTCGCTGCGCCGCTTCCAGATCGTCAAGCACGCAGCGATCATGGCGAAGGGCAGCATGACGTTGCAGAGCCACGACAGGACGAAGAGCGTGGACGTGAGGTGATCCCAGCGCATCCGCCGCGCGACAGTCGTCTCAAGTTGATCGCGTTCGTGCAACCAGTCGAAGCACGACGGACAGAGCAGGCGCTCGCCGGTGCGTGTGGCGCAGAGGTCGCACACGTAGCCACCACATCGATCGCAGGCATCCACGGCGTCCTTGCCGGGATGCAACTGGCAGCGCCCCGCGCCGGGCTCCACCGAAGCCGCGGCGAGGATCGGCGTGAAGTTGTCTACGGAGATGACGACACCACACGCGGCGCACGGTGCCGTGCCGTCGCCCGCCGCGTGCGGCACGCCGCACTTCGGGCACGGGATCGTCGGGATGGCGACCTCGCTCATGGTGCGCGACCGTCCCGGCTCAGCCGCCAGCCGACGACGCGCCGATCACTCCGGCGAGCAGTAGGCCGCCGATGCAGACGAGACCAAGAATGAGTATGGCAAACCACAGCACGGCCATCCACGCGATGCCCCACGACGTCTTGTGCGTCGTCTTCACCATGACGACGGAGGCCCAGAGCCCGATCACGCCGCCGACGAGCGAGCCGAGAATAGGGATCACCGCCAAGACGCCGGGGGATTGGGCGTAGCAGTACCCACGAAGCGTCTGCTGGAACGGTTCCGTGACCTTGCCGGTCATCATCAGGAACACGTGGATCATGCCCGCGCCCATGAACGACGCCATGATCGCGAAGACGGGCGCGAGCGGGATCCAGCAGCAGGCACCGATGATCTGGCCGCCAAACGCTGCAGCGGCGCCGCCGGAGTCGCCACCCTGCTGGCTGGTGACCACTCCCATCATCGTGCCCATGAGCGCGATCTGCACCACCGCCGACGCAATCATCCCCACCGTGGTCACGACGCAGGGAATGGCGAGGCAATCCCAGGTCGTTACCCCGATCCGCAGGTTCTCGAAGAAGCGCGTGGGGCTAGAGATCACCTGCTTCACCGTCTCGAGGAATGCGGTCGTCATCCCCAGTTCCGCGCGCCGCTCCCATGGCGGCAACTGCCCCTCTCTACCGGCAGACGCGTCGCTGCTCGATCCCGCCTCAAGCATGGAGACCGCCTCGGACTTACAGGGCGCGCAATGCGGATGCCCCTGGAACTCCACGCGGCACTCGTCGCAGAAGCGGAACCCACAGCGATAGCAGTGATCGAGGCCCTCTTCGATCTGCGGATGATTACGACATGCCATGGCAGTTCCGTCCTCCCTGTGCCGGCCAACATCCCAAGTCGGATGGACGACCGCGAGAGGCTACGGGTTCCGGCTCGGATTTGCGCGTACGACTGAGGACGCGCGGCCCGCGCTCTCAAGGAGCGGCGCACAGAGGGTCAGCGGGCGACGGGTGTCCCGAAGCGATCCCGCAACGCCACGCCGACGATCCCGCGCAGCAGGGCCTCGTCGGGCAACGCTCGGTGCGCTTCGAGCCCCAACGCCGCGCGGTAGTGCGTCGCCAATCGCGTCGCAATCCGGAGCCGCCGTGCCACCTCGATGCGGTCAGTGGCGACAACGAACTCCGCGAGCAACGTGGCGTCACGCGAGCGCAGACGGTTCCGGATGCGCCCGGCCGCGGCGGCATCCTGCAGCAGGCTGTTCTGCGCGTTGGCAAGAACGCGCGCGGCCCTCGGCGGCGCGTGGCGGACCTCATGGATGACGACGGTTCCGGCGAGGAAATCGCCTGTGCGTCGCCCGTGCGGATCGAGCGCGATCATCAATGCGCCGACGAGCGAGAGGAGCGGCAGCGCGTCAAGCGGTCGGACGGCGTTGCGCACGAAAGCCTGCCACGCAAGCGGTGGTGTCCCGTTTCGCTGCACGGTCCGTAGGTGCATGATGCGCTTGCCCCATGTCTGGCCGCGCCAGCGCGTCTCCGTCCACCATCGGTACCCGAGATTGATCACGAATTTGCCGATGATCACGAGCCCGACGGCGGGCAGGAGACCGAGGCCCGCAGTGACGAGACCGACGAGCAACGCCAGGAGATACATGATCGTCGTCGCGACCATGATGACGCACTCGTCGAGCGCCCACGCAACACCGCGCTCGGCCGTCCCGGCGATGCGGAACTCCAGCGGAACGAGCTCCGGTGTCGTGACACGGAGGCGCCTCATCTATGCCACCTCATCCGTGCCACCTAGAGTTGCGGCGCCTCACGAGCGCACTTTCCGTCGCAGACGCGCGACGAGCTCTGGCGAGTAGGCGAGCAGGTATCCGAAGTAGGCCGATCCAAGTACGACAGCAAACGCTATCTTGAGCGGATAGGGAAGCGTCGGCTCGTGGATCTGACTGAACGTGCCCTCGACGACGCCCGCCACCACAAGCGTCGCCGTCGCTCCGAGCAGGAGGATCAACGCGTCCTTACCCGCCACGCGCATCGCCTCTGTCCGCCCGAGAAGACCCGGCGCGAAGAGCGCGCGCGCGACGATGAAGCCCGCCATCGCTCCGATCAAGATGGCCGGGATCTCGATCACGCCATGGGGCCCCACCCACGCGAGGAAGAACTCCCCTTCGCCCGCGCGGAAGTAGTCCGCCCCGACAGCCCCCAGATACGCACCATTCGCGAATACGATCAAGACGATCCCGATCCCACCCGTGACCGCCAGCGCGAACGCGAAGTACACAACCGAACTGTTGTGCGTCATGAGCTGCGCGGAGAACGCCGTTCCCTGCATCGCAGCACCGGCGACCGAGGTCGAGCCCGTCTCCTCCTGTTCGACCCGCTCAGTCGGATCCATGTACCGGTGTCCGAAGGGGAGCAAGACTTCGGCCGTGCCGGGATCCGTCCACAACTGCAGCGCTCCGAAACCGGCCCCCGCCAGGAACACGACCAGAGCAAGCACGAACACCTTGATCCGCCGCCTGAACGTCTCGGGGAAGTCGCGTGCAAAGAAGCGCACGATGGCCGGCCACACACGCGGAGGTGTCCCGCGATGCAGAAGCTGATGACCCCGGCCGACGATCGAACGCAGGTACTCGGTCGTGGCTGCACCCGGGTCCCGTCGCACCTCTTCGAGAAGATCCGACGAGACGGCGCGGTAGAGCCCCGCCACCTCGCGGGCATCGTCGGGCGAGAGCTGCGCGACACCTCTCGCTTCCAGCCGATCCAGCAACACCGCCAGACGTTGCCAGCGAGTGTGGCGGGGATCACGCTCCTGCGCGCTTCCGAGTCTCATGTTGGTTCCCACACTCACAGAAGTCCCCGCGACTTGGCGTCGAGATAGCGGTTCACGGCGGATGCGGCGAGTTCGCCCGGTGGTAGCTCCGCACAGTATGCACCGGCATCGGCGACGCGGCGGCGCGCGTTGCGCTTCTCGTCGAGGAGCTCCGCAGCGGCGAGCGTTCGTGCGAGTTCGCGACGACCGGTAGGCGGCGTCGCCGCCAGTTCGAGCACCTTGCGATCTGCGGTCGTGAAGCACGCGACGAGATGGCGCTGACGCAGGATCGACATGCACCGCACGAAATCGTCCCCCGCCACGGAGTCCGGGAGGTCGGTCATGAAGACGACGAGAGCACGCCGCGTCTGGCGCGCCGCGATACCGGTGCATGCCGCTGCGAACGACGCGTCGAACGGCGAGGGCGCGACATCGTAGAGTGCGTCGAGAGCCGCCGAGACCGTGCGCGCGCCACTGCTCGGCGCCATCCACGTACGCAACTTGGCGTCGAAGATCGCGAGCCCGAAGCGATCGCCGCCCTTTACGACGACGTGCGCCAGGACGAGCGCCGCATTGATCGCCTCGTCGAGTTTCGACAGGCCCTCGGAGCGCGCGGTCATCACGCGCGACGCATCGACCGCAACGATCACGTCCTGGCTGCGCTCGGGCCGGAAGATCCGCGTGATGGGACGCCCACGCCGCGCAGTCGCCTTCCAGTCAACGTCGCGATAGTCGTCATCGACGTGATAGTCGCGCAAACGGTCGAACTCGCGACCGCGCTGGAATCCGCGTCCCGCATGAATGCCGATCGCCGCCAGGTTGCGACTGCGACGCAGCGTGTCATAGCGCACGATCCCGGCCAGCGCGGGGACGACACGCGCGACGCTCTGACAAGGCGCGCGTTCGCGGCGCTCCGCAAGTCCCGTCGCAAGACCGACGCGCACCCACGGACCGGGGATCTCAATGCGCCCGCGCTCGCCGGGCGTCACCTCGTAGCGCACGTCGATCACACCGAGCGCCGGGATGCGGATCGTCGCGGGAAAGAGCTCGGCGTAGGGCACGCCCGTCACCAGCGACTCCGGGAGGTTCTCGACGATCCGCACGCGCACCGGCAGCCCGAGCCGATTGCGAACTCGTAACGTGATCTCCACCGACTCGCCGAGATCGAGTGTCCGCGACACACTGCGCTCGACGTCGATCGGACCGTGCGGACGGTCGCGCGTATTCGCCAGAAAGAGCCGTGACTCGACAAGGAGCAGTACCACCGCGGCGACCTGCAGGAGCAGCGCGAGGACGCCCGCACCCGGAGCCACGGGTTCGAGCGCGGCGACGCCAACAAGCGTTCCGGTCACGATCACAGCGGTGCGGGAAGGAAGCGTCAGCGCGGCACCTCGACCGTGCGCAGGACGTCGCGCAGGACGTCAGCGACCGTGATGCCCTCGATCTCGGCCTCGGGCCGGTAGAGCAAGCGATGATCGAGAACGTCCGGGGCGAGTGCCTGGATGTCATCCGGATTGACATAGTCCCGGCCCGAGAGCAGAGCGCGGGCTTTGCCGGCACGCAGAAGCGCGAGCGATGCGCGCGGACCGCCGCCGAGACGAACCGCCTCATGATGCCGGGTCGCGCGGACCACATCCCGCACGTAGAGGATCAACGCGTCGTCCACGCGGATAGCAACCATCGCCGCGCGTGCGCGCAGCAGTCCTTCGACATCCATGACCCGCTCGATACCCGCGGCGTCCAGGTCCTCCGAGGGACGACCGGCGTGGGCACGACGCAGGATCTCGGCCTCGTCGTCGGCTTCCGGATAGTCGATCGAGACCTTCAACAAGAAGCGGTCGCGCTGTGCCTCGGGCAACGGATACGTGCCCTCGAATTCGATCGGATTCTGTGTCGCGAGCACGGTGAAGACCGGCGAGAGCAGATGCGACTCGCCGTCGAGAGTCGCGCGGCCTTCCTGCATCGCCTCGAGCAGCGCGGCCTGCGTCTTCGGCGGCGTGCGGTTGATCTCATCCGCTAGGAGCAGGTCGCAGAATACCGGCCCCTTCACGAGCTGGAACGCACCACTCTTGCTGTCGTAGATATTCGTGCCGGTGATGTCCGAGGGCATCAGATCGGGCGTGAACGAGATGCGCCCGAAACGCGCACCGAGCGCCCGCGCAAGCGTCTGCACGAGCAACGTCTTGCCGGTCCCCGGCACACCCTCGAGCAGCACGTGACCGCCAGCGAGAAGCGCGGTCAGCACGCCATCCACGACACGCACTTGGCCGATGATGGACTTCGCCACCTCGGTGCGCACGCGTCCCAGGAGTTCCGCTGCCTCTTCGACGCCGCAGGCGCCATCCGCATCACTGATCGTCATCGATAGTCTCCGTCGTGGTATTTTCTCTTGGTGTGGCTCTCGTGCGCGCGGAACCGGTACTGAGAGGCCCGTCGCGCGAAGAACGCACAGGTGAATTCTCGTCGAGCGCCGCCCACACCTGCGAGACGGCGATGCACCAGGTACGCGCGTGTTTAGCCACGGTCACTGCGGCGTGCTGCGGCAACTGTTCCAATGCTCCCTGGATGCGCTCGGCGCGCTTCGGGTCGCGTGTCTGCAACAACGTCAGCGCGCGCTCGTAACTGACGCCATCGCCCTGCGAGAGACGCCGACCGACCTCCGCGCGGACCATGCGCCGCACCTCGTCGGCGGTGAGACACTCTGCGTAGAGCCCGGCGCGGAGATCGGCGTAGGCGGCCGGGTCGTAGCCGTGTTGTGGACGCGTAACACGATCGGGCGC
Organism: Planctomycetota bacterium; assembly: GCA_024280885.1. GTDB lineage: Bacteria > Planctomycetota > JAJSAM01 > JAJSAM01 > JAJVHW01 > JAJRPF01. The sequence continues at coordinate 62,465 of JAJRPF010000015.1, read as the reverse complement.
ATCCGACGGTCCGACGCGCCACCAGACGAGCAGCAGGAGCAGGAGCGTCGCGACCATGGCGGGCCCGAGCCCGGCCTCCTCGAAGAGCGAGAGCACGCCGCGTGACGCAGCCTGCCCGAGCGCGCGGTCATCGAACCACACGTCGCCGCCGCGGATGAGTTCGTCCACCATGGTCGCCAACCACGCAGCGTTGTCGCCGCGGAGCAAGCGCACATTCGTCGCAAACCACGGATCGGCAACAACGATCACCGCGCCGCGGCCGCGCGATGAACGCACGATGACCGGTTCGCGATCTCCGTTGTCGGTCACGCGGACGGCCAGGACCTCGTCACCATCGGTCGGCTCGATGACGTGATACGGCGTGATCCACGGGTCACCGAGTTCCTCGAACTCGTGCTCCTCTTGGATGCCGACCCCGCCCTCCGGGACCTCGGGCCGGGAGCCGAAGACGTCGAGCAGAGACGCGTCGTTCTCGATCACGACCACCTCGGGACCGAGGAGCGAGTCATCCTCGGGTATCTCGTAGCGGTCGCGCACGTCCGGCCACCCCGTTCCGGGTGGTGTACGCGAGGCGAAGATCAACGCGCTGTTCCCGCGTTCGATCCACGCGTCGAATTCGGCACCGACGGTGACGCGCTCGCGCTCCGGCACACCCTCGGTCGCAGAGCCCGGAAGTCCTTCCTCGCGAACGAGCACATGCCCGATCCCGTCGGGGAGGCGTGCGCCGCGCCGACTGTGAACCGTGAAGTCGAGCGACTCGAGCAGGAGACGCGCCGCGCGATGGCCCGACTCGTCGGCACGAAAAGACGAGCCGGCAGCGGTTGCGCGCCCCGACGTCTCGGCCCGTTTGGCGGCCACGAAGACAGAGCCGAGCAGCAGCGCCATCACGACGATGCCGCCGACCACGGCGATGCGGCTACTGCCACGAACGTGCGCGCAGCGAAGCGGGCGCTCACGCATCGACGACCTCCCGCACGAACGCCGCACGGACGTCGGATACCTCCGCCATCGCGTCGCGAACGTCGATCTCGGCCGGTTCGTGCGCGCCGTAAACCGCGCGGTCAAAACGCCCTGTGAGCGACACAAACGGCGCCCGCGCCGTATGCCCTCGGGCGAGATCGAAGACATACGCCGTATTCGTACGCGTCCGGTCATAGTTGATCGCGCCTGCGCGATGCAATCCGGCGAGAAGTTCCAGGTAGAGCGCGCGCAGCGCCTCGACACGATCTCCTTCACCAGCGAGGCGCTCTGCGCGACGACGCCAATCCTCCGGCGACCGCGCCAACGCGTCGTCTTCACCGGCGCCCGCCGTGGTCACCGAGAGAGCCATCGCACCGGCCCGCCTCTCGGCCCTCCGCGATGCGGACAATCGTATGAGAAGCCACACGATCAGCGCGACTCCGAGGACAACGAGCAGCCACGTGACGATGGTCGAGAAGATGCCGGCGGTTGCGGCGCCGCCCGCGCCGCCAAGACCTCCGAACAGGTTCCCGAGCCCCCGGATCAACCGACCAAGGATCGCTCCGAGAGCGTCGCCGATCACTCCGACAACTCCACCGAAGAGATCGCGCAGGACGCTGAAGAGCGACTCGATCCAACCCAATTCCATCTGGGGGATGTCGGGCAGTCGGTCGGCATCTGCCAGCGGCTGAAACTCGGGACGCGCAAGCACCTCGCGCACCTCGGCACGCGCGTTCGACGCGAGATCGTCGGCGGCCAATGCCGGGGTGACCAACGGGAAAACGCCCAACCAGGAAGCGACCACTGACGACGCGATCAGCGCAGTCGTCGCCGACCGGGTTGCCCGAACACGGGAGCGACGCCACGTCATGCGGCGTCCCGCCCACGCGCACGCTCGGCACTCTGCGCGTCGAGCGCATCCAACTCATCGGCGAAGGCAGCGAAACGCGCGCCTTCGGACTCGGCCTCGCGGTCGAATTGCCACTCTGCGCAGACGACGACGAGCACGCCCTCGACGACCAGCGCGGCGAGCATGCATGCAAAGGACCACGCAGCCGCGCGATCGGGACGCAATGCAGCGATCCAGAGGCTGAGGTCGAGCCCCAAGCTACCAGCGCCGAGTTGCGCCGCGATGTACGGCAGCGTCAACAAGTTGATGACCACGAAACCGAGCGCCAGCGAGAGCAGGATGACGATCGGGATGCCGCGCCCCATGTCACGGAACACTGCGGCACCCGCTTGCCGCAACACGGCGCGGCCACCCGAACGCGTCGGCCCGACTCCCGCGGCCAAGCCCACCAGCGCGCCGGACCCGGCCAGGAGCGAGATGCCCAGCGTGACTGGCGCGAGCATGATGAAGAAGAGCGCGCACGAGGTTGCCAGGAGCGCCTCGGGGAAACGTCGGATGGTGTTGGCCCATGCCGCCGATGCAGAGATCGGACGTCCGCGCGCCGCGCCGGCAGCCCACGCCGAAAGCGCCGCCCAACCGGCCAGCTTCGGGATCAGCAGGAACACGACGCCCACGGCCTCGAGCTTGGAGACGGCGCCGCGCAAATCGAGTTCGACACTCCACAGCAGAACGGCGGCGAAGAAGGGGAGTGACGGCAGCACGTGCAGCAGAGCCACGGAGAACACGTCGGTACGAATCCGCTCGATCGCGTCGTCCAGGATTTCGCGCGTACTCCGACGCAGGAGCGCACGACCTCCGCTCCCCCCCGCCGCGTCTGTCGGAGTCATCGAGGTCCCTCGGTGACGTCATCTGCGACATCGTCGTCTGCGGCGACATCGTCATCGGAGGTCTGCGACGGCTGGACATACTCGGTTTTCTCGAACGCCACGGCGCCGAAGCGCGCCAGGCGGCCGGCCGCGAACCCGTAGCCGCGCAACATCACGAGGGAGAGGAGCAGCGCTGGCGCCAGCATCGCGAGCGCGGCGACGAACGTCGCCAAGCGCGGCAACACCCCAGCCCCGCGCGTCTCGAGAGCGCTCACTGCAACGGCAAGGCACTCGCGACAGTGAAGAATGCCATCGATCCGCGTGTGGCACTCCGCGCAGACCGGATTCCGGCACTTCGCGCAGCGCCCGATGGGCACGCGCTCGGGGTGCTGAATACACCCGCTGGACCTTCCCTCCGCCTGACTCGTCGGCATGACGTGCGAGGCTACAGGCAGACTGCCGCACGTCGTAGGCGGAAGGTGCGCGCGGCAGCGCCAATCGGTGCCCGAGACGTCCGGCACGCCTGGTATCCACGGGACCACCTGGCCGCACGGCCAGAGAGAGCGGCGAGGCAGAGTGCGGGCAGAACGATCGATCCCGATCAGCGGGAGTAGACCGGTTCCAGGTGGCTCAGGCGGATCGTGAAGTCGCCCGCGTACGCATCGGGTTCGTCAACTTCGAGCGAGATGTCGTATGCGCCCTGAGCCAGCGAGAGCGGTCCTCCAGGCAGCCACGACGCAGTCCCGGCGGCCATGCCGCCAGTCCATCGCGACATGCGCCCCAGTGCGTCGATCCGGACCGACGAGCCGGGAGGCAGATCGGCCGGAAGCTCGACAACGCGACCATCGACGCGGATGCGGGCGCCTCGGACGGACGTCGCAGGCCGCACCTGAGGGGTGGCGCGCAACGCCGCGAACCCGACTTCGACATCACGACCGGGCGGCAGGTCTGACGCGATGAGCACCAAGTAGCGCACTGCGGAAGAGTCGAAATTCGCTGACGGTGAAAAGGCGAACGTGTGCAGTCGCCAACCGTCCTCGTGCATCGGCGCGCGGAGCGTCACGCGATTCCCCGCGTCGTCCCACAACTCCAGCGAGACGGAGACACCGCTGCCGTCGCCTCGGAGAAAGACGCCGAGTGCTCTCGTCGTGGACAGGTCGAGCGCACTCGCGAATCGTTTTCCGACGGCACACCACCCGATGGTGTTGTTCCCATTCGATGCGCGCAGAGCGCCCCGGAGTCCTCCGACACTGGGGTCGTCAATCGCCACGAAGTCGTGCTGCACACCGCGCCGGGCCGCGCCGTTCTCTGTCACGACCTTGTCCACGCGCGAGACAAGGCGCGCGAAGTCGTTCTCCGCGCTGGGCGCGTAGGCGGACGCATCGCGGAAGTCAGCGACGAAGATGTTTCCTTCGGCCGCCAGTTCGGCATCGACGTGGATCGCATCGCCGCGAACGATCTCGACTCCCAGCGTCGTCTCCGCAGCAGCGGTATTAAAGACCCGCCATGAGTGCCTTCCGTCCGTGAGGACCCGCGCGTCGCGCACGCCCTCGTATGCGGCCGAGAAGAGATGCCAGCGCTCGTCCGCGTCCGTCAACAGACGGAAGTGAGCGGCTGGCTCAAGCAACGCCTCCTTGACCTCTTCAGGGAGACCGCCCTCGCCACGGAAGCGCTCGTAGCGACCGACCATTTCCATCGTTTCGCGAGCCCGCGCGTGGCGCTCGAGGGCGGGCCGATGGGTTTGCATCGACAGCGATGAATCCCAGCCAAGGCACTTGGCTGCGACATACTCCAGTTGGTCGGGCGGTCGCCCGTCGTCGAACCCATACCAACCAACGTCAGGCGCAGTGAAGCCCCGGCGCATTGACTCGATCGCCGGGGTGCGGCGGTCGAGGTAGTACGTGAGATCGCCATGGCCGTCCGCGCTGGCGCTGCGTGGAACGACGTGCCAGAGCAGATCGCGACCTGGCCCCATGCTCGTCTGTACCAGCACCGGGTGATCGAACGCGGCGTACATCGCCGGCACGGTCCGATTCGCGTAATACCACTCATCGTGATGACGACTGGACGGCAACCCGCCGAGGCCGTCGAGGTAGACCATGTCGATCCGGGCGGCGTTCACGACCCGCGCGAGGTTGCGAGCGACGTCAGCGACCAGACCGCCGTCGGGATCGAGTAGGAACTGCCCCCACATGGTCGCGAGATGACCGACGTCGGCAGCTTCAGCATGGGCGCTCGCAATGGTGCCGAGCGCGCCGCGCTCACAGCCGGTGAACGCGAACGGCGGCTCGGCGGATCGCCCCGAGTACCGAATGATCTCGTCGTCGATCCGGACGTAGCTCCCGGGGAACGTACCGGCGCCCGGCGCGGGTAGATCCGGCTCCGCCACGAGTTCCACCCTCGCGTCCGTCGGGCCGATCGGCTGCGCGAGCGAGGGGCACGCGAATTCGAGTAGTCGGCGATCCGGAGTCGGCGTGACGATGGGATCGTTGAGCGCAACCGACGGGCCGTAGAGGTGGATCCCCACGCCCAATCCGGCGGCGCGGATGCGCTCGCACGCCGCGACGAATTCCGTCAGCCCTCCGGGAAACTCCCCAGCGTCAATGCCGTACGTTCCGGCACTCTTGAGCCAGACGCTCCGGACAAAGAGAATGCGGCGTAGACCAGCGACTTTCGCGTACTCGATCAGCGCGTCGATGTCGTCGAGACCGAGGTAGGTCACGAAGAGGTAGCTCTCGCGAACGATCTCCGACTCACGCGCCCAGACACCATCGAAACGGACCGATGTCAGATCGCGCTCGACTTCGAGTTCCGCCAGCGCGCCGAAGAAACGGGGTCGCGGCGTCGCGACGAGCGCAGCCGCCCCGCCCGCGATGCCGCGTCGCCGGAGCCACTCAACGGTGTACGTGGCCGCGCCCTTCGCGGCGGCGAGTACGCCGCGCGCGTTCTCGGTCACCGGACGGAGGCAGACAGCCGACTCGTCGTCGTACGTCCCGTTCAGCGCGCCGTCCACGACTGCAAGGAAGGGGAGGTTCACGTTCAGGCGTAGCACATCGGGCTCGGGCGATCCGGCATCGACGATGCGGAACAGCAGGTGGCCGTCCGCGCTCTCGACTGCCAACCGCACACGCGCTCCGGGCGCGTCGAAGAGGGCCACCAACTCGCCGCCTCGACGAAACACCGAGCGCAATGGAACGGTCGCGCCGTCGCGTTCGAATTCGAGCAGTTCGGTCGCGGCTTCCGGGTTGGCCAACTCGGTCCCGTCCGGGAGTACCTTCAGGCTGCTGACGTGGCCCTCGGCATCGATGACGAGGGCGCAATTCCCACTCGCGACAGAGAAGCCGGGCTCCGGGGTCGCCGGCACGGCTTCGGCGGCGCCCTTCTTGCGCGTCGTCTTCCGACCACCACTGACGCCAGCTTGCCTGAAACGCCCCTTGGCCCTGACCACGACTCCATCGCGTTGCCGAAGGTCGATGCGCACGAACGGGATCAGCTTCTTCGCGCCTCCCGCTGCGCGTATCTCATCCGGGTGAGAACGGACGACGATCCGATCTCGACGCGGTCGATCGGGTCGAGCAGAGACTGTCCACGAGACCGAGAGGCGACTCGTCGTACCGTCCCGCCAATAGGCTGTCGCCGCCCCCGCGTAGCGCGCCTTCGTCCCCTTCCCGTTCAGCCAGGTCCGCGGCACCTCATCCAACTCGACGGAGGCAACCGGCCAGTCCGCGGCGAACGACCAGGCGTGGTAGTCGAGCGCTTCCGCACGCGAACCCTCGGCAACCGCACGTCCCGGCCCGGGGAGGAGAAGCAAGAAGACCGCGAGGAGCAGCGCACGCATGGGACCCGTCAGAGTAGTCGGGAGTGGACCCGGGCCGTCCTCTCGAATCGAGGCGCGAATTCGGACGAGCCGGGAATCACACGACCCCCGCCCGGGCTGCTGCCCGACCGGGGGTCGTGTGGTACCGGGAACAGGAGTCGAACCTGCACGGGCCATTGGCCCACCAGCCCCTCAAGCTGGCGCGTCTGCCATTCCGCCATCCCGGCACACGCTGCCCGAGGTGCCTTGGGGGGCCACCCGGGATCGCGGATCGTAGGAACCCGCGCCCAGCACGCAAGAAGTTCCCATGGCGGCGTCAGTCGCGGAGGCGCACATCGACACGCAGATGGAGCCCGGCGGTCTCGACCGCGGCCTCGATCTCGATCCCCTCCAGGGCCTCGAGCGGCGCCCAGAGATCGCGATAGGCGGCGATGGCAGCGGGGAATTCCTCGGCGTTGCGGCGCGCGAGTCGGGTCTCGATCCGCGTGTCCTCGTAGACGTGTCGATCCTCGGGCCGGAGCACGAGCCCCTGGGCATCGAGTTCCTTGCGGATGACGCCGCGCTCGGCGCGCCAATTGTGAAAGGACGCCTGATCCGCCCACGCCCAGCGCTGGTCGTCGATGTAGCGACGCAGGCTCTCGCCGGCCAATGTCAGGTGGAACGTCGAGACCGCGCGCCGCGTCCGCGACGGCCCGGAGCCGTCAACGTTGGCTTGCCCGGGAAAGAACGAAGACGTGGCTGCCTGCTCGATCGCGCGCACAAGAAACTCCTCGTGCGTGGAGAAGAGCAGCCAGCGATCGACGACGGCGACCGCGGGTTGAAGGAGCGCCCATTCGCCGCCGAAGCGATGCTGCGAGAGTCGGAACAACTCGGCGTCGCCGGGCAACTCACGACCGCTGAACTCGATCCGCGCGCCGAAGAGCGTCTCCGACTCCGCGATGACCGCGGCGAGCGCCGCCTCGGGATTGCGGACGTCCTTCAACTCGAATATCGCGAGCGTCGCGGGGATGGGATGGACGCCGCCCTGCGTCGGATCGTCGAGTTCCAGGCCGTCGGTCTCGTCGAGTCGGGCGACCACGAACCCGAGGCCGTCCCGAAGGTGCGCTGCGATCGTGTCGGCCACAAGATCCAGCGTGAGACTGCGTTCGGCGAGCATCTCGGCAAGGAGCGCGCGCCGCGACGGCGGTTGCGCGTCGGCGAGCGTGCGCACCACATCCGCGGCACGGACGCTCAGCGCTCCGGTGACCATGGTCTCACCCGGCACGGCGAACATCGCGGCGGCCTGCCGCAGCGGTGCCGTCGCCGACGCGTTGCCACCCGGAAGTGCGTCGAGCAACGCCGGCCGGGCCTCCCCGTAGTTCACGCGCAAGTCGGCGCTCATCCGATCCGGGTCCGAGAAATCGAGCTCCAGCGACGAGATGAGGGCCCCCGCTGGCGTCGCGAGATCGCGCAGAACGCGAACAGCAGCATGCGGCGCTGCATCCGTGTCGAGCGCCGCGACGCTGGCGTCCAGCCATGGGATCAGCAGGGCGGGATCGCCACGTAGCAGCAAGCGCGCGCCCGGCTCCGCCGTATCCGCCATCAGCCCCGGTTCTGGCCGAAACTCGTCCACGCGTTCGCCGCGCACAACGACCGCCTCGGCCAATCCGCGCCGCGTCGCGAGTGCCAGAACGTCCCGAAAGCGCGTGAGATAGACGGTCGGGGCGCCGTCGTTCGCGAGCACCGCGGTCTCGCCCTCCATCCGCAATCCGGCTTCGATCAGTTGGTCGCGCCCGAGGGCTTGCACGAGGTCTACTACCCGACCGCCCATCGAGAGTCGCGCGAGCACGAGCACGTCCTCGCCGTAGAGCGCGACGATCGTATCGTCACCGAGCAGATCGACGCCGACGCCGGGCGCCAATCCGAGCGTCGCGCTGCTGATCTGGGCTTCCATGTCACGCAACGGGGCGAGAACGCGCTCGTCGAACCCCGACTCGGCGCGGATCGCCACAATGGACGGATGCTCCCACACGCGCTCCGCCGCCGGAGCCGCGAGGAGTTGCGCCGGAGAAAAGCGCAGGGCGGCGTCGGCGCCCTCGGGGAGCAGCGCGTCGAGCGGCCCGGCGGGGGCAACGGGCGCCCCCCACCGCGACCAGCCGACGATCGCGACCGTCGCTGCAATCGCGACCGCCACGAGGGCGAAGGCCAGGAGGGGGGTGCGAGCGCGCATCTGCGCACACGATACGGTGCGGCCCCCGCGACAACGCAAACGCTCGTCACCGCTCTCCCATCCCGACGGCTGCGCCCGCCTGCACCGTTGCGCCCATCTGGGGACTCCGAGGGCTCTCGTGTAGATTCCCGCGATGAGGACCAGCAAGCGCGTTCAGCAGATCAAGCCGTCGGCCACTCTCGCGCTCGTCGCGCGCACGGCGGAACTCCGCGCCGCGGGTCGTGATATCCTCTCGTTCGGTGCCGGTGAGCCGGATTTCCCGACCCCGTCGAACGTGCGCGCCGCAGCGGCGCGCGCAATGGACGAGGGCAAGACGCGCTACACGGCCGTCGCCGGTGTGATCGAACTCCGCCGCGCGATCGCGGCGTCGTACGCGCCCGACGGACTCACCTACGATCCGGGCGACGTCCTGGTGACGAGCGGCGCGAAGCATGCGCTCTTCGGTGCACTCATGGCGCTCCTCGATCCGGGCGATCGCGTCGTCGTCCCCGCGCCCTATTGGGTCAGCTACCCGGATATGGTGAAGGTCGCGGGCGGCACACCGGTCATCGCCACGTGCCACCAGGAGGACGGCTTCCGGCTGCGGCCCGAGGAGTTGCGCCGCGTCGGCAAGGGCGCCAAGGTCCTGCTCTTCAACGGGGTCTCGAACCCGACGGGCGCCGTCCACTCCCCGGCTGACCTGGCGGCGATCGCAGAGGTCTGCGAAGAGCTCGACCTGATCGTCATCAGCGACGAGATCTACGAGCGACTCGTCTACGACGGTGCAGAGAACTCGCCGTTCCCCGCCGCGTCTGACGATGCCAAGAACCGCACGGTGCTTGTCTCTGGGGTGAGCAAGACGTTCGCGATGACGGGTTGGCGCATCGGCTGGGCGCTCGGTCCGTGCGACATCATCGGCGGCATGCGCAAGCTCCAGAGCCAATCGACAAGCAACGCATGCTCGGTCTCGCAGTGGGCCGCGCTCGAGGCGTTGACCGGCCCGCAAGACGAGATCCAGGCGATGGTGACCGCGTTCCAGGAGCGGCGCGACCGGATGGTTGCCCTGCTGCGCGCCATCGACGGCATCGACGTGGACACCCCACACGGGGCGTTCTACGTCCTCCCACGCATCGACGCGTTCTTCGGTCGCCGCGAGGGCATCGACAACGCCGACACACTCGCCGCAGCGCTCCTCGACGAGGCGGGCGTCGCGGTCGTTCCGGGCACCCCCTTCGGCGCCCCGAACCACATCCGTCTCTCCTATGCGTGCGCGATGGACGACATCGAAGCCGGCATGGACCGCCTGGCGACGTTCCTCGACTCGCTATGAGCCGAGCGCGCCGACGCCGCGCGTCGAAGAGCCCACACACGAGCGCCACGCCAACTCTGGCCTTCGCTCTCGCGACCGCCGCGATCCTCACGTTCGCAGGAGGGTGCGCGCAGGTGAGAGTCAAGCCGCTGTACCGGGACCACCCGGTCATGGACTACGACTCCGGCGACGTGCTCACCCGCAGTCAGATCGAGAGCAACGGTCTGCGCAAGGGCATGTGCCTGGTGAACCTGGTACCGGACCTCGTCTCCAACTACGTCGTGTCGCTGAAGCCCGGCAACCTCTGGCCCATCCAATACCTGCTCTGGCCGATCTCCGGCGCGGCTTGGGGAGCGCGCGACGCATGGCACGGATACCCCTTCTGGGAACCAACAGCCGTCTGGGACTAGACAGTGGACGTGCAGACATGCGGAGCCAGGCACCGCATGTCGTGAGAGAGTGACGAGACAGTCGCGGTAGGGACACCGGTTGCCCGGCGCCCCCCGAGACATACGGAGCCAGGCTCAATTCGTCGGTCTGAACGCTCCACTTCTTGCCAGGCTCGTGGCCCTCTCCGCCAGGCGCCCGATCCCGATACAGCGGTCGCCGTCGCGCGCGACCGAGCGGATGAAAGGTCCCTCCCATCCCCGCGCGAGCCACTGTGAGAATACTGTGGGGGGCTCGTTTTTCTCACCCCGCGTATGCAGCGGAACGATGCGTTGATCGCAGTCGAGCCGGGACGCCCGCGATCCCCGGGCACCATCCCCTGCACTCTCTCAAGCATGGCCTGTCGAAGTGGGGATCTCTTGCCCGGACTCTTCACGACGCCCGCGATCGCGGACAGAGTTCGTCGAGATGCGAGGGCTCCGACACCGTGTGATGACCTTCACCGGTCTCGGTACATCGGCGTTGCCGACGGGCGCCGACGGGCGCCGTCCCGCGAGAAAGTCGAGGCTAGAAGGCGCGAGAGCAGACCCGGTATGTCTGTGTATGTCGGTGAAGTGCCGGTGGACGCGGCGGAGCCGGGGCTACGCGGTGAACATTCCTGGGCTGTAGGCGGCGATGTGGCCGCGGACGGCGGAGGCGGCGACGGTCAGGGGGCTCGCGAGATAGAGGCGGCCGGGCCCGGAGCGGCCCTTGTAGTTGCGGTTGATCGCGGAGACGGATACCTGCAGGTCGCTGTCCGAGACACCCGGGCCGCAGCCGATGCAGGCGCCGCAGCCCGGCGCGATGATCCGTACGCCGGTCTTCGCGAAGACGTCCAGATAGCCCTTGTCGCGGGCGTAGTCCTCGACGTCTTTGCTGCCGAATTGGATCAGAAACTGGACGTGGTCAGCGACGTGGAGGCCCGCTTCGGCGGCCTCGCTCATGACCTGCGCGTAGAGGTCGAGATCCGTCTCCTTGCCCGCCGTACACGAACCGCCGTAGGCGATGTCGATCGCGACCTCGCCGATCTCCTCGATCAGCGCGCCGTTGGTCGGGTCAGACGGGATGCCGCGATCCGGGTCGCCCGGATGCGCGACCATCGGCTTGATGGCGGAGAGGTCGATCGTGTGGACACCGCCGTCGTAGTGCGCGCCCGCGTCCGGCGCCACCGCCTTGCTCGCGAGCGACTCAGCCGTCACATCGTCACCGCGGCGCTCCGCGATCCACGCGAGCGTCTGCGCGTCGGACTCGACGATGCCCGTCCGCGCGGCGCACTCGGTTGCCATGTTTGCGAGCGTCGCACGCTCGTCCATGTCGAGTGACGCGAGACCCGGCCCGCCGAATTCCATCACGCGCTTGAGCGTGTCCTCGCGCTTCGCGAACGTCGCCAGGATGTGCAGGATGACGTCCTTGGCGGTGCAGCCGACGTCGAGCTTGCCCGTCATCTCGAAGCGGATCGACTCGGGCACTTCGACGACCGTGAAGCCCGACTGCACGAGGTTCGCGTACTCGGTCGCGCCAACGCCCCACGCGAGCGAGTTGCTGCCGCCGCCCATGCACGTGTGGCTGTCGGTCGCCTGCACGAACTCGCCCGGCTCGATGAACTTCTCGCGCGCGACCTGGTGGCAGATGCCGGGGCTGACACCGTCTCTTGCCGCGAACGAAAGGCAACCGGTATGGGTCTGGAAGTCGTTCTGCAGGTCGCGCAACGTCTGGATCTTGCCCATGAAGGGCAACATGCGCTTGACCTCGTCGGCGTAGATGAGGTGGTCCTCGAAGATCGCGAACTTGCTCGGGTTGGCGATCGCGTAGTCGGCGCCGTATTCCTCGGCGAGGAACGTGTGCACCTGCGCCGTCGTGAACTCATGCGAGTAACCCGCATCGACGTTCACGACGACCGGCTCGCCGGGTCGGACAGTGCGGCCCGCGTCTTCGACGAGGTGCGCGGAGAGCACCTTCTCGGCCATCGTCATCGGCCGTTCCTGGGAGACGGCAACGGGGAGCTCGACCTCGTTCGCCGCGAGCGCCTTTGCGAAGGGGAAGAGCCCCCCGTGCTGCACGATCAACTGCGTGATCGCGTCGTACTCTTCGAAGAACTCTGCCAGCGCGATCGACTCGCCGTCCTGCAAGCGCGCCAACATCGCGTGGTCGCCCATCAACGTGCCGAGGTTGATGTTGTTGCGCGCGTGGATCGGAGCAAACGACGCGGCGATCACCAGCTTGATGCCGCTCCACTTCTCGCATTGCGCAGCCGTCTCGCGCGACGATCCCACTCCCTTGCGGAGACCACTGACGATCACTTCGAAGTTACCGTCCCTGAGTGCCCGCTCCGGCACCACGCGCTCGCCGTCGACGATCAGACCCGCGTACGCGTTCTTCGCGATCTCGGCCGGGTCGTGGTCGAAGCAGACCCACGCGGGCGTCATGGCGTCGGTGTTGATGTCGTCGAGCAGGTCGTCGACCGACACGTCTTCCATCCGCAGGTCCAGCTCGCCCGCAAGCTGCTTCCGGATCACCTCGGGATCCTTCGTCAGGAACAGGATGCGCTTGCCGGGTGTGAGCGAGATGGTTGCGGGCGGTCGCATGACGATCCTCTGTTCTGCTGGGTCGATACCGGCTGGACCGGATCGAGTGTTCGACGGCTGGAGCGTGCTCGGCAGGGCGATCGACAGCGCGGGCGGCCTCGTGTACGCGCCACGCGCATGAGCCGACCGACTGACCGCATCGAACACGGAGCGTTCGAGTGCCTGCCGAGAGGACTTTCGCTATGCGGTCGTCCTCAGTCCCGCGAGGCTATCCGTTCGTGCCCGGATTCCGGAGTGAATGCGACGCGAGACCGGTCAGGAGACCCGCTTCCAGGCTCAAATCACGCCTTCTGACGGGCAAGCTCCTGTGCCGCAACCCGCCGCATCTCCGGATCGGGATGCGAGCTCACCGCACGCTCGAGATAGGACTTCGCGTCGGCCGTCTGACTGAAGGCGCGCCCGAGGAGCACGCCCACCCGAAGACACGCCTCGGGCACGTCGTCTCCGTGGGGATCGGTCTCCAGGTAGCGCTGGTACGCCTCATACGCCTCGGTGGGCAGACCGCGGCGGAAGAACTCGTGCGCGATCTCGATCTGGACAGCACCCGGCAAGGGCTTCTCGCGCGCCATCGACTCGTAGCGCGGATAGAGATCCAGCGCCGACTCGATCCGTCCGGCGCGGACCTCGCGCGCGATCGCATCTTCGATCGCGACAAGCTGCGATTCGGTCGGGGTCACCGGCACGATGCGCGGCCCCACGCGCGACCAAGGCGTCCGAAAGCGTTCGTCGTGCGTCGTCGAGAATCCGGTGTGGACGTCCCACGCGTCGCCGCTCCCGCCCCCACCGACGCGCGGCTTCAGGAAGACGCCGGCAGCGATCCCGAAGAGTGCGCCGCCGACGTGCGCCGCCGTCGCAACAGAACCGGCCGAGGGGCCGCGGGCGAGGATCGTCAACACGAGATCCTGCAGGACCCAGATACCGATGATCCACTTCGCGCGCACCGGCACGATCTGGACGAAGAAGAAGAACCAGAGCAGCATTTTGATGCGGGCTTCGGGGAAGAAGACGAGGTACGTCCCCATGATCCCGAAGATGGCCCCCGATGCGCCGATCAGCGGGCGGACAACGGGGACCGCTTCCTGCCCCAACGCGGTCCCGATCACATGTCCGAGTTCGGGAGCGAAGCGCGACGTGATCACGTACGCCCACGCAGCGAGAATGCCCGCGATCAGATAGAGCAACAGGAAGCGCCGACGCCCGATCTTGTCCTCGACGTTGTCGCCGACGATCCACAGCATCCACATATTGCCCGCGAGATGCGCCACGCCAGCATGCAGAAACATGCTCGTGAAGATCTGGATCGAGATGGGGAAGCGCTGGTCGAAACCCCACTGCGCGAAGACCTGCATGAGGGCGTCTTGATCCCCCGCCGCGCGCAGCGGCAGGTTGACCAGCGCGAAGACGAGAACGTTGATCGCGATCAGCGTCCATGTCAACCACGGACGACTGCGGCTCGGGATCTCGTCGCCAATTGGGAAGAACACAGCCTGAAAGCAGACTCCCTCGCGCCCGAGAGGTCAACGTTCGAGGATCGCGCCAATCTCGCGACGGGCTCGCCGAGGGGTGACACGCGAGTTCGTGCCCCGTGTCTTCACGGACCGGGCACGACGCTGCGAGTACAATGCGAGGCGCAATCCGGCGCCGAATACTTGCTCACGATCGGAGATCGCCATGCCTCATGAGACTGCGTCAAGTCGATCCGCGTTGGTCGTCGTCATCCTCCTCGCAGGATGCCTGCCGTCCTGCGCCACCAAGGCCGGGACGGGCACGGCCGTCGGAGCCGGTGCGGGCGCCGGGGTGGGAGCGATCATCGGCCACCAGAGCGGTAACAAGGGCAAGGGAGCGCTCATCGGGGCTGCCGTTGGCGCGGGAGCGGGCTATCTGATCGGCAAGAGCCAGGATGACGCGGACGCCGATGCCGCACGCCCGAAGGGGCCCGAGAAGACCTCGAAGGATCCCTCCCCGCCGATCGAGTAGCGCACGGGTCGTGTCAACGCGAGAGGAAGTGTGGCAACTCAACCCGCAGCCACTCGACAAGCGCCGTTGCCGCGATCCCGTGCGCCTGACTGTTCGGGTGATGATCCACCGGATGAACCCAAAAATCGCTCTCGTCCTCGCCCGCGAATGCCGGCGCCAGATCGAGTACGGGTAGGCCCGCGTCGCGCGCCATCGCCGCCACCTGCTCGTGCACGCCCGCGAACGGATAGTCCGCGAGCCCGAACATCAACGGGTAGAGCACGAGCGCGACTGGTTGCTCGCTCTTCGCTGCAAGCGCCTGAAATTGCGCGCGTAGGGCGTCCAACGCCGCACCGTTGTGCGCCGGATCGTAGGCGTCGCGGTAGTTCGCGATCGTGCGCTCGCCGATCGCGGCGATCCGCGCACGCTGATCGAAGAGATGCCCGACGCGCGAGACGCGCGCCCACCACGGTCGCGCGGTGCCGTCCGCGAGTTCGGCCGCGCGCACGTTGATGAGGTCGAACACGGCCTCGTGACGGGCCTTCAACTCATCGGAGAGTTGCACGTCGTTCAGCACGAAGACGATCACGACCGCGTTGCTCGAGAGTTGATCGAACGCCCACTCCGTCACCGTGACGTCGAGATCGAAATCCGCGCCGGAGCGACCGACGTTCACCAGTTCCACACCGTCGCCCGCCAGTTGCTGCATCTGCGCGAAGAGCGAGTCCTCGAAGGGCACACCTTCGCCGAGCGCGAACGAGTCACCGACCCCGGCCAAGCGCACGACGCCGTCGGTCGGGAACTGTCGGATCCGCGGTCCACGCACGCCCTCGATCTCGCGCCGATACTCCACGCACCACGGCGACTCGGACAACGACGCGATCGGGAGCGGCTTCAACTCGGCGCGCATCTCGTAGTAGAGCCAGCCCATGCCGTCCCCGACATCGGGCACCCGCTGAAACGCTCCCGAGGGGTTGTCCGGGTAGCAGTGGTACTGCAGTTGACGTCCGTCCCCGCGGACGAGCAGGCGCTTGGTAGCGATTGGTGGCGCGAGCCCCGTCAGGCGCACGACGCCCTCGACAAGAACCAGCGCAACGAGCACGCCGAGCAGCACCGCAACGCAGCGATTGCACGTGCGGAACGGAGCCACTGCACCGGAGGTCATGGTCGGGAGCCCCGCGCCACGGGTCAGCCCTGCAACCGTCGCCAGTCCTCGATCGAGCGCATCCGGAAGACGTAATTCGTCCTGCGCGTCTCACCGAGTGTCGCCGACGGATCCGCCGAGTAGAGATGCCCCGGGTAGAGGACCGTGTCATCGGGCAACGCCGCGAGTCGCTGGTGCAAGCTGCGGTACATCTCGTCCGAGTCGCCGCCGGGGAAGTCGGTGCGGCCGCAGCCATCTAGGAAGAGCGTATCGCCCGCGACCAGGCGGTTGCCGACGATGAAGCACTGACTGCCGGGCGTATGCCCCGGCGTATGCATGACCTTGATCTCGACCGAGCCGACCTTCACGACATCGCCGTCGTCAACTGGCGTCAGGTCGCGTGATTCAAGTCCCAGGCCGCGCTGGATCCATGGCAACTCTTCCTTGTGGCAACGCACCGGCACGGGGCACGCGTCGAGCAACTCGGGCAACCCCTCGACCTGCGCCATCCCCATGAGATCGCCCCCAACATGATCGGGGTGATGATGCGTCGCGAGGGCACCCGTCAACGTCATCTCGTCTTCCTCGATGAGCGCGAGCAGGCCACGCACATCCCACGCGGGATCGACAACGACGCACTCGCGCGTCGCGCGATCACCGATCAGGTACACGAAGTTGCGCATGCTCGCAGCGCCCGGCGCGCTCTGGGCAAAGTCGCGCCCGGCCAGAAGCTGTCGAAAGTAGAGATCATTCGTCATCGCGTCACTCCGTCTGCGTCAGGTTCGCGGCCCGGTGGAGCCGCAAGTCGGCGGACGGCCATTGAAACGCGATGACGACGGCACGCGCGCGAATCTGCCGGGGTGGCGCGACTTGACCTGCGTCAACGCGCTCTCGGCGTCGGTCGTCATAGGGTACGCGCCAGTCTGGCCTCGGTCTGGCGCAACGCGTCGGACCGGTGCGCACGGAACAGGGAGGGCGATGCATGCGTGGGGCGATCGTATTCGGGTTGAGTGCCTTGGCCGTTGGCTTTGGCGCGTTCGTGCTGACAACGAGCGGGGCGCCGCAGGCAGTGGCGGCGGTCCAGGAAGACGGGGCAGAAGAAGAGGGCGAGTGCGTCACCTGCCACATGGAAGTGACGCCTGGGATCACGTCCCACTGGAAGGGGTCGCGGCATGCGCTGCGCGATGTGACCTGCCTCGGCTGCCACGAGGCGGAAGAGAGCGATCTCGACGCGTGGGAGCACGAGGGCGAGTGGATCGCGACCATCGTGACCCCGAAGGACTGTGCCCAATGCCACGAGCGTGAGGCAGAGGAGTTCCAGAACAGCCACCACGCCAAGGCCGGCAATATTCTGCACTCGCTCGACAATCTGCTCGCGGAAGTCGTCGAAGGCCACCGCGGCGACTTCGAGATCCCCGATCCGCATACGCCGGGCAAGACGCTCGTGCTGAAGGGCATGTCGTTCGCGGCGTCCGGTTGCCACCAATGCCACGGCAGCCAGCTCAAACTGGTGTCGACCGAGGGCGACCCGATGACACCGTGGAAGGTCGTCGTTCCGGAAGGTGGCGGCAAGGCGAAGATCACCTTCGACGCCGCGAGCGTGGACCGCACGAAGATCGCGCGCGCCGAGAACGGCCGCCCGCTGATCGACACAGCCACGTGGCCGAATACCGGCATCGGACGCCTCAACCTCGACGGCAGCCGCGGAAGTTGCTCGGCGTGTCACTCGCGCCACGACTTCTCGGCCCGCCGCGCGCGTCAGCCCGAGAACTGCGGTCGCTGCCACCTCGGACCCGATCACCCGCAGAAGGAGATCTACGAGGAGAGCAAGCACGGGATCGCGTATCGGGATAAGAAGGACGAGATGAACCTCGACTCGACCAAGTGGGTCGTGGGAGTCGACTACGCGGCGGCACCGACGTGCGCGACGTGCCATATGTCGGCGACGCGCAAGCAGGCGGTGACGCATGACCCGCGCGCCCGCATCGCGTGGAACAACCGCCCGCCCGCGTCGACTCGCATGGACACCGACGAACACGGAACGCAGGTCAAGCCCGGCGGCGAAATCGCGAGTCCGTGGCAGGACAAGCGCGCTGCGATGAAGGACGTCTGCACGACGTGTCATGCGCCCTCGTACGTGAGCGGCTTCTTCGCGCAGTACGACGACTTCGTCGAGCTCTACAACGGGAAGTACGCCAACCCCGGTAAGGAGTTGATGGGCGCGCTGCTCAAGCACGACCTGCGGACCAAGGCGATGTTCGACGAGAAGATCGAGTGGACCTGGTTCTACCTCTGGCACCACGAGGGTCGCCGCGCGCGCATGGGCGCGTCGATGATGGCTCCCGACTACGCGCACTGGCACGGCACGTTCGAGGTCGCCGAGCGCTTCTATCAAGAGATGGTCCCGGAGATCCGCGAGATCATCGAGCTCGCCAAGACCGACGCCGCAAAACGCGAGGGCGCGGCGGTGGTCGAGAAGCTTCTGAACCAGATCCTCGATCGACCGGAACACCGCTTCGGAGCAGGTCGCGGGAAGTAGCCGCAAGGCACGTTTCCGCAGCACACGAGTTCCTGCAACACAAGAGCGCCCGTTCCGGTCTGACCGGGGCGGGCGTTCTCTCGTGGCGACGCATGCTACTCTTCTGGCCCACCTGAGAGGGGACACGTCGCATGCCTCGGAGTCGATTCAGAACGGTCGCGCTCACACTTGGAATCTGCGGACTCGTCGCAGGCTGCGCTTCGGCTCCGCCGACCGACGACGCGGCGCAGGAGTCGGCCCCGTCGTCGTCAGCATCTTCCGCCGCAGCCGATCCGGAGCCGCTCGGATTCGCCGCCTTTGCGAACGACGGCTCCACCTCCGCCACACTAGTGGTGACGGGTGAACGGGGCGACGTGGTCTGGTTCGAACGGATGGAGCGCCACGAACGGACCTTCAGTTCCGACTCCCACCCGGACGTGAGCGAGATCCACACGCTCTTCCGTGTCGAGGTCGAGAACGTCGACGACGCGGGCACGAAGCTTGCCGCACGCTTCGACCGGGTGCACGGGCACGTGGAGAACAAGGATCGCCTCGAGTTCGACACGGCAGGCGTTGTACCGAAGGTGTCCGGTCGTCTCGACGACGTCAAGGACGACATCGCGCTCGACGGGGTCATCGCGCGTGTGACCATCTCCCGCGACGGAAAGCTACACCTGCGCAGCGTGCTCACTGCCGACGGAGGACCGGCCCCGGAGGCCTTCGCACGCGCCGTCTTCAGTGTGCGGTCGATCCTGGGCGACGGCGTACGCCGCGGCGCCCCGATCGCGCTCGGCGAGTCGTGGACAGGCTCGCCGGGTCTCATGTCGAGCGTCTCAGCAGTCGCCGCGGGGCTCCGTGCCACCGGGAACCGCACCACCGTGAAGCGGATCGGAACGGACGCCATTCTGCTGGAGGTCACGGGCGGCGCGGCGCTCGCACCGCCCCCCGAGCACGAGGACCCGGAGAGCACGGAGCATCGCCACGGCGCCTGGGTCGAGTCGGAATGGACGACGACTCTCGCCGTCTCGCGACGCGACGGGCTCATCATTCGTTCCGAGCAACAGATCCGCAGCGCCGGGGGCCGCAGCGACCGCTTCACGATGCAGGATCGCCTTCACATCGTCCTGCGGCGCGTGCCTCCACCCATTCCCGGGGAGTGACCAGCGGCGGCCAGGCGGAAGGCGCAGGCGTGCCGCGCGGGCCGGTCCGACGGCGTCTCACAGCCAGCCAGGCACATGATTCCTGATTTGGGGCGTAACCGGTGCCGCGCTGCAGCGTACTCGTGTGCACGGTTCGGTACGGCGTGCCGCCTTCACGAGCCTCGATCGGTACCCTGCACGTGACGCCCCCACGGGCTGCGCGACCCGAGCGGATACGCACGACGAATGAATTCATCGGTTGCCCTTCACCCCTCGCCTTGGCTGATACGAGCCACGATCTCTTGGGACCTACTTGCTCGCGCCGGCTCGCTCGTGAGCTGGATGCTGGCCGGAAGCGTTCCGGACGTGAACCTGCGCGCCGCGGCGATGACGCGGCCCGTCGCGATGACCAAGAGCGCCACGTGGCACGCGGAGTCCACGAGTGGCGCGCTGTCTGACACCGCCCTGATGCGCGCCTACGTCGCTGGCGACCAGGATGCGTTCACCGAACTATTCAGTCGTTTCGGAGGAGTCGTGCTGGGACGGATGCGCCGCACCGTTGGGCGGTCAACGGCGCGCGATCTCACGCAGCAGACGTTTCTGCAATTCCACAGAGCCCGGCGTGACTTCCATGACGGCTCCGACGTCCGGCCGTGGCTCATGATGATCGCGCGCAACGTGCTACGCGATCACCTGCGGCACGCCGCGCGGCGTCCCGGAGGATCGCCGTTGCTGGACGAACCGGTCGCAGCCAATGCTCCGCCAGACGCAGCGGAGGCGCGCGCCGCCGTGCTGCGGGCCGTCGACAATCTCCCGGAGAGCCAGCGCGTCGTCGTGCGCCAACACTGGCTAGAGCACCGCTCGCACGCCCAGATCGCGCGTGATCTCGGCGTCTCACGCGGGGCCGTGAAGGTCCGTGCACACAGGGCCTACCAGACGCTGCGACTCGTCCTGGACGCGCAGGGATTCGGTGACGCATGAGCGAACGGAACCGCGAACTGGACGCACCGCTCGATCTGCTTCCCGATCTCCGCGAACAGATGGCGGCGGAAGATCGCAGCTGGCGACGGGTGCGCTCGTGGGCAACACCTGCGCGCCGGACCGCGGCGCTCGTGCTGATTTTCGCTCTGGAATTGGTCGTCCTGGTCGCCACTCCGCGCCTGGATCTGGCGGCGTATCCGATCCCACGCCTGCTCGCTGCGCTACTCGTCCTTCTTGCAACCGCGACGCTGGCGATCCGCCTCTTTGCCCATCCACTTCACGTGCATGCACCGCGAATCGCGCGACTTCGAAGCGTGGGCGCAATTCTGCTCCTACTGCCGATCGCGTTCGCACTGCTGCCCGCCCCGCACCATGAAGTGCAGATCCACCCCGAGTCCTTCGAGGGCATCGGAGCCGACTTCGTGCCGCGCGCCCTCGGATGCCTCGTCTTCGGAACGCTCGTCGCGATTCCGACGCTGCTCTTCCTCCTCGCGACGAACCGCCGGCCGTACGTGAACCCAGAGCGCATCGTGCTCGCCGCAACGGCGGGCGGCATCGCCGGGACAATCGCGCTGCTGCTGCACTGCCCACTCGTAGGCGTCGCGCATCGCTTCGCCGGACACGGTGGGGTGGGATTGGCCGCCGTTGCGTTGCTCGCTGCCGCGATGTACTTCAAGCACGCGCGACAGAAAATCTCCCGGACCGCGTAACCGCTTGCACCACGCGGCGTATCTCTGCATGAGAGGGCAGCGCGTCAGGATGCGCGCGCCCTGGGAAGAGACCGGCGCCGACTCCGATCGGCGCCATCCATGCAGCGCCGCGAGGCAGCACAGAGGAGCATTTCCATGAAGGTCCGATCGATTCTGAAGAGGGCGGGTATCGCCACTGCTGTGGCGGGCGTGATGACGGCAGGATTGTGGGCTGCGAACGATGCCGCGGCGATGGGTCGTGGAGGCACACGCACCTACGAGATCACGGTCACAAACCTGACGCGCGGCCAGGTGATGTCACCTCCGCTCGTGGTGGCCCACACCGACGACATGGCGCCGCTCTGGCGCGCTGGCGCGCCGGCAAGCAACGGACTGGCGGCGATCGCCGAGGACGCCGACGCATCCGTCCTCATGGGCGCGCTCGACGGAGCAGACGGCGTGATCTCCGTGACCAGTGCGACGGGGCCGATCCCGCCGGGCATGACCGGGACGATCACGATCGAAGTACGCGGCCGCAGCACGCTCGTGTCGCTGGTCGCGATGCTCGTGCAGACCAACGACGCATTCGTGGGCACGCGCAGCTTGGCGTTGCCGCGCGGGAAAGGCGCGTCGCGTTCCCTCATGTCCCAGTCGCCCGCGTACGACGCCGGTAGCGAAGAGAACAACGAGGACGGAGCGTTCATCCCTGGCCCTCCGTTCGGCAGCGGCGGGGTACGTGCCACCGAGGGTGCCGAAGGGTTCGTGCACGTGCATGCCGGTGTGCACGGGATCGCCGATCTCGCTCCAGAGATCTACGATTGGCGCAATCCGACGGCGTCGATCCGCATCACCCGCGTGAACTGACCTCGACGTCCGTTCGAGGGGATCGTAACACGCCCGGCAGCACACCTGCCGGGCGTGCCTCCGTGTCCGGAGTCCGTCGTCAGCGCGAGGACCGCGCCCGCACGACAATGGCAGCGCTGCGCCGCGCACTGGGCATCCGGGCCATCAACGCGGCCCCAATCGCACGCGGAGTCGCGTAGGATGACCGCGTGAAGCGGACACAGAGACCGAGATGGCGCGTGGCGGCAGCGGTGCTGGCGGTCGTCGTTCTGTTTGCCGCGCCGCCTCCCGCGCGCGCGGAGAACGGCGAGATTGAGATCCGCCTGAAGACCGCGGGAGTGCCTCCGCGGCTGCGCACGCGGATCCACGCAGCGATCGAACGCGGCATCGAGTTCGTCCTCGAACAGCAGTTGAAGAACGGCGTCATCCGTGGACCCCACGGGCGCTTCGGGCAGCACGACGTGGCCTACACGACGATCGCAGGTCTCGCACTCGCTCACTCCGGCGGCTCGAAAGCCCGAAGAGGCGCGGACCGCGCGATCGATTGGTTGATCGACGAGAAGGGCGGCGCGCGGATGACCGCGATGTCACGGACGTACGAGATCGGACTGCTGGCGATGTTGTTGAAGGCACGCATGCGCCATCCGGACGTCGCGAAGCAGATCGTGGGCCAAATCACGCGCGGGTTGGACCGCGGCACATCCTGGTGGGGCTATCGCGTCGGGAGCGTTGAGCGAGGTACCGCGTTCATCGACGCCGGATCACGCGGCCCAAATCTCTCGACGACTCAGTTTGCTGCTCTGGGGCTCTGGGCCGCCGCCAAGGCCGGCGGATACACGCCCCACGGTACGTGGCGAGCGCACTTGCGATCGCTGCTCGACGCGCAGAAGGAGAGCGGCTCGTTCGGCTACACCGTCAACAGTTCCGCGTGGATCAGCCTCGCCTCCGGATACCCGACGGGAACGTGCATGGGAGTCGCGAACCTGGTGCTCGCGGGGGGCGCGCTCGAAGAGGACCTTCTCTACGATCCCGTGCTCGCCGCGCGGACGCAGATCGCCCTGCGTCGCGGGCGAGGCGCGCTCGACATCGCAGCACGCGCGATCCTCGGTGACGGGTCGCCGAAAATGCCACTCGGCTTCTACTACTACTCCATGTACGCGATGGAGAAGGCCTGCGTGTTCACCGAAGTCGATGAGCTGAACGGGCTGATGTGGTACGTGACGGGCGCGCAGCAGTTACTCGCTCTCCAGCACAAGAGCGGCGGCTGGGGAAGCGGTCCGACCAGCCTGACCCGAAGCGGGTTCAAGCCGCGCGGCGAAGAGGACATCCTCGCCACGTCGTTCGCGCTCCTCTTCCTGCTACGCGCGTCCGAGGTCTACCGTCCGACAACGCCGCGCGGTGTCCCGACGCCTCCGGCAGCAGTCACGGGGGGCAAGCGAACGACCGCGCCCACGCGCACGCCGTCCCGGGGCTCGGAGCCGCCAAAGCACGTCACCGTCTCCGCTGCCACCGCGCAGGCCGACCGCGTGTGGCAGCTGTTGAAGAAGGGGTCGCCCGGGACATCCGACCTCACCCGGGCGATCGAGAGACTCGCGCACACACAGACGGTACTCGTGCCGAATCGCGACCTCGACACGCCGACACCGGAGCAGCAAGCAGCCGACGGGCAAGCGATCGCCGCCGTCCGCGAACGCATCGAGCGCGCGCTGCTGAAGACCTTCACTCAATTCGGGGGCTGGAGCACCGGAGACAGTGAACGGGCGGCCGTCGCCGCGGCGAAGGGACTCGCGCTCTCTCGCCCGGCGGCTGTCCGCCGCTTCCGGGACAAGCTCAGTGGCATGCTGCGCGGCTCCCCCTCGGACTTCCCCTCGATGGCACGTCTCAACGCCGCGATGCGGACGATCGGAGTCGCGGGAACCGCGAAGGGTCTCAAGTGGATGGAAGACCGCGTCACGACACAACAGGACCAGCGCTCCGTGCGTCTCTCGCGCGCCGCACTCTCCGGTCTCGGAGCACTACGCGCTGCTCCCGGACGCGAACGCTTCGCGGCATTTCGCGCGCTCGTCAAGCGCCTTCTGCCCGTCGAGAGAGTTGCGAACGATCTCGGAGACGAACTCGAAGAACTGACCGCGCAACTCCACTGGCGCGCGCTCTCGGCCCCGGCAGTCTTCGCACTGGCCGCGCTCTCCCGCGATCCCATCACCGGCGACGAACCGACGCTCACGAGCGGCATGCCGCCGATGTCGGTCGCGGAATACGCCACGTGGTTCGAAGCACACGACAACGTGCGCGCGGGGCCGTGGAGTGAAGCCGAGTAGCGAGCGCATTCGCGCTTCGCCACTCCGCTCCGGCTGGCTCGGATCAGAACGACGAAGTCGCGCCTGCCGACGACGAGTGCAAGCGACTCCCGCTATGCCCGCCCACCCTGCGAATCGAGACGGCCCGACCAGGATCTCTCCTGGCCGGGCCGCTCTGTCGTCGCGCGCAGATCGCCGCGTTCGATCTGTCGCGTTCACGCTGTCGCCAGCGGTCCGGCGCTACTTCGCCTGGATGAGATCGACGACCCAGTCGCCGACCTCCGTCGTACCGTGCGTGCCGGCCTTCAGGCTCTGCACCTTGCCCGAGGTCAGGAGATGCTCGATGGCGCTGTCCACCGCCGTCCCCGCTTCGGTTTCACCGAGATACGTGAGCATCATGCCGGTGGCGGCGATGGCGGCGATGGGGCTCGCCATGTTCTTGCCCGCATACTTCGGCGCGGAACCGTGGATCGGCTCGAAGAGCGAGACGCGGCCCGGATGGATATTGCCAGATGCGGCGACGCCCATGCCGCCCTGGATGGCGGCACCGAGGTCCGTGATGATGTCGCCGAAGAGGTTCGGCGTGACGATGACGTCGTACCACTCGGGCTTCGAGAGCATCCACATGCACGTCGCGTCGACGTAGCCGTGGTCGGTCTCGATGTCGGTGTACTCCTTGGCGACCTCAGCGAACGTGCGGGTCCAGATATCCTGCGCGCGGATTGCGTTGGCCTTGTCCACGAGCGTCAGGCGCTTCTTGCCGTCGCGCTCGCGCGCGAGATCGAACGCGTAGCGGATCACGCGCTCGACGGCGTGGCGCGTGTAGATCATCGTCTGCGTCGCGACTTCGTGCGGCGTGCCCTTCTTCAGGATGCCGCCGATGCCCGCGTACGCGTCTTCGGTGTTCTCGCGGATGACGACGAAGTCCACGTCCTCCGGGCCCTTGTTCTTCAGGGGGCAGAGTCGCGCGTCGTAGAGCTTGATCGGACGCAGGTTGACATAGAGATCGAGCTTGAAGCGAATGCCCGCGATGATCGCGCGCTCCATCATGCCGACCTCGACGCGCGGGTCGCCGATGGCACCGAGATAGATCGCATCGTGCTGTCGCATCTCGTCGAGCGCGCGGTCGGGGAACTTCTCGCCGGTCTCGAGATAGTGATCGGTGCCGTAGGGGTATTCGTGCGCGTCAACGTCGAACCCGTACACCTCGGACGCAGCGTGGAGGACCTTCATGGCCTCGCGCGTCACTTCGGGGCCGATCCCGTCGCCACCAACCACTGCGATGCGATGCGATGCCATTCTCCTGCCTCCGTCTTCTCCGGCGACTGCGCGTCACCAATCCGTGATTTGTGGTTCTTCCGTGTCGCCGCGGTTGGCGCTCGGTCGCGACACCCCGTCGTGCGTGTTCAGCCGTACGCGTTCAGACGCCCCGAGCGTCAGACACCGCGAAACTCCGGCTTCCGTTTGCCGAGGAACGCCTGCGTCCCCTCGCGCATGTCTTCACTGGAGAAGACGAGGCCGAAGAGGTCCTGTTCGAGTCGCATCCCGTCGTCGAGATCCATGCCCGCGCCATCGACGATCGCCTCGGTCGCCAGCCGTACGGCCACCGGTCCGCGCGACGCGATCTTGCGCGCGATCTTCTCGGCCAGCGCCATTACCTCGTCTGCCGGGACGACCTTGTGGACGAGGCCGTAGCGCTCGGCGGTTGCCGCATCGATCATGTCGCCGGTCAGCGTCATGGCCATGGCGCGCCCCATCCCGATCAGCCGCGCGAGACGCTGCGTGCCGCCATAGCCGGGGATGAGACCGAGTGTGACCTCGGGCAGACCCAACCGCGCGGTCTCGGACGCCACGCGGATGTGGCACGCGAGCGCCAATTCGAGCCCCCCGCCCAGCGCAAATCCGTTGAGCGCCGCCACGACCGGCTTGCCGCACCGTTCGAGCGTCGAGAACACCGCCTGGCCCTTGGCCGAGGCCGCCTTCGCCTGCAGCGGGCTCATCTCGGCCAGTTCCGTGATGTCCGCACCCGCGACGAATGCCTTCTCGCCCGCGCCCGTCAGCACCGCAGCGCGCACGCTCGCGTCGTCGCGCACAGCCTCGAAAGCCGTGCGCAGATCGTCGTGTGTGCGGTCGTTCAGCGCGTTGAGCGCCTGCGGACGGTTCACAGTGACGAATGCGACGCCTTCCCGAACCTGGTAGCGGACGTTCTGGAGTGTGTCGATAGCGGCCATCAAGGGTCCTCCGGTGGACTTTCCGCGCATGCGCGCGGCGAGAACCGCGGAGGTTAGCGAAGGGGCTGCCACGGATCGAGGAAAGAGCCCCTATCCGACCGCTCGCAGGCCCCGATCGAGCCTATTCATGCGACTTCGATCACACACAGAAGTGCGCGATGGATCCGGTCGGCGCGAACGCCTTGCATTACCATACGTTCGCGTACGTGGGATGACGGGATGCAGGAGGGAGCCGACGACAGATGAAGCGGATGCATCGACGACTGGCAACCGTCCTCGTGCTCGGAGCCCTGTCGATCTGCGCAGTGGCGCGCGCCGAGGAGGGGATCGAGGAGAGGGCCACGGAGCACGCCGAGCCGACGTACGCCGACAAGCCTGCGTCGTGGTGGATTGCAGAGATCTTGGACGACGTTCGGAACAGAGCGGCGCGCGAGGTCGTACGCACGATGGGAGCCCGGGCGGCCCCCGCACTCACGCGCGCGCTCGAGGCACCGCACGCACGCAAGGAGCGCATCACTCTGCTCGGCCTGCTGGCCCCCCTGAAGGACGCTGCGGCCCCGGCGCTTCCGGAGATCCGCAAGAGCCTGCGGTCCGGCAACGCGACGGAGGTCGAGGCCGCACTCAGGGTGATCGCCGTCGTCGGCGACGCCGCCCGGCCCGCCGCCGGAGAGGTCGCAGACATCCTCGCTGACGAGTCGTCCAAAGGGCATCGGACCGCCGCCGTCGCGCTCCGCGGGATGGGGGCCGCGGCGCTCCCGTACCGGTCCGTGTTCGCAGACCGCCTGTTGGACGATGACGTCCGCACGCGTATCACGGCGCTCGAGGCGCTGGCCGCCTTCGGCGACGCCGCCCGCGATACGCTGCCGCAAGTCGAAGCCCACATTCGTGAGTTCGGATTCAGTCCGTACATCCTGCGCGCCACACTCCTCATCGACCCGGGCTCCGAGATCGCCGCGGAGTCCATTCAGGACGCGCTTGCACGCATCAGTGAGGACACGTACTACGCGAACGCCGTGCAGCGCCTGCTGACCGACGGCCTTCCTGTCGGACCGGCGCTGCGCGGGTTCGCCGAACGTGTGGCCCGAGCTCCTGACGTGAACACCCAGACTTTGAACGCAAGCGCGCGCGCACTGGGCCGCTACGCGAAAGAGACCGGGGAGATCTCCGAGACACTCTTCGCGCTGCTGGAGTCCGCAGACCTTGCCGTTGCGTCCACCGCCGCAAGAGCACTCCAGACCAACCTCGACGCGGCGCGACCGCACGCGGACCGCATCGGGAAGGCATTCCTAGAGTCGGCGCATCCCCGCTCGATCAGCAATCTCATGCTCGCCTTGATCCCCACGACGACTGAGATCCTGGTACATGCTGCGATGTCCGACAACGACACGCTACGCAACGTCGCCTGGCGAGCGCTGGAGCGGATCGACGCCAAGCAACTTGCGATCGATCCGGCGCAGCTGCGGGCAGTGCTCTTCGACACGCGTGTGCCGGAGCAGAAGCGTTGGCAACTACTCAATCGGCTCGCGAACGGGCTGGCCCTCTCGGACGAGGCGAGGCGCTCGGTGCTCATCGCCGTGGCGCTGGAACTCCGCGGTCGGCTGGCGACGACGGCCATCTGGCAACTCGCGCGTGACGGAGGCCCGATCGAACCTCTCCTGCCGCTGATGAAGAGTGCCGACCAAGACCTCGCCGTGCTCGTGATCACAGAGATCACAACGCTCCACCACGCGAACGCCAGCGTCCGCGACGCGGTCCTGGCGGCGTTGCGTGACAAGCGCCCCGTTGTGCGCGCCGCGGCGCTGGCCGCGCTCGTGACAATGACACGTGCCAAACTCCGCGGCGCGCTCGCTTCAACGCGCGCACCGCTCACGCAGGAGCAGCGCGCAGATGTATGGCGCGCCGTGGGCGAGAAGCGCGAGTTGGCAGGTGACGCGCTGCGCTTCGTCCTGCTGGGGACGGATCCCGCGCGCGAAATCCCGCGCTCCGAGGTCGAGTGGCTCCTCACCGATGCGCGCACATGGTTCTTGGTGGCGGACGTCGCAAAGCGCGGCGGCTACATCTCGGATGAGACGTTGAAGGAACTGATCGATGCGACGGACCCGATTGTGGCGCTCCGCGCGGCGGCGCTCTGGTCGCAACGGGGAGGCGACGCGGCGACGGTCCTCGATCGCATCAAGGCGGGTTTCGACGCCGACGACGACGCCGTCCGACGCGTTGCTGTGATCGCGGCAACGACGTTGACGGACGAGCAGTTGGTGCAATTGGGCGGCGGGCTCCTGCGCGTGCTCGACGCGCGCGGTCGGCTCTCCGCGCATGCAGCGAGCGCGGCCCTCACGCGCATCCTGCCCTGGGCCCCCAGCGTGAAGCAGGCGCTCTTCGCCATCGCCGACGATCCGGAGCATCCCGCGCACGCCTCGGCTCCTGGGTGCATGGTCGCACTCGGCGACGAGGGGCACGAGCGCTTGGTCGCGCTGCTGAAGAGCCCGGTGCGCGATGCCCGCCGCAACGCCGCGGTGAGTCTATTGCAGATGGAATCGAATCAGCCGGGGTCCATCGACTTCGCCCTGAACGGGCTGCGCGCGATGGTGAAGGCAGACGACCTGGAACTCGCGGACATCGCCAGGCAGGCGCTCGGGGAAGAGACGCGCTGACGCGGCGTCGGAGAGACGCGCGTCACTGCGCTCCGTGCGTCACGCTTGTTGCTTCACGCTTGTTGCTTCACTTGGGCGCGCGTCAATTGGCCTTCTTCGTGTCGCCGCCTACCTCGGTGTAGGTGCCCTTGTTCTGGTGGGCCAGCTTCTTCATGAACTTGATGAAGCCGCGACCGCCCTTGCCGACGCGCGGGTCGATCGCGATGGTGTGAATGACGATGCGCTTCAACTGGTTCCATTCGCGCGTCGCAGCCAACACCTTCTCCGGGTCCATCGACTTCGCGGCCGTATCGTCGCTGTCCGTCGGCGCGCCGTCGGAGAGGACGAAGATCGTGTCCACGCCCGGGTCGTACGACTTGTCCGTGACCCCGCGACCGGCCATCTGAAACGTCTTCTCGAGTGCGCCGTAGGTGAACGTCGCGCCGACGGCTTCGAGATCGTTGATCGCGAGAAAGGCCTTGTTCTTGTTGGCCTGCGTCGCCGGTAGAGCGGTGGGCGCGAACGTCTTGATCTCGTGGTTGAAGATCACGATGTTGAAGAAGCTCTCCTCGCCGAGGTTGCGGATCGCTTGCTTCAGCATCTTCTTGGCGATGTAGATCTTGAGGCCACGGTAGACCTCTTCTTCCTCGCCGGTCACGTCGGTCGGCTTGTCGTTGATCGCCTCGTTCATCGAACCCGAGACGTCGATCAAGAACACGATGCGCCGACTGACGGTCTCGATGCCGTAGTAGTTGATCCCCTCGTCAGCCTTCTTCTTCGCGCGCCGCACACTGCCACCCGCAGCGCCCTTGGCGACGAGCTCGTCCTTGTGTTCGTCGTACCAGTTCTTCCACGCATCCGGGAACGGTCCGATCTCGGCCTTCGTGATCTCGCGCAACGCAGTGGCATAGACCTGCAGCATCCGCCCCTCGTCCGTCGCCATCGCGTTGATGAGCGGCGCAATCGCGTTCACGTCGCCGATCGCCTGCAGGAGTTCGGCGGCGGCTTGTCGATGCGGCCAGCCCTTCTCCTTCAGCCCCTTCAGGGCGATCGGTAGCGTCGTGAGCTCCTTGCGCTCAGCGAGGGCCTCGAGTGCCACGAGGCGGACGGTCTGGTCCTTGTCCGCCATCGCCTTTTTGCCGATCACAAGAGCATCGACGAGTGCGTTGCGTAAGAGGCCCGCGTAGAGGACACGCCGCGCCTGGGGATAGACCGAAGCGCGCGCCTGGCGCGTGAGTGTCTTCCGCGCCGTCTCGTCCGAGAACTTGCTGGTCGCGGTACCGAAGGCCAGAAGAACGACGGAGTCCGACTGGAGCGTCTCATCCTCGTCGTCCAGCTGCTTGCGCAACCGCTTCTTGATGTCCCACGCCTTCGGGTCCTTGAACGAGAACCCCTCGAAGGGCTCGAACTCCGTCAGCGTGCGGCGATGGCGTTTTTCCAACGCGGCGCGACGCTCGGCGAGCCTCTCGAGCGCATCGAGGAAGGCGGATGCCGCCGCGGGAGAGCCCAGGCCAGCCAGGGCGTGCACGGCGCGCGCCCGCTGTACCGGTTGGTCCTTCTCGAGCAGAATCTCGTCGAGTTCAGCGCGCTTGGCCTCGAGTACCGTGTCAGCCTCTTGCCCCCACGCAGCCTCGGGGCCTACCGGGCCGGAGACACCGAGCGGGAGAATGGCGCAGCACCAGAGCGCGGCGATGCCGGTCAGGAGACCAACGAGAACGTTTGCGGGAGTCCGTAGCATCTTCATTCACCTCACGTACGGGCTCGTCCCGCGCGGAAGCCAGGGAGTGTAGGGGGTTGGGGGTGCGGCGGGAAACCCCCGCGGACGCGGTTGCCCGTCACGCGCACGGTCACCCGCGCCCACGCGGTCGGCCTGGTGCGACTCGCGCGGAAGCCGCGAGAAGGCGATCGAGCTTGCGCTCAACGGGTGGCGAATGGTCCGCGGCGGCGCAAATGCAGGCCAGCATTGAGGCTGGCCGACCCGGTCTGTGTGTGTTTGGCTGTGCGTTATGGAGGGGGGCGGAGCGGGCTCCCCGGGAGAGCCGGGGACGTGATGCGCGTGGGCGATTGCGGCCCGCACCGCAGTCCTCCAACAACGCATGGGGCGTGCCGTATTCCGTCGGACTCGCGACGCACGCCTGAATCGCTGAAAGCAGACACCGCGCTGGACGAAATGCGACAGACGCGCGGAAGTGAGCGGTCTCAGCCGTTCCAGGGCAGATTCGCGAGCAAGTCGTCGCGGGCGAGTCCGTCGGCGCGCCCCGCCTCGGCCTCGCCGCCGCCCTCTTCCCGACGGCGGATGCGCCAAGCGCCCGCGTGATGGAAGAGGCGGCACGCCTCGCGCAACGCCACGAGGATCTGGACCAAGATCAGGATGGCGACACTCGTGATGAGATACGCGCCGTCGGCAGCCTGCAGCAGCAGGGCGAAGGCCCATATCACGGCGATCTCGATGCCGAACGCGAGCGCCGAGAAGCCGAGCGTCTCGACGGGATGCTGCATGACGAAGACGGCCGAGCGCAGCAACTCCGCGAAGACGCCGGGCCGACGGTGCATGCGAATGCCGACGCGCGTGTAGTCGAGGATCGTCCCGAGCACCCAGAAGGCGGCGAAGACCACGAGTTCGGTGATGCGCCGGTACGTGAGCGCCGGACCCTCGGTGCGGAAGTTCGCTGCTTGATCGTCGATGTAGTCGAGCAGCGGCGAAGCCGCCAGTGACAGCAGATACGCGGTCACGACGCCGATCAGAGCGATGCGCAAGAACTTCCAGTAGACGGCCCCGCCGACGCGGATGAATTCATCGAAGCGGATTCGATCTCCGCGCGCTGCAATCGCGACATAGCCACCCATGAAGAGCGGGCGCACGAAGAAGAAGAGCACGAGAGTCGACGTTGTGAGCGCGATGAGAGTGGCGTCGAAGTCGCCGTCGGTGCCGCGCAGATCCGCCATGAAATCGGGATCGAATGTCCGCGCGAGCGCCGTTGCGTCGGTCTGGTGCGCGGCGGAGCGGTGGACCGCCAGACCGGCGTAGATCGCGGCGGGCAGACACGCCAGCCCATCGACGAGCGCGACCAGAATGACCAGCCGTTTCGCACGCCGGACGGCGCGCCAGGCCGCTCGCACCGAACCCGTCGGATCGATCACAGGAACCGTCCGTACGAGAGCGCGGCGTTCTCCAGCCAGAGCATGAAGCGCACGCCCCACTTCACGCCGGGTCGCGTCGTGGGCTCCACCACTCGGCTGTCGTTGCGACGGTCCACGTCCTGCAGATACTCCGCGTCCGGGTGGATCCGCGCGGCCACGATCTCGCCCTCGAACACGAAGCGTTTCCAGCGCTCCTCGCCATCCCACTCGACAGTGGTCCAGGAGACCTCGTCGGCTGGCCCGCTGTCGCGCGTGACCTGGAGCCGGATGGGCACGACAACCTCGCCGCGACGACGCACGACCACCGCGGTCCGCGGCTCATCCCGTCCGCGGCGCCGCTCTCCCGACTCCCCGTCCTCATGGACCAGCACCGTCTCGCCATCGCGCTCGACCCAGCCCGCGAGTTCCGGCTCCTCCAACGGTTTGATCGACTCGACGGCGTAATCAAGCGCGCCTGCGGTCTGCGTCAGCGCGGCCACGATCGGGCGCACGTCGAAGCCCGCACCATCGGAAAACGCGGCCAGGAAGTCCGCTGTCGTCGGATGCCGGAAGCGCCAATCGCGCGCGTAGCGCAGCATCCCGGCGTCGAATGCGCGCTCGCCCTCGTCCGCCCCGAGTCGCCAGTGCAACGTGCGGCGCAACGTCGCCAAGAGCAGCAGCGGACGCGAGTACGCGTTCACGCCGTAGCTGCTGCGATCGACGAACTCCCATCCCGGCTTGACCATCTCGTCCCAACCGGCTCGGCGCACGTAGGACGCGCGGCGGCGCGCCATCGGGTCCTTCCGATACCGCTGCGTGGGCAGCATGGTGAGCGGCGGGAGATCGCGCCACGCCGTGAAGATATCGAGATCCGGCGGATGCGCCCACTCAGGCAGATCGATCCACTCGGGCCAGCCGGCGCCGAGTCCCGGAAACTCGAAGAAGGGCGTCACGAGGAACGGCACGCCGAGCAAGCGGTGCTCGCCGATCGGCGGCCCATAGGCGAGGTGCAACGCGCGCGTCGTGAAGTACGTGTTCAGCCCCTCGTCGAGCCACGCCTCCTCGGCCTCGTTCGTTGCGAGCAGGTTCATGAACCACTGATGCCCGATCTCGTGGACGATCACGCCCTCGGGTCGAAGCGTCCGTTCGGGTGCCGCGTTGCGCGTCCCGGCGGTCACGAGCTGCGGATACTCCATACCCCCCGCCGCGCGCGCACCGTGCGCCGGATCGACGATCGTGAGCCGATCGTAGGGATACGCGCCGAACCAAATTCCGAACATCCCCAGCGCGACGCGCGCCGCCTCGAAGTGGCGATCGACCTGCGCCGCGTGTTCGGGTTGGATCAGGAGCGTCACCCACACTCCGGGAATATCGATCGACTCGGGGTCCACGCCGCGCAGCGCGGCCACACGGATCAACTCCTTGCGAACCGGATCATCCATCGGCGCCAGCCCCGCCGCCGCACGCAACGGTCGGATCTCGCGGACGTGGCGCTCGTAGCGCGGAGACGACGTCCAGGCGAAGTCAACGACGCTCTTCGCCTCCCACGTCTCCGTCCGGATGAAGTCGACCTCGTCCGTCTCGTCGGACACGCGCGTACCGGTTGCTCCGGTCACGGTCCCGGACGGCACGTGCAGCGTCACAAGGTAGTCGGCGTAGTCGGCGAAGAACTCGGTCGAGCGATGGAACTGATGGCAATACCAGCCCTCGCGGACACCGCGCATGGTGCTCTGCGTCCCGACGAAGCGGCCTAGCTTCGGGTACCATTGCGCCGCCATGATGAAGTCGTCCTTGTGCCCCATGCGCGCGACGATCGTCGGCAGCGTGGTCGTGAACTTCATCTTCAGAGCGAGTTGCCCACCGGGTGCGATGGCTGGGTCTAACTGCACGCGCGCAACGGTTCGATCAGCCGGATTCGCGTCGTCGGCGCTCACATACGAAAGTTCCAGCTCCCCTGGAAAACCGACGCGAGAGAGTCTGCGGATCTCGATCCCGCCGTACTGCATGTCGTCAGGCGGGGACCAGCCCTCGAACGCCTTCTCGCGCAGGAAGGACGAGCGCGTGTTCCGGAACGCGTTGGCATAGAGATGCAGGTAGGCCACCGAAACGGGCTCGTCGGACGTATTCGTCCACACCACAAGCTGCTCGCCACCGATACGCAATCGATCGTCGTCGCCCTTGCCTTCGAGAACGCGGGCCTCGATCTCGTAGCGGACATTCACCTCGGCCGTCGTCCGCCACTCCTCCTCGGCGTCCATACGCGGAGCCACCAGAACGGCGGCAAAGAGCCCCGCAATCAGAACGATGGCGGCGCGGCGCGCGAGGCGAGACAGACGAGACAGGCGGATCCTTGGCACGCGAGGATTGTAGGGTGGAGAGCGAGCGGGGCTCATGGCGCTTCCGGGGGACGTCTGCTGGCAAGCCTCATGGAGAGCAGCGCGACCAGGCTCGCGACGGCGGCGATCACCGCTCCGGCGATGACGCTCAGCGGGCGGTAGACCATGCTGACGCGATGCGCTCCGGCGGGCACGCGCACCGCTCGAAACGCCACGTTCGCGCGCCGGATCGGCACGTCCTCGCCATCGATTCGAGCCTGCCAGCCGGGATACCACTTCTCCGAGACGAAGAGCGCGGCGGCGGCGGGGCTCTCGACGTCGAAGGCGACTTCGAGCGGGGAAGAGGGCTCCACGGCCACGACCCGGCCGGGCGCCGGACCTGCCGGGGACGTTCCTGGAGCGCCCCGGGGAAGCAAGTCGGGCACCAAGAGGACATCGTCGCCACGCGCGAGCCGATCGAGCGCGCGCTCGTCTGATGGCTCGACCACGACGCCCGTGTAGAGCCGGGCTGGGCCGCGCGGCGCAGCGGGCGGGGCGACGACGCGCACGATCCTCGCGAGGCCATGCGGAGCGCCGCGCTCGACGCCTGGATGCACGAGCGTCGCCCCGACGTCCATCCACGCCGCCATCGCGGGTGACATCCGCCCCTGGAAAGCGCGCGTATGTTGCGGTTCAACATGCGCCGGACGGCGGAACGTGCGCAACCCCTGGCGCTCGACGTAGGGCAGGCGAAAATCGGCGAGATGAACGCGGTGGCCGCGTGCTGAGGCCGGTATCCGGGAGCGCCAATCGACGCGCAGAAAGTCGGTGTCCGTGAAGTTCACGTCGGGAGCCGTGACCACAAAGACGGCGACGAGCAAGGCGAGCACGCCGCGAGTGGCGATGCGCATGTCGGACACGCGCCGTCGCGCGAGCGCGACGGCCATCGGAACGGCCGTCACCCCCACCGCAGTCACGACAGCGAACCACACGACACGCTCGCGCGCAGAGGGCAGCGCGGCGGCGGCGCCATCGGCATACTTGAGTAACACGAGCGCGGAGACGAGAAGCGCGCCCACCGTGACGGCAACGCAGATCGCGAGCCGACGCCCCGACACGCGTCCGTCGATCCAGTCCGAGACTCCGTGTCCGGCGAGGATCGCACCGCCCATCACGGTCAGCATCTGCATCCGGCCCGGCGTGCGGCTCCAGCCGATCAGCGGCAGCGCGTTGAGCCAACCGGTGAACTCGTTGTGGAACCCTAGAGCAGCCACGAAGCCGAAGAGGGCGGCGCATGCCCAGACCATGCGACGGGCGTCGCGCCGACGAAGAGCGAGAAGGCAGAGCAGGAGCGTCCACGCGCCGGTCATTCCCGCTTGCTCGTGATCGAAGGCCTCGCCGCCCCAGTACGCGGTTGCCCCACCGCGCGCGCCCAGCACGCCCGGCAGCAGTTTCGCCGCCAGAACGTGCGTCGGCGCAGACCATTGCAGGAGGAGATCGGGATCGACGTCGGGTCGCGTCCCCGCCGCGTCGATCAACTCCAATGCGGGTATCCACTGCACGGCGGAAATGGCGATCGCGAACAGACCGCCGATCGCGATGCGCTTGGTCGCGGCCTTCGCATGCGCCGTCGAACCGGACGCCACGACGGCGTGCAGAAGCAGGAAGGGCCCGACGAAGAGCCAGACCTGCACGTGTCCGGCGAGCAGAGCGGCGCCCGCCCACAGCCCGAGTGCCGGAGCAGCGCCGCGCTCGCCCGTTACGGCGCGTTCGATCGCACGCAGAACCCAGGGCACCCATGCCAGCGCCCAGAGTTGATTGACGCCGCCTGTCCCGATCTTCACGAGCACGTATTCGCTCAGGACGAAGAGTGCTCCGGCCACAAGCGCGCCCTCGATACGGGCGTTGCGTGTGCGCAGGTACGCGTAGATGCCCGCCGCACCGAATGCGGCATGCAGGATCGCGCCCCACACATACGCGGTCTCGATGGGGAGGATCGCCCAGAGCAGCGACGCGGGGTTTGCCAGACCGTACATCCACAACGCATGGACCGGATGACCGCCCGCGAACTCCGGCATCCAGATCGCGACGGAACCGCTCCGTAGCCACGCCCCCCATCGCTCGCAGATCACCGCCAAGTGATACGAATCGCGCATCACAGTCGGATCGTCGGGCATGCGACCGGGCGCCACGTCGAAACCGAGTGCGAGCACCGCGAGCAAGACGAACGCGCCGAAGATCAGCGTTCCGCGCTTCACGTGCGTCGTCTCCGAT
The DNA here is from genome assembly GCA_024280885.1 of Planctomycetota bacterium. Taxonomy (GTDB): domain Bacteria; phylum Planctomycetota; class JAJSAM01; order JAJSAM01; family JAJVHW01; genus JAJRPF01. The sequence goes on along the minus strand of JAJRPF010000015.1, from coordinate 25,327 downwards.
CGCGGCGGAAGACCTGCAACGTCACGAGCAGCCCGAGCGCGGAGATCACGAGTCCCGCGTAGAAGGAGATCGGGCGAAATCGCATCGTGATGCGTTGCTTGCCCGCGTCGATCCGCACGGAACGGAAATTCACGTTCGCGCGCTGGACATGCTCCCAGGGGAAGTCGGTGAACCAACCCGGGTAGTAGGACTCGGTGACGAGCAACCAGCCGTCCTCGGGCGCGTCGACGTCCACTTCGAGCGTCCGCGGATCGTTGCGTGGGAGGAGGTTCGCAGACGCCCCCGCCATGCGGCCGCCGAGCGGATGATCGTGACCGTCGTTCAGCCAGAGTTCGTCGGCGCCGCTCTGCACTCCGGCAAGCGTCTCGAACTCATCCGCATGGCTGTGCGCCCCCACGTAGACCCGCGCGCGTTCGGGGATCGGCCAGGGAACAGGCAGAAAGCGGGCGCGCTGCGCGAGATCGACGGGCGGACCGGGCGGAAGTCCCGGCGCAGCGAGTTCCCCCGCGATGGCGAGCCAGGAGCCCGTCGCTGGCGTGATGTTGTTCGAGAGTGCGTGCATCCAGCGAGTACCGACGTGCGAGAGCGGTCGGAACGTCGCGACACCACCCGGTTCCGGGTACGGCACGCGATGATCGCGGAGCAAGATGCGATGCTCCCGCAACTGCGCGGGGACGAGGTTCGCCCCCGCATCGCGGTAGAACGCGTCATCGACCGAAGCGACAGAGGGTGCGACGAAGAGCGCTGCGATGAGCGCCGCCGCCGGGAGCGCCAGAGCCCTCTGCGGACGCCGCCGCACTTCGAGCACCGCCATCGCAACGATCAGAAGCCCGCCCATCGACCAGAGCATCGCGGGCACCGCGACCTCCGCCGTTCGGGACGCTGCCCACATCTCGCCGCCGACGAGATGCGGCCACTCCAGCGTGTGCGTCCAGAGACGCAGACCGAGCATCGCACCGAGCGCGAGTACGCCAACCGTCGCCACCGCACGCCGAGCGTACGTCTTGAACTCGGCGGCGCTCGCCCGCAGCGCCGTGTCGGCGCCGTACGCCGCGAGCACGGGCAACGCGAGCGCTGGCACGACCAGCGCGCGCCCGGCAACCCGCGCCCATGAGAACGGCGGCACCGCAGAGATCCACTGCGTCGCGGGCGAGAGCTGACCGATCGAGACGATGAGCGCCACGAGCGTCGCCCCGCCCCACACGACGCGCTGACGATCCCGCCACCGGAACCCGAGCGCGGCAAGACCGAAGACCGCCAGCCCACCGATCATCGCGCTCTCGTTCTCGTACGCCCCGGGCGCCCAGCGCGTCTCCGGACGCGTCCCCAGGATGCCCGGCATGATCTTCTCGGCAAGCAAGTAGGGCGCGGTGGACCACTCGTCCAGCAAGCCCTGTTCAATCTCGACGCGTGCGGCGAGCGACGCGTACTCGACGGTCGGTAACCACTGGAATGCCGTCATCACGACAGCCAGCGCCGTACCCGCGACGACGCGCAAGAGCGCACGACCGCCGCCCGCCTCGCGCGCGGTGACGACGGCGATTGCAGCGCAGAGCGGCCCGAGGAAGAACCACATCTGCACGTGACCGGAGACCAGAGCGAACGCCGACGCCAGTGCGAGTCCCGGCACCCCGCCCTTGCGCCCCCGCGCCGCGGCATCGATCCCGACGAGCACCCACGGAGTCCACGCAAGCGGCCAGAAGAGATTGAGGTGACCGCCCGTTGTGCGCGAGATCGCGAACTCCGAGAACGCCAGGAGCAGCGCCCCCGTCATGGCGGCTTCGACGCGCAGCCCGCGGGCTCGCAGATAGACATGCAGGCCCGTCGCTGCGAGCACCATGTGGAGGATCGCGCTCCACGTCCACGCGGCCGATGCGGGCAACGCCGCCCACAGGAGTATGGCCGGAGAGAGCAAGCCGTAGATCCACGTCGCGTACGCGGGTGCGCCGCCCGCGACTTCGGGCAACCAGAGCGGGAGGTCGCCGTTGCCGAGATGGCCGCCATACGTCTCGAGGATGGCCGAGACATGGTAGGTGTCGCGCATGATGGTCGGGTCGGCGACGAACGCGCCGCCCCATGCCGACGCCCCGAAGAGCGCCAACGCGGTCACCAACGTGACGGCCCCCGTGACGGCCACGCCTCTCATGCCGCGCTTCTCATACGACGGGCCTCATGCAGCACGCCCGGCTGCGTACCGCCGCCGCTCGACGAAGGCAACTCCGGCACACGCCAGAGCGCCCGTCAGGGTCAGCCAAACACCGATCTCGATCCCGATCGGGCGATAGTCGAACGTGACGCGATGCCTCCCTTGCGTGACCTGCACCGCGCGAAACGCCGCATTTGCACGCGAGATCGGAGCGTCCACGCCGTCGATCGTGGCCCGCCAACCCGTGTGGAACTTCTCGGAGACGAAGAGCCACGACGGGCGGTTCGCGTCCACACTGAACACGGCGCGACGCGGGTCCGGATCGGGTACGCGCCGGACCGCGCCGCCGAGAGAGCGCGCGTGGCGCTGCACGCCGTCGGTCGTCTCGACATAGAGATCCGGATCGCCGCTCTGCATGCGCTCGATCACGCCCTCGCGATCGAGGAGGGTCGGCGTCCCCTGCGCCTCGAAGAGCGCACCGGGGCCGATATGCGAGACGGGATCGAGCCGCAGCAACGCGCCAGGGCGCGCACCGGCAGGCGGGTCGAAGACCGGCCCGACCCAGGTGCTCTGCGCCGTCGCCGTCACGTCCAACCAGAACGCGGCAGCGGGACTCGGGTGCATCCAGAGCTGCTGATAGGCGGCTGTATCGACGTGGCAGAACTCCCGCAGCGTGCGGCCCGCGTTGCGTTCGATCGGGGGGAAGCGGTTGTGATCGAGATGGATGCGCCCCGCCAGCATCGCCGCCGGCACCGCCGCAGACCAATTCATGCGCTCGAGGCGCCGCGGCACGGTCTCCACGCCCGGCGCGCCGACGAGCCACGCGGCAGCACCGATCGCGACGACGGGCAGCCAGCGGCGGCGAGTGCCCGCGACGGTGCTCGTCACCGTGGCCCGGGCGGACGTCCCCTCGGCTGACGTCACCGCGACCGGCGTGGCCCAGACCAGCACAGCGATCACGGCGGCGAGCGCCACGAGTGACCAGACGAGCGCCGGGAGCACGACTCCAAGAGCAACATCGCTGCGCGTGAGTTCCCCGGCGGGAGTAGTGATCGATCCGGCGGGCGCGACCCGTCCGAACAGCGCGAGGAGTGAGCCACCGACCGCGACGGCCACGGCGACGAACGCGGGGATGCCCAAGCTCCGCCACCGTGCCGCCGTCCCGATCGGCGGCGCCGAAAGAAAACGCTCCAATCCGATCCCCGAGAGCACGCAGAGCGCCAGCATCGGGACGACCAGCGCTCGGCCTGGCGTGCGCGTGACCGAGAACAGCGGCAGCGCGTGAAACGCCTCGGTCCACGGCGCGCGCACGGCGAGCAGTAGGCCGGCGGCGGCAGCCCCGATCCAGGCCCAGACGCGCGGATCCGCGTGGGGGCGGCGCAGCGCGAGCACGACCAGAAGGACGACCCACGCCCCACCGATCCAGAGGTACTCGTGCTCCAGAAGCTCCTGCGCCCAGTACGAGACATGGGGTGTCCCGAGGACGCCGGGGACCGCGCGGGCGACGATGTGGTCGAGGGGCGCCGCCCCGGCCCGTCGCAGCACAGGATCGATGCCGCCGGAACCCGCCTGGAGGACGAGTTGCGCCGCGGCGAGCCACTGCGGAGCGGAGAGGAGGAGCGCGAGCGCCGCCCCACCGGCCAGTCGCGAAGCCGCGCCCTTCGGCCGCTCGCGCCACCACTCGGCCAACGCAAGCAACGCGCCGAGCGGCAGCAGGTAAAACCACAGCTGCACATGGCCCGCGAGGAGCCCGAGAGCCGCCGTGCACCCGAGCGCTGGCACTGCGTAGCGCTCCCCGCGCACCGCGCGCAGGACCTGCCAGAGCACCCAAGGGGCCCACGCGAGCGGCATGACCAGATTCAGGTGCCCACAGAGCATGCGCCCCACCATGAACTCGGAGAGACCGAAGAGCAGCCCCGCCGCGACGCCGCCCTCGCGCCCAACCCCATGCGCCCGCGTCAGGTGGAAGACCCCGAGTGCGCCAAACGCCGCATGCAGGATGCCTGTCCACGTCCACGCCAAGCTCGCGGGGAGCCAGAGGAAGAGCGCAAGCCCGGGATAAAAGAGGCCGTACATCCACGCGGACGAGACCGGATAGCCACCGCCGAATTCAGGCATCCACGTCGGCGCGTAGCCCGCGCCGACGTATGCGGCGAAGCGCTCGTAGAGCAGCGAGACGTGATACACGTCCTCGGTGTACGAGCGGTCCGCGATCATGTAGTCCCCGACCGCCGCGCGGCCGAAGTGCAGGGTCAGCACCGCGATGACCGCGGCTACGAGCAAGGAGGCGCTCCGCACGCGCGCAGACTACCCTCTTCCCCGTGACGCGTCCCGCTCGCCTGCTCGCCGCCGCATTCTTCTCTCGTGATACCCGAGAGGTGGCCCGCGATCTGATCGGCGTGACGCTTCGCCACGGCGAGACGTCCGGCGTGATCGTCGAGACCGAAGCCTACCGGGGCGACGCCGCCTCACATTTCGTCACGCGACCGCGCACAGGACGGATCATGGGCTCGACCTGCGGCGCGCTCTACGTGTACCGCATCTATGGGATGCACCGCTGCATGAACGTCACGACCGAGACCGACCACCCCGGCGCCGTACTCATCCGCGCGCTCGACCCGACGACGGGCCTGGATATCATTCGTGCGCGCCGACCGGGGCGTCCCGATCGCGAGCTCTGCAGCGGACCCGCGCGACTCTTCGTGGCCCTGGGACTCTCCGACGAGTTGAACGGTCGCCCCTTCGACGAGTCGCTGACGTGGTCCCTTCCGGCGCGCCGCCCCGAGATCGCGACCGGCCCGCGCATCGGCATCCGGCATGCGACGGAGCTGCCCTGGCGATTCATGGCCGTGGACAACCCCCATGTCAGCCACGGCGGCAGCCGACGCCTGCGGGCAGTCGCGCCATGACCGGCTGGCTGATCTTCTGGTCCTTGCTCGCCGCGATCTTCGGGGCGGCCGAAGCGTTCACGCGATCGTGGCGTCTGTGGCCCTTCGCCGCGGCAGCGCTGATCGCGCTCGGTGTCGCAATTGCCGGGGCAAGCATCGGCCTGCAATGGGCGACGTACGCGCTCGCCGCAGCCCTGCTCCCCTTCGTCGCGTCACGATTGACCGGCGGTCTCGTGAAGTAAGGGCCCGCGCAAGAATAGCTTCCGGGATTCGGTCGGCTGCGGCGGCGTAGGACTGCGTTGCCTCTCCTCCCCGACTCGGCTCCCCGTCCATTCTAATCATGACCGTGAGTCGCGTCGTCGATGCGCCTTGTCCTACACCGCCTCGCTCGCCCTCGGTCCCAGGAACTTATTCTTGCGCGAACCCTAACGACCGGGCACTGCAGCCGGGATGGCGCGGTCTGGCGCGATCCAGTTCGAATGTGGTGTGCTACGCTCAGGGCACGATGAGCAAGTCTACGATCACACCCGCAGAGCTCTTCACGCGGAGCGACTACGAGCGTCTCCCCGACGGGTTCCCATGTGAGTTGGTCGAGGGCGAGCTCGTGAAGGAGCCCGCGCCGATCTATCGTCATCAGCGCGTGATCGTTCGACTCATCGCAGCACTTCTCGAGACCGTCGGCCCGAACCGCGCCGTGACGGCCCCGATCGACCTGTTCATCGACGATCACAATGTGCTGCAACCCGACGTTGCGGTGTTCGCGACCGCACTCGCACGCGACGTGCGCCACATTCCGACGCCACAAATCGTCGTGGAGGTGCTCTCGCCCTCGACGGCCGCGCGCGACCGGGGACGGAAGACAAGCATCTACCTCCGAGCCGGTGTCGGCGAAGTTTGGCTCATCGATCCCGACTCAGGTTCGATCGAGGTCCACACTTCGCTGGGCGTGACCGCGAACGCGGGGCATGAAGTCGTCCGATCCGACGTCATCGCGGAAGTCGCACTGCGGGGCGCCGACCTCATTCGTTGACTCCGTAGCACTTCACGCGACTGGCGTGGTCGTTTCCGACCACGCCAGTGCGTGCCGAGGCGAGGATGCGGGTCAGCGGCGTCCGCCGCCACCTCCGCCGCCGCCACCCTTCTTGCGGCCACCACCGTCGCCGTCCTTCTTCTTGCGACGCTTGCGCTTCTTCTTCTTGCCGTCGCCGTCGCCATCACCGCCTCCGGCATCGCCACCATCACCGTCGCCGTCGTCACCACCGGCATCTCCGTCGTGCCGACGACGTCCGCGGCCGCGGCGACGCTTCTTCTTGCCGCGCCGCTTGCGCTTGCCGTCGGCCTCGGGCTTCGGTTCGTCCGTGACCGGCTCGTCAGTCTCCTGCGCGAGCAGCGGCGCGACCCGGTTTGCGTCGAGTTGGCCCACGTCGAACTGGCTCGCGTCGATTCGGACCCGCTGGTCGAGCGTCGCCGCCTCGGCTGAGTCGGCGGCGGCGAAGAAACCGGCCGCGGCGACCAGCGCGAAGCAAAGCGTCGTCAGGCGAAGCCTCTGTCTCTGTCTCTGAAGTTTCGGTCTCATCGATCATCTCCTCTCGTCGCGGAGCAGTCTGCGGCCGTCCGTGACAACGATCAACCTAGGACACGCGTCTTGCGCGAATCTGAAGCACCGCGAAATACCTTCGGCGGCTCTCAATCCGCCCGACGCAGATCGCCCGCGCGACGTCGCGGGAGTTGCTCACCGCGCGCGGCGGCAGCCACGATCCGTGCGAGCTGATCGACCCCATCCGTCAGTGCCGCGGGACCGGGCTGCAGAATGTACGTGCTCTTGATCTCGTAGAGCTGATCGTCCCGCACCGCGCGAACACCCTCCCACCCGGCACGCGCGACGATCTTCTCGCGGATCGCCTTCTTCCCACACCACGAGGCGATCACGACGTCCGGGTCCCTCCGCGCGATCTCGGCAGGATCGACAATTCGGCCCTTTGCGCCCTGTTCGAGACGGCATTCCGGGGTGACGTCTTCGCCCCCGACGATCTCGATCAGCTCCGTCACCCAGCGAATGCCTGCGATGAGCGGCTCATGCCACTCCTCGAAGAAGACGCGCGGGCGCCGCGGCAACTCCCGCGCCGCAACTGCATGCGCTTCGAGCTTCGCCTGGAGTCGCGCCGCCAGCGCTTCGCCTTCCGCCGACATGCCGACCAGCGCTGCAACGACGCGCACCGTCTGCAAGATCTCGGCCACTGACCGCTGGTTGAAGACGTAAACGGGCACGCCGCGCTCGATCAGATCGCGGGCGATCTCGCGTTGCAGATCCGAGAACCCGAGGACGAGATCCGGCTTCAGGTCGAGGATCTCCTCGATCTTAGCGGTCAGAAACGCACTGATCTTCGGCTTCTCACGCGCCTCGGGCGGGCGCACCGTGTAGCCGGAGATCCCGACCACGCGATCGCCGGCACCGATCGAGTAGAGGATCTCGGTCGTCTCCTCGGTCATGCAGACGATGCGCGTCGGCCAGCGCGGGGCCGCTGCAAGCAATGTGTCCAAATTCACGACAGCTCCTTCGCTCAGGCTCACGCCTCGTGTCGCGTGATTATCCACCGTTCGCGGAACGAAATCGACGCGCAGCGCTCGCCGCCGAGCCCAAGCAGGCTCGCGTTTTGAGAACGAAAACGAGAATGCGGCAGCGTCGTGATGTTCGACGCCCGCGCACCCCGATCCGGGGGCAGGGACGGACGCGCTCCGAAAGGCGAGCGCTGTCGCCAGAACACGCAGACACCGGTCGCCGCGATAGCTCGGGGCTTCGTTGCACCGGTCGAAGGAACTCCCATATGTGTGGGGGGGCCGGGCGTCGGTGCTGGGACGGCGGAGTCCACAGCGTCGTCGGGGCGGATCACCTCGGTGGTCCAAACCGGCGGCGCGACCCGGTCATCGCACGGCTACCGCGAACGCCGAACGCTGTTGTGCCGGAGCGGACCGATCGCCGCGCTGATCAGCGCTCGAACCCGCGCACCTTGCGCTTGCCCTCGACGTTCGCCGTATCGGTGAGCGTGTCGGCGCTGCCCCCGCCGCCGTCGAGATTCAGCTTCTCGACGTTGGTATCCGTGACCTCCACCTCGTCGTCGCCCTCGCGCGTCTTGACCGTCAACGCACCCAGCACATCGCCTCCCGCAATCCGGATGAGGTCAGCGCCCGCGCCAGTCGCGATCGACACCGCGTTCTCGAGCGCGGGAGTCGTGATCACAGCGCTGGTCGCCGATGCGCGACTCGTGATCTTCGTACGGCCTTCCACGCTGGGGCGTAACAGGGAGACATCGGCTAGCTCGCCCTTGCCGAACCGTACCGCCAGCGCCCCGCCGACCATCGCGTTCGTCATCACAACGCTCGACACGCCGTCGCCGGAGATCGTGCAATTCCCCTGGATGGCGAGCCCCGAAGTCGAGAGGCGGTTCCCTGTTCGCTCCCCACCGTTGCCGCCCATGCTGACGCTCAGCTTCCCAGCGACGGCGACGCGGTCCAATTCGAGTTGATCATCGCCGGGACCGCCGCCGATCGAGAGCTTGCGGAGCCCACTCACGTCACGCATCAGGAGGAGCAAGAAGCCCGCCTTCGGGCTCTGGATCTTGGCGGCCGCCCCGTCGAAACGGGTGTTGTCGAGCAGCGAGAGTCGATGCAGATCACCGTCGCCGAACGTGAACTTCGCGTTGCCATCGAAGTTGCAGCGCCGGAACCCCGCGCTCCCGCCAGGGTTCCCGGCCTGAAACGCGACCTTGCCGAAATCGCACGAGAGCGCAGTGAAACTCCCCGACACATTGTCGGCAGTCCGGATGCGCGTCCGCCTGTCAACGTCAACGCCCGTGAGATCGATGATGGTGCTGCCTTCCGCCCCCGTCACCGTGAGATCGCGGCCGACGTCGACACGGATCACGCGCAGGAACTCCGTCGCCCCGGCGTCACTCGCGATGGACAGGGAGCGCGCCAAGACGACATCACGCACGTCGATGTCGTCGTTCCCCGGACCGCCGTGGATCGTCAGATCGCCGGGCCACGGCTCCATGTCGCCCAGCGCATCCGGCCGGACTTTCACCACGTCATTTCCCGGCCCCATGTCCACGAAGACCGAACGAATACGCTCGTTGGTCGCGAAGTCCGAGCGCTCTCCGTTGATCGTCGTGCGGTCGCCGGGGATGACCACGAGATCGCCATCGTCGTCCAACTCGATCGTGATCTTCGCGTCGCCGTCATCGCCCGTGATCCTGAACCGACCGCGTTTCCCGGTGACGCGCACGTCGCTGTCCTCGAGGACCTCGCGGACGGTCACTGTGAACACGCCGAAATCCCCGTTGGCAAATTGTGTCTTGGCAGCGGCGTTGAAGACGAGCACGCCGTCATCGTTGAGGCGCGCGGGACGACCGTCGTGCCCGGGCTGAACAAGACGCGGCGGATTGACGGGCGTGAGATCGCCCGCAAAGCGTGGCGACTCGTCGGGCGACGGCATGTTGTCTCCCGTCACGACGGCGGGGATCAGACCCGACCCGACGGAGACGCCCTCCATCAAGATCGCTTCCAGACCGAATTGCGCGAGCGACGCGACGATCGCGACGTGCCCGTCCGGGGAGACGATCGTCTCGTGGATGACGGAGACGTCGTACTCGAGCCCGCCCCCGGCGTCGATCACGCTTCCCGAACGGGCGATCACGTCGCGTTCGAGACCGTCCTCGAGCATGGTCACGCGCCAGACCGCGTCCGAACGGGCGAGCGTGCCCGCGCCGGTCCCCTCGGCGACCACGACAAGGCGCTCGTCGGCGATCGCAAGCTGTGGGAGCGAGGACGCCGGATCGGGCGCGAACGTGAAGCCGTCGATGACGTCGCCGGTACGGAAGAGCGGCGCCCCTGCGCCGATGCCCGTGTCGTAGACGAGCACATCGCCCGAACCCGCCACGCGGACGGAGTACGCCACACGAACACCGCCGCCGTCGGTCGGGCCGAGCGTGAAGTCGTCGACGCGCAGGATCGTCTCGCCGGTACCCGGCGCGGGGTCCCCGACGCGCACCACAATCGTCAGCGCGCCGGTTACCGGGTCCGCGAGCAAGAGCGCGTCTCCACCGGCGGAGGCGCGAAAGAGAAGATGCCCCTCCGGTCCCAACCGCAACGTGCTGTTGCCGTTGATCCCGGCCGAGTCGCCGCTCGGTAGTTCCGTCTGGGCGTTCACGACGAGCGACGCGAAGTTGTCGGTGGAAACTTGGCGCAGGAGCAGGCTCGAACCATCCGTCGAACCGCCGGAGGCCTTCTCGCCGTAGTCGCAGCCGTCGCCGCGCAGATCGCGGGCGACGAAGGCGGCGTTCGCGTCGTCAGCCACGCGCAGGGGCGCCCGCGCGGCGCCAGCCGGCGCGAAGTACGATCCGATCGGGCACGCGCCGGGATGCGCTATAGGACCTGTCGCTGTGATGGCGTCGAAGCCGCCACCGTTCCGGCTGCGCAGGACGGCAGTGGGGAGAAAGACGACGTGCAATCCGATCGGCGTCGTGAACGCATCGTCGATCGTGGCGATGACGAGCGAGCCGGCGCCGACACCGCCGACGGGGTCGATGGTGTCGCCTCGGAGAATCACAGCCTCCGGCGTACCACCGCGCCACGCGAAATACCCTGAACCGACCGGGTTGAGGCCCTGCGCAACGTCGCTCGAGAAGAGGACGCGACCCAGGTTGTCGATCGACACTCGCGCCCGATCCCCGGGGCGCAGGACCTGACCATCGGGCACGCCAGCCGGAGCCTGGCCGGGGAATGCCACGATCTCGATCGTCGCCTCCGCCGCTGCGCTGCCCACCGCCACGAGAACGCTGGCGGCACTCATGACCACTGCACTCACAAGCCGTGACATTCACTCCTCCTCGGGCACCAACGGACGCACGCTCTGCCGTCACGCGGGCCTCATCCTGCCGGAGATCGCCGCGTCGATCCAATCGCAGACCGGAGCGCGTCGCACACCGATCGACGATCGAGCCGGGTCCGGCAAAGTTCAGGCTGTCGCGCGGAAGACGGAAGCCTGTCAGGCTTGCACACTCCGTGCCCACGAGCCCGGTGGGCGAAGACGCCGACCGCAGCCTCCGACGTTCCGATCCCGACACATGCGTCCCCAAGGGTCTCCAGTCCGAAACGCCATGCCTACGACCTACCTTACCGCTGACCTACCCGGGACGGGTGGCCACATCCGTGCCAGTGCTTCCGACTTCCTCGTCGAGGAACTCCCGCTCTACGAACCAGCCGGAGCGGGCGATCACCTCTACCTGCGCATCGAGAAGACAGGTCTGAGTACGCACGACGCCGTGCGTCGGATCGCGCGCGCGCTCCGCGTGCGGCCACGCGAAATCGGCTATGCCGGGTTGAAGGACGCGCGCGCGGTGACGGTGCAGTCGCTCTCGGTCGAGCACGTCGAGGAAGACGCCGCCCGCGTGGCTCTCGCAGAAATCGAGGGCATCCGGATCCTCGGCTTCGCGCGGCATCGCAACAAGCTGCGGCTCGGGCATCTAGCGGGCAATCGATTCACGCTGCGCGTACGCGGCGTGTCTGGCGACGCGGAGATCAGAGCACGCACCATCCTGGACGACCTCTCGACGCGCGGCTGCCCGAATTGGTTTGGCGCGCAACGCTTCGGCCGCCGCGGCGACAACGACAGGGTCGGTCACGCGCTGGTGCGACAGGACCCCGCCGCCGCCGTCCTCGCCCTCCTCGGCGGCTCGTCGGACGCGGAAGACGGCCTGATGGCGAGTCGCGAGTTCGCAGCCGAAGGGCGCTGGAAAGAAGCGTTCGAAGCAGCCCCGCGGGGCGCGCGTACGGAGACGGGTGTGCTTCGCGAACTGGCACGTGGACGCGACCCCAAGCGGGCGCTGCGCGCCATCCCCCGCAAGCTGACGCGGCTCCTCGTTTCGGCGTATCAGAGCCGCCTCTTCAATCGTCTCCTTGCCGCACGCCTACCCGACCTCGCGACGATGGAAGCGGGCGATCTCGCCTACCTGCACGATCGGGGAGCGGTGTTCGCGGTGGACGACGTGGCGGCTGCGCAAGAGCGGGCTGACGCCCTCGAGATTTCGCCGTCGGCGCCCCTCTTCGGGACGCGCCTACTCCTCGCGGAGGGGGAACCGGGAGCGCGTGAGCGAGCGCTACTCGAAGCGGAGGGGCTCACCCTCGACGACTTCAACGTCCCGGGCGCGGGCAGTTTCCGCGGGGAGCGCCGATCGTTGCGAATCGCACTCCGTGACGTCTCCGCCGAGTCCGCGCCGCCGACCGACGACGGGCAGCATTCGATCGTCGTGCGCTTCGTCCTCCCGCGCGGATGCTACGCGACGACCGTGCTCGGCGAGATCCTGAAGACGCCGAAGACGGCGCCACCGCGGGCGGTCTGAGCGACTCGCATCGTCCGGGCACTCGGTGCCAGTGTCGTTCGCGCCAGTGCTCTGCGAGCCGGTGTTCTTCACGTCCGTGTACTTCACCATCGCTCTACTCCCATCCCAACGCGGGCACCGCGGGTCAACCGACCTCTCGAACTCATCCGAACCGCCCGCCACGCCAGCCCCAGAGGCCGAGCTGCGCCTGAATGTCCAGGTGATCCACCGCCTCCAGATGCCCCAGGGAAACTGGAGGCGCCAGAGAAACTGGGAGCAGTGGAACCGAAGCAGGGGACATGCGCGCGCCCGCCGAAGCAGCGGTGAGCGTGCGTAGCACCTGCAGTGCTGCCACGTGCACCGCGACACCGGCGACGATCGGCGATTCGACGATGCGGCGCAGGTCCGCAACAACCGCCGGCCACGGCACCTCGCTTGCCAGTCGCTCGGCGAGGTGGATGGCGCCGAGTTGCAGCCCGTCGCGATCCACCTCGACCTGGAGTTCGGCCCGGATCGCGGCCTCGGCTTGAGCTCGGTCACCCAGCGCGACGATGGCCTGTAGCGCAGCATCGCCGGCGAGATGACGCGCACCTTCATCGGCCAGCGTCTCGCCCGCCGCCTCGACCGCACGCGGATCGCGCGCATGCGTCAGAGCGTGCAGCCCGACGCGACGGACGATGGGTTCGACGTCGCGGGCCGAACACAGGAGCGCGTCCGCTGCCCCTCGCCCCACCGCGCCCAACTCTGCTTCTCCCGCGCCTGCGCCACCGATCCCGCCCGCAGCCCGCAACAGATCGAAGAGTGCGATCGCCGCGCCGTGGCGCACGTCCCAGCCCGGAGCCCGCATGACGTCGCGCAAGAGGCGGAGACCATCTGCGCCGGTGGCGCCCCAATCGCGATCCACGAGGAGTGCGCGTTGCTCGACAGCTGCGGCATCCGGATCGGTCAGGATGCGCTGCGCCCGCGCGAAGTCGACCGCGGGCCGCGAGCGACCGCCGTCGCCGTCGCCAGCCTGGGCCGCGTCGTCAGCGTCGTCAGTGGCAAGCGCGGGATCGCCCGCGGAGTGGCCGCCCACGACCTCGACGCCATCACCCGGCTCGGAGCCCTCCCCATCGCGATCCGCCCCATCGCCAATATCCCCATCTCGTTCCCACGTGCCGGAACTCCAATCCTCGTCGAGGACCCAGCGCGCCGGTGCAACCCAGCGCAGGATGCGCTCCGCGCCACGCTCGCCGCTCGTCGCGAGAACGACCGTGACGCGGGTGACGAGGAGCGCCAGCGAGACGGCCGCGAGTTCCCCTTCGGGCCCGGAACGGGCGTCGGCCAGTGCCAGGAGCACGGACACGCACGGGAAATCCTCGAGCGCGTCGTAGACGCCGCACCGGACGTCCGGATCAGGATCGTCCAGCAGGTGAAGGAGGTCGTACGTCGCCGCAAGCGGCTCGTCGAAGAGCGCCGCGCGACACGCCACCTCGCGCACATACGGGTCCGGGTCCCGCAACGCCCGCCGCAGAGTCTCGACGAGAATAGGAGTCCGCGCCGATGCCACGAGCGCCTCGGCGGCGGCACGCCGAACCACCGGCGCCGGATCGCGCATCAGACGCGCGAGTCGTTCCTCGTCGCGCGGGATCAAGAACGTCGCCCCGTGCGCGCGGACCAACGGATCAGGGTCGTCGAGCCACGCGGCCACGCGCAGCGGAGGCGGGTCGTCGGACGGCAGGCACATGAGAACGCGAAGCGCCGCCTCGCGAACACGCAGGGACGCCGCGCCGGAGAGCAAGACGTCGGTAAGCGCGTTCTCGCAGCGCAGGTCCTCGAGGACGCACAACGTGTCGACAACATCAGAATGCTGGTCGTCGTCGAGTAGATCCTGGATCAGCGCATGCACGAGCGGTGCGGCGGCGCGACGATCTCCGCTCTCGCGAACATCGCGAAGTCGGTGGAGCCAGTCGCGCGAACGGTTCTCGGCGCGCGGGTCAGGCTCGGGCTGAGGGGCGGGCTCGGCGGTCATGTTTCGGTGGACTGCGCGAGCAGTCGCTGTGAGGAGAATAACGTGCGGCACCCCCACCGACCGCGGCCGCGCGAACGACCAATTCACCGGCGCGCGGAAGAGTGCCGGGACGGCGTCGCCACGGGGTGATAGCGTTGCGCCACGATGAAAACGCGCATTCTCGCGGTCCTGAACCAGAAGGGCGGAGTCGGCAAAACGACGACGTGCGTAAACCTCGGTGCGGCCCTGGCCCGCCGCGGCAAGCGTGTCCTTCTGGTGGACATGGACCCTCAAGCTAATCTCACCGTCCACGTCGGCCTTGAGCCTCCGCGGCTCCCTCGCACCACGTACTCGCTGCTGCTTGGTCAGCACGGGCTCGCGGAGGCGATCCACCCCACGGGCGTTCCCGGGCTGTCGGTCGTCCCCTCGACGCTCGCGCTGGCGAACGCCGAGATCCAGTTGGCCTCCACCGTCGGGCGCGAGCTCGTACTGCGCGAGGCCCTCGAAGGCTGGCTCCACCCGGACGACGCGTCGGAAACGCCTACCTTTGGACGCGCTGTGCAGCATCCGACAGACGCGGCAACATCCCCAACGGCAACATCCCAGACGGCAACATCCCAGACGGGGATGCCCAACACTGCTGACGACGCAGTCGCTGCGAATGGTGACGTGGGTAACGGCGCGGACGGCGCCGGTGCTGGGCCTGTGGCCGACTTCGTCATCATCGACTGCCCGCCGTCACTCGGCACGCTCACGATGAACGCGCTTTGCGCCGCGGGCGAGGTCCTGCTGCCGATCCAGACCGAGTTCTTCGCGCTCCAGGGCGTCGCGGGCATCCTCGAATCGATCAAGGCCGTCCAGCGGCTCAATCGCAGCCTGCGCCTGTCCACAGTCGTCCCGAGCATGGTGGATCGTCGGACCACACTCGCGCGCGACGTCATCGAGGAGGTGCGCGCGTACTTCCCAGCGATCACGACGCGTACCGAAATTCGCAAGAACGTGAAGCTCGCCGAGGCCCCGAGCCACGGCAAGACCATCTTCGAGTGGGATGCGCGCTGCAACGGCGCCCAGGACTACGACGCGCTCGCAGCCGAATTGCTCGGCGAACTTCCAGGTGATCCGGAACCGAACGGGCTGACGCCCGAGAAGGCCTCCACGAGAGCATCCGATACCGCTCCGGATACCGCTCCGGATACTGCGCCGGATGCCGAAGCCGAGGGCAGCGCCGATCAGAGCGCCGCCACCGACCGGCCCGAGGGCAACACGGCCGCTGGGTCGGAGGTTGCTGGGTCGGAGGTTGCTGGGTCGGAGATCACTGGGTCAGATCCGATTCGCGACAACACGAACGGCGAGTCGGACGCCGAGCCGGAGTCTCGGCCTGCGTCGGGGATCTCATTGCCCGCCGAGTACGCCGAGCCCGCACTCCCATCCGACGCGAACGCCGCGCCCGAGACTGCTCAGACTGATACCGCCAATTCTGGGCAACCTGAGCCTGGGACTGCCGAGTCGGGGACCGACGACGTCGTACCTGCACCCTCGCGCAGCGATCTCCCCGAGCCTCGATCCGAGCCTACGACTCCGCGCTTTGCCACGGCCGATTCGGAGCCCCCGCAGCCGCAGGTCGCGGAGGCGCGCGCCGACGAAGCCCACGCCTCCACGGCGCAATCCACCGACTCCGTGCCCGCGACAGCCGCAGTCACGCCCGCTGCTTCGGCAGTTGCCGCACCGCCGACCGCGCTCCCGACGACCACACTTGAGACGACCTCGATTGAGACGGCCTCCCTCGAGACGCGGGCGCCGCAAGCGCCGCAACAGCCCGATCAGGCTCGCGCGCAGCCGGATCGCCCGTGGTGGCGCTCCCTGCGTCGCTCTTAGTCGCAGACACGGGCGACGGGCGACCCGACGACGCATTCAGCCCGACGACGCATCCGATCGCGCCGGGATCGACCACGCGCTCTCCGCTCGCGGGCGTTGCAACGTGCCCGCATGCCGGCTCTGCGCAGAACGGCCCGTCTCTACGCCGCCAGATCTACGGCGTGACATCGCGGAGTACGACCGGGAGGCTGCGGCGCGAAAGCTGAGGCTCGCGATCTGCCGATAGGGATCTGTTCGAGGTCAACCGGCGCTGCCGGCTCCTCTCGATTGAATGGATCGCCCAGCACTCGCATGTCGCAACTAGAACTCGTCGTCACACGTGGAGCGTCCGCGGGAACTCGTATCCCGCTGGACGGCGCACGCGCGATCTCCATCGGGCGTGCGCCAGCGAATCGGCTCGTGCTCGACGACCCGAAGATCAGCTCCAACCATGCGCGCATCTCGGTCGAACGAGGCGGCATCACGGTGGTCGATCTCGGCTCGAAGAACGGCACGTTCGTGGATGGGCACCCTGCAACGACGCCGCTCCGCGTACAGCCCGGTGTGGAGATCGCACTCGGCAGCACGACGCTGGAGATCCTCGCGTCCCCGAAGAGCGGCAGCGTGCGCTTCTCGACCAGCGGCGGCTACCTGCGCCCGCAAATTCGCGCGAAGATCGACACCGTGCACGGGCTCGGACTCGGTCGCGATGGACGCAGCCGTCCGACGTCGAAGGCGCAGCGCGGTCTCGCAGTCCTGCACGAGATCGGCGCTCTCGTCTCGGCGGAGATGGACGAAGACGTCTTCCTGACGAAGCTCATGGACTTGATCTTCACGACGCTGCCGGCAGACCGCGCGGCACTGATCATGAATGATGACCGCGGCGAACCCGTCGCTCGCGTCACGCGCACGCCCGAGGACGCCCGCGACCAGGAGATCCAGGTTTCGCAGACCATCCTGCGCAAGGTGCTCGACGGAGGACTTTCGATCCTGACCGCCGACGCCGGCTCGGACGCGCGGCTGGCGTCCGGCGCCAGCATCGTCGCGCAGAACATCCGCTCGGCGATGTGCGTCCCGATCCGCGGCAAGCGGACGACGCTCGGCGCCATCTACGTCGACACGGTGCTTTCGATCGGTGTCTTCGGCAAGGACGACCTCCACATGCTGACGACCGTCGGCATCGTCGCGGGCACAGCTCTCGAGAACATCCAACTCTTCAAACACAATCTGCAGCAGGCGCGGATGGCTGCCATCGGGCAGGTCATGGCCGGTCTCGGCCACGACATCCGCAACATGCTGACCGCTCTACGCGGCGGCGTCTACATGATGGATGAGTTGCTGCGCGACAAGCAGGACACGGACCTCGACCTCGCGTGGGAAGTGGTCCGCCACGGTCAGGACTCCATCGGAAACCTGGTCGTGGACATGGTGAATTACAGCAAGCAACGCGACCCGGAGTGGCAGCGTGCCGACATCAACTTGATCGTCCTGAGCGCTGTCGCGATGGCTCGCGAGAAGGGCCGCGAAGGCGGGGTGCAGGTCACCGAACTGACCGATCCGACAATCGGGATGTTCTACTTCGACTCGTCTCAGATCGAGCGCTGCGTGATGAACCTGCTCTCGAATGCGATCGACGCCGCACCCGACAAGACCGGCATCGTCGGTGTCTCGTCGCACCTGACCGACGACGGGAAGCTGGTGGAGATCGTGGTCCAGGACAACGGCGACGGCATCGACGAGACGCAGCACGAGCGGATCTTCGACCTGCTCTTCTCGACGAAGGGTGCACGCGGTACAGGCTTCGGTCTGGCGATTACGAAGAAGATCGTCGAGGAGCACGACGGACGTGTCCTCCTCGACTCGGCGCCGGGTGCCGGCGCGCGTTTCACCATCCAGTTGCCATTCCATCAGCAGAGCCCGGCCGACGAGGCGAACAAGAACGCCGCGAAGAACGAAGTCCTCGCAACGTGACGTGACGCTCAGGGCGCGCTGAAGACTCGCTCGAGCACCATCAGCAATCGTCGGGCACGGACCACCGTCTCGGCGTCGCCACTTCCGGTGCTGAGCCACCCGCCGCCAACGGGGTCGTGCTGCCCGCGTGGATCGGCTCGGTCCGAGGCCAGCCCACCACAAAGTGCGAGCGCGGACGAGCGCAGATCATCGGGTTCACCCCCGCCCCCGCACCACGGCGGTGCCGGAGAGCAGTTGACGCCGAGAGCAGCGCAGAGATCGGAGTGCGCCGCACAGAGCGCCCGATACGCGACCTCGCTCCCGAGCGTAGGAGCGGCGCCGGCGGGCAGTCCCGCCTGATCCGAAAGAGCCTGATCCAGGCGGTCGGCGGCGCGCCCCCAAAGATCCCGGCACGTGTGCGCCAAGGCGTGGCTGCTCTGCCCTCGAGGATCGTCCATTTCTAATCCCAGACTACCACGCGCACCTCTCGACTTCCTGCGCCCCAGCGGGCAGTATCCGCAATCGGAGGCATGCATGAGCGAGCCGTGGACCCCGATCGAGCGCGAATTGGCCGAGCAGATGCGGGGCAACGACATCATCTCGGTGCGGCAGTTTCGGCCGCAGGAACTGCGCACCCTGCTCAGCATCATCGAGCGATTCGAAGGTGACCAAGCCGGGCTGTTGCGTGGGAAGGTGCTCGCCGCGCTCTTCTTCGAGCCGTCGACCCGCACGCGCCTCTCGTTCGAGAGTGCGATGGCACGCCTCGGCGGCGGCGTGATCGGCTTCGCCAATGCTGGCATCTCGTCGGCCGCGAAAGGCGAGACGCTGCAGGACACGATCCGCATCGTCGAGAACTACTGTGATCTCTTCGTCATCCGCCACCCCCGCGAGGGCTCGGCGCGAGCGGCCGCCAACGCCACCTCCCTGCCGGTGATCAACGGCGGCGACGGCTCGAACCAGCACCCGACGCAAACGCTCCTCGACCTCTACACGATCAAGCGCCGGCTCGGTCGCACGACGCAGCTCCGCATCGGCTTTGTCGGCGACCTGAAGTACGGCCGTGCCGCCCACAGTTTGGTCCAGGCAACGGCAATGCTCGGCAACGACCTCGTGCTGATCGCCCCGACCTCCTTGCGGCTCCCAAAGCGACACATCGCGGAACTCGACGTGCTGAACGCCTCGTACGAAGAGACGGCGGACCTTCCGAACGCGATCCCGACGCTCGATGTCCTCTATGTCACGCGCATCCAGCGCGAGCGCTTCGCGGACCCGCTCAACTACGAGCGCGTGAAGAACGTCTACCAGATCAACCGCGCCGCAGTGGACACGGGCAAGAACGAGTTGATCGTGATGCATCCCCTGCCGCGAGTGAACGAGATCCATCCGGACGTCGATGCGTCCCCGCGCGCCGCGTACTTCGATCAGGCCAAGAACGGCGTGACGGTCCGCAAGGCGTTGCTCGCGCTCTTGATGGGAGCCGTCCGATGAGCGACGACGTAAGCAGGCACAAGAAGCAGGTCGCAAAACTCCGGCACGGCACGGTGATCGATCACCTGAGCCCCGGAATGGCACTCAAGGCGCTCGAGATGATCGGCGTCCCGAAGCACAGCGCCGCGCTCATCGGCGTCAACCTGGCAAGCGCGAAGGCTGGCCGGAAGGACATTCTCAAGCTCGAGAACATCGAACTCAGCGACGAGCAGATTGACAACCTCGCCGTCCTCGGCCCGAGTGCAACGGTCTGCTACATCCGCGAGTACGAGATCGTGAAGAAGGTCCGGGTGAAACTGCCCGAGGTGCTCGAAGGCGTCCTCCGCTGCCCGAACCCCAACTGCATCACGAACCACGACCGACTCACGACCAGCTTCGACGTCGAGCGCACGTCGCCCACGCAGGTCCGCTGCACGTTCTGTGAGCGGCTGATCAGCGAAGACGACATCGTCCTGCTCTGAAACGGGCGCCCGCGGCACTCTGTCTGCGTGCGGAGTGGAGTTGGAAGCGGATGGTGCCCCGTGATCGCGGACGTGCCCGACTCGGCTGCGTTGACGTCCTCGGTCCGCTGCACACCGGGCACCGAGCGTCTACGTCGAGAGAACGCGCTCCGTGCTTGGTCTGTGGCGGACCGACGAGTTCTCTTGTTCGAGCCGGGTGGACCGCCCCTGACCGAGCACGATCCAAGAGACGGCTCCGCCAAGAACCGCGTCCCGCAGCCGCGCTCCCGGCTGCTACGCGGGCTCAGGACCGACGCGCTACCACTTCGCCGCGTCGCCCCCCTCGACGATCACGTCGAGTTCCGAGAGCCGGAGCTTGTGCCTGTCCATCAACTCGCCGCGTAGCTCGTAGAGGTGCTTGCGGTAGAGCTTCGCGCGCTTGGTGGCCCCGTCGTCGCCGGGGATCTCCTTCTTCGCGATCTCCGCCGCTTCCTTCTGGATGACACCCCAGCGCGCGAACACCACGCGGCGTTCGGCCTCTTCCATGCGCGTCATGATCGTCTCGGGATCCACGTACGTCTTCGAGTCGCTCAGGTAGTCCTCGAGATCCTCAGGACGCCGAAAGCCATGGCCGGTGATCTCCTTCAGTGCCTTGATCAGCGCTCGCGTGCACTCGGGCCGCGGACGCCAGCCGCGCTGACCGCCGTACTTCGCCTTCCACTTCGACTTCGCGGCGTTCGCGTCCTTGTTGCCCTCGGAGCCGGTGTCCACCGTGACCGATCCCGTCGCGAAGCTCTTCTCATCAGGGTACTTCTTGAAGAACCCGAGCATCTCGCGGATCGCCAGATCGCTCTGCCAATGGCCGTACGTCCGGAAGACCGCCGCAACAACGCCGTCGTCCGCGTGATGGATCAGCTTCTTCAGATCGCCGTCCGCCTTGACGTAACCAAGTCGATCGATCCCGATGACGGCCCCACGCACGACCTTCGCCTGGTCGTCGTCCTTCTTCGTTTCGTCGATCAACTTCACGAGTTTCTTGCCAACCGTCTTCGCCGACGAGCGCTGTTTCCCGAGCCCCTTCGCGATCTCAGCGCGGAGATTGGGCTCGTCGTCGCGCAGCAGCTTGACGAGGTGCTTCGCGATCGTCTTGTGCTGCACCGCGGCGTATTTGCGGACCGCCTCAAGTTGGAAGTCGATATCGACGGTGTCGAACGAGCGCTTGAAACGCTCCTGCGCGCTCTTCAGCGCCTTCGTGTCGACGTCCGGCGGGATCTCATCCGCGGCGCCGGCGTGCCCCTCGGATGCAAGCACCGCTTCGTGGCTCGAGAGCCCACCGACCGCTGAGCAGAGAGCGACGGCAAGGGTCACTCCGGCGAGTTGACGACTCCACGACATGCTCATCCTCCTTCGTCCTCTCACAGGTCCGAGTTACCGCGCCACGGCGGCCGCAGGCTCGCGCCGGATCCGCCGCAGCAACCCGGCCAGGAACCCCTCGTTGACTTCCACGGGCTCCGGCTTCCATCCATCCGGAGCCGGCACGGCGTTGCAAACACGCTCGATGATCTGCTCAGCGGTCACATCCTGCGCCGCCGCAGTGAAGCTCGGGATCACGCGATGCCCCATCACGGCCGGAACCACCGCGCGCACATCCGCGCATGTCGGCTTCGAACGGCCCGCCATCAGCGCCCGCGCCTTCGACGCCATGACGAGCGCCTGCGCCGCACGCGGCCCAACACCCCACGCGACCAACTCGCCGAGCCCTTCCGGCGCGTCGGGCCCGGGCCGCGTCGCGCGAGCGAGTGCGGTCGCGTACTTCGGGATATCCGCCGGCACCTCGAGTTCCCGGACGAGCTTCTGCAACGCCAGGATCTCGTCGCGCGAGAGCACAGGCGCGAGATCGCCCTGCGTTCCCGCGGTCGTCCGGCGCACGATCTGACGCTCGTCATCGAAGTCCGGGTACTCCACCATGATGCGCACGAGGAACCGATCGAGCTGCGCGGCGGGCAACTCGTAGGTGCCCTCCTGCTCGATCGGGTTCTGGGTCGCGAGCACGATGAAGGGCGGCGGGAGGTCGCGCAACGTGCCGCCACTCGTCACCGTGCGCTCCTCCATCCCCTCCATCAGCGCTGCCTGTGTCTTCGGCGGCGTGCGGTTGATCTCGTCTGCGAGCAGCAGGTTCGTGAAGATCGGTCCGTGTACGAACCGGAACCCACGCCCGCCCTCAGGCGTCTCGACCAGCGTCTCCGTGCCGACGATGTCGCTCGGCATCAGGTCCGGCGTGAACTGGATGCGCTTGAACTCGAGGTCGAGCAACTCAGCCATCGACGAGCAGAGCAGTGTCTTGGCGAGCCCAGGGACCCCGACGATCAGCCCGTGACCGTTGCACAACAGACAATAGAGAACGTGCTCGATGACGTCGTCCATACCGACGATGCGCTGACCGAGTCGCTCGCGAAGTTCGTCCATGGCACGCGGCAGGCGCTGCCTGAGGGCGGATGCATCCATGGCCGCATCGTACCCGCCCCCGGGCCCACACGAGGCCGGAACCCGTGAGCCCCTCCATTCTGCACCTCATCACCACCCTCGACCGAGGCGGGGCGGAGAAGGCGTTGCTCCATCTGGCGTCGGCCCAGGCGGCGTCACGGGAGGCCCGGCAAGAGAACCGGATCGATGTCGCATACCTCAAGGGCGAAGGCGAACTGACACCCGAGTTCGAGGCCGCCGGAGTCCGCGTCCACGATCTCCGGCTCGCGGGGCTGGCCGCCGTCGGAGCCTACGGACGCGCGCGAAGACTCGTCCGCCGACTCGCGCCCGACGTCCTCCACACGCACCTCTTCAAGGCCGACACGCTGGGCGCCGCGCTCGCCAGCTCAGGCCGCGACGCCCGCGTCCTCGTCTCGACCAAGCACAACGAAGACGTCTACCTGCGAGACGCCAAGTGGCGCGCACTCGGGCGCCGCGTCGCCGCCCGCTCCGACGCCGTCATTGCCATCACACCGGGCGTCGCACGCTTCGTCCGCGAGACGCTGGGCGACTCCGTCCCGCGGCTCGCCACCATCGCGTACGGACTGCCGCCCCCTTCCCGAACCGGCCACCGTGACGCATTCCGGAACACCCACGGCATCGGCCCCGACGAGACCGTCATCCTCTGCGTCGGCCGCTTCGCGCCGCAGAAGGACCACGCCACGCTCCTTGAGGCACTCTCTCGAATGAAGACCTCCGCGCGGCTTGTCCTGGTAGGCCGAGGGCCGCTCGAAGCCGACCTCAGGCGCCGCGCAACCGATCTCCGCGTCGTCTTCGCAGGCTTCGTGGAAGACCCCACCGACGCGTACGCGGCGTCCGACTTGATCACTCTCAATTCAGTCCACGAAGGACTCGGTCTTGTCCTGATCGAGGCTGCGCAGCACGCCATCCCCGCTGTCGCAACGCACGTAGGGGGTATTCCCGACGTGGTCGAAGGCGGCGTGACGGGGCTCCTCGTGCCCCCCTGCTCACCCACCGAGTTGGCCCACGCACTCGACACCCTCGTCACCGATCCGGAGCGGCGAGCGACCCTCGGAGCCGCCGCTCGAGCGCGCGTCACCGCGCATCACGACCTGGCGACTTGCGCCGCCGCGCACGAACGCCTCTACAACGACGTACTCGGCTGGCGCCCGACGAACCGGACACCGGAGTAGCCGTGAGCGCCCCCACCCCACCGCGCATCCTCATCTGCGCCCGCCCCGCGGTCGGCGGCGCTGGCCGCGTCCTCGAAGCACTCCTGCGCCGACTCCCCGAACGCGGCATCAGCGGCACGGCCGCCCTCTCCGGCACCGAGGGCCTCGCTCTGATCGACGTCGCACGGCAACACGGCTGGGACACCGTGCGCCTCGATCTTCGCCGCGAGATCAGCCCCGTCCGCGACGCTGGCGCCGGTCTCAAGCTCCGACGCTTGGCGCGCGGCCACGACATCGTCCACGCCCACGCCGCGAAGGCTGGCGCACTCGCGCGGCTCGCACTGCCCCTGCGCAAGGGCGTCCCGGTCATCTACTCGCCGCACGGCTTCTTCTTCACCTACCACGCCGAAGGCTCCGCCCCGTGGCGCCGCTACCTCGCTCTGGAACAGCGACTCGCCCCACGCACGACGCTGCTCCACTGCGTGAGCGCAGCCGAGCGCGACGTCGCTGTCGAGCACGGCCTGGCCACCGAGGAAGCGTGCCACGTGCTCCCCAACCCTGTCCCGCCGCCAATCGCCCGCGGCGACACGAAACTCCCGGATCTCCCCGCCGATCGCCCACTCGTCGTGATGGTCGCGCGCCTCGTCCCACCGAAGGACCCGCTCACCTTCGTCAGGGCTGCCGCCCACGTGCCGCAAGCCCGCTTCGTCCTCGTCGGCGACGGCGAACTCGCAGCCCCCGCCCGCGCCGCCGCCAAGGCTGCCAACACCGACGTCCTCTTCCTGCCGCCCGAGACCCCTGTGCGCGCCCTTCTCGCCGGCACCCGCGTCGCCGTCCTCACGACCGCCAGCGAGGCCCTCCCGCTCTTCCTCATCGAAGCCCTGGCAGAGGGCATCCCCGCGGTCACCACCGACCTCCCCGGCTGCCGCGACGCCGCCGCCGACGCAGCGCTCTACATCCCGCCGAACGACGCCCCGGCACTCGCCGCAGCCATCACGCGCCTCCTCGCCGACGCCCCCCTCCACACCCGACTCACCGCCGCCGCCCACGCCCGCGCCCCGCACTTCGAAGAGACCGCATGGACCGACGGCCTGGTCGCGATGTACGACCGCGTCCTCCACCGCCAGAAGTCGCGGTAGCCACGGGGCACCACTTCGACCCGGTTGCTGCCTTCGAACGCCGCAGGCTCGATCCTGGCTCATGCTCGGTCGGAGGCTCACTTGGACCCGCACGGTGCAGCAGCTGGACACTGGCTCGGTAGCGCCGCGGCTCATGACCGCGTACCCTCCGGTTGGGCCATGATTCACGAACACGACTGCGTCGTCCTGACCTGCGACCTCCAACACCTCGATCTCGTTCGAGGTGACGTCGGAACCGTCGTCCACGTGCACCGCGACGGTGTTTAGTGACCGAAAAGTCTGTCCTGTTTCGATGGCGTAGCAGGGGCTCTATGGCCGCCTCCGAGAGGAGGCAGGAATGTCAGAGAGCAAGGAGAAGAGGACCGTTGGTCGCGACGTAGCCGAGCGTAGCGAGGTGGAG
>JAJRPF010000014.1 GCA_024280885.1 Planctomycetota bacterium | reverse complement strand
GGGGGGGAGGGGGGGGGGCGGAGGGGTGGCGGGAGGGGATGGGGATGGGGAGGGGGAGGGGGATGGGGATGGGGAGATCCGGGTGGATCGCGACTCGTCGAGGGGTCGAAATACCGTGCCAGGCTCAATTCGTCGGGGCGGCCACCCGGGCTG
This sequence comes from Planctomycetota bacterium, assembly GCA_024280885.1. Lineage (GTDB taxonomy): Bacteria > Planctomycetota > JAJSAM01 > JAJSAM01 > JAJVHW01 > JAJRPF01. The sequence continues at coordinate 184,132 of JAJRPF010000014.1, read as the reverse complement.
ACGAGGGCGAACCTCGTCGCCGCCCCGACGAATTGAGCCAGGCACGGGATCTCGACGCCGCGCACCCCCTCGGATGATCGGGGATTGCAGGCTGCAAGAAAACGGACCAGACCGGGTCGGCCTTTGGGCCTTATAGCCTCAACACCTCGACCGTGGGCGCAGGGCGACGTGTAACAGTTGAGGCTATAAGGCCCCAAGGCCGACCCGGTCTTGGAGGTGGCGATCTTGGAGGTGGCGAGGGCCCCGCCGCACGCGATCAGCAGATGCACGAAACGGGCCGACACGGCGACCGCAAAAGAGCCCCACCCACCAAGACAACGCCAGAATCGAGAGCGAGTGGCGGGCTGTGTGCGAAGCACGCAGCGTGACACTCGCGGTGAGGCGCAGGGAGCGGAATCCGCCTGCGAAACCAGCTGTCGCGACGCGCGCAATTCCACGTCGAGGCCGCGCTCCGAGGCGCGGCAACGAACTCCGAGCGCGGCCCCGGTTGAAGCAGCCGGAGCCGCGACCGAAGCCGAACACCCGAGCGAAGCGAGGGGTGCCGACGGAGTCGGCACAAACGCAATAACTCTAGTGCCATGGCTTGTGCGGAGCACAAGCCATGGCACTAGAACCTCAGAACAACCCAGGCATCGGCCGAAACCGGGTGCGCAGGCGGCGGAAACGGCGACCGTATGTGTGGTCGAAGACGTCGGGACGCGCCGGGAACACGCTGCTCGTGCGGTCGCGGAGGCGAGCGATGCGGCGGTCGATCTCGTCATCGTCCACGCGCTCGGAGCAGATCAACTCCACGATCCTGTGGCAGTCGCTTTCGAGTTCGAGGATGTCGGGATCCAGCCGCATCCTCAAATCGTAGCGGCTCAGGGGGTCAGCAAGGCGCGCAGATCCGCGTAGATCCGCAGATCCGGGGACCTTGTCGGAACCCGCGCCCGGCGGAGCACCGTTTTGATTGGGCTGGCCGAAGACCGTGAGTACCCTCACGGGCTTGCCGACCGGACACGAGGTCCGACGGCGGAGGTAAGGCAGTTCATGGTCGACGCGAACATCAAGGACATCCGCGAGTACATCTGGGCCAAGTACATCGACTTCTCGCATCACGGCGACGAAATCGATGAAGCAAAGGCTCTGGACACACTCGAGGCATACCACCGGGCCCACACCGTGGGCGTTGACGGGGAGACCTACTACCTCGGCATCATGTACTTCGAGCTGGCGTTCGCCCAGCCCGAGCCTGACAAGCTCTTCATCGCCCGCGCGAAGCGCATTCTTGAGCGCTACCGTGACCGCTCAGGCGAGCACGATTGGGACTCGCTCTCGGACCGGATCGAAGAGGCGACCGAGTTCGTCGATGATCTCGACGATGCCGAGTCGAAAGAGCTGATCCAGAAGGTCGACGCCGAACTCGACAATCTCCAGGTCATCGCAGCAGAGACCGAAGAGGCGGCCGAGCCAGAGAGTGAACCGGTCGTCGACGGTATGGTGTTCGTCACCTCCGGCACCTTCTTGGCTGGACCGACCAAGCAGTCCAAGGACGTCAAGTCGTTCTGGATCGACCAATTCCCCGTCACGAATGCGGAGTACCGCAAATTCGTGGAACAGACGGGATATCGCTCGCCGAAGTTCTGGACCGAGGGACGCCTGCGCGAAGACGACGCGCCGGTCGTCGGCATCTCCTGGTACGACGCGTTCAAGTACGCCGCGTTCGCAGGGAAGTCGCTTCCGAGCAAGGACCAGTGGGAGAAGTCCGTCCGGGGCACCAAGGGCAATCCCTTCCCCTGGGGCGACGAGCTCACCGAGGCGTTCGCGAACTTCGGCTGCGAGGAGGGAACCGATGGCGTCGTCCGCAACGGCGAGTTCCCGGAGAACGTCAGCGAGTACGGCGTCCGCGAGGCGATCGGGAACGTCTGGGAGTGGACCGACAGTCCCGACCCGACCGACTCCGAGCAGCGCGTGATCTGCGGTGGCTCATGGTGCGACAGCGAGGAGTTCATCCGCGCGGATCAGCATCTCGCGGCGTACCCCAAGGATAAATACGACAACATCGGCTTCCGCTGCGTTCGCATCGGCAAGGAAGCCTGAGCGAGAACGCGCGGCGCATGGCCGCGCGACCGGAGTCGGCGCGACCAGAGTGAGTCTGCGCGACCCGCATCTGCGGAAGAAGCAGGTCTACCCACCCAGAGCGGGTGCGACCCCACCGTCAGCGGGCGGCGGCGGCGACTCCGCGGTTACCCGGTAGCGCGCGCGTCCAGACCAGCGTGATACGACCCGGGTGAACGACCACCGGGACATCCCAGCGCATTCCCTGGATCGGATTCCCGGTGACGGAGATGCCCTGCAATGAGAGCCGATGAGCCCCTTCAGGGAGATCGGCCAACAGGATGTGAACATCGTCCGGCAGCGTCGCCCAGTAGCGCAAGTCGGTCTGCGCCGATGCCAACAGACCCGCGGCGAGCAGAGCGACACCGATGACGTCCGAGCGACCGGACCCGGAATTGGCCAACACGACGGCGCCACCAATGACGGCTGCATCCTTGAACACAGCCTTGCCACCCGAGATCCGATCGATGACCTTCTCGCCGCGCGTCGTGGCCTGCTTGTAGATGTCGCCGATCGGGGCCGTGCGGCCGACGAGCGTTTCGCCGAGGCGCACGATCGCGCCGGCCGAGCCGCCCGGGTTCTTGCGAAAGCGCACGTCGGCTCCGTGGCGTCCGACGGCCTCGCGCTTCGGTCCGAGACCGGTCTCGAGAAGCAGCAGCACGTTGCCGGTCTCTGCCTTTTCGGGGGCCGTCCACGGATTGTCGGGGCGCAGCTCGTGCGCCTGCTTCAGCGCGGCCTGTCCGCGATCGGAGTGAAAGGCGGAGCGCTGCGCCTGCCCCATCAGGAACCAGAGCAGCGCGAAGTCAGATTGCGCGGCCCCTTCCTCGCTGTCGGCGTCGCGCAAGACACCGCTCTTGAATGAGGCGGCGGCGTTGTCATCGTCACCGCGAAGCCAGTACGTGACGCCCAGGTAGTAGGCGTTCATGCAACGCTCGTAGGGTTCGCCCTTCCAGCGGCGGCTGTCGGCCGAGCCGAGGAAGGTCTTGACGGTCTCTCCGGTCGTCGAGCTGAGGTCCTCGAGGTCGTCGAAGGCCATGCGAAAGTAGCGTTGCGCGCCGGGAACATCGTTCTCGAGCAGCGCCATGACGCCCGCTTCGTTGTACTCCAGAGCGGCATCGCGCGGCTCCTCCACCGCCTGCCGCTCGAAGTGAGCCCGTCCCGCGGCGAATTCGCCGGAGCGCAAGAACGCGAGGCCCGGCGAGCGATCTGCCGATGCGCACCCGCCCACGAGAAGGGCCAAGAGAAGGGCCAACGAAGGAGCCGGTGTCAGGGTCAACGCGCGCCGCATCGTCACACGCCTACTGGTAGATCACGCCGGCGTCGCCCACCTTCTTGAACTCGTACGAGTCGGTCCAGACGATGGTCGAGTCCTCGGCGTCCACCAGTTGGAAGTTGAGCTGGAAGTAGTCGGCGCGATCACCCTCGAAGCGCTTCGAGAGACTGTTGATCCGGCCGGTGAGGAGGAAGTCCGCGCCGAGCAGCCCCTTCGTCTCCTTCCCCACGTAGACGCCCTCGCGCTTGCCCTGGCGTTCGCGGAGGATCTCGTCAATGTGCTCCCGCGCGAGGTACTTGACGCGCGGGCTGGTCTTGCGCACGAGCGAGTTCCGCATGCGGTCCGTCAGCAGCGCGGTGTTGAACGGCTGGATCGACTCGTTCTTGATGGTGGAGAAGGCGACGACCAAGTCGTTGCGCGACGACGCGAGGAGCACGCGGGCGAGATCGTCGCCGGCCGACTCCGTGGCGGCGATCACGTCGGCCGAGTCGATGAGCGTTCCGCCGAGTTCGTCGTCCGCGCTGGGATCGACGCGCTTCATCGACGCCCCTGAGCAGGCAGGGAGTGCGACGAGCGCGATCAAGCAGACGAGCGCGAGGGAGCGGGCAGAGTGTTGCGGAACCATGATGTCTTCCTCCTGGGGCCGGTCCGAGCGCGAGCCGCGCGCCTGTTGATACGATCAGCCTGTTGACACGATCACAAACGTCGTGCCGCACGCGGCCACATCCGAAAACTTGCGCAGCGCTTGTAACCTTTGGGGTGCTCGTGCGACCTAGTTTACGGAGCATGCGCCGGCGCGTGCATCTGTCCGCACCCTGGACCAGCGAAAGCGGTCATCGATTGCCCCGCCAGGCAGGCGCAACCGCCTTCGTCTTGGTCAAATTGCGCCGCAAGGCGCCGGAGGAGGTGGAGGGGAGGGACCCAAGAACGTCCTGGGGCATTCCGCACCTCACCCTCGGGCCTGCCTGTTGCGACTCCCCGGGCAATCGGAACTTCGCTCGCCCCACCGAGCGCGCCCGCGCGTACCCTTCGCGAATGTCCTCTTCCGGAACACCCCCGTCCAAGTTCTTGGGCACTGCAGAAATGCCCTGGCGTCCGTTCGAGGAAGCGCCCGGCGTGTCGTTCCGCGTGCTGAAGACGCATCGCCCGGGCAACGGCGCCACACTCATGCTCCGCTTTGCCCCCGGCTCCGGGTATCCCGCCCATCGCCATCCCGGAGGCGAGGAGTACTACGTCCTCGAGGGCGAGTTGATCGATGGCGCGCGGTCCTACGGCCCGGGAACGTACGTCTGGCACCCGCCCGGATCGGCGCATGCGCCGCGGAGCAAGACGGGCGCGATCGTGCTCATCACCGTTCCCGATGGCATAGAGATCGTGGCTGCCCATCGGGCCCGACAGGCCCCCGCAAGCGAGAACCCACCGACAGGCGATTGACCGCCGAGCGGCGGTTTAGTCCAGGACGCTGCGGTCAGAGACGGCCGCTCGCTGGTTCTCTGGGAGCCGGCCGAGGTCCGCGCGCAGAAGACGAACGATTGCCCGCCGTGCGAGTGGCCCGGCATGTCCGCGCAGGTCGGTGCGCGCGTACGCCTCGATGGCGCGTTCGGCTGCCGCGCGACTGGCTCCATCTCGGAACGCCTGGCATGCAGCGCGCAGCGCGCGGTAGCCCGCGGGACCCGCCAACTCGAGGAGCGCACGCCTCCACGATCGCTCCGCGTCGTAGCCCGTCGGGTTCCAGGACCAATCCAGACGCGTCAGCCGATTTGGAGGCGTTCCGCGTTCGCCGAAGACGGCATCGGCAATCTCGACGAGGTTCGCCTCGCGTCCGACGAGTGGCCCCCAGTCCCCCTCGCGTCCCAGATTGTCGTAGATGAGCGCAGGCGTCACGGTCGCACCAAATGCCGCGCGTGCGGTGGTCAGCCCGGCGACGTCGATCGTCTCGCTGACGACCTGCGGACCCGTGAAGACCACGCCGACGTCGCGTTCCAATCCACCGGAACTTCGCAGAGCGGCGGAGAATGTCGGCAAGCGCGGGTCCTCCCACCAGTACGTCTGCGGCAAGTAGTAGAGCACCGCGTCGGGATCAACGGAGCGGAGGACTTCGCGCAGCGCCCGCATGTAGGCGGAGACCGCCCGCGGATACGCGCCGAATGCCAGTTGCGACGACGGGGTCAATGCGAAGCCGACATCGTCGAACTTGATCGCGAAACGCCGTACGCCGCGCTGTTGCCACGGGCCGAAGTACGCGAGGGCAGCACGCAGCCCAGTGGAGGTCGCGTCGAACGGACTCCCGGGCGCAAAGAAGGGCACCAACTCGCGCGCCGCGAAGTCGGCGCCATCGCGGGCGCCCCACGCGAAGTTCGCGCGATACGGCCGTTCCCACGCGCGTGGCCGTTTGTTCCCGCGCAACGGGAACCCCGGCGCATCGATCACGAGGCAATCGCGGGCGTACTCCGCGCCGTCGTCGGTCACCCACGTCAGTTGACCGAGAGCCTCTTCGGCCCAGAGCGCACCCACCGCATCGGCACCGGCGAGCAGCACGACCGTCTCCCCATCGATCCAGCCGATCTGCAGTACGAAGCCCTCTTCCGGGAGGTCGCGCCAGGTCGCAAGCAACTCGAGTTCCTCGAGTACGACGAGAAAGTCGGGCGAGCCGACATCCACGCGACGGTGGTCGCCGAGCGGAACCAGATAGCGTCCGTAGATCGCCTGCCGCGGTGCAGGGAAGACCGTCAGATGGAGGTCCGCCACATCGGCTGGCAAGCCCACGTCGGGGAGGGGACGCGCGGCCTCGGGGACCCCCGCCGGCTGCGGTGACGCGCACGCGCCGAGCGCGACGATCAGAGTCACGGTCAATACGTGCAAGACAGCATGGATGCCGCGGCGGAACGGAGGCGATGTGAAGAACACACGCGGGATGGTACGCGTGGAGTGCGCACATCCGGAAACGCGATTACACCAACCACGTGCACCGCTGCGAAACGCCGCCGGAGATGCTCCCGAATGCCGTTCGATCAGGGCAGAAAGCTGCGCGGATTCGACAGCTTCTCGGGCAAGAACACCTCGTGTACGAACTTGAGCCCGTGTGCTGCGAACGCCTGCTGCTCCGCACGATGCTTCGCCTTGACGAGTTGGTCGATGGCCTTCTTCCAAGGCGGATGCGCCTTGAAGAACGGGTCGTTCTTCAGCGCATCCTTCGCCCGCTTCACGTCGCGGTCGAGCAGTGCGTGCGTCGGCAGCTTGTAGTCGACGATATCCTGCGGCGTCACACCGAGAAAGCGCGCACGCGGGACACAGAAGAACTGGTTGATATGAGCGGCGTTTCCGGAACCGACCTTCAGCGTGCGGTAGATATTGGCGAAGCCGTAGGGATCGCAATCGGTGAAGCAATACACCGGGATGTCCGCGAAGTCCGAGAGCAGGCGCACGAAGCGACGGCACGCGCGTGACGGCACACCGACCATGCCGACGAGAATGCAGTTCGTCTTCTGCCAGAACTTGGCCCGGTGGAGTCGATCGAACGTGCCGCCGGTCTCGATGCAGAGAATGAACTTCGCGTCGGTGTCGAAGCGGAGCCCCTCGACGTCGGTGGGGATCGTCACGTTGAAGGATCCCTGCTGGCGGCAGTCGGTAACGATGTCCTCGCCCGTCTCCGGATTGGTCTCGCTCACGAGCAAGTTGCCCGCCAAGAGACCGCCGTGCTGCTCGGCGATGAAGCGCAACTGCTCGCGGGTCACGCCGTGGCGCGCGAACATCGCCTCGATGTCGTCGAGCACGGTATCCGACTCGGTCTGCTCGTTGAACTTGGCCTCCGCCCAGTTCTTCGAGACGTAGTACGCCTCTCGTTTCGTCGAGCGCTCGTCCTGCCGAACCTGACTTCGCGCGAACTGCATGAGCAGCAGTGTCTGCGCGAAGCTCTTCGCGGTGTTGACCGTCAGCTTGCGCTCCGAGACCGAGTCCTCGATTTCGAAGTAACCGACCTCCTTGTCGTAGGAGACGTTGCTGAGCGAGCGAACCGGAAACGTCAGGCGAGGCGCGTCGAAGCCCTTGATCGTGCGGTGTACGCCAAGCGCGACATTCTCGATCTGCTCGATCGTGACCATGTCGAGTTCCGCCCGCGTGGCGGCGGGCGGCTTGCGGCGGCGGCGGCGGCGTGCACTCACAGTTTCCGGCTCCGATTGAGGATCTCGACAAGTTGCGCCGTCGTGGCGTCCCGCTCGGCGTCGTCGTACTCCAGGATGCCTTGCAGCGCCTCGGAGATCTTCGGGATGTACTTCGCGATGTAGTCGCGCTTCTTGAGCGCGTCGGCGTGCCGCCGTTCTGCCTTGAGATGCCGCCCCAGCGCGCGCCCGCACTCCATCACGGCGCGCTTGATCTCCTTCAAGATCTCCGGCACGTGCGCGACCGCATCCTTGGACTCGCTCGTGAAGGGCACCCAGACGGACGCGAGATGCACGACCAGCACGAGTGGCCCCGACGGCGGAGCCCCGCGCGCCTGCTCGACGCCGTAGCTCTTCTTCCACGGGATCTCGTTGACGACCTTGCCGATCGCACACGCATTGCCCTTGTAGAGCAGCGGAACGCGATTGGCGAAGCGCAGGATCGTCGCCGGGCCGTCGGCGGGCACGCCCTTCCCGTATGCGAGCGCCACTTCGACCTGAAACGGGTTCCCGCGGTAGACAGCCGGAGAGCGTGTGACGGCGCGCAGGAACGCATCGGGGTAATCGCGCGCGAGGCTCTCGATCAAGAGATCCTCGCCGATCGGACTGATGCAGTCCGTCGGCGGGTTCATGATCTTCACCTCGGAAAGTGCGGCGTGCAATCTGCGCGCGTCGTCGCCCTGCACGCGCGAGAGCCAGGTGGTCATGTTGACGCCCGCGATCTTCGCGATCTCGTCGCCCGTCTTGCGCGAGACGCGGCAGAACTCGTTCTGCAGGAACCCGCCGACCTTCTTCTGATCGCTGCTCTGTAGCATGCGCAGGAAGTTGCCCAGTTCGACGCCGTAGGGGTGCGGCTTCACCTCGCGCGGCTCCACCGGGAGCGTTTGCGACGCGCGGTGATAGATCGTCCACTTCCCCTCGGGGTCGCGGTAACGCAAGGTGACGTGCGGGTTCGCGACGGCGGTGTACGCAAGGTACGTGTCCACCGAGTGCTGCCCGCGCTGGTGCTTGGCCTTCATCTCGATGACGACCCGCGTGCCCTGTCCGTGGTCCCACTCGCGGGTCTCTTGCACGCGCACGTCGGGCTTGTTGCCCTTCACGTCGAGCAGGACCTCGAAGTAGTGCGCCGGTCGATTCTTGCCGGTACGGGTGAGAATGCGGACCGGGCGCCCCGTGGTCTGCTGTCCGTACATGCCCGCGGCGGAGATGCCGATGCCCTGCTGCCCGCGGCTCTGCCGCAAGCGATGAAACTTCGACCCGTAGAGCAGCTTGCCGAAGATCTTGGCGACCTGTGCCGCGACGATGCCCGGGCCGTTGTCCTGGATGGCGACGGTATAGCTCTCGGCGGGCGCGGCGACGCCACGCTTCTTCTTGGCGGCGCCGTTCTTCGTGCCAGCAGCGGTTGCGCCAGTAGCACCCGAGCCAGCACCGGCACGACTCGCGCTTGCGGTCCCGTCGGCATCGGGTTCGGGTTTGGGTTCGTCGTCGAGTGATGCGCTCTCGTCGAAGAGTCCGCGTTGGAAGAGTCCGCCGACGATGCGCTTCTCGGCGCCGACGCGCGCTGCGGCAGCGCGGGTGCCCTGATCGCCGGCGCCCGCGGCTCCCGTGGCAGCTACCGCTGCGTCGCCGTGGACGTCGGGGTCGCCCCCATCGCCTTGCGCCGATGCGTTCACGCCAGTCGCGTCCCCAGACGATGCAGATCCGGTCTCCCCGTCCCCGAACGTATCTCCGTCCGAGAACGGGATCTCGTCGCCCGTGAACCCGCAGAACGCGCGCGGATCGGCCGATTCGATGTCCGCCAGGTCAACCGTGCGTGTGATCTCAATCGTCACGTCGGGAAGGACACCCGCTTCCTCGCACGCATCGAGCGCGTTGTCGACGCCCTCCTTGACGGTCGTCATGAGTGCGCGGAGCGGATTGTCGAAGCCCAGAAGGTGCGTGTTCTTCTCGAAGAACTCCGAGACGCTGATGTCGCGCTGGGAGCGCGCGAGTTGTTCCGCGGAGCGCTTCTTGCGTTCGCCGGGAGGCTTGCGAGCGACCATCAGCGGGCGCCCCGACCGGGCAATCCGCGGGCGCACATCCGTGGGCATGTCACGGAGCGACGGGCCAATCGCCAGCCACGAGACCAGCTGCGCCCCGCACATCCGCACGCAGTCTCTCTAGAGGCAAGAACTCGAATCGTCGCCATGGGCACTCCGTCTTGGGGTCGGATCGAACCGGAAACGGTAGCACGCCGTGCCGACGTGGATCCGGGCTTCGTGACTGTGGCGTCGGCGCGATGAGCGGGGCGCCCGGAATTGCGTGAAGGAACGAGTTGCGCGAAGGACCGAGTCGGATGAAGGACCGTCGCTCAGGCGCCGTCTGCGGTGCGTCCGGCCAGGGTCAGGATCCGGCGCGCCGCCTCACGCAGGTCCTCCGAGGTGCGTGGCTCGTCCAGCCAGGCTGCCAGGTCCAGCGTGTCCACGACGGCCGGGGCGATCGCAGAGGCATGCGGCTCGTCGAGGCCGGTGAAGGCGTCGCGCACGAGCGCCAGGCGCACCGCGCCCTCACGCACGAACGGCAAGAGACAATCGATGACCAGCACGCGCTCGGCCCCGTCCACGCGCGAGAGCAGCCTGAGGAGCGCGGCGCGCCCTTCCCAGTGGCTGAGATTCGCGAGTGCCGTGGCGCCGTGGAGCGTGACGTTCGGATGGACGGCGACGATCTCCAGCGCCGCCGCATCCTCGCGCGCGCCCACGGCGCCGAGTACGGCAGAGACCAAGCAGAGCGTGTCAAGGCTGTGGGTGGTCTGCAACGCAATGCGGGCAGAGTCGCGCAACCGTCGGCGTCGCAGGCCCGCCAGGATCGGCACGCCGAGCGACGGAGCGACCGCGGCGAGCGCTTGGTCCAAGACCTCAGGATCGTGGAGCGCTCCGGCACGCGACCAGGCCCGATCGGCGGCTGTAGGATCGTCGCGATCCTCGACGGCGGCGCGGATGGCGGCGATCAAGGCGTCCGCCGAACCACTGACACCCGACTCCGACGGATCAATGTCGGCGGCCGCGCCGTCACGGCGGATGCGTACGAAGAGGGGCTCGTCACTCATGACCGCGGCTCCGCAACAGCTGCTTGGTCGCCGTCGAGCGCCTCCTGAGAGGGTGCGTCTGCCTGAGAGAGAGCGTCAGCAAGAGTGGAGTCAGGCGGCTCAGACGGGGCCGTGGGGAAGTCCGCCGAGATCTCGCGGTCGAGGAGCACGGCGCCGATCACCAGCGCCGGGAGGAAGAAGACGTTCAGGATGGGGACGAAGAGCACGCCCGCGGCGCCGAGTCCGAGCCCTGCACTGGCGGCGACCTGCTTGCGCACGAAACGCAGGCGCTGCCCCAGCGGGAGTGCGCGGGCCGACTGCGCGAGATCGAGAAGGTCCATCCCCTCGAGAGGGAGGAGGACACAGAAGAAGAGCGGTGCCCCGACCACCGGAATACAGATCAGCGGGAGCGCCACAACCGTCACGAACATCCGGATCACCAGCAGGACGAGCGCCTCACCGATCGGCCGTAACACCCAGCGAACGAAGCGGCTACCAGGCGGCGTCGGCGCCGCCATCCCAGTGACATCCTGGTAGACCCGATCCGAGAGCAACGCGAGGAACGGCGCGGCGATCACACGCACGATCGCGGGAAAGGCGACGTACATCGCGACCAGCGCGGCCCCCACCACCACCGTGAACGTCAGGATGACCGCAACGACTCCACCGGCCTCGCCGAGGACGCTCTCGGACCACGCGCGCGCAATGGTGACCAACCAGTCGAAGAGCCAGAACGTCGTGCCGACGAACACGAAGATCCCGATCACGACGGGCGCGATCCCGTACGGCCACAGATGCGGACTCGCCACGAGTCGGCCAGCGCCCTTCACCACACAGCGCGTGCCGCACCAGAAGGCCTTCGTGCCGGAGACGGTACTGCGCACCGCACCGCCGGCGACGCCGACCGCCGTTCCCGTGGCGCGCCGAAGCACGCCCGGCGACCGCGACACCTTCGCGGCGTCGGAAAGAGCGGGTTGGCTCTCGCGAGCGACGCGAGAGATCCCGTCGTCACGACTCCCAGCGTCCGGGCCGCCACCCGCACGCGCACCACCATCGGCTTCGGGCCGACCACGGCCCTCGGGATCGCCGCCGCTACGAGGGTCGGACGCGCCAGCGGAGGCGGCGTCCGTCAATCGCGCCCGAACGGATGGTCGGGAGGCGCGTCGTCCTTCGAGGCCTCCTCGATCTTGTCGCCGAAGACGTCCAACTGACGCGACAGGCGCTCGTCCTGCTCCTGGGCGATCTTCCCGAAGAGGTCGCCATCGAGTTTGCGTCCGAGCTTGCCATCGAGCGGGTTGTCCTCGCCCGAGGCTTTCTCGATCACGAGTGTCTTGCCTTCGACGCGAAACGTGACGCGCATTTTCGAGTCGAGTCCCACGTCGTGCAGAATCTTGCGCGGCACGTAGAGGCCGCCCTTGTCGTCGATGCGGTAGACGGTCGAGCCGCCGGCCCGCCCGCTCATGATCCGGCCTGCGCGTAACCGTGCCCGCCGATCCAATCGGCGGTCGCCTTCAAGAAATCGCGAGCCGTCGCGAGGGCTGCGTTGGCGTCTTCGACATCGGCGTCGCCCAGCGGCTGCTCGTCAATCGACGACCGCAGGCTGCCAAGCGCCGCGAGTCGCGGGAGAAACCCGGGATCGACCTGCCCCGGCTTCACAAAATGCTGTTCTGCAAGTCGGTGGACGTTGCGGATCGTCGTCGGCGAGCGCTTCTCGGTCGCTAGCAACGCCCGCTCAGCGTGAATGGTCGCCTGATGCGCACGACATGCGGCATCCGCCGGGAAGCCCTCGCGCGCTAGCAGCTCCGCAGCATCGAGCGCCCGCTGCGCCCGCTCCATGTGCGGCTCCGTGACGATGTGATCGTTCTTTCCGACGCTCTGATAGGTGGCCATCTGGAGAGGATACCGGAGACCACGCATACGCCCCAAGCAGGCCGCGCGCGTCCTCCCGCCGAGGGACTATTCGTGCCCGAGCGCGTCGGCGATCGGGACGCGGGCCGCGGCGCGGGCGGGAAACCACCCGGCGAGCGCACTCGTCACGATCGCCAGAACCCCGACCACGGCTGCCGTTGCCCACGGGAAGTGGAACGGATAGGCCCAGCCGGTATCCGCCGGAAGGATGCGACGGAGGAGCACCCACTCGACGATCGCGCCGCCGATCAGCCCGAGAACGGCGCCGACCACACCCAGAACAGCGGCCTCGATGACGATCGACCGCACGATCTGCCCGCGCGTCGCACCGACTGACCGCAGGAGGCCGAGTTCGCGGCGGCGCAGCACCACCGAGATCCACAACGTGTTCAGCACGCCGAGAAATGCGACCGCCAACGCGGCGGCCACTTGCGCGTAGGCGAGCGAGAAGATGTCGGCGAGGACCTGGCGCGCCTGCGCGTGCATCTCCGCCGCCGAAGTGATCACAATGTCGCGGTCCGCTCCCAGGGCGGCGTCGATAGCCGACGATGTGGCCGCAACATCCGCGCCCGGCACGAGCGTCACGGAGAAATCGTCCACGAGTGGATCCTGGAGCATCTCCGCCATGCGCGGTTGATCGAGGAGCACGGTGCCACGCGGCCAGGAGTAGTCGTTGAAGACATCGAGAATGCGGAACCCCGTCTCGCCCGCGGCGCCAGGGAGCGTGACGGTATCGCCGACGTCGAGCCCGTGAAGCAGCACGAAATTCTCGCTGACAAAGCAACCGCGGCCGGATGTGAGTTCCAGCGCGTGATCCGCGAGCTCACCGTCCCGCAGCGCGAGTTTCCAGACGGGTGCGTACGCCTCGATGTCCAGCCCCAGCACGAAGATTCGCGTGCCACGCCACGGCAGACGTCGAAAGCGCACGCGCACGACATGCGCAACGCCCGGGACGCGCGCAATCTCAGCCCCAAGTTCGGCCATCAGCGGCGTGTACCCCGCGCCGCCCATCACGCTGCGTCCAGAAGAGACGAAGAGTTCCCCGGCGACGTTCTCGTCCATCCAGCGCACCGTCTCGTTGGAGATCGATTCCAGCGTGCCGCTTGTCTCGATGACCAGCGCGAGACCGAACGCCAGCGCGGCAGCTGGAAGCGCGGCACGCCGTGGGTGACGTAGGAGATCGTCGGCCGCCAGGCGCCCCGGCACGCCGCACCAGCGCGTCAGAAGAGGAGAGACTGCGCGCGCCGCGAGTTGCAGAACGAGCGGCGACGCGGCAAGGAATGCGATGAGCAAGAGGAGCAGCGCGATGTAGCCGGTGGTGCGTCCCAGCGTGCTGGGGAAGACCACGAGCAGGGAGCCCGCCGCGGCCATCACCAGCGCCGCGACAAAGCGACGTCGAACCGCGCCGGTACCGGCTCCGTGCGATCCGTCGGGACCGCGTCGGATCGAGTCGTTGGGCGGCAGCCGCGCCGCCTGCGAGGCGGGGGCCCATGCAGCAACAAGCGCGACCACGACGCCGATCAATAGCCCCGACGCAGCGAGGGCGGGCGAGACCTCCACGCGCGCTGGATCCGTGCCGAAGTAGGCGCTCGTCACGGCACCGGCGAAGCCCTCAAGCGCGCCACGCGCCAGCACGTAGGCGAGTACGACACCGAGCGCGCCGCCGGTCAGACCGAGGACGGACGCCTCGGCGGCGAACACGCGCAGCACCTGACCGCGCGTGGCCCCCATCGCACGCAAGATCCCGATCTCGCGCCGACGCTCGGCGACGCCGACGGCAACCGTGTGGTGAATGAGGAAGACGCCGATAAGGAGTGCGATCACTGCGCCGACGCGCATCGCGACGTCGATCGTGCCCATCACGTCCTCGGCTGTCGAGTCCACGAGTCGTGGTGGCCCGACATGGACGTTCCGCGGCGCGATGGCGCGGACAGCCGCGCGCAGGTCAGCCGTCACGCGTACCGGGTCGACTGCCGGTGCCGACGATGAGGATGACGTGGACCCCGAGTCGAGGAAGATGTCTACGCGATCGATCCGCCCGGCGCGTCCCAGCACCGCTTGCGCCGCGGGCAGCGCCAGCACGACAACGCGTCCACCGGCAGCCTTCGCCATACGACCGTCCGCAACGATGTCCACAACCGGGTACGAGAGCGAGCCGTTGGGCCCGATGAGGGTCAGTTCTGCCCCCACCGTCAACTCCAGCGTCTCCGCGAGGCCGGACGCGACCAGCGCTGCGCGGCCCGCTGCGAACGCCAGCGCGTCAGCCGGGCGCGCGCGCAAGTCCGCTCCGCCGGGGCCACCTGATTCTGCGACGGCGTCGATCTCGGCCATCGGATCGACGCCAACGACAAGGACACGCGAACCCGTCAGTCCGTCCGCGCGCGCCCAGCCGATCACGCGCGGCAATGCGGCGCGCACGCCCACGACAGATCGGGCGGCGACAGCGGCTTGCAGCGGAAGTCCGGTCTCGTCGGCCTCGATCGCGAGATCCGCGCCCCCCGAGAGTTGATTGACGTGCGCTCGGGCGCTCCGCACGACAGTGTCTGCGACCGATGCCGATGCCAAGAACGCGGCGACCCCGAGCGCGACGGCTACGACAGCAAGCGCGGAGCGAGCGCGGGGGCGCGCAAGCCACCGGAGCACCAGCGCACGCAGCAGCACCCCGCCCGTCACGCGGCCCCAATCATGCGAGTACTACGACGCATGCGAGTATCACGACGCATGCCCGACTCATCATGCGTCGGCACTCACGCTCCCACACTCATGCAACCGACTCGATGCGCCCGTCGCGGATGCGGACGCGGCGATCCCCGATCGCGGCCGCCGCCTCATCGTGGGTCACCATGACGACGGAACGCCCCTCGTCCCCGGCCATCTCGCGCAAGATGGAGAGCACCTCATTCCCTGTCGCCGAGTCGAGATTGCCGGTCGGCTCATCGGCCAGAAGCACCTCGGGCCGCACGGTTAGAGCGCGCGCAATCGCCACGCGCTGCTGCTCTCCGCCTGAGAGTTCTTCGGGGTAGTGGGCGGAGCGGCCGCCCAGCGCCACGCGCTCAAGCGCCTCGTCCGCACGACGGCGCGCCTCCGCGGCTGGCACGCCGCCCAGCAGCAGCGGCAGCGCGGCGTTCTCGGCAGCCGTCAGCGTCGGAAGCAGGTTGAAGAACTGAAAGACGTGAACGATGCGCTCACGGCGCAACGCGGTGAGCTTGTCGTCGGGCAGCGTGCCCAGATCGTCACCGCGAAAGAGAACGCGACCGGTCGTCGGCCTGTCCAAACCACCCAGCAAGTGGAGCAGAGTGCTCTTGCCGCTGCCGGAGGCACCGAGCAGCACGAGCATCTCGCCCGGTTCCACGCGCAGCGAGATCCCCCGCACGGCTTCGACGCGGCGGCGCGTCTGCACATAGGTCTTGGTCACATCTTGGAGTTCGAGCACGAGTCCATGATGCGGACGCGCCGGGCTGGGCGCGGAGAAACTCGCAGCCGCCCGCTGCGACGCAATCGCTTCAGCGCCAGCGCTCCGACGCTGTTCCCGGAGGAAACGCGGCACCGGTCAGGCGGGTCGCGATCGCGCCCCGGACTGCCGCGTTGCCCCGGTTCGGAGCGCGGGGCGCTCGCCTCTCACCGCGCGATCGCGATCAGTCGGCCACCACTCGTCGGTACCAGGACCACGCCTGGCCCGATGGCCGGGGTCGCCCGCAATGGCGCGCCGCAATCGAGGTACCAGAGAGTCGTTCCGGTGGACGCGTCGAGCGCGAGCAGCCGCCCCTGAGTTCCGGGCACGTAGAGCACACCGGCGGCGTGCGCCGGCGTGCCCCCCGCCGGTTCCCGAAGGGTCGCGCGGAAGATCGTCTCGCCATCCGCACGGAACGCCAGGAGCGAGCCATCGCCGCTTGGGGTGAAGGCAACGTCCCCGACGATGCACGGCGCAAACGGAGCCCCACCGGGAACACTGAAGCTCTGCAGTGCACGACCGTCTTGCGTGGAGATCGTCCGCAGAGTTTTCTCACGAGTCGCCACCCACGCGAAACCGAGTTCGATCACGGGCGTTGTGACCAACCCGAGGTCACGGCTCGGGCGGAGGCGGGGGAGCCCGTCTCCAAGTCCCGCAACTGCGAGCCCATGCGTTGTCGCGACGTACGCGAAACTGGTCGCGCCGACAAGGCGCGGGGACGTATCCCGTGCGATCGTCTGCGGCCCAAGATCCCAACGCGTCGCGCCGTCGCGCTGTGCGAGCCCCATGAGGCGACCGTCGGCAGCCGCGATCACGACGACACCGTCGGCACCGCGCGTCGCGATCGGTTGCGCTTCCACGGCGATGCCGAGTGAGCGAGACCAGATCACGTCACCGGTCAGACGATCCAGGCAGACGACGTCGCCAGCGCCGGTGGCCACGACAAGCCCGGCGTCGACGCGCACAGGAGTTGTGCCGACGTCGGCGTAGAGCCCCATCGTGACCACCCACAGCTCCGAACCATCCACGAGCGAGAGAGCCGTCACGCGGCGATCTCGGCCGGGCACGATCGCACGGTCTGCGTCGATCAAGGGCGCGGCTGCGATCTCGGCCTGGCCGGTGTAGGTCCAGAGTCGTGGCGGTGCGAGAGAGAGTTGCAGCGCGACGTCGTCACGCAAGCCACGGATCTCGATCTCGCGCGCCGCGAAATTCGGGCTCTCGATCTTCAACGTGGTCACACCCGTGGGATCATATTCTACGACGGTCGAACCCTGCCCGACTTCGACGCCGTCGAGCGAGATCGTCGCGTCCTCGGGGAGAACGTCGAGGCGCAATGGAGCTCGCAAGTGTCCTTCGCGAACGACGTCCGATCCGCCGTACTCGTCCAGCAGTTCGCGAACGCGCGACAGAGTGGCTTCCAAGTCCCCGCTCTTCAGCAGAGTGTGCGCGCCATTCGCGAGAACGCGCGCGCGGGCCTCACGCTCCTCGATGATCCGCGCGCGCGCGCGCTCGATGGGGTTGATCAACGGAGTACGCACTTCCTTCGTAGCGAGCGCATCGATCCGCTCTGCGAGCTCGCGCGCTTGCGACGACGCCAAGGAGTAGGTGTGTCCCGCAGCGCTCTCTCGCATCGCCTCACTCGCCCCAACGAAGTCTTCCGCTGACAGCTTGACCTTGACGCCGGGCAATGCGGCGGCGACCTCTTCGCGGGCATCGGCCTCGTAAACGAAAGCACCACCGAAGGCCGCGAGCAGGAGCGCTGTCGCGACGGTCGTCCCCCAGACAAGGCGCCGTTGAGCGGCTGCTCCCGTGAGGCGATCGATACGCGTTCGTACCTTCGTGTCATCGGCGTCCACCGCGAGCACTTGCATGTACGCTTCGAGGACCTCGTCCTTTGGCGCGCCGCGCGCGGCGAGCATCGCAGCAAGCTCTCGCTGGTGATGCAGCGCAACGCCCCGTTCGCCCAATCCGGTGAGGACCGCGACCAATTGCCGTCGGAGAGCGCAGTCTCTCGGCTCGATCGCGACGAGTTGCAACAACAGACGCTTGGCGCGATTGAGCAGGTTGTGCTTGATGAGCAGTTCCGCGAGTGGGCGGCCGTCAGTAACAACGCGCCCGAAGGCGCGCTGGCGATGGTGGATGTCGAGGATCTTCTCGCGCGCGCCAAAGTCAGTCGGGGCGAGTCGCACGCAGTTCCCATAGCACTCGCTGGCGCGCGTCCAGATCTCCTGCGCTCGATAGTCGTCTCCCGCGTGATGCCAGTGGCTGGCTGCGCGTGCGATCTGTCCCGTGCGCTCGCAGGCCCGCGCAAGACGCATGCGCGCGACGGAGGGGTCAACGGCGCGCTCCAGAACGCGCTCCAGGAGCTCGATCTCGCGCGCAGCGGCTTCATCCACGAGGTCCTGAACCTCGGCGCTGGGGACCCGCACCAAGATGCCATCGCGAAGCGCGCACAAGACGAGTTCCCACGCGGGGCACCGTCGCATGGGTGCCGCCTCGATGATGTCATTGACCAATCGCGTTCCGTCGAACTCTCCGAGAAGATCGATGGCGAGCTCGGGCAGATCGGAGAAGTCGGGAAAGTCGCTGAGCCGGTACACCTCACGCCCACTCGGGAGTCGTCCGAGCACGGCACGACGCCCCGCAACACGCTCCATCAGCGCGGAGAGGAACGGCGCGAGTTCGCACGCGTGCGCGGCCGCAAAATAGCGCCCGTCTCGGTACGTCTCCGGCGTCTCGCCTTCGAGCGTCCGAAACTCAGCGCCCGGCCAGAAGAAGACGTCGAGGATTTCCTCTTCCACCTTCTTCTGAATGGCGGCTCCGACATCGGCGTACGTCACGAGGCCCAGGTCGACCGCCGCTTCGCCGAAGCGCCGCCCACTCGCCTGGCTCCGCGCAACGACATCCTGCAATCGATCCTCGGTCAGGAACCCGTCTTCGACGAGTACGCTTCCGATCGTCCCACTGCGCCGCGGACCCGAGCGCAGGACGGTCACGCGATCCGGAGCGAACGTGAAGATGCGCTCGCTGATCCCATCGCACACGATCATCGACGTCGTCAAACCGGTGCCGATAGCCCAGCCCAGCGCGTCGAGCAATTCCGCCTCGTGGGCGGGTCCGGAACGATGTGACGTCATGCTTCCCGGTCATCGGATCGAGCTTGGCACCGGCTTGAACAGGAGGTCAAGAACGGCGCTGCGACGGTCCGATGAAGAAACACGCGCCACGGCATATGACCGTCGCGGCGCGAAGCTGCCAGTGAACGATTCCGATCTACCGCCGCCCCTACCGCCGCCCCTACCGCGTCGTACCGCGCCGTCTCCCGACAGCCTGCCGCCGAAGACCGAACGCACAGTCCAGATGGATCGTTCGGAGATCGCGAGCATTCTGCAGGAACAGCGTGACGAGCGGTCCGACGTCGCGCCGATGCCGATCGAAGCGACACTTGAGATGGACGCGGAGGACGTCGCCGCGATGTTGCGTAGCGAATCCGTACCTACGCCTGCGCCTGCGCTGGCTCCGGCTCCGGCGACAGCGGAAGTGGAAATGGAAGTGGCGCCCGCGCCTCGTGATGAGCCGTCCGAACTCGGCTTCCTTCTTGGTCTAGGCGACGCCCCACCGGGGCCGGTTCCGGCTCCCGATGTCGGTCACGAGCCATCGGCGCTCGGCATGCTGCTCGGCGCGGACGAGCTCCGCCCGTCGCAACGCCCATCGCCGCCCGCAACGCCGCCCGCAACGCCGCCCGCAACGCCGCCCGCAACGCGCGCGGAGATTGCGACGCCCGAGCCCGCGCGCAAGACGCCTCGGCGCGCCGCGCCAACTCCTCACGCCATGGTTCCGCCGACAGCCTCGCCTCCGCCGTCGCCTCCGCCATCGACAGTACCCGTCGACACAGCGCCAATCAACGAGGCGCCCCGCGACAACGTGCCGCGGCCTTCGGCACACTCCCCCGAGTATTCGCCCGACGCGACCATGGACTGGTCGCCGGAGAACCGTTCGCTCCCGGCGTCTCGAGATGCTCCGATCGCCATCGCTCCTCCGGCAACACCAGACGGACGCGCCCGTTTCGACGCGGGACGTCTGTCGGGGAAGGTGCTTGGCAACTGCCGGTTGGAGACGGAGCTCGGGCGCGGAGCCATGGGCATCGTGTACGAGGCGCGGCACCTGACGCTGCAACGGCGTGTCGCCGTGAAAGTGCTGCTCCCCGATGCTTCCCGCGGTGACCTGGACGCCGAGCGCTTCGTCAGCGAGGCACGCGCTCTCGCACAAGTCGAGCATCCGAACATCGTCCAGGTTTACGACGTCGGATCTGACGACGGCTTCCACTTCATCGTGATGCAACTCGTGGAGGGCTCAAACGTCGCCGACCTGTTGCGGTCGAAGAAGCGACTGGATTGGCAGGAGGCGTGCCGGATCGCCCGCGAGACCGCCGGCGGCCTGGACGTCGCGCACGCGCAGGGCATTGTCCACCGCGACATCAAGCCAGAGAACCTGATGCTCACCAATCAGCTCGAAGTCAAGGTCGCAGACTTTGGCCTGGCTGCGCGCGCGTCCTCAGACGATGACTCGCAGCCGACCGAGGTGGTCGGAACGCCCGCGTACATGGCCCCGGAACAGATCGACGGGAGCAAGGTCGATGGGCGCGCCGATCTCTACGCGCTTGGCTGCACGCTCTACGAGATGCTTTCTGGCCGCAAGCCGTTCATTGGCGAGACTGCGATGGACGTTCTGCTCATGCAGACCCGCGACACCGCCGCTCCCCTGCATCAGGTGCTCTCCGATGTGCCTTTGCCAGTGTCCAATCTGGTCGAGAAGTGCATGGCGAAAGCCCCCCGCGCGCGCTACCAGAAGGCATCCGATGTACAGCAGGATCTGGACGCCATTCTCGGTGGTGGGAAGCCCCAGATCGTCGTCGAGATCACGCATGCGATGAGCCAGGCGGTCGCGGCGACGACTCCGTCCTGTGTACCCCGCTCGCGGCGCGTGCTGACTGTCGCCGCCGGTGCTGTGCTCGTCGGGATTGCCGCGATCTCGATGTCCATCGCGCTGCCGGGAATACGGACCCTCGAACTCGCGAACTACAAGGTGGAGCGTGCGCCGCAACGTGATCACGCAGCCGAGCGCAAGGCTGCCCAGCGGGATCTGGACGACGTGCAGGCAGCCGCACTCACGCACGTCGGAGATAGCGACGAGTTGCGCGCTTCCTTCGCGGCGCTCTTCGAGAAACACAAGGGTGTGATCGACGCAAAGATCGCAGCCGCTCGCGATGTCGCGATCCGGCAACTTGAGAGTCTTCGCAGCGAGCGAATGTTGGAAGTGATCAAGACGTCGAAGGCACTGCGCGAGAAGGGGACACCACTCCTTGCCGTGGACGCGCTCCTCTCCCTGCCGGCGGACTTCCGCGCAGATGACTCTGTCAATCTGTGGACCGACGAACTCGGCGCAGCGTTCGCTGAGGTGCGGGAGAAGGAGGGCATGGCGTACGTGCCCGGGGGCGCTTCCCCCATCGGCCCCGAAGCCACGCCGGTCATCACCGACGGTTTCCTCATGGATGTCGCGGAAGTCACCAATGCGGAGTACGCGAAGTTTGTGGCGGCGGAGAAGGCGCGGGCGCCGGCTCATTGGGATGGCCGGCGGCCGCCGGCACGCATGCGACACCTGCCCGTAGTCGGAGTGACACTCGGCGAAGCGCGCGCCTATGCGGCGTGGGCGAAGAAACGACTCCCCACCGCGACCGAGTGGGAGAAGGCCGCTCGGGGCGAGGACGGACGGCGCTATCCGTGGGGCAACGAATTCGACCCGAGGCGCGCTGCCTGCCGTGGCGGCGCGACCAATGAGTTGCAGAGCGTGCGAGCGCTCGGCAAGGGTCGCTCGATGTGGTACATCTTCAACATGGCGGGCAACGCGGCGGAGTGGACGTCGGACGTCGTGACGCACGCCGATGGGACGCAGACGGCAATGGTCCGCGGCGGCTCAGTCCGGAGTCACGCGGCGAACGTCTCCACGTACTCCGCGTATCCGGTGGCGATCGACACGAAGGACCCCGCATTGCTCATCGGGTTCCGCTGCGTACGCGACGCACGCTGACAGAGCGTTCACGGATGTCGATCCCAGACGGTGAGTCCGTCGAGTTGCGCATCCTCCGGTGCCGCTCCGACGAAGCTGACGCAGAGCCCCGCCGCCGCCGTCACGACGCACGCTAGCGGAGCGAGCCAGAGCGCGTGGAAGTGATACGCGGTGGGCACCTCGAGCACCACCGCAGCGACCACGACCAGCCCCCCAATAGCGACACCGACCACAGCACCGAGTTGGTTCGCGCGCCGCGAACAGACCCCCAGCAGGAAGAGCCCGAGGAGCGGACCAGCGAAGTAGCCCAGCCAGCGGATCAGCTGGTCCAGCAGGAGTTTCCCTTCGTCCGCCGCGAGGATCGCCGCACCCGTCGCGATCACGCCATACGCCACCGTCAGATAGCGCGCCAGGCGGAGATCGGCGGCGTCCTCTGCGGGAGCGCGTCGAAAGCGCCGGACGAAATCCACCAGTGTCGCGGTCGACATGCTGTGGATCGCCGAGTCCATGCTGGACATCGACGCTGCGAAGATCGCGGCCACGAGCAGTCCTGCGAGTCCCGCCGGGAGTCGGTGGACGATGAACGCAGGCAGGACGGCATTCCCGTCGGCCTCGATGCTTCCGATGACGTCGGACCCGACCGCCACGACGTCGACCCACACAGCCAGGCTCGTCCCGAGAAAGAGCGTGAGAGCCACCGCGATGAACCCAATGCCCCAGCCGAGGAATGCCGCGCGCCGCGCACTCGAAGCATCCTTGCACGCAAGATAGCGCTGCACGGCCTGCTGATTGGTGCCGGCGACAGAGAGGGCGAGGGTCCCGTATGCGAGCGTCGCGCCGAGCAGGTTGAACACACTGCCCATGTCAAATTCCCATGTGACGGGAACCAGACGCCCGGCCGCTGACGCGTGGTCGACCACCGCCGCCAGGCCGCCGGGAACGTCGCCGCCGACGACCACGATTGCCGCACTGATGCCCACGACGACCACGACAAACTGGAGCAGGTCCGTCCAGACGACCGCCGCCAGGCCGCCCGCCGCGCTGTAGAGCACGGCCGCCGCGCCCGTGACGACGATCGCCGGTTCGATCTCCCAGCCGAGGATCACCGACAGCGCCAGCGCCGGGCCGTAGACGAGGATGCCCGCGCGCGCGACCGTCTGACCGATGAAGAGCGCGCTCGCGAGACTACGCGCGACCACTCCAAAGCGGCGTTCGAGGTACTCGTAGGCCGTCGTGATGCGAAGGCGCGAGAAGAACGGAATGAAGAGCGCGCACGCCGCCGCCACGGCCAGGAAATCACCAGCCTGCAGTTGCAGGTATGACATCCCCTTCGCGTATCCGAAGCTCGTGCCACCGATCAGTGCGGCGCTGCTGAACGACGTCGCGACCAACGAGACGCCGACCGCCCACCACGGCAGCGCGCGTCCGCCGAGAACGTAGTCCTCGGTACTCTTCTGGCGGCGGTTGGACCAGACGCCAACGCCAATCACCACCGCGCCGTAGAGCGCGATCAAGATCCAATCGAGAGGTTCGAGCCCTGGCACAGGCTGCGAAATTAGCAGCCTGTCGGAGTATTCCGTCGGAACCGGCGAACGTGCCTTCGCGATTGAATTCGTGACCTGCCTGAGATGCGGAGCCGTCTCTCCCCCGACGGCACTGCGCGCCGGCAAGGGGCCGCGAGGGTCGTAACCGTCGACTTTCGCGACACTTTTCTCCAGGCTCGCAGCGGCGCCGCGGACACCCTTCGCGCGCTCCGCCCACATCTAGTGTGGTTATCGCTTCAAACCACCACGAGTGGTTGAATTCGCGCGCCACTCAGTGACACAAAACACTATGCCCAAAGGGGTTAGGGGAATCACCGCGGCGCCAGAAAACCCCGGAATCCGCTCAAGTCGGTCGCGGCGCGCTCCGAGATATCGTCCTTGCCGGGACAGGTTGCCGCAGCGACGGCAGCCCCGCTGGCACAGGAAGTGGACCGCGCCGACCGGGAGTGTCGGGGCGCTCTGAAGCAGGAGGGTAGCCCATGAAACGGCAGGCGTTCGATGACCTGGAGCTGGCGATCAACGCCCACTCCGAACGACGTTCCATCGACGACCTGGCGGCCCAGGGCAAACGCCACGTCCGCGTCGTATCCAAGCGCCGCGTGCTGGAGTTGATCGAGCACATCGTTGATCAGGCGATCCAACGCGAGGCGCTCGAAATGGCGTCGAAGGATCGCGATCGCATCGTCGCTGAGACGCGGGATCAATTCGATCGGGCGATGCGAGCGCGCAGCGAACAGGACAACAAGCTGCGCGACGCACGGAGCGCGGCAGAACGCATGGAGGGTGACGTCGCCGAGCTGCGCCGGACCGTCTCACGGCTCGAGTCCGACCTCGTCATCGAGCGCGACGCAGTCGCCGCACTGCGACGGGCGAACGACGAGCTTGTCGAGGAGCACGAGGACGAGCTGCGCCAACTCTCCACGCGGCGGGCGGCGATGCTGGCCGACGCCGAGTCCCAGCTCGCCGAGTCGGAACGCGAGCGGCAGCGCGCGCGACAGGTGACCGAGAACGCGCTGCATCGCGCCCAGTCGGATCTCGACAAGATCGCGATGCTCGAGGCCCGCCTTGCGACCGCCCGCGCCACGCTTGAGAACTACGACGACGAATTCGAACGCATGAAGACGCAGGTTCAGGACGCGCGCGCACGTCAAGCGTCCGACGAGTCGAGTCAGATCGCTGATCTAGAGAGTCGGCTGGCCGCGTCGCGAGAGATGCGTGAGCGCCTCGAACAGACAGTCTCGGATCAGGAGCGACGTCTGGACCGCGAGCGCGAAGATCGACTCGAGCTGGAGCAGCACCTCTCCGACGTACGCTCCGAGCGCGATGCGGCTCTGCACGAGTCCGCGACCGAGCGCGCCGAGCGGGTCGCAGCCGATCGCAGATTGAAGGAAGAGGGCGAACAGGTCTCCGCGACAGCCACCGAGATCCGCCGACTGGAACGCCTCCTGGCGGAGCAAGAGCGCGGCGCTGACGCGGAGTCGAGTCGCTGGAAACAGGCACTCGCCGGCAGTGCGCAGGAGTTGGACGCGGCGCAGCGCGATTTCAATGTACTGGAGACACGCGTTGCGAAGAGCGCAGCGGCGGCAGAGACGTCGGCGTCGGAGGCGGAGAGAGTGGGTCGCCTTCTGGACGCGACGCAAGAGCGGGTGGTGGATCTGGAGGGGCAGTTCAGTGAAGCCACAGAGCGACTCGGCGAACGCGAACGCGAGATCACGCGACTGGACGGCGAGGTCTCCACGCTCGGCATCGCTCTGACGCAAGCGCATGCGGATGCGGCGACGCGCGGCAATGAGGCGGCGGCGGCACGGTCGACCGAGGTGAACGATCTGCGCTCGGACCTGGGCGAGATGAAAGCCATGCTCGCGGGGATCGCAAGCCGACCGGCAGGTACCGACGAGAAGGCGCTCGGGAAGATCATCGGTCGCCTGGAGGCACGCGACGATCTACGGACGGCCGACTTCGAGGAACGCTTCGCAGACCAACTCGACCGCACGCTCTCCGAAGTGACGCGCGAGATGCGTCTCGCGACGGCACGTCCACTCGACTTCGCCGTCGAGGCAACCGACGTACTCGTCGAGCGCCTCTTCGACGAGGAGCACGAGATGTCCACCAACCTTGGCTCACTCGCGGTCGAAGAGCGACGCGACCACCGGGATATCGGCGGCGATCTGGCACGTCTGCGCAAGGCGCGAACAGGCCAGAAGGTTGACGCTTGACGGCGGCCTCACGACGCACCCGTTCACGACAGATGGGCGGGCACTGTGACCCGCGGACGACGACGAACTCTGAAGCATTGGCGGGCCGCGCAACGGCCCACATCGGAAGTATGGGATGGCTCTGCAGGGCGTCCCGAAGGGAGAAGACAGATGTCCTCGGATAGGAAGAACATCCGCTTTGGTCAGCCGGCGGAACCAGCAGCGACGGCGACGATACCGCGCCCGTACGTGCAGCAACACTCGAACGGGAACGGCACGGGGAACGGAAGTCCCGAACCGGCCGTCGCCCCCGCAGCGGAGGCCGCGCCAGCGGCCGCGGCTCCGGCACAAGTGATCATCCCGGCAACACCGGCCCCCGTCCCGCAGGTGCGACTCGGTCGCGGACTCGACGTCGGCACCGCCAATCTGCTCTCGGCGGTGCAGGGGCTCGACGGCAGCGTAACCGTCAAGCGCGAGCGCAACGCGTTCCTCGAGATTCCGGCCACCGCGAGCGCCAATCGCGATCTGCTGACGAAACTCGGCGTGCCCTACGTGCAGCATCGCGACAAGCTCTTCGTCCTGGGCGACATGTCCTTCGATCTCGCCAACATGTTCGGCACGGAAGTGCGGCGCCCGATGCAGGACGGGTTCCTCTCGCCCGCCGAGCGCGATGCGATCCCGATCATGCGCTACATCCTCGAGCGCCTGCTGGGTCCGCCCGCCGTCCAGGGTGAGTCCGTCCACTTCTGCGTCCCTGCGGAGTCGATCGACAAGGAGAACGACACCGTCTATCACGAGGGCATCGTCGGAGGCATTCTGCGCAAGCTCGGCTACACGCCGACGGCAATCAACGAGGGTCACGCGGTGATCTACTCGGAGCTCGGCGACCACGACTACACGGGCATTGGGGTTTCGTGCGGTGGCGGGATGTTCAACGTCTGCGTCGCATACAAGACGATCCCCGCAGTCACGTTCTCGGTGGCGCGCGGCGGCGACTGGATCGACCAGCACGTGTCCAAGGTCATGGGCATTCCCCGGACACGGGCAACCGCGATCAAGGAGAGCAACGTCAACCTCCTCGATCCGCAGACCCGCGAGGAGGAAGCAGTCGTCCTCTACTACCGCAACCTCATCAGCTACGTCCTGCGCAACTTGAAGCAGCGCTTCGAACTGGCGCGCGACATCCCGCAGTTCACCGAGCCGGTGGAGGTCGTCGTCTCGGGCGGCACAAGCATGGTCGGCGGCTTCGTCGAGGTCTTCGCAGAAGAGCTTCTGAAGATCGACTTCCCGTTGCCGATCGCTGGCGTCCGTGGGGCGGAAGACCCGCTCGCCTCGGTCGCACGTGGCTCGCTCATCGCGGCCGCGCTGGCGAACGACGGCTCGTAGCCGCACGCGATCATGGAACAACCTGACAGATGGGAGCTCTCCGCCCTGCGTGATCGGCATGCGTGCTGACGCGCACCGGAGCGAGAGGGAAGGGAGGCGGGGTCTTCGGGCCCCGCCTCGATCGATTCCCGGCCCATCGCGAGCACGCCCCGGTGCGGCAAGCCAATCGCCCGAGTCGAACTCTTCATCACTTCGCTCTGGCTTCCCCCTCGCGATACGATGAGATCGCCAGCATGGATCGGACCGAACCAGTCTTGATCGGGCTGGAATGAGCCGATCTGCCGATCGAGGGAGTTCCCAGATGACCGACGACCTGATGACAACATTGCGCGAGACGCACGGCGGCGTCGTCGTACCAACGGGCTACGGCGGCGACGACGCGCGCGCGTTCGCGCACGGCCTCCGGCTTGCGCAGGCAATGAAGACATCCATGACGCATCTGCACCACGGCGACATGCGGAGTGCCACGGGCGACCTCGGCGTGCGCTCCGTCCTTGAGCGCTGGGGCGAGTTGCCCGCAGGCAGCGAGCCCCACGATGTGGCGACGCTCGGGTTCTGGGTACGCAAGACCGGCGCCCGCCACGCCGACATGCGCAAGACCGTGCGGGAATTCGTCACGAATAACGCGCTCGACCTGCTGATCGTCGCGACCCCGCGCTCCGCACTGCGCCGCTTGGTCCAGGGGGCGGGACCGAGAGCAACAGAGTCCGAGACGCCCACGCTCTTCTTGCCGCCTGACTCGAGCAATCTCGTCGATGGCGAGACGGGCACGACCACGATGAAGACCGTGATCGTCCCCGTCGCCGCAACTCCCTCACCGGCAAGTGCCGTCAATCTGACCCACTCCCTCGCCAAGCATCTCGCGGCCCCCGCGGGGCGGATTGTGCTGCTCCACGTATCCGATGGCACGAGCCGACCGGAAGTCGAGCAACCGGAGCACGCGGGCTGGGAGTACGCCTCGCGAAACGCCGACGGCGAAGCCGCCGCCGCGATCTGCGCGGCCGCTGCCGCGGAGAACGCCGACGCGATCGTCATGACCACGTCCGGGCGCCGCGGATTCCTCGACTCACTGCGCGGCAGCACGATCGAGCGGGTTGTCGCCAACGCAACGTGCCCGGTGCTCGCTGTGCCTGCACACGCCTGATCGCACCGACGATCCGCAAGGGCCCGTCCACGGTGCGACTCCGCAAGATTCGGCGCGGCGCCCCGAAGAGACCATCATCGTCGCGTCCGCTGCGAATGCCGGGCGCGCTCTCTCGTTCGCAGCACGTTCGGCCTCGCCGGTGGCCTCGCATCGACCGCTCCGAGTAACCACGCCGAACATGCCCCTCCCACGCATCGTAGACAAGCTGCGGAAGAGCCTCTTCCGGGGACGCGAACTGTCGAGTTCCGCGTTCATCGTCCTGCTGTCAGCGTTCCTGCTGGTCTTCGCGAACGCGACGTTCTTCTCGAACGTGCTGGACGCCTTCCCACTCGCGTGGGGAACGGCACCGTTCCTGCTCTCGCTGGGCTGGGTCTTCGCCGCAATCTCCGTCGTCGGATTGTCGCTCGTCTGCTCTCGCTTCACGACGAAGCCGATCGCGATCGCGCTGCTCCTCATCTCGTCCGTGACCAGCTACTTCATGGACAGCTACAACACGCTGATCGACGACTCGATGATCGACAACATGGTGCGAACGGACACGGCCGAAGTCCTCGACCTCATGAGTCTGCGACTCGTCCTCTACGTGCTCTTCCTCGGAGTCCTGCCCTCGGTATTCGTGGCCACGTCCACCATCACATACAGGCCGGGCTGGCGCGAAATGGTGCCGCGCGCGAAGCTCTTCGGGATCGCGATCGGGAGCATCCTTCTCGTCGCCCTTCCGCTCAGCAGCCACTACGCCTCGTTCCTGCGGCAACACAAGGCGCTGCGCTACTACTCGAATCCAGGCTGCTTCATCTACGCAACGTCGAAGTATGTCGCAGCGCGCACGCGCTCCGGTGTGGCTCCGCTCAAACAGATCGGGTTGGACGCGCGTATCGAACGCGAGGGCACCTCGCGAAAGCTCGTCATCATGGTCGTCGGCGAGTCCGCACGAGCGGACCGATTCTCGCTGAACGGGTACGAGCGCGAGACGAATCCGATCTTGGCGACGAAGGACGTGATCAGCTTCAGCGACTTCTGGAGCTACGGCACATCCACGGCGGTCTCGGTCCCGTTCATGTTCGCGCTCGGTGACAGCTCCGACTACGACGCGGTCGAGGCCGAGTCAACGGAGAACGTCCTCGATGTCATGCAGCGCGCCGGTGTGGACATCCTCTGGCTCGACAACAACTCTAGCTCGAAGGGCGTGGCCGATCGCGTCCCGTACCAGACGTACAAGAAACCCAGTATCAACCCGATCTGCGACCCAGAATGCCGCGACGAGGGCATGCTCGCGCACCTGCAACCGCACGTTGACGAGCGCCCGAACGGCGACCTACTCATCGTCCTGCACCAGATGGGCAATCACGGTCCCGCGTACTACAAGCGCTATCCG
This sequence comes from Planctomycetota bacterium, assembly GCA_024280885.1. Lineage (GTDB taxonomy): Bacteria > Planctomycetota > JAJSAM01 > JAJSAM01 > JAJVHW01 > JAJRPF01. The sequence goes on along the minus strand of JAJRPF010000014.1, from coordinate 154,472 downwards.
AAGCGTTTTGAACGCTTCACCCCGATCCGGCGGACGAACCAACTCCAGGACTGCACGGACGAGGAGATCGGAAACGCTTACGACAACACGATTCTCTACACGGACTACTTCCTGTCGAAGGTCATCGACTTCCTAGCGGCGAACGACGACGAATTCGACGTCGCGATGCTCTACATCAGTGACCACGGCGAGTCGCTCGGAGAGAACGGCGTGTACCTGCACGGTCTGCCGACGTTCATCGCTCCGGACGCGCAGCAGCACGTCCCGGCGATCTTCTGGTTCGGCGACGGGTTCAGCGGCGTCGAGCGGAGCACGGTGGAACGGAAGAGAGATCGCGAGTTCTCCCACGACATCATCTCGCACTCGCTCCTCGGCCTGCTCGACGTGCAGACGTCCGTCTATGATCGGAAGTTGGATCTCTTCCGCCGCAAGAAGTGAGCGCGACTCCCGCATCTCTGGCACCGCATCTCTACACGACGACCGACCACCGTCCATCAACCCGATCCAAGACGCGCGGCGGGAGACACGTACGGTAGCGGAGGTCGCAGATCGAAGCGTTCACGAAGAACGTGCCATCAGCTTGCGTGATCCCCGCGCCCTCGTGGATATGCCCGAAGCAGTGCACGGCGGGACGAACCTCTCCGATGCGTGCGAGCAGATCCGCGCACCCGACACGCTCTCCTCCCGGACGCGCCACGGCGTCGCCGTGACCGAGCGGCGGCCCGTGCGTCACAAGAACCTCGGTGTCGTCGGGAATGGCAGCCCACTTCTCCGCGAGCGCCGGGCCCCGCGCCAGATTGAACGCCCAATCGTAGAACTCCGGTTGCCACGGGCTGCCGTAGAAGCGCACCCCCGCGACGAGCGCGGACTCGTCCTGAAGGTACGTCAAGCCGCGGAACGCCGCCCGCGCCTCGTCGTTCGCACTCTCGAACGCGAAGTCGTGGTTCCCGGCGATGACGACCTTGTGCGAATGCGGAAGCGCACGCAGGAAGTCGGCCGCCGCGCGCACCTGAGCGAGCGTTCCGTGCGATGTCAGATCGCCCGCGTGAACGAGCACGTCCCCATCGGGCACACGCCATCCGTCGTGCCGACCGTGCGTATCGCTGATCACGACCATTCGCAACGTGCTCATGCAGCGCGTACTCATGCAGCGAGCCTACACGCCCGCCGGGACGCCACCACTCGACTTCGTCGCATCAGCCCGCGGCCGACTCTTCGCCGTCCGCCTCATCCTGCGCCGCATGGCTCTTCTCGTCGCGCATGCGTCGCGCCAGCGCCGCCGCCGCCCGCATCTCACGGTCGTTCTCCGGTTCTCGTCCGCCCGGACAATTGCGCGTGTAGATGAGTTCACTGCCTTCGATCCAGATCGGATCGGCAGTCCGCCCGAGCGGCACCAACCAGCCACATTCCTGGAAGAAGTGGTGGTGACGGCAGAGCAGGAAGAGATGCCGCGCCTCGCGACCGCTTCCCTTGCGATGCGGCCGCCGATGCGCGAACTCAAGGAACGCCCGCGCCCAGCAACCCGGGAACTCGCAGCAGTCGCCCGCGCGACGCCGGATCTCGCGCTTCACCGAGATCGGGATGTAACGGCTCTTGTAGTCATCCTCGGTGGGCCCCACGCGCCGCTTGCCCTCTTTCACGAGCAGCGGATCGAACGAGTCCACGTAGTGATCCACAAGCGCCTCGAACGTCTCGTCGCGCGTCAGGTGCCGTCCGGCCTTCCGCGAGGCCAGTACCCGCGCGCGTTCGAAGCGCTCGACCACCGAGTCGGGCACGCGAAGCTCGAGCGTCTCGACCGCCTCACCGCAGCGGATCTCCGCCATGCGATGACGCGCGTTGCGGCGCGTCTTCGAATACGAGTCCTTCTGCGCCTGCTTGACCCAGCCGCTCTTCTCGTCGAAGAGCGACGGCTCGTTCAGGATCGGAGCCAGTTCCACGGCCTTCGCCACACTCAGCGCCTTCGCCTGGATGCGTTCTTCGACGGACGACTCGGCGTCCATCGCCTCGGCGAGCCTCAGCAACCGCCGAATCTCGTGGCCTTCATAACCCAATCGACCGCCGAACATCTCGACCGACGAGCATCTGCACGCCAAGTACGCGCGCGTCTCGCGCATCTCCAAGAGGGACTTCGCCAGCGCGATCTCGGCATCCCGAACGGCCTGCGCCTGCTCGGTCGCACGTGCGATCAGAGCATCGTCATCGAGGAAGGTGCGGGTGCGTTGGTCAACCTGGAGGAGCATAACAGAAGGCTAACATATGCCGACGACACGACTCTGGAGAGAGCGTCGTCTCTCGGATCGTACCCGGGCGTCGGCGGGCCACCTGGCCTCGACAAGAGAGCTCGTTGCTCCGCCGCCGACCGGGGACGGCGGGGCGTCTTCGCGAGTACGTCCCGCGGTGCCCGGGGTCTGGCAGGCCGAGGACACTACAGCCGGACCGGTCAGGACCGCCCGTCACCGGGCACCATCCATCGACGATACGAAACCAGGACAGTTCTCGATCGACGCGAGCGCGCGTCGAGGGGACGCCCACGCCGAGTGCCGACGCCGCCTTGCACCTGAGGGGCTGCAGTCGGACAGGGTCTCGGGATAGGATAGGGCGGATGCTGGAGCGCGGAGAACTGGAGGAACCTCGAATTCACTGCAACGGGGATTCGGGCTCGGGGCACACGCGCTCCAGCATGCTCCGCCGAGTTCATGCAGGAGCACGCCCTCCGCGCGTCCCACGGTTGGGGCAGCCGTTTCTGACGGCCGCTCTCGCGTGTGCCCTCTTTCTCGTGTCGTGGGGCATCGTCTCGTCGTTTCCCGGACCGTTCTCGACGCTGGACGACAACCGCCGTGCCAATTGGCTCGCAGTCAGCGTGTTCGGTGGCGAGCGAACGCTCGTGCTCGTGGACGACACACGGTGGTTCGTCGAGAGAGATGCAGGCTCCGCTGGCAGCGATCCTTGGGAGGCTGGCGCGCTCGCGGGGATACCAGGCCAGCGCGGGCCCATCACGTTCTACGCCGACGTCCACTCGCTTGCGGGCGGGCAGGCCCAGATCGACCTGTGGCAAGAGGTCCGATTGCGGGGGACGTCCACGTGGAATCCGTTCCGGACGACGGCTCCACGCTGCGCGTTCTGGCGCACCGTCAGCGCGCAACCGAGGTAACCATGTCGCCGCACTACCGGGTGACATGATCCGTCGTCAGCGAGATCGACCGCAAGACGCGGAGCCCCCCCCTGCCCCCCCCACGCACTCGGACATTGCCCCCACCCCACGGCGGACGGCATCCTCACAGGTTCCAGGCCGCACCTCTCGGTCGCCGTTCGCGATCAGGCGGCCAGGATCTGGCCGTCCTCGCCTACCTGATCCAGGCGGACGGCTAGTGGGCGGCTGACGCCCGGCTCCGGCATCGAGACGCCGAAGATGGTATCGGCGGCGGTCATCGTCCGCTTGTTGTGCGAGATGATGATGAACTGGCTCTCTTCGGCGAACTCGTGCACGACGGCCGCGAAGCGTTCGACGTTGGCCTCGTCGAGCGCTGCGTCCACCTCGTCGAGGAGGCAGAAGGGCGAGGGCTTGGCCTGGTAGATCGCGAAGAGCAGGGCAACCGCTGTCATGGTGCGCTCGCCGCCGGAGAGGAGCGAGATCGAGCGTGCTTCCTTGCCCGGCGGACGCGCGACGATGTCGATGCCGGCTTCGAGCACGTCCTGTTCATCGTCGAGGTAGATGTCCGCCTTACCGCCCTCGAACAGACGGCGGAACATCACCCGGAAGTTCTCGCGCACGGCATTGAACGTGGTGATGAAGAGCTCGCGGCTCTCGGTGTCGATCTTCTTGATGGCCTCGAGCAACGACTCGCGCGAACGCGTCAGATCGTCGTGCTGTTTCTGCAATTCCTCGGCCTCGACTTCGACGGTGCCCAGTTGATGGAGCGCTTCGAGATTGACGTTGCCCATGCGGCTGATGCGATCGCGGAGCGCCTGGATCTCGGCCTCGACCTCGTCGGCATCAAAGCCAGTCGAGTCGTCAGCCGCGTAGACGGGGATCGTCTCTTCCGACTCCTCTTCGGAGCTGCCGACCTGCGCCACGGTGAGGCTGGCTGGCGCCAAACCACGCGCCTTTTCCCAGGCGGTGTGGAGGTCGATCTCCAGCTCTTCCTGGATGCGCTCGATCAGGCCCTCGACCCGGATGCGGGCCTCGTTCTGCCGAAGGCGGAAACGCTGGAGCTCGCGGCCAACCGTGGTCGCTTCCTTCTGCAGGCCGTCGAGCAGTCCGCGGCGTTCGTCGAGACGGCTCTTCGCCTCGGACAGACGATGGCGCACCTCGGCCAGGGAGACGATGCAGCGCTCGCGACGCGTCTGCGCCTTCTCGAAGTCCTCGCGCGCCTGCTTGCCCCGCTCCTGCGCCTCGACCTTGCGTCGCTCGCAACCCGCGAGCTCGCTGCGTGCCTCGTCCACGCCCTCCTCGAGTTCGCTCGTCTCCTCCTCGATCGCGCGAGCGCGGGCTTCGAGCGCGACACAGCGTTCGACGACCGACGCGAGTTGCACACGCAGATCCGCGCGCGCCTCTTCCGTCTCGCGCAGACGCGCATCGAGGTCGCCGAGAATGCGACGCGCGTCGTCCCGACGCTGCTCGACGTCGGCGCGTTCAGTCTCGAGCGTCGCCGCTTCCTTCGCGGCCGCAGCGGACTCGGTTGCCAGCCGTTCGAGTTCCACGGCGATCTCGTCGGACTCTCCGCTCAGGCGACCGGCGTCGCGCTCGATCCGGGTGACATCGGCACCGGCGCGATCGCATTCGTTGCCGGCGCGTTGCGCACTCGACTCGGCCCTGCGGCGGGCGTCGCGCGCGCCGCCGATCTCACGTCGTGAGTCGGTGAGTTCGGTCTCCGCTGCGCGCAACGTCACGCGCGCGGCGGCGAGTTCCTCCGTAAGACCCTCGAGTCGCGCAGTCAATTCGCGCAACTCGCTGAGCCGCGTCAGCACACCGGCGCCGCCCGACTCGCCGCCGGCACTCACTGCGCCGATCGGCTCCAACACCTCGCCGCCAGCCGTCACGATGGTCAGCGAGTCCGACGACGACGCCTGCGCGCTACGTGCGTCTGCGAGCGACTCGACACGCAGGGCCTGCCCGAGCAGCGCCTCGACGACGGGCATCAGGTCGGCGTCGCAGCGGACGGCTCCGGAGAGTGCGTCCGCAACGGCAGGTGCCGCGGCGCGCACGCTGTCGAGAGGCAGGAGCAGGCAGCGGCCGAGGCGCTTCTGGCCGAGGTACGCCGCCGCACGCTCGGCGTCCGCAAATGTGTCGACGACGACGGCCGACGCATACGCGCCGAGCGCACTCTCGACGGCGCCCGCATCGGCGGCGTCCGTCGTGAGACATTCGACCAACAACCCGCGCACGCCGGAGAGTTCCGTCGCGCCGCCCTTCGCAGCGGCGATGAGCTTCTTGGCGCCCTTGCCGACGCCCTCCATCTGCCGACAGAGATGGCGCAGCACTTCTACGCGGCTGCGCACCGCCGAGACGTCGCGGTCCAGGAGTCCGACGGCGTCGCGGCCCTCCTTGACGCGCTCCTCGGCGGCGTGCAATCGGCCCTCGGCTGCGGCCAACGTGGCCTGCGCGGTCTCCAGCGCGGTCTGCGCTTCGGCCCGCTGCGTCTCGGCCTGCGTCGCCCGCTCGCGCGCCTGACGCGTGTCCTCGACGAGTCCGGAGAGACGCTCGACGAGCCGCGCGCGCTGGGTTCCGAGCGCCTGATGACGCGCATCGAGGCGAGAGCGTTTGTTCTCGACACGTGCGCGCTGATCCACGACCTCGTAGGCCTTGCGGGAGAGCGCCTCGGCGGCCGTGCGCTGAGCGGCGGACTCGCTGGCACGCTCCTGGATCACGGCCTGGATGTCGCGCACGTCGGCCTGCCGTTCGGTGCGCTCCTTCTTCGCGAGATCGAACGTCTCCGCGAGCTCGGCGCGCACGCCGACCAGATCCTTCAAGCGCAGCGCGTTGTTCTCGATCTCGCCCACGTACCAACGGATCTTGCCGTCGAGTTCGGAGACCATGCGGGTCGCGAACGCGGCCTTCTCGCGCGCCGTCTCGGCTTGGCCCTCAAGGGTGGCGATCTCCTGCTCCAGTCGCGACGTCGCCGTGCGTGCGACCTCGAGATCGTCCTCGGCCGTCCGACTCTCGGCGATGGCCTTCGCGACTTCATCGCGTGCCGCCGCTTCCGAGACGGCGAGTTCCTCGACACGGGCCGAGGCCGTCTCGCGCTCACCAAGCAGCTTGCCATAACGATGGACGGCCAGCTGGAGGCGCTTCGCGCGCATCTCGTCGACGAGTACCTGGTAGCGCTCGGCGCGGCCCGCCTGGATCTTGAGAGAGCGCACGAGTCGTTGCTTCTCGGTCACAACGTCGGAGACGCGCAGCAGATCGGCCTCGACGCGATCGAGTCGGCGCAGCGACTCCTTGCGACGCGCCTTGTACTTGGCGATCCCCGCGGCCTCTTCGAAGATCGCGCGGCGCTCGGAGTGACTGTCGCGCAGGACCTGATCGATCTTGCCCTGCTCCATGATCGTCATGCCGCCACGACCGCCGCCGGTGTCCATGAACAGATCGCGGATATCCTTCAAGCGACAGCGGTTCTTGTTGAGGAGGTACTCGCTCTTGCCGTCGCGATAGAGCCGACGCGTGATCTCGATCTCGGTCCAATCGACGTCGACAACACGCTCCGAGTTGTCGAAGACCAGCGTGACGTCGGTCATGCCGAGTGGCTTGCGGCGCTTCGTGCCGCCGAAGATCACGTCGGCCATCTCGGCGCCGCGCAGGGCCGAGGCGCGTTGCTCGCCCATCACCCACTTGATGGCGTCCACGACATTCGACTTGCCGCAGCCGTTGGGCCCGACGATGCATGTCAGGCCCTTCGGGAAGTTGAATTCGGTCTTCTGCGCGAACGACTTGAAGCCGTGCAGTCGGAGGGACTTCAGACGCATACAACTCTCCTCACGACTCTCACCGACTCGACCGCTCTCATGCCCGAACCCGTCATGCCCGAACCCGTCATGCACAGCCCCATTATGTCCAGGCCCGTCATGACCGCACACCGCGGGACCGCGCCCGGCCGCCGAAGTCCTGTCCGGGCCGGCCCGCCACCACACAGCTATCCACGTAGGGCCCGGCCGTCCGCCCCACCTGTTGCAGGACGCGAATGCCCGGAGTCCCGTCTTGCGCGGGCTCGAGCACCACCCGACGGGCGCCCGCGAGCATACGGAGCACCGCGATCATCTGCGCGTGTTCCACCACCTGGGGCAGCCACGGCACCCGGAATTCGTGATCGCCAGGCCAGCGGAGCAGCAACTCGACGGACTCGTAGATCGCCGCCAGCCGAACGCGCGCGCCGACGGCAACGGCGTACGTCGGATCGAGTGGGCCACGCACGGTCATCGCGACACTCGCGACCTCGCCCGTCTCCAAGACCTCACGCAGCGCCTCGGGATGACTGCCATTCGTGTGCAGCCGAACCCGCAGGCCGAGCTCCCGCACGAGCTTCACGAAGTCGCAGAGCCCCTCGTGGAGAGTGGGTTCACCGCCCGCGATGACCACGGCATCGAGCCAGCGGCGGCGGCGGTGGATCGCCTCGAGCACGCTCTCGATCGGAATGGTGCCACCCTCGAAGATCTGCGGCACGAGATGCGGGACGGCGCAGTCCGGGCACTTGAAGTTGCAGCCCTGGAGCTGGACCACGGCCGAGACGCGCCCCTCCCATGCCGTCAGCGAGACGGGCTCGAGCCCACGGATCGGCGGCAGCGGAGGCGGGCGCCCTACCATGTCGAGACCTCCACGCGCACGGCCGAGCCCGCGCGCAAGAGTTTGCGGAGCAAGGCCACGATCCCGTCGGGACCGCCCGCATCCTTTGCCGCCAGACGGACCTTCAGCGTGCCGCCAGCAAGGTGTCCGTGCAGGGGCTCTTCGTGCTCGACGCGAGCGAGTAGATCGACCGGCGCGTCGTCGCGTACCTGTACGCCACACGTGTACGCGTCGCGATCCGGGAAGAGCTCCGCCATCGCGACCGGTGCGTCGAGTTGATCGGCGGCGAAGAGCCGGGCCGCCACCTCGCGATCCTCGTCGGCGTCGAGCGTCGCCGTGAAGTCGCCGCTGGCGCCCGCTGCCTTCACGCGCAGCGCGAGGTACGAGACGATGCGTCGTGCGAGGCGCGAGACGGTCTCGTCGCCATCGTGCAATTCGAAGCCCGCGAGAAGCTGAACCGCTTCGTTCAGCCCGGTGATCCCGAACGACCACGTCGCCCGATTGAGATCGTAGAGCGGATCGCGACCGCGCGGCCCTCGGAGAAGCGGCGCGAGGCAGCCGCCCGACGCGCCAGCCACCTGCGCGAGCAACTCGCGCCGCGCAACGTGGCCCTCGGCAGCCATCTCGACGAGGCGATCGCACGTGCGCAGGAAGCCCTCGACGCGACCGCGTCCGACGCGACGCGCGGCGCGGGCGAGATTGAGCGTGATGCGGCCGGCACAGAGCTGTGGGCCACCGTCGGCGCGGCCGATCCCGCGACGCTCGTCGCGGGGCGTGACTGCGCCGGGGCCGCGGTCGAGGGGGAAGACCACCGGCGATCCACGCAGGACGGCCTCGGCCGCCAGCCGCAGCACTTCGCGGGACTCAGCGTTCTCCAGCATCCGGTCGGAGACGGTGATTGTCGGCCGCGCGAGAAGGTCGGGACCCGGGAGCCCTTCGCGGCGCCCATGCGCGCGCAGCACGGCCGCCGAGAACGCGGCCGCCGCGGAGGCCGCGCGATCCGGCTCCACCGTGGTATTCGACGTGGGATCCGACGCCCTCGCGGACTGCGAGTTGGCTGGCGACACGGCTGGCGAGAGTGGCGTCAGATCGAGCGCGATGCGGTTGCCACCGACGTCGGCAGCGGTTGCAAGCAGCAGGTGCCACGCCTCCTCGGCGATCGTCTCGCGATCCGCCCCAACGAGCAGCGGAGCGAAAGCCGCCGGAACATCGGTGATCGACACGCCCTCGGTGGTCGCGGCGCCCAGGAAGCGCTGCGCGCGACCGAGCGACGCCGTCAGGCGGCGAGCGCTGCGGGCGGCATCGCCGGGCGCTCGTGCCGCGCCGCCCGGAGCCGTGCCCGCCGCGACGTCTGCCGGCCGCAGCGAAGCCGTGAAGAGGGCTGCCGGGAGTTCGAGTCCGTGGACGTGGAGATCGCCATCGAGATGCGCGCGCGCGATGTCGGCGGGCAGCAATTCGGCGAGGGCATGCGAGCGCAGCGCAGCGCCACCGAGTTCAGTGGCGGCGACCGCGGGGAACGGCGCCCCACCGCGCGCGGCCGATCCGCCGCTCCCCTTGCGATAGAGCGCGGCCGCAAGCCGTTCAGGGGCGAGAACAGCGCCCCCGCGACGGCGCAGATCCAACGCGACCGAGCGCTCGAGGAGTTCGTTCTCGGCAAGGGCGCGTACCAGCGACGCGGGCGTGCGCGAGACACCGGCGGCGCGCAGGCGTCCCTCGACTCCCGCCGCGACGTCGTCGGCGAGCGAACGCTTGATCGTGCCGTCGCTCGCGAGTGTGCGCGCAAGTCGCTCGCGCGAGAACGCCGCGGAGCGTCCCTCGGAGCCGTCATCGACGATCACAACGCGGTGATCGAAGAGCGTCGGCTGGAAGCGGGACGTGCGGGCCTCGCGGGCCTCGCGCAACCGCTTGCGACGCTCGCGATGCAGGATGAACGCCTTCGCGGCCGCGGGATGCCCGGTGTCCATCAGGACCTTCTCGACCATGTCCTCGACCTGCGCCGTGTCCGGTACGTCGTCGAAGAAGGTCTTCTCGAGGAAGAGTTCCACGACCGACGCGATCTCGAATGCAAGCGTACGGTCTTCCGTTCCCGCGGCGACGAGGGCACGCTCGATCGCGTCGCGGATACGCTCCTGCTCGAACGGGACGGTCTCGCCGTCGCGGAGCCTGACAAGGGCGAGGCGTCTCACTGCGACGCGGTCTCCTCGTCGTCATCCTCCACAGCATCACCACCAGACGGGTCATTCACCGACGGGTCATTCACCGACGGGTCATTCACCGACTGGGCGATCTCCTCGAAGTCCTGCGGAGACTCGAAGTTCTTGTAGACGGAGGCGAAGCGGACGTACGCCACCATGTCCAAACGCTTCAGTTCCGTCATCACAAGGTCGCCGATCGCCCCGGTCCCGATCTCGCGATCAGAACTCTCCAGGATGCACTGCTCTACGTTCTGCACGATCTGTTCGAGATCGTCGGGGTAGACCGTGCGTTTCTGGCAGGCGGTCAGCAGTCCCATCAGGATCTTGCGTCGCTCGAAGTCCTCGCGAGTTCCATCGCGCTTGACGACGCGGAGCGGCGTCTCCTCGATCCGCTCGCGCGTCGTGAAGCGCCGCTCGCACGATTCGCACTCGCGACGGCGACGAATGACGAACCCATCGCCGCTCTCGCGCGAATCGATGACCTTGTCCTTGTTCTCTTTGCAGAACGGACAGCGCATGCACGGCTCCTGGGGATCGGGAGATCAGCGACGCGCCACACGGCGACGTCGGCAACTCGAATAGCTGCAGGATCGGACAGATACAGGATGTTGGGTCGGTAGGGAGTCTACGACCCAACCACTAGCGTCACAAGGGGTCAGCGTTACAAGGGGTCAGCGTTACAAGGGGTCAGCGGACGGGACCCGCGTACACGGAATACACCGCGCGGCGGACATGCCGCCGCGCTCTCGCATTTGTCGCTCATTTGTTCCCGGCGAGCCGCATCCGCAACTGCCCACGTCGACGACCCGAATCAACTGCCCGCATCGACGGCCACACGCCACGGCGCGACCGCGTCGTACGGCGGGTCTGCCGGAGCCCGATCCGTACGCCGGGATCGTACGCCGCGGGTCGGACACTCGCCGCGGCGGTGAGCGCGCGCGGAAGACAGACCGCTCCGCCGAACGCGCTCCATCGAAGTGGAGGAACCGCGTCCAGCCCGACGAGCCGCGTCTCTACACGCCGAGCTTATTCAGCCAGACGCGCCGGATCAACTGGACCTCGCCGATCGACCACAGGGCCGAACACGTCATGTAGATGGTCAGGCCGGACGGGTAGTTGTAGAGGATCAGCCCGAACATCATCGGCATCCAGCGCATCATCTTCGCGGTCTGGCGCTGCTGTGGATCGTCGGGCAGCGGCTGCATGTGGGCTGAGATCCCCCACGTGATCATCATCAGGATCGGGAAGAGGTTCAGCCAACCGTCCAGGACGATCCACCCCTCGGCGAACGGGAGATGCAGCAGATGGTCCGGCGCCGTCAGGTCACTCGCCCAGAGGAACTTGGCGTGGCGCATCTCGTACGTGGTCTGCAAGATCGCGTAGAGCGAGATCCAGACCGGCATCTGGACGAACGCGAGCAGGCAGCCGCCGGGCACAGGAGAGATCTTCTCCTTGCGCATCAGTTTCATCGTCTCTTCCTGCTGCTTCTTCGGGTCCTTGTAGCGCTTCTTGATCGCGTCCATCTTCGGCTTGATAGACGCCATGCGCTTGCTGTGGACACGCATCGAGATCTGCGACTTGCGCGAGAGGGGGAAGAGCGCGCCGCGGACGAGGATGGTCAGCGCCACAACCGCCAGACCATAGCCCATGCCGGTCGCAGCGAACTTCGAGAGCAGCCAACCCAGAAGGTCCGTGATCGCGGGCACGCTCAGCATTCGGCTCGGAACAGCGTGCGCGAACTCGTGGTAGGGAGCGTCGTCTGCGGTGAGCAGCGGACGGCTGGCGGGACCGGCGTAGACCCGGAAGTGGAACGTCTCGGTCGTGCCGTTTGCGGGCACCTGCAGCGGGATACGGAGCGTGGCGGCAGCCGTCGACCAGGGCTCCGATTTCACGCCCGGCTCCGCGCCGCGATTCGGGCTCTTGTCCACGCCTTGGACAAAGCCGACATACGCTCCGGAGGGGAGTGGCTCCAGCGACTCGAGGGCGCTGAGATAGAAATCCCCGAGCGAGCCGATCCAACGGATGCCCTGCGGCGCCTGCATCTCGTACTCGGGATCCTCGGCCAGCGACTCCTTGATGTCAGCTGCTGTGAGCTTCTCGACCTCGGTCTCGTCATCCTCGTCCGCGAGCGCCACGAGGATGCCGTCCTCGGCTGCGTTGGGCGTGATCGGACGAACCAGCCACGGACCGACGACCTCGAGCGTCGCCCGCTTGCCGCCCTGCCCGAGTCCGCGTAGCTCCACATCCACGTCGATGTGGAATTTGGCAGCGGGATCGGTCGAGACGCGGAACGTCTTCACGATCTCGACACGCGCGCCGCCCTCGAGCGTTGCGGTGGTGGTCGCCGTGACCACCTTGCCATTGCGCTCGACGCGCCACGGGCGATCCATCAGATCGACGCCACTCCCGCGCAGACCGATCGCGAGCAGCCCCGGCCTCCCCGGCAGCGTAATCGTCGCCCGGCCCGGGTCGCCCCGCACCTCGCCGTCGGCCCTCAGGTGGTACTCACACGCCCAGACGTTCGCCTGCGCGAGAACGCCACCGTGCGAGTCGACGATCAGATCGAAGACGTCGGTCCGGATCTGCTCCTGCACGTCCGGGACGTCTCGGAGTTCATCCGGCACAGCTTCATTCGGCACGGCCTCGGGCGGGATCGGGGCAACCGGGCCGGGAGGTACCGGATCGACGCCACCGCTGCCGTCAGGCAGACCAGTCGCCCCACCAATCGTGCCCGTGACCGCCGTGGGGGTGCCGCCAACGGGCGCGGGAGCAGGCGGCGGCGCGTAGAGATTCGCCAGCCACGTCCAGCCCAGGAGGAGGGCCACGCTCAGGAGCATCGCCGTCACGACGCGTTTCTCCATGATGTCGTCTTCTCCGAGGGGCGGCGCGCAGGCTGCGCGGGAATGTTTTCTGAGCTGGGGAGCGTGGTGACCGGTCGCGACGCGCGCGGAATGCGGCTTCCCCATCAACCGGCGGTGGATAGCGGCGGTTCCGTCATCACTCCGGGTGAGGCTCCGCTCACGTGGCACCGTCGCCGGACGAGGGTCAGCGCGGGTGTTCTACCGCTTCTCGGTCAGCGACCGACGATCAACCGATCCGCCAGGTAGTTCGGGAGGCCGGGCGTGGCGTAGATCTTGTCCATGGTCGTGCGGACGTCGTATTCGACGCGGTGAAAGACCACGTTGCGGCCGTCGAACGTGACGTACGAACTCCGCGGATCGCCATCGCGGGGCTGCCCGACCGAGCCCACGTTGATGAGCGCCTTGCCGCCCTGATGCGCGTACTTACCGTCGATGCGGTTGGGGGAGAGGAAGCGGAAGTTGTCCGTATAGACGCCAGGGATGTGGCTGTGCCCGACGAAGCAGAGCGACGGGATCATCGAGAAGATCTCCGTCATCTTGTCCCGGTTGCGGATGTCCTGCGGGACCATGTACTCCTTAGTCGGCACGCGCGGGGAGCCGTGGACGTAGAGAACGTCGCCCTCGGTATGGCTCTCCTCGAGGCTGCCGAGGAAGTTCCACATCTCGTAGTTCTCGCTGCGGTCGTACTCCGGCGAGTTGAGCTGTTCCTTCGTCCACTCGAGGGCTTGGCGCGCCTTCTCGTTGAAGTCCTCGCCATAGAACATCACCGCTTCTTCGTGATTACCCATCAACGAGAAGCGCGCGTTCGCAACGATGTTGATGCAATCGCGAGGGTTCGGGCCGTATCCGATGACGTCGCCGAGGCACACGATGTCGGTGACGTGCTGGTCGGCGATGTGCGCGAGTACCGCGTCCATCGCCTCGATGTTCGCGTGTACGTCGGAGATGATGGCGATCCGCAACGGCGTGGACCTCCCGATTGGCTGAGAGACAGAGTCAGCAGGACAGAGCCTGGAGAGCTTGGATCGGACGAAGATCAAGAACGAACGCGCTGCCGAAGCCGTGCGTCGAGCCTGAGTTGGGAAGCCCTTTCGCAGCGGCACCCCGAATAATCGATGATATGGGTGAGCGCGGGTCGCGCTGCGCGTTATTCGCCGCTGTCCCCTGCGGGCGGTGCAGCCCCCATCGTCGCCTCGAACGCGAAGACGTACTCTGGGTCCTCGCGCTGCTCGGCAGTACGGATCAGCGTGGCGAGGCTCGCCTGTGGCACCCCGCGGAACCGCTCGACGCCGTCGAGCGTGACCACCACCTCGCGCGTCATATCCACGAGGCGCTCGTCGAGCGAGACACGCAGCGTGGAGACGAAACTCTCGCGCTCGGACTCGGTGCGCTGCGGCGTCATGGAGCGCGGTGTCGACACGGTGATGTCGATGGTATTGCGTTCGCGATCCACGCTCGCGACGACTTCGGAGAGCAGCCACGGTGTCTCCCAGTACAGCCAGTAGAAGCGTTTCTTCCACTCCCGCACAGGCTGCCAGTGGATCTTCGTCGGCCGCGGATTACGCGCGTGCTCCGCCATCCACTCGAGACCGGGCTTCACGCCCTTCTCTGGGAATGCGTGCCCCCGACCATTCACCTCTTCGTAGACGAATTCCCAGCCTGCGGGATCGCTCGCGTGCAGTTCCTTCAGGCGTCCACAGGCGAACACGTTCGCTGCGGGCGGCACGTTGCGGTCGTCCAGGCTCTGGTAGACGAAGAGCGGCAGGTTGTAGAGATTCGGGAGGTAGCCCTCGACCACCGCGTCGGCCCGCTTGTCCTTCTGCCCCTGCTCCCAGAAGATCGTCGGGGCGCCCGCGAACGCGGCCCCGCCAGCGAAACGATCAGCGTGGATCGAAGCGTACGTCCAGGTGCCGTACCCACCCATCGAGTGGCCGGTGACATAGACCCGATTGGGATCGACCTTCCACGTGCGGATCGCCGCGGGCAGCAGTTCCTCGATGATCCAGCGCTCGGTCTCCGGCGGGTCCGTCCAGCCGTATTCGGTCTTGCGCAGCACCTCGGGGAACACCCCGCGGAAGCCGAGCGACGAGATCGGCCCGCCGAACGACGACGACGCACTGCCGGCGTCGCCGGAGCCCGCTCCGCCGCCGTGCAGCCCGAGCGCGAGTCCCTTCTTCCCCTTGCCCGACGTGAGGTAGAGGCCCTGCCAGCCGTCCTTGTCCTCGTCGAACCACTCTTCGCGGCCCGAACCGATGCGACGGCCTCGCTTGCGCACGAGTCGAACCGCCAAGTCGCGCAACTTCGGGATCTCGTCCGCTGCGAGGGTCGGAGCCGCGAGCACCGCGGCCCACGCCGTCTCGCGATCCGCGTCCTTCTTGGCCTTGAGATACGTCTCAAGGAGCTTCTTCGGCTTCGGCTCGCCGGCGCCGACGGGCGGAATGAAGAGCGCCCCCGTCACCGCGACGGCGGTGACGAGGGCGAGATCGTGAGCGTTACGAGTGATCACGAGGAGAGAGGGTACCGTCCCCGGATCCCGCTGACGACGCCTACGCCGGACGGCCAGCGCGGAGGGCGGCTTCTATCCGAAACTCGGCCCATTGATTCCGTCCCAGATGCAGAACAGAACCAACGGTGAGCCAAGAATGACGGGCAGGACGCAGAGCAGGCTCAGGATCTTCGGGTCGTACTTGAGGTGCATGAAGACGCGCGCGACGAGCGCGGCCTTCACCGCCGCGAGCAGCACGAGAACCACGATGCCGAGCATGTAGAGGGTGCCCTGGGCCGGATCCATCGAGAGGGAGATCCCGAACTCGATCCCCGTCAGAACGGCGAGCGAGATGAAGATGCGCCAGTACACCGGCATGTGGTTGTGATAGGCGGCGCCAGCGTCGTCCGGGTCATCGTGCGCAGAGAGAGCGTTCATTTCGAGGCGTCCCTAGAACAGGTAGATGATCGTGAAGAGGATGATCCAGACCAGATCGACGAAGTGCCAGAAGATGCCCACAAGCTCGACCGGGCTGTGGCTCGCCGCGGTGTACTTGCCGCGCGCGGCGGCGATCCAGATGCACGACATGTAGATCACGCCGGTAAGGACGTGCATCCCGTGGAACGCAGTACAGACGTAGAACGTCGCCGCGTAGAGGTGCTGGTTCATGTTCAGCCCTGCGTGCATCAGGTGTTGATACTCGTAGACCTGAATGCCGAGGAACGTCGCCCCGCCGAGGATGGTGAGGCCGAGCCAGAGTTTGAGGCCGCTCTGGCTGCCGCGACTGATCGCGTCGAGCCCGCGCACCATCGTGAACGACGACACGATCAGGATGAACGTGTTGATGCCGGTGAGGACCGGCGCGAGCGGCGGGAGGCCGCCTCCGGGACCGGCCCAGCCGCCCTCGGTCGGAACCCAGAGTTCGCCGGGTAGCGTCGCACGCAGAATGATGTACGCGCCGATCAGCCCGACGAAACCCATCGCGTCGGAGGCGAGGAAGAGCCACATGCCGAATTTGCCCGGCGTGAAGCCGAACGTCTTCAGGCCGTACTGCTCTTGGCCTAGCGCATCGTAAGGAGCAACCGAACTCACGAACTCACCTCTCGGTACAGCGGAAGACGCTCGTGATCGAGGATCACGAGGGCGATCGCAAAGCTCACCGCGACGAACTCGCGGACGGGCATCAGGGCAGGAGTTTCCAGACGAACGGCATGGCGAGCAGCGCAATCACGACGAACGCGAGGATCAAACCAACGCGCCGGGTGCGAGCCCGTCTCTGCGCCTCGATCTCATCCACGCCCTCGTCCTTCCTCCGCAGTCCTCGGTCCGCCGCGCGCCGTCGCACCGGCCACGAAGTGCGTATTTCACAAGATCGGGCGACCTCTGCCACAACTTTCGTCGCATTCCGCGCACGGCCATCCGCTCGCCAGGCTCAGAGAAGTCCTCGGTCGGCCAACGACGCGAACGATCCGTCGCCCACGATCACGTGGTCGAGAACCTGAATGCCGACGAGTTCGCCGACGTCGCGCAGGCGGCGGGTCACCTCAAGATCGTCAGCGGACGGCGTCGGATCGCCCGAAGGGTGGTTGTGGAGCAGAACCATGGCCGCCGCGGAATGGCGCATCGCCGGACCGAAGACCTCGCGCGGATGTACCGGTGACGATGTGAGCGTCCCCTGCGAGACGAGGATCTCGCGCAGCACGCGATGCTTGCCATCGAGGAGCACGACCAGGAACTGCTCGACGCGCAGATCGCGCAATCGTGGGCCGTAGTGGCGGAACACGTCGCGGCTCGAACGGTAGCAGCGTCCGCGGCTCAGCGGCTCGCCGAGCACACGGCGCCCGATCTCCGCGCACGCAAGCAATCGCGCCGCGCGCGCATCGCCCACTCCCGGCAGCGCCGCCAATTCTGTCGGCGTCCGGATCAGCAGCCGGCGGAGGCTGCCGGCACGCGCCATGACGCGCCCCGCGAGTGTTTCGGCCGTCACGCCCGGGAGCCCGGTGCCGAGAACGACGGAGACGAGTTCCTCGTCACGCAGGGACTCAGGGCCACAACGAAGGAGACGCTCGCGGGGACGGTCGGGTCGCGTCGCGGGGACGTCAGCGGAGGCGCGATCGCTCAGCGCGCCTGTGACGGGCGCTGCCGGAACGGGGCCGGAACGGGTTCGGACGACGTCGGTGGTGGTCATGGTGTCTCCGTGGTCATGGTGTCTCCAAGGGGTTCTGCGTTTTACCTCCCTCCCCTTCCCAGGTCGCACCAGCGGGCCAAAGGTTACATCTGCTTCTGAAAGACCTGCGCTTCGAGACCGACGCCACGAACTAAGCGCGCGCCGCAGACACCCCGGCGCTAGCTTTCCGTCCCGGAGGATTGAACGCGTGAACGACGGAACCACGATGAACACAGGCGTTGCACAGCAGCGCGCCCGGCGGACCCTGACGCGGGCGCTGCCTCTGACGCTGGCCTTGGTGATGGTGATGGTGCTGCCGCTCCTCACCGGTTGCGGTGACGAGGCCGCGGCGGAAAAAAACAGGCAACCCGCGCGGCCACCGGCCTCGGTGGTCGTCGCAACGGTGCGCACGGAGGACGTTCCCGTCATCCGCGACTTCGTCGCTCGCACCGAGGCGAAGGAGACGATCGTCGTGCAAGCACGCGTCGAGGCGATCCTCGCGAGCATGCACTTCGAGGAGGGACGACCGGTTAAGAAGGGCCAGTTGCTCTACGAACTCGACAAGAGCACCTTCACCGCCGAGGTCAACGCCGCAAAGGCGACACTGGCGCAGGCGCAGGCTGACGTGAAGCTGGCGAACGAACAGGTCAGCGTCCGCGCCGCCGAGGCTGGGCTCACGCAGGCCAAGGCGTCGCAGAAGAAGACGGAGCAGGACGTGGCCCGCCTGCGTCCGCTCGCGGCCGAAGATGCCGTGCCGCAGCAAGATCTCGATACCGCCATCGCCGCGAACGAGGTGGCGGCGGCTGAGATCCAGGTCCAGGAGGCCACACTCAAGAACGCGCACATCTCCGAAGAGGTCGGGATCCTGATGGCGGAGGCGCAACTCGAGAAGGCGAAGGCGGCGCTCGTCCTGGCCGAACTCGACCTGAGCTATTGCACGATCACCTGTCCGATCGACGGGCTGATCGGGCGCACCGATGTCTCGGTCGGCAACCTCGTCGGACGTGGCGAGGCGACGCAACTCGCCGAGGTCTCGCTCATCGATCCCATGTGGTGCACATTCGCGATCAGCGAGGTCGAGTTCCTGCAGCTCACGCGTATCGCCGCCGAGCGAAAGGCGGAGCCGGGGAGCGCGCGCCGGGAGATCGGCGTCTCACTCCTCCTCGCCGACGACAGCGTGTACGCCCACGAGGGCGTGATCATCACCAGCGAGCGCGCAGTCGACATCGAGACCGGGACGCTCCAACTCGTGTGTCAGTTCCCGAACCCGGACGGCGCGCTGCGCCCCGGACAATTCGGTCGCGTCCGGCTCACAATCGGGACCCTTGAAGGCGCCGTGCTGGTGCCGCAGAAAGCCATCACCGAGCGCCAGGGCGTCAAGTCCGTACTCGTCGTCGGCGAGGGCAACAAAGTCGCGCTCAAGACCGTGCAGGTATCGGAACGACACGAGGGCTCGTTCGTCGTCGAGAAGGGGCTGGAAGGCGGCGAGACCGTGATCATCGAAGGCCTGCAGAAGGCGCAGCCCGGGTCGATTGTCAAGCCCACGACGAAGGCGGCCTCTGCCGAGGTCGAGCGGCCCCGCAACGAAGGGTCTGACCGCAAGAAGTCCGCCGACGAAGAGTCGTCCGACGGCGGAGACAAGTAGACGTGGGCCAGTACTTCATCAAGAAGCCGGTCTTCGCGATGGTCATCTCCATCGTGATCCTGCTCGCGGGTGCGCTCTCGATGATGTCGCTCCCGATCGCGCTCTACCCGCAGATCGCACCGCCGACCATCGAGGTCGAGATCAACTACCCGGGCGCGAATGCCGAGACGGTCGAGCAGGCGATCGCCGCTCCCGTTGAGACCGAGGTCAACGGCGCCGAGGACATGATCTACTTCACGTCCAAGAGCAGTAGCGATGGCCGTTACCTCCTGACGTGCAGCTTCGCCGTCGGCAAGGACCTCGACCTCGCGAACGTGGACATCAACAACCGCGTGAACAAGGCGATGTCGAAGCTGCCGCCCGAGGCGGTCGCGGCCGGTATCTCGGTCGAGAAGAAGTCCCCGGACTTCGTGCTCGTGATCTCGCTCTACTCGCCGGACGGCACGTACGACGAGACGTTCATCTCGAACTACGCGTCGCTCAACCTCGTCGACCCCATCACGCGCACGTCGGGCGTTGGAAGCACCAATCTGATCGGCCAGCGCGACTACGCGATGCGCCTCTGGGTGCGCCCCGACAAACTGACGAAGCTCGGCCTGACCGCTGGCGACATCGCAGACGCCGTGAGGGAGCAGAACGTGCTCCTCCCGGTCGGCGCGGTCGGGCAGCCGCCCGCCGAGGCGGGGGTCGCGTTCCAGTACTCGATCTCCGCGAAGACGCGTCTCGAGACCCAGGAGGAGTTCGAGAACATCGTCCTGCGGACGCTTCCGGACGGCTCGACCCTCCGGGTGAAGGATGTCGCGCGTACCGAGCTTGCCGGTAAGTCATATACGTCGTACGGCCGCTTCAACGGTCAGGCATCGACGATCCTGATGGTCTACCAGTTACCCGGATCGAACGCGCTGACGACCGCGGACGGCGTGAAGGAGCTGATGGAGGAACTTGGCGAGCGCATGCCGCCCGGCCTCGAATACGACATCACATTCGACAACACGAAGTTCATCACAGCGTCCATCGACGAGGTGAAGACGACGTTCTTCGAAGCGCTCGGACTCGTGCTGATCGTCGTCTTCGTCTTCCTCGGGAGCTTCCGCGCAACGTTGATCCCGCTCATCGCGATCCCCGTCTCACTGGTGGGCACGTTCGCGGCGTTCGGGGTCCTCGGTTTCAGCATCAACATGCTGACGCTCTTCGGGATCATCCTCGCGATCGGCACCGTCGTCGACGACGCGATCGTCGTCGTCGAGTCCACCGAGGTGTACATCGCGCAGGGGCTCTCCCCCACCGAGGCGACAGAACGCACGATGAAGGAAGTCAGTTCCGTACTGATCGCTTCGTCGCTGGTGCTCTGCGCCGTCTTCGTGCCAGTCGCGTTCATGGGCGGAATCACCGGCCAGCTCTACCGACAATTCGCCCTGACGATCTCGACGTCGATTCTGCTCTCGACGATTGTCGCGATGAGCCTGACCCCGGCCCTCTGCCGGCTGCTCCTGCGGCCTCGTACCGAGATGCGCGGCCCGATCGGCTGGTTCATCCGTTGGTTCGACAAGGGCATGGCGGCCACGACGCGCGGCTACACCGCGCTCACGCGCGTGCTCGTGCGCACGGTCGTCGTCGGGCTCGTCATCCTCGGCGCGCTCTCGTTCGGGTCCTTCACGCTGCTGAAGACCATGCCCTCCGGCTTCGTGCCAGCCGAGGACCAGGGCTACCTCTTCGCCACGCTGCAACTTCCCGATGGCGCGTCGATGGAACGCACGATGGCGCTCTCGAACCGTGCCGAGGAAGCGCTCGGCAAGATCCCGGGCGTCGCGGACGTGCTCACGTTCGGCGGTCTCAACCTCCTGACGAATGCGTACACGTCGAATAACGTGAGCTTCGTGGTGCTACTGGAAGATTGGGACGAGCGCCCCACAGAGGATCTCCAGGTGGACGGGATCATCGCGAAGACCCGCACCCTCTTCGCGGGGTACCCCGAAGCGTTCGGACTGGCGTTCTCGCCCTCGCCGATCCCCGGCCTCGGCAACGCTGGCGGCTTTCAATTCGAGATGCAGGACCGCACCGGAACCCGGACGCCAGCGGAGATCCAGGCAAAGGGCGACGAGATGGTCGCCGCTGCGCGCGAGCGTCCTGAACTGATCGGGCTGAGCAGCGCGTTTCGGGCCAACGTCCCACAGGTGAGCTTCGACCTCGACCGCGAGAAGGCCAAGACCCTCGGTGTGTCGATCTCCGACGTCTTCCAGAGCCTCCAGATCTTCCTGGGTGGCCTGCAGGTGAACGACCTGACGCTCTTCGGGCGTCCGTTCAAGGTGATGATCCAGGCGGAGCCCGAGTTCCGCATGGACCCGGACAACTTGCGCCAGATCTACGTGCGCGCAGATACGGGCACGATGGTGCCCCTGCGCACGATGTCCACGGTCGGGTCGGTCACCGGACCGGACCTGATCCATCGCTACAATATGTTCCGTGTGAGCGAGATCTCCGGCGGCTCGGCGCCCGGGTACAGCTCCGGTCAGGCGATCGAGGCGATGGAGGCCGTCGCGGCGGACGTGCTCGGCGACGGGTGGGGCTTCGAGTGGACGACGATCGCGTATCAGGAGAAAGCCGCCGCTGGCGCGCAGAGCGTCATCTTCGTCCTCGGCTTCCTGCTGGTCTTCCTCTTCCTGGCCGCCAACTACGAGAGCTGGGTAATCCCACTCGCCATCCTGGTCGGATTGCCGGTGGCGATCTTCGGGGCGTTCTTCGCGGCCTTCATTCGCGACTACATCAACGACGTATACGTCCAGATCGGGCTCATCCTGCTCATCGGCCTCGCCGCCAAGACGGCGATCATCGTGGTCGAGTTCGCGAAGCAACGCTACGACGAGGGCGAGTCGGTTCTCGATGCCGTGGTCGAGGCGGCCGGTTCGCGACTCCGGCCGATCCTGATGACGGCGTTCTCGTTCATTCTCGGCGTGATCCCGCTGGTGATCGCATCCGGCGCTGCCGCCTCGTCGCGGCGCTCACTTGGCACGGCGGTGTTCGGCGGCATGCTCGCGGGTACGGTGATGACCCTCTTCGTGACGCCGGTGCTCTACCGCATCTTCCAGGGCGCGGTTGAGAAGGTCTTCGGCAAGAAGGAACCCGAAGAGACGGAGGAGGCCGCAGCATGACCCCACACCGCTTCCGCGCGCCCGTGTTCGTATTGGTCACGCTGCCTCTTCTCGCCGCTGCTTGCACCCGGCTCGGCCCTGACTACGAGCGACCGGAGCTTGACGTTCCGGGGACGTTTCGGGAACTCGACGCGCCCGCCCCAGCAGCCGAAGGCGAGTCCGCGCTCGGCGACCTCGAATGGCGCGAGGTCTTCGGCGACCCAGCGCTGCAGACGCTCATCGAGACGGCTGTCACGAACAACTACGACGTTCGCATCGCTGCGGAACGCGTCCTCGAGGCGCGCGCATTCCTGACCATCGTGCGCGCTGACCTCTATCCCGATGTCAATGCCGTCGGCGGCGGGGAGTTCACGCGCGCGTCGAAGAACGGACCGGTCGCGTTGCCGCCCGGTGTGGACAAGGATCAGGAGTCGGCATTCCTCGGCGCGGACCTCGCCTGGGAGATCGACTTCTGGGGCCGGATCGAACGCTCGACGGAGGCAGCGCGCGCCGAGTTGCTCGCGACGGAATTTGCGCGCCGCGCCGTGGCACAGAGCCTCGTCGCCGCTGTGGCCGAGGCGTATTACGTCTTGCTGGAGCTCGACTCCGAGATTCAGATCTCGCGCCGTACCGTGGAGTCGCGCCAACGCTCCGAGCGGCTCGTTTCGCTGCGCCTGGAGCACGGCATCGCCAACAAAGTCGAATTGCGGCAGGCCGAGGGCCTCGTCCTTCAGGCGGCGGGTATCATTCCGGCACTGGAACAGCGCGCCGTGCAGGTCGAGAACCAGCTTCGACAGTTGATCGGGGCGAACCCGGGACCAGTGAAGCGCGGACTACCGTTGTTAGAGCAAGCGGATCCCCGCTGGCAGGACATCCCGGAGGGACTCCCGTCCGAGCTCCTCGAACGCCGCCCCGACGTGATGATCGCGGAGCAAGGCCTGGTCGCTGCGAATGCGCGAATTGGCGCCGCGAAAGCACTGCTCTACCCGTCGATCCGACTCACGGGTAGCGGCGGCTTCCTCAGCGACGATCTTAGTGACCTCTTCAAGCACGACTCGCAGACTTGGTCGATCGTGCCCTCGGCCACGCTGCCGATCTTCAATGCGGGTCGCCTGCGCGCCAACGTCGAGGTCACGGAGTCGCAACAGAGGCAGGCAGCGCTCGCGTATCTGCAGACGGTGCAAATCGCGTTCCAGGAGGTGGCCGACGCACTGATCGCCCGCGAGAAGACGAGCGAAGTGCGGGACATCCTTGGGCGCTTCGAGGCCACGTTGCAGGATCAGACGCGGCTCTCGCGGAACAGATATCGCGGTGGGGTCACCAGCTACCTTGAGGTCCTGGACAGCGAGCGCGACTACTTCGACGCCGAGCTCAGCTTCGCCCGCTCGGTTCGCGACGAGTTGCTGTCGATCGTCTTCCTCTACCGCGCCCTCGGCGGCGGCTGGCAGGCCACCCCGGCCGCGGAGCCGGTACCACCCGTTGAGTTGCCGGATCCAGTGCAAGAGCCGGATGTCGATGCGGTGCCGACGGCGGACGCGTCGACCGACTGAGAGCCTGTGAAGAAATCCTCCGAGGCACCGGTAGCGTGGACATCCGGGCCGAGTGTGCGCGCGTTCCACCGCGCCCGGGCGGGCCGTCTGCCGCGGCTGGCAGGCTCGGAGACTCGCCAAAGTCACATCTCCTGCCAGCCACGACAGCCGACCCACCCGAACACGTCCGGTATCCACGGGGGATATCTTCACAACCTCTGAGCGCGGATCGCGGTCAGCGCCGCAGCGCTTGCTGAAAACGGTCGTAGAGATCCGGCAGCGACGCGCCGTAGGCGTCGTCGAAGGCCTTCTCGCGCGTCCAGTCGTTGAAGAGACGCTGCATCGCCAGTCGGAATTGGCTGCCGCGTTCGCCGGTGCGTAGCCACGACACAAACGCCAGAGCGGTGTCGTATTGCAGGCGAGCACGGCTCTCCTGGCGCGTGCTCGCGAAGCTGCTCGTGAGATCCGCGAACGGGATCGCGCTAGCCCGTCGCACGCGTGCGGTTGCCGCGGCAGCCGAGCGCCCCTCGTGGACCTGTGCGATGCCCTCGTGCAGCCACGAAGGCGCCCGCTTTCCGAGCGGAGCGAGCGCGGCATGGACATACTCGTGGCGGGCGCGAGCGAGGAGAGCCTTCGGCTCCGGCACGTCCTTGACGGGGAGTCGAATGCGGCCGTCGTAAAGACCCGCAACCCAGGTATTCGTGCCTGTCGTCGATCGAAACTGTTCCGACGAGAGCAGGACCACCTTCACCGGGCCAGTCGGCGACGTCTGGATGTCGGCTCCGACAACGCGGTGGGCGTCCTCGAGTTCGCGCAGCACGAGCGATGCGAGAACCGCACTCTCGGCGTCGTGGAGCACCTCGAAGTGTGACGAGAGCTGGGGCGTGAGGCTCGCCTCGGCAGCCGCCGCCTTCTCCGCGCGCGCCAGGCGCGCAGCAAGAGCCCGATCCCCCGGTGCCAATTTCGCCGCGGCGCGCCACTCGTTGATCGCTCCCGCGAGATCGCCTTCGCGATAGAGCACCGCACCCATCCGGGTACGTACGTGTGGATCGTCGGCTCCGACCTTCCGCGCCCGGCGCACGAACTCGGCGGCCTGTGCAGGAAAGCCCTGCTCGTCTCGGCAGGCCGCCACGTTCAGCACGACAATCGGGTCGTCCGGCGCAAGTTTCAGGGCCTCTTCGGCGTTGTGTGTGGCGTTCGCGAGGTCGCCCTTGCCGAGGAATTGCACCGCTACGTTGGAGCGTGCGAGCGCGAGGTTGCGCCGGATGACGAGATCGTCGGGCGCAGCCTTGTACGCTCGCCGGAACGCCTCGACCGCCTCGAGGTGACGGCCCTCGTTCGTGAGCTTCAGACCACGCTCGTTATGACGCACCGCGGCGTCGACTGCAGCGGATGGCGCTACAGACGGCGCGGCGTCCTCAGCGAGGGCGATCGTCGGCGTCACGCCGCCAGCAATGAGTGCGGCGAGGAACGCACCTGTGCGGAGACCCGAACTGAACTGAGGGACACGCAGAGTGGTCACAAAAGACATACGAGTGAGAGGCTACCGGAGGACGGCGTATCGAATCGAGACGGGGCCACACCGCCAAGCGGTGCAGCCCCGTCGTGGGAAGCCAGCTCAAACCCGTTAGTTCACGGGCCCGTTACTTCGCGGACCCCTTACTTAGCTGGGCTGCCGAACGTGTCGGCGATCGACATCGCGGCCTTCGGCGGCGCGTTGAACGACGAGTCACGGATGCCGAGGACGACGATCACGCCTAGCACCATGAACACCGACGTGACGGTCATGACCAGGGCCCAGACGATGTCACTGCCAGATGCAGCTTCGACGGGCTGACGGTCTGGACGGGCCGAACGGGTGCGCTGCGGCATCGCGCCGCCATCGTCGTCGGGCTCGATCACCTCGGTCATGTCACCGGCATCGACGCCGAGAGGCTCGGTGCTCATGCCGATCTCTTCATCGACCAGGGTGTCTTGACTGGAGATCTCCGCTGTCGCCATGCCCGCGTCAGCGCTGAGGTCCAGGTCGTCGCCCTCGTCGAAGATGAGGTCGTCGGTGAGGGTCTCCGACGAGTCGGCGCCGGCCGACAGGTCGATCACACCGGTTTCCTCTTCGGAGTGGGCCCCGACGACATCGAGGTTCTCGACGTCGCTACGCCGGAACTTCATCTCGTCGCCTTCGCGGAAGGCCCGGATCTCGCCCTCGGAGACAAGCCGCTTCAGCTTGGTCTCGTCGATGTCGAGCTTGTTGATCACTTCATCAAATGTGAAGAACTCGCCGCTCTTGCCCACTCTGATTACCTCCGGCGGATCGTCAATCGACCCGTCAATTACCAGTCGCCAGATCGCACTCGCCCGATCACTGCCGACTCTCACAGTCACTGCCCACTCTCACGGTGCAACAGCCCAGGATCAGTCAGCGCGGATCATACACGGTCGGTGCCCTAGTCGTCCTTCTCGTTTTTGGCACCCTTTTCAGGTGCCTTCTCGGCATCGGCAGCTCCCCCATCGGGAGCCTTCTTCGCCTTCTGCCGCTGGGAAAGACGCTTCAGGTCCTCGGCCATGTACTGCGAGTCGTCGTTGTATTCGTTGAGCCTGAGATCCCACTCTATGTTTCGTGCAGCACGCAGCTCAACACTTTTCCCCATCGCACTCGTGCCATAGACGACGAGCCTGCGGGCTTCGGTGTCGATGAGCCACAGGACACTCATGCCGCTGCCGACCGACCCGGTGGCTGCAATGAAGCGCCCGTTCGACGCGACGGTGGCGGATCCATAGCTCCCGGCACCACCTGCCTGTTGTGCCCAGGCTGGCTCACCCGGTCCCCCGGCAACGGTTCCAAGCAGGAAAGCGCAGCCCAGACCGAGGCCGGCGATGATGTAGTTGCGGATGTCTCGCATGGTTCTCCTCCGCGACGCATGCTCAGGCATTCAGGCCGCGATCCCAGGCTAACCGCCCCAGGTCACGATCGTGTCGCGCTTCCGGGCGCTGGACCCTGGCGCGAGGATCACACGCTGCCCGCGAGGCGCGGCAACACGAAGACGACTTCCAGCCCCTCGCCCGCGTGCGGGATCAGCGCGACTCGACCACCATGGTCGTCCAGGATCTTGTGCACGGTCGCGAGCCCGAGCCCGGTGCCCTTGCCCTGCTCCTTCGTCGTGAAGAAGAGGTCGAACGCGCGCGGGACATCGGCAGGGTCCATCCCCGTGCCGTTGTCCGTGACCTTGAGCGTCACGGTCTCGGCTTCGATCTCGAGTTCAATGACGAGTCGCGGGTCGTCACGTCCAGCCTCGCCAATCGCGTCCAGCGAGTTGAGCATGACGTTGAGCAACGCCTGCTGCAACTCGTAGAAGTCCCCGAAGACCATCGCCGCGTCGGCCGGCGGGCTCCACTCCACCGCGATCTCCTCGCGCTCGACGCGATGCCCGACGAGCGCGAGCGCGGGTGGCACTACATCCGCAAGGTCCAGCGGTTGGGGCGAGACCTTGTGCGGGGTGAAACGCAGGATCTTCGCAACCGTGGCCTGGATCCGCTTGAGCCCGTCCTCGACGAGCTCCAGGTACTCCTCGCGACGCTCTTCGGTCATCTCCTTCGTGCGCAGGGACCGCACGGCATTCAGCATGCCGCCGAGCGGATTGTTGACCTCGTGTGCGATACCCGCCGCGAGCGTGCCGGGGGCAGCAAGTCGCTGCGCGATGACGAGCGACTCCTGCGTCCGATGCGCCCGACGCAGCGCCTCGCCGATCCGGTCCTGCATGCGCTCGTGCAGCATGCCGAGTTCGAGCATCATCGCGTTGAACGAGGCGACCACTTTCTGGATCTCGTCGTCGGCCCCCTCGTGCCGGACCAACTCGCCGTACTCGCCGTCAGCCACGCGTTGCGCGCCACGGACGACGTCGCGCAACGGCCGCGCCACGACGCGGTCAACGATCAGCCAGATGCCCATCAGCAGGACCAGCCCCGCGGCGACGATCACGAGAAAGGTGACACGGCTGACCGTCACCGGGTCGAGTTCGAGTGGGCGAAACTCCAGCAACGCCACCCGGGGGCGCCCCGAGCCCGTGGGAATGCCGCCACGGCTGCGGGGAACGCGTACAGCGACGGAGAGCCCATCGCGCTCGACCTCGCCGTCGCTCTCGAACACACGCCGCACCAGAGTCAGCGCCCGTGCACGGTGCTCCGCGTCGCTCGCGAGTCGGCCATAGTCCTGCGTGAGCTCCAGTTCCCCATCACTCATGTCGGTGAACACCGTGAGCGACTGCAGGCTGGGATGCAGACCACTTGCGCCGCGAAAGAGCAGCGTGTCCGGATACCGCTCCGCGGGGACGCGATTGGCGAGGCTCGTCGCGAACTCGATCGAGGACTCGTGAACATCGCGCACCTGCTGCACGCGGCTCGACTCGAGCAGCAGCGTCACGATGACGAGGACAGTCAGGATCACGGACAGCGTGATCCCGATGGCACCGAAGAGACGTGAGCGGAGGGTCATGACTACTGTCTCAGGCTACTGCCGCGCGCACGGCGTAGCACGAAGCAGGCTGGAGTCTGTGGGCTGTCCGCGCCTCACGAGTGGATGCCAGGTATGAACACGTGCCGAGTATGAACCGATGCCGTGTGAATCGATGCGCCCCGCGCGGCCAAGGCCGCGCGGGGCGCGAGATCTCGAAGTACGAGCGATCTCTGCTTCAGCTCTCGATCAGCCGATCGACTCGACGATCTTGAGCATCGGCAGGAAGATCGCAGAGACGATCACCGCCACGATGCCGCCCATGACGACGATCAGCAGTGGCTCCAGGATGGAAATCAGCGCGTTCAGCTTGACGTCCACCTGCTCGTCGTAGTTGTCTGCGATGCGGATGAGCATCTTGTCGAGTTCACCCGTTTCCTCACCGACGTCAATCATGTTGACGACCATGTCATCGAAGATGCCACTCTTGCCGAGCGGTTCCGCCATGGTCTCGCCTTCTTTGATGGCGTCATGCACCTTCTTGAGCGCGGCCTGTAGGTGGACGTTGCCGATCGAGCCGCGGCAGATGTTCAGCGCCTCAAGGATCGGAACACCGGAGTTGAGCAGCGTGCCGAGGGTGCGCGTGAACCGCGCGACGATCGTCATCTTGACCACGGGGCCGAGGATCGGAGTCTGGAGCGCCAACCGGTGCAGGAAACTCCTGCCACCATTGGTCTTGGAGAACGCCTTCAGGAGAAGGACGAAAATCACCGCCACGATAGGCAAGATGACGAGGCCGGGCACCTTCACGGTCTCGGTCCCGTGAAGCAGCCACTCCGCGAAACCGAGAAGCAACTGCGTGATCTGCGGCAACTCTAGTGCCTTGCCGTCCGCGGTTTGCAGCGTGGCGTAGACCGTCTTGAACTTGGGCACCACAAACACCATGATGAACCCGAGCAAACCGGTCGCAACGATCGTGACGACGACGGGATAGAACATCGCCCCCGTCACCTTCGTCTTCAGCCTCTGGCTCTTCTCTTTGAACTCAGCCAGGCGCTGCAGGATCGTGTCGAGGATACCGCCAGCCTCGCCCGCCTTGACCATGTTGGTGTAGAGCGAGTCGAAGACCCCGGGATGCTTGGACATGGCCTCGGACAACGAGTTGCCCGCTTCCACGTCTTCGTAGACCCCCATCAGCGTCTTCTTGAAGGGCCCGACCTTCGTCTGGCCCTCGAGAATCTTCAGTGATCGGACGATGGGCAGCCCCGCGTCCTGGAGCACGGCGAGATTCGAGGTGAAGTCAGTCAGGACCTTGTCGCTGACGCGAGTCTTCGTCCCCATCGCCTTACCGCCGCCAGCAGCAGAAGCCTTCGGTGCCATCTGCACCTCCCATATGCCTACGCCAGCCGCATTCGAGACGCTTCCACAACGGAAGCGACCGGTGCCAGCGAGTGCCTTCCCAACGTCGCCCGAGAATGTACAGCCGGTCGGTGCCTGTCGGCACGCGGAAACTTCGTGTTGATCCGACTCTGCGTCCGCTTCTCGCCGTGACGCGGGCGCTGAGCCTGGTTCTGAGCCTGTTCACACGCGCACCCGTGAACGGGTAGGTACACATTATCGAGCGCACGAGCGCACCGATGGACGTCCGTCGCGGCGTCCACGCAGACGGTCGCGACTACATGACCCCGATCGTCTCGCGCAGGACTTCCTCGACCGTCGTCAGTCCGTCGAAGATCGCGAGCAGCCCGGAGTCGCGCAGCGTGCGCATCCCTTGCTCCTTGGCAATGCTCCGCAGCTTGTCCGTCGCCGCGCCGTCCATGATCAACTCGCGGACGCGATCCGACATGTGCAGGGTCTCGAAGATCGCCGTGCGGCCCCTGAACCCGGTGAAGTGACAGGCGTCGCAGCCCTTGCCGTACGCGAACTGTTTCCCGGTCACGTCGGCGGGCGTCAGACCCAACTCCATGAGGACGTCGTCGGACGGGTCGTACATCACCTTGCAGTTGGTGCACACCTTGCGCACGAGTCGCTGAGCGACGATCGCCGCGAGCGTCGCAGACAGCAGGAACGGCTCGACACCGAGGTCGATCATGCGTGTCACGGCCAAGGGAGCGTCGTTCGTGTGCACGGTCGAGAACACGAGGTGGCCGGTCAACGCAGCCTCGATGGCGATCGCTGACGTTTCCTTGTCGCGAATCTCCCCCACGAGGATCACGTCCGGGTCCTGGCGCAGGATCGAACGCAGCGCGCGCCCGTACGTCAGGCCAGATTCCTCGTTCACCTGCACCTGGATGATCCCGTCGAGGTCGTACTCGACCGGGTCCTCGGTGGTGATGATCTTCGTCGCCGGATCGTTGGCCTCGTTGAGCGCCGAGTAGAGCGTGGTGGTCTTGCCGGAGCCCGTCGGCCCGGTTACCAGGACGATCCCGTGCGGCATGGAGATCAGCCGCCGGAAGTCCGCCAGTTCGTCTGGGCGCATGCCCACCTGCTCGAGATCGAGCGCGATCACGCTGCGGTCGAGGACACGCATCACGCAGCTCTCACCGAACATGGTTGGGAGCGTCGAGATACGCAAGTCGACGCTGCGCCCACCGATGTTCATATCCACGCGCCCGTCCTGCGGCATACGCGTTTCCGCGATGTCGAGCCCCGACATCACCTTCACGCGGCTGATCAGCGCGGTGGCGAGGTGCGGCGGGGGCGGCTCGAGTTCGTAGAGCACGCCGTCCACGCGATAGCGCACCTTGAAGTCCGTCTCGAAGGGTTCGAGATGGATGTCGGACGCCTTGTCCTTCACGGCCTGCAAGATGATGTACTGCAGCAACTTGATGACCGGGGCGGCGTTGGCGTCGTCGGCTCCGCCCTCTTCGAGGGCCGCGGCCGCGGCACGTGCCGTGGCCTCCGAGTCGTCGCCCGCCCCACCCTTGATCGCGCGCTTGATCTGCGCCTCGTCCGCCAGCGCTGGCACGAGCTCACAATTCAGCACGAAGCGCAGGTCATCCAGAACGGAGAGGTTCTGCGGGTTGCTGACTGCGACGACCATCTTGTCGCCTTCCATGCGCACGGGGCAGACGGCGAACATCTCCGCCATTGCGTGATCGATCTGCGCGACCAGAGCGGGGTCGGGGGGAGTCGCGTCAAGGTCGACGACCTCGAGTCCCGCCTGCATCCCCAGCGCGAGCGTCAGCTGCGCGTCGGTGACATGCCCCATCCGCACGAGGATCTGGCCGATCTGGCCGCCCTCCTGCTTCTGCGTCATGAGCGCTTCTTGGATCATCCCTTCGTGTACGCCGGTGGCGAGGCCCTTGATGATCTGCCCGAGGAGTTGTTTGCGCGGAGCCACGGATCAACCGCCCTTCTTGCGACCGAAGAGACCGCCTCCGGACGATCCGGATGACCCGGAGTCGCCGTTGCCGCCATCCGACCCGCCGCCGAGTTGGTCGAAGTCGAGCTTCTGCTGCATCTCCTTCGGGTCCTGGCACTTCTGGATCATCGTTTCCTTCGAGATGATGCCCTTCGAGTAGTAGTCCCAGAGGTGATCGTCGAGAAGCGTCATCCCCTGGCTCTTCGAGGTCTGCAGCGTGCTCTTGATCTTGAACGTCTCATTCTTGCGAATGTGGTTCTCGACGGCAGGCGTCATCATCATGATCTCGAACCCGGCGACGACTCCCTGCTTGTCGGCACGCGGCATGAGGACTTGCGAGATCACGGCCAGGAGCGAGACGGAGAGCTGCGCGCGACATTGCTCCTGCTGGTCCGCAGGGAACGAGTCAATGATGCGGTCGATCGTGCGCGCCGACCCCGTCGTGTGCAACGTACCGAGCACGAGGTGGCCGGTTTCTGCCGCTGTGATGGCCGTCGAGATCGTTTCCAGGTCACGCATCTCGCCGAGCAGGATCACGTCCGGGTCCATTCGCAGAACGCGCCGCATGGCCTCGTGGAAGGTGCCGACATCCGTCCCGAGTTCGCGCTGCGTGATGATCGACTTGCCGTGCGAGTGGTAGTACTCGATCGGGTCCTCGATCGTCACGATGTGATGATCGAAGGTCTGGTTCAGGTAATCGACCATGGTCGCCAGCGTCGTCGTCTTCCCCGAACCGGTCGGGCCGGTGACGAGGATCAGGCCGCGCGGCCGTTCGAGCAGAGCCTTGACTTGTGGCGCAAGGCCGATCTCCTCGAACGACAGGATGCGCGTCGGCAGCAGACGCAGCGTCAGACCGACGCAGCCCTTCTGTCGGTAGACCGCGGCGCGAAAGCGGCACTTCCCGACGTGGTCGTAGCTGAAGTCGGCGCCGCCGCGCTCGCGGAACTCGAGTTTCATCCGCGGCGGCATCAACTGATTCGAGAGGTGGATGGTGTCATCCGGTGTCAGATCCGGCGTCTTGAGCGAACGCAGGCTGCCGTTCAGGCGGATCGTGGGCGGACGTCCGACAGCGAGGTGGAGATCGGAGCCGCCCTGCTTGTGGATGAAGTCCATCAACTGAAAGATGTCGTAGGCCATGTGTGAGTTTCGCTGTGTGGGTTTCGCTGTGTGAGTGCGCTGGGGCTGCTCGTATGCGGGAAGTGCCGGAGTCCGACGACCGATCGCCCCGGGTCGATCAGGAGCGTGGATGAGAGGCGTCGATCAGGGAGGCGAGGTCATGCCGCCGCCGACTCGCCGGCGACCGCCACTGTCAACACCTCTTCGATCGTGGTGTCACCGGCCAGGAACTTGCGGACGCCGTCGTCCATGAGGGAAACGAGCCCGCCAGAGATCTTGGCCTGCTCCCGGATGCGCACCGAACTGGCGCCGCGGAAGCACATCTCGCGGATCGTCGAGTCCAGGTGGAAGAGCTCGAAGACACCGACGCGTCCGCGATAGCCGGATTGGCTGCATTCGTCACAGCCGCCCGGACGGTAGACCGTCACGCCCTCGAGCGAGTCGCTCGTGATGCCGAGGCTGCGCAGTTCGGGCTCAGACGGCGTGTACGGGTCCTTGCAATGCTTGCACAGCCGGCGAATCAAGCGCTGCGCCATGATCGCCATCACGGCCGTCGAGACTAGGAAGGGCTTCACGCCCATATCCACAAGCCGCGTCAGCGCGGAGGTCGCATCGTTCGTGTGCAGAGTCGAGAAGACGAGGTGACCGGTCAGCGACGCCTGAATGGCGATCTCGGCGGTCTCCTTGTCTCGAATCTCACCCACCAGAATGATGTTGGGCGCCTGGCGCAGCATGGCGCGGAGGATGCGCGAGAAGTTGAGCCCGATATTGTGCCGCACCTGGCACTGATTGATGCCCGAGAGGTTGTATTCGACCGGATCCTCGGCCGTGATGATCTTGACGTCGGGCCGGTTCAACTCGCGTAGCGCCGCATAGAGGCTCGTGGTCTTGCCGGAGCCGGTGGG
Organism: Planctomycetota bacterium; assembly: GCA_024280885.1. Taxonomy (GTDB): domain Bacteria; phylum Planctomycetota; class JAJSAM01; order JAJSAM01; family JAJVHW01; genus JAJRPF01. The sequence continues at coordinate 120,853 of JAJRPF010000014.1, read as the reverse complement.
CCCGGTCACGAGGAAGAGTCCGTTCGGCCGCTTGATGATCTTCAAGAAGCGCTGGTAGTCCTCGCTGGCGAACCCGAGCGCCGGGAGCGAGATCAAGCCCTGCTCGCGGTCGAGAATTCGACACACCACCGACTCGCCGTGGTACGCGGGGAGCGCCGACACGCGCAGGTCGATGTCGCGCCCGAGCAGCTTGATATTGATGCGGCCATCCTGCGCCTTGCGCTTCTCGGAGATGTCCATGCCGGCCATCAATTTCACGCGCGACAGGAGCGCGGCGGCGAGGTGGCGCGGCGGGCTGTCCTGGACCTGGCAGTAGCCATCGATCCGATAGCGCACGCGCAGGTGATCCGCGAATGGCTCGATGTGAATATCGGACGCGCGCTGAGCAAGTGCGTCTTCGAGGATCTTATTCACCAAGCGGATGATCGGGGCGTCGTCCTCCTCGTCCTCGTCGGGCTCGGCACGGGCTTGAAGACCGGCAAACTCCGTGACAGCGCTAGCATCGATGCCGTAGTGGTCGCGCAGGGCGCCGGCAAACGCCGAGGGGGTCGTCAGCGCGCAACGGAACTCCATCCCGGATCGGAAGCGGAGATCGTCGAGCATCATCATGCGGTCCGGGTCGTCGATCGCGACGATGAGGCCGTTCGCCTCCTTCTTCACCGGAATCACGTGGAATTGCTCCACGAGGTCGGCGTCGAGGAGCGCGATCGTCGCCGGAGACAGCTTCGACTTCGCAAGGTTCACGAAGGGCAAGCGAAACTGAGCGCACAGCGCGCGCGTGACCTGTTCCTCGTTCACGATCCCGGCCGAGAGCAACGCCTGACCGATCTTGATCTTCTGCTGCTTGGCAAGCCGCAGCCCTCGCTGAACGTCCTCCTCGGAGATACCCGCCTTCTCCTTGAGAATCTCCCCCAGCAACTTGCGTTCAGCCATGACGCTTGGTCCCTCTCGCGCACACTTCTTGGCGGGCTCATCGATGCGGGCAGACGATCACCGCACCGTCGCTGCGGGCTATGCCAAGTTCAGCACGTGGCACATCCGATCCCAACCGGACGCTTCCAGGCGGACGCGACCGATCGAAGACTGCCGCTCGGCCGGGCCCGATCTCACGATCAGACCACCGAACGAGGCGTCAACGTATCGAGCGTGGGCTCGACGCGCAATGAACGTCGTCGGGGCGGACGCCGTTGCTCTTCGATGCGCAGAAGATGTTGCGATCCCAAAACGGCGCAACGAGTCGCGGTGCGGAGCACGCTTCTCTGATAATTTCCCCAGCGTTGGAGCACGAACGGGCGACGATTCGCGGTCTAGAGGCACGAGCACTGAACGCGCTTGCCAGGAGGAGACTCGTGATGCGGATGAGATGCGCCCGCTGGGCACTGGTCCTGCTTCTAGCCGTCAGCGGCATGGCACTTTCTGGCTGCTGTTCCCTCGCTCGAGCGATCTGCCCCGTCGAGCCGCCGCTCACGAGCGACACGCGGCTCACGCGCGACACGCCGAACGAAGCGCTCGACTACCTGATCGCCGGCATCGAAGACCGCCGGATCGCGGACATCTTCGACTGCCTGCACCCGGACTTCATCGCGCGCCATGGGGGCTTCAGCCTGGCCGAGTTCACGTCCGCATTCGACGAGTTCGAGAGTTCCTTTGCTGAGGACGCAAAGAACCTGAGCGCCGCCAGCCGAACCCAGATGCGCCACTGGCGCGAGGGCGACCGCGCGTTCGCGTCCATCGCGGTGAACAACGACGGGATGTCTGCGGTAATCGTGTTCCAGCGCCGCGACATCGCATTCATCAAGACCACGAACGACTTCGTCGCCGAGAGCCGCGCGGTCATCGCACCGCTCGAAGCGTTCCTGCGCAACGACGAGGGCCGCATCGTACCGCGCTGGCCCGTGCGCTTCGACGGCATGGCGGCGGTCGCCCCCGACGAGATTGTGCGATTGGAATTTCGCCGGGAGTGGCTGGTCCACGAGTTGCGCGACGTCATCGGCGTGCGCCTGATCGAGCGTATCAACGAGCAGTTCTGACCGGAGAATTGTGTCCCTGACGCTGCGCGAGTCGTCGAGCGGCGAAGAACGAGGAGGCCTCCCGTCGCGGAGGAGATGCCATGGCAGCCAAGCGCCCGTCCCAGAAGAAGGCTTCGGCGAAGCCCGAGAAGAAGAACGCGAAGCGCGCCGCCGGTCGAAGAGCGACCACCAGCAGGCGCAAGACCGCGGGGCCCGCCAAAGCCCGTGGACCGAAGCGCATCTGGTTCTTCGGCGGCGGCGCGGCCGAGGGGCGCGCCGACATGAAAGAGGCGCTCGGCGGGAAGGGCGCCAATCTGGCCGAAATGGCGCGCCTAGGGCTGCCCGTGCCGCCGGGCTTCACGATCGGGACCGCCGTGTGTGCCGAGTATTGGTCCGGTGGCGGCAGCCTGCCGAAGGGTCTCTGGCCGCAAATCTGCGCCAACGTGCGCCGCATGGAGAAGACCCTCGGCGGAGCGTTCGGAGGCGGCGAGTCGCCGATCCTGGTCTCGGTCCGCTCCGGTGCGGCCGTCTCCATGCCGGGCATGATGGAGACCGTCCTGAACGTCGGCCTTAACGACGTCACGCGCGAGGCACTCGCAAAGAAATCCGGTAACCGGCGCATGGCGCTCGACTCGCAGCGGCGCCTGATCCAGATGTTTGCGCGCGTGGTCCTCGACCTCGATATTCGCGAGTACGAGTACGCGCTGGAGTCGCTCAAGCACCGCAAGGGCGTCTGGGAAGACACCGAGTTGACCGAAGCCGACCTCGAGGAACTCGTCGAGACCTACCGAGAGATCTTCGAGTCCCGCGCCGGGCATGAATTCCCCGAGGACCCGTGGGAGCAGTTGCGGATGGCCGTCGAGGCCGTCTTCCGCTCGTGGAATTGCGATCGAGCGATCCGCTACCGCGATTTGAATCGGATCTCCGGGCTCGTTGGCACGGCCGTCAACGTGCAGGCCATGGTCTTCGGCAACATGGGCAAGACATCCGCCACAGGCGTCTGCTTCACGCGCGACCCCTCGACCGGGCGCAATGTCTTCTATGGCGAGTTCCTCCTGAACGCGCAGGGCGAAGACGTCGTGGCTGGCATCCGGACTCCGCGTCCGATCGCACAGATGAAGCGCGTCCTCCCGAAACCGTACGCCGACCTCGTGCGCGCGAAGGACCTCCTCGAGGGTCACTACGGCGATGTGCAGGACATGGAGTTCACGGTCCAGGAAGGCCAGCTCTTCATGCTGCAGACGCGCACCGGGAAGCGGACGGCCGGCGCGGCGATACGGATTGCGGTCGAGATGGTGCACGAGGGTCGTCTGAAGAAGCGCGACGCCCTTCTGCGCGTCGAACCGCACACCCTCGATCAACTGCTCCACCCGACGTTCGAGAAGAAGGCCGCGAAGAACATCCTCGCCCGGGGTCTCCCGGCCTCGCCCGGTGCCGCCAGCGGGCGCGCCGTGTTCAGTGCCGACGAGGCCGAGGACTGGGTCGCGCGGGGCGAAAGCGTCATTCTCTGTCGCGACGAGACCAGCCCCGAGGACATCGGTGGAATGTACGCCGCAAACGGCATTCTGACGTCGCGCGGAGGCATGACATCCCACGCAGCCGTCGTTGCCCGTGGCATGGGCAAATGCTGCGTCGCGGGGTGCAGCGGCACCGAGATCGATGTCAACGCCCGCCGCATGCGCGCCGGCAACGAGGAGATCGTCGAGGGGGATTGGATCTCGCTCGACGGCAGCACCGGCGACGTCATGCTCGGGCGCGTGCCGACCGAGCGACCGCGCCTCAGCAAGCACTTCAACGAACTGATGGGCTGGGCCGACGAGGCGCGCCGACTCAAGGTCCGCGCCAACGCGGAGACGCCGCACGACGCGAAGGTCGCACGCGGCTTCGGCGCCGAGGGCATCGGACTCTGCCGCACCGAGCACATGTTCTTCGACGAAGAGCGCATTGCCATTGTGCGCGAGATGATCCTCGCCGACACAGCGGACGCGCGCGAGACAGCCCTCGCGAAGCTGCTTCCCGTGCAACAGCAGGACTTCGAGGCGATCTTCCGCGCGATGAAGGGCCTCCCGGTGACGGTCCGCCTCCTCGATCCGCCACTGCATGAGTTCGTCCCGCTGACGGCGGAGTCACAGGCGACGACGGCCGCCGCCATCGGGATCTCGGAGGAGGCGGTCAAGCGGCGCGTCGAGGCGCTGCGTGAGATGAACCCGATGATGGGCCATCGTGGCTGCCGACTCGGGATCAGCTACCCCGAGATCTACGACATGCAGGTGCGCGCGATCGCACGTGCCGCTGCCCGCTGCGCCAAGCGCAAGTTGGACGTGCGCCCGGAGATCATGATCCCGCTCGTCGGGCATGTGAACGAACTCGCTCTCCTCGAAGCCCGCGCGCGCCGGATCGTGCGTGAGGAGTTGCAAGCCGCCGACGTCAAGCTCAAGGTGCTCATCGGCACCATGATCGAGATCCCACGCGCCGCGTTAACCGCTGACGAGATCGCAACGAAGGCCGAGTTCTTCTCGTTCGGCACCAACGACCTGACGCAGTTGACGTTCGGTTTCAGTCGCGACGACACGAACGCGTTCCTGCCGGACTATCTCGCGCAGAAGATCTTGCCGGAGGACCCGTTCCAATCGCTCGATCAGAGCGGCGTAGGTCAGCTCGTCGAGATCGCAATCGAGCGCGGGCGCTCGGTCCGAAAGGGGCTGAAGATCGGGATCTGCGGTGAGCACGGCGGCGATCCAGCTTCGGTGGACTTCTGCCACCGCGTCGGCATGGACTACGTCTCGTGCAGCCCGTTCCGCGTTCCGATCGCGCGCCTAGCGGCGGCGCACGCGGCGATCCTCGCGCGCCGCCGCCGCTAGGGGTGCGGCCAGAAACTCCCGCGGCGCCGGTGACCGGGTGGTCGCCGGCCGCAGCGGGGGTTTCTGGCCGCACCCCTAGCGCGCGGAAACGACGCTGGCGGCTGAAAGGCTGGGGGCTGGAGGTTGAAGGTCAGAACGGAGACGGGAGCGGGTCGAGAACCCGTCCCGTCCAGCGATCAGCCTATGCGTCGTCAGCCTCGGTCGCGTCCGCGTCATCGTCCGCGTCATTGTTGGCGCCATCCTTCCCATTCGTGCCGGGCGCGTGCGACTGCGCGAGCTTCTCAAGCGACTCGAGAGCTCCCGTCAGGTGCTGCTGCACGATGCTGAGATTCTCCCAGAGCCCCATCACAAAGCGCCGCGGATCGCGGTCGCCCGCGCCGGGATAGCGCGCGAGTCGCAGCGCCTCCTGGGTGGCGGCCTGCTTCGCCTCGAAGGAGGCGAGGTGGTGGACGATCGACTCGACCTCGGGGCTACTGTCGGGGAAATGCCCCTCGAAGACACGGCGAAAGCCCTTCGAGCTGGTCTTGAAACGATCGACCGTGCGGTTCTCGCGCTCCTGTTTGCGACGTTCCCGATGGTCGTCGCCGTCCTTCAGCTCTTGCGACATGGTCTTACCTCTCCTCGTCTCTCCGGGTCTGCTCTGCGGACGGTGCTGTGCATGCATCTCTTTGCATGCACCGCAGCATCGCCGAAGGGCGGGTCCGGGTGCTCTTCAGGCCTCGAACCCCTCGGGAAACTCTGCGTTGGAGTAGACGTTCTGGATGTCCTCGTTCTCCTCGAGCGCGTCGAGAAGACCGGCGACCTTCTTGCCGGTCTCCGCGTCGACCGGCACGGACTCCGTCGGCACATAGCCCAGATCCGCCGAAGCAGGCGTGAGACCCGCGGCTTCCACAGCCTTCTGAATGGAATGCAGCGCGTCGGGGCCACCGCGTATCTCGAAGAACTCGCCCTCTTCCTCGATGTCGTCAGCGCCAGCCTCGAGAACCGCCATCATGAGGTCGTCCTCGGTGGTCGAGTCGCTCGCGACGCGCACGACGGCGAGGTGGCTGAACTGCCACGCGACGGAGCCCGTCGATCCGAGGTTGCCCCCGCGCTTCGTGAAGATGGAGCGCACCTCGCCGCCCGTGCGATTGCGATTGTCGGTGAGAGCTGTGATGAGCACCGCGGCGCCGCCCGGTGCGTAGCCCTCGTAGACCAATTCCTCGAAGTCGCCCGAGTCCTGCCCGCCGGTAGCGCGCTTGATCGCGCGCTTGATCTGGTCGTTGGACATATTGGCCGCACGTGCCGCCGTGATGGCGTTCGCGAGCTTCAGGTTGGCCGCCGGATCCGGCCCGCCCTGCTTGGCCGCAGCGATCATGCGCCGCGCAATCTTGCTGAACAACCGCCCGCGCTTGCGGTCGATCGCTGCCTTCTTGTGGGCGATGTTGGCCCAGTGCGAGTGTCCAGCCATGTGCGGAGGTTGTTCCTTCGTTCCCGACGAGAGTAGCGTGCCTGCGCAGGCACGGGAGGAAACGCGGGGGGCCACGAATCGAGCGAGCCGCCGTCCCGGCGAGGGAACGGCGGCTCGGCATCGCAAGTCGTGATCAGCGCTTGCTGAACTGGAAGCCGCGGCGCGCACCCCGACGACCGTACTTCTTGCGCTCCTTCACCCGCGCGTCGCGGCTGAGGAGCGACACGTCGCGGAGCGGCTGCTCCGTGGCCGGCTCGATCTGGATGAGCGCGCGGGCGACGCCGAGCGCGATGGCGCCGGACTGGCCCGTGGTGCCGCCACCGTGGACGTTGACCCACACGTCGTACTTCTTGCGAACGTTGGCATGATCGAGCGGCAGCGTCGCCGCGTGCTGATCGTGCACGAGTCGAAAGAACTCTTCGAGAGGCTTGCCGTTGACCATGAAGTTGCCGCCGCCCGGGAACAACCGGATGCGCGCGGACGAGGCCTTGCGACGTCCGACGGTCCAGATCGGGTTGCGCGCATCGACGTTGCGCATCGGCTCGGCGACGACTGCTGGGACGACCTCGGGCTCGGCTTCGCCATCGCCTTCGTCGGCCGTCGCGTCGTCCGACGATGTCTCGGCGGTGGCATCAGCAACCGCCTCATCGGCCGTCTCATCGGCACTCTCAGCGACGGACGCTGCCGCTGCTGCGGGCGCCTCGGCTGCTGGCTCGTCAGTTGTGGGCGCCTCAGTGGCGGCTGCCTCAGTTGCGGGTGCCGTCTCGGTCACCGCCTCAACTGCTGGCGTCGCCTCAGGGGCTTTGCTGTCCGGGGTCTTGCTATCGGGGGTTTCGCTATCGGTCATGTCTCTACTTCAGCGTGAGGGGCTGCGGGTTCTGAGCCTCGTGCGGATGCTCCGCGCCCGGGTAGATCTTCAACTTCTTCATCATTGCTCGGCCCATGCGCGTCTTCGGCATCATGCGTCGGACGGCCAGTTGCAGGACCTCTTCGGGCTTGCGCTCGAGGAGATCGGAGACCGTGCGCTCACGCAGTCCACCGGGGTAACCGGTGTAATGGTAGTAGCGCTTGTTCTCCATCTTGCGACCGGTGAAGCGCACCTTCGCCGCGTTCGTGACGACGATGAACTCGCCGGTATCGACGTGCGGGGTGTACTCCGGACGGTGCTTCCCCATCAGAACGCGCGCTATCCGTGACGCGAGCCGACCGACGACCTTGTCGTCCGCGTCGACGAGGTGCCAGCGCTGGTCCACCTCACCCTTCTTGGCCATATAACTGCGCATTCTGTCGCACTCCGTTCGCGGAATCCCGCGGGAACTCATGGGGAAGCGGGCGATGGTCGTGAGCGGACCGGAGGCCGTCCACTAATTTCAGGTCGCGTCGCTCACCGCACGTGCACCGACGCTCGCCCGGCGGCGAACACAGGCACGCCGTCGATTCGTGGCAGCGCCCATCCGATGACAGCGGGAAGTTCCTCGACAGCGAGACCGGAGCGCCGCATCCAGGCCTCCAGAGGCTCGAGCCAGGCCGGTGGAGCCGCATCTGCGCGCTCGCCCCCCGCCCCCGCCGCGCCGTCCACGGAGAGTCGATAGGCCAGCAGCGCGGTTCGCCCTGCCGCGAGCCTGACCTCGGCGCGCGCCCCCACCGCGACTGCGGCAGTTCCCGTGTCAGAAGTACTCCAGCGCACGGGCACGATCGGACTCGCCCCGTCGGGCGGTTCGATGACGAGCGTCGCGTCGGAGGCCGCCTCCAACCGGATGAGCACCAGCGCGTCAGCAGCCCCCTCGATGACGAATGCGGTGGCGCGCACGGGACCCGGCAGCGCTTCGGACGCGAGGCACCACGCGAGCGCCAGTAGTGGAGCTCCGATCGCAAACGCGACGTCGCGCCGGATCCCGGACCGGACCGCCCCCCCGGCCGGAGAACTCGGGGGCGCGCGTCGGCGCGCCAGCAGGAGCAGAAGCAAGAGTTCGAGCACCGCGAGTACAGCGAGCGCGCGAGCCGTGCGACGTGGAAGCCTGGGCGCCTGCGCAGCCCCCGCCGCCGTGACGCGGAACGCATCGGGCGACGCGGGCAAGAGCGTCGGCTCGAACGGGAAAGCCAGAACGCCGCGCGGCGCATACGCCGCAAGAGCGGCTCTCTGTGCCGCGGGCAACGCCGGTGGAATGGCGACCACTCCGTCGAAGACGAGCCACGCTTCGCGCAGCGTCGGCAGTTCCTCAGGGCGCACCGCGATCTCGTCGGCCTCGAGACGCCCCGGACCGAGGCGGGCCACCATCCGGGCGTCGGTCGGAATCGGGTGTACGGCGACATCGATCGTGTGGACAACATTGCCGGTGTGCACGCCCCCGGTCTCCGCGCCCCCTCGATCGGCGTCCCCTCGATCAACTTCTATGCGCAGCGTATCGCCAGCGATCGTCGCGCCGAGCAGGAGGAACTCGTCTCCTGCTGCCCCCATCGGCAGGGCCCACGGCCCGCCGTGCGCGCGAACACGTCGCGCCCCCGGCACGCGCAGCGGGACTGGCCGGCCCGCCCGCACGAGTCCGTCGAAGTAGGTCTCGACGCCATCGGCCGCCTGGGCCGGACCGACGGCGGCCACACCCAGAACGGCGGCGGTCACGACGAGCGTTACGGCACGCTTCGTCGCGCCGCCACCGCTCCCGCGTGCATACGCAGGGAAGCTGAGGAGCGCCACGGCGGAAAGAGTCGCGACCGCGGGAAGGGCGTCCGCAAGCACCGTGCCGGGAGCGCGATGAGCCAGTAACACGAGACCGGTCACGGGTGACGCGCGCACCATCCACAGGGCATCAACGCGTGCGAACTCCGTCAGCGCGTAGCCGACCAGGGGCAAGCCGAAGAGCCCCAACCCGAGTGCTACGGCATACACGGGGCGCGCGGCCACGAGCCATCCGACGAACCCAGCCACGAGCAACATGACGAGGAGAGCGCTCGCGTGCCCGCCGGAGGCCGCAGCAGCAGCGGCGATCGCCGCGTGGAACGGGGCCCCGACGGCGAGCAGAAGCACTGCCGCGAGCGCGCGGGCAGACGCAGAGCCGCGTCGCGGCCAGACCAGAGCGAGCACCCACCATGCGTCGAAGATCGCGAGGAGCGTTGTCGGCGCCAGCAGACGGCGCGCGCCCGACGCCTGCGGCGGCGCGGAGGAGAGCGAGAGCGCGGCGGCTCCCCCGAGGAGCGCCAGACCGCCCGCACCGATCCAGGGGAGGGCGCCGCCCCACCAATCGTCGCGACGATTCTCACTCGGTGAACCCGCCGCGGCATCGGCGCTGCCACTCAGACTGCGGCCTGCCGACTCGTCGGACTCAGACTCGCCCGTCCCGATCGCACCGACCACGGATCCCGGCGTCACAGCATCAGGGGGCCCGGATCGTGCGGGATCGCCGCTCATCGTCCCGCGTTCTGCTCCGCGCGGCCAGGGCGCGAGACGTCCCGCTGCGACAGTTCCCGTATCCAACTGCCGTCGGTGCCGGCGACGGGCACGACGGAGAGCTCATCGAATGCGACGCGGACGCGTGCGATGCCTTCGAAGTCGTCGAAGATCCGGACGGCGACCGCAAGTCGGCCGGCCTTGACCGCGAACGATGGTTCGCCGAATTCCTCGCCGAGCCGACCCCACTCGACGGCGCATTGGAGAGGCCGGAGAGCGTCCACGTCCGCTGCGGGTCCGGTCTCCATGGCGGGTCCGGTCGGCACGGCCGCCAGCCCGGTGGCAGAGCTGATCGGCGCCGCTCGCAAAAGGATCTCGGACGCCGCCGGATCGACGCGCCCGCCGTGGTTGGTAACGTCGACCTCGTCGAACGTGCGCAGGACGAGCGCACCCAACCCGTCACGGTAGGCATCGAGCAGCATGCAGAGTCGCAGCCCGACCTGCACGTCAGCGGAGCACGTCGCACCGGCACGTGGCGTGGCTGCGGCGGCGGCGCGCACGATGCGCAGCGGGACGTCCTCGCGCACGGGCCGCAACGCCGATGGCTCACTCAGGACAATGCCCTCGGCGTCCACCTCGACGAAGCGCCCATCGGAGAGCGCAACCGCCGCCACGGGGCGCCGCATCTCCAGCACCAACTCGACCTGGTTCGGCGGCATGCGGTGGATGGAGAGCACGCGCTTCGCGCGCGGCGCGTGTTCGAGCGCGGCACGGACGATCTCAGCGGCATCCCGGTCGTAGAGAGGTAGAGCCTTCCCCGCGAGACCGCTCGCCGCACGGATCGCTCTGACGTCGTCGAGCCTGCTCCAATCCGGACGCCCGAGGACATTCCACTGCGCCAGGTCTACGCGATGCCGAGGCTGCTCGCTCTTGTGCCGCCGCGCGCCCAGGACGAGCAAGCTCGCCGCAGCCAGCAACGACGAGATGACGAACGCCTTGCCCGCGAATTGAAGCCGCAGGAGAACCCAGCGCGGGATTCGCGACGGTGCCCCCGACGCATGCAGAGATGACGACGCATGCAGAGATGACGACGCATGCAGAGAAGCGTCGATAGACGCGGAGCCGTCGGCAGGCGACGCGGGACGATCGTCCGGCAACCTCGTCTCAGGCAACCCCATACGAGAATCAGTCATCACCGAGCCTCCGGCGTGAGACGCGTCGCCCGACCGCAACGGCTCCGCCGCGAACGCTCTCGCACCCGATGTCGGGCGTCACCCCACAGCGCGACCGCCAGAGACCGGTGCACTTGCTGAGGGCGCAGAGTCGAACCAGGCAGGCGGGGCGTACGCGTGATGTCCCGGCAAACGAACGAGCCGTCGGTCCGGTTCGCAGGCTGCCAGCCCGGATGCCAACACGGATGCCAACACGGATGCCAGCACGCATGCCAGCACGCAGAACCGAGGCCCCACGCAGAAGCGCGTGGGAGCCTCGGACACGCCGCGTCACGGCACGGTTTGAGGCGGACAGTCTGGGCGAGAACGGCCTGAGACGGAACAGTCGGGGAGGGCGCGCTCGGAACGAACGCGAACCTCCGGCCCTAGGGGCCCGGCCAGAAACCCCCGCGGCGCCGGTCAGCGGGCGATCGCCAGCCGACGCGCGGAGCACCCTCCGCGCCCGGGCAGGCCGTCTGCCGCGGCTGCCAGGCTCAGAGACTCTCCGGAGTCGAGTCGCCCGCCAGCCACGACAGCCGTCCCACCCGGACACGTCCAACTCTCCTCGGGGGTTTCTGGCCGCACCCCTAGGCAGTTCTGCAGCCGCCAGACCGACTAGCCGCCGAGGAGCGTCGGCTTGGCGTCTTCGACGAACTTGCGATCGCTTGCGGCCGCGCTCGCCTTCGTCGTGCTGCCGATCAGCTTCTCGTAGTCCTCGACGAAGAGCTCGAGTGTCGACACGGCCGAAGAGAGCAGGTGACGGCTCATCTCGGTGGTGTCGCCCTTCGAGTTGTGGGCAAGCTCGTGCTGCATGAGGCTGATGGTCACCTTGACCGGGTGCAGACGGCGGGAGACGAAGTCGCTGAGGCTCATCTTCTCGGGAACGATCATGGTAGCTCCGTGTTGCTCTCTGGAGTGCGCTCGACAGTGCACGCCGTGGTGAATGGACGCGACCCACGGAGATCCGCTCTCCGCAACGTCGTGTTCTGATTTCTTTGCCGATCCTGACGTCGCCGCTCCGGGCTACGCCAACCCTCCTGGGTACGCGACACAGAGTAGAGGCGGGGAGGGACAGCCCCGACGCCCGCCGGCTGTGTGCACGGATCGCGCGGCGCCCGGCCTTGCAAATCTGCGCAGTGCCACGCTGCGCGGCGTCAGTCGGTGCGCCGCGCGTCATGTCCCGGACCGGCGCCAGACCTCGACTTCGAGTTCCAACTCGACGCCGTGGACGCGTTGCACCTCGGCGCGGACGTCATCGAGAACGCGAAAGACATCGGCGGCCGACGCACTCCCGTGGTTCACAACGAAATTGCCGTGAACCGGCGACACCTCGGCGTCGCCGTGGCGCAATCCAAGCATCCCGGCATCATCGACGAGTCGGCCCGCAGACAGTCCCTCCGGATTGCGGAACATGCAGCCGGCGCTGCGCATCTGCAGCGGCTGCGCCGCGGCCTTGGTGGTCTGGATCTCTTCCACCGCCGCGCGATAGGCCTCGGGATCGACATGCGGCAGTCGGAAGCGCGCCTCGACGATCACGGAGCGAGCGAACGCACTCGAGCGATACGCAAACGCGCATTCGTCGTGGGTAACTTCGCGCACGGCACCGTCTCTGTCCACGACCACGACCGACTCGATCCGCTCGCCGGTGGCGCCCCATCGGCCGCCCGCGTTCATGCGCACGGCACCACCGACGGTCGCCGGATAGCCCACCAAGCACTCGAGCCCACCCAGCCCACGCCGCCGCGTCGCGCCGAGGAGCACAGATGTGTTCACCCCCGCGCCCACTGTGACCAGCCCGTCGTCGCCGAACGTGATCCCGGAGAGTCGCCGCAGATCGATCACCCAGCCGTCCACACCAGCGTCATCGATCAGCAGATTGGATCCGCGCCCGAGCACGCGCCAGGGCCGACCAGCCGTCACGGCGGACGTCACCGCATGACGTACACCTGCCACACTCGCCGGACGGCAGAGCACATCCGCCGACCCGCCGACGCCCAGCGTCGTCAGCGCACCGAGCCGGGTGGTCGTCGCGCCGCTCCACGACGCCGACGGCACCTCGCTACGGCGTGATGACTTGGCGATCAAAGGCCTGAAGTCGATCCGCGAGATCACGCGACACCTCCGTAACGTTGCCTGCTCCCATCGTGACGATCAAATCGCCGACCCGGATCTCGGTCAGGATCTCGGCCGCCACACTGCCGAGTTCCTCGACGTAGATGACATCCACACCGACGTTCGCGGCCGTACGCACCAGGTCGAGCGCATGCACCGAGTCCCGCGTCGCCTTGCTGTCGCGCGCGTGGAAGATATCCGGCACGTACACGCGATCCGCGATCTTGAGCGACTCGGCGAACTCGCGCAGATGACGGCGCGTCCGGCTCGCCTGATGCGGTTGGAAAACCGCGACGATACGACGCCCGGGATACTCGTCGCGGAGCGTCGAGAGGACGGCGGCGAGTTCGTGCGGATGGTGAGCGAAGTCGTCCATCACGAGGACGCCGTGGCCCTCGTAGCGCGACTGCATCCGGCGATCAACACCCCGGTACTCGAGGAGCGCGGGCCGAATAACGTCGTCGAAATCGAGGCCCAAGCGCCGTCCCACCGCGATCACACCCAGCGAGTTGCATAGGTTGTGCAGACCCGCCAGGCGCAACTCGAAGACACCTTCGTAGCGGCCCTTGTAGCGGACCGAGAAGTAGGTGATCCCGTCCGACCGGCTCCAATCCGAAGCGACCCAGTCGGCGTTGCCGCGCAGGCCGAACGTCTCGATCTCACACTCCACGCCGTCGGTGCGAAGGATCCGCTCATGCTCGTTCAGCGTTGCGAGATAGCCGTCCCGCGGGATGAGGCGTGCGAAGTCGGCGAAGGCCTCGTGGATCTCGTCCAGGTCGAGGTAGTAGTCGAAGTGATCGCCGTCGATATTCGTGACGATGGCCGTCTGCGGCTCCAGCGCGTGAAACGAGCGGTCGAACTCACACGCCTCGGCCACGAAGTAGCCTCCGGCGCCCGCGCGAAAATTGCCGCCGAGGGGGCCGGACTCGCCGCCGAGGATCATCGTGGGATCCACGCCGCCCTTGACGAGCGCGGTCGCCATCAGGCCCGTGGTCGTCGTCTTGCCGTGGGTGCCCGCAATCGCGATCCCGTGCTCGCGTGCCATCAGATCACCCAGCGCTTCGGCGTACTTCGCCACGCGAACGCCGCGCTCGAGCGCCCGCGCGAATTCCGGATTGCGACGATCGACAGCGGCCGACACGATCAGCACGTCGACGTCGTCCGGCACGTTCTCGGCCGCGTGGCCCACGTGAACCTGCGCTCCGAGCAGACGCAGGCGCCGCAGCCGATCGCCGTCGTTGGCGTCGGAACCGGACACCCGGTGACCCGAGTGGAGGAGGGCCTGGGCGAGCGCGGAGACTCCGATGCCGCCGAGCCCGACCAGATGCACGTTGCGTGGCTCGTCGAAGAGCCGGGTTCTGCGGATCATGCCGGTGACCCCTCCTTGTTCACTATGCCCACTCGTTCACTCCGCTCGCCTGTCGCCGCACCGGATGTCATTGCGCCCACTTTTTGGCCGTCCCGATCCGTTCCCCGTGCCGTCTGACCTGCTTCATGGAAGATCCAGGTTTGTCGAGCGCGTCGACGGCACGAACCGCATCCGGGAAGGCGCCACGCGAAAGTTCCAGCACGAGTCGGGCAACGCTTGCTGCCGCGTCGGGACGCCCGATCCGACGTGCGGCCCGCGCCCTACGACGGCGACTCGGGACGTCGCGCAGGAGGGGTTGCACGGCAGCCAGCACCTTCGCCGGAGTCATCTCCGACTCCTCGAGTAGAACAGCCGCCCCGTGTTCGAGCAGTTCGCGCGCATTCTCGCGTTGGTGCCCATCGGCGTGATGCGGATAGGGCACGAACACGGCCGGTAGCCCGACCGCTGCGAGTTCCGCAACGGTGGTGCCACCTGCGCGACACAACACGGCGTCCGCGGTCCCGTAGACCGCGGCCATATCGCTGAAGAACGGACGCACGCAGGCGCGGATACCGAGTCGCCGGTACAGCTGCAGCATCTCGGACGTGCCTTGCTCCGAGCCGGTGCCGTGGATGACCTGGAAGCTCGGGGGCGGTGGACGCCGACCGGCTTCACTGGCAGGTACCATCGAGGCGGCGAGCGCGGGCAAGGCCGCGGCAAGCCGACGGTTCAACCCTTCGGCGCCGAGACTGCCACCGAGCACGGCCAGCACGGGCAGCTCGGTGTCGAGTCCCAACTCCGCGTGCGCAGCGCGCGTGGCGACCACGCCCGCACGCAACGGGTTCCCGGTGTGCACCACGCGACCGCGCAGTCCGCGACGCTCGGTGCCCGGGAACGACGCCGCCGTCAGGGCCGCAAAGCGCGAGAGGAAGCGCGTCGCCTTCCCGGGAACGGCGTTCTGCTCCAGCAACAACGAAGGGATCCCGGCAACGCGTGCCGCGAGCACCGGCGCGACACTGCCGTAGCCGCCCAAGCCGACGACCACCGAGACGCGTTCATCGCGCAATAGCATCAACGAGCGCGTCACGGCCCGTGCCATCCGCGCGCCAAAGATGGGGACGCCCGCCGCACCGGCCGGACGCCGCGGAGAGTCGACCCGGATCTTCTCGAGCGGGCACGCGGCACCGTGGGCGGACGTGGTATCGCGCTCTGTAACGGCGAGTAGTCCCCGCGATCCAGGGACCATGCGGGCGACGGCCTCGGCGACCGCGACGCCGGGGAAGAGATGTCCGCCCGTGCCGCCACCGGCGAGCAGAATTGTGTCGAGACCGACGGCGCGGATCACGCGTCACCTCCGACGGTCACGCGTTGCGCGCGGACGCCACTCTCTACTTGCGCCCGCGCATCGACGTGGCGGGCGACCGAGTAGACGAGCCCCACTGCGATGCACAGCACGACCAGAGACGAGCCCCCGAGGCTGATGAACGGGAGCGCGATACCCTTCGTCGGCACGCTCGCGGTGACAACCGCGACGTTGCCCGCCGCCTGGAGCCCGATCCAGAACACGAGACCAAACGTCAGCAGGAACCCGAAGCGGTCGCGGCGCGCGGCGCCGAGTGCGACACGCAGACCGCAGCCGACCAGCGCGGCGAAGAGCAGCATCACGATGGACGTTCCGAGGAAACCGAGTTCTTCGCCGACGACCGGCAGAATGAAGTCAGTCCGGGCTTCGGGGAGGAAGAAAAGCTTCTGGTGTCCGGCACCGAGTCCGCGACCGAACCAGCCACCCGAGCCGAGCGCCACCAGCGACTGTTGCACCTGGTACGCGGCGGCGCCCTCGCCTTCGCCCCCGCCGACCGCAGCAATCCGCGTCATGAAGACGTCCCAGCGCTTGTCCACCTGCCACGCAATGGCGGGCAGCGCGTAGATGCCGAGGAGAACCAGGCGGCGTACCGGAACACCGCCGACGAGCGTCATCGCGAGGCCGACCGCGCCGATGAAGAGCGCCGTTCCGAAGTCCGGTTCGATGAGGATGAGGAACGCTGTCAGAGCGAGCGGCACGACCGCCGGCAACGTGCCTCGCTTCCAGTCCTCCAACCGCATCGCGTTGCGCGCCAGGTGGGTAGCAAGCCAGAGGATGAGCGCGAGCTTCGCCATCTCGCTCGGCTGGAACGAGAAGCCCGCGATCCGTATCCAGCGCCGCGCGCCCTTGATCTTGGGCGCCACCCCCGGAATAAAGAGCACTGCGAGGAGGACGATCGAGACGACGATGAGCGGCCCGGCCACGCGCTCCAAACGCCGCGGGTCCACACGCATGGCGGCGAACATCCCGATCACGCCGAGCCCGGCCCAGATGGCCTGACGACGCACGTAGAACGTCGGGTCCGCCTCGTAGACAAGGCCGCTGGCCCACGACGCGCTGTAGACGATGACGATGCCGAGCGAGATCAGCGCGAGCGCGACCAGCACGAGGGCGCGGGCCGCAGGCTCAAGCGGTCCATGCGGGCGCGCCCAGAAGCCGAGGGACGACGGACCGAGGGACGGCGTGGTCTCTGACGGGGGAACGAAGCAGGACGGAGCGGACGAGGCGGTCACGGCTCAGAGCACCCGCTGCAATCCGAGCGCGAGCACGCTGCAGACCGCTGTGCCGATCCAGAAACTCATCACGACGCGGGACTCGGGCCAGCCCTTGAACTGCAGGTGATGGTGATAGGGCGCGATCAGGAAGATGCGCTTGCCGCCGCGCGTCTTGTACGAGCCGACCTGCAGGATCACAGAGACCGCTTCCCAGACGAACGCAGCGCCGGCGACAGCCAGCACGAACTCCTGGCGCATGCCCATCGCGGCGACCGCGAGCGCTCCGCCGAGGGCCATACTGCCCGTGTTGCCCATGAAGACGCGTGCCGGGAAGCAATTCCACCAGAGGAAGCCGCCCGTGCCGCCAGCCAGTGCACAGAGGAACACGGAGAGCTCGCCGCCCTGCGGGATGAAGACCTCGCCGAGGTGTGGTGCCAGGCCGATATGACCGACGAGGTACGACGTGACGGCCAGCACGAGGGTGACGATCACACCGCAGCCAGCCGCCAACCCATCCATGCCGTCGGTCAGGTTGACAGCGTTGCTGGTGGCGACGAGTACGAAGATGCCGATCGGGATCATCAGCGGGCCGAGCGAGAAGCCGGACGTGCCGAGATCCGCCCCGCTCCAGCCCATCCCGCCCAGACCGACGGAGTGCAGCCCGAGCGCGGAGAGACCGGGCACGCGGAAGACATCCCAACCCGGAACGTCGGCCATCGTCCACCAGATCCAGACCATCGCGACGGTGCCGATCATGATCTGGCCCCAGATCTTGGGCCAGGCATCCATGCCATTGCGAAAGCGCTTCGGGTTCTTGGGATCCGGGAGCTTCATCAACTTGATGCGGTCATCGATCCCGCCGAGCACACCCATCGCGGTCATGGCCCAGAGTGCGGCCAGAACGAGATGCTGATCGAGCCGTGCGAAGAGCAGCGTCCCAGTGACCGTCGAGAGCACGAGGATCATCCCGCCCATCGTCGGCGTGCCGCTCTTCCCGGCCTTCTCGTTCAGTTCGGTGAGCTTGGCGCTGTCGCACGCAATGCGTTCGCGCCACCGGAGTTGGCCCAACCGGTCAATGATCCCGGGCCCGATCACGATGCCGATCAGGAACGCCGTCAGGCCGGCGCAGAGCGCACGGAGATGGATCGACTCGAAGAACCGAAAGCTCTCGATGTACTTCGCCAGCGGAACCAACAGGTAGTGGATCACCCCGCGCCTCTCTCCTCAGCTCACGCGCTGCTTCGTCGAACCGTCGGCGGGAGCCGCGGCCTTGACTGGCCCAGAAGTACGCAGCGACGCAGAAGTACGCAGCGACGCAGAAGTACGCAGCGACGCAGAAGTACGCAGCGACGCAGCAGTGTCCGGCGTCTCGGCGGTATCCACCGTCTCGGACCGCGAGGTCGCAGACCCGGATGAGGCGGCCACTTCGCCCGCGGCCCTCCCAGCGACATCAGCGGCAGCGACATCAGCGGCAGCGACATCAGACCGAGAGTCCGACCCGGCAACCGGGGCAGTGGCAGGCGAAGTCGCCTCCGCACCCGCTGCTGCACCGCCGCTCGGTGCGGTCTTCGACGTACGGCGGCGCTTTCCCAGCAGCCCTGCGGCGAGGCGCTCGAGCGCCATGCCGCGGGATGCCTTGAAGAGCACGAGATCGTCCTTCCCGAGCGTCACCGGCGGTGCGCGCAGGGCCGCTGCGACGTCAGGCGACCAGAACACCCGGTCGGGGTCGTGTCCGGCCTCGACCGCAGCCTCGTACGTGGCGCGCGCTTCGCCGCCAACGCACCAGAGCACGTCGACGCGCGGGGAGACACTGCGACCGCACGCGCGGTGCAGAACGTCGGAACGCGGCCCGAGCTCGCGCATATCACCGAACACGAGCACGGTGCGGCGCTCCGAGCCACGGGCCTGCAACTCGTCCACGGCGACGCGCAACGACTCGGGGTTCGCGTTGTAGCAGTCGAGCAGCACCGGCACGCCGCGCATGCGGCGCAATTCGAGTCGCATCTCCGGGAGACGTGCCTTACGCAGGCCCTTGCGAATGTCGCGCGGAGCCACGCCGAGCGCGAGCGCGATGGCGACGGCTCCCATGGCGTTGCGTGCGTTATGCGCGCCCACCACTGGCAGGAAGATCCGCATCTTCCCGTAGACCCAGACGGCCACTCCACGCGGTGTGCGCTCGAGACGGCAGCCCCAGACTGTCGTGCGGCCTGCGCCGAGCCCGAACGTCACGACACGGGCGCGCGTGCGCTCCGCCATCTTGACGACGTGCTCGTCTTCGCCGTTCAGGACGAGCAGCCCCTCTTCCGGAAGGGCCTCGGCCAGAGCCGCCTTCTCGACCGCGACGCCCTCGAGGGTGCCGAGTCCCTCGAGGTGCGCCGCTGCGACGTTGGTGACGACGCCCATATCGGGGCGCGCGATCCCGCAGAGGCTCTTGATCTCGCCGCGCGTGCTGGTCCCCATCTCGACGATCAGCGCTTTCGTGTCCGGTCCGGCGGAGAGGACGGTGAGCGGGACACCGAGATCGTTGTTGAACGAGCGCGGCGATTGCACGACCTCGCCCAGCGACGAGAGCGCTGCCGCGATCAACTCGCGCGTCGAGCTCTTGCCGTTGCTGCCCGTGACACCGATCACCGGACACGTGAGCGTCCGGCGATGCGCCCGCGCGAGATCGGCGAGCGCCTTGCGGGGGAACTTCACCCGGACGAGAACGCGATGCTGCAGGTCATCGGGGAGCGGCGGCGCTCCGGGTTCCACGATCGCAGCCACGGCACCGCGGCGCAAAGCGTCCGGGACATGGGCGTGACCGTGGGTGCGGGTGCCCGGCAGCGCCACGAAGAGATCGCCCTCGCGGACGTCCCGCGAATCGATCACCACGCGCAGGATGCGCGCGTCCGTTCCGCGGCCCTCGATTGCCCCCTGGCAGAGTTGCGCCACGCGCGTCACGTCGAAGTCGAGCATTGAACCCCTCCCGCCGGCACCTAGCCGACGCGCTCACCACTATTGTTGGTGAGCGATCGCTGTAAAACCACCTTATGTTGTGCTTTCCCGTGCCCGCTCCCCGCGGAGCAGCCTGACGACGGCCGAGGCTGCGGCCTCGCGGTCGTCGAACGGGACTTTCCGGGTACCGAGGACCTGATAGTCCTCATGCCCCTTGCCGAGGATGGCGACGCAATCGCCGACCTGGGCGACGCCGATCGCCGCCTCGATCGCTGCGCGTCGATCGATCTCGACACGGACGTTTCGGGCGCCGTAAATGCCGCCCAGCATGTCGTCGATGATCCGCTGCGAATTCTCGGTACGCGGGTTGTCCGACGTGAGCCACGCCAGGTCCGACAACTCGGCCGCGGCGCGCGCCATGCGCGGTCGCTTCGTACGATCCCGATCTCCGCCGCAGCCGACGACGGTGAGCAGGCGCCCGCGCACCACGTTGCGCAGATTGCGCAGGACGTTCACCACGGCGTCGTCCGTATGCGCGTAATCCACCAGGATCGTGAACGGCTGTCCCGCCTCGACCGGCTCAAGCCGCCCCCGCACGCCGCGGACACTGGAGAGACCGCGCGCCACAGCTTCGGTCGCGACACCGAGTCCGTGTGTCACGGCAGCCGCGGCCAGCAGATTCAGGACGTTGTAGCGTCCGAGGAGCGGGCTGTGGACGTCGGCCTCGCCGTCGGGCGTCACGAGCGTGAAGTGGACGCCTTCGGCAGTCAGGTGGAGATTGCGGGCGGTGACATGCGGCACCGACGGCGCGTCCAGCCCGTAGCGAATGACCTGTCCGGGACACTCGCGCGTCATGGTCGGCGCGTAGGGGTCCTCGGCGTTGATTGCGACAGCCGCTCCAGGCGCGAGCTCGCGGAAGAGGCGGGCCTTCGCAGCCGCGTACTCGTCCATGGAGCCGTGGTAGTCGAGGTGATCGCCCGACAAGTTGGTGAACACCGCACCGGCGAACCGAACGCCCTCGGTGCGGCGCTGATCGAGCGCATGCGAGGAGACCTCGATCGCCGCCGACTGACAACCGGCGTCGCGGGCCTCGGCGAGCAGCGCCTGGAGCTCGTCCGCGCCGGGCGTCGTATTCGGCGCGGGGCGCGCGACGCCCGGCCACGTGTAGGCGATCGTTCCGAGCACCGCGCACGGGCCGATCGGCGCCGCGACATCAGGGTCCGCTGCCACGCGATGCTCGTCGCTCGCGAGGATTGCGGCGATCAGGTGAGCGGTCGTCGTCTTGCCATTCGTGCCCGTGATCCCGACGATCACCAGGTCGTGAGAGGGATGGCCGTGGACGCCGGCCGCGAGTCGCGCGAGGGCGCCGCGCTCGTCGGCAGTCCGGATCACCGGAACGCTGAGCTCCGGAAGTGCTGCGTCGTGGTGGGCGACGATCGCGATGGCGCCGCGCTCGACCGCGTCGGCGGCATACGCGGCCCCGTCCTCGGTCGTCCCGCGAACGACGACGAAGATGTCGCCGGACGCGACGCGACGGCTATCCGACGTCACACCGTTCACCGGCCCGCCGTCAGCCGGCACGCCGACGCTCTGGAGGACCCGTGCGATCTCGGCCTCGGGCAACGCGCCTTCGAGGATCGAGCGGAGGCTGGCAACCTGCCCAGAGGCGCCCGCTGCGCCGGCGAGATGTGGCATATCGGTCATCGCGGCTGAACCTCCGGGGATGGATCGAGCACTCTTGAGTCAGCGGACACGTCGTCCTCGCGGGGCGCCGACCGCGGCACGCCGAGATAGCGCAAGCTGTTGCGCAGCAATCGGGCAGCGAAGGGCGCCGCGACGTGACTGCCGTACGGAGAGCCCTTCGGCCGATCGCAGACCACGAGCACGGCCAGCCTTGGAGCCTCGACGGGGCCGAAGCAGGCGAACGAGCCGACATACTCGGACTGACCGTGCTTGTCCTTCTGCTCGGCGGTCCCCGTCTTACCAGCCATCCGATAGCCACCGGTGGCGATGCGGCTCGCGGTTCCCGTCTCGAAGACCGCTTCCATCATGGGCGCGAGTTGCCGGGCAGCCTCGGCACGGATGACGCGTACGGCGGCCGGTGCGGGCTCGTCCAGGAGGACGCGTAGCGGGTGCAACAAGCCATCGTTCGCCAGCCCGGCGTACGCGGCCAGCAACTGCGCGGGCGTCACGGCGATCTCCTGCCCGAAGGAGACGGAACAGAGCGTGTAGGTCTCGGTCCACTTGGGGAACGGGGTCACGATCCCGCGCGACTCGCCGGCCCAGCGCGCGCCTGTCTTGGCGCCGAACCCGAACGTCCGCACAGCGGTATGCATCCGGTCAACGCCGAGTCGCAGCGCGAGCTTCGCCATGGCGACGTTGGAACTCTCGGCGATCGCCCCCGCCGGGGTGAGCTCACCGTAGTTGTGGTGCTTGTCCTCGCGGATCGAGCGCCCGCCGATCTGCACCGTTCCGGGATTGGTGTCGATGATCTCGCCGACCGTGACGACACCGGCATCGAGCGCGATGCCCATCGTGATCGGCTTGAACGTCGACCCGGGCTCGAAGACATCGGTGAAGAAACGGTTGCGACGCACGTCCTGCGGCGCGGTCCGCGAGTTCGCGTCGAAGCCCGGGCGACACGCCATCGCGAGCAGGTCACCGGTCCGGATGTCCACAACCGCCGCGATCACCGACACCGGGTCGAAGTTCGTGAAGATCTCGTCCGCCTCGGACTCCGCAAACGCCTGGATGACGGTGTCGAGCGTCAGCCGGATATCCTGTCCGTGGCGTGCGGCGCGACCCGGGTGGCGCGCAACGACGATCCGGCGGCCGGTGGCATCGCGCTCGTCGCTGCGCCAGCCGGGACGGCCCCGCAAGCGAGCGTCACCGAGTCGCTCGGCGCCCGCGGCTCCACGCAGCGCCCCGTCCGCACCCTCGAACGTGAAGCCGACCATGTGCGCGGCGAGCGCCCCAGCGGGATACGTGCGGACGCCCTCGAAGTCGATGATGACACCGCGCAGCTTCTGCTTCCGAAGACGTACGCGCATGCGCTCGACGGCGTCACGATCCTCGATCTTGCGCTGCACCCACACGAATTGACTCTTCGCGTCGGCACTTGTGACGATCGACCGCACGTCGATGCCGAGTTCCTCCTCGACGATCTGCGCCAGTCGCTCTAGCTCGCCCAGCGGCTGCGCGGACGTCTTCCGGTCGCGCTCGCGAATCCACTTCGGATCGACGGCGATCGACGGCCACTGCTCCGTGCGGGCCAACACACGACCGTGGCGATCGGTGATTGCGCCGCGATCTGCGGGCACGACGTGGCGCGCGGTCGCGTGCTGGTGGTCGCCGCGCCGGCGGAGTTCCGCGTGGTCTCCGAGCTGGATACGCCCGAGACGTACGATCAATCCAGCGAACGCGACGAGCAGGACTCCAAGTCCAACGATCGCACGCAGCTGGAAACGGGCAGGAGTCACCGATCCCCCAACTGCGCGGTCAGTTCGCGGTCGGCGGCGTAGGAACGGAGCATGAAGCGCACATCGGCCTCGGCGATCGTCAGTGGCAGCGCGGAGAACTCTGTGACGAGGCCCATCGCGCGGCCGCGTGCCAGCACAGCCGTGGGAGCACGCAGACCGGCCACACTCTGCTCGGCAGCGCGCACCTCGCGGCACAGCTCACGCGCCGCGGACTCCTGCCTGCCGAGCTCATACCCGGCGGCCGTCTCCAGCGCATGCAGCGCCACCGCTGCGAAGCACGTACACAGCGCAACGACGCACGCCAACGTGGTCATGGCACCCCAGGTATCGCTTCTCATCGTGCGTCCCCCTCCACGATCTCGGTCTCGGTTGCGACGTTGCGCTTCACGCTGGCCGCGCGCGCGCCCGCCGGGTTCGTACTCGCCTGGGCAGCGATGCACGCGCCGCGCAGACGAGCGGAGCGACTGCGCGGATTCCGGCCGACCTCGGCGCGCGACGGAGTGCGATCCGGCTCCGCAGCGAACGTCCCGTCGCTCACGCCCTCTTTGAAGAAGCGCTTGGTCGGGGCGTCCTCGAGCCGGTGGAACGTGATGACTCCCATGCGCCCGCCGGGGCGAACACACGCGGCCACGGCGGGAAGTCCGCGCTCGAGGCGTCCCAGCTCGTCGTTCAGCGCGATGCGGATGCCCTGGAACGTCCGCGTGGCCGGATGCAGTCGGCCGCGGCGGCCGCCCAGCGCGTTCGCGACGCACTCGGCGAGGCGCAGCGTGTCGCGGAACGGTGCGCGGCGGCGCTCCAGCACGATCGCTCGCGCGACGCGCCTGGCCTTCGGTTCCTCGCCGAAACGCGCGATGAGGTCCGCGAGTTCGTGCTCCGGGCTCTCATTGACGAGGTCCGCCGCCGTGCGGCCGGAGCTTGCGTCCATCCGCATGTCCAGCGGCCCCTGCGTACGCAGGCTGAAGCCACGCCCACCGGCATCGAGTTGCAGGCTCGAGACGCCGAGATCCATGAGCGCGGCGTCGACCGCCGCGACGCCGGAGTCCGCAACCGCCTGCGACGCCTCTTCATAGGAGCCGTGGTGGGCGTGAAGCGCGCCCGGAAACTCGGCCTCGAGCCGTTCGGTCGCCGCGGTCAGCGCTTGCGCGTCGCGATCGCAGCCGACGACGCGGCCAGTCTCGCCCGCCTCGGCGGTCGCCCGCAGCCACACCAGTGCGTGCCCCCCGAGGCCCAACGTGCCGTCGAGAAGAACGCCGCCCGGTTCCGGCTGGAGGAGGTCCATAACCTCGTCGAGCAGCACCGGAACGTGGACAGCCATGCCGCTACTCGCCCTTCGACCCGGAGTTCGACGCGGGGCTCGACGTGCCGGCGTGACCACGCCGCGTGGGGAGGCTGCTCGCGAATTCGGCCGGCGTGCGGGCAGCGCCGTCATACGCAGCCGCCTTCCAGACCTGCAGGTAGCGACCCGAGCCACAGACCATCACCGCGACGGTGGTATCGGCGCTGGGAGCGGCGAGCGCCGCCATCGGGCGCGCATCTTCATCGAGCAACACGCGACCGGCCTTGTCGAGCGGACGCAGCTGGCAGTGGTGATAGAATTCGTCCGGGATGAGGAAGTCGCACTCGACCGCCAGTCGCTCGAACTCCGCATCCCAATAGGACTTCGGTACCAACCAGATGCAGCCGTTCTTGCCAGGGGTCACGTACAATTCGTCGCGATCGTCGGGCTGGAGGCGATTCACGTACTCCGCCGGGAGAGCCAAACGGCTCTTTCGGTCGAGATTCCGCGCATGCCGGCCGACAAACACCCTGAGGAACCTCCCGCAGAGCGACGTCGCTCTGGCCCAACCACGTTCAGCTGCCCGGCGGCTCGTCTCCCACGAGCCCCCACATCTACCCACTTTACCCCACCGAGATCTGCGCAAGCAACCCACTGACTGCGTGCCAATCCGGTCAGTTCGACGTAAGCAGTGACCAGGCATGGAGATACGATTGATGAAAAACATCGACGCCTCTCCCTACCGGGTCCGCGAGCACGCCTGCCGCGCTCCCCACGTCCCCCACCAGGCGTCCGCGTAGCCTCCGAACGCGATGCCACGTGCGAAAGTGGGCCGGAATGGGGAGCCTCGACCCGGGACCGGGAGCGCACCAAGCCCTGCGAGCCCCCCACCACACCCCCCGCCAAGCCCCCCCGTGCAGACAGGCGTGGGCACGCGGAGCGCGTGGCGACTCGGGCTCGCCGTCCTGGTCGCCGCCCTGCTCGTCCATGGCGGCCTGCAGTTCTGGCTCGACGGATTGCCGGACCGTGACGCTTGGTTCCACGGCCGGCTCGCCGAGTTGATCTCGCGCGGAGCGGCTCCGTGGCACGGGCTCGCGTTCCCCTGGCTGACGCACAGCGCGTACGCGGATCGCCCGATGGACTGGAGCCTGCTCTGGCATCTCCTTCTCGCTCCGTTCGCGGCCGCGCTCGGCCCGGTCACGGGATTGAGGGTCTTCGCCGCGCTGCAGGCCGCACTCCTGACGGCGGCATTCCACCACACCCTGCGACGCCTCGACGTGAAGGCGGCGGTCGTCTGGACGGCGCTCCTCCTCGTCGCCTCGCCCGAGTGGCTCTTTCGGCTGCAATTCGGACGCCCCACGCCCTTCGTGATCGCCACCCTCCTGATCGTCCTGGATCTCGTGCTCGCGCGGCGCAATCGCGCGGCCGCGGTGGCGATCACCCTCTCGCTCCTCGCCTACCAAGTCCCCGCGCCGGTCGTCATGGTCGCCGGGGCAGCCTGGCTCGGCCGCTGCGTCGCGGAGCGGCGACCCGACTGGCGTGCCGCCGCCACGCTCGCGCTCGGCGGGATCGCCGGCGTCCTCCTGCAACCCGGCCTGTGGACCGGCGGGACGTTCAACGTCTGGGAGTTGATGCGCGGTTCGCTCGCTGTCGCCGCGGCGGGCGGCGAGGTTCTGCTTCCCGGTGGCGACACGCTCGTGCTCCCCCTCCCGCGCGAGCTCGGTAGTCCCGGACTGACCGGCATGCTGACCGAACTCTGGGTCCCGCTGATCGCAACCGTGGC
This sequence comes from Planctomycetota bacterium, assembly GCA_024280885.1. GTDB lineage: Bacteria > Planctomycetota > JAJSAM01 > JAJSAM01 > JAJVHW01 > JAJRPF01. The sequence continues at coordinate 94,425 of JAJRPF010000014.1, read as the reverse complement.
CGCCACCGTCGGCGCATTGCGCTCCCGGCGCGACGCCGCGCTGATCGCCACCGCGCTACTCGCTGTCGCCGGGTTCGCGGGAACGTGGCGCTCGGGCCGCTTCTTCGAGTACTGGCACGTCCTCGCCCTGCTGGCCGGCGCGGTCGCAATCTCCGGCCGCACCTCCAGGGGCAGCGCCCGCGCACACGCCCAGGTGGTCGGATTGACCGCGCTCCTGCTGGGAGCGCTGACTCTGCGCGACATCACTCCACTCGTCGAGCAGCGCGGCGCCGACGCGGGAGCGGAGGTCCGCCCCGGGATGGCCGCCATCTCGCAACGCGCAAGCGCGGGCGATGTGGTCTGGCACACAAGCTGGGACGATTTCGCCCCCCTCTTCCACTTCGCCCCCGAACTCCGCTACGTCATCGGTATGGACCCGTGGTGGATGGTCGCCCACGACCCGGAAGACGCGCGAGCCTTCGCCCTCGCCGGCGCCGGAGCGCTCGACGACGCAGCGTTGCGGGAGACCCTGACCGAGCGCTTCGGAGCCCGCTTCGTGTTGCTCTGGACGCAAGCGGAGGACGGCCCGGATGGGGCTCGGGCGTTGGCGGCGATCGGAGGCCAATTGCGAGCGGCGGAGTGGGCCGAGTTGGTGTACGAAGACGAGCGAACGGCGGCGTTCGAGCTGTCGCGGCGGTAGCGGCGGGGCGGACCGGGTCTGGTCAGACCGGGTCGAGGGGGGTGGTGGGGCGGGGAGTTGAGGGGGAGGGTTGGCGCCGACGCAACTCGCCGACCGAAATACCGTGCCAGGCTCAATTCCTCGGTGCGGCACCCCGACTCCGCGAGGGCGAACATCATCGGCGCCCCGAAGAATTGAGCCAGGCACGCCATCTCGGCCGTGCCACACCCCCTCGGTTGATCGCAGGGACGAAGGGCTCGGAAGTACAGAGGGGAGCCGCAAGCCACGGGGCACACACTGACGACACCGATCGATGAGAACGTGAGGCGCAGGAGAGGGATTCCGCCTGCGAAACCCGCCGTCCCGACGCGCTCACTGCCGCGTCGAGGCTACGATCCGATGCGGGACTTCGAACTCCGATCGCAGGCCCGGTTGAAGCAGTCGGAGCACGCCCCGAAGCCGAACATGCGAGCGCGAGCGAGCGGGGAGCCGGAGGCGACCCAAACGCAGCACCGCGTGCCGACGGAGTCGGCACAGACAGGAACCTCGGGTGAAGACGCCGTGAGCTCCGCTCACGGCGTCTTCACCCGAGATCGAAAAGCTCGCCCAACTGTTCGCGGAGGGACTCCGTCTCGTCTTCACCCAACTCACAGCAGACGACCTCGTGGAGGGTGTCGGCCGGGGGGAAGCGGATTGACATGACGTCGCCTCGCTCGTCGGAGAATTGCTCCGTCACCTTCACGACGCGCTTGCGCATGAGAAGCAGCGTTAGCAGATAGCGCAGCGAGGCGCGCTCGGGATCGTCCTGACCGAGCAGGCGCTGCAAGAACTCGCGCGCTACGCCGAGATCGAATGTCGCCTTCTTCTCCTCGGGCGCGGGCACGACGAAACGCCACCACGAGAAGGGTGCACCCGTGTCAGCGTCGCCGTCGAAGCAGTCGCCGCAGAAGTCCGTCCGGGTGAACGGAGGCGCATCGTCGAACTCGGGCTCGTTGCTTTCCGCTGGCGCGGGCTCGAAGAGCGCGGAGACAACCGACGCGCCCGGCACGAACTCGCACGCGCAGGCACCGCAACCCTGGCCTCGTTGGCCCGTCTTCCACGCGCTCGACGTCACGGGCGCGTCTCGATGGCGCGCACCATTCCCTCCAGGCGACGCGACTCCCCCAGCTTCCCCGCGTTACGCGCCTTCTTCTGGGCGCGCCGCAGCGCGGGCAGCGACGCCTTCTCGCCCCGTTTGTAGAGCGCCTCGGCGGCTTTCTGGCGGACGAGCGACTCCTCGTCGGAGAGCGATGCCTCAAGGGATTGACGCGTGCGTACGTCCGAGAATGTCCGCAATCCGTTGACCGCCTCCACGCGCAGCACCCAGTCGTCGGCACGCGACCAGCGGATGAGGCCGTCGGCAGCGGCAGCACCGCCACGGTCGCCCATGTTCCCGAGAGCCTGGAGCCCAAAGCGCCGGCCACTCTTCGTCTCGGATCGATCGATCGCCGCCACCGTGGCCGCGGTCGCCGGCGCTCCGATGAGCGCGAGAACCTCGGCCGCTTAGCGCCGAACATCGTCATCGACCCGGATCGGCTTGTCCTCGTCGGCGATCGCGTCGTAGACCGTGTCAACCGTCCCGGTGGCCAGGATGCCGGCCATGAAACCAACCGAAGGGCGGCCGATGAGCACCAGCTCATGCCGCGCCCGTTGCACGAGATCGGAGTAGCCCGCGCGCTGCGCCTTGATGAGCGCGGCGAACATGGCGCTCACTAGAAAACGCTGCTCGCGCTCCCCCTTCGTGAGCCACCGGGCGCGCGTCTCTTCCCAGGCGGGGTCGCCTTTCGAGAATTCATGCAGGCCGTTCTCCATGAACTCGTTGGTCGCAGCGTCGAACGTGCGCGCGGTGCCGTCCTCGGCGGAAGGCGGTCGGATGGCCGTCGATGCCCGGCCATCGCCGCCGCCTGAATCGGAGTTCGCGGACGACGACACGCCGCTCGATGTGGAGCTGCCATCCGCAGCGCACCCTGCCAACGCCAGCATGGGCAGCGCGAGTGCCGCCACCAGCACGAGAGTGAGAGATGCGTTCTTCATCGCGACCATGATGCCTGGAGAGCCCTCCTGCGGCCGAGTTTTCGGCGCATCGGTCACGAACCCGCCACGAACGGTTCGGCCGGAACCACCTCTGGCACTCGACAGAGGCACGCAACGCGTCGTTGGCCGGGCGTATCCTGTCGCGCCTATGGACTTCTGTCATCTCCACGTTCACAGCGACTATTCCCTCCTTGACGGCGCCGCCAAGGTCAAGGACCTGATCCGAGTCTGCGGCGAGCGCGAGCTCTCGAGCATCGCGCTCACGGACCACGGCAACATGTGCGGCGCGATCGCCTTCTACAAGGAGGCGAAGAAGGCCGGGATCAAGCCCATCATCGGCTGCGAGATGTACATGGCGCCCGGTCCCCGCACGGATCGCCGACGAGACCCCACGACGGGCGTCTCGTCGTTTCACATCACAGTGCTCGCGCGCAACTACCAGGGCTACCAGAACCTGGTGGAGCTCTGCTCGACGTCCTTCGTGGACGGCTTCTACTACAACCCGCGCATCGACAAGGACGTGCTCGCCGAGAAGTCCGAGGGCCTCCTGCTGCTCTCGGGTTGCTACAAGGGCGAGACGAGCTACCTGCTCCGATCCGGGCGCGAGGACCTGGCCTACAAGCAGGCGGCCTGGTATCGCGACCTACTCGGCGAGAACTACTTCATCGAGATCCAGCGCAACGGCACCGAGGGCCAGGACGAGAACAACGCGCAGTTGATCAAGCTCGCCCGCGACCTCGACATCAAGCTCGTCTGCACGAACGACGTCCACTACATCGACGCCGACGACGCGCTCGCGCAAGAGATCCGGATGGCGATCTCGACGCGCAAGACCGTCGATGACGACCGTCGCCTCAAGCATCGCTCCGACGACTTCTGGTTGAAGTCGGCGGGTGCCATGTGGGATATCTTCAAGGACATCCCCGAGGCCTGTGACAGCACGCTCGAGATCGCGTCGCGCTGCGATCTCGAGTTGCCATTCGGCGAGTTCCACCTGCCGCAGTTCGAGCCCCCTGGCGGACTCACTCCCGACGTCTACTTCGACCAGCTCTGCCACCAAGGGCTGCGCGAACGATATGGCGACCCGCCGCCCGCAGCAGCGCTCGAGCGCATGGCGTACGAGATGGACGTCATCCGAACGATGGGCTTCGTCTCGTACTTCCTCATCACGTGGGATTTCATCCGGCACGCCCGCACGGTCAACGTGCCGGTGGGTCCCGGTCGCGGCTCCGCTGCGGGCTCGATCGTCTCGTATGCGCTGCGGATCACCGACGTCTGTCCGCTCAAATATGACCTGCTCTTCGAGCGCTTCCTGAACAGCGAGCGCGTGTCGATGCCGGATATCGATATCGACTTCTGCCGCGACGGCCGGGCCGAGGTCATCAAGTACGTCACCGAGAAGTACGGCGGCGCCGAATGCGTCTCGCAGATCATCACGTTCGGGACCCTGGCTGCGCGCGCGGTCGTGCGTGATGTTGGGCGCGCGCTGAACGTCCCGCTCGCCGAGGTCGATGCCCTCGCGAAGAAGATCCCCAACGGTCCGGGAGCCACTCTCCAGGGAGCAATCGATGCGGACCCCGACCTGCGTGGACTGACCGAGGACGGTCGCTACCAGGAGCTCTTCGAGGTCTCGCTGCGCCTCGAGGGGATCAATCGACACGCTTCCACGCACGCCGCCGGAGTGGTGGTCAGCGACGGGCCGCTCAAGCAATACGTGCCGCTCTACAAGGCCGGCGACGAGATCGTGACGCAGTACACGATGGAACACCTCGAGGACATCGGGCTCCTCAAGGTGGACTTCCTCGGGCTCAAGACGCTGACCGTGCTCGACAAGGCCCTGAAGCTGATCGAGAAGTCCACCGGCACGCTGATCGACCTGGTGCAACTCGGCTTGGGCCCCGACGGCTCCGACGAGGGCGGCTACCAGGACCCCGCAACATGGGCGCTGCTCCAGCGCGGCGAGGCGTTGGGAGTGTTCCAGCTCGAGTCGGGCGGCATGCGCGATCTCTTGCAGCGGCTGATACCGGACCGCTTCGAGGACCTCATCGCCGTCCTGGCCCTCTACCGGCCGGGACCACTGCAGACCGGCATGGTCGACCAATTCGTGCGGCGCAAACACGGCGAAGAGGAGATCACGTACCCACACCCCGAACTCGAGCCGCTGCTCAAGGACACATACGGCACGTTCGTGTACCAGGAGCAGATCATGCTCATCGCGCACCAGTTCGCCGGCTTCTCGATGAACGACGCCGACGGTCTGCGCAAGGCGATGGGCAAGAAGAAGCTCGACGTGATGCTGAAGTACAAACAGCTCTTCGTGGACGGCTGCACCGCCAAGGGCGCCGCGCAAGAGATCGCCGAGCAGATCTGGGACGTGATGGAGCAGTTCGCGAAGTATGCGTTCAACAAGAGCCACACGACCGCATACGCCGTCCTGAGCTATCAGACCGCATGGCTGAAGGCGAACCACCCCGTCGAATTCATGGCCGCCTTGATGACTTGCGACATGGGCGTCACGGACAAGGTCGTGAACTACATCGACGAGTGCAAGCGCATGCGCATCGCCGTGCTCCCGCCCGACGTGAACCGCTCGGAGTCGGAGTTCTCCGTCGAACCCGCCCCCGACGACTGGCCTGGCGTCGCCGCCGCCATCCGCTTTGGCCTCGCGGCCGTGAAGGGTGTCGGGCACGGCGCAGCCGACGCCATCGTCGCGGCGCGCACGAAGAACGACGCTGCATTCGCGATCCTCGCCGATCTGTGTGAGTCGGTGGATCACCACATGCTCGGCAAGACCAGTCTCGAGGCGCTCACCAAGGCAGGCGCGCTCGACAGTCTCGGAGGTCATCGTGCCCAACTCTGCGCCGCCCTGGATACGTCCCTGAGAGCGGCCACCGCTGTGCAAGAGGACAGGCGCGCGGGTCAACTCTCGCTCTTCGGTGGCGGCTCCTCGGCACCCGAGCCGCCGCCCGAGACCGCGTTGCCCGCTGTCCCCAAGTGGAACGAGAAAGAGACTCTGATCTACGAGAAAGAAGCGCTCGGCATCTACATGTCGAGCCACCCCCTCGCGAAGCACGAACGCACACTGACGTCGCTCTCGACGCACTCGACGACCGACCTTCAGGAGGCGTCTTCGGGCGCGCGTGTCCTCGTCGGTGGCATGCTCACGTCGATCAAGACCATGTTCCCGAAGACGGGCCGCAACAAGACGCGCAAGATGGCGCGCTTCAAGATCGAGGACTTCAAGAGCAGTGTCGGCTGCGTGATCTTCGCCGACGGCTTCGAGAGCGACGGCCACATGCTGATCCCCGAGGCCATCGGGTTCGTCGAGGCGACTCTCGATTTCTCGCGCGAAGAGCCCGACCTCAAGGTCGATCGCTTCGTGCCGGTCGAAGAGGCGCTCGCCGAACTCGCGGACAAGCTCGTACTCCGCCCCCGCCAGGGAGCCGAAGAGGAAGCCCTCGCGCTCATCAAGAGCCTGATGCAGCGCTTCCCCGGCAAGCACCGCATCCTCATCGAAATGAGCCCGGCCCCCGGTCTCCGCGCGGTGTACATGGTCGAGAAGGGCGGGATCGAGCCCAGCCAGGAGCTTTTCGAGGCCGCGGTCGAGGCACTCGGCGAGGAAGCGGTCCGCTGGAAGCCAAAGAAACTGGGCCAGGGCCCGAAGAAGCGTCGCGGGCGGGGGTAGCGGGTCTCCTCAGACCGGGGACTCCCCAGACCGGGTCTGCTTTCGCGCCTTTTCGACCTGGCGACGAGCTGGCATCCCGGTGCGAGCCGGGACTGCAACGTCAGTGAGAAGGCGCGAAAGGAGACCCGGTCTCTCCGGTGACTGACGGCGCTGTGACGCGACTTCGGACTCACGTTGAGGCTACAAAGGCCCAAAGGCCGACCCGGTCTGTGGAGTTATGCGACGCCCGCCCCCACGACAACGCTGGGAACGAGAGCGAGTGGCGGGGCGTGCGCGCAGCACTCGCCGTGACACTCGCCGTGACACTCGCCGTGACACTCGCCGTGACACTCGCGGTGAGGCGTAGGAGGGGGATTCCGCCTGCGAAACCCGCCGTCCCGGCGCGTTCACTCCCGCGTCGAGGCCACGATCCGATGCGCCGCAACGAACTCCGAGCGCGGCCCCGGTTGAAGCAGTCGGAGCCCGACCCGAAGCCGAACACGCGAGCGAGAGCGAGCGGGGAGCCGGAGGCGACCCAAACGCAACACAGCGAGCGGCGGGCTGTGTGCGCAGCACTCAGCGTGACACTCGCGTCGCGCAGTCGGAGCCCGACCCGGAGCCGAACATGCGAGCGAGAGCGAGCGTGCCGACGGAGTCGGCACAAACGCAATATCACGTGCCGACTCCGTCGGCACGTACACGAATAGAAGAAGCCCCGAACCGGAGGTTCGAGGCTTCTTCTATTCGTGCGTCGCCTTCTACTCTTCGGCGGCTTGGAGCAGGACGGGATCGCCGTCCAGGATTTCCTTCGTCGAGACGAGCGTGATCGCGTCGTCCTGGCGATTGTACTCATCGCCGTAGCGGCGGTAGTTGAGCACAAGCACGCGGTTCTCCGAGTACAGGTTGCCCTTCGGGTCGCGCGTAATCGGGTCGAAGAGACCGTAGACGCGCACCTCGAGGTAGTCGGCGTTCGGATCGATCCGGCCGAACTGAGCCAGGCCGTCCTTGGACGCACCGGCCGCCAGGTCCGCGCCGCGGATCTGCGTCGTGGACGAGTAGCCGCCCTTCTGCTTGTTCGCGGCGGCCGCGGCCTTCGACGCAGCCGCGTCATAGCGATCGCCGTACGTCTTGTCGGTCTCGGTACGGACTTCGACGCGCAACTTCGGCCGTGCAGCCTCGTCGCGCGCATTCTCGACCGTGTACGTCAGGTAGTAACTCGCCTGACCATTCGAGATCGCGTTGTCCATCTCGCCAGCAGTGAAGTTCATCAACCGAATACCCGCGGCGTCGGCTGACGGTGCGGACATACCTGCGACGGCGATCAAGCCGACGACGGCAACGGCTGAGAAGAGAATGCGCTTCATGGGGTCTGGTCTCCCGGATGGGGGTTCGTGGCCCCCTCTCTTCGAGTAGCTCCTGAGAGTCAGGATCTCCCGAGAGAGAGGGCGATACGAGCGAGAGTCGGTTCCGACGCTACGCTACTTACTCCTTGCGGGGCGGCCCGTAGACCACCTGGCGCAGGAGCTCGTTGGTGGCCTCCGGTCCTACAACGATCGGGTCTTCGGGCTCGAGCCCGAGGTACTCGCGGTCCTTGAACTGTACCGCACCGTCATCATAGAGGATGTTCAAGCCGTCGCGGTGGTGCGGCGTCTTGTTGTCCGTGCCGTTGCGATCAGAGGCGATGATCTGAGCAGCCGGAGCCTCATTGCTGAGGGGATAGCTGATGAAATCACGCGCCATGTACGAGCAGACGTCCAGCGGCGGGTTGTCGACGTCGATCTCGTCGTAGCGCTCGCTGTCGGCCGCATTCGCCGGCATCTTGACCGAGTTATCACCCGGGCAGATGAGGACTTCCTCGCGGTTCTTCTGAATGAAGTGCTTCTGCCTGTAATAGAGGAACAGGGACGCGCCGACATGCGGCGGTAGTCCCGGGTTCTCCATCGACTCGCTCGTGTAGATACCGCCGAGCTGGCGCAGGTGGTTCGCGCACGTCGTCTGCCGCTGCTTCTCTTGGATTCGCGGCACCAAAATCAGCACCGCGCCCGCCAAGCTGGCGATGATGGTGATGACGACCAAGATCTCGATCAGGGTGAAACCCTGCTCCCGATTACGCATTCAAACCCTCCTCTTCCGCTCAGGCACGCGTCGCCCAAACCGCCCAAACGTCCAACCGCGCCCGACAAGAAACACACGTCTGCTCGCCGGAGCAGCCCAACGCGGGCGAAATGTACCACCGGGGTTTCCAGGACTTCAAGCGCTTCCTCCCAAGGGATTTGCGTTCCTTGCGAGCCCAACGGGTGCGCACGCGCAGATCATCGGGTCCTGGAGCCTGCGTCAGCCTCGATTCGGAGCTCACGCGTTGGCTTCACGCTGTGCAATTTCGGTGCGGGAGAAGCGGGCGAACTCCGGTTCGGAATCAAAAAGGGGGCGCGTGACGACGCCACGGCCCCCATCTCGACGCACTCTTCGGTCAGAGCGAGCCACGCAGCTGGTCGGCTCGATCCGAGACCTCCCAGCGATAGCCATCGCCTGTGCGACCGAAGTGACCGAAGCGCGCGGTCGGCAGGTAGACGGGACGTCGCAGCGCCAGCGTCTCGAGCATGCCTGTCGGGGTCAGGTCGAAGTTGTCGCGCACGACCTGCGCCAGTTGCGGCCCCGTCGCGGCACCAGTGCCGAACGTGTCCACGCGGATCGAGAGCGGTTCGGCGACGCCAATCGCGTAGGCGAGTTGCACCTCGCAGCGGCGCGCGAGCCCCGCATCTACGAGGTTACGGGCCACGTAGCGCGCCATGTATGCAGCCGAGCGATCGACCTTCGACGGGTCCTTCCCACTGAAAGCGCCGCCACCGTGACGACTCCAGCCGCCGTATGTGTCAACGATGATCTTGCGCCCCGTGAGGCCCGTATCGCCATGGGGACCACCGATCACGAAGGTCCCGGTCGGGTTGACATGGAACACGGTCTCGTCGTCCAGCAACTCGACAGGTAGCGACGGACGGATGATCTTCTCGATCGATGCGGCGCGTAGTTCGTCGCTCGCGATGTCGGGAGCGTGCTGGGTCGAGAGAACGACCGTGTGGATGCGCAGCGGCCGCTCGTCCTCGAATTCCACGGTGACCTGCGACTTCGCATCGGGACGCAGCCACGGGAGTTCCTTCGTCTGGCGGCAGGTCACCTGGCGATCGAGGATCTGTCGCGCCAGGTGGATGGGCAACGGCATCCGCTCGTCGGTGTCGTCGCACGCATATCCGAACATCAGGCCCTGATCGCCCGCGCCGAGACCACCGCCAGCCTGATCCACGCCCTGCGAGATATCCGGCGACTGCTCGTGCACGTGCAATTGGATATTGCAGGTGGCGGCATCGAATTTGAGCTCCGGGTCGTGGTACCCGATCTCCGCGATCGTCTTCCGCACCAGGGGTTCGTACATGACCTCGGTTCCCGGTGCCGCCTTCACCTCGCCCGAGAGCACCACGAGATCCGTGGTCACGAGAGTCTCGACCGCCACGCGCGCGTTCGGGTCCTGCGCGAGGAACGCATCCACCACCGCGTCGCTGATCTGATCGGCGACCTTGTCGGGGTGCCCCATCGAGACGCACTCCGACGTGAACAGGTGACGCTGACTCATTCTGCAGGCTCCTTCTTGCGCTGTACGGGTTCTGCGGCGCTGGATCGTGGTGTGGGCTTCTGTGGTCTTGGCGACGGCTACTCGTCCGCCCCAAGACGCGGATTCGGCACGTAATCGCGGACAATGTCCAGAATGCGCCGCGTGGCACCCTTGCTCTCGCGGCAGATGCCACGCGCATTCTCACCGAGCAACCGCCGTGCCGGGGCATCAGATGCGAGCCGGACGAGCTCAGCCTTCACGGTGTCAGCGTCGGTCACTTGCCGGATACCGTCGCGGGCGAGCAGCAACTCCATCGGATCGCGGAAATTCCATGTATTCGGTCCGACGACCACCGCCTTGCCGAGACCGGCGGGCTCCATCATATTTTGCCCCCCGCGCTTCGTGAGCGAGCCACCGACGAAGACCAGATCTGCGACGTCGTAGAGATTGGAGAGTTCGCCCGCGGTATCCCCCACGACGACAGATTTGTACGGATCGATTCCACTCGGCCAATGTTCCGTGAGCTGCGAGAGCCGCACGGCGGTGAGGCCGCGGGCCTTCACGACGGCGTCCACTTCGCGAACGTGGTCCGGGTGCCGCGGAACGAGAACGAGCCTGGCCGCCGGATGTGTGACGCGGATCTCGGCCAACGCATCGAGCAGGAGCGACTCCTCCAGCCCATGCGTGCTCCCGCCGAAGAGAATGAAATCGCCGTCGCGGATCGCAAGTCGATGCCGATAGTCCGCACCGAGTTGGGCGGGCAACGACTCCACGACGGTGTCGAATTTCATCGACCCGGTGATCGTGATTCGATCACGCGCGACACCGAGCGAACGGAAACGCGCCGCATACTCTTCCGATTGCACGCAGTAGTGGAGGACGCGGGTCAGCGGCTCCGGGATCAACCGTTGCAGCCGCAAGTAGTCGCGCGCACTCTTCTCCGACATCCGCCCGTTTGCGAGCAGCACGGGGACGCCGCGCAGGCTCGTCGTCAACAGGAAGTTCGGCCAGAGCTCGAGTTCCATCAGCAGGACGAGATCTGGACGGATGCGATCCATCACCATCCGCGTCGCGAACGAGAGATCCAACGGATAGAAAAAGACGAGCTTGTCGCGATAGGTCCGCAGGGCCGCCTCGTGGCCGGTGCGCGTGGTCGTGCTGATCACGACGTCCACCCACGGCATCTCGTGACCGATGAGGTCGACGAGTTCGCGGGCGGCGAGCACCTCACCATTCGAGACGCCGTGAACCCAGATGACCGGCCGGTTTCCCGTGCGCCGCGGAGCGAAGCCGAGTCGCTGTGAGATGCCCGCCCGCCACCGCCTGCTGGTGAGCATCATGAACACGATGACGGGCAGCCCGATCAGCAGGGCCATGACGTAGAAGACGTCATAGACCAACTGCAGTAGGTGGATGCGCACCGCGCCCGACGCGGGGCGGCCCGAGACGTCGCCGCTGCTCGTCATCTACTTTCGACGTGCGATGCGCACCGACATTCGGCGTAGCAGAGGGTCACTGTGCCTCCGCCTACCGCGTTCTCCGTCTGACGCGGTGCCGTCTGACACAGTGCGGTCAACCGCCGCAGCACTTCTTGAACTTTCGGCCGCTTCCGCACGGACAGGGCTCGTTGGGCTTGGTGCTGACGTTCCCCCCACCCTTCGTCAAGAACGCATCGCGCGCCCGTGCGCCGGAGGCAGCGACTGGATGCCGCGGACGACGCAGCGGACCGGAGCCGGGGGAGGTACTCGTCAGTGAGCCACCCGCAGCCCGCAGAGCGTCTTCGGCGCGCTTTTCCTGCGCCGCCTTCGCTGCTGCCGCTGCGGTCTCACGACGCTTCTCGCCGTCCTCGGCCAGTTGACGTAATGCGTCAGCCTGGCTGCGCTCCACGTCATCCCAGTCGATCTCGTCCGCGTCGTCGTACTCGCCCCACGAGTCCTCATCGAACGTCGACCCGGGCAGCGCAACAGGCTGCGGCTCGGGCGCCGGAGGCCGCGCGGATGCGAGGTCCCCGGCGCTCTCGGGCGGCTCGACGCGCATCATCAGATCGATGACGTTCTCCTGGACGGCCTCGATCATGCGCCGGAAGAAGTCCGCCGACTCGCGCCGGTAGACGATCTTCGGGTCCTCCTGGCCGTAGCCACGCATGCCGACGCCGGTCCGCAGGTAGTCCAGCGCGTGGAGGTGATCCTTCCACTTGTCGTCGATGGTCTGGAGCAGCAGATAGCGCTCGAGTGGCTCCATCCGCTCGACGCCGAACTCCTCGCGGCGGTCCCGATACGACTTCTCCGCAGCGTCGCCAAGGAGGGCGATGATCTCCTTCGTCGCGAGGCCGTGAAGGCTCTTCGCCGTAATCCCCGTCTCGTCACCGAAGAGCTGCGCGAAGCGACGACTGAGCCCCGCGACATCCGGCCCGTCGTCTTCGTCCCTGTCATCCTCGGTCTCGGGTTTCTTCTCGAGGTGCGTCGCCGCGAGGCGCGCACAGAACTCGCGCACCCAGCGCCCGAGGCGCTCGCTCTGATCGTCGCCCTCGAGAATTGCCTGCCGCCAGCCGTAGACGACCTTGCGCTGCTCGTTGTTGACCGCGTCGTACTCGAGGAGGTTCTTGCGGATGTCGAAGTTGTGCGCCTCCATCTTCCGCTGCACACGCTCGATCATGCGCGACACCATCGGAGATTGGATCTCCTGACCGTCCTCCATGCCGAGCTTCTGCAGCATGGTGCCGACCCAATCCTTCGCGAAGATCCGCATCAGATCGTCTTCGAGCGAGAGGAAGAATTGCGACGAACCGGGGTCGCCCTGGCGCCCGGCACGACCGCGGAGCTGATTGTCGATGCGACGCGCCTCGTGACGCTCGGTGGCGATGACATGCAGTCCGCCCATCTCCCGCACGCCTTCGCCCAGGATGATGTCGGTGCCGCGGCCCGCCATGTTGGTGGCGATCGTGACGGCCTTCGACTGTCCCGCATTTGCGACGATATGCGCCTCGCGCTCGTGCTGCTTCGCATTCAGCAGTTCGTGCGGGATCCCGCGCGCCTCGAGGAGTCCGGCGAGGCGCTCGCTCTTCTCGACGCTGGTCGTGCCGACGAGCATCGGGCGCCCCTGCTCGTGGACGCGGGCGATCTCCTCGGCCACGGCGTCGAATTTCTCCTCGGCGGTGCGGTAGATGAGATCGTCCTCGGCGACGCGCCGCAGCTTGCGGTTGGTCGGAACGACGAGCACTTCCAGGCTGTAGATCTTCGAGAATTCCGGCGCCTCGGTCGTGGCCGTGCCGGTCATACCCGAGAGCTTGTCGTACTGCCGGAAGAAGTTCTGATACGTGATCGTCGCGAGCGTCTGGTTCTCCTCGCGGATGCTCAGACCCTCCTTGGCCTCGACCGCCTGGTGGAGACCGTCGCTCCATCGACGCCCGCGCATCTTGCGCCCGGTGAACTCGTCCACGATGACGATCTCGGGGCCCTCGTCGCCATCGTCGACGACGTATTCCTTGTCGCGCTTGTAGAGGTAGTTCGCCTTGAGCGACTGGTCGATGTGGTGCGGCCACTCGATGTTCTGCGGATCGTAGAACGAACCGACGCCAGCCAGTTCCTGGGCGAGATCGATGCCCTCTTCCGTCAGCGTGACGTGATGGTCTTTCTCGTTGACCTCGAAATGAACGTCGATCTCGAGTTGCTTCACGACGCGATCAGCGAGGTAGTACTGATCAGCGGACTGCTGTGCCGCGCCGGCGATGATCAGGGGCGTACGAGCTTCGTCGATGAGGATCGAGTCCACCTCGTCGATGATCGCGTAGTTGTGCTTGCCCTGCTGCGTCTGGTCCTCGAGACGCAACTTCATGTTGTCGCGCAAGTAGTCGAAGCCGAACTCGGAGTTCGTCCCGTACGTGATGTCTGCGCGATACGCCGGGAGACGCAGCGACGGGGGCATCTGCGACTGGATGATGCCGACCTCGAGGTCGAGCGCGCGAAACACGGGCCGCATCCAGAGGGCGTCGCGCTTGGCGAGGTAGTCATTCACGGTCACGACGTGGACGCCATCGCCCTTGAGCGCGTTCAGGTACGCGGCGAGCGTGCAGACGAGCGTCTTACCCTCGCCGGTCGTCATCTCGGCGATCGTGCCCTGGTGGAGGATCATCCCGCCGATGATCTGCACGTCGAAATGGCGCATACCCAGAGTCCGCTTGGAGGACTCGCGCACCGTCGCAAAGGCCTCCGGCAGAATGTCGTCGAGCGACTCCCCAGCGTCCAGGCGCGCACGGAACTCCGCCGTCTTGGCGCGGAGCTGAGCGTCGCTCAGAGCCTCGAACGAGGGCTCCAGAGCATTCACCTCTCCCACAACCGGGGAGAGCTGTTTGAGGATGCGATCGTTGCGTGAGCCGAAGAGTCTCTTCAGCCCACGCCCCAGGAACTCGAAATCGGCCATGACAGTGTGTCGCCTCGGGAGCCGGGAAGGACGTGGAGGTCAGTCGGACGCAATTCCGGGGCCGTCTTCGGCTCCGGACGCATCGCAATCCCTCTTCTTCTCCGGAAGCTGGTGCGCGACGAAGGAAAGCAGGAGGGTGCGATGATACGGCTTCATGAGGAAGCCGTCGGCGCCGGGGATCTCCGAGAGCCGAACCTGCCCCGCGGTGGCGAGCAATACCGGCGTGTGCGGGTGCCCCGCCGTGACGAGTTCGCGGCGCCGAAGCTCGGCGCAGACCATGGCGCCATCCATCTCTGGCATCTCGTAGTCCATCAGAACGAGATCCGGGTGGATGCTGTCGAAGAGCTGGAGCGCCTCGTCCCCGGACGACGCCTCGACGACGCGGTAGTCCTCGCCCTGGAGGATGTTCACCGCCACCGAGCGCATACCGTCCTCGTCGTCCACGACCAGGACGAGCGGACCGCGGCACTCGCGTTTGACAGGCGTGAGCCGCTCGGCAACGACACGCGCGGTCGTGATCCCGGCCTCGCGCCACGCGCGCTCGACGCGCCCCTTGATCGCCAGGTTGTCCTTCCGCAACGACTGCCACAGCGCCCAGTCGGGGGAGCCAGCCGGGATCTGCGCGCGATCGTGCGTATCGACGGACCAGAACCACTGCCCCGGATCCACGAACTCCATGAGCGCGAGTTTCATGTGGGGATAGCCGCAGTTGCCGAGCCGGAGCACGAGATGTCGATGCGACTCGCCGCCGGGGTTGGGCGGCACCTCTTCGGTGAAGAGTGCGAGCACGTCGTTGGCCGTTCGCAGCGACGAGACGTCGATCTGGGCCGACTCCGGCGTCTCGCAGCCCTCGTACGCATGGTGCAGATAGATCGCGAGTCCGAGCTCGAAGAGTGCCGGATCGAGATCTTCGAGCCTCACTTTTCGCTCACCTCGGCCTGGTTCACCGCGCGCGGTGTCGCGGAAGCGACATGCTTTGGCTGCGATGGGTGCGCGGAGCCGATCAATGCGCGAATATCCTCGATGCCCTCGGACTGGAGCAACCGACGCAATTCAACAGCAATCGTGACCGGCATGGCGGGGTCGAGGAAGCAGGCGGTGCCGACCTGAACAGCGGTCGCGCCCGCAACCAGATACTCCAACACATCTGTTGCAGATGCAATGCCGCCTATTCCAACGACAGGGATGGAGATCGCCTGCGACGTGCGGAAGACGGCGAGGAGCGCCATCGGCTTGATGGCCGGTCCTGACACGCCGGCGATTCCGCGGGCGAAGATCGTCTTGCGCGCGCGCCAGTCGATCGCCGTGCCGAGGAAGGTGTTGATCAGCGAGACCGCCGTCGCGCCGCCGCGCTCGCACGCCTGCGCGATCGGAACGACGTCCTCGACGTTCGGCGAGAGTTTCGCCATCAGCGGGAGGCCCGAGGCCTCGACGCAACGCGCAACGATCTGCTCCGCGGCGACCGGGTCTCGGCCGAAGTCGAGCCCGCCGGAGACGTTGGGGCACGAGAGATTCAACTCGAGCGCGGCAACCTCGGCCAATTCGCCGGCGCGACGCGACAGCTCGACGAACTCTGCCTCGCTCTTGCCCGCGATGTTCAGGATGAACGGACATGGGAGCGCGGCGACCTTCGGGAGCGTGCGCTCGACGAAACCGTCCCAGCCGGGGTTCATGAGCCCGATCGAGTTCAGCATGCCCCCCGCGGACTCCATCGTGCGCGGCGGCGGATTGCCGATGCGCTCATTCATCGTGACGGTCTTCGTGACGACCCCACCGATGGCAGAGAGATCCACGAGGTCCGCGAATTCATGGCCGAGACCGAACGTGCCGCTGGCCGTGAGGACCGGATTGCGAAGGTCGAGCGGGCCAATGCTGACAGCGAGCGATGGTGAGTTCATGCGGCGCTTCCGCTCTCCGTGGCGGCATCTGCTGTGGCGCGTTCCGTCGCACCGTCTCCGGTGGGGACTTCGACGGGCTGCTTCTCCGTGATGATCAACCAAGCCAGCAGGATCACACCACAAACGATGAGGACATCAGCGACGTTCGAAGTGTACCAGTGTCGCTGAATGTCGTGCTCGCGCAGCCAATCGGCGAGGGCCCAATGGTCGGGAGCATACCAGTCGAGAAAGTCGCGCACTCCGGGCCGCGTATCCAACTCGACATGCGGCCTGATCGAGCGGTCGTATAGGTTGCCAACGGCACCTCCGATGATCATCGCGAGAGCGACGCTCTTCAGGCGTTCATCGGCACGGGCGGCCCACAACTGCCATGAAAGTAGAATGATCACGGTCCCGGTTCCGAGCGCGAGCACCCACGTACTCGTCCCGCTTGCCAGGCCGAACGTCACGCCGCGGTTGTATGCAATGATCAGCGAGAACCAGTCAGTGACCCGCGCCACCTCCACCCGCACGGGCCGCAGCGGATAGAAGACCAGGTACTTCGTCCAGAGATCCGCGGTCAGGCACGCCGCCGCCAGCGCGAACCACGGCAACTTCACACGCAGTCGAGCGCGACCACGCGGTTCCGCGAGAGCGGTGGCGGGGACCGCGGCCATCGTGGTCGGGGCATGCACGCCGGGGGCTGGGGAACGAAGATCGTCGGGCGTCATGCGGGTCTTACAGCGGGTCTTACAGCGGGTCTTGAGGTTGGCGGAATGTCGCGGTCGGAGTGGTCAGGGTGGACTCGGGCGGTCAGAACCCGGAGGCGACTTCCTGCGCGGACTTGCACTCGATGCAGAGCGGAGTGTGCGGGAGGATCTCCAGTCGGCCGCGTGGAATGAGAGACTCGCATTCCTCGCACAGACCGTACGTGCCGACCTCGATCTTGCGGATCGCCTCGTCCACTTCGTGAAGCGCTTCCGATTTGCTCTCGACCAGGCTGAGCGTGAACTCCTGTTCGTAGCTGTCCGCGCCCTGATCGGCCATATGATCGAGGCTGACCGTGCCGTCGGCGGACTTCAGCGCCTCTTCCTCGAGTTGCACCGACTCGCCGAGCAGGCGACGGCGCAGACCGAGGAGTCTTCGCAGCCACATCTTGTAGCCCCGCTGGAAGGACTTCGGCGCTGACTTCGGGACACGCGGCTGCGAGTCATCGGGCTCCGCTGCCGCGACCGTGGACCACGTCGCGGGAGTGGCAACGATCGCGGTCATGCGCGTCACCGGTTCCATGGCGGACGCGCGGCCGGTCTTCCGCTTGCCCGCGGTGCGGTTCCGCTTGGCAGGAGCCTGCTTCGCGCCCGACTTCTTCGCGACGGGCTTCCTCGGGGTCGACTTCTTTGCGGTCTTTCCTGCGGCCTTCTTCACGGCCTTCTTCGCTGTGGTCTTTGCGGACTTGCGCGGCGCTGACTTCGACATGCGCTTCGAGGTCGCCTTCTTCACAGGCTTCGGCGCGGTTTTCTTCGCGGACTTCTTCGCAGACTTCTTCTTCGCGGGCTTACCAGCGGCTTTCTTCGGCGCGCGCTTCTTCGACGTCTTCTTTGGTGCCCTGCGCGCGGATGCCCGCTTGGCCGATGCCTTCTTGGAGGCGCGTTTCTTGCTCGACGCTTTCGTGGCCTTGACCAAGACACCCTCCTCCATCGTTGACACGGCGGCCCCACGGTCCGTCGCCCGCGTACCGGAGACGTGACCGTGCACGGCGCCGTATCCGAATTTGGCGTCGGAGTATAGGCAGGCAGGGCGCGCGTTCCAAACCAATCTGCGCGGACTAGAGAGGCTCTGCTACACCACAAGTCATGACGAGAAAAGAGCTTATGGCGGACACGAGGGCATCGGACGTAATTCAGGATTTCCTCGCCTGGATGCGCGTCGAGGCCGGAGCCTCACCGCACACGCTGGCGGCTTATCGCGCGGACCTGGCCCTCTACGTCGCCACGCTGCCAAGTTGTCAGCTCCGCGATGCGTGCGCGGAGAACGTGCTGGACTTCGTCGCAGGCGAGGCGGCGCGCGGCATGGCGCCCGCAACGCAGGCCCGGCGGTTGGTCGCGGTCCGGGCGCTGCATCGCTGGCTCGTCGCGGAGGGGCGCTGCGTCTCCGATCCCGCCGCCGACGTCGACGGTCCCGTGTTGTGGAGCCGGCTGCCCGAGTACCTGACGCCGGTCGAGGCCGAGCATCTGCTCGACCCGCGCAGCGCGGGGGATGGCGTCCCGTCAACCGCCGACCTGCGCTCGCAAGTCGTTCTGGAACTCCTCTACGGGTGTGGATTGCGCGCCACGGAATGCGCCACTGTGCGCGTGGATCAAGTGTCGTTCGACGAGTCGGTGCTGCGCGTGCGCGGGAAGGGCCAGAAGGATCGGATCGTCCCCTTCGGCGCCTCGGCGGCGCGCGCTGTCTCGATCTGGCTGGAGGACGGTCGGCCGCACTTCGTCAGCACGAAGCGCGCGGATCCGGGCACCGTCCTGCTCTCGGTCCGCGGCAACCCGCTCACGCGGCAGGATATCTGGAACACCGTGCGAGCGCGGGCGGCCGCGCGCGGGATCGATCGGCGCAAGCTCTCGCCGCACACGCTGCGGCATTCGTTCGCGACGCACCTGCTGAACGGGGGCGCGGATCTGCGCGTGGTGCAGGCGCTGCTCGGCCACGCGTCCGTGTCCACCACGCAGATCTACACGCGGGTCGAGGAAGAGCGCATGCGCGCTGCCCACGCGCGCTTTCATCCGCGGGCCTGAGCGCGATCGGCGCGCCTCCCGTCCGCGCGCTGGCCTGAGCCGGACTGGGGCACGTGCGCCGCGACTTTCACCGAACCATGAGCGCGCTCCTCCGTTGTGAAGGAGCGTCCGAGCGCTCGGACGACTGGATCGCCCCACACGAGTTCACGGCATGAACTCAGCGACACGGATGCACCACGCATCCGTGGCATAGGGGTCAGGAAGGACGTCCGATCATGCAGATTCTCCAGGCTCTCCAGGCTCTTTCTACGCACGCAGCCCGGCACGCAGCCCGCGTGTTGACCACCGGCGCGGCCCTCGCGGCGTTGCTGGTTCCACTGATGCTCGCGACGCCGGCGCAGGCCGCCGGCGTGCTCGTGCCCCGTGACGGTCGCGCCCCCGTGCGTGTCCGTTCGCAGCGCGTGACTGCCCGCCTGGAAGACGGCCTCGCACGGACAACCGTGCGCCAGACATTTGTCAGTCCGCACCGCGGTGCGCTGGAGGCCATCTACGTGTTCCCGGTGCCGGAAGGCGCGGCGCTCGTCGATGTCGCGATGGAGGTCGGCGGACAGCGTCTGGAAGGTCTCGTGGTCGAGCGCAAGAAGGCGCGCCGCGTCTACAACGAGATCGTTCGCGGTCGGCGCGACCCCGCGCTCGTGGAACAGATTGGACGCGGGACGTTCCGGCTCTCCGTGTTCCCGGTGCTGCCTGACGTCGAGACCGTGGTCGAGCTGACGTGGATCGAGCATGCGAACCTCGCAGACGGCCGTTACCGCTACACGTATCCACTCGCTCTGTCGGGCGACACGACGCAGACAGAGCAGGACCTGACGTTCACGTTGGAGATCGCGTCGACGGCCGCGCTGCTCGCCGTGACCAGCCCGACCGAAGGGATGGACATCGTCATCCGCTCGCAGAACGCAGCGCTGGCGTCGTTCGAGAAGCACCGCGCGCGACTGGATCGCGATCTCGTCGTCGAAGCACGCGTGGGCGCACCGCAGGCATCGCTTGGCGTGCGTACATTCCGCGACACGAAGGGCGCGCTCTATCTTGCCGCCGTCGTGACGCCACCGACCGCCGCGAGCAAGGACGCGATTCCGCGAGACGTCACACTCCTGCTGGACGTCTCCGGGAGCATGGCGGGCGTGAAGATCATCCAGGCCCGCGCCGCGGCGCTCTACCTGGTAGAGAACGCGCGCGACATCGATCGCGTGAACGTCATCCGCTTCAACGCGGCAGTGGACGCATTCGCAGCAGCGCCTGTCGCGATGACGGCCGAGAATAGGGCCGCATTGGCGGCATTCGTTCGCGACACGGACTCGGGCGGAAGCACGGCACTCGGGGACGCACTCGACGTCGCGCTTGCTGAGCCGGTGGCGCCGGGGCGCGTACGGACGATCGTGTTGCTCTCGGACGGCCGCGCGACGGTGGGACTGACGGACACAACGCAAATCGTGAAGCGTGCGCGCGCGTCGGCGCAGAAGGGCGCGCGTGTGTACGCATTCGGTGTCGGTTCCGATCTCGACGAGGGACTTCTGCGCGGTGTGAGCGCGGCGACGCGTGGTCGAGCGGAGGTCTTCCGCCAGGGCGAGGAGATCGAGGGGCGACTCTCGGCGTTCCTGCGGCGCACAGCGGCGCCCGTACTGGCCGATCTCGCATTGACGGCGAATGGCGCACGGCTGGCCGAGGTCTATCCGCGGCCCGTCCCCGACGTGTTCTTGGGCGAACAGAGCGTGCTGACGACGCGCATTCGTGGCGACCTCCCAGCGTCCTTGACGGTGACCGCGATGGTCGGCGGAAAGCAGCTCGTTCTCACAGCCGCGGTGCCCAAGCGCGCCGCGCCGGGCGGGAGTGCGGCGGTGCGGCAGATCTTCGCACAGCAGAAGATCGCGTTCCTGGAGGAGGCACTGCGACTGCGCAAGGGTCTGGACGACGACGCGTACTACGCGGCGCTCGACAAGGGGGCCTACGACAGTGCAGACGAGATCGTGCAGGAGATCGTGACGACATCGATCGAGTGCGGCGTGCAGTCGGCGTACGCGTCGTTCCTGGTGCTCTTGCCGGAGGACCGCGCGCGGCTCAACCCGCGCGATCTAGCGTCGCTGCAGGAAGCGCGCCAGCGTGCAGCGGCGGCCCGTCGCGAGGCGGCGGACGTGCCAGCAGCGCGGGACACGCGCACGGCGGACGCTCCTGTCATCGATGAAGAACGTCCCATCGAGGAGATGGAGAAAGACGTCGAAGATCCAGTCGTGAAGGACGGGAAAGTGGCCGACCACAACGAAACCGATGGCGACTTCGACGACGGTTTCGACGACAGCACCTCTCTCGGTGATCCGCGGTTCAATTCCGATGCGCCCTTCGAGGGGCCGGGGAGCAACGGCACGATCGGCATCGGCGGCGGGGCCGGCGGCGCGTTCGGCGGGCGCCGGGGTGGGCGCCGCAATCTGCGCGCCGGAGGTGGCGGTAAGAAGACGCAATCCGCGGTGGACCTCTCGCTCGAGTGGCTGCGGATCCACCAGGACAACAACGGCCACTGGGACGCCGACGGCTTCGATACCGAGTGCAAGATCAACAAGTGCGGCGGACCTGGGGTTGCGAACCTCGATCCGGGATTGACCGGACTCACCTTGCTCAGCTTCCTCGGTGCGGGGGAAACGCACAACTCCGGGCAGTACAAGGACGTCGTCAAGAACGGTCTGCGCTACCTGAAGTCGATCCAAGATGCCGAGGGTTGCTTTGGACCGCGTACGTCGCCGCGGTTTCTTCACGATCACATGTGGGCAGCGCTCGCGATGACGGAGGCGTACGGTCTGACCGGATCGCGTCTCTTCAAGGAGTCGGCGCAGCGGGGTGTGGACTTCGTCCTTGCCGCGCAGAACCCGTACCTCGGTTGGGGAGACGGAGTCCGCACGGGAGAAAGCACCACGTCGATGACGGTGCTCGCAACGATGGTGCTGAAGTCGGCGAAGATGGCGGACCTGAACGTGGACAACGCCGCATTCAGGGGAGCGCTCTTGTGGCTCGAAAGGGTCACGGACCATGCGACCGGTCGCGTCGGCGAACATCGACGTGCGCGTGGCGATGGCGATGGCGACAGCGCACGCGCGTTCCCGTCACTGAGTGGGGACGCGCTGATCGGCGGCGCGATCATCGCACGCATCTTCTGCGGTGAGGATCCGCAGAAGAGTGATGCGATCGCCAAGGGGACGGCGCTACTCCTGCAACGGAAGCCGCGCTGGGACGAGTCCGACGGCTCGATCGATTTCGCCCACTGGTATTTCGGCACCCTGGCACTCTTCCAGGTCGGCGGAGAGAGTTGGAGTACGTGGAACAAGTCGCTGAAGACGGCAGTCGCTGACAGCCAACAGGTCAAGTCCGGGCGCGACGAGCGCGGGTCGTGGGACCCGGTGGACGCACGCGCGAAGGCTGGTGGCCGCGTGTACGCGACGGCGATCAACCAGCTCTCGCTCGAGATCTACTACCGCTACGGGCGCGTCTTCGGTGCGCGCCGACGGCGGTGAATTGCGGGGGATCGGGGAGTCGCACCGGGCGGGCTCGCAACCACGGATCACGCGCCCTCGCCGTCCCTCAGGTGCTCGAGGATCTTCATCGCGCGCTTGCGACCGAGTCCTGCGATCTGCACGAGGTCGTCGACCGAGGCGTCGCGGACGGCCGCGACGCTTCCGAACGTCGTGAGGAGTTCGCGGCGCCACTTGTCGCCGATGCCTTCGATGCGGTCCAACGCCGACTCGATGGCCATCTTCGAGCGCAACTTGCGGTGGTACGTGATGGCGAAGCGATGCGCTTCGTCGCGGATGCGTGCGAGGAGTAGCGTCTCGGGGGCGTCGGCGGCCGGGATCACAGGCGACGACCGCCCGGGAAGAAAGACGCGTTCGAACGCTCCCTCGCCGAGCTTGCCAGCACGCGCTTTGGCGAGTCCGACCACGGGCGGATCACGCATGCCGAGTTCCTGCAACGCACGTTGTGCAGCGGAGAGTTGTCCCTTGCCACCGTCCACGACGATGAGGTCCGGGCGGGCGGCGGTCCCGCCCTCGGCGGCGTCGCGATAACGGCGTCCGAGGATCTCGTCCATCGCGGCGAAGTCGTCGTTGCGCACGACGGTGCGCAGGCGGTAGTGACGCCACGACTCGCGGTCCGCCTTGCCGTCCACGAAGCGCACCATCGACGCGACCACTTCTCGGCCCTGCAGATGACTGACGTCGAAGCACTCGATCACCGCCGGCGGGCCGGGCAATGAGAGCGCGGCCGCCAGTCCCTCGAGTGCTTCGGTGGACGCCTTACGATCCCGACGGTGTGCGCGCAGCGCAACGGCAGCGTTCTTGCGTGCCATCTCCATGAGTTGGCGCCCGCCCCCACGCATCGGAACGCGCAGTTTCACGTTGGCGCCGCGCAGGAGCGAGAGATACTCCTCGACGAGTGCACGCTCCTCGGGGAGGGCCTCGACGAGCAGTTCCTGCGGCACGTACTTGCGGCTGTCATAGAACTGTACGAGGAACGACTCGAGCACGGCCGCCCCCTCGCCCGCCGCACCGGGCAACGGCACCGTCCGCACCGAGACGACGGCGCCGTCGCGAACGAAGAGGACCTGCGCGATCGCGGTATCGGTCCGCGCCTCTCCCGTGCGCGCAATCGCGATCACGTCGCGATCGACCTGATCGGGAGTCGCGACACGCTGCGTCTGCAACGTCTTCTCCAGCGCACCGAGACGATCCCGCAGACGCGCGGCATTCTCGAAGCGCGTCTCGGCCGCTTCCTCGTGCATGCGGCCGCGTAGGACGGTGAGTACTTCGGAACGACGCCCGCGCAGGAGAGCGACGGTCTCGTCCACCAGCGCGCTGTACTCGGTTCGCGAGATGAGGTCATGACAAGGAGCCGCGCAGCGCTCCAGTTGGTAGTAGAGACAGGGCGCAGGGATGCTCGCGAGCGTGCGGTCCGAGCACGTGCGCAACGGGTAGATCTCGCGCAACGCTTTCAACGTACCGCGCAGCGCTTTCGCGTCGGCATAGGGACCGAAGTACGTTGCCCCGTCGTTCTTGAAGCGACGCACCAGTGTGATGCGCGGGAACGCGTGCGAGAGATCGAGACGCAGACACAGGTAGCGCTTGTCGTCACGCAGTCGCACGTTGGCAGGCGGGCGCTCCTTCTTGATGAACGAGTTCTCGAGCACGAGCGCCTCGGATGCGTTCGTCGTCGTGACGACGTCCACGCTCCGCCACCGACGGAGATACGGCGCAAGATGCGGCCGCTCCAGCGCCCCCTTCGAGAGATACGAGCGCACGCGGGATCGCAGGTTGGTCGCCTTACCGACATAGAGCACCCGGCCGGATGCGTCCTTCAGCAGGTAGACGCCGGGAGTCGCGGGTAGCGCGGCGATCGTGCGACCGAGATCTTGCGCAACGGCCTCGGAGATCGGTGAACCGCGTTCCGTCACAGCTCGAGTGCCAGCTTCTCGAGTCGCAGGATCTCGTCGCGGATCTCGGCAGCCTTCTCGAACTCGAGTTCCTTCGCGGTCTCGAACATCTGCTTGCGGAGCTCCGCGATACGAGTCTGCACCTCGCCCTGCGTGCGCGGCCCTTCCGCCGTCTCGCGCACCATGTCAGAGAGCACGCGTCCCGGATGCCAACCCTGGACGTCTTCCTCACTCGGCGCGCTCGGCAGATCGCGGATGCCCTTCACGACGGTCGTCGGCGTGATCCCATGTTCCTCGTTGTACGCGACCTGCTGCGCGCGCCGTTGGTCGGTCAACTCGATCGCTGCCTTCATCGAATCCGTCATCTTGTCGGCATAGAGGATGACGCGCCCTTCCACGTTCCGCGCCGCGCGCCCGAACGTCTGGATCAACGACGTCTTGGAGCGCAGGAAACCCTCGCGATCGGCGTCGAGGATCGCGACGAGGATCACCTCGGGCAAGTCGAGGCCCTCGCGCAAGAGGTTGATGCCGACGAGTACGTCGAAGACGCCCAGCCGCAGATCCCGCAGGAGTTCCGTGCGCTTGAGCGTGTCGATATCCGAGTGCATGTAGCGAACCTTGACGCCCGCATCGGCCAGGTACTCCGTGAGTTCCTCGGACATGCGCTTCGTCAACGTCGTGACAAGCGCCCTACGTCCCTTCTCGACCACGATGCGGCACTCGGCGAGAAGGTCATCGACCTGCTGGCGCGCTGGCCGCACCTCGATGGCCGGATCGAGGAGACCCGTCGGGCGCACGATCTGCTCGATGACGCGCCCCTGCGAACGCTCGATCTCCCAGTCGGCGGGTGTCGCGCTCGCGAAGAGTCGGCGCTGCACGCGCTTCTCGAATTCCTCGAAGCGCAGTGGGCGATTGTCGAGTGCCGAAGGCAGACGAAACCCGAAGTCGACGAGGTTCTGCTTGCGGGATTGGTCGCCGCGGAACATGCCCCGCACCTGCGGCATCGCGACATGACTCTCGTCCACGACGAGCAGGAAGTCGGCCGGGAAGTAGTCGAGCAATGTGTAGGGAGGCTCGCCCTCCGCACGGCCGTCGAGATGCCGCGAGTAGTTCTCGATTCCGTGACAGAAACCGACCTCGCTCATCATCTCCATGTCGTAGCGCGTCCGCTGCTCCAGGCGCTCCGCCGGGAGGAACTTCGCACGGTCTCGGAACCACTGGAGACGCTCCTCCAACTCCGCTTCGATCGACTCGAGCGCGGCGTCGATGCGCTCCTGCGGCTGCACGAAATGGCTGCTCGGGTAGACGACCTCATCCTCGGCGTCGTCCAGGATCTCGCCGGTCAACGGGTCGATCCAGCACAAGCGGTCGATCTCGTCACCGAAGAGTTCGACACGCAGCGTCCGCACGTCCTCGTAGATCGGGAAGATGTCGATCACGTCGCCTCGCACGCGGAACGTGCCGCGCGAGAGATCGAAGTCGTTGCGGCGGTACTGCAAGACAGTCAGATCGCGCAGGAGCTGCTGACGCGGATAGTCGGCCCCAACCTTCACTTTCACGGTCAGGTCGCGGTAGGACGCGGGCGAGCCGAGCCCGTAAATGCACGACACCGATGCCACGACCAGCACGTCCCGTCGCGCCAGCACACTCCGGGTCGCGCTGTGGCGCATCCGATCGATGCGCTCGTTGATCGACGAGTCCTTCTCGATGTACGTATCGGTCGTCGGGATGTACGCCTCGGGTTGGTAGTAGTCGTAGTACGAGACGAAGAACTCGACCGCGTTGTCGGGGAAGAGTTCCTGGAACTCGCCGTAGAGCTGCGCCGCAAGCGTCTTATTCGGCGCCAGAACAAGCGTGGGACGATCGAGCGTCTTCACGACGTGGGCGACGGTGAACGTCTTCCCGCTCCCCGTCACGCCCAGGAGGACCTGCGCGTCCTCACCATCCGTGAAGCCTGCGACGAGTTCGCGAATGGCGGCCGGCTGGTCCCCGGCAGGCTGGAACGCACTCTTCAGTCGAAAGCCAGCGTCGTGAATGATGATCTCTCCGAGCACGAGTGGAGGCCGCGATCCGAAGCTAATGAACCAAACGGACCGCAAATGCGTTGCGGCACCGTAGCGCACCCTAGAAAATCAATACTCACCCCAGCCCGGACCATTCATGAGAGTCACACACCTGAACGGACCAGAGCGCCGAGCCCTGCGTTGCGCCTGCTCGATGACGCTACTGCGTCGCGTTCGCAGGCGCGCCTTGGTCTCAACGCTCTGTCCTCGTTCAGGACACGCCTTCACGGGCGAACGAAGGCCGCCGCATCCGGGCACCTTCACGGTCTAGGCAATTACACGGTTTGATCTCGTCGGTCGTCACGAAGTGCGCGACCCTCACGAATAGTCCAGGCTTAGATTCCGGAGGGAGCCCCCATGTCCGAAGAGATCGTCGCGTGCAGCGGGTGCGGGAAGAAGTTCCGCATCCCCGAGGGATCTCCCGCGTCCGGAAAGTTCGCGTGCACCGCGTGCGAAGCAGACGTCGCGTGGGGCGCTGCCGCGAAATCTTCGGGCGGCGGGCGACGCGGCAAGTCCGGAGGGAGCAGTCGCAAGGGACGGGGCTCGTCCGCGAGAGGCGCCTCGGCAAAGAAGAGCGGCGGAGCCAAGGCCGGTGCGTCCAGCCGTGGCGCCAGGCGCGCGCGCGGACGCAAGGGCCACGACGAGCCTGACGTGGCGCAGGACGAAGCTGGGGAGCGCCGAGGCCGCGGCGCGCCGAAGCCGAAGGAGAACAAGACCGTCCCGATCGTCATCGCGATCATGGGGGCGGTTCTCCTCGCGGGTGGGCTGATCGTCGCGTTCACCGGCGATCCGCCAGATTACGAGAAACAGGCCGACGCCCGGATTGGCGTGACACCGACCTCCGGCTCCGTTGGCGGCCTGTCATCGAGCGGTACGCCCGAGCCAGTCGCCGTAAAGCCGGATCCGGCCCCCGCGCCCGTCGCCCCGACCACGGTCCCCGAGGCGGGCACCGACGAGGCGGAGCCGACGACCGAGCCGGGAGACGACAGCGGCATCGGGTCCGCGCGGACAGGCGCTGCCGACGGCAAGGGATACCGCTACTGGTACCTGCGCCCGGCCTCCGAGATCTTCATTCCGATCCCTCCCATCGAGGGCACGACGGAGGAAGAGATCGCCGAACTCACGCGTCTGGCCGGCCTAGCAACCGACTTCGACTCGGGCAACCAGGGCATGTCGGCCGAGCGCGCGCTCTCGAAGGTCGGTCGCAAGGCCATCCCGTTCCTGCTCAGCAGGCTCGCGGAGCAATACAACGGCGAGAAGTGGACGGTCCAGGGCGAGCAATTCGGTGCCGGCAAGATCCAGCAGCTCTGCCGCGAGATCACCAAGAAGGACGGCCCCCCGAGCCCGTTCTACGCACGCTTCTCTCCGCAGGGCGCCGTGCCGCCAGAGCACTACCAGCGCGCAGGCAAGATGTGGATCGCGTGGTGGATGGGCGAGGGCCGCTACATCGAGGAGTTCGCGAACTACGAGGACGAGGAGTAGCGCGGAAACGTGCTTGTCTCACCCATGCTCGAGCGCCGTACTCTGCGCTGGCCCCGATCGGCGACGTCGCTCCTCTGGACACGACCAGTTCTCGCGATGACGTTCGCCGTCATCGGCATGACGGGAGCCTGCTCCACTCCGGAACGGCCCTCCACGCCCGCCTCCGCGCCGCCCGAGGTCGCGAATCTGATGGCGGATGGGACTGGAGACGATGAGCTTGCGGTCCCGCTCGACTCCGGGCCGCCAGCGCTCCTGCCCTACCTCGAGCAATTCCCGCTCGGGAAACGGGGCCGACGTCGCGACTTGCTCGCGGTGAACGAGACGCGTTCCATGCACTTCGTGCAACTCGCCTTGCCCCTTCCGGAGCATCGGCACCCGGAGCGCAAGGAGATCACGTACATCCTGCGTGGGAGCGGGGAGATCCGGATCGACGGTCGTGGATACCCGGCCGCACCGGGCGCCGCATTCCGGATCGACGCGGGCGTGCCACACACCGTGCTTCCGGACGCGGGACAGACGCTCATCGCCATCGTCTACTACGAGCCGCCGCTCGTTGACGGCGACTCCGCTCACGCATCGTCGACTCGGTAGCGAGCGCCGAAGTCGGCGGCCGCGGGGATCGGACGCCAAGGAGCCCCCTACGCGTCCAAAAGTTCGACGGTGACTCCCTGTGAGCGCAGGTGTTCGATCGCCTGCCCGATGCTCGCTTCCGGGCCATCGATCTGGAGCGCGACCAGCGCGATCTCGTCGGTGACGCTCGCACCACGGATATTCGTCTGTACTTCGAAGCGCTGCACCAGTTCGTAGAGCACCGGGTCCTTGATCAATCGCTGCGGAAACGTCAGGAAGACTTTCTGGGTGGCCATGATCCTCTCCAAGAGCCTCGTCGGAGCAATCTGCAGGTTAGGGTCCGCGCAAGAATAACTTCCGGGATTCGGTCGGCTGCGGCGGCGTAATACTGCGTTGCCTCTCCTCCCCGACTCGGCTCCCCGTCCAATTCAATCATGACCGCGAGTCGCGTCGTCGACGCGCCTTGCCTTACGCCGCCTCGCTCGCCCTCGGTCCCAGGAACTTCTTCTTGCGCGAACCCTATCACGCGCACAGGGGATCAGGCGACGCGCGATCTCCAGGCTCCAGCGCCACCGAAGAGGAGCCCCGCGAGAAGGGCGAGCCCCCCCCACGCGATGGGATGCGCTGGCCGCGACGGGTAGTACTGACCGATCACGCTCAATCCGCCGCTGCCGCCCTCGGTGCCGCCGTCGTAGAGCAGGCTGCGCGTCTGCCAATCGACACCCGTCCCTCCTTCCGGCGACGTGGCCGCGGCAATCGGGCTCAAGCGATAGACCCACGCCGCCTTCGCGGGGCTGGCTGGCCCCGACCCGCGCCACTCGATCCACGGGTCTGCGACGAAGACCAGCGCCGCCAGGAGCAAGGGGAGCAACGCTCCGAGCAGTCCACTCCCTGGCGATAGCGTCCGCGACGTGCGAGCGAGGGCGGCGCCCCCCGCGGCGAGCGCTGCCGCACCGCCCACGAGGGTGATCGCGCCGGGCACGCCCGATGCGTCGATCCCGCCCGCGACGAACACCGCGAGCCCGGCGCACACGCCTCCGGTCACCGCCGCCGCAGCCACGCACGCCATGCCGCGGAACACGCCCACAGGCACGCGGCCGTTCACAATCGGCGCGACGCAGACCGCAACCGCGAACGCGACGAGAACCGCGGCCGAGGCGCGCTCGGCTGCTGCCGCATCGGCCGCGATCCAACGCACCGCACCGCCGATCACGCCCCCCGCGCCCGCTCCGAAACCGAGGAGCAACGCCATGTGGCGGAAGGTCGGGCGCGCGGCATCCGTCCAGGTCATCGGAGGTTCCGGAAGTTCCGGCATATGGGGTCAGCGTGCGCAGGAGGAGAGCGCGCTCAACGCGTACGACGTCGCCAGGATGGGATCCCCCTCTTGCCAGCGCGAACTCGCGTCGTTGCTCCACGAACCATCTTCGTTCTGCACGGCGAGCAGGTGCTTGCCGAGTTCGGCGCGCCAGTCGATCGAACCCGCGTCCGGGATCTGGAGCTTGTCGATCTCGGCAATCGAGAGCGCGCGCCCCATCGTGGCGTACATGTAGAAGACGCCGGAGACGCGATCCTCGCCCGACATGCCCGGGTTGTGGTCGAGCGCCCAGTTATCGGAGATCCACTCGACGGCGGCCTTCACACGCGGGTCGTCATTCTCGAGCCCCGCGAAGTGGTAGCAACGCAGGAGTGCGTACGTCATCGATCCGTACGAGCGCAGGACGCCGACGCCATCGGGACGTTCCTCGATCCCGCCCTTGCTGTTGCCGGGGAAGTAGTTGGCGCCGCCGTCGTTGCCGCGTTCGACCGTTTTTCCGGTGGCCTTGTCGGTCCACTGCGTCGGCTCGCCGTCGGTCTCGTTCTCTTTGCGGTTCTGCGTCCGCTGCAGGAACTTCAGCGCGTTCTGGAAGACAGGGTCGTCCTCGGGGATGCCCGCTGCGCGGAGGCTCGCGAGGGCGTATTGCGTGTTGGAGAGATCGGAGCGCGTGTCGTCGGAGCCGTAGCCGATCCCGCCCCACGTGGGGTTGTCCTCTTCGAGGCGCTGCAGGCTCTTGATGAACCCTGCGGAGCGATCAATGACGGCGCGATACTGGTCGTCGCCCGCGGCCGCGAGCGCCATGATCGCCACGCTCGTCTCGTAGTTGGGACGGTACGAATTGGCGACGCCGCCATCTTCGCTCAGTGACTTGGCAACGAACGCCAGGCCCGACTTGATCAGCGCCCGATCCTCGTCGCGCACGCCGCCCGGTCGCTCCAGGAAGTTCGTGAGACAGAGCGCTGTGAAGCCCACGTTCGGCTGATCCTGGACGCTCCACTTCCCGTCGGTTTGCGCCTTCTTGAGCGAGTCCAGCCCGCGATCGAAGGCCACGGCGAGGTCAGCCTGCGCCGACCCGTCTGCTGCCGCCCCCCCGACGGTCGTCTGGTCGCCGCCCGCCGCATCCTCGGTTGCGCCCTCGGTCACGGGATCCCCGCCGCCAGGCGCGGGAGTCGCAGTCTCCGCCGGATCACCGCAACCGAAGAGCAACCCGGTCGCTAGGCAGGCCAAGCCAGTCGCCGCGACGGAACGGATCAAGAGCGTGCGGTAGGTCGTCATGCGCATGTTGAGAGTCTCCAAGGGCAGGGAGTCCGCCGGACAGACGGCTCCGTGTCTCCTCCAACGTAGCCCGTGCGTGGAGGTTCACGCACGGATCGACGGGCTTGCTCACCGCTCCAGACGGATCGCCTTGAGAGCCTCGCGGAACGCGGTGAACGCATCCTCGGCCTCCTTGGCAGCCATCTCGGAGTTCGCCTTCGCCTGCATCACCTCCTGCAGGAGCGGACAGCGGGTCTCCAGCAACTCGTGCCACGCGGCCCAGGCGGTGACGCATTGCTTCAGGAGACGGTTCGCGGGATCGTCGCCGTACTTTCGGCGCTGCAATTTCCTTAGCGCCGGGATCACGTGTGAGCGCAGTCGCACCTGGACATCCGCCGGATCGACCAGTTGCTGCTGCATCGGCTTGAAGTAGCGTTCGGTGAACGGATCGATGATCTGGTAGAGCTCGCCGAATTTGGCGTCCGGGGTCCCGGTCCCGATCGCGGTCAAGTACGCGAGGCGCAGCGCTTCGGCCTCTTCGACACCCGATTGAATCTCGATCAGCCCGCCGTCCTGTGTGGCGCGCTTGTACACGTCGTAGCCGCGCTCCTCGAGGTGCAGGAATTCGAGCCGCGCCGTGGCGAAGCGGACGAGGTGGGTATGCGCCTTCTCCATCTGCGCGCCATCGGGCTGCAACGCGTTCACCGCGGCAGCGAATTCGGTGTAGTACGGTAAGGCCGTGTCATGCACGTACTTGTAGTAGCGTGGCATGGCGGCGTCGGTCTGACGCTTCTTGATCAGGTTGACGATCCGGTCCCAGCGCTCGCCCTCTTGCTGGAGGAGGGGCTCGACCTGATCGACATACGCGTCGTACTGACGCCGAAGTTCCGACGGACCGCAGCCTGTGGTGCCCACGGCGAGGAGCGTCCCCGACAGGGCCGCGAGAGCGAGGGCATTCGAGAGAGCGAGGAGGCGCATGCGATCTTCCTACTGACGTCCGAGGGACCCGCGAGGCGAAACGGAACGCGAGACGGAACGCAATTCCATGTGATCCGCAAACATCGCGGCATCTCCAGGCTGGTATACTCCGCTGGTATACTCCCGGATGCGCGCGCCGGACGAGAAACCTAACGAATGAGTCGATCTGCCGTCATCGCAGCCGTCATCGCGCTGCTGTTGATCTCCGTCTTCCCCATCAGTCGAGCTCTGGTCTCGTCGGTTCTCGTCGACGATGCCCCCGGGGCGACGTGGGAAGTGACATCGGAGCACTTCGTCGAGGCCTTCGTCCCCGAGCAACCGCCCGGGACGTTCGAAAGTGTCGCTCCCGGCGCTGCGCCAGTCCGCGCGCCGGGCACACGACTCCGCTTACTGGGCAATAGCGTCCTCATCGGGCTCGGAGCCG
The DNA here is from genome assembly GCA_024280885.1 of Planctomycetota bacterium. Classification (GTDB taxonomy): domain Bacteria; phylum Planctomycetota; class JAJSAM01; order JAJSAM01; family JAJVHW01; genus JAJRPF01. The sequence goes on along the minus strand of JAJRPF010000014.1, from coordinate 61,845 downwards.
CGCTCCTCGCGCTCCTTTTCGGCGTTCCTTACGCGCTGCTCTCCGCACGCACCGACGTCCCCGGTCGGCGCTTCCTCGCAGGGGCGTATCTTGTCCCGCTCGTCCTGCCGCCGCTCCTCGTGGCCGTCGCATGGAACTACGTGCCATTCCTCGAACCGCCCCCGATCACCGAGGCAACCGGCCCCTCGCCGTGGGGTGGCGTCATCGCCGTGCTGCGCGCCTCGCTGCTCTTTGCGCTGTGCTATTTCCCGATTGTGGTGCTCTTCGCACGGCGCGCCTTGACGCGCGTCCCGGCATCGCTGGAGGAATCCGCACGACTGGTGGGCGGTCCGCTCCTCGCACTGCGTCGCGTCACGTTGCCACTCGCCGCCCCGGGCATCCTCGCGGGCGCCCTCTTCGTCTTCCTCTTCGCGCTGAACGACTTCGCGGTCGTGGACTTTCTCAACTGGGTCCGTCCGACACAGGATCGGATCGCCGTCTACCCCTTCGAGTCGTTCGTCGCATGGTCGAAGTCGCAGGGACCGGGTGTCGCGACCGCACTCGGCACGCCCCTCGCACTCATCGGCGTGGCCTTGCTCTTCGCAGTGCATCGCCTCGTCGGCGCGCGAACGCATGCCGGGATGCACGGCGCGGTGAGTGGCACGTACCGCGCTCCGAAGGATTACGAGCTCGGGCACTGGCGCATCCCCGCGCTCTGTGCGGCCATCGGCTTGCTGACCCTCTCGGCCGGAGCCCCGCTGCTCGCATTGCTCTGGAAGTCGTCGGGGCTCGAAGCGTATCGCGCCGTGTGGAAGGTGATCGAGGGGCCAACGTCCTCGACCCACGAGATCCGCTGGACGCTCTGGTTCGCGGGGTTGGCCGCCTTCCTCGCCGTGCCATTGGCATTCGTCCTCGGTCACCATGCAGCGCGCACCGGCCGAGCGCGCTACCTCGGGCTTGCCGTGCTCCCGCTCGCGCTGCCCCCGATCTTCCTCGGTGCCGGCTATCTCCGCCTCGTGAACGCACCATGGATCGTGGAAGCCTTCGGGAACAACCCGTTCCTCGATCCCGACTCGCCGCAGTACGGCCCGGCGCTGCTCCTCGTCGCCAAGTACCTGCCGTTCGCAATCGTGGCTCTCTGGGCGGCGTTCCTCGAGATCGACCCGCGGCTCGAAGAGGCCGCCGTGACCGCGGGAGTCCGCCCGCTCGCGCGGACGCTCGGCATTCTGGAACCGCTGGTTCGACCGGCGTCGCTCTTGGCTGGCGTCCTCGTCTTCGTGCTCGCGCTACGCGAGATCGACACGATCGTGCTGCTCTCGGGCAACACGATCCTGCGCAAGATCTACACCATGATCCACTTCCAACGCGACGAGCAGGTGGCTGCGCTTTGCATCCTCCTGGTGCTGATCCAGGCGCTGGCGTTGCTCGTGCTCTGGATCTTGCGCGGCGGCACCATCCGCGGCGGCATCGTCCGCGGAGGGGCTACCAGGGACCGCGCGCCGCTCGCAGCGTCTTCTGCAGGAGTGCCGCCACACGCATCGTGATCGGCCCGGGACGCCCGGCGCCAATCCGTTGCCCGTCGATGTCGACCACTGGAGTGACGCCGCGCACGGTGCCGGTCAGGAACGCCTCGTCGGCGCCGGTGAGATCCGCGAGCGGAAAGCTCCCCTCTTCGACCGTCAGGCCGTCGCGACGCATCTCCGCGAGCAACTCGTGACGCGTGATGCCGGAGAGGATCCCACAGTCGAGTGACGCGGTGCGCACGACGCCGTCGCGCACCCAGAAGACGTTCGACGTCGTGCCCTCGGTGACGTGGCCCGACGTATTCACCATGACGGCGTCGGCTCCGCCAGCCCGTCGCGCCTCGATCAGCGCGAGCAGATTGTTGAGGTAGTTGCCGGTCTTGGCCGACGGCGCCAATGCGCGGAGATCGTTGCGCAACCGCGACGGCACCGCGATGCGGATCCCGTCCGTCAGATGCTCGGGCGGCGGGAGTCGCAGCGGCAGCACGTAGATCACGAGTCGCGGGCCATCGCATGTATCGGGTAGGAGCGACATCGCCCCCGGGCCGCGCGTGACGACCATTCGCACCGTGCATTCTTCCAATCCGGTCGCGGAGATCGTCGCCGCGATCCGCACACCGATCGCGTCGCGCGTCCATGGCAATTCCATGTAGAGCGACGTAGCCGACGCACGCAGCCGGTCATAGTGCTCCGGCCATGCGAGGGGGTCGCCAGCGAGTGTCCGCACGACCTCGTAGACCGAATCGCCGAAGAGGAAACCGTGATCCATCGCGGGGATACACGCATCCGCGAGCGACGAGATTTCGCCGTGCACACTCACCGCCCCATCGGGGTAGAGCACACTGCCAGGATCGGACGCAGTGCCGGGAGAGGGCGTCATGACGCCTGCTCGAGGAACGTCCGTACGAAGCCGTCGATGAATGCGGCCCCGATCGGAAGACACGCCTCGTCCACGTCGAAGCGCGGATGATGGTGGGGATACGACGTCTGCTTCGAGCCGTTATCGCCGCCGATGAACCCGAAGACGCCCGGAACCGCGCGCAGTGCCAAGCTCATGTCTTCACCGCCCATCGAGGGCTCGGCCTCGATGACGTTGCGCTTCCCGACGATCTCCTCCGCGACGCCCCACGCGAGATCCACCATCGCGAGATCGTTCACCGTCGCGGGCAGGAAGTGCCGGTATTCGATCTCGGCGGTCGCGCCGAGTCCACGGCAGACGTTCTTCACGAGCGTCTTGAAGCGCCGAGCGACGAGCTTGCGAACCGGTTCGCTGAACGTGCGCACGGTGCCCTTCAGCGTCGCATCCGGCGGGATCACGTTGAACGCTGTTCCAGCCTGCAATGAGCCAACGGTGACCACGGCGGTATCCAGCGGGTTCACAGTGCGCGCGACAAGGGTCTGCAATGCCGTCACAACGTGCGCCGCAACGACCACGGGGTCGACGGACCTGTGCGGCATGGCGGCATGCCCACCGCGACCGACGATCCGCACTTCGAAGTCGTCCACCGCCGCCATGCACGCGCCGCGTACCAGACCGATCTTCCCGACGCGCTCGCTCTGCCAGACGTGGACACCAACAGCAGCCGAGACATCGGGCCGCCGCAGAACGCCTCCGTCGATGCACAACTGCATGCCCCCGGCCCCCTCTTCTCCCGGCTGGAAGAGCAGTTTCGCGTTGCCACGCGAAGGCGGATCGGCCGCAAGGCGACGCGCGACCTCCACGAGTCCGGCGGCGTGGAAATCGTGACCGCACGCGTGCATCACGCCTGCGTTGCGCGACGCGAACACAAGGCCGGTCGCCTCCGTCACGGGCAGCGCATCGATATCCGCGCGCGCCAGAATGGTGGGACCGCGCTTCGCGCCGCGCACCATCGCGGTGATCCCCGTCTTCGCAACCCGCTTCGGTGCCAGACCGAGATCGGTCAGCCAACCCTCGATCCGATCCGCCGTCGTGTGCTCCACGAGCGACAATTCGGGGGTGGAATGCAGCGAACGCCGCAACGCAACAAGATCCGGAACCGCCATCGATCCTCCTTCGGGCACGCTGCGCCGAGACCCTCAGCTGCGCGTGCCAGGCAACCAAGGTGATACGCGAAAGCTAGCAGCCTGTCGGAGTAATCCGTCGAGGACCGGATTCGTCCAGGGGCGTCGTCCGTCGTGCTTCACGGGCGAAGTCCCTGCCGAAGTAACATCGAGCCTGGCAAGTGCGGCGGGCGGCGTTCCTGGGCGAAGTCAACCGTTCTCGAACTCGATCGCGAATGCACGTTCGCCGGTTCCGATGGATTACTCCGACAGGCTGCTAGCGCAGGAACGGTGAGAAGACCGGGCAGCGCCCCGCGGCAATTCACGCGGTGAACGGAGAATCGCCGAGGCCCTGCCGCGAAGAGCAGCAGGGCCTCGTGATTGTGGAGAGGTCGACCTCAGGCGGCTTCGACTTCGGTGCCCGCCTCGACGGCGATGCGACGCTCCTCGGCTCGCAACTCGAGACGGAGTTCATCGCGATGCGAGCGACTCTCCTCGACGAGGATCTTGAGAAAGATGCGGCACGAACGGTCACCGATCAGATCGGATGCGCGGTCGCAGAAGAGACGCGCATCCTCGGCGGCGCGAACGGCGATGCGCAAGAGTCCGACGTACTCGTGACCCGTCTGGTCAGTGATCTCCGCGAGGATCACGTGGCCGGCCGAGACCGGAAGCTCGGGACCGTCGCCGATGACGTCACGGCAGAGTTCCTTGCGATGCTTGATCAGGATCTTGCGTTGATCCTTCTCGTCCTGACCCATCCGCCGGAACCAGCGGCGCTTGTCCACGTCTTCCAAGCGCTCACCGACCTTGTTGAAGAAGTTCTGCGCGATCTCCTTCTCGTCGGCCAGTCGATCTAGCACAACGCGCGCACGCGCGATCTCAAGAGACTCCATCCAGTGCCCTCCTTCTCAGCCTTTCGACTGTTTCAGCCCGATCTTCCGGATCGATGGACCAACCCCGTCGGGGTCAATCCGGTGGTTCCAGACCGCGGCTGAGTCCGCTCTTCGGTATGTCTTCGCCCCCGGCGATGCCCCGCCGGTGCCCTAGGACGAAGCTCGAATGCTACGAATCGTTCGTCGTGTGTCAAGGGGGTGTCACGATTCCGTAACACCTCAATCATCGTCCACTCATCAATGGCGCAGAGTTCCGTCAGCTTCGTGACATTCTCGGAGACGGCGAGAATGCCGCAGTCGCTCACCGCGGACGTGACGGCAGTCCCAGTTCTGCGGCTGCCGGCGCCGTGAGCCCCTCGAGGATCTGCGGCGCGAAACCACCTGCCAGCAGGATCAAGACCGAGATCCCCAACGCAATCTTCACACGCATGGGGGCCACCGGCTTCGCAGGACTACGTGCATCATGTATCCACATGCGCTTGATCACGCACAGGTAGTAGTACATCGCGATCACGACGTTGATCAGACCGACGTACACGAGCCAGTGCAATTCCGGGCTGCCAAACGCCGAACCGAGCAGCAGTAGTTTACCGACAAAGCCCATCAGGGGCGGCACTCCGGCCAGCGAGAGCAGGCCGATTGTCATGGCGGCACAGAGCATCGGATTGCTCCGCGCGAGTCCGGAATAGTCGTCGAGATCATGACTCTTCGTCGCACGCGCTACGTACACGATGACGCCGAAGACCAGCATGTTCGTGAAGACGTACGACACCATGTAGAAGAGCGCGCCGGACATGCCCATGGTCCACGCCGCTGCAATGCCGAGCAGGATGTAGCCGCACTGGCCGATCGACGAGTAGCCCATGAGCCGCTTGATGTTGGTCTGCGGGATCGCGCCCAGGTTGCCGTAGAAGAGCGTGAGCGCGCCGATGAGCGCGAGGAACGGCGTCAGCTCGGCAGCGATCGCCGCGGAGCGACCGAAGACCTCGAGAACGCGCAACATCAGGACGAACCCGGCGAGCTTTGAACCAACGGACATGAAGGCCGTGACCGGCGTCGGCGCGCCCTCGTACACGTCGGGCACCCAGACGTGCATCGGCACGGCCGAGGTCTTGAACCCGAGACCGAGGAAGATCAGGAAGAGCCCGATGACGAGCTCGGTCGAGACGATGAAATCGGGGGCCACGACGTCGGCGCGCAATTCGTCGAAGAAGACGGTCCCCGTCGCGCCGTAGACGAACGCGATGCCGTAGAGCAGCAACGCCGCCGAGACCGATCCGATCACGAGCAGTTTGAGTCCTGCCTCGACGGACTTCGTGCTGCGACGCTTGAACGCGACCAGTACGAAGAACGAGACGGTGACGACCTCGAGCGCGACGAAGAGCGACATGAAGTCGTTGACGCTCGCGCAGAGGAACATGCCGGAGAGCGCGAGCAGACACAGCGTGTAGAACTCGCCCTGTCCGCGCTCTAGGTCCTCGACGTACTCGCGCGAAATCAGGAAGACGAACAACGCCGTGACGGCGAATGCGCGCTTCATGAGCAGCGCCATGCCGTCAACGAGGAACGTCCCCCCCATCGCGTGGCCGCCCTCGGCGACCGCAGGGATGAACGTCGAGAGGAAGAGCACGACGGCGGCGACCATCGACGCGGTCGAGAGTGCGATCTTCTTTTCGCGCGGGAGCCACAGGTCCCAGAGCATCACTCCGATGCCAGCGGCAACGGCGAGGAGTTCGGGCACGAGCAGGATGAGGTTCAGCTTGTCCATGACTACCTCCCCTCTCTGCGTCGCTGCTGCCGTGGCCCGCGTTCGGATGGAGCGTTCCCCGTGTCGATCTCGCCGTCCAACCCGGAGTCGACTCCTCGCATGTCGACGGCGCCGGTATCCCTGTCGACGACATGCCCCTGGGCGCGCCGCACGGGCCGCACGATCGGCTCCACGCCTGCCTTGATGATGTCGATCATCGGCTTCGGGTACATCCCGAATGCCAGCAAGACGACGATGAGCAGGATGAACGGCGAGCGCTGGAACGGCCCGCGCGCATCCTTCAACTTGTCCCAGCGCTCCTTGCGGGCGCGGAAGAAGACGTCGGCGAGAGCACGCAGCAAGTACACGGCGGTGATGACCACGCCGAAGATCGCGATGACGGCCTGCACCTTATAGCCGGCCTCCCATGCGCCCAGCATGACCATGAGCTCACTCGCGAAGTTCGCGAAGCCCGGCACGCCTGCGCTCGCCATGGTGGCGAGAGCGAAGCACGTTCCGACGAACGGCATCTGGTGCGCCAGTCCGCCGAGATTCGGGATGTAGCGATCATGCGTCTGATCGTAGAAGAAGCCGATCAAACCGAAGGTCAGAGCCGTCATGACGCCGTGCGCGAACATGAGGAAGACGGCGCCGCTGACGCCCATCACGGTGACCGACGCGATGCCGAGCAACGTGTAGCCCATGTGCGATGATGACGAGAAGCCGATGACGAACTTCACGTCCTTCTGCGCCATCGCGACGTAGCCGCCGTAGACGATATTCGCCATTGCGATCGTGGCCACCCACGGGAGCCAGTATGCCGCGCCTTCGGGGCATGCCGGGAAAGCGACGCGCAAGATGGCGTACGAGCCGAGCTTCATGAGCACGCCCGCGTGCATCATCGAACCGGCAGCGGGCGCCGCCGCGTGACCGATCGGGCTCCACGTGTGGAGCGGCCACATCGGGATGATGGCGCCGAAGCCGAGGAAGAGGAAGACGAACGTCTTCTTCTGGAACGCGCTCGAGAAGTAGCCGGAATCCGCCGCGGCGATCACGTCGTCGAGGTGGAACGACGGCATGGCGTTCGGGTCGGTCAGACGCAGGAAGTCCCACGTCTTGAAGTAGAGCAACAGGATGCCGACCAGTGCGACGAGCGCGCCCGCGGTCAGGAAGAGCGTCAGCTTCATCGCCGCGTACTCGCGGTCCTTCGGGCTGCCCCAGCAGCCGATGAGCAAGTACATCGGCACGACGGCCAACTCGAACGCGAAGTACATGAAGAACATGTCCTTCACGATGAAGACGCCGTAGACGCCCGCGCCGAGGGCAAGGAAGAGGATGAAGTACTCCTTCACCCGATCTTGGATCGCATGCGCTGAGACCATGCACGCCGTGAAGAGCACGAGCGAGTTGAGCAGGATCATCGCGACGGACATGCCGTCGATGCCCACCGCCCATGTGATGCCGACGCTCTGCACCCACGGGATGCGCGGCAAACTGGCGGTGTACTCGGTCAGAGCCGCTTCGCCGCCGGTGAGCGCCAGGTGAAAGAACCAGATCCCGATACCGAGAGTGATGGTCGCGGCGCCGATCGCGGTCCAGCGGATCGCCTTCTCGGCCTTCGCCGGAACGAAGACGAGCACCCCCGCAGCGAGGAGCGGGACCACCACCAGAAGTGTGAGTAGGTCCATCTCAGTTCCCCACCAGGACGGCCGCAATGATCACGACCGCGCCGAAGAGCGCGAGTGTGACGTAGCGGTGCAGGTGTCCGTCGAGCAGTAGTCGAACCTGTCCACCGAACCATCGCGTGGTGCCAGCAACGGCGTCGACGATCCGTCGCAGCACGTGAACCTCGATGAAGCCGCACGTCTCGGCGATGGTCTGTTGCACGTTCGCGACGAGCCAGAGATACGCCTCGTCGAAGTAGTACTTCTTCTCGAGCAGCGTGTGCAGCGGCTTGACCGCCGCGACGAACGAGTCGATCGACCATGCCTTCTTCGCATAGAACATGTACGCGAGGAAGAGACCGAAGAGAGCCGCCACAGTGCCTACGATCGCGACCGACGGGAGGAACACCTCTTCGTGCATTCCGGGGAACCACACCGGGGCCGTCGTCGCGCCCACCAGCGCGTGCTCCAGCCAACCGCCGTGTTCGCTGATGCCCTTCGGGATCGACAGCACGCCCGCAAACACGCTGGCGGTCGCGAGAACGACGAGCGGCCCTGTCATCGACACCGGCGACTCGTGCGGCTTCGCGTGACCGCGATACTCACCGAAGAACGTGAGGATGACACAGCGCCCCATGTACGCCGCGGTCATCAGCGCGACGAGCACGCCCATGCCATAGAGGATCGGGGCGCCTGGCACGTGGCCGACGCTCGCGGCGCTCAGGATCGCGTCCTTCGACCAGAAGCCCGAGAAGGGCGCGATGCCTGCGAGTGCTGCGGTACCGATCATGAACGTCCAGAACGTGACGGGCATCGTCTTACGTAGCCCGCCCATCTTGCGCATGTCCTGCTCGTGGTGGCAGCCGTAGATCACGGAGCCCGAACCGAGGAAGAGCAGCGCCTTGAAGAACGCGTGTGTCGTCAGGTGGAACATGGCAGCGGCGGGCGCTCCCATGCCGAGCGCGAGCACCATGTAGCCGAGTTGCGAGAGCGTCGAGTACGCGAGCACCTTCTTGATGTCGTGCTGCACAAAGGCCACACCCGCGGCAAGCAGCGCCGTGATCCCGCCCATCCAGGCGACGACGCCGAGCGCGATCTCGTACGGCGCGAACATGAAGAAGAGGCGACAGACGAGGAAGACACCCGCGGCGACCATCGTGGCCGCGTGCATGAGCGCGGAGACGGGCGTCGGCCCCTCCATCGCGTCGGGCAGCCAGACGTGCAGCGGGACCTGCGCGGACTTCGCCACGGCACCGGTGAAGATGAGCAGCGTCGCGAGCGCCAGCGTGCCGGAGTGGTCCGCCATCACCTGCACGATCAGCGGATCGGACGCGTGGTAGAGCAGCTTCAGCTTCTCGTACGAGAACGATGCGCGCTCCCAGCCGAGGGTGTCGACCAAGGTGTAGAAGAGCAGAATGATGCCCCACGTCATCCCGAAGTCGCCGATGCGGTTCGTGAGGAACGCCTTCTTGCCCGCGTCGACAGCCGAGTCCTTGTGGAAGTAGTAGCCGATCAGCGCGTAGCTGCTGACGCCCACGAGTTCCCAGAAGATGAAGGTCTGGATCAGGTTCGTGCTGAGCACGATCCCGAGCATCGAGAACGAGAAGAGCGAGAGACACGCGAAGTAGCGGCTCCATCCGTCCTCGCCCTTCATGTAGCCCGTCGAGAAGACGAAGATGCAGAGCCCAACGCCGGTGACGATGAGGCTCATCATCACGCTGAGAGCATCCATCTGCACACCGAAGGGGATCATGACGTGGCCGACACTCAGCCACTCGATCTCGTGGACCGGCTCGAAGCTGGCGTCGGCGCCGAAGACCTGCATCGCCGCCAGGACGTTGGCACCGAAGGCGACCAGCATGCCGCCGATGGCGATCCACGACGAGACGGCCTTGTGCTTCAGCGTGAAGCACGTGATCAAGGCCGTCGCGACGAGAGGCGCGAAGAGGATGATGTAGCCGTAGAGCGCGAGTGGTTCCATCAGCCCTTCAACTCCGTGGCGTCGTCAAGATTGACGCTGCCCTTCACGCGGTTCATCGCGATGATGATTGCCAGCGCCACCGCGGCTTCCGCAGCGGCCACCGCGATGATGAAGAACACGAACACCTGGCCCTGCAGGTTGCCGTGGTGACGGCTGAACGCGACAAACGCGAGGTTCGCTCCGTTTAGCATGAGTTCGAGACTCATGAGGATCACAACCGCGTTCTTGCGTGTGATGACGCCGAAGAGTCCGACGCCGAAGATCAGCGCCGACAGCACGATGTAGTGCGACGTGGTGATCTCGCCGCCAATGGACGCGAGTGCGGACGCGAGAAGCGTGGGCGAGGACAGCAGCATGTCCATCAGAGCTTCCTCTTCGTGAGCGCGACCGCGCCGACGATGGCGACCAGCAGCAGCACCGACGCGGCCTCGAAGGGCAGCAGATGCGCGTTGAAGAGTTGGTCAGCGATGTCGAGTACGGAGCCCTCGAGCATGGAGGCCTCGCCCGTGCGCTCGAGGATCGCGGCTTCCGAGCCGCCGCCCTGCCCGCCGGTCCACTGCTGCCCGCCCGTGACGATCGCGACGATGAGCGCGATGAACGCCGCTGCCGACGCCAATCCGAGCGTCGTCCCGCGCGGTCGATCCATGCGCAACAGGCCGCTCGGCGTGAGGTTGAGCAGCATGATCACGAAGAGGAAGAGGATCATGATCGCACCGGCGTAGACCAGGATCTGGAGCACGCCGATGAACCCGGCGTCCATGCCCAGGAAGAGCGTGGACATGCCGAGGAACGCGACGATGAGCCAGAGAACGCTCGCCACCGCGTTCTTGCGTGTGACCGTGAGCAGACCGCCGCCCAGTGCAAGCGATCCTCCCAGCCAGAAAGTCCATGGGTCCACGTGAGTTGTCCTCGTCAGAAAGGGATGGCTCGCGCCGTCCCTACTCCGTATCCGCGCCCTGGTGGGTATCCACGCCTTGTTCGGATTGCTCGCGAGCGAGCCGCTCCCACTTCTTCGTGGCATCGGTGACACCGCCGTCATCGCCGAGCGTCAGACCGATCTCGTAGAGCTTGCTCTTGCCGTAGACGAGTTCTTCGCGGCTGGTGCCACAGATCTCGTACTCCTTCGACATGAAGATCGCCTCTTCGGGGCAGACCTCCTCGCAGTAGCCGCAGAAGATGCAGCGCAGCATGTCGATGTCGAAGACCTCGGGCGCCTTCTCGACGACACCCTCGATCTCCTGAGGGATGATCGAGATGGCGCGCGGCGGACAGACGAACTCGCAAAGCGAGCAGGCCACGCACTTCTCGCGACCGTCCTCGTCCTTCACGAGCGCCGGAACACCACGATAGAAGTTGGGCAGTTCCCACTTCTCCTCGGGGTATTGCATCGTGACGCCCGCGCGTCCGCCCGCACCGACGAAGTGCTTGAACGTATGCGAGAGCCCCTTCAGGATCGCCGGGAGGTACATCCTCTCGGCGAACGTGAGCTCGCGGCGTTTGACCTTCACATAAGCCATGTGGTCAGAGCCCCCTCACGATGGCGACGCCGATCACCGTCACGACGAGCCACGCGAGCGAGAGCGGCAGGAGCCGCACCCAGCCAAGTCGCATGAGCTGGTCGTAGCGGAAGCGCGGCAGAGTCCAGCGCACCCAGATGAAGAAGAGGAGCAGCACGAGCGTCTTCGAGAAGAAGATGCCGACGTGCAGGAACCCCTCGGCGACGCTCGCCCAGTTGATCCACCCCGCGTTCTCGGCGCCGTACGACGTGACCCAGTCGGAGAGCACGTTCTCGAGACCGAAGAGTGTCCAGCCACCGAGGTAGAGCACGACGAAGAGCGACGAGAACACGACCATCGCCGCGTACTCACCGAGGAAGAAGAGCGCGAATTTCATCGACGAGTACTCGGCGTGAAAACCGGCCGCCAACTCGCTCTCGGCCTCGGGCATATCAAAGGGGTGCCGATTGGTCTCGGCGAAGCCCGCGATCATGAAGATCAGCGCGCCGAGCGGTTGCTTGAAGATGTTCCAGTCGAAGAGCCGCGTCCAGTCGCCCGCTGAACGCAACGTCTCGCCCGCACCGATCATCCAGCCATCCGTCTGCATCTCGACGACGCTGATCAGTCGCAGATCTCCCACGATGATGAAGACGCCGAGCGCGGAGAGTCCCAGCGCGATCTCATACGAGATCATCTGCGCCGATGCGCGCACGCCGCCAAGGAGCGGGAACTTCGAGTTGCTCGCCCAGCCGCCGAGTGAGATCGCGTACACGTGCAGCGACGTCACCGCGAACGCCGCGAGAATGCCGGTGTCCACATCGGCGATGAAAACGTTCGCCCCGAAGGGTACGAACGCAAGCGCGACGAGCGGCGGGATCACGGCGATGGCGGGCGCGAGCAAGTAGATCGGCTTGTTCACGTGGCCGGGGATCACGTCTTCCTTGAAGAGGAATTTCGCGAGGTCGGCGAACGACTGAAACATCCCGAAGGGGCCGCAGCGGTTGGGGCCCAGGCGATCCTGGATCAGCGCTGATCCGCGCCGTTCCGCCCACACGAGTGCGGAGACCAGCCCCGGGACGGTCAGGCCGACGACGATCACGATGAGTAGCGCTCGGGGCCACGTCTGTTCGACGAAGAGCGCGTTGAGCCACGCGAAGAAGCCTTCGGAGTCCGCAGCCGTCGCGGCGAGAAGGGTGTGCATCACTGCGCCTCCCCGTTCGCCGCCGCAGTGGCCGTCGCAGTCGACTTGCCGAGCGGACCGAGTCGCCCGAGCGAGAGCCCCTCGAACGCCGGCCGCGTGGCGCCCATCGACTTCAGCACGGAGTCGGCGCTCGTCGGAGCCGCGTCTCCCGTGAGCTTCGCGAGCAAGCGACCGAGGAGTTTCCAGTCTTCGAGCGCCGAGCCGGGCGCGCGCACGCTCGGCTCGACGCGCTGGATGCGCCCATCGACGTTCGTGAACGAACCACGCTTCTCGAACGCTGTGACACTGGGCAGCACGACTGTCGCGAATTCGAGGATCGTCTGGCTCTCGCGGCAGTCCGCGACCAGCACGAACGCGGCACTCGACAGGTCCTCGTTCTGCTCCACGCCGTCGCCACAAAGGAAGACGTGCTTCGCTCCGGGCAGGTCCGTCGTGAACGGCGTCAGTCCCATCAACTCGGCGCCCGCGGCGTTGGGGTTGCCATCGCCGGTGCGCAGCATGTCGTCCTTGGCGAAGTCACGCGCTCGATAGCCGCGCTCACCCGCGCCGACGTGATCGAGGATCGTCTGCGCGAGATGGAGTTCCTCGTTCGTGAGTCGCGCCGACACGACGGCCGTCAGGTCCTTCCCCGCATTGCCGAGCCCCTCGGCGGCGGCGGCGAGCGCCTCGTCCCAGCTGACTTCGACAAGTCGCCCGTTCTTGCGCACCATCGGGGCGCCCAGGCGATCATCCGCACCAACGTCGCGATACGTGAAGCGCCCGTCGTCGCACATCCACCACTTGTTGACGGCCTGGTTCTCCGCAGGCACAAGACGCAGCACGCGATTCCAACGCGAGCCAACCGTCACGTTGCAACCGCGCGAGCAACCGGCGCAGACCGAGCGCGTCTGCTTCAAGAACCAGACACGACTCTTGAAGCGGAAGTCCGTCGAGGTCAGCGCGCCCACCGGGCACACGTCGACGATATTCATCTGATAGTCGCTCGTGAGCTCGTCGCCGCGCGCCACCGCGATCTCGTTGCGATCGCCGCGGTTGATGATGTCGAGCTCGTCCTTGCCCGCGACCTCGTCGAGGAAGCGCACGCACCGCGTGCAGAGAATGCAGCGCTCGGCGTCGAACACTACCTTCTCGGAGAAGCGCACATGCTTCGGCTTGTGGACCTTCGGGAAGTCGAAGCGCGAGCCGTCGGTGCCGAAGTCGAAGCTGTACTCCTGCAGCTTGCACTCACCGGCCTGATCGCAGATCGGGCAATCGAGCGGATGATTGATGAGCAAGAGCTCCATCACATCCTGCCGCGCCTGCCGCGCCTTCTCGCTCTGCGTGTGGACGACCATGCCGTCGCGTACGCCGAGGTTGCAGCTGATCTGCACCGTCGGCATGCCCTCGACCTCGACAAGGCAGATACGACAGTTGCCAGCCACCGAGAGTCCCGGATGCCAGCAGTAGTGCGGGACGTCGGCGCCGAGTCGACGCACGGCCTCGATGACCGTCGTGCCGGGCTCGACCGTGACCTCGCGTCCGTCGATGGTGAGCGTCGCCATCTACTTCGCCCCCGTCTTGGCTGCGGTGCCCGTCTTGGCAGCGGTGGACGTCTTCGCGTGCCGGTCGCGACGTGCCTTGAAGACCGGCGAACCGCCGTCGGCGACCGCCTTCACGAAGTCATCGCGGAAGTGCTTCAGGAACGACTTGGTCGGCATCACCGCCGAGTCGGCCAGGAAGCAGATCGTCTTGCCCTGCTGCGCCCCGCCGATCGTGTCGGCGACGCGGTCGAGCAACTCGATATCGCGCTCCGAGCCTTCGCCACTCCAGATGCGCGTGACCAGCTTCTCGAGCCAGCCCGTGCCCTCGCGGCATGGCGTGCACTGCCCGCAAGACTCGTGGTGATAGAATTGCATCAGGTTCATGAGCGCATCGACCATGCAGGTCGTCTCGTCCATGACGATGACGCCGCCCGCGCCCGCAAGACTGCCCGCTTCCTTCACCGCGCCGTATGTGAACGGCACGTCGATGGCGTCGGCGGGGAGTACGGGAACGGACGAACCGCCGGGGATGACCGCCTTCAGCTTGCGCCCCTTCCAGACACCGCCCGCATGGACCTCGATCAACTCGCGGATCGTCGTCGTCGCCGGGTTGATCTCGACATCGCCCGGGTTCTCGACGTGCCCGGAGATCCCGACCAACCGTGTGCCGGCCGTGTCGTCGTCTCCGACGGAGCGGAACGCTTCGACACCGTCGCGCACGATCACCGGCACGTTCGCGAGCGTCTCGACGTTGTTGATGATCGTCGGCGAACTCCAGAGCCCCTCGACGGCGGGAAAGGGCGGCTTGATGCGCGGGTAGCCGCGGCCGCCTTCGAGTGACGAGAGCAGGCCCGTCTCTTCGCCACAGATGTACGCGCCGGCACCCTGGTGGACCCAGACCTCGCAGGCCCAGCCGGAGCCCATCACGTTCTCGCCGACGAGCCCCTTGTCCCGGGCCTCGATCAGCGCCGCCTCGAGTGCCGCGATCGACTGCGGGTACTCGCCGCGTACGTAGATGAAGGCGGCCTGCGCACCGATCGCACGGCACGCCATCACGCAGCCCTCGATCAGGAGGTGCGGCACGCGCTCCATCAACTGCCGATCCTTGAAACAGCCCGGCTCCGACTCGTCCGCGTTGCACGCGAGGTAGATCGGCTTGCCCGTATTCTTCGGCACGAACGACCACTTGCGCCCGGCCGGGAAACCCGCGCCCCCGCGCCCACGCACGCCCGCCTCGAGCACCATCTGCGTGATCGCGTCGGGCTCCATCTTGAGAGCCTTCTCGAGCCCCTTGTAGCCGCCCGTCGCCTTGTAGTCGGCGAGCGATTGCGGCGGCGCGTCGATGGCCGGCGCGTGCTCCATGAGTCGCTTGGAGACGGGCATCAGGAGCGCTCCTCCAGGCTCTTCACAGCGGACTCGGGCGTCAGGTCGCCGTAGCGCGCCTTGTCGACGACCAGCATGCACGGTGCCATGTCGCAGAGGCCGAGACACTCGGCCGCCTCGATCTTGAACTTGCCGTCGGCCGTCACGTCGCCCATGTGGATGCCGTAGTGATCTTCGAGCGCGTCGATGACGTCCTGCGCGCCCCGCAGGCGACACGTCAACGTCTTGCACACCATGACCACTTCGCGCCCCGCGGGCGCGTCCTGGAACATCGTGTAGAACGTAATGACGCCTTCGACATGCGCTTTCGGGATCTCGAGATACGCAGCGGTCTCGGCCACCGAGTTCGGCGTGATCCAGCCGCGGCTGCGCTGCACATGCCAGAGCACGGGCAGGAGCGCTGCACCACGCGCCGGATAGCGCGCAACGAGCGTGTCCAGGTGCGGACGTAGATCGTCGAAGGTCGCCCTGCCATCTGCGGCAGCGATCTCCTCCGCAGTCGGCGGTGTCCGGGTCGCAGGTGCACTCACCGGTCGCACTCCCCCATCACGAAGTCCAGGCTGCCGAGAATGGCGACCGTGTCGGAGACCAGCACGTCTTTGAAGAGATAGGGAATGATGGCGAGGTTCACGAACGAAGGCGCGCGCATGCGCAGTCGCGCCGGGCGGCCCGTACCGTCGGTCTTGACGTAGAAGCCGAGTTCGCCCTTCGGGTTCTCGACCCCGAAGTAGCGCTCGCCGGGCGGCAGCGCCGGGCCTTCGGTGACCACCATGAACTGGTGGATCAACTCCTCCATGCTCGTCAGGACCTTCGTCTTCTCGGGCAGTACGACCTTGTGGTCTTCCACCGCGATCGGGCCGTCCGGCAGCTTCGCGATGGCCTGTTCGATGATGCGCGTGCTCTGCTTCATCTCCTCGATGCGCAGCAGATAGCGGTCGTACGCATCGCCGTGCTCACCGACCGGCACGTCGAACTCGTAATTCTCGTAGCCGAGATACGGACGCTCCTTGCGCAGATCCCATTCGACGCCGGAGCCGCGCAGGCAGGGCCCGGTCAGCCCGTAACTCAGCGCGACGTCCTTCGGGATCACGCCGACGCCGCGCAAGCGATCGACCCAGATCCGGTTCGTCGTGAGCATCAACTCGACGTCTTCTTCGAGTGTCTTCGGCAGCTTCCGCACATAGCGCAGGACCGCGTCGGCCCAGCCGTCCGGCAGATCGCGCGCCACGCCCCCAACGCGTGTGTAGCTGACCGTGAAGCGTGCTCCCGTGAGCTTCTCCATCAGGTCGTAGATGTATTCGCGCTCGCGGAACGTGTAGAGGAAGACGGTCAGCGCACCGATGTCCATCGCGAACGCGCCGAGCCCCAGCAGGTGCGCGCTGATGCGGCCGAGTTCGGCGCAGATGACGCGGATCGCCTGACAACGCGGCGGGGTGACGATCCCGTTGACGGCCTCGATCCCGAGCGCGACGGCGATGTTGTTCGAGATCGGCGCCAGGTAGTCCATCCGGTCCGTGTAGGGGATGAACTTGTTGTAGCCGTACGTCTCGGCAATCTTTTCCATGCCGCGGTGCAGGTAGCCGATCTCCGGGCGCGAGTCGACGATGCGCTCTCCGTCGAGGTCCAGCACGATCTGGAGCACACCGTGCGTGGACGGATGCGACGGCCCCATGTTCAGGGTCATGTACTCGCCGTCGGGGTCGCGCTGAAGCGCACCCGACGACTTGTCGAAACTGATCTCGAGCGGGTTGTCTTCCAGGCTGGGTCGTGCGGTGGCCATGCCTACTCCTCCACACGCTGGGCGCGGGAGATAATCCACTCGGCCCACTCCTGGTCCGTCATGGTCCCCTCCATGGGGAAGTCCTTGCGCAGTGGGAAGTCGTGGAAGATCTCGGGCATCAGGATGCGGAGCATGTCGGGATGCCCCCGGAACTTGATCCCGAACATGTCGTAGGCCTCGCGCTCCAGCCAGTTCGCCGACGCGAAGAGTGACGTCAGACTCGGAGCCCAGATGTCTTCCTCGGGGACCTTCACTTTCAACACGATGTCGTCGTTCAGCGTCATGCTGCGCAGGATGTAGAGCGCGCGAAAACGCGGCTCCTCGCCGTAGTGGTCCAAGCCGGTGATGTCGACCAGGAAGTCGTACTTCAGCGCGGGGTCGTCTCGGAGGAACGTCACGATCTCGAGCAGCGGCTCGCGGTCGGAGAACTCGACGCGCCACTGGCCACGGTTCTCCTCGCAGACCTCGATCGCATCCGCCCAGCGTTCCTGGAGGGCGACGACCGCCGCGGAGTGGGTCGCGCTGGTCGCGACGCCATCGGTGCTCGCTTCATCAGCGCTCACGTCATCGGTGTTCGGGGACGCAGACACGGGCGGCGCTACTCTTTCTCTGCCGCGCCGATGAACTCGGCGAACTGAAGCCGTTTGTGGGCGCGATCCGCGCTGATGCTCTCCTGGAGGTGGATCAGCGCGTTCAGCACCATCTCGGGCCGCGGTGGGCAGCCCGGGATGTAGAAATCCACGGGAATCACGTGGTCGATGCCCTGCATGACCGGATAGCTCCGGAACATGCCGCCCGACGACGCGCACGCGCCCATCGAGATCACCCACTTCGGGTCTGCCATCTGGTCGTAGAGGCGGCGGCAGGCCTCACCCATCTTGTAGGTGAGCGTGCCAGCGACCAGCATCAGGTCGGCCTGCTTCGGCGAGAAGCGGGCCACTTCGGCACCGAAGCGGGCCATATCGAAGCGCGATGCGGCCGTTGCCATGAACTCGATGCCACAGCACGAGAGCCCGAGCGGCAGCGGCCAGATCGAGTTGCGACGGGCCCAGGCCGCGACGGCGTCCACGGAAGTGAGCAGCGCGCCACCCTCTTCCTGGAACTCACCGACGTGGAGGGCGCTCAGCTTTCCTGCTGCCATTCGAGCACTCCCTTCTTCACGACGTAGATCCAACCGGCGAAGAGCACGGCCACGAAGACTGCGGCCTCGGCCAGCAGTAGTCCGGTGCCGGGGAACGACGCACGTGTGATGGCGTTGTTCCCGAACGACACTGCCCACGGGAACATGAACACCACCTCGACGTCGAAGAGGATGAACATCATCGCCACGATGTAGAACTTCACGCTGAAGCGCGAGTGCGCCTCGGAGCGGATCGGCATGCCACACTCGTAGGGCGTATTCTTGACCGGATTGGCGCGCCCGCGATGCCCGAGCAGCCACGAAACAGCGAGCCCGCCAACGGCGAACACGATGCCGAAGAGCAGCATGAAGAGGACGGGCAGGTAGTCGTTCTGCGCGATGGTCGCCACGATGTTCTCTGGGAGGGTTCTCTAAGAGGGGTTCCCGGTGAGCAGATCTCTGGGAGGACGAAGTTCAGATCAGGTCATTCGCGCGTGTCGCTCTCGGTGCCGAGTTCGGCGGGCCGATCGCAACGGGTCTTCACGCCGAGAAGAGAGAGGCCGTCCCCGAGGTCAGCTCGAGCCTGCCGTCGCACGCCCGCGGAGCCCATTCGAGAGAGACGTCCCCCTGCCCGGGGTCCGAAGTCCGCAACCTACGTCTCACCTCACGCACCGACCACGGAATTCCCCGGCGATGGGCGACGTCCGCCTGAGGGTGTGACCTAGGTCAAACCGGGCGCTCGCGAGGTCCACGCTCGGAGCGCGGCGCGGCGGGCCGCGCGGAGGGTCAGCGCGGGTCGAAGCGGGCGGCCTCGTCGAGCGTCGAACCGCTCTCGGCGGCGCTTTTCGCGCGGGCAAACCACCAACCGAAGGCGGCGGCATCGATGCGCGGCGCGAAGGCGACCTCGCCTGCCTCATCGACCTTGACCAGATGGACGACGCCGCCTGCGAGGGCGGCCCCTCCGAGCAGCAGGCCCGCGACGAGGAAGAAGCGCATCATCGCTCGCCCTCCGGTGCGTTCCTGCTGGTCGGATGCGCCCCGGGGCCCCGACCGCGCTCGCGGTCAAAAAGGACGCCCGGGGGCTCCAGCTGCACTTGGTTCATCGAGTTCTCGCCGCACGTTCGCTGAGCCGCCAGCCCGATTCTCGATCTGAGAGGGAGCGCCTGACGAAACGAGAGCCCCGTCCGCGGATTACGACGTGGATGTCGACCCACTACGTCGTCCGGGCGGGATCGCCACACGCACGGCCCAGGCTCTCACTTGGGTTTCGGGAACGGCGGGATTCCGAGTTCGTCCAGTTGCTTCTTCAACGCCGCCGCACGCTTCTTGTCGCCGCCTTCGCGGGCATCGGCGTGTTCAGCGCGGATGCCAGCGGCGCGGACGGCCTCGACGGTGACGAGCCGGCCGGACTTCACGGCAGCCTTGCGACAGGCGATGATCGCGTTGCGGAGCGTGTTCTGCGCTCGAGGCCAACGCGCGGCGCGATAGGCGTCCATGAGCGCGGGGACGGCGCCGGGATCGGCCAGTTTGGCGAGCGCCTTCGCGGCGGCTTCGCGCACGGCGCGACGTGGGTCGTTCAGGTGCGCGAGCACTGCTTCCGTGTACTCAGCGCGGGCCGTTCCCATGCGGCCGAGCGCGTTCAGTGCCTCGTCGCGCGTCCACGGGTCCGAGCCGGGGGCCGCGTAGCGCACGAGAGTAGCGAACGCGCGCTCGTCGCCAGCGTCCGCGAGTCCGTTGAGTGCGGCTGCGCGGATCTGGGACTGCCAACCCGGGGTCTGCACCGCGGAGATGAGAAGTTCGTAGGCCCGCTTGCCGTTGATCTTCGCAAACGACCGCAGCGCCGCCGGACGCAGTACCGCCGGCGAGTCGAATGCCAACGCCTCGAGTACGCGCGCGGCCGCTGCATCGCCGTCGAATTCGCCGAGCGCGTTGATGGCGTCGCGCCGGACCCGCAAATCCGGGTCGTTCATGGCCCGCGCCGCCAGAAGCTCCGCGCTCCACGGCTGCCGCAGTTTTTTCAGCTCTCCGACAGCCGCCTTGCGGACCTCGAAGCGGGGATCGTCGGCGACGACGCGCGAGAGCAAGCGTCGCGCGAGGGCACGCTGCGGCTTGTCCTTCTTCCTGCGGGCCACCTTGGCGACCTCCGCCAGGGCATCGAGCCGCCCCGCTGGGCTGGGATCGAGCGTGGCCAAGTCGACCCACTGCTTGAACGGGCGCTTCACGTCGAGCCGCGCGAGCAGTCCCCGATCCGGGTCGAGGCGCACGCGGAGAGGCTTCGCGGTGAGGGGGACCGTGAACGTCTGCTTGCGCTTGTCGATCCGGAGCCGTGTCTGCGGCGCCGATGTCCCGTCCGCGAGGTCGGCCACCAAGTCGAGCGCGAGGCGGTAGACCTGCGGGAACTTTTTCTCCGTCTGCGTCTGCTCGACCGCGACCTGCAGCGCGCCGGCGTCGGCCTCCCACTTCCAGCGCACCTTCAGTTTCGGGCGCCCCGGCTTCCGGAACCACTGATCGAAGAACCAGGACATGTCGGCACCGGCGGTCTCGCTCACCGCGCTCTCGAAGTCCTCGGTCGTGACCACCTGCTCCTTGTTGCGCGCGACGTAGAGACGGATCGCCTCGAAGAACGTCTCGTCGCCGAGTTCGACGCGGAGTGCGTGCAATCGCGCCGCGCCGCCGCCGTACGCGTGGCCGTCGAAGAAGAGATCGAAGGGCGTCGCGTAGACATCCGAGATGACCGGACGGCGCGCCTTCTCACTCGCGCCGAGCGCACCCTTCATCGTCCCACGGATCGCGACCAAGAACGCGTCACGCCCCTGATCATGCTCGCGCCAGAGCTGTGTGAAATACGTCGCAAAGCCCTCGTTCAGCCAGACGTGCGACCAATGCGCACACGTCATGAGGTCACCGAACCACTGGTGCGCCGCCTCGTGCGCCACGAGACCGTCGCTCGACTTCAGCGGCTCGTGCGAGCGCGGGTGCAGCGTCGTGTCGGTGAGCGTCGTCGCACTGATATTCTCCATGCCGCCGAAGACGAAGTCGCGCACACAGCTCTGCGCGTAGCGCGGATACGGATACGACTCTCCGGTGATCCGCCCGAGGAACGTCAGGACGTCCTGCGTGCGCCGAAGACTCGAGACGGCGTCGTCCGCCTGCGCCGGGCTCGCCACGAACTCCAGCGGGACCGCACCGGAGTCGTCCGTCCGCACCACGAGATCGCCCGCAACGACCGTGATCAGATACGAGACGTGCGGCGTCGCCATGTCGAACGTCCACGTCGCCGTCCCGTCACCGTTCTCTGTGACACCGACGCGCTCGCCCGCGCACGTCACCGTCATCTCCTCCGACACACGCACGCTCATGGAGTGCGTGGCGCGATCGTCGGGCGCATCGTGACACGGCAGCCAGTAGCGCGTGTCCTCGCACTCGCCCTGGGACCACACCTGGCGCCCGAACTCCGCGTGGCTGGCGGGTGCCGCGAGGAAGTGCAATCCGCGCGCGGGTGTGGCCGAGTAGGAGATCCTGAACTCGCGCTCGGTGCCGGTCTTCGACGCCCCCGGCAGCGAGAGCCGGAGCTCTCCGTCCTGGTGCACGAAGGGGACAGCGCCCCCATCGCGATCGACCACGGTCTGGATCTCCATCTCTTCGGCGTGCAACGGCAAGACGTCAACCCCGTCTTCGAGATCCCGGACGCGAACGATGACGTCGCCCGCCACGCGTCCGCGCTCCAGATCTAACGCGATGTCGATGTCGTAATGCAGCACATCGAACGCCCACGGCACGGGTGGGTGCGGCGTCTTCTTCGGCTTCGCGGGGAGGCGATCATCAAAGGGTGTCGCCGGGTCGGGCGCAACGCGCATCGCGACTGGAACACCGGGCGTGGCCTCTGCAATCGAGTCTCCGCCGGGCGCACCGGCGCATGCAGGCAGCAGTGCGAAGAATACGGGGAGGAAAAGGGGGAGGAGGAGGGGGAAGCGCTTGCGCATGGGCGGGATCTCATCGGAGTGAGGTGTCAGTGTTTCGGTCGTCCAGCGTGTCGGCGCACGACGCGGCTCAAGCAACGCCGAACTCAGTCGTGGCGTACTCATCAATCGCGGCCGACTCACGCGGCGAACTCAATGGTGGGCCAAGAGATCCGCGAGAGCCCGCGCGTCGGGCGGACGATCGGCCGGAGCCTTCGCGAGCAGCTTCATGCAGAGCTCTGCGAGACCGTCGGGAACCCGGTCATCGACCACTCGTGGATCGGGGACCGGCTTCTGCAAATGACCGAGCAGCACATGCACCACCGACGCACCGTCGAATGGCGGGGCTCCGGTCAGCGCCTCGAAGAGCACACAGCCCAGCCCGTAGAGATCCGCCGCCGGCGCTGGCGGTTTCCCCATCGCCTGCTCCGGAGGCATATACGACGCGGTCCCGAGAACGGTGCCGGTCTGCGTCAGATCCTCGCCCTCGTTGTCGCGCGCGTGGCCGAAGTCCAGCAACTTGGCGCGCGGATGCCGCCCCGGCCGCACGATGATATTCGCGGGCTTCAGGTCGCGGTGGACGATGCCCGCGGCATGCACCGTCGCCAATCCGTCGGCCAACTGGTGAAAGAGGTAGCCGCAGTTCCGCGCGTACTCTTCGTACCCAGGGTGGCCCGGGCGCGGTCGATTGCCGGCGCACCACCCTGCGAGATCGGTGCCCTTGAGTAGCTCCATCGAGAAGTACGCACGATCACCGTCAGCCGTCGCATGCACGCCGAAGTCGTAGACCCGCACGACATGGGAGTGCTCGATGCTGTGGATGACGCGGAACTCGCGCTCGAAGCGCGCCAGAGTCGTATCCGCCAGCCCCGTCGCCTTGAGCAGCTTCAGCGCCTTGACGCTGCGATCCTCGCGATCGAGGACACGAAAGACCTCGCCGAGCGCCCCCTCTCCGAGAGCGCTCATCACCTCGTAGCGATCAGCAATCACCTGTTCCATGCCGCGGCGGAGTCTATCCGCGGCGAGCTCTCACCCCGATGCCTCGAATTCACGTGATGGCTATGACGCCAACGCATCTCGTGTCGGAAGGGCGCACGACGCGCGAACGATCTCAGCGAAGCATGAGGCCCGGGAATTCGCCCGGGGGGTCCGAGAGTCTGCGGGCTCTCGCCATGTGGTCCGCGGCTGCGGTGGCGTCGCCGGCGAGCGTGGCGGCGAGGCTCTCTGCCCACGCGGCGTCGTTGTGGCGTTGTTTCTTCTTGCCGAGAGCCTCCGCGAGGGCGGCCGCGTCGATGCGCCCGACGATGCGGCGGGCGATCGCACGCTCGGGCGAAGCGAGCTTGGCATCCGCCGCGAGGGTGAAGGCGGCGCGGGCTTCGTCCAACTGCCCTTCGGCGACAAGGACGCCGCCCTGCACCAACCGCGCCCGACGCACGACAGACGGCTCGGCGCCGTCGGTCCGCGCCTGGGCGAGCACCTGCAGCGCATCGGCGGGACGGTCCAGAGAAACGAGAGCCTGCGCCAGCAGGAGAGATGGCTCGAGACCGGGCGCACCAGGCGCCGCGCCACACCAGAGCGCACTCGCTGCGGCAGTCTCCCGCGCGGCTCCGAGACGGCCGAGCGCATGCGCTCCCTGCGCGAAAATCGACAGCGCGGCGGCGCCGATCGGGCGGTTGCTGGTGGTCTCCACAAGATGCGGCAGAGCCTCTTCGGGGCGCTTCAACCCCATCAGCGCGAGGCCGTGAACGAGTGAGACGTCGATGTACGCGTGCGGGAGTCCCGTCACGAGTTCGATGGCACGCTTCGGATTTCGATCGACGATGGCCGCCGCCAATCCGACGCGCGCGTCTACGGAGTTCCCGTCCGCGGCGATCGCGTCACGGTACGCCGCCTTGGCGTCGTGCAGACGACCGATCGCGCGCAGCGCCGTCGCATGCGTCACCAGGATCTCCACTTCGTCGGGCTGGAGTTTGTGGGCACGCGCGAGATAGGGCTCCGCGTCCGCCGGCCGCCCGCGCCGGAGGAGTTCCGTGCCGGCGTCGCGCTGGATGGCCGAGTCGTCGGGCGCCAGGTCGGCAGCGCGCATCAGCGCTGCGGCCGCTTCGTCCGGGCGCTTCCTGAACTGGAGGAGCAGGCCCAGCGCGTGGTGCACGGCTGCGGCTTCCGGTTCGTCCTCGATGAGTTGCCGAAAGACCTTCTCGGCGTCTTCGTCGTGGCCACCGCCCATGAGGCGTTGGCCTTGCTGGAAGCGTTCGACGAAGTCGTCGATCCGCGCGATCTCGTCGGGGGTGAGGTCTCCCGTGGGGGGCTCGTCGGGGACGGCCAGCACGGTCGCGATGCCGATGGAGGCGACCACGAGCCCGACGCGAATGAGTGTCCCGCGAAGACTGCGTTGCACGATTGCTCTCCCATCGACGATGCTGGGTGCGGATGATCCGTGACCCGTGCGCACATCGCCCACGCAGGCCCACTGCGGCGTACCATGGACGCAGCCAATGGGCTCATCGGCATGACCACCGTCTCACGTGAGTTTGGAATGACCCCACTTCGAGCCTGCGCTCTGCTGCTTGCCCTCGCGTCGACCGCACTCGCGGCCCCGGCTCCAGAGGACGCTCCTCTGCTTCGCCCGCGGATCGAGAGCCACGATCTCACGGTGGAACTCGACGCGGCAGGGCACACTCTGAAGGGCCACGACGCGATGCGTGTGCGCCGCGGTAGTGGCGGTGGCAGCGAGGAGGCCGAGTTCTTGAGGCTACGCCTCGATTCCGGCCTCGCGATCACATCCGTTCTCGCAGACGGGGCCGCTGTCGGCTTCGAGCGCAAGAAACCCGCTGACACACGCGTCGCGACGTGGATCGTGGAGATTCCGGCGAGAGCTGGCGAGCGTGTCCTCCTCTCCGTTGCGTACCGCGGAACTCTCGTGCGACGCCCGACGGACGTCACGCCGCCCGGCGGCGCCGTGCTCACGGACGCCACTCCCTGGGTGCCCGACGACGGCAGCCCCGCTGACTGGACGTTGCGTCTCGATCTACCCGCGCACATGCACGGGATCATGCCGGCGCGACGCGTCACGCGGACTCCACGATCCGGCCGCGTCGTGGAGACCTGGAAATCCACCGGAGGCATGCGGCGGCTCGACCTCACCCTCACCCCCTTCTCTCCACGGACGGAGGCAGCCGGTGACGTCACGATCGCGTGGTGGCGCACGGCGCAGGCCGCCGGAACCGCGGCTGGCGCTGGCGACGGCGATGGCGACGAGCCGCCCTTCGACCTGGCGCGATCTGTCATCGCGAACTACGAGCGTCGCCTGGGCCCCTATCCACTCGCCCGACTCGACGTGATCCAGACCACGAGTGGACAGAGCGGGCTCACCCTGCCGGGTCTCGCGGTCACCGCCACGCCGGAAGCCGGCGAGTACGCACTGCACGAGGCGGTGCTGGCGGCGTGGTTGGGCGGAGCGCTCGGCGACGGTGCCCCGGGCGATCAGCCGTTTCAGAACGGCGCGTGGGCACGCGGACTGCGGGCCTACATCCGCTTTCAGTTGGGTGTCGAGGAGACGGATCCCGCGGCGGCGCGCGAGTTCCGCGACGCATTCTGCCACCGATTGCACGCAGGCGCGGCCCCCGGCTTCGACACGCTGCGGACCGCGGCCGCCTTCCATGCGCTGCGCCGCGAGATGGGCGACGCGGCGTTCCTGGGCACGCTCTCGGAGGTCGTGACTGCCCGAACGGGCGAGACGTTGACCTGGAGCGATTGGAACGCAGAGTTTTCGAAGCGTGCCGGGCGGGACCTCACGGCGCCGATCGAGCAGTGGACGCAACGCCGCGGCGGTCCCGATCTGCGCCTTGTGGGCGTGAAGGTGAGTGGCTCCGGCGGGCGCCAGCACGTCGAAGGGGCGATCGTGCAGAGGTTGGCGCAGGGGGAGAGCCCGTGGCGACTCTCGGTCCCGGTCGTCGTCGAGACCATCGACGGTCGCGAGAAGTTCTGGATCGACATCGCGAGCGAGACCACCGGCTTCACCGTCGTCTCGCCGGCACTCGCACTCAAGGTCGCGCTCGATCCGGAACACGAGATCGCGCGCCAGATCCAGGTCGGGCGCGAGACCGTCTGGCGGCCAGTCGTGCCCGACGTCCGTGTGGGATCGGATCCGCGGCGCGTGACGTCGCTGATGCGCCGTCTCCGCGAGACCGAGTCGCCACGGCGGCTGATCGTCGAGGAATTGCGCATCGCCGGCTTTGACGTGGACGAGCAGATCGTTCACGCGACGTTGCTCCGGCGGGGCGACGGCACGCATCTGGTCGCCGACGGCACGCCCGTCGTGGGCGCATTCCCGCTCACGTCATCGCCGCGAACCCCCGAGGGCGGCGTCCAGGTGTCCGCAGTCGCTCACGATCCTGGCGACGAGTTGACGGATCGCGCGCTACTGATGGATCTGCCGCCCACGACCCCGGACGCGCAGCAGTTCGTGCGGAGCATCGCAGAGATCGCCGCGGCGTCTGGCGCACGCCTCCTGATCGTGCGACTCCCGGAAGAGCCAAGCGAGGACTACGCGGCACTCTGGTTGACGCCCGACGACGTCACGCCGGGAGATGCAGCGCCGGGGGAGACTGAGACTGAGGACCCCGAGTTCGTCGCGATGCGCGCGCAGATGGCGCGCTCGCCGAGTCTCCCGCTGCCGACGTTCATCGTGCCCCATGCCACTCCGGACCCGGGCACACTCGATGCCCGCATCGAATGGGATGTCCGCGAGATGGACGCGACGATCACGTCGGTCACGATCGGCGCGCGGCGCGGCCGCGAGGGCGACGTCGTGGTGGTCGCACGGATCCCCAGGATGAAGGCGGGAACCGAGGACGATCACAGCGCGGTGATCGCGCTCGTCGAGGCTGCCCAGGTGCTCGCGGCGCAGCGCAACGTACTCGGCCGCAACGTCCGTATCGTTTTTGTGCCACGCGGGCCGCGTGCGATCCCCGCCGATCACATGGTCGCGCGGCGCCGCGCGCAGCATCCGACAGCGCCGCTGCTGACGATCGGGCGCATCGGTGATCGTGGCGTGTCGGCAGCGTCGGTCCGCGCGACGGCCGGTGCGCCGTGGTTGCGCAAGATCGTCGAGGCCGCGCTCCGGCAGGCATCCGTACCGACGGCCGCGCCGACCGCCGAGGCGGCGACCGCGGACATCGACCCTGCCCACTTCCGACTGGGCGACACGCTCGTCTCGATCACGTCTGCCGGCCCGGACGGCCCGGGCTCTGAAGCAGCGGCGAAGAAGATCGGTCGCGTCGCACGGGGCATTGCGCTGGCCGCCCTGGCGGCGTCGATCGCACCCTGAGAGAGGCGCCAAGCGGTCCCCGCCGACCGTGAGACGTCGGGACTACTCGGCCGTGGCGGCCTCGAGCGCGTCCCTGAGTGCCTTCGAGTCGGGGTGGCGCTCGACGCCAGCGCGCAGGCTCGCCAGCGCCTTGTCGAGGTTCCCCTGGCTGCGATAGAGATTGAAGAGATCGAGGTACACCTGGCCGTACTTCTTCGCAGGTGCCAATGACTCCTGTTTTGCACGCAGCGTCTCGAACTCGTTGATCGCGGCAGGCGCCTTGTTCATGAAAGGCGGCCACTGACTCCAGGAGAAGGCGCGGTTGTAGCGCGACTGCCAGTGCTCGGGATCGACCTCGAGGATCTGGCCCCACTCGCCCTCGGCCTTCCCCGCCCATATTCCGCGCTCGGGACCATCCGGAACCGTCAGCAACTTGGCGGTGTACGCATTGGCAAGTTGCATGCGAAGCTCGATGTCGCGCGGCGCCGCCTCGACCTTCGCGGCGAGTTCTACCACGACCTCGTCGAGTGCGCCGGTCGTACGGGCGAGCGCCCAGAAGTCCGCCTCTTCGTCAGCACTCGCAGCGCCGGACCAGACCTTCGCACGCAGTTCTTCGAAGCGCCGCTTCCGCTCGATCACCGCTCCCAGATCGTGATTCGCGGCGGGTCCGGTGGCCGTGAGCCCATCCGCTTTGAGTTGCTTTGCCCACGCGCGGAACGCGTCGAACTCGCCGAGCATCGCGCGCACCTTGTCGCGCAACTGCCGCTCCTCGGACTGCGTGGAGTTGATGCGATCGTTCTGCGCACGGACGATCTCTTCGAGATCCGTCACGCGCTCGATCAGCCCGCTGAGCGTCTCGTCGTCGACCGCGAGAGCGATCTCGACGTCGCCGATTTTGTCGACGGCAACAGTCGCCTGGTAGACGGCGAACCCACCGAGGAAGAACCCCGCGAGACCCGCGACGAAGGCCAAGTTCTGCATGCTCACGAGACGGTCCTCTCTCTTGCGTGTACCAGTTGCTGCTCTGCGCCGCGGATCAGACCTCGACGGTGCCGAGACGCCCGATCTGACTCACCTTCCCGGCCAGTGTACGCGCCGTGGCGCGGAACGCCTGCGCGACGGCCGAGTCCGGATGGCTGATGACGACCGGCACGCCGACGTCGCCCCCGATCCGCACCGACGGTTCGATCGGGATCTCGCCCAGGAAGGGCCAACCGTGTTCCTTCGCCGCCCTGCGTCCGCCACCGTGATCGAAGATCTCGGTGCGCTCGCTGCAGCAAGGGCAAACGAAGTAGCTCATGTTCTCGATGACGCCGAGCATCGGGACGTTCACCCGATCGAACATGTTGGCGCCCTTGATGACGTCGGAGAGCGCGACCGCCTGCGGCGTCGTGACCATGACTGCGCCGGTGAGCGGGAAGATTTGAGTCAACGAGAGCTGCACGTCACCGGTGCCCGGCGGCATGTCGACGACGAGGTAGTCGCGATCGCCCCAGTCCACGTCCTCGAAGAACTGCGTGATAGCCTTGTGCAGCATCGGTCCACGCCAAACGACGGCTTGTCCCTCGGGCACGAGGTAGCCCATCGAGAGCACACCGATCCCGTGGGCCTCGACCGGCTGCAGACGGCCTTCGACGACGCGCGGCTGTTGCCCCACAGTGCCCGTCATCAGCGGCGCGCTCGGTCCGTAGATATCCACGTCCATCAGTCCGACGCGGGCGCCCTCTTGTTGGAGCGCGACGGCCAGATTGATGGCCACGGTGGACTTGCCGACGCCGCCCTTGCCCGAGGCCACGGCGATCACGTTGCGGATGCCCGGGGCGAGGCCGGCGTCCGGGCCACGCGACGACGCCACCTGGGCGCTCCACTGGATCTCGAGGTCAGAGATACCGAGCGGTTCGAGAACGCGGCGGATGTCGCCTTCGATCTGGTCCTTGAGCGGACATGCGGGCGTCGTGAGCTCAATTCCAAGGAAGAGCTTCTCGCCGCCGAACTCGATATTCTTGACCATCCCGAGCGTCACGATGTCCTTGTGCAGCTCGGGATCGTCAACCTGTCGCAGGGCTTCTTGGATGGCGTCGTTCGAGGGGGGCATGAGCGGACCTCTATGGGTTCTCGAAATGGAGCCCGGCAGGGTAGCGCGCGGCGGCCCGAATGCGCAGCGGATGCCCGGGCGGGGCCCGCAGCCGGTGTGGCGCGCGGGAAATCCCCCAGGAAAGCGTCCCGACGGTGCGAGTCCTGACCGCGAGCGTGGGAGCAGGCTGCTAGAGTCTCGTTATGGAGCACCCGGGAGTGAAGATCGACGAGAAGGACCGCCGCCGCGCGCTGCGCTCCTTGCAGACCGTGTGGCAAGACCTGGTGGGGCAACTCGTCGATGCCTGCGTCACCAACGAAGAAGACCTGACGCACGCCGGGTTCTCGTACTCGTACCAGGAGATGGAGGATCGCTTCGGACAGCGCCTCTTCCTGGCCTCACAGATGATCGGCGCAATCCAGCACGCCGGTCCGCAGCGCCCGCCGCCGCCCCCACCGCGCTACAAGGTGGTGCGCGTCGAGGGGCCGCTTGAGGAACTCGACGAGCGCATCTCCGACAAGCTCGACGATCTGGAGGGACACGAGTTGCACGACGTCTCGATCGCCAGCGACGACGACGAGACCTGGCATGCATTCTTGACGCTTTCGCAGCCGGGATGACGTCCGCCAGCGGGCGTCCCGCTCACGACTGCTGGTCCGCGACCGGCACGCCCCTCTTGGCACGCCCCTGCTGGCGCCGACAGGCCGGGTATCCGTCAGCTCCGATCCGACCAGGGGGAGACGCGCCCGGTGATCCGACGATGCAACTCATCGACGCGGTCCTCGTTCGCGACGGCGCGATCACGGTAGAAGTCCTGCCACAACCGGACGAGCGGCACTCCGGGAAAGTGCCAGAGCACGCGCAGGCGCCGGAGTGCGGCGGCCTCGTCGCCGCGTCGATCGCCGAGCAGCACCTGCTGATCGCGATTCGCGATCAGTTTGGCTCCCTTGCCGCCAACGGCCGCGACTTCGAGCACCGCAAGTGTCATCGCGACTCCCGCCCACCGAGCACGACGGCGCCCGAAGTGCTCGATCGCCAGACGCCGCGCGCGTACGGCGCAGCGAAGATGGAGAAAACCGATCCCGAAGGGCAGAAAGCCGAGTAGCCCGAGGCCGTAGAAGGGCGCGAGAAGTACGGAAAAAGGCAGGAGCAGGACGCCCGCGCCATTCGCGATCCAGCCCGTCAATCGGAGCGGCGCCGCAGTCGCGGCAGCGAAACGCGGGACGAGTGTTCTTCCCGCGTGGAACACGACGACGCCGACGCCACCACACGCCGCGAGCAACATCACGTACACACGACCAAGCTTCATCACGCCATCGACTCCGAACGGATCCCAGAAGCGATCGAGCCAGACGAGAAAGACAGGCAGCGCCACGCCGCCGACCACGTCACAGGCCACCTGCGCGCGCGTGATCTTCTGGCCGCGCTGGCGACCGAGGAAGAACCCGACGCGGCGGGCCACGCGCAAAGCAGCGCGAACTATCGTCTGCCCGCAGGCGATCCAGGGCTCCCGCACGCGCGCCGGACGACGGGGAGGCGCATCGGGTTGGCCGGTAGACAACATCGATCAGTCCGCGGTGCGCGGCATCAGCCCCTCGTTCAGCCCGGCGAGCGCCTTCGCCTTCGTGGAGCGCTTCGCGACCGGACCGCCGTAGTCGGCCTGGACCAGGTTGCGCTCGGCATCGAACCAATACGTTCCGAGCGTCGTACCGCCGAGTTGCTTCTGGACGAACTTGGTCGCGACAACGTTCTTCCCGCCGATCTCAAGTTCCTCGGTCCCCTCGCAGATGAGCGCGGCTCTGAGCGACGCCGATCCATCCCAATCGTTGATCGGTCGGAATCGGAAACACACGCCCTTGCGCTGAGGCAGAAGTCGCGCGAGTTGCGCGACCGCATACGTCGGGACGGGCGCGATATCCGTGCGCAACGCGATCTCGGTCGTCTCCTTCGCGTCCGGCATCCCGCTCTCGGCGCGCCAGACCGGACGGCCAGCGTCATCGCGGACGAGCCGTCCCTCGGAGAGCCAGCCGTTCAGTCCGTTCTCGTACCAGAGGGTCTGCGGCTCCGCCGTCACGCCGCAGCGGATGCTGAGTTTCACGATTGCGTGATGGAGACCGAAGTCGGGAGAACCGTCGAACGCGACTTCGTGGACGAGGTGAATGACATCGCCCTCGGTCCGCAGGGTGATGTGCTCGAAGCCCCGCTGCGTGCCGTTCAACTCGAAGACCGACCATTCGTCGCGCCCGTCGGCCAGCGACGCATCGAGAAGGTCGCCCGTGTCGGCAGGCAGCGGCGACGGCGGAGCGCCCTTCGTGATCGGCACCAGTTGCAGGCCGACGGCGCCTGGCTTCAGCTCCACCTCGATCATCTCGCCGTCGGAGCGCCGCACGACGCAGACGACATTATCCTTGCCCTCGGCCGCCGACTTTGCCGCCGTCAGGGTCGGGACGTCCGTGGTCGCGACGCCGTCGTACGACACGAGGACATCGCCCTTCACGATCCCCGCCGCCGCCGACTGACTCTCCGGGACGACCAACATCACCAGGAGACCTGTCGCTTCCGGCGACGCCAGTGCAGCCTCGATCGGGTCACTTTCGTGGGCTGCGGCCATCTGTTCAGTGTACGCCGACCAGAAGAGCAGAGTGAGGACGAGACCGATGAATAGAGGCATGCGCATACCGGAACCCTCGCGGATCTCGTGACGCCGCGCCAGTGCCGGTTACGTTCGCGCACATGCACACCTCGCTTCGACTCCTGGCCGTCTCGGCCCTCGCGATCCTTCTCACCGCATGCGGTGGCCCCGACAACGACTCGGTGATTGGCGGTGGTGCCGCTGGGTTCCAGCCGGCAGGCGGCGAGGCCCGTGTCGTGAGCGGCCCCGTCAGTTTCATCGACGGCGCGACGATCACCGGGGCGCTTGAGGGCTCGCGCGTCCGGGTGGAATGCGGCGGCCGGATCTTCGACGACGCGAACGCAAGCGGAGACCCCGAGTCCGGCATCGTCGATTTTGACCTCGAGGAGGGCGCGCGCCTCCGCCGTCGCGAAGGCGCGGCATTCGAGTTGGTCGAGGGCGTCACGCGTATTCGTTCCGGAGCGATCCTCACCCGCCTCGTCGTCTTCCACGGCGATTCGTTCCTGGCCGTCAGCCCGGAGGACGCCCCCAATGGCATCGACGTCCATCTCGTGACACAGGGCGACCAGCTGAAGGCCGAGGTCACCAAGGGCAGAGTGACACTCAGCACGACTGGCGCGACGCCGAAGGACCTGCTTTTCGTCACATTGGAAGAAGGCGAGATGTCCGTCGCCAAGCCCGGCGACGCCCCACAGAAGAACGCGACAGACTGGTTCGACACGGAGTAGGACGGCAGGGCCGAGCGAGCTCGAATTGCGAACGTACGTCCCCAGCGGCCTTTGGTTCGGTAGCCTTCGCAGCCTGTGACTGTGAATGACACCTGCCGCATCGAGCGCGACCTGACGTTTCTCCCTTCCGGGAGGACGCCAACGCTCGATCTCTACGTCCCGCATGGCGACGGCAACGCACGGGGCCGTCCGGCTGTGCTCTTCATCCACGGCGGCAACTTCTGCCGGGACGACAAGGCGTCGGAGCGTTCGGTGGAGTTTTGCACGGCACTCGCGGCCGCGGGCTTCGTCGTCGCGAGCCCGAATTACGTCCTCTCGAAGAGCGAGACCGGCGATGCGCGCTGGAGCGCATGGCCGCGCAACCTCCTCGACTGTCGCGCCGCGCTCGCGTTCCTCGGTGCGCGCACGACGGAGCTGGGAGTCGATCCGGAGCGCATCGGGGCAGTCGGCGTCTCGGCCGGTGGCACGCTGGCGCTCGTCATCGCATTTGCGACCGAGCCCGAGATCGCACGGCTAGCCGCTACAAATGACGGTCTCCACGAGGCACACTCGGCGCCGCGCCTGAGCGCGGTGGTGAATATCTACGGTCGAGCCGACTTCGTGTCGCTGACGCGGCCGGAGAAGCGCCCATCGAGTGACGAGGTGGCGCGCCTGGCATCGCCCATCACCTACGCACTCCCGGGGCGTAACCACCCGCCCGTCCTCACGATCCACGGAACGGCGGACGACGTGGTTCCCTTCGCACAGGTGGATCTCCTGGATCGCGTGCTGGCGCGTGCCGGAGCGGAACACGAGATCTTGGCGATTGCGGACGCACGCCATGCCTTCGCGACCCACGTGAACGGGTACAAGATCGACGAGAGCATCGCCGAGTTCTTGACCGAGAAGCTGCGATGAGGCGCCTGCGCGTTCGCCCCCGCGATCTCCCGCTCGGGAAACTCGCCGAGACGTCGAGCTACAACCGCCTCGTGGCCGGTGCGATCCGGGCCAAGTCCGCAGGTCACCTCCCCTCCCAGTCGCAGATCGAGCGCATGCTGCGCCGCCAGACCGTGCTCTTCGAGCGCATCCAAGCGCGTAAGGACCCGGGCATGGAGGCGTTCGGGCGCCACGCCGCGCGTCGCTACGGCTTCTCACTGGCGCGCAATGGCGGCCTGGACTTCCGCTGGAAGCGCCCGCCGTTTGGTCGCATCGGCCACGCCAGCGACTTCTACGCGAGCGTGGACCGCGCGTTGGTCCCGGTGGCGCTGCTCCCGACCGACCGACGCGTCGTCGTCTTCGCCACCGGGCGCGCATTCGCGGAACAAAACGCCCGACTCGGCTACATCACGCAAGACGAGTGCGTTCGACGCGCTCGCGACGTCATGTCCGCGCAAGTGCATCTCGTCGGGACGCGCATCGTTCCGCGAGATCAGCTGGCGCGTACGAAGGTCGTCGCTGTTGCCTACGACATGGTCACCAGCGAGGAAGAGACACCCGCGCTGCGCATCCAATCGCTCCTCGACCCGTCGTTCACACATCCGACGTCGGTGCTGGCGGCGGAACGCATCTTCGGCCCACTGGTCGCCGACGCAGCGAGCCGCAAGAATGGCAGCTTCGTCCGTCGCCGCGGACGCCTTCGCGGCCACGCGCTCCCCGACGAGGAAATCCTCCACAACGTGCGCGGTCTGGTGCTCGTCGGAGCGAGCATCGGCTGCGTCGTCAGCTTCCAGGCGGTGCGCTGGCTCGATCAAGTCCTCGAAGAGCTCGGCGTCAGTCGCCGGGTGCGTCAGGAAGCGCGCCGTTCGATCCTCGTCATCAACATCGGTCCTACCACAACGCTGCCGCGGGATCCGACGGTGAACCTGCTCTCGATCATCAGTCGCAACGACGAGTTCGTCCTCGCTGGAAACGACGTCGCCGCCCGCATCCGTACGCGTGATCGAAGCGGACGCGCCGTCGTCCCGGAACCCGCGACGAACGGGCACCACGTGACCGTCATTCTCGACTCACAGGGCACGATCTCGCGCAACGACGAGACGCTGATCTTCGACCCGTCGGGGAGTCACTACGGCCACTCGATGAAGTTCTACATGGACGCCGCGCGGGACGGCGGGCTCGCAAGCGTCGTCGAACGCGCGATCACGACGCCGGGGCCATACCGCCTGCAGGATCTCTTCGACGATGCCGCAGCCAGCGGCGAATTGCGGGTCGAGGCCCCCTGGCCGCACGACGCGCAGCGACCCTGAAAGCGAGTCGCTCCTCCGCAACCGTCGTCGCTGTGACGGCCCGCTCTGTACCATCGCGCCCATGACCACGGTCGCCGCCACCAACACGCCTCGCGTCCTCGAAGTGGGGTGCGGCACGAAGAAGACGCCCGGCACCGTGGGTCTGGATCTGCTGCCTCTCCCGGGCGTGGACATCGTCCACAACATGGAGGAATTCCCGTGGCCGGTCGAGGCAGGGGCATTCGACGAGGTGCGCTGCTTCCACGTGCTGGAGCACGTCATCGACATCTGCGGCGTCATGGACGAACTGCACCGCGTGACGCGTCCGGGCGGTCGCTGCCACATCGTTGTGCCCTACTTCGCACGCTACAGCGCGTTCAAGGACCCGACGCACCGGCGCTTCTGTACGTTCGAGAGCTTCAACTACTTCGTCGAGGGCACGAAGGATCGCGATCGCGGCTACAGTCGCCACGCGTGGCGCTACGTCGTCCACAAGCTGAACTTTCGCACGGGAGTTCGCGGGCGGCTGGGCGCGTGGATCCATGGCCGGAGCCACCGCAACTACGAGCGCCATTGGGCACATACCTTCCCGGCGCGGACGCTGGAGATCGTGCTGGAGCCGCTCGCCGACTCGGCCTCGTGATCGCGACGGACGCCGTCCACGAACGGTCCAATCAGCGCTCATCGCGCTGCGGTCGTCGTGCCGAGCGCCGTCACAGCGCATCGAATCGTCGCCGCCACGAAGAGCGCCGGTAGGGTCTGCGCGCCATGCTGATCACCGACACCGCCGCCCTCGCCGCGTTCTGCTCCGCCGTCCGCGGCGCCCCCTATATCGCTGTGGACACCGAGTTCATGCGCGAGAAGACGTACTACGCGCGGCTCTGCCTCGTGCAGGTCGCCTACGGCGAGCACGCCGCCGCCATCGACCCGCTCGCGCCGAATATGGATATGACGCCTCTGCGCGACCTGCTCTGCGACACCGGCACCATCAAGGTGCTGCACTCTGCCGTGCAGGATCTCGAGATCTTTCTGCAGAAGATCGGTGAGGTTCCCTCGCCGGTATTCGACACGCAGATTGCAGCCGCGGTCTGCGGGCACGGCGATCAGCCCGGGTACGCGAAGCTGGCCGCGTCGATGCTCGGCGTACAACTCGACAAGGCGTCGCAGGCAACGGACTGGTCGTTGCGCCCGCTCTCGGAACGGCAGATCACGTATGCCCTGGGTGACGTCACCCATCTGTGCCGCATCTACGAGATGCTCCAGGAGGAGCTCGAGAGGGACGGGCGCGCCGCGTGGGTCGCCGAGGACATGGCCGCGCTCCTCAAGCCATCGCGATATCAGGTTCTCCCGCACGACGCGTACAAGCGCGTCAAGCTGCGTCGCCCGAAACGACGCGACCTCGCGGTTCTGCGAGAGCTTGCGGCCTGGCGCGAGCAGATGGCGATGGAGCGCGACATCCCGCGCAACTGGATCGTGCGCGACGACGCGCTCGCGGAGATCACCCTCCATACACCCAGCGATCGCCAGCAACTCGGACGCGTACGCACGCTCAAGCCGCACGTCGCGAACGGCGCCGACGGCGACGCGATGCTCGCCGCCGTCGCACGCGCTCTCGCACTGCCCGAGGACGAGTGGCCCGAGGTCACGCGCGGCCGCCCGCCGGTCTCCGGACACGAGTCGCAGGTCGCACTCCTCCAAGCGCTTCTCCGCTTGCGCTGCGACGCGCACGATGTCGCGATGCCCATGGTCGCGAAGCGCGCCGACCTGGATCGGATCGCAACCGAGGACGATCCCGATGTGGCCGCACTCTCGGGCTGGCGCCGCGAGATCTTCGGCGCCGACGCACTTGAGCTCCGCGCCGGACGACTCGCCCTGACGGGCCGCGGCCGCGGCGTCGGCGAGGTCCGGGTCACGAACGACGACGCGTAGGTAACGTCGCGCAGGCGACAACACACCGCTTCCGGACCGACGAGGGAGCCGCCGCGCGAGATCGAGACCATCTCGTGAATCGAGACCATGCGCGGCCTGCGCCCAGATCACGTCGAGTTCGACGTAGCTCCGTAGCTCGTACCCGGGCGTCGGCGGGCGACCTGGCCTCAACAAGAGAACTCGTCGCTCCGCCCCCGACCGGGGACGGCGAGCCGTTCTTGGCGAAGACGCCCCGCGGTCCCCGTCGAGCGGCGGATCGAGGGCGTCGCCATGACTGAGCCAGCCGAGGCCGCCCCTCGCCGGGTACCATCCAAGACCCGGGTCCGGCCTCGATTCGATTCGATCTGGAGAGAGCCTCGTCTCTCGGATCGTACCCGGGCGTCGGCGGCTCACCTGGCCCCGACAAGAGGCATCGTCGCTCCGCCGCCGACCGGGGACGGCGGTGCGTGATCGCGCTGGTGCGTCGGACTCCGATGGTCACTGCGAGCACCCGTAGTTGCCAGAAGCCGCACCGAGCAGACCGCCTGTTCACCTGAACCCGGTTCCGGCCGCCAACGGTGATCGCCGGCGCGCTGGGCATCGGTCTCGGCACCCACGCCCCTCGTGATCGCCAGCCCCAAGCTCGTGTGCATCCACGCATCGTCGCTCAGTCGGGAGCGACGATGCGGGCTCCGTCAACCACGCGAGAACGCCCTCGCCGACACGTCCCGCACCCGACGGCTCGTCGCCATCGATCGCGCGCCACGCCTCGGGCGTCACGACGCGTCTCGTCGGCGTCGGCGTCGGCGTCGGCGAGATCGGTGGTCCTTGGGAGTCTGAAGCGCTCGGAGTCTCCGCCGCGTTCGTCAGTTCTACGGACGCCACAGTCGCGTCGCCCGGCAACGGTCGCCTCACCGACTCGCTGTCCGCATCCAACACAGTGGAAGTCCCCGGCAAGACATCCGCCGCATGCCGCGTCGGAAACGGTTCGAAGACCTCCCCAGTCCGCACATCCACGAACGCAACACCCGCTTCCGTGCGTTCGAAGAAACGCAGCGTCCCGCAGTCCATCATCGTGTGATGCTGCGAACACAGCAGGACGAGGTTCTTCGTCTCACGATCACCGCCGTCGGCATGTGGGCGGAGATGACAGATCTGGATGAACATCCCATTCGGGCATCCCGGGAATTCGCAGTGATCGCCCGCGCGCTTCTTCACTTCCCGGCGTACCTCCGCGGGGATCGTACGCGCATCGGGGCTCTCCGACGTCGGCCCCACCCGCCGCTCACGCGCGCTCTTCTGTCCGGTCACGTCATCCGTGTCGTAACGCTTCACGAAGTCCGCCACCACCAGTGAGAACGCCTCGCCATCGCTCAACGGTCGCTGCGCCTTGCGGCTCGCTAGCTTGCGCGCAAAGCGCCAATCGTCCTTGGCCACCTGCTTCACGTGGAAGACGAGCGTCGTCACGCGCCCTTGCTGCTTGACGCTCTCCTTCTCTTCGTTGACCGCGCGCGACAGCTCGCGCCGTGATGCGTTCTTCGCAAGACCCGCGAACTTGCGCAGGCGGTCGAGCTCGGCCTCTGCGCGCGCCGCCTCTTCGGCAGGGTCCGGCTCATGCTTGGGCGGCAACGCCGGGGTCGGCGCGACCAACTTGCCGACCTCGGCGGCATGTTGCGTCGTGAGTGTGCCGTCGCGCACGTCCTGCTCGATCTCCGGCTTCACATACGTCAACCGCCCGAGACGCAGCAACTCACTGGCGCGGCCGTGGTCCAATCCATGCAACACGGCCCAATGTGCCGCCGACGAGGCTCCGTCAGCCCCGTACGTCCGCTCCCGCTCGATCCGCGCGAGCGCTCCGCCCAGGACCAGATCGTGTTCCTTGCTCCGCTCGATCTCGCGCCGCGCGATCGTCTTCGCACCAGTGCCGCCACTCGAGGCAGCGGCCCCGCCAGGCAACCGCCGGACATCCCGACCGGGAGAGTTCCCGTCGGTGAAGTGGTCGTCAGACGATGCGCGCTCGCTCATAACAACAAAAGACTAACATTCGCCACCGACAACGAATTGGGGCGCCTGATCAGCGTCACGGCACAACACATTCAGCCGCGTTGCCCGGCATTACCGACACCCTCGGACCTCGACGCCCTCAGAGCTTCTTGTTCAGCTTCGCGTACGCTTTCTTGCCCTTCTCGCGGCAATCGAGGAACGGCTTCACCACGCGATCGTAGCGCTTGACCGCCGCCGCCGAGACCCCACTGCCTTTCGCGTCGTCACGCCATTTCGCAAGGTTCGCCAGCATCTCGGGATCGACGCTCCAGTGGCTGAGCACGCCCTTCTCGATGACATCCATTCCCGCCGAGAACGCCTTCCCGCGCTTGTCCTTCTTCAGCGCGCCCCAGTAGTCCACACGGGCCTTCTGCGCCACGTCGAGCTGCTTCTCGATGGTCTTCTTCCACTTCTTCGCCCACGCGTCGGCTGCGGGAACACCCATCCAGTCGCGCAGGAAGTAGTGCGCCTGCAGCGGCCATGTCGCCGACTTCGTGATCGTCTTCTTCGTCTTGTCGTACGACGTCTGGATCGCCGCCACCTGCTTCGCAGCGATGCCATCGATCGCGGCCATCATCTTCTTCGCGCGCCCCTGCGCCTTCGGGTCGACGCCGTCCATCTCGGTCACCCGTTGAGCGACCTGATACGCGGCGACCGGGTCGAAGAGCCAGCCGTCGCTGTCCTTCACGTTCTCCATCCACTCGAAGTTGTGAAGGAGCCTCGCGGGGTCCTCCGTCGTCATCGCTTCGCACCATGCGAGTTGTTGCGCCTGATGGCCCCACGGCGCCCAGTGGAGGTTGAGTTCGAGGGTCCGGAACTTCAGCGTCGGGTACTTCAAGTCCACGTAGCCGCGCATGGCATCAACGCCATTGCTGTAGCCGACGATCGGATCACCACGCCCGTGCATCACCGCGATCGCCTGACCGTGGTTCTTCTTCTTCAGCCCCGATCCGATCCACAGATTGCTCCCGTGCGCTACGATCCCCTGCACTTCCTCGCCATGCTGCCCCGCGTAGAAGTGCGCGAAGAACGAACCCTGACTCAGGCCGTAGATGAACGTCGCGTTGACCTTCACGAGCTTCTTCAACTCCACGAGGAACTCGTGGAAACGCTTGAGATCCTTCCCCGATTGCAGCGAGTTGAAGCCGCCCTGCCCATTCGCCGTCGTGCCCTCGGGAGAGACGACGAAGTCGTCGGGGCGGAACTCGCCCGGCGTGTGCATGCCGAAGCCCCAGCCTTTCCAGCCGTTGGAGCCGTGCAGGATGAGCGTGAGCGTGATGCCCTTCTCTGCTTCGTAGTTCTTCGGCAGATAGAAGTCGTAGGCCAGCCCGTTCGTGGCCTTCCACGTGTAGACCTTGCCCTTCGCCTTCGGTCCCGGCTCCTTCGCAGGCGGCCCGTCGTCCTTCGCATACGCAGTGGCACACGGCCCACCGCCGTCACGCCCTTCACCAAAGAGCCCGCCGCAGAGCAGCAGAGCGCCGATGGTCAACACCCCCGCCCGGCGCAGTCCGCACCGTCGCACCCCGCCCAACCTTTGAAGACGCATGCTCTCTCCCTCGCTCGCTCGGCTTCCGTACTGGCCGCGCAACGCTGCGTCGGCAGCCAGCCAGCTCACCCTCGACGAACCATGGTAGCCCCAACTTCACGGCACGGGTGGTCGTCGACGCCGGCGGCCGCGGGCGCGGACGTTCGCACCGATGCCGTACGGAAAGGCGACGCCTCGGGGCCGGGACAGAAGCGCTACGCAGGCCGGCGAATTGAGAACCGCCCGGGACGCGTCTCGTATCCTCTGCGCGTGAGCCAGGCGTATTGTCCCGATCCCTACCGTCCGTTGCGGCGGCCGACGCGAGTTGTCCGCATGGGCGAGTTGTTGGTCGGCGGGCGCGAACCGGTGGCTGTGCAATCAATGACGACGACCAACACGCTGGATGTGGCAGCGACGGTGGCCCAGACGCTCGCGCTGGCAGAAGTGGGCTCGCAGCTCGTGCGGATCACCGCCCCCACCGTGAAGGCGGCGCAGACGCTCGGTGCGATCCATGCACAGGTGCGCGCGGCGGGCTGCACCGTGCCACTCGCCGCCGACATCCACTTCCAGCCGGCGGCGGCGATGGAGGCGGTCAAGCACGTCGAGAAGGTCCGCATCAACCCCGGGAACTACGTCGACTCGAAGGCGTTCCGCCAACGCGAGTACAGCGACGCCGAGTACGCCGCCGAAGTGCGCCGCGTCCACGACCGCTTCCGACCGCTCGTCATCGAGGCGAAGGCGCGCGGAGTCGCACTGCGCGTCGGGACCAATCACGGCTCGCTCTCCGACCGGATCATGAACCGCTTCGGCGACTCTCCGCTCGGCATGGTCGAGTCCGCCATCGAGTTCCTGCAGGTGTGCGAGGACGAGGATCTACGCGATGTCGTGCTCTCGATGAAGTCCTCCAATCCGGCGGTCATGATCGAGTCGTACCGACTGCTGGCGGCGCGCCTGGCCGCGCTCGGATGGGACCATCCATTCCATCTGGGCGTGACCGAGGCAGGCGAGGGCGAGGACGCGCGGATCAAGAGCGCGATCGGGATCGGGTCTCTGTTGCGCGACGGGATCGGCGACACGATCCGCGTCTCGCTGACCGAGTCGCCGCTGGCCGAGATCCCCGTGGCGCGGGCGCTCGTGCGACTCTGCGCGCGCACCGAGATCGCGGATGCGGC
The DNA here is from genome assembly GCA_024280885.1 of Planctomycetota bacterium. GTDB lineage: Bacteria > Planctomycetota > JAJSAM01 > JAJSAM01 > JAJVHW01 > JAJRPF01. The sequence continues at coordinate 19,980 of JAJRPF010000014.1, read as the reverse complement.
AGCTCCGGAGCCGACTCCGCCATTGCCCTACGATCCGTTCGCGTACTCGCGTCGAGAGACGGACCCCGTGCCCTTCGGCGTCCGCCGGATCGGCGGCGAGTCACCGGTCCTCGCGATGGTTGGATTGCCCGAGGGGTTCGCGGCGCGCGCGGACGCAGGCGCCGAGTTGGCACGACTCGCGATGCCGACGGCACCGGGATTGCCCGCGCTCGAAGGCGTACTCGTACCGGCTGCAGACGCGGAGCACGCGGACGCCCTGCGCAGGGCCGTGCCAGGGCTCGCTGTAACCGTCGATCACGCGGGCTCCAAGAACACGGCCCGGATCGAGACGTGCGGTGGCGAGGTCGTCTCGCTACGCGACGCCGGAGTCGCCGCGCATCGCACGGAAGCGGCGCGCATGGCGGCGGCGGGCGACCGGCGACCGCTCATCGTCCACGTCGATCTGCCCGCGGACGCGGACGATGCTGTCCTCCTGGCAGCGTCCATCGCCGGTCCGCTCCTCACCGACGGGCTCGGCGACGCGCTACGGCTCCGCGGGCCACAGAGTCCCGCGCGACTGCTCGAATTGACACTCGCGGTGTTGCAATCCGCGCGCCTCCGATCCTCGCGCACGGACTACATCGCCTGCCCGGGCTGTGGCCGCACGCTCTTCGACCTCGAGAGCACGACGCAGCGCATCAAGGCCCGCACCGGGCACCTGCCCGGCGTGAAGATCGCCGTGATGGGTTGCATAGTGAACGGCCCCGGCGAGATGGCCGACGCTGACTTCGGCTACGTGGGCTCGGCGCCCGGGCTCGTCAACCTCTACGTCGGACGCGAGATCGTCGAGCGCAGCGTGCCCGAGGCCGAGGCCGACGATCGTCTTGTGGCCCTGCTACGCGACCACGGCCGCTGGCTTGAGCCGCCGTCCGCGCCGACGACGACCTGACACGACCGCCCACCGTCCGGACGAACGCGAGTGCCCCCCGGCCGGAATGGTACGATCCGAGATGGTGGCAATCTGGCGTGCGGCCGGACACGCTGCGCACTTCGCTGCCCCACGGATCCCACGCCAAACGACCTCACCCTCCATACCACCGAGTCCATCGAGCCTGAAGACCCCATGAGCGAGACCAACCGGATCGACGACATCTTGGAGCGCGCCATCGACGGCGAGCGGCTGACTCCCGACGAGGGGCTGCTGCTCCTCGAGAAGGCCGACCTGCTCTCGCTCGGCGCCGCGGCGCATGAAGTGCGCATGCGACTCCATCCGGAGCGGGTCGTCACGTACATCGTCGATCGCAACGTCAACTACTCGAATATCTGCGACTCGTACTGCAAGTTCTGCTCCTTCTACGCGGCCCCCGGCAGCAAGAACGGCTACATCCTGTCGCGCGCCGCGCTCAAGCAGAAGATCGAGGAGACGAAGGCCCTCGGCGGCAACCAGATCCTGATGCAGGGCGGCACACATCCGGACTGGGACATCGACTGGTACTGCGACCTGATCGCGTTCTGCAAGTCGTTCGATATCCACGTCCACGCGCTCTCGTCGCCGGAGATCCAGAAGATCGCGGTCGTCTCGAAACTGTCCGTTCGCGACACGATTGCGCGGCTGCGCGACGCGGGGCTCGACTCCATTCCCGGCGGCGGCGCGGAGATCCTCACCGACTACGCGCGCGGCGAGATTTCGCCGCTCAAGTGCACGACCGACGAATGGCTCGACGTACACCGCCAAGCGCACGCGCTCGGCATGCGCACCACAGCGACGATGATGCTCGGCCATCGCGAACGATTGGTCGATCGCATCGAGCATCTCGACCGTCTGCGCATACTGCAGGACGAGGCGCATGCGAACGCGGGCACGGAAGAAGCGGGCTTCACGGCGTTCATCTGCTGGCTCTTCCAGCCGACGCACGTGCTCAGTGGCGACGAAGCGCGCGGCGGTACCGAGTACCTGCGCACGCTGGCCGTCAGTCGCCTCTACCTCCAGAACGTCCGCAACTCGCAGGCGTCGTGGGTCACGATGGGCCCGAAGGTCGGGCAGATGGCGCTGTGGTTCGGCTGCAACGACATGGGCTCGACGATGATCGAGGAGAACGTCGTCTCGTCGGCCGGTGTCGCATACCGCATGCTCTCGCCCGAGATTCACAGCGTGATCGCGGCAGCCGGTTTCCGCGCGCAGGAGCGCAACTTCTTCTACGAGCCCCTCGAGGCGCAATTCCTCGACAGTCCCGAGCGCTTGCGCGAAATCGTCGGCCACGACCCCAAGAACTTGGCCCTCCCCGCGGAGGCCTTCGACAAGGTGCCGGCGTCCGTCGCCGCGCGTCGCTGAGGAAGACCTGAGCAGCATGACCCGCGCCCGCATACTTCGCAGCATTGTCACGTCGGCCGGCTTGGACGGGCTCTGGGATCGCGCCTCGCGCGGCGCCCGCCTGCCGCGCGCAGATCTTCAGAAGGTCATCGACTGTGGCCATCCGCTGGCCGCCGCAGCACTGGCGGATGCCGCACGCGAGAATGCGTCGGGAGTCGACGTCACACACCCCTGGACGGTGCGTGTCCGCGCCCCCGGAGTACCGGTCACCGCCGAGGATGCAACGCGGGTTTCGCACGCGGTCGAAGCGCTCGCGGGCATCCCGTCAACCGAGGCGCAGATCGTCGGCGTGCTACCGAGCGACTTGCCACTCGGGTTGGCGATCGAGATGGTCCGCAGCGTGAAGGTGGCGCGCCCGGACCTGACACTGCGCGCGCTCGACTCGGCCCGCATCGACGCGCTGGCGGCGCGCGACGGAACCACCATCGAGCACGTCCTCACCGAACTCCGGAACGCCGGTCTCGACACACTCGACTGGACACCGGGCGAGGGGCGCGACGCGCGCGCGGCCGCCGTCCATCGCGCCGCACACGAGAGCGGCTTCGAGACGGTCGCGCCCATTGGCTACACGAAGGGCGAAGTCGGCCCGGCACTCCTCGACCGACTCGACGCGATGCGTGCGGTCGCCGAGGACACGGGACGCTTCACCGCAGCCATCGCTGTTCCGGATCAGAGCGAGGACGCGAGCCCGCTGCGTGGCACGTCCGGGACCGAAGACACGCTCGCGTGCGCCGTCATCCGCCTTGCTCTCGGCCACGCGGTGAAGCACATCACGACCGACGCCCACGTCGTCGGGCACAAGCTCGCCGCCGTCCTTCTCACATGCGGCGCAAGCGACTTCGTCGGTGCGCAGGCCGCAGCGCGCTGGGCGCCGCCCTCGGGCGACGCCGCGCGACCACTCAATCCGGACCGCGTGCGCCGCTTCGTCATCGAAGCACGTCGCTCGCCGGTCACGCGCGACGCGCTCTTCCGTCGAGTCGAGGCTTCGACCGGGACGCCCGGAACACTCGACTCTTGATGCGCGTTCGCGTCCTCTTCTTCGCCGTGGCCCGCGACCGTGCGGGCGTGTCAACCGACACGGTTGAGATCGAAGACGGCGCCACGGTCGCAGCGCTCTTCGCGCGGCTCGCCGTCATGCACCCGGCATTGAAGGACGTGCTCCCCGCATGCCGCGCTGCGGTCGATGAGGCGTTCGCGCCGCACGCGACACAGCTCGCCGACGGACAAACGGTGGCGGTGCTGCCGCCGGTCTCGGGGGGATAGACCACGATGGAGCCGTACGGCATCACCGACCAGCCGCTCGACGTCGCGGCGTTGAGCGCGTTCGTCGCGGACCCAGCCGCCGGTGCGATCGTGACGTTCCTCGGTACGTCGCGCTCGTCATCGGCCGACGCAACGAACGTCGAACGCCCCGTTGAGACGCTCTGGTACGAGGCGTACGGCCCCATGGCTGCCAAGCGTCTACGCGTAATCGGCGAGGAGGCCCGCGCGCGCCACGGCGCGACGCGCGTCGCATGCTGGCATCGCACCGGCGAGGTCGCGATCGGGGAGGCCTCCGTCGCCATCGCCGTGTCGTCGCCCCATCGCGCCGAGGCGTTCGCCTGCTGCCGCGACATCATCGACGAGATCAAGCGCTCGGTCCCGATCTGGAAGCGCGAGCGCTTCACGGACGGCGAGGAGTGGGTCGAGGGCTACGACGGCAGCGAGTAGTCCGCCGGCAACGGGGATCGTACCCTCCGTGGGCGTCGGCGGGCCACCTGGCCTCGACAGGAGACGTCGTCGTTCCGCCGCCGACCGGGGACGGCGGGGCGGCATCGCGATTTCGACGGAGTCCCGGAGATGCCCCGCGGTCCCCGTCGAGCGGCGGACCGAGGGCATCGCCGCAACCAAGCCAGTTGGACCGCACCTCGCCGGATACCATCCAAGACCGGCGTCCGCCCTCGTTCTCGACGTGCCGGGAAGAGCGCCGGACTTCGGATCGGACTCGGTCAGCGCGCGGACAGGGCGTCGACGGCCGTCGCGATCACCGTGGCGCGCAATGCGGCGATGCGCGCGGCCAATGCCACGCGCGGATCGCGCGGCTTCTGGTCGGCGTCGTCCGCCGATTGCTGATCCGCCGCCCCCGGCTCAGGTGTCCCGGTTGAGACATCCGCGCCCTGCTCGACCAATTCCGCGATCTCGGTGACCGCTGCCCCCGCTTCATGCAACGCCGCCGCGGCGCGCCCGCGCGGTTGCACCAAGCGCACGCTCCAAGGTACCTCTTCACGCCGAGACGAGCCGAGTCGCGCCAGCGCGTCCGCATGCCACGCCGCATGAAACACGAACGGGCCGAGGACGAGACCGGCCACGTCTGCGGCGCGGTCGAGCGTCGCAGAGAGTCCCGCTTCGGCTGCCAACGGCGACGCCGCGGCCAGCACGATCCGCGCCGGATCCACACGCGGATCGGCGCGCAGGAGATCGAGCGCCTCGAGTACACGACGCACGGCGAAGCGCTCGTCGCCGTCACTCAACAACCAGCGCTTCGTAATCGGGAGGGGGCGCACGGGCCCCTCGACGAAACAGATGAGCGCCGGCGTCTCCGCGAGTGCTGTGCGCCACGGCGCGCCGCCCTCGGCAACGTCGCGATCCTCGGAGAGCAGAACGATGAGCCCCGGCACGCGGGTGCCATCGGTCACTGCCAAAGTAGCCGCCGGAGTCGCCTCGACGACTGGCGCACCTCCGCGCAATAACGGGTCCAGGAGCGAACGAAAGTCGTCACGATCACGCAGGACATCGAGATCACTGTCCACGAGCAAGTGCGCGAGTGTCAGGCCAGGACTGATCGTCAGCCGGCCATCCGTCGTCGGCGTCTGGACGGGCCGGAGCCCGTGCTCGACACTGCGTCCGAAGAACTCGACGGCTCTCTCCGGCTCGTCCGTCCGCGCGTACGCGCAGGCCACGTTGTACAGGCACTGATCACGGAGCCCCGCGAGCAGAGGTTGCGACTCGAGTTGTTCGACGACGGAGAGGAATGGCGCGATGGACGCACTCCAACTTCGCGCCGCGAGCAACGCAAAAGCGCGCTCCAGATCGGGCATTGCGTTCTGGCGAACGACCGCGGCCGCGTGGAGCACCTGAGCGAGAGTGGGCGCGGCCCCAGAGGCACCCTGCGCATCCGTAGATGGATCGGTCACCGCGGGTGCGTTATCGGGGGTATCGCCGGTTGCGTCACCGGGATCGCCCGTGTCCTGGGCCCACAGCGCGGCCGGGGCGCACCCAAGTACGATCATCAGAAGAGCGGCGAGACGCAGGCGACGGAGCATCTCGGGATGCTACCCTCCCCCGCCGTGCGACACCGACGCCTCCCCGCCCGCGCCTCGTTCGCAGCCGCCCTGTTGCCGCTGCTTCTGCTCATCCTCGGCGCACTGTGCGTCGTCGCCTGTGGCGGCCCGGAGACGATCACCCCCGTCGCTCGCCCGCCCGCCCGCGGCGAGATGCCCGACGAGGCGACGTTCCTCGCAGAGCTCGACCGCTCGCGCGGACACCGCGACAGCTTCGACGTGATCCGCGATCCTGAGTTCGTGTCCGCGGACGCGGCGCACGGGCTCGTCGCGGACGAGATGGTGCTGGGCCTCGACCTCGGCACCGCCCAGGCCGCCTACCCGATCAACCTGCTCAACTTCCACGAGAACGTCGAACACACGCTGGCCGGGATCGACCTGCTCGTCTGCTGGTGACCGCTCTGCCGCACGGGAGTGGTCCACTCCCGCACGCTCGACGGTCGCTCGTTGCGTTTCGGGCATCGCGGTTGGCTCTGGAAGAACGCGTACATCAACTACGACCTGGAGACCGACTCTCTCTGGCATCACCAGACCGGCTGGGCCATGGCGGGGCCGCTCCGCGGGAAGGCCCTCGCGCGCTTCCCCACCGTCCTCACGACGTGGGCGACATGGCGTGCCGAACACCCGCTGACGCTCGTCCTGCCCAAACCGCGGAATGACCCGCGCCCCTCTGACCGCGATGTGTACGCCGAGCGCAACGCCGCGCTGGTCTTCGGACTCGGCGTCGATCTGCCCGGCGCGTTCCGGCTCTATCGCTTCGCCGACCTCGCAGCCGCCGGCGGGATCGTGCAGGAGACAGTGGACGACATTCCACTCGTCGTCGGTGCCGATCCGGAGGGGCGGACGGCATTCGCCTTCGACCGACGTGTGGACGATGCCGTCATCGACTTCGATCTCGACGCTACCGACGACACGGTTCCACTCCTGCGCGAGCGTGGCGGAGCGCGCGCTTGGAGCCTGCGCAGCGGGCGGCCTGTCGGGAGCCCAGGCACCGACGCACGCCTGCGGCCGCTTCAGTCCGCCCACTGGGAAACCTACGCCTGGGAGCGCCAGCATCCAACCGGCACACGCTGGATGCGCGATTCCGCTCGCGAAAGCGTCCCCACCCGAGGACGCTGAGGCGCCGCCGCGAGCCTGACGGCGATCGGCAAGAGGCTTGCAGCCCTGGTCCTATTGGGCTTCCCGGAGCACCCGCGGGGGTGTTATCGTGCAAGCTTCCGAGAAAGAGGAGTCTTCCCGATGATCAAGCGACTGTCCGTACTCGCGCTGACCGCGGTCCTCACCGCGATCGTTGCCGCGCCCGCCCCCCTCGAAGCCAAGGACAAGGCGAAGGCGAAGGCGGCGAAGTTCGCGAAGATGAAAGAGAATCGCGAGAAGGTCCGCGTCGCCTTCGAAGGCGAGAAGAAGGCTGGCTTCACGACCTTCGATCTCGCGTACTGGGTCGATGCGAAGAAACTCGACGATAGTCGGTGGAAGAAGCAGGACATCGCGGCGCGGAAGCCCGGCCACGAGCAGGGTATCCAGATGCACGCCAAGTGGGCGAACGAGGCCAGCGCTGCACCGGGGATGACGATCGACGTCTACATCGTCAAGCACCTCATCTCGAAATTGAGTTCCAACGGTGGGACGCGAACGACCTACAGCATGCCATTCGACAACATCGGCAAGTCGGTCAAGACCTCCGACGTGGAAGGACTGACCGAGGGCTTCTACGAGGACTGGACGCGCGGCAACAAGGACGTCATCAAGAAGCAGTGCGTCAAGCCGAAGAAGAGCCGGTTGAAGATTCCGAAGTGGGAAGCCGGAGCCGTTGCCACCGACGCCGAGAGCGGCGACCGCGTACGCCGCGAGTGGTACCTCTGGAAGGACGGCCAGCAGAACGCGACGTATCGAATCGAGATTCACTACGGCGCCGCCGTGCTGGGCAAAGAAGGGCTGATGAAGAAGGGCCCCGAGTTCGTCAAGAACTTGAAAGAACTCAAGGACAAGCGGGTCGAGTGGCCTCCGACTCGGTGACCGAGTGACCGACTATCGGGCCGCTGCGCGGCCCGATAGTCGGTCAGTGTTTTCTGTGGCGAGTCAACGCTCGGCGGGCGCGTCATCAGCGTCGAGTCCAACGCGCTCGCTACTCGCCACGGCTCGCTCCGCTCGCGGGCCGCTTCGGGGCCCGTTCGACGCTTCGCGGACCGTGTCGTTCGTGCCGAGTCCGTGTCTTCTGTGGCGAGTCAACGCTCGGCGGGCGCGTCATCAGCGTCGAGCCCAACGCGCTCGCTACTCGCCACGGCTCGCTCCGCTCGCGGGCCGCTTCGGGGAGAGTTGAGCCGTCGGACGACACTTTGCCCTCGCGGCCTCCTCCTTCACGCGCTCCTGTTCGCCGACCGCGTTCGCGTGACGCTCCACGTGCGTGAGCCCGTCGGCTGCGATGCGTGCGTCGCCCGGGGATGGCGACGTGTACGCTACGCGCTCGAACGACTGAGTTCTCTTGCCGGAGGAAGCTCGCGTGACGCGCACGGCGCCTGGAAACACCGACCCAGAGCCGCGGCCTGACGTGGACTCTTCAGAGCCTGATCGCAACGAATCGGGGCTCACACGACGGCAGTTCGTTGCGGCGTCCGTGTCGGTTGGAGCGTCTGCGGCTCTCGCCGGCTGTCGTCTCGCGCCCGGGGATGCCGCCAAACGCAAGGTCGTCTGGGAGCCGGCCGATCTGATCGTCGATCAGCTCAAGCTGCGCGTGGACGGTCGCAGCACGAATGCAGTCGCCGTGAACGGCACGGTTCCCGGCCCGATCCTGCGCTTTCGCGAGGGCGAGGAAGCCGTGCTGCGCGTGCAGAACAGGCTGGACGTCGATACGTCGATCCACTGGCACGGCCTCATCCTCCCGCCAGAAATGGACGGCGTCCCGGGTGTCAGCTTCCGTGGGATCGCGCCGGGGGAGACGTTCACGTACCGCTTCCCGATCGCGCAAAGCGGGACGTACTGGTATCACAGCCACTCCGGGTTCCAGGAGCAGAGCGGGATGTTCGGTGCGTTGGTCATCGACCCGGCCGAACCCGAACCGTTCGCCTTTGATGCAGAGCACGTCGTGATCCTCTCCGACTGGACGTTCATCGATCCGATGCGCATCCTCGCGCGATTGAAGAAGAGTCCGGGCTACGACAACTTCCAGAAGCCCACGATCGCCGAGGACGGTTTGGCCGCGATCATCGCGAACCGTCTCACCTGGGGCGCGATGCGGATGGACCCGACCGACATCGCCGATGTCACGGGCGCGACCTACACATATCTCATGAACGGCAAGGGCCCGCAATCCAACTGGACCGGCCTCTTCGCGCCCGGACAACGCGTGCGCCTACGCCTCGTGAACGCGGGAGCCGGCACGTACTTCGACGTGCGCATCCCGGGGTTGGAGATGACCGTCGTGCAGGTGGACGGGCAGAGTGTCGAGCCGGTCACCGTCGATGAAATTCGCGTCGCCATCGCCGAGACGTACGACGTCATCGTCCGTCCCAAGGCAGATCGCGCATACACGATCTTCGCCGAAGCCATGGACCGCAGCGGCTATGCGCGCGGCACGCTGGCACCGCGCGCGGGCATGAGCGCCGACGTTCCGGCGCGCCGCCCGCGGCCGCTCCTGACGATGAGGCACATGGGCATGGCCGCGATGTCCGGAATGGCACCCCAGTCCGCCAAGTCCGGCGGTGGACACACCGGGATGGCGGGCATGGCGGGAACGGGCGACACGAACATGCGCGGCACGAAGGGCATGGGCGAGATGCAGAAGTCCGCCGATGTGCCCGCCGGTGTGCCCCCCTGGGCACGCCCCGTGCAGCACGGTCCGGACGATCACGGGCCGGGCAACACCCGCATTCCCGATGTCACGCGCGGACAACTCGACGAGCCGGGCATCGGTCTCGAGGACGCGGAGCATCGGGTCCTCGTCTACACCGACCTGCGACGCCTCGTACCGGGCGAGGACCAACGCGAGCCGGAGCGCGAGATCGAGCTGCATCTCACCGGGAACATGGATCGCTACATCTGGGGCTTCGACGGGAAGAAGTACTCCGAGGCGGCGGAGCCCATTCCGTTCCGCGAAGGGGAGCGCTTGCGACTCACGTTCGTCAACGACACGATGATGAACCACCCTATGCACCTGCACGGCATGTGGATGGAGCTCGTCAACGGCGCGGGCAAGCACAAGCCCCGCAAGCACACGTTCAACGTCAAACCGGCCGAGCGCGTGTCGGTGGACATCACCGTCGATGCGCCAGGGCGCTGGGCGATGCACTGCCATATCCTCTACCACATGGACGCTGGGATGTTCCGCGTGGTCGAAGTCGGTGGCGCCGCGCGCGGCACGACGGAGGACGAGCGATGAGCGCCGACATCCGCGCGTTGGCGGTGGCGGCACTCCTGACAGCACTCACCGGTTGCCAGGCGGTCCGCCCCGGCGAGCCGCCTGTCGCAGCGCACGTCGGCGGCGCACCGCGCTTCGTCCCGGACGCCGCAGCAACGACACCGGACGTCGTCGAGATCCCGGGCGTGCGCGCGACCGCACTCCAATCGGCCGTGCCCGCATCAATCGCGGGCAACAGCGACACCGCACGCGCCCCCGAGGATGCGTGGCCAGCTCCCGTCCACGACAGTCAGTTCTTCACGTTCCTGCGTGCGGAACAACTGGAGTACCGCGTGCGGGACGGAAGCCCGAATGCCGTCCGCTGGGAGGCGCAGGGTTGGCACGGCGGTGACTACCAGAAGCTGTGGATCAAGACCGAGGGCGAAGAGTCGGCCCAGGGCTCCTCGGAGGGCGAGGTCGAGGTCCAGGCGCTCTACAGCCGCGTCATCGCACCGTTCTGGGATGCACAGATCGGGGCCCGCTACGACAATCAATGGGGCCCCGGGCCAAACGAGGACCGCTGGTTCGGCGTGCTCGGCGTGCAGGGTTTCTCGCCCTACGCGTTCGAGGTCGAGGCGGCGCTATTCATCAGTGACGACGCCGACGTCTCGGCGCGCCTGACGGCGACGACGGACTTCCTGATCACGCAGCGCCTGATCCTGCAGCCGCGCTTCGAGGCCGAGGTCGCGGCCAACGAAGTCGAGGAATTCCAGGTCGGCAGGGGCTTGAGCTACGTCGAGACCGGTCTCCGACTGCGCTACGAAATCCGCCGCTGGTTCGCCCCCTACATCGGCGTGAACTGGCTTCGCAGCGTCGGCGACAGCATCGACCTCGTACGCGACGATGGCGGGGACACGAACGACCTCGCGCTCGTACTCGGCATCTCGATCTGGTTTTGAGATTCGTCCGCCCCTGGATCGATGCCCTTTGAGGCTATAAGGCCCCAAGGCCGACCCGGTCTGTGTCGGAAACGCTGTTGGGATTTGCTTGAACCGGGCGTCCGACGTTGCGGTTGATCGCTGGATGCGATCGGCGCCCGCACCGTGGCGTTCGATGTGGCGTGGGATACGACGTTCGATGCGGCGCTCGATGCCGGAAGGGTGACACAGACCTTGGAAAGCGAGCTGGATGCCGTTGACGCAGCGCCCGCGGATGTAAGGTCCGCGGGCGCCGCGGACTACCCTGCCCCACGTATGCAAGAGTCCGTCGTCGTCCGCAATCTGTCCAAGTCGTTCGGCGACGTGCAGGCGCTGCGTGGACTGACGGTGGGCTTCCCGAAGGGCGCGGTCGGCCTGCTCGGCCCCAACGGCGCGGGCAAGTCCACGCTACTCAAGATCCTGCTCGGCCTGCTCACGGCCGAGAGCGGCTCCGCCGACGTGCTCGGTCGCAGCGTCGCCGACGAACCGATGGAGGTGCGACGACTCGTCGGCTACATGCCAGAAGTCGATGCGTACATTCCCGGACTGACCGGCGCCGAGGCCGTCAAATTCGCGGGCGTCCTCTGTGGTCTGCCGCGCCGCGTCGCGCAGCAACGCGCGCACGAGATCCTCTACTACGTCGGGCTCGCGGAGTCGCGCTACCGCCGCGTCGAGCAGTACTCGATGGGGATGCGACAGCGGCTGCGCCTCGCGCAGGCGTTGGTCCACGACCCGGAGTTGATCTTCCTCGACGAGCCAACGAACGGACTCGATCCCGACGGGCGTGACGAGGTCCTTGGGCTGATCGACGATCTGGTCCGCTCGCACAACAAGAGCATCGTGCTCTGCTCCCACCTGCTGCACGACGTCGAAGCCGTCTGTGAGCACGTCGTCGTCCTGCGCGAGGGCACAATCGCGCTGGAGGGCTCGGTCGACGACGTGCGTCGATTGGAGCGCGGCACGTACCACATCCGCGTCTCCGGCGACGAGGCGGCGTTCGAGGCAGCGGTGCGTACACGCGGGTTCGACGTCGCGCGGCAAGACGAAGAGACGCTCCGCGTACGCGTGACGGACGGCACTCTGGCGCACGATCTCTTCGCAGCGGCGCACGAAGCGGGGTGTGCGATCCGCGGGCTCTCGACCGTCGAGCAATCGCTCGAGGGGGTCTTCATTCGCGCCGTCTCCTCCGCTGCGGGAGCAGACCATGTGGCGGGCGCTGCTCTCAATCCTGCGCAGGACGGTCCCGCGCAAGGCGATTCCGCGCAGACCGAGGAGGGCGTCTGATGCCCGTCTTCGAGCAGGGCTACCGTCCGTACAAGGGGACGGTCACCCGGCGGTCGCCAATCCCGTCGATGATCTGGCACAACGTGCGCACGAGGATCCGCTGGTACATCTGGCTCCTCGCTGCGGGGCTGATGGCGTACCCGTACGCGGTCTTCGGCGTGATGGTATTCCTCTTCACCGCGGGCCAAGCGCTCTTCGGAATGGGTCTGCCCGGGACGGCCGGAGGCCTGCCGGAGACGGCCGTTGCGTTCGACAGCGTCCGCGGTATGGACCCCGGCCGCATGCTCGCGATGCTGACAGCGACCACGGCCGAGGGCGCGTTGCCCCTTTACTGGAACGTCATGCACCAGGCATCGTTCGCCGCACTCGTGCTACCGGCTGTGGCCTGCGGCGGCATCCTCGCGTCGGATCGCACGACGGGCGCGATGCAGATCTACTTCGCGCGGCCGGTCACGCGCTTCCAGTACATGGTCTCGAAAGTCCTGACGGTCGCGCTCTTCACCGCCCTGGTGACCGCTGTGCCGACGCTGGCGATCTGGCTGGAGACCGTCGCCTTCAGTCCCGATCCGCACTTCATTGTGCGCACGTGGATGGCGCCGTTCGCGATCATCGCCGCGAGTGCGTTCTACGGGCTCTGGTCTGCGTCCGTGATCCTCACCCTCTCGACGCTCTTGAAGCGCCCGGTGCTCACCTCCATCGGCGCGATCTTCCTCTACCTCCTACTCAGCATGCTCGGCGAGCAGGTCTCGCACGGCGTCGGCGACAAGATGTGGCGCATCCTGAGTCCGTACTATGCGATCGGCGGGTTCACCGCGCCGCTCTTCGGCATGGATCTTCCGGAGTGGCTCATCACGCCGTGGCTCGCGGTTCCGGCGCTGATCATGCCGCTTGCCTTGCTCGCTTTCGTGTGGTCCAGAGTGCGCGCGGTCGAGGTGACGACGTGAGCGACGCGCCCGTACTCCAGGTCGACCAGTTGACGCGGTCGTATGGCGCGGTGGTCGCGCTCAATGACGTCTCGCTCGACGTGCGCGGCGGCGTGGTCGGGTTGCTCGGACCCAACGGCGCTGGCAAGTCCACGCTCTTGCGGACCCTCACCGGCGAACTCCGACCGGGCATGGGCAGCGTCACCGTGCTCGGCATGACGCCCTTCGCGAACCCGGCGCTCTACGCACGCATCGGGATCTGCCCGGAGCAGGACGCCCTGCTGGAGGATATGAGCGCGACGGAGTTCGTCTCGTTCCTGCTACGCCTGCGCGGATTGGAATCGAAGGACGCGACGGCACGCGCTCGGGCCTGGCTCGATCGCATGGGGCTTTCCGAGGCAGCCGACCGCAAGCTCGGTGGGTACTCAAAGGGCATGCGGCAGCGCGTGAAGCTCTGCACCGCGTTCGCGCACGAGCCCGAGTTGCTATTCCTCGATGAACCGCTGACCGGTCTCGACCCGCTGTGGCGGCACCATGTCCAGACGCTTGTGCGTGAACGTGCCGCAGCCGGAGCGACCATTCTCTTCTCGTCGCACGTACTGCACGAGGTCGAGCAGGTCACGCGCGAGGTGATCCTCCTCAACCGTGGCCGGGTCGCCGCGCAGGGCAACTCGCGCGAGATCCGCGCTCTCCTCGATCGCGTCCCCCATCGCGTCAAGGTGCTCGCCCGGGAGCCGCGCAAGATGGCCGTCCTCTTCGCGGGCTGGGAGAGCGTTGAGAGCGTCACGGTCCACGATCTCGGGGTCGACGTCACCACGCTGCGTCCTGACGTCTTCTACCGACGAGTCACGCAAGCGTGCGCGGAAGCGGACCTGGGCATTGAGGGGCTCTCGAGTCCCGACGACAGTCTGCAGGCGCTCTTCGACACGCTCGTCAACGTACGTCCGGATCGCGTCGAGCGCAGGGCGGCGTCATGAGCGCCTCGGATGCCGGTACTGTCGACTCCCCCATCGCAACGCCACCGGTGACCCGCCGCCTCGACGCCGTCGAGAGCGTGTTCCAGGTCATGCTGGTGACGCTGCGGCGCGCGCTCCGCGGGAAACGGCTCGTGATGGCGGGCGCGCTTCTCGCATTGCCTTCCATCCTCGCGTGGACGGTCGCGCGCGGACGCGAGCCGGCAATGCAGGAGGAGTTCCTCTACTCCATGCTGACGTTCTATCAGTTCGGGATCGCCGTCCCAGGGCTGGCACTGCTGATGGCGACCGCGTTCCCCTGGCCCGAGAGCGACGAGGGCACACTCACGTATTGGTTCACGGCTCCGGTGCGACGCTGGACGATCCACCTCGGTCGGATCCTCGCGTCGTTGCTCGTCGGCATCGTCCTGCTTCCGCTCGCCATACTCGCCCTCGCGCTACCCCTCGACCCAGGCGACGGCGTCGCGCTCGCCGGCGCCATTCGCACGTCCGCCACGGCCACGATGCTCGCGTTCCCCGCGTACCTCGGCTTCTTCACACTCATGTCCACATGGACGCGGCGTGGGCTCATCGCCGGCGTGATCTTGATCATGATCGAGAACTCGCTCTCTCTCGTGACCGGCAATCTGGCACGCATGACGATCGTCTTCTACGTCCGCTCGTTGCTCTGGCCCGCCGCATCGCCGGTCGGCCGCTCTGTGCTCGAGAGAGCGGCCCGGATCGACGACCCGGCCACGCCCTCGACTGCGATCGGGATCTTCCTCGCTGTCGCAATCGTCTCGATCGCCCTCTCGCTCGTGATCGTTGAACTCACGGAGTACCGCGGCAAACACGGTCAGCCCGGCTGATCGGACATGCGCCGCCGGCACTCGCTGCGACGGCCCCCACGCAACGGCCCACGCGTCGGCGCGGGCCTCGTCCAGGCAGCCGTGTTCCCCCAGCGCTCCGCGCCACTGTAGCCTCGGGGGGTGAGCTCGATCCTCCTCCGCGGAACATCCGGATCTCTCGCCGGAGTCGAGCGCTGCCTCGTTGCTGGCGAGTCGTGGCGCATCGGTACGCCGCCGTTGGTCCTTCTGACGGCACGCGGCGAGGGACAGTTGCGCGTGGATCCGCTCGGCGACGACGTCCGTATCGGCGGTCGCACCCTGGTGCTTGCGGAGACGCTCGACCTGACGCTGGAGTCGCGCCGACTGCGCCTCCCGGACGGCGGCGTGCTCCTCTTGTCATCCACACACACAGCCGAAGAAGCACAGCCTCCTCCACCTGCGCACTCGCTGTCGTCGTCACGCTCGCCCACTGACGACACCGAAGTGCCTCCGGGGTTCACCCTCGAGCCGGCACCCGAGCTCGAACTCAATCTCCGACTCGCGCCCGCGACGCCGTCGCCGTCGCTCGCCGGGCGCATCCGGATTCCGCGCCCGAAGTTACGCCTGCCCCGCATCTCGTTGCCGTTCCGCGTCTCACGCGCAGTCAGCGTCTCGGTCGGTGTGCACGCCGTCCTGGCACTCCTGCTCTTCCTCCTCCTCGCGCTGATCCCCACCACGGCGCCCGACAGAGAACGCGTCCTGCACTTCCGCCTCTCCGGAATCGACGTAAGTGCGAAGCCGGAAGCACGCCAAGGAGCCGGCAATCCCGACGATCCCCAGTCCGGCGACAACGCAGCCGCGGACGCCCGCTCCGCCGACCGCGCCGACGAGGATCTCGCGGCGGCGCTCGACGCCGAAGCGGGCGCGGCCGCCGACCCGACGACCACAGGTGATGCGGTCGGCGCGGGGCGCGCCCCGGCTGGTGCGCTCCTCTCGTCGCGGCGAGGTGGACGCGAACGGCTCCTCGCCGCGGGCGGCGGCAATGCGGCGGCAGACGGAGCGCTCACGGCCGCCCTGACCTGGTTGGCACGCCATCAGGCGAGCGACGGATCGTGGGACGGCGAGACGTTCAGCGAACTCTGCAACAGCGGAGACGCTTGCGGCGGCCCGGCGGAGCACCCGTATCGCGATGCCGCGACGGCACTCGCTCTCATGCCCTTTCTCGGCGCGGGCCACACACATCGCGAGGGGCCCTGGCGCGAGACGATCCGTGACGGACTGGCCGCACTCATCCGGGCGCAACACGACGACGGCTCGTTCGGCATCGGCAAGAAGCGCGTCTACGCTGGCGCGATCGCGACGCTCGTCCTCGCCGAGGCGTACGGCATGACCGGCTCCGAGGTTCTGCGCGAACCCGCCCGCCGCGCCGCGGAGTACTTCGTCAAGCGTCAGAGCGAACAAGGCGGATGGCGTTACCACCCCGGCAACGGAGCCGCCGACACGTCCGTCACAGGTTGGGTCGCGATGGCGCTCGTCGCCGCGCGCAAGGCGCATCTTGGCGTCCCGGCCCGCGCCCTCGGAGGCGCCCGATCATGGTTGCGCGGGCGCACCGCACCGAGCGGACTCGTGGGGTACACCGGCCAGGGACGGGGGACCGACGCGCTCCTCGGCGTCGGACTCTTCTGCCGTGTCCTCCTGGGCACGAAGCCAACCGACGAAGCCCTCCAGCCGATCGTCACGAAGCTGATGGTACGCCTCCCCGAGTGGCCGAGCGACCCAGCCCCCCGCGGCTACGGCAACGGAGACGCAATGCACTGGTACTACGGCTCTCTCGGCGCGTTTCAGGCGGGCGGGGCGACGTGGCGCCTGTGGGAGCCGCGCCTCCGCGACCTCCTGCTGACCAACCAGCGGAACGACGGCTGCGCCGCTGGGAGTTTCGACGCCGTCGGCACGACCGGGCTGCACGGCGGACGCGTCGTGTTGACCGCCCTCTGCGCCCTGTCGCTGGAGGTCACCTATCGGTACCCGAGGGCGACGTTCGGCCGCTGAAGAGCGGGCCGCAGACCGTCGCGAGGATGCGACGCGTCGTCCAGCGTTCTGGATGCCGTCATGGATGCCGTCATGAATGGCAGTGCGTCAGCCTCGCGCAGACCGAATTCGGAAGCAGAGGATAAGGATCCGCTACGCAGCCTGCCGATCCAGGAAACACCCGACATCGATCGGCGGACACGACACGCAGCAGGACGCGCGGCCCGCCAATTGCGGTGACGGGGTGGACGCTGCTGGCGAATTGGTCGCCTCTGGAGGTCTCGATGTCGTCGGTCGTCAGAAGTTGGCTGCGGGCCTGGTGCTCGTGCTGCGAGAAGAAACAGGTCTTCGTGCTCCAACCCGGTTGGGTCCTCACCTGCTCTGCCTGCGGCCACGAAAAGCGCCTCGAAGCCAACGGCCTCCTGGCCGTCTGAGCCCTACGGAGAGAGCCTCTTCGCTTGGATCGTCACCAGGCGTTCTCGCGGCGCCGCCCCGCGGTGCCCGGTGTCTCGCGGACCAAGGGCGTCGCCGCAGCCGGACCGGTCAAGACCGCGCGTCACCGGGCACCATCCAAGAGGACGGTCCGACGCCGACGATACGGAGCCAGGACAACTTCGGCGGAGTTCGGCGCAACCCGCTCGAGTTGGCGAGGGCAAACCTCCGAACTCTGCCGAAGTTGTCCTGGCTCCGTATCTCCCCTACCCGGCGCGCGTCACCGACTCGGTTCCGTGGGGTTCGTCGTCGTCGCTCTCATCATCGGGGAGTGTCGGTGCGTCGGGATCGCCGCTCTCGCCGTTCCATGCGGCCACGATCTCGCGGTTGACGCGGACGTTCGTGAGCATCGCCTCGTGGCACTCGGAAGGGACATTCGCGAGCGAGTCATCGAGGAGGCGCTTGGCCTCGTCCAGGTGCGCCCGGTCGCGGGTTGCCTTCCAGAGCAGAAGGCGCGCCTCAAGGCGCTCTTCGGCACCGAGCCGCTCCTCGTTCTCCGTAAAGGCCGCGAGAGCGTCCGCGGCGTCGCCGCCGGGGAGCAGCGCCAGCTCGCAGCGCGCAAGCATCTCGTAGCCCGGAACGCCAATCTTCGCCGCCAGATCGCGCGCGGCGGCGAGCGACTCCCGCCCGCCCTCCTCATCTCCCGCCGCCGCGCGCAGAGACCCGAGAGCCAGGTGCGTCGCCGCTGCCAGGTACCGGTGCCCAATCTCCTCGCAGACCACAAGGCTCGCCAGCAGGCGCTCCTCGCTGCCCGCTCTCTCTCCCTCCTCTCGTAGCACGCATCCCAGGTTGTGCTGCGCGCTCGCCTCGCCTTCCCGGTACCCGATCTCGCGGCTCAGCGTGAGATGCCGCTCGTAGTGCTTCTGCGCATCGGACAGGCGGCCGAGAGACCAGAAGACGTTGCCCAGGTTCCCCGTGGCGTTGGCCTCGCCCTCCCGGTACCCGATCTCGCGGCTCAGCGCGAGATACCGCTCGTAGTGCTCACGCGCCTCAGGCAGGCGGCCGAGAGACCAGAAGACGTTGCCCAGGTTCCCCGTGGCGTCGGCCTCGCCCTGCCGGTGCCCGCTCTCCCGACCCAGCGCGAGATGCCGCTCGGAGTGCTCCTGTGCCTCGGGCAGGCGGCCGAGGGACAAGAAGACGTTGCCCAGGTTCCCCGTGGCAATGGCCTCGCCCTGCCGATCCCCGATCTCGCGGCTCAGCGCGAGATACCGCTCGAAGTGCTCCTGCGACTCGGGCAGGCGGCCGAGGGACGCGAAGACGTTGCCGAGGTTCCCCGTGGCGGCGGCCTCGGCCTTCTTGCCCCCGCGCGCCACAGCGAGCTCCAGCGCCCGACGGGAGGCCGCCTCAGCCTCCTCGTGCCGCGAGGTCTGGTACAGGCACCAGCCCAGCGCGATCGCCGCCTGCGCGCGCACTTCTTCGTCGTCCGACTCCTCGGCCAGGCGTTCCGCCTCCCGCGCACACTCCTCCTGTCGCGCGCGACGGCCCAGCGGGTCGAGTGCCTTCGCGAGCCGCAGCAGCGTTCTCGCCCGTTCGGGGCCCGCCAGGAGATTCGGGATCGCAAGCGCGTGCTCCGTCAGCGACGCGACCTGCGCGTGCAGGTAGCCCTTGGTCAGATGTGTTTGCGCCGCTTCGAGGTAGCGCAGGGCGTTCTCGCCGCGTGCGCCCTTGAGGTAGTGCTCGCAGAGGTCCACGCAGAGCGCGCCGTCCAGGGTCTCTGGGTCGTTCTCCAACGCCTTTGTGCGTGCCTCCAACGCTTCCGCGAGTGCCGCGTGATACTCCTCGCGCAGCATCTCCGGCAACGACGAGTAGAGCGCCTCTTGCACCTGATGGTGATCGAACACGAACGACCGGCCAGACGCGCGAACAAGGCGTTCTCGTTTCTCGATCTTCGCCATCGTCTGCAACACCGGAAGTCGTCGCAGCCCGAGTGCCTCCCCAACCAATGATGCGTCGAACTCGAAGCCCCAGCAGGACGCAACGTCCAGGAGGTTGCGCTCGTCGTCGGTGAGCTTCGAGACCCGGGCGTTCACCAGATCCAAGATCGATGACGGGATCTTGATCTCGTTGATGATCTGCGTCGAGACCCACGTCCCGTCGTCCTTCTGCGTGATGAATTGCCCCTCGCGCAGACCGCGGATGATCTCGAACGCGAAGAAGGGGTTGCCGTCGGACTTGACCGCGATCTGCAGGCCGAGTTGCTCCGCGAGGTGCTCCGATGCGAACGAGTCCTGCAAGAGCGCGACCAGATCCTTCGGTCCCAGCCGCGGGACATCGATCTGCGTCGTCTGCGGCAGCCGCGTCAGACCCGAGACCCACTCTTGCGACACACCCGGACGTGTCGATCCGATCAGTAGCACGCGATGCCCAGGCATCGCCATTGCCAGAGACGAGAAGAGCGCGCGCCCCTCCTCGGGCGCGAAGTGCAGGTCGTCGATCAAGACGATCGTCATCCGGTCCGCAGCCAGTGAGTGCGTCGCGCGGACAAAGCACGTC
>JAJRPF010000013.1 GCA_024280885.1 Planctomycetota bacterium | reverse complement strand
GAACTCGTCGCGCAATTGGTGGAGCATCGACTCGAGGCGCGCCGTCTCGTCGGGCGTCGCGGTGCCCTTCGTCTTCTCGTGCAGGACGTGCAGGAGGTCGAGCGCCCAGCGGGCCTGGGCGAGGTCTTTCTCCGCTTTCCCCGTCGCCGGATTGGCGACGAGCCCGAGATGCACGTAGCACGGCGTCGCGAGAACCTGCGCCAGAACCTCGAAACTTGGTGTTGGAAGTTCCTGCGCGTCGTCGCTCACGCTGACACGTCTCCGGTTGAGGTGGCCCCGACCGAGCTGATCTCCGCGTCGACGCCGAGGGGCGTCCCTGAATGCGTGCACGCCGCGTCGATGAACGACGCGAAGAGCGGGTGAGGCTCGATGGGCTTGCTCTGGTACTCGGGGTGGAATTGCACGCCGACGAACCACGGATGCCCCTCGAGTTCCACGATCTCGACAAGATCGGCTTCCTCGTAGATCCCCGTCACGCGCAGGCCGGCCTCGACCAGTCGCTCGCGATACGCGTTGTTGTATTCGAAGCGATGACGATGCCGTTCGCGGACGGTGTCGGTCCCATAGGCGCGCCCGGCGATGCTGTCCGGCTCGACGCGGCATGTGTAGGTACCGAGCCGCATCGTGCCGCCCTTCTCGGTGACCTTCTTCTGCGCCTGCATGAGGTCGATGACCGGCGCGGCGCAGTTCTCGTCAAACTCGCGGGAGTACGCGTCTTCGAGGCCGACAAGGTGGCGCGCGGCGTGGATCGTCGCGCACTGCATGCCAAGACAGATGCCGAAGTACGGAATGCCGTTGTCGGCAGCCCAACGTGCCGCGGCGATCTTGCCCTCGACGCCGCGCTCGCCGAACCCACCGGGAACGAGCACGCCGCCCACACCGCCAAGCAACTTGTCCAAATTGCTGCTGTCGAGTCGATCCGAGTTGATCTTGCGGATGACGACGTCGGCTCGATTGGCGAGACCGCCGTGGGCCAGGGCCTCGTAGATCGACTTGTAGGCGTCGTGGAGGTCGATGTACTTCCCGACGACGGCGATCTCAACCTGCTGCTGCGGGTGCACGGCGCAATCGACGACATTGCGCCAGGCCGAGAGATCCGGTGTCTCGACGCGCGACTTGAGCCCAAGCTTGCGCAGCGCAGACACGTCGAGTCCCTGATCGCGCAGCATGAGCGGCACCTCGTAGATCGAGTGCTTGACGTCCATCTCCTCGATGACCGCCTCGGGCTCGACGTTGCAGAAGAGCGAGAGCTTGCTGCGAATCTCGCCCGTCATCGGGTGCTCGGTGCGACAGACCAGGATGTCCGGGATGATCCCGATTTCGCGCAGCTTGCCGACGCTCTGCTGCGTCGGCTTCGTCTTCAACTCCTTCGCAGCACGCAGGTACGTGAGCAGCGTCAGATGGATGTAGAGGCAGTTGCCGCGCCCCTCTTCGATCCCGAACTGACGAATGGCCTCGATGAACGGCAGCGACTCGATGTCACCGATGGTTCCGCCGATCTCGGTGATCAGCACGTCGGCGTCGCCGCGGGCAGCGCGGATCGCGTCCTTGATCTCGTTGGTGATGTGCGGGATCACCTGGATGCACGCACCGAGGTAGTCGCCGCGCCGCTCCTTCGAGATGACCGAGTTGTAGATCTGGCCCGTGGTGTAGTTACTGTGACGATTGATCTCGGCGTGCGTGAAGCGCTCGTAATGACCGAGGTCGAGGTCGGTCTCGGCACCGTCCGCGGTCACGTAGACCTCGCCGTGCTGGAACGGGTTCATCGTGCCCGGATCGACGTTGATATACGGGTCCATCTTCTGGATCGCAACCTTCAGCCCGTGCTGCTCGAGCAGCATGCCGAGAGCAGCGCACGTCAGGCCCTTGCCGAGCGAACTGACCACGCCGCCCGTCACGAAGATGTGCTTGGCAACGCGCGGCGCAGGTTTGAGGGCGCTCGTCTTGGTGGTATTCAGTTGACCAGTACTCACGATCACAGTTCCTCTCACGCCACCGCGTGCATCGCACGCGGTGGATGTGCCTCTCGTCAGCCTTCCGCCGCGTGCGTTACACGCTGCAGGAATGCCTCGTAGTCTTCCAGTGTATCGATACCGGGCGGCGCTCGCCGCCCGAGCACGACCTGGATCGCCCAACCGTTCTCGAGCGCCCGGAGTTGCTCCAGCTTCTCCGTGCGTTCGAGCTCCGTTGGCGGAAGTCGCGCGAACTCAGCGAGCGCCGCCCGTCGGAAGGCGTAGATACCGACGTGGCGCAGGGCCACGGCCGGGCTCTCCGTGTCCGTATCTTGCGCGCGATCCCGCACATGGGGAATCGCGGCACGCGAGAAGTACAGAGCCCTACCCGCGCGATCCCGGACCACCTTCACGACGGACGGACGCTCAAGCTCGCCCGATCCCGCCGGCGCAGCGATGGTACCCATCGGGACGGACGGCGTCGCGAGCATCGCGGCGACGAGGCTCTCGACGTCCTCGACGTCGAACTCGGGCTCATCGCCCTGCAGGTTCACCACCAGTCCCTCGGGACGGCCGCGCGCAGCCTCGGCCACACGGTCGGTCCCAGAAACGCAATCGACCGATGTGAGGACGGCCTCGCCGCCGAACGACGCGACCGCGTCCATGATCTCGGCGGAGTCGGTCGCCACGATCACGGCCGTCGCCGCCGCGATCCCACACGCTCGCTCCCAGACGTGCTCGATCAGGTACTTCCCCGTGCGGCGGAGGAGCGGTTTGCGCGGGAGGCGGGTTGCGGCCAGGCGGGCCGGGATGACAACGAGGACGCCAGCGTCGCTCGCGCCCCCCTCTCTCTCTCCCACTCCGTGCGCTGCATCGCCCGGCATCAGTGCTTGGGCATGCGGATCGGCGGGGCCGAGAACACTCGGTCCGGGTCCGCGTTGATGATCAAGTCAACCCCTGGGAGAATGCCGTGGATGCGAAGAACCAGCGCCTTGCAGTCTCGGTACGCGGCCGGGAGTGGCGTCCCACCGGCACCGGGAACCAGCATCAGACCGTAGTCGGTACCGTTATCGTGCAGGACCACGATCCCGCGTCGCCCGCCGACGTTCGGGACGTTCTCGATACCGATGCCCTTGGTTGCATTCTTGTAGAAGCCACGCTCCTTGAGTTGACCGATCAACGTGCCCATATCCACGTCGGAGAGCACCCGGATCTCGGAGGAGTTCGCCTTGCCGCTGCGCAGCATCTTGCCAGCCTCGGAGGACTCGTTGACGAGCACCAGCTTGAGCGGCTGAGCCCTCGGGTTGAGGTTCTGCCACGTGACCGCCACCTCGCCGCGGACCGGATCGCCGGGCTCTACGGGGCCGATACTCGGACGTTCGAGCTCGCCGATCGATGCAGAACCACCACCGGAGTCAGCGCCACCACCCGCACAGGCAGGGACGACGAGGGTTGCGGCCACGAGGCACAGAAGCGCAGCAACGCAGCGAATGCGGCGGCCGGTGAACGAAGATCGGAAACGGAACATCAGGGCACCTCTCACGACGCGGATCTTACGTCTCCGAGCGCCCACGCAGAAACAACTGCTCGAAACGGCGGAGCGACGGGATTTCCCCATGTCGCCTCCGCTCCGTAACGTGAGCGTCATGCTACGTCGATCCATTGCCCTCGCCCTCCTCGGCGTCATCGCCCTGACAGCCTGCGCCTCGGCCCCTCAGAAGGGCCAACGCGTGCGCATCGTGCACACGAATGATCTGCACGGCCACGTCGAGCGCGCCGCCGCGGTCGCCGCCGTGGCAGCTCAACAGCGCCGCGAGGAGCCCAATACGCTCTTTCTTGATGGCGGGGATTGCATCAGCGGAACGCCGCTCTCGACCATCTTCCAAGGGCGCCCTATCTTCGAGATCATGAGCGCCATGGGCTACGACGCCGCGGCGGTCGGTAATCACGAATACGACCACGGCTGGGAGCTGATCGAGGAGTTCCGCGAGCTCGCGACGTTCCCACTCCTCTGCGCGAACGCCAGAGACCCGGAAGGCAAACTGCTCGCGGACAAGGAGTACGCCATCTTCGAGACGGGCGGCGTCCGCGTCGGTGTCATCGGCCTCATCACCGCCGGCGTACCCTCACTCACCCAGAAGAAGTGCAGCGAGGGATGCAGCTTCGAGGACCCGATCGTGGCCGCACGGCGCCTTGTGCCGCAGGTGCGCAAGCTCGCTGACGTGATCGTGCTCCTCACGCACTGTGGGGTGCAAACGGATGCCGCGATCGCGGGCGCCGTCGAAGGCATCGATCTCATCGTCGGCGGACACTCCCACACGGAGTTGAAGACGGCGCTCAACGTGAACGGCACGCGAATCGTGCAGGCCAAGAGCTACTTCGAGCGGGTTGGGATCATCGACTTCGCGTGGGACCCCGAGACCCGCAAGATCACGGACTTCACGTCGCGACTCGTGACGATCGACGCCGACACGATGGCGAACGACCCCACGGTCAAGGAACTCGTTGACACGTGGGAAGAGAAGGTCGATGCGCAGGTCGCGGAGGTCATCGGCGCGTCGAGTGGCCTCGGGAAGAAGCAGCTCCGCACGCGGATCGAGCACATCTACAAGGAGTTGCTCGACTGCGACTGCGGGTACCAGAACATGGGCGGCATCCGCGCGGTCATCGCGTCCGGCGACATCCGCATCCGCGATGTCTGGACGGTGCTCCCCTTCGACAACACGCTGGTCAAGCTGACGCTGCCCGGCAACAAGCTCCACGCCTACGCGCGCAAGCAACTCGGCGACCGCTTCGATCCGAACGCCGAGTACACCATCGCCACGAACTCATACGTCTCCGATCAGCAGGAGAAGTACTTCAAGGTGACGGATGCCAAGGTCGAGGACACCGGCCTCCTCATGCGTGACGAGGTCGTGAAGTGGGTGCGCAAGAATGCCGGATTCAAGCCGAAGACCGGCTCGGCGACGAGCCCCGAGCGCGGGGCGGGCCCCAATGAGAAGCGGTGACGATGAGAAGCGGTGACGACGAGAAGCGGTGACGACCCTGACCGTGGGCGTTCGCGACCGTCGATCCCACGGCTGTCGATACTTGAGACACGTGAACTTCGAGGCACACGCATGATGCAGTACCGCACGGTCATCCTGGGGATGGCCATCCTCTCTCTCTTCGCCGCAATCGTGGTCTCCCCGGTTGCCGCGCAAGAAGTCGGCGTCGCACAGGAGACGTTCGTCGCGCAGGAGAGTGGCCCGGCGGCCGCCGCAGGCGCCGACCGGCAGCTTCCCGAAGGCGTGGTTGCGCGGGTCCACGGCGAGGACATCACCGAGGCGCAACTTCTCGACCGGATCGCCCGGGCCTACGCACACGGCGAGCGCGGGCGCGAGGCCCTCGCGGAGTTGGTGGACGATATCTGCGTGGCGCGCGAGGCGGCGCGGCGCGGCGTGACCGTCACCGACGACGAAGTGCAGGCGTACATCGAGAAGTGGGACGCGACCGTGCGGAAGCAGAGCGGCGGCAAGGCCACGCTCGAGAGCCTTTACGACACGGAAGAGGAGAAGGCCGAGTTCGTCAGCGCGGCGCACGAATTCGTGTTGCGACAGAAGATGGCGCGCGAGGACTTCCAGTCAAAGCCCGAGGAGGAGCTGTCAGAGCGCTACCTGAAGCTGTGGCTGGCCTCGCAGCGCAAGAAGGCGAACGTGCGCTACAAGAACCTGGACGAGGGCGTGATGGCGACGGTCGGAGGCCAGAACGTGCTCCGCCAAGACCTCGCACGGCGCCTGCGCGACAAGCTCCCCAGCGAATTGGTCGCAGCGGTCGGCAACGAACTCGTGGTCACGGTTGCCTCCGAGCACGACGCGCGCAAGTCCGGCGTCACCATCACCGACGAGTTGGTCGACGAAGCGATGCGCGCCCTGCGTCTGCGCTTCGCCGACGACCCCCAGGTGCGGGGCTCGGGCGTGACCTTCGATCAATATCTGCGCCAATCGCGCGGCTATGGCGAGGACGACCTACGTACCGATCGCGTCTTTCGCGCGCGAATCGCGCTCCGCCGCATGAAGCGCGACGAGATCTCAGACGACGACGTCGAGCAGTACTGGCAAGACCATCTCGACGCGTACGGCGAGCGTGTGCTCGTGCGCCAAATCCTCGTCCCGGCGAGTGATGGCGGGGCCAAGTTCCAACAGATGAGCTTTCATGACGCGAGCCAGGTGGCACTCGGCGCGAAGGCCGAGGTCTTGGAAGCGGCGGGACTGCACCTCCCCGAGAAGGAGCGCCCGAAGACGTCGATGGGCGCGCTGCTGACGCGAATCGCGAAACGACTCGCGACGAACGACAAGGCGCGACACAAGGCGGGCGAGCCCATGATCTTCACGCGTCAGCCCCTCCAGGGCGAACCGGCGCTCGAGAAGGCGGCATTCGACGGTCCGCTCGGCATCCTGCAGGGGCCGATCAGGAGTTCACTCGGCTACCACCTGCTCATGGTCGAAGAGCGCCGTCCGGCGCCGGAATTCGACGACGTCGCGGAGCGCATCCGGGACGACCTCCTGAGCAAGCGCGTCAACGCCTACGAGTTGGCCTGCCGCGCGGATACCGAGAATATCATCCGCTCGTGGGAGGCGCGTTCCGAGGCCGAGTAGAGAGCGGGTCAGGTCAGCGCGCCGCTCGCAACTTGAGCACCCGGCCTCGCCCCGGAACATCGCCCGTGTCACGAACATTGCCAGTGTGACGGGCATCGCCGGAGTCAATCGTTCAACTCGCCCAGCAGGCGCTCTGCGCGCTCGCGATTGTTCGGATCGGCGTGCTTGCGCAGCTTCTCCAACGTGCCGATGTGATCCGCCTTCGTCCACACCGCGGTGCCGCCGAACGCCTCGCGGAACTTCTGCACCGCTTCCGCGCGACCCTCCGGGTCCTTCATGAAGGCCGCGAGCGCAGATTCTTCGACCTCTTGGACGTGCTGGTGGACGTCCACTTCACGGAAACCGAACGTCTTGCCCGAGATGGAGTAGAGCGCCAGGATCGCGCCCTCGACGTCCGTGCTCTCGTCGCTCTCGGCAAGCAGGCGCAAGAGCATGCCGTTGCGCGCCTCCTTGCCAGGCGAGTTCTTGAACACCGCGCACGCTTCCATCGCCCCGAAGCGCACCCACTGCTCGTAGTCCGCGAGGAGTTGGTCCATGACGGGCAACATCGTCTCCTGACGCCGCGCGACTTGCGTGTCGAGGCTCCCCTGCCTGACTGCCCAGTGCGCATCCACGTGCATGGGTTGCAAGACCTCGGCGAACGACGGCTCCGGCGTGCGGAAGAGGTTCTCCGCAACGGCCTGTCGGACGGTCTCGTCGGTGGCCCGTGCGCCAGCCTTCCACGCCTCGACATCGGCGAAGAGTGCATTCTCGGAGAGGGCGCGCACAGCAGCGACGCGGGGACCCAAGTCGTCGGTATCGTCGGCCAAGATGTGATAGAGCAGTGCCTGCACCCGCTCGTCGGATGCGTAGCGGTTCAAGCCCTGCTGGATGGTGATCTCGCGGTCCTCGGGCAGCCAATCGTCATCGGCAACCGGAGCCCGTTTCTCGGCAAGTGCGAGCAAGGCCACCTTCACGGGCTCCTGCCACTGCGACGGCAACGGCCCGAGCAATCCGAGCGCCGAGATCGCGATCGCATGATCGTCGATCGACAGATCCGTCAGCCACTCAAGTAGCCCGGGCATGACCACGTCCGGGTCCGCATCCTCGCGCAGCACACGCGCCAGAGCGGCTGCGGCGCACCGCCGATTCCATGTATCGTCGCTCCGCGCGGCCCGGATCAGTGTCTCAGAGTCGAAGAACGGATCCTTCAGCAGCATCTCGGCGATCCAGGTCTTGAGATCCGCCCACTCTCCGCCCGGCGCATCCTCGAACGCGGAGACCACGTCACTGCGAGCCGACGCTCCCAGCTTCGCTACCTGCTCCTCGAGCTTCAGGTTGTTGTCGTAGACGTTCCACTCGTACTGCTCGATGATCTGATCGACGTCGGTCTTGCCGATGTCGAGCGAGCGGACGGCGAGAACGATGCCGAGCCCGACGAGGAGCCCAATCGCCACCGGCGGCCCCCAATACGCGAGAAAGCCAGACGCCCCCGCCCCGCCAGAAGTCCCCGCGGCGCCGGAGGGTTCACGCTCGTCGCTCATGAGGTGGCCCCCACACCGCGCCCGGGCAGGCCGGTAATGTCGGATGCCGAGTGGGACTTCGTGTCTGGTTGTGCCTGCGCCAATTTGCTTCCTCCGGGACCGGGCATCGTAGCCGCAAGTCGCCCTCCGCCAATTGTCACGTGCCGATTGTCACGCGCCAATTGTCGGAGGCCAATCGTCGCGCCGGGTCACGCTCCACGCGACCGCAAGGCTAACTACGGATACGATCGCCATCGCCATGCAGGAAACCGACTCGCCCGACGAACTACGAACCTTCGACCATACGTTCGAGGCGGGGCCGGGCGACCGACAGAGCCGCCTCGACGTCTTTCTCGTGCGCCGCTTCCCAGGCTACAGCCGCACAAGTCTCGCGAAGCAGATCAAGGAAGATCGCGTTTCCGTCAACGACCGCGTGGGGAAGAAGATCCGGCCCGGGTTGCGGCTGGATGCGGGCGACGTCATCAAGATCAGCATCGGACAGCGCACCGAGCCCTACGCGCTCCCGGAGCGCATCGAACTCGACATCATTTACGAGGACGAGTGGCTGCTCGTCATCAACAAGCCGCCGCGCCTGACGGTGCACCCAGGCGCCGGGGCGCCGTCGGGAACCCTCGCCAACGCTCTCGCGTACCACTTCGGCCAGTTGTCGCGCGTGCAGGGACCGCTGCGCCCCGGGATCGTTCACAGGCTGGATCGCGACACGAGCGGCGTCATTCTTGTAGCGAAGGACGACCTTACGCACCACGCCCTCGCGGCGCAGTTTCGCGAGCGCACGGTCAAGAAGGAGTACCACGCGGTCGTCAAGAACGTGATCGAGCTCGATGCCGACCTGATCTCGGCGCCGCTCGGGAGGCATCGGACCCACCGCACCAAGCAGGCGGTGCGCTTGGATGTCGGGCGACCGTCCGAGACCTACTTCGAAGTGATCGAGCGTTTCGAGGCGGCCACGTGGGTGAAGTGCATGCCGCGCACAGGACGGACGCACCAGATCCGCGTCCACATGGCATCGATCCGGCACCCCATCATCAGCGATCGCGTGTACGGCGGCGTCGTACACCATCTCCAGAAGATCTGCCCGCGTCAGGCGCTCCACGCACGAAAGCTGACATTTCGTCACCCACAATCGGGCGACCAGATGCAGGTCGAAGCTCCACTTCCGACCGAGATCGAGGGGCTCCTCGAGTACTGCCGCGGCTGAGCGTTCGCAGCGCGGCGAAGGCTTCCGCTCAATCGGTCCCGGGAGACGTTGAGCAGCGCCCCGCTCCCGTATAAGTTCCGGGGATGCACAGCGACGGAAGCACCGAGTCCGGTGGTGAGAGAAGAAGTCGGCGTCGTGGACGACGCCGTGGAAGTTCCGCGGACCAGCGGGATGGGGAGCAGCGTGGCGACGAGCCGCGCGGCGCAGACCAGCGTGGTGGAGAGCAGCGTGGTGGGCGCTCTGACGACTCGCGCTCCGACCGCGAGTATCGAGACCGTGACACCCGCGGTGACACCCGCGGTGACACCCGCGGTGATGACTCTCGCGCTGGCCCTCTCCCTCACAAGGATCTGCTGAACCCGGAGCCGATCAAGGGCCGCCTCGACGAGGGCCGGCCGGATGGCTTGAAGGTCCTGCTCGGCAACCTGGGCGACGACTTCGACGATGACCGTTCCGGCGGAGCGGCGTCTGACTCGCGGGGTGAACCCCGAGGTGACTCCGGCGGCTCAGGCTCGGCGCGCGGAGGATCCTCCCGGCGCGGACGTCGTGGCGGACGTGGCCGCGGGAGCAACCGAGGCGGTGATCGCGGCAGAGATAGCGGTGATCGTGGCCAACACGATGACCGCAGCGAGCGGGACCGCAGTGACCAAGATCGCAGCGACCGGGATCGGGACAGCCGAAACCAGGGTGGTCGGGACGGAGACAATCGGGACCGAGACAATCGGGACCGAGACAATCGGAGTCGGGACGACAATCGGAATCGAGACAGCCGCGATTGGGACGACCGGGGCGCGCGCGATGATCGCGGCGGTCGGGATGATCGGCATCGCGGTGAGCGCGAGACCAGAGAACCCCGCCGCGAGCGCTCGCGCGACGAGCACCGGGGCGATCGGAGCGATCGGGACGGCAGCGGATCCGGACGCGGTCGTGGCAGCGACTCCCGCGGTCGAGACGATCGTGGCAGCCGGGACGGGCGTAGTTCTCGCGATGAGCGCGGATCGCGCGACAACCGTGGCTCGCAGGGTCGCGACCGCGACGAAGGCGACCGCGGGACACGCGGAGGCCGGAGCGACCAGCGCGCAGACGGGGATGACCGTCCGCGTCGTCGTGACCGCGAAGACCGAGACGAACGCAGCTACCGCGACGGACGCGGGCCACGCAGCCGCGATGCTCGCAGCGAAGGAACTCGCAGCGACGGGGATCGTGGGAATCGCGGGCGCAACCGCAGCGACCGCGACGACAGAGACGGTCGCGGAAGCGATGAGCGCACCCGGGGTCGTGGCGATCGAGATCAGGCTCGGGATCAGAGCCGAGACCAGAGCGGCGGCGAGCGCCAGCCACGCCGCGGTCGTGAGGACCGAGATCGTCAAGGCCGGAGTCGCGGAGACCGGGATGATCGGCCGCGCCGCGAGGACGCGCGCGAACGGCGTCCGCGCGAGGATCGCGATGCGCCCCAGGCCCGTGACAACCAGGCCCGTGACAACCAGGCCCGTGACAACCAAGACAGCGAGAATCGGAACAGCGGCGGCCGCGGACGGGACAACCGGCGCGGCGGCGACGAGGATCGAGGCGCGCGGCGGCCGCGACGAGATCGCGACGCGGCACGCAGCGCCGCGGCGCCCGATCGTGGTGGTGACCCGCGCGGCGACGAAGGGCGGAAGCCCGGACGCGACCGCGACGATGAGGGCCGGCGACCTCGCCGCGAACGCCCGCGCCGTGAGCCCCGCACTGCAGATCCAGTGGCGGAAGCCCCAGCAGAGACGCCTGTAGAAGCGCCAGCCGTGGCATCAGCTCCGGCAGACGACTTCGGCTTCGGTCTCGTGGAACAGCCGAAGCCGGAAACGCCCGCGCCGATCGAGGTGGCGGACGAGGAACCGACGATCGACAGCACCGATATCGGCGCGACCGACGTCGAGATGGCCGCTGACATGGATGCCCCGGCGTGCGACGCCGAGGTGGACGAGGCAGCCGAGACGTGTGCTAGCGACGAGTCTGGGGAAGACGCTGCCGATGGCGACGCGGACTCCGACACAGCCGAAGCGGATGTTGTGGAGGACGAGGAAGAAGACGACGGGTTCGGTCTCGGTCTGATCTGAGACCTCACCTGAAGTCGAGCCGGTGCCGGCCCCGGGTGTCGCAGTCTGAAGCGCGGGCTCGGTCGGAATCGGAGTCGCGTCCGGAGGTTGCGATGGAATTGGATCACGTCAACATCGCCACCCTGGACGCGAGCGCCCTGGCGGAGATATTTTCCGACCTCTTCGGGCTCGAGATTGTGAAGCGTACGGAGGTCGCCGATCAGGGCGTCCGCGTGATCAAGCTCTCCGCCGGCAACGCTGTGATCGAGATGACCGAACCGACCGGCGCGAACACGCCGGTCGGACGCTTCCTCGCGAAGAACCGGCCCGGCTTGCACCACGTCTGCTTTCGCGTGGACGATCTGCGCGCAACGGTCGCAGATCTCCTGGCGAAGGGCGTCACGCTCGTGAACGAAGAGCCCACGATCGGTGCCGCCGGACTCCCGATCGTATTCGTGCATCCCAAATCGTGCGGCGGTGTCCTCGTCGAACTCCAGGAGACACCCAAGACGTGAGTGGTCCTACACCAATCGAGCGCCTGCACGCGATGCGCGAACAGGCACAGAAGGGCGGCGGCGATGCCGCAACGAAACGCCAGCACGAGAAGGGGAAGCTGACGGCGCGCGAGCGCGTGACACTCTTCCTGGACGAGGGCTCGTTCATCGAGTCCGGACAATTCGTCACGCATCGCTGCTCCGATTTCGGGATGGCGGAGAAGCGTTTTCTGGGCGATGGCGTCATCACCGGCCACGGCACGGTGGACGGTCGGCCCGTGTTCGTGTTCTCGCAGGACTTCACCGTGTTCGGCGGCAGCCTGTCCGGCGCGTACGCCGAGAAGATTTGCCGCCTGATGGACCAGGCGATCAAAGTCGGCGCACCCGTCGTGGGATTGAACGACTCCGGCGGTGCGCGCATCCAGGAGGGCGTCGTCTCCCTGGGCGGCTACGCCGAGATCTTCCTCCGCAACACGCTCGCGTCTGGCGTCGTGCCGCAGTTATCGGCGGTCATGGGGCCATGCGCCGGTGGCGCCGTCTACTCGCCCGCGATCACCGACTTCGTGTGCATGGTCGAGAAGACGTCCTACATGTTCGTGACGGGCCCGAACGTCGTGAAGACTGTGACGCACGAAGAGGTGACGTCCGAAGACCTGGGCGGCGCGCACGCTCACGCTGGCAAGTCGGGTGTGGCGCACTTCACGGCGGCGAACGACGCGGCGAGTCTGGCTCTACTGCGGCATCTACTCTCGTACCTCCCCTCGAACAACGCCGAGGACCCGCCCTTCGTCCCGACCGACGACCCGATCGACCGCGCGGACCCCGCGCTCGACTCGATCGTGCCAGCGGACCCCAACCGCCCATACGAGATCCGCGACGTCATCACCGGCGTGGTGGACACGGGATCGTTCTTCGAGGTTCACGAAGAGTTCGCACCGAATATCGTCGTCGGCTTCGCGCGCCTGGGCGGCCGCGTGTGCGGCATCGTCGCCAACCAG
This sequence comes from Planctomycetota bacterium, assembly GCA_024280885.1. Lineage (GTDB taxonomy): Bacteria > Planctomycetota > JAJSAM01 > JAJSAM01 > JAJVHW01 > JAJRPF01. The sequence continues at coordinate 19,425 of JAJRPF010000013.1, read as the reverse complement.
CCGGCCGTACTCGCGGGAGTGCTCGACATCGACGCGTCGGTGAAAGCGGCGCGCTTCGTGCGTTTCTGCGACGCGTTCAACATCCCGCTGGTCACGTTCGAGGACGTCCCCGGCTTCCTGCCCGGCACGGATCAAGAGTGGAACGGCATCATCCGTCACGGCGCGAAGTTGCTCTACGCGTACTGCGAAGCCACCGTGCCGAAGATCACCGTCATCACGCGCAAGGCGTACGGCGGCGCGTACGACGTGATGTCGTCGAAGCACATCCGCGGCGACGTGAATCTCGCCTGGCCGGGTGCGGAGATTGCGGTGATGGGAGCGAAGGGCGCGGTCGAGATCATCTTCCGCAAGGAGATCAAGGCCTCCGACGATCCCGAGGCCGAAGAGCAGGCGCTGATCGACGACTATCGTGAGACGTTCGCGAACCCGTACAAGGCCGCGGGCGAGGGCTATATCGACGACATCATTGAGCCGTCGCAGACCCGCTACCGACTCTGTCGCGCGATGGACTTGCTGAAGACGAAGCGCGACACGAACCCGCCGAAGAAGCACGGGAACATCCCGCTGTGACGGCGCGCTCGACCACGGCCAATTCGAAGGCCGGTTCGAAGACAGCCATCTCGAAGGTTCTGGTTGCGAACCGGGGCGAGATCGCCGTCCGGGTAATGCGCGCCTGCCGCCTCGAGGGCCTCGCGACGGTGGCGGTTTACTCCGACGTCGATCGGCGCGACCCGCACGTGCGCATGGCCGACGAAGCCATCGCACTCGGCGGCATCTCCCCCGCCGAGACCTATCTCTCGATCGAGAAGATCCTCGCCGTCGCGAAGCAGACAGGCGCCGACGCCGTTCACCCGGGCTACGGCTTCCTCAGCGAGAACGCCGACTTCGCCGACGCGTGTGAGGCGGCCGGCATCGTCTTCGTCGGCCCGACCGGCGCCACGATGCGCCAAATGGGCGCGAAGGTCTCGGCCCGCCGGGCCATGGACGCAGCCGGTGTTCCGGTCGTCCCGGGAACCCTCACTGCATGCGTGGATGCCGCTGACGCGCGGCGCACATGCGATGAGATCGGCTACCCCGTCATGCTGAAGGCGGTCGCCGGAGGCGGCGGCAAGGGGATCCGTCGAGTCGAGCGCAGCGAGGACGTGGAGCCGGCCTACGAACGCGCATCGAGTGAGTCGCAGACCTCGTTTGGCGATGGCTCAATCTACGTCGAGAAGGCGATCGACCGACCGCGACACATCGAGATCCAGATCCTGCGTGACACGCACGGCAACGTGGTGCATCTGGGCGAGCGCGAGTGCTCATTGCAGCGGCGGCATCAGAAGTTGGTCGAGGAGTGCCCGTCGTCGTGGCTCCCCGAGGAGACGCGCGCAGCGATGGGCGCCGCAGCAGTGCGTGGCGCAGCGGCGGTCGACTACGTGAATGCGGGCACCATGGAGTTCCTCGTCGACCAGACGGGCGAGTACTACTTCCTCGAGATGAACACGCGCCTTCAGGTCGAGCACACCGTGACCGAGATGGTCTACGGAGTCGATCTTGCGCGCGAGCAGTTGCGCATTGCGGCCGGCGAGGAACTCTCGTTCCAGCAGAGCGACGTTCGCCGCAACGGCCACGCAATCGAGGTACGCATCTGCGCGGAGGATCCGGAGCACGGGTTCTTTCCGTCGGGCGGTCGCGTCGAGCATCTCGAGGTCCCCGGCGGGCCGGGTGTGCGTCTCGATACGTTCCTTTACGAGGGGCAGGAGATCACGCTCTTCTACGACTCGATGATCGGCAAGCTCGTGTGCTGGGGCGAGGATCGCAGCGCCGCTCTCGAACGCACGCGCGCCGCGCTGCGGGAATTCGTCGTCGCGGGGATCAGCACGACGATCCCCTTCTCGCTGCAGTTGCTCCGTCAGCCGGAGATCGTCGAGGGGCGCTACGATACGAGCTTCCTCGACGAGCGACTCGACGCGGTTCTCGGTCACGGCGTCGGACGCCACCGCCTGGCTGCGGCTGTCACGGCTGCGCTGATCCATCGCGAGCGGGCGCGCAAGCGAGCGACGAGCGGTGCAGGCTCCGACGGGCCGAATGGCGGCATCTCACCGTGGGTCGTGCACGTACGTCGCCGGGCGATGGGAGGCGCGTCGTGAAATATCAGGTGCAGATCGACGACGAATCCGTCGAGATCGAGTTGGTGGAGCGCGGCGGAGCCCTCTTCGTCGTCCATCCTGACGTCAACGACGGGGTCGAGACGCCGGTCGAACTCTGCGCTGTGCGATCGAGTGGTTCCTACTCACTGCTGGTCGGAACGCGACAGCTTCCGGTCGTCGCGGACGGACCCAACGACGATCTCACACTGACGCTGGGTTCCGAGACGTGGCATTGCTCTGTCACGGACGAGCGCGAGGCAGCGGCGCGCGCCGCCGAGGGAGCGGGCGGCGGACGTGCTGGCGGAGGTATGCTGCGCTCTGTGATGCCTGGCATCGTGCGCGAGATCCGCGTCGACGTCGGCCAGCAGGTGGAGCACGGACAGCCGCTGCTGATCCTCGAGGCGATGAAGATGGAGAACGAGATCCGCTCCGACACCGACGGAGCGGTCGTCGCCGTCCATGTCACACCGGGCACGACCGTCGCGAAAGGCGACGCGCTCATCACGCTGGAGTAGTCCCCCGGCCGCAGTACGCGGCCGCACGGCACAGCATCGCCGGGCGCGGCGTCATTGATCCAGCGCGCCCTCACGCGTATCCGGTGCCGACGCAGATGCCGACGCAGACTCAGATGACGGCGCGGTCACAGGTGAGTCCCCCTCGGCGAGCGCCGCCCGGCGTTCGCGACGGCGCTGCAACTCGGCGCCGAGCCCCAGCATGAGACCACGTACGACGAGCGGGGTCATCTCGCGCTCCACGTCGCCCAGGGTCGGCACGAGTGTCGCGCAGCGCGGCGTGTCATCGCTCGTGTCCACCGCACCACGGACGCCCAGGTCGGCCAACCGCTCTCGCAGCGGTGGATGGTCACCGGCGTCTCCATCGTGCGCGGCGATCGCGTCGCGCTCAACACGCTGACGATTGGTCGCGCTGAGATCGGCCAGTGCACGCGCGAAGTCAGCGAAGAAGTTCTCTATCCGGCGCTCTGTCTCGGTCGCTCGCAGGAGCAGACCGGGCGCTAGACGCCGGAACGACAACCCCACCGTGGCGACCCTGACAAGCGTGCGCGCGTACGTCTCTGCCCCAACTGCCGCGGCGGCCAGCGAGTCCGCACGCGCTTCTTGCCGACGCCTGATTGTGGACGCTCCGCGCCGCAGAAGCGTGCCATACGCGACCAGATACCACCACACCGGATTCACCCACGTGAGCAGAGCGCGCGCCGGGCCACGACCTCGTTCGAGGACACGCTTCATCAGCGCGATCCGACGGCTCGCTTGATGAACGATGCGCCCACGACGCACATCGCCGCCGAGCAGGTGCGCGAGTTCGTGCGCGACGGCCGCGCGCATTTCGTCGATGGAGAGAGTCCGCAGGAGCGGCACACCGATGACCAGCGCGCGCCGCTCCGTCACGATGAAGCGACCCGGGCGACGAACCCGCGCCGCCGCCATCATCGGAGCTGGCTTCAGCCGCACCGCAGCAATGCTCCCGACCCCCATCCGTTCCCCGATCTCGTCCAGCATAGCGAAGAGATCCGGCGCATCGCATCGCTCGAGCGGTCGCCCCGCCGCCCGATACGAACGCTCACCGAACTGCGCCAGGATCAGGAAGAGGGCCGTGAACGCGCACCAAGCGGACACGCCCCACCCAGGGAGCGGCCCGACGCCCCCACTGCGTTCATCGAGGAACCAGACCGATGTCGCGGCCAGAGCAACGATCAGCGTCCAGAGCGTCGCGTAGAAGCCGCCGGCCAGCACCTGCAACACGAGCTCCGCGCCGCGACCGATGGCACCAGACCGCGCGGGCGAGACCGCCTTCGGCTCGCCACCGACGGCAGCCTCGCCCTCGGGAGCCGAGGGGCGAGACACTCTCATGGCTCCATCCTAACCGGTGGGATCAGACGCGCCCGTCACGCCGTCCGTTCGCCACGAGGCAGGGGCAAGGAAGACCGGCCACGGCCCTCGCAACGGAGCGGCCTGCCACCGCGCCGCAAGCGATGCACTCAGTTCTCGCTGGCATCCAAGACAACCTCCGCCTTGCCGCCAGCCCACTTGACAGGCACGGGCTCCGTGATCGATCGTCCGATCACGGCAGACAGGGTGAGCGCGAGCCCGGGTGGCAGTCCACGCAGGCGCAGCACACCGCTCCCATCCGTCCTGCCCACCTCGGACCCGAACATGTCGGAGCCGACGAGTCCCGCACGAATGTAGACGCCGGGGACGCCGCGCCCGTCGTCCTCGACACGCACCGTGAGTTCGTAGCCAGCGCGGCCGCCGGGGGCGAACTTCGTGCGCTCGACATCCTCGGTGAGTTCGAACTCCTCTTCCATGTAGCGATCGCCGTCCGTGACTGCGAAGCGCACGCGCGTCCCATCCTGAGCTTCGACGGAGAGGCCGCCGGAGCGCGCGGCACCGATTGCCGTGAGTTGGCCGTCCAACCAGATGAACGCGAGATCTCGACCTGGCCGGTCGCGGAACGTCAGCGCGACCTTCGAAATCGTGCGATTTGCAGCCTCGACAGGCGTCTCCCCGTTCACGAGCGCGTTCATCACCCAGTCCACCGTCGTACTCTCGCCGTCGTGGTAGGTATCGAAGTCGGAGCGCGGACGATACCAGCCGGCCGTCAGCGCGACGTCCTCGTTGACGGTGGCGGAGACGCGACCGGCACCAAGACCGTGAATGCGGACGACCCCGTGCTCATCCGGCGACACCGGGATCCGAAACAGCGCCGCGGGGCGACCCGTCTCAGAGTCGGTGGCGGCAAAGAAACGAACCGACGCGCCCGGTCGGCGAGCGGCGCCTTCCGGCGTCGAGATGCGGGCTTCGAACGTCCCGTGCCCGACGATGAGATCCCCGAGGTCCTGGTCGTCGCCACGATTCATGTCGAGTTCCCAGCTTCCGGCAACGCTGAGTCCCGGCTCGGCGCTCACGACGGTCTGGATCTTCTTCCAACCGGGCGCAAGCGCCCCGAATGCGAAGCGCCCATCGGCGCCGGTTGTAGACGAGCCTTCGTCCTGCCACTTGACGACCAAGGGACTTGGCCGCGTTGCCATCGCCATCCGAAGGCTCGCGCCCGCAACGGGGCGCAGCTCCGTATCGACGAGGCGTCCCCGGACCTGGCCACCGTCGCGAACGACGAAGTCGAGCACGACCTCTCCGCCCGCCGGCGGCGCCACACCATACTCGCGCGCAACCGCGTGCGAGGGATGGGCAACGGCGCCACTGTACGTGCGACGACCATCGACTCGCTCGATCACGTACGCACCCGCCGCGTCTGTCTCGGCTGACAGAGCCGGGCGCATGAACTCGGGCACGGACTCGAACGGACCGAGGGCCGCGTGTGGCAGATCTGTCGACGGGGCGAGGAGAACGCGGGCTCCTTGAACGGGGGCGCCCTGCTGGTCAGTGACGCGCCCGCGAACGCGAGCGTCGGCCGTGAGCCGCAGCGTCACTTCGTGAGGGTTCCCCGCAGCCGCGTCATCGATCGCTAGGTCGAGTTCGGTCCACGTGTCGCCGATCGCGTGGGATGAAACGAGACGGATGCCGACCGCACTGGCCGGCGCAGCCCACTCGAACGTCTGGCTCCCGCCGGCCGATTGCGTGGATATGATCTGACGAGGTATCAACACAGTCGGCTCGTGGTACAGCTCCGCAGTCCAACGCACATCCGCGTCACTCGGAATGCACTCGACATGCACGACCACTCTCTCCGTGAGCGCCGACTCGTCATCGAAGGGATCGACGCGCTGCGACGCTTCGAAATTCGCATGCGGAGTGCGTTCGCGAACTGCCGGCGTCAGCACCGACTCTGTCGGCTGAAGGTACGGGTCGGACGATCCGTTCGGGCCACTCGAGATCCACCACGCGCCGAAGAGCAAGAGTGCGGCAAGCGATGTGAACACGAGTGTCTTCTGTCTGTTCATGGCGATCTCCCGGGGATCCGATCGTGCGGCGCGTGGTTGCAGATGTGAAGCCTGGCATTGCTGCGCGGCAATGCATTCGGCACCACCGCGCAGCCTGAGAGGCCATCGTCAGAGCGACGATGGCGCGAGGTGAGCCAGGCTCACTCCGTGACGCCGTAACTGCTGCCGTTGATGAGGACGTAGTCGCTGACGGACGCAGAGCAATGCCCACATGTGACCTTCGTGTCGAGCGTGACACGGTGTTCGCGGAGGTAGGCGTTCGACTCGCCCGTGTTGAACGGATACCCGTCGGCCTGCGCCACGAGATCGAGATCGGTCGTGATGTAGTACTCCTCGTCGGGAGCAGGCTTACTCGGACCGATCGCCGTCTTGCTGGTTTGGTCCGTCGAACCGCTCTCCGAATCGAAGTCGATCGTGAAGTTAACCTTCACTTTCGCACCCTTCGGACCGGGCAGTTCGAGCGCGACGTTCGCGCCACCGTCCGACGAGTCGGTGGTGACCGCAGCTGCCACGGCGAGCGCGACCTGGGTGTTCGCGGCGACGATGTTCGTCACGCCCTGTGCCGACGCGCTGCCGGGCGGATTGGGGACCAACGCTCCGACGCTGAAGCCGCATGTCATCTTCACCGCGGCGCGCCTGGCCGGCCAGCAGCAGTCCGTCGCGCGATAGACGCCGTAGATCGAGTGTCGCGCGTACGACTTCGTGACCAAGCTGGAGCCCGGTGACGCCTGATCCATGGCATACACGAATCCCGTGTGATATCCGGGCAGGACCTGAACGGACCACGCTGCGACGGCGGCGACCGCTCCAAGCAGCGTCTGAGTCTGCGTCCGTCCCGTGGCGTTGACGGCTTTCTCGCCCGGCGGGAACGCCGGCAGGACGTCGGCCTGCCACGAGCACCTCGCCGCCGGGTCGTGGCCGGGGTGGTCGAGGGTGGCGAACGCCTCGGCGGGATTGATGAACGTTGCGGCGAACGCCGCGAGGAGGAAGAGGGGAAGTGGATTACGCACAGTGAGTCTCCTTGCATTCGATGATCGAAAGGGATTTGAGGGGAAAGAGGAGCGGGGGCGGCGAGCGACGACACGTCGTCATCGCTCAAGGTAATGGCCTCCGGTGGCCTCGGCGACCTGTCGGAGGAATCCGCGCCAGCGCCGGCTGGTATTGCGGGCGCCGATTTCGACGGTGTGCACGCGGATCAGCCGGTGCCGATTCAGGTCGCGCAGACCGTCGAGAATGCCTGTGCGGGTGGTGCGCTCGCCTTCGGACGGCGCGCCGTCGGTGACCAGCACGAGCGTGTCCACCTGCGGGTCCTCGAATGCCAGCACGAGCGAGTCGTAGATATTGGTGCGGCCGTCGGGTTGGCGCTTGGCGAGGAAGCGGACCGCGGAACGACGCGACGCCGGGGATGCGCGGAAGAGCGACGACTTGTAGGCGACCGGCGTGGTTCCGAAGGCGATGACGTTCGCCCACGAACGCGCGGGGAGGCGGTTGATCGCGCGTTCGAACGCATCGAGGAGCGCGTTTCGCTTCGTGGTCTCGAACCCGAAGCGCACGGGGTCATTCATCGAATGGCTGCCGTCCAGGAGGAACGTGACGTGGTCAGAGGCTGTCGGCAGATCGAGCAATCCGGCCTGCGTTCCGCCGGGGACGATGTGTGCACGCCGAGGCAGGCGCTCGGGAGGTTCGAACGTTGTTCCCACCTCGGCGTACCACGCAGTCCACCGATCCGGTTCCGGGCCGAAGTCGATGCCTGTGAGATGAAAGAGCGCGGTGGACATCTCCTCGGCAACCCGCACGCGCTCCTCCGCGTTGAGAGCGATCACAAGCGCTCCGGCTGCCGCGCGGGCAGACACGACGTCACCGCGTTGCGCGCCGAGCCCGCGGGCACAGGCGACACGGATCGGCCAGGCCGGGATCCGCAGTCCGAAGATCTGATGCTCGATCGCCTCTGGTCGTGGATACGCAGCGAGAACGAGTGCGGCGGCAACGCGGGGGCCCGTTGCGCGATCGCCGCGCAGGACTGCAGACGCCGCGCCAGTCGCCGCACCCTGCTCGATCGCACCGATCGACTCGATGGCCGAAGCTCGCACGGCGGCGTCGCGGTCGGTCAGCGCCACGTGAAGGGCGGGCAAGGCCAGAGGGTCGGCAAGGCTTCCGAGCACGCGCGCCGCCGTATTACGCACGCCGCCGTCGCGATCCTCGAGCGCGCTCACCACGCTCTCGCGCGCCGACGGTCCCGCGGCACCGAGCGCGCGGACGATCTCGCGCCGTACGCCAGGATCGCGCTCGCGACTGCGCCTACGGTGGAGCGCCGCGATCTCGTCGTCGGTGCGTGGTCCGCGCCGCAGTTGTTTCTGGGCAGCGCCACGTACCCGATCGTCGGTGTCGCCGAGGGCCTGGACGAGTGCCAGAACGACGCGCGGCCCGTGAGCGTCCTTCAGTTGCTCGACGGCCTTGCGGCGCACTTTCGGGTCGCGGTCGTCGAAGTAGCGCTCGAAGACCTCGATCGGTGACGGGTCGGGCGCACGGGAATCAGAGGCGAGCGCGAGTGCCGTACCGGCGCCGGCAACGATGGCCGCCAGCAGCGCGGCGGCAACGCGGATGCGCACGGATGCGCGAGAAGATGGGAAGCACACGGACACGGGAGAACCTCCGGGGCGGCCCTACCTGTCCGTCCCCTACTCCCTAGGTCGCGTGGCGAGGGCGAAGGTTACATCGCACGACGACTATTTCTCGGCGCCCCGCCTCACAGGAGCCACGCCGCGCCGCGACGGCATACGGAACGGGGCGGGCATGCGGATCGTGATCGGTGTACGATCAGATGTATCGGGTTCTGTGCAGGAGCTTGAGGAGGGCGGGCGAGGCGGATCATGCGAGCGCGGGCGGCGACTGTCGAGTTGGTGACGGAGAAGATCCTGGCCGAAGAGCCATTTCTCGCGCACCTGGCGCTCAGGCTGGCCAGGCGCCGCGCGGACGCCGACGACCTCGTCCAGGAGACGTTGCTCCGCGCGTACAGCGCCCGGGATCGATTTCAGGTCGGGACATCCATGCGGGCGTGGCTCGCAACGATCCTGCGCCGCCTCTTCCTGACCAGCGTCATCAAGGCCAAGCGCCGCGCGACGCAAACCAATACCGATGCGGGCGGCGTGATCCAGACATCCGGCGCCACCGCCCGCCGCTCGTGTGATCCGCTCAGCTATGAACAGACGCTGGAACACGTCGAGGACTGCCTGAAAGGCGCCCTCGAACGACTCCCGCCGACGTATCACGATCCCTTCGTGATGTTCGCGCTCGACGGTCTCTCGTACACCGAGATCGCTGCCCAGTTGCGGATCCCGGTCGGCACGGTCATGAGTCGCATCCACCGCGCTCGACAGCGCCTCAAGACCCGGCTCGCCGAGTGCGAGGACGCGCAGGCAGCCGCGGGCGGAGCGACTCGCGCGTTGGCCCCCGGCGCACGGTCTGCCGAGCCTGTGCTGCACAGCTCTGCTTGACGGGGACCCCGCTTCAACAGGAGCCTGGTTCACCAGGAGCTGGGGATCTGGCGCGGCGCGGCGCGCAGCGCAGCCGCGCCGATCAGGCCGCGGCTTCGGAGTCCTCGTCGGCGCTCGTGTGCGTACCGGACGCGCCGCTGACCAACGTATCGACGTCTGACGCATCGCTGACCGACGCATCGCTGACCGACGCATCGCTGACCGACGCATCGCTGACGGACGCATCACGGACTCCCGCCATCAGCGCCTCAAATTGCTCCCGCTCGATGACTTCCTTCTCCATGAGCACGTCCCGGACCTCGTCGAGCTTGGCGCGTTGGCGCTTGAGGATCGCGATGGCCCGCTGCTCGCAGCCCAAGATCAACTCGCGAACCTCGTCGTCCACGGCGTTCTGCGTCTCCTCGCTGAACGCGCGGGCGGGCGGCACCAGCGAGCCCTGGAGGAACTGCGATTGCTCGGCCTCAAGTGAGACGGGACCGACGCGCTCGCTCATCCCGTAGCGCGTGATCATGTGACGGGCGATCCGCGACGCCACTTCGAGATCGTTCGAGGCGCCAGTGGAGAGATGGTCGTAGACCACACGCTCGGCCGCACGCCCCCCGAGGAGAGCGGTGATGCGCGCGATCAACTCGGTCCGCGTGTAGAGCATCTTCTCTTCGTCCGGCAGATAGAGCGTGTGGCCACCGGTGCTCACGCCACGCGGAATGATGCTGATGCGATGGACGGGATCGTTGCCGGGAGAAAAGTGCCCAACGATCGCGTGGCCGGTCTCGTGCACCGCCACGATCTCCTTCTCGTGCTCCGTCATGCCGCGCCGCCGCTTCTCGAGCCCGGTCATCACGCGGTCGATCGCCTCTTCGAGCTCCGACATGGAGACCGCGGTCTTGTCGCGCCGCGCGGCGAGGAGTGCCGCCTCGTTGACGACGTTCGCGAGATCCGCGCCCGAGAACCCAGGCGTGCGCTTGGCGATGATCGAGAGATCAACGGCGTCGCCGAGCTTCACCTTGCGCGCATGGACGTCGAGGATCTTCACGCGCCCGACGATATCGGGACGATCGACGACGATCTGACGATCGAAGCGTCCCGGCCGCAGGAGCGCCGGATCGAGGATCTCGGGGCGGTTCGTCGCGGCGATGATGATCACGCCATTGTTCGGGTCGAAGCCATCCATCTCGACGAGCAGCGCATTCAGCGTCTGTTCGCGTTCGTCGTTGCTGATCGGCGACGTGCCGCGCGTCTTGCCGAGGGCGTCGAGTTCGTCGATGAAGACGAGACACGGGGACTGCTGCTCCGCCTGCCGGAAGAGGTCGCGCACACGACTCGCGCCCACACCCACGAACATCTCGACGAAGTCCGAACCCGATAGCGAGAAGAAGGGCACGCCCGCCTCGCCGGCGACGGCGCGAGCGAGCAGCGTCTTGCCGGTTCCCGGCGCACCGAGCAGCAGCACACCCTTGGGAATGCGCGCACCGAGTGCCTGGAACTTCTTCGGCTCCTGGAGGAACTCGACGATCTCGCGCACTTCCTCGACGGCCTCGTCCGCTCCCGCGACGTCATCGAACGAGACGTGGATGTCCTTCTCGGCGTAGATCTTCGCGCGGCTCTTGCCGAAATTCATGACCCCTTGCGGCGGCCCCATGCGACGCATCATGAACCAGAAGACGCCACCCACGATCAGGAGCGGCACGATCCACAGCATGAACATGCCACTGAAGAGGTCGCCGGTGGTGTCGGTGCCGTACTTGACGCCGTTCGCGACCAGCAACGGCCCAAGGTCCTTGTCGAGTTCCGCGTTGAATTGCGCGGAGTACTGCTCCGGGCGTGCGTTCTCGTCTGCGCCGGGCTCCTTCTTCAGCACGACCTTGATCGTGTCGGCCCCGAACGACGCGGACTCGACGCGCCCATCCACGATCATCTGCCGGATCTCGGACGTGAGCTTCGACTGATAGCGCTGCGACTGCCACAACTGGCCCATCAGCATCGCCAGTGCAACCGCCATGATCACGAAGAGCCCGAAACGAGGCTTCTTCTCTGGCTGCCCGTCCTTCAGCGGGGCGCGGGACTGGTCTTTTTTCTCGTCGTCGGGGCTCACGAAGCGTCTCCGTTGTCGTCGTTCTGCGTTTCGGTGTCGCTGCTGCCGTCGTACACCGAGCGCTGCGAGAGGCGCTCGGTGCGGCGGTGCTGCGCCTTGGCATAACGGCGCAACTCGTCGGGTGTCTCCGCCTTGAGGCGCGGCACTCCGACCGGCGCCCCCTCCTCGTCGAGGGCCACGAACGTGAAGTACGCCGACGCCGTGTGGCGGCGGCGGCCCGTGCGTGGGTTCTCGGCCGCGCACCGCACGCCGACCTCCATCGACGAGCGCCCCGCGAAGTTCACCGACGACTTGAGTACCAGCACGTCTCCGACCACCGCCGGGTGCAGGAAGTCGATCTGATCGACGGAAGCCGTGACGCAGGCATACCCTGCGTGGCGTTGAGCCGCGATCGCGGCCACGATGTCCATGTGGTGCATGACCACACCACCGAGCACGTTCCCGAGCGTATTCGCGTCACTCGGAAGCACGAGTTGGAGCATCTCGGCCTGAGAGGCCGAGACGGTCTTCGCAACGCGGACAGGCTTGTCGGCTCGGTCGGTCATGGTCCTCCGGGTTCGGGTCGTGCGGCGAATCGTGGCCACAAGCCACCCACACTATTCGGACGGCGGTGTGCATCGAAGAAGGCCGCGAGGCGTGCCGCAGCCGTCCGTGGTGGGAACCCACGGGGACGTGGGCACCATTCCAGGCATCTCACGCGGCACCTGACACGACTGCGACGCAGAGGCCGGGCGCGCATCCCCGTGACCTCTTCCGCGGGACGGGCTATGCTGGCAGGCTTGCGGCGGCGCGCGAGCCCCGATCCGACCGGTCCACACCCCCACGGCCCGGCAGAGCCCCCCTCGAGGTACACGATGCAGAGATCCCCCATTCGACAGAAGCTGGTCCGGATGACCGGCCTGTTCGGAGTCCTCCTGGCCGCAAGTGCCGCTCTCGCAGGCGCGCTGGAGGACGGCCAGGCCCTGCAAGAAGCCGGCAAGTTCAAGGAGGCGCTCGCACACTTCGAAAGCGCGGTCTCCGCTGATGCCACCGATGCGGCGGCGGCATGCGGCCTGAGCGAGGTCCTCGCGGGTCTCGGGCGCTACGACGAAGCCGTGAAGGCCGCGAGCGCCGGTCTCAAGAGCCACAAGGAGGACGTCGCGCTGCTGGTCGCGCGGGCCCGGGCGTACATGCTCATCGCCGAGCGACAGGCCACCGAGGGCGTCGATGGCGGCGTGATCGTCGGCACGGTTGCGGACGCGGACTTCTCGCTCAAGGCAGCTCTGCGGATCGACCCGAAGAACCCCGACGCGCGCGTCCTGAAGGCGCGCGTCTACCAACACCAAGGCGGCGCGGCCAGCGGTGAGACGCGCAAGGAGTTGGAAGCGGTCCTCACCGACTTCCCGGATCACTTCGACGCCAACTGGGCGCTCGCCAAGTACCACTTCAGCCAGGGTGGCGCGAAGCAGAAGGACGCGGCGGCGGCGGCGCCGCACTGGAAGAAGGCCGAAGAGCACTTCCGCAAGTGCACGGAGATCGACCCCGAGAGCGGCCAGTCGCACTGGCAACTCGCCAATGCGATGGCGTGGCAGAAGGGGCAGGACGCCTCGGCCATCGCGACCGAGTACGCGCATGCAGCCGAGCGGCTCGCGTGGAATGACAAGGTGCTGAGCCAGCTGTATCGCTGGTCCGGTGGCAACAAGGCGAAGAGAGTCGCGATGTTCGAGGCCGTCGTCGCGAAGCGCCCGGGCGAGGCGGCGCCAGTGACGTTTCTCGCGTGGGCGCAACACGAGGTCGATCCCAAGGGAGCCGCGGTCAAGACGCTGAAAGCCGCGGAGAAAGCGATGCCGGGTCAACCCGCACTGGCCTTCGAACGGGGACAGATCGAGATGGCGCGCGGCAAGACGGACGCCGCATTCAACGCGTACCTGACGGCGATCGACGCGGCGACGGAGTTCCGCCAGAGCATCTACCTGCAGATCAACGACAAGGCGTTTCGTGGCAAGGGCTTCACGCCAAAGCAGCGGGAGAAGCTCTGGGACACGCTCTGGACCAAGTGGCCGCAGCGCTTCGAGGTGCCGAACGCGGCCGGGTTCTGGTACCGCGACGTCGCGAAGGACCCGAAGAAGAGCGCGGCGTGGTATCCGCGAGCCGTCGAGGCCAATCCAAACTCCGCGCAGGTCCTGAACGACACCGCGCTGATCTTCGATCAATACCTCGGTGAATTCGAGATGGCCGAGCCGTACTACCGCCGCGCGCTCGCCGCCGGCGAAGAGCAGGGCAACGACTATCGTGGTCGCGGGTTCGACGACATCGGCTACCGCGATGCGCTGAACAACTTCGGCGGAATGCTCATGAAGCAGGAGCGCTGGAAGGACCTGCTGGAGTTCTGCGAAGAGCACGTCCCCGAGGACCACGGAAAGCGCGAGCGCTGGATGAAGGCCGCGAAGAAGGGGGGCGCATAGTGCGCACCGCCTGGAAGCCGGTCTCGGTCGCGCTCACTCTGACTGCGCTCGTCGCTCTCGGCGGCTGCGACGACGACGAGAAAGCGGCGCCCGTTCAGGCCGCGTCCGCAGTCATCGAGGGCGGAGTCTCCGTCCGGATCGAGGCGCCCGTCAAGGCGGTTGAACTCGGTGGCGAGATCCTGTTGAAGGTCGTCGTCACGAACGACACGGATGTCGAGAAACGCGTGAACGTGCCACGCCTCGATCGCCGCTGCGCCACGGTGCGCGTCAGTGGTAAGGGCGACGCGCCCTACCTGCTGGAGCGCCTCTACGCGGACATCACCCAGCGCGGCGAACTCTCGTGGAAGGTGCCCGAAGCGAAGATGCTCGCAGCGGGTGAGAGCCTCACCGGAGAGCTCTCGCTCACGGCGATGGAGGTCGGTGCACAGCGCATGACGGTGCAGTACCGCTACTCGGTCAGCGCGCAGCAGGTGACCGCCGACGCGGTCACGGTCAACGTCGAGCCGATGGGCGAGAAGGAGCACCTGGGCGTACTGCTGGATACATCCGAGGGCCCGATCACGGTCCGGTTGCGCCCGGACATCGCGCCCAACACGGTGCAGAGTTTCGCCACGCTCACACGCGAGGGCTTCTTCGACGGGCTCAGCTTCCACCGCATCGTGACGAAGTTCATGGCGCAGGGCGGCGACCCGAAGGGCGATGGCTCGGGCGGGCCCGGCTACTACCTGCCACTTGAGACGCAGCGCAAGTTGCTCCACAACCGCGGCGTCCTCTCGATGGCGCGCACCGGTATCCCCGACACCGCGGGCTCCCAGTTCTTCCTGATGTTCGCCCGTCGCCCCGACCTCGACCCCCGCGGCCCCGGCACCGGCTACTCGACGTTCGGCGAGATGGTCGAAGGCGAAGCCACGCTGACGGCGCTGGAGGCAGTCGAAACCAAGATCGCCGACGCGATGGCCGCGCGGATCAAGGCGCAGCGCATCCCGAAGGAGCAGGTCGACTCGATGGTCCGAGCGGGCCGGATCGAGAAGTCAACACCGGTCGCCAAGATCACGATCGAGACAGCGACTCTGATCGGGTTGGAGTAGCTCCCGGCGACGGCGTTCGATGGCGGGACGGCGGGTGTTCCTGGGTTGCACAGTCATCGCGGCCCCTCGGTTGATCGAAGGGCCGGAGGGGCCGAGAGGAGTGGAGGAACCTACGAGTCCCCCACCCTCTCGAGCACGCGGAAGACGCGAGCGAGTGGCGGGGTTTGTGCGTCCGCACAAACCGTGACACTCGCGGTGAGGCTGACAGAACGGATTCCGCCTGCGAAACCCGATCTCGCGACGAGCGCACTCCCACGTCGCGGTCGCTATCCGATGCGAGGCACCGAACGCCGAGCGCAGCCCCGGTTGAAGCAGCCGGAGCCGCGACCGAAGCCGAACATGCGAGCGAGAGCGAGCGTGGCGACGGAGTCGCCACAGAAGATGCGAGCGTCCAACCGTGCGCTTCGCGCACGGGATCGACGCTCACCGCTCCCAGTCGAAGACCCGCAGGAAGGACGTGCCGCGGCTCTTGGTCGGGAGCGTTTCCGAGATCAGGATGAGCGATGCGCGGTCGTTACCGGCCAGATCGGGCAGGAAGAGGAGCTCGTTCGCTTCGCCGGAGTCGTCGGTCAGCGGCGGAAGAAAACCGCTGGATGCACGGAATGAGATCTCCGACGCGGTGCCGAGGAGCAGTCGCGTCGACCGCAGCGCCCCCCCGACGTTCTTGCGGATCGGGACGACGCTGCCCAGCACGATGTCCGGGACGCCGTCGCCGTCAACATCGCCCACGACGAGTGCGTCGGCACGCAGGTTGTCGTCATTGGTCGTGGGCAGCGCGGGGAGAGACGCCGCCGTCACGTCGGTGAACGCACTGCCATCGTTCGAGAGCACACGCAGCGCGTAGCGATTGTGGCCCGGCGGCCCCTGATAGGCATCGACGCTCGACTCGTGAACGAGAACGAGATCGGGGTAGCCATTGTCGTCGAGGTCCACGACGACGAGTCGGGTGGCCTGGTAGAATTCCGGAGCCGTGACCGTCGGCATCCATGTAGCCGTCGCGTCCGTGAACACCCCCGTGCCGTCGTTCAGGAGAACCCGGGTGGCGATGCGCGCGGAGTCAGAACCGGAGCCCTGCGAGAGTCCGTACGCGGTGACGGTCGTCGGATCGTCCCACGTCACGACGAGATCGAGATCGCCGTCGTCGTCGAGGTCCGCAAGCGCCAGATCGGTGGCGTGAAACGCAGGCAACGTGAGCGTATCGGAGTCGCCGACATCCGGCAGTGCGGCGCCGCTGACATCCACGAACTTCCCGGCGCCGGAGAGGTCGTTGTCGAGGATCCGCGTGCCGGCGTAGTAGCGCGTCACGTCGAGTAGGTTGGCGCTCGCGGCGTCGAACGAGACGTACGGGGGCGTGGCGTCGAAATTCACGGCGGCCTCGTCCACACCGAAGAAACGTGCCTCGTAGGAACTGCGCCCGATGACGACGTCAAGGTCGCCGTCGGAGTCCAGATCCCCGATCGCAATCGCCGTCGGCGCCCCCATGACGGCGCGCGCGCCAAAGACAGTGTGGACGGTCCCGTCCTCATCCTGCGCGGTGACGGCATCGGCGCTCGTCGATGGCGGCACGATGTCCTCGTCCAGCGTGAAGACGCCCTCGCCATCGTTGCGCAACACGCGCAACTCTCCTGTAACGGTCGCGTCGGGCGGCGAACCCGCGAGCAGGATCTCCGGGCCGTTCGCGTCGAGCGGGTCGAGGTCGGCCAGGGCGACGGCATGCGCCCGCCAGTCGTCGAGTCCGGACGCATCCGATCCGGTGCTCGGTAGATTGGCTGCAGTGCGATCGGCGAGGCGGCGCCCCGTCCCGCCGATGAAGAGGCGCGTCCGCTCAGTGCGCGTCCCCGGGGAAGAGTCGTGCGAGACGATCACAAGGTCATCGATGTCGCCGTCACCGTCCAGATCCCCCACCGCACCGCGCTCTGCGGAGAGATCCTCGATGGATGTCCTGTTCGGCGTGCGCGACGATGTCGCGTCACTGAATCCGACGTAGCGCACTCCATCCGCGACCGTCGTCGACTGGCCTGCGGCATCGATCACGACCACGTCGACGAGGCCAGCCGCTGCCGCTGTTGCCGTGACGTCCAGGCGTGTCGCTTCGGCGGCCGAAGGCGTGAGAACGGCCGCGCCAATCCGCACATCATCGTGACGATCGAAGCCGCTGCCGCTGACGCGCACGACCGAGCCGCCATGGATCGAGATCTCGGACGCGCTCGCGCCCGCGCGCGGCCCATCGACCGCCCGCACGTCATCGACGATTCCAGGCGCCTTGACGCGCAGCTCCGGTCCGAGTCCACCGAGCCCGAAGCGATCGCGGATCTCGATCGGATAGAGGCCGTCCTCGCGGACTGGAATCTCGAGCCGCAGGATGAACTCGGAAAGGAGCGTGAAGGAGATCTCGCCGCCGTCGAAGAAGACGCGGTCCGTGGGCTCGAAGTTGGCGCCGCGAAGCAGCATGTCGGTGGTGGAATGTGCCGTCGCCACAGCCGGCGTGTAGGCCTCAGTTGCCAGTCGCGGCGCGGCCTTGAATTCGAATTCGAGCGGCGACTCGGCCTCGTGTTCGTACGCGTCCGTGATCCGCACGCGCAACTTGCCGGGAGGCTTCTGCGGAGTGCGCACCTCGAAGACGTCACCGCGCAAGATCGGGATCAACTCCGGTGCCTCGCCGAAGAGCACGATCTGTCCTGTGACAAGATTCTCGCCGTGGATGCGCACGAGTTGGCCGCCTTCGGCGTCACCACCACTGAGGGGGTTGTCGTCGGCGTCAGTCACAGCCGTGATGCGCGGCGGCGGCACGTAGTAGAAATAGTCGGGCGCCACGGAGCCCTGGTCGTCGGGATTGATCACTGTCAGAGCGACGCGCGTGTCATCAACGCCAGCCGGCACGACGACGTCGAGAAAACCGCCGGACCCATCGACGAGCACGTCCGTACCTCGGACATCACCGAAGAGCACGATCGGCGCAACGCCGACCGAGAAGTCCCAGCCTTGGATGCGCACCCTGAGTCCCTCGACGGAGCTCAGCAGTCCGAGCGCGGGGGGCAGTATGTGGGGTTCCACCGGAGAGAGTTTCCGCGTGCCTTTCGGACGCTTGGGCGCCCGCACGCGCCACGCGATTGAGTACGACGTCGCGCCGGCCGGTGCACGCACACGAATCCCGTACGTCCCTGAGCCGTTGGTGAGCGGGAACTTCTTGAACGCTGTCCCACGGCGGCCCGTCCTCGCCAGCGCGCCAGCCGACGTGCCGACGGACGTGAGCACCTCATCTCCGGTGGGAGCTTCGACCGAAACAATCTCGACGGGCGGTGCGCGCTTCGGCCACTTGACCGTCACGTCGAGGGTGGACCCGTCGACCGCTTCAAGAGCGTGAACACGCTCCAGGGGCTCGTCGCCGCCGAGGACGAGATCCGTCGACTTCTGCTTGGGCGCAGGCTGGACCTTGAATGTGACCGTATACGTGCCCTGGGTCTTCAACGCGGCGGCGATCCGCACAGTCCAGCGCCCCGACTTATCGATCGGGAAACGCGTCAGTTTCAGACGCTTGTCCCCGAAGCGGCCGCCGGTCGTGGCCTCGGATGTGCGGTCAATGCCGTCGGGGTCCAGAATCCGTAGATCAGGTCGCAGAGCGGACTGAAACGGGCTCCGGACGGTGACGGACAGGCGGTCACCCGCGGCAAAGTCACCGACGTAGTCGTCGACATCGACGCCCTGACGACCCGTCTCGATCCGCGTCTTGTACTGGTTGTTCCCGATCGGCGGCCCGACCGGCTCGGGGCGATCGGAAGCAAGCGCCGGTCGCGGGCTGAGGAGCGCCGCGCCCGCCATCATCACGCAGACGAACGTCAGGATCGCGCCGACAAGTCGGTTGGTCTTGAGCGTGCCGCGACCACGGAACACGAAGGGGGCACACGGCGTAGCGCTCATTCAGCCTCGTGACGTCGCCCGCCGAAGCTCCGCCCCGATGCGAAGCATTCGCATGGCGAGCGGCAGCCCCACTCCCGTCGCCACGAGGCGCAAGCGCCCTCGGTGATCGTCGTCCCCAAAACTAGGACCGAGTGGCCGTATCGTCAAGCGGTGAGGGTGGTTCGGGTGGAAGTCGGGGCCGGATGGGGTTGGAGGGCAAGTGGGCCGGGGGAGGGCGGACCGGGTCTGGGAGGCGGGGATTGGGAGTGGGAGTGGGAGTGGGAGTGGGAGTGGGAGTGGGAGTGGGAGTGGGAGTGGGAGTGGGAGTGGGAGATCAGGATGGATCGCGACTCGTCGAGGGG
>JAJRPF010000012.1 GCA_024280885.1 Planctomycetota bacterium | reverse complement strand
TTGCGTTGGGGTCGCCTCCGGCTCCCCGCTCGCTCTCGCTCGCATGTTCGGCTCCCGTCGCGGCTCCGGCTGCTCAACCGGGGCTGCGGGTGGTGATCGTGGCCCCGCATCGGGTCGGAGCCTCGACGTTGCAGTGCGCGCGTCGCGAGTTCGGGTTTCGCAGGCGGAATCCGCTCCCTACGCCTCACCGCGAGTGTCACGGTTCGTGCTGACGCACGAACTCCGCCACTCGCTCTCGTTTCCAGCGCTGTCGTGGGGGTGGGGCGTCTCTCGCTGTCGTCGTTGCGGGACCAGCCGGGACCATACCGGGTCTGTGTTCGCGCCTTTTGAGCCTGGGAATCGTCGCGGCGAGCGTTTGAACGTGAGCGTGGGGCGGGTGGGCGCCGACACCGCGCCGTGTCTCGCGGCAGTGGCCCTCGCCACCTCCCAGACCGGGTCGGCCTTGGGGCCTTATAGCCTCAACTGTCGCATGTCGTCCCGCACCGCAGGACGACGCACTGAGGCAATAAGGCCCCAAGGCCGACCCGGTCTGGACGTTTTCTTGCTGCCTCTAGTCCCCGATCAACCGAGGGGGTGCGCGGCGTCGAAGTAGCGTGCCTGGCTCAATCTTCTCGGCGCGGCGACGAGTCTCGCCCTCGTAAGTCCGGGTGGCCGCGCCGAAAAGTCTGAGCCTGGCACGGTACTTCGACCCCTCGACGAGTCGCGATCCGCCCGGATCTCCCAATCCCCATCCCCGTCATCCAGCTCCGCCGGCCCGCACAACGCCTCCACCGCCGCCGTTCCACAAGGGCCGTTCCACAAGGGATAGTGTCCCTCCCCCGTGTTCTCATCTGCATGTACAGGTTTCTGTGCTTTGTTCGGCTTGCTACCGCGCCGATCGGGCCGTAGAGTACCCGCTACCTGTTGTGGTCTTATTCGATAGCACCACGACGGGATCGTCTGGCCGACGACCTGGAGGTGGTGGCCGAGTCGCTCCGCCGGAGCGAACGCCGCCGGAGCCGTGGGCCGGACGAGGGCGCATGGGAGCACGTCTTCGTGCAGAAGACCCCCGAGCTACAAGCTCTGTGGGAGGAGTACAAACGGACCTCCGACGTCACGCTGCGTAATCAGCTCGTCGAGGCCTACCTCCCACTGGTGGATTACCTGTCCGAGCGTATCGCGGAACGATTGCCGCGTTGCGTCGGGCTGGACGAGGTGCGAAGCGCTGGTGTGCTCGGTCTCCTCGATGCGGTGAGAGGGTTCGATCTCTCGCGTGGCATCAAATTCGAGACCTACTGCTCACTCCGCGTCCGCGGAAGCATCCTCGACGAACTGCGTGCCCGTGACTGGGCACCGCGGCTTGTTCGCAACCGTGCGCAGAAGTACGCGGTCGCCGTGCAGAATCTGCAAGCGAAGCTCAGCCGTAAACCAACTCCGTCTGAGATCATGCAGGAACTCAAGCTGACCTCGGCTGAGTTCGAGCGACTCCAGAACGATCTTGCGCGCCTCGCCATCTACTCACTGAGTCAGACGGATGATTCGAATGGTGACTCCGATGGCCCCGCGCGGTCGCAGTTCCTGGTCGATGAGCGCAACACAGATCCGTCCGAGGAACTCCAGAAGCAGGAAGCGACGGCGTTCGTGCTTGCGGAACTCGAGCAGCGTGAGCGAGCCGTCCTGAAGCTCTACTACTTCCAGGGACTGACGATGAAGGAGATCGGTGGTCGACTGCAGCTCTCCGAGAGTCGCGTCTGCCAGATCCACGGCCACGCCGTGACGCGCGTTCGGGATGAACTCCAGCGTCGCGGCGCCGAGCTGCCCATCTGACGCAGCTGGGTTCGCCCACGCGGCGTGAGTTCTTTCGGCGTCGGGTGTCACGGGCGCGTGGAAGCGCGCCTGTCCGGCCGTCGCGCGCGCCTCCCCCCCCCAAAGAAAAAGGGCCAAAGGTGATCGCCCGACCTCGAGAGGCCGGGCGATCGGGTGGGACGGGAGCTAGCGACTCGAAAGCGTCAGTCGATGAGACCCCGGCGGCGGACCGCCTCGCGGAGGCGATGGATCGCCCGCTTGTGGATCTGACTGACGCGTCCCTCCGTCACGCCGAGTGCGTCGGCGATCTCGCGGAAGAGCATTCCCTCGGCGTAGTACATGAGAACGACGCGTTTGTCGTTCGGCAGGAGTCCATCCATCTCCTCGCGGATGACGTCGTGGGCCTCCATGATGAGCACGCGGCCGACCGCGTCGTCGGCATTCGGGTCCTCGATGATGTGCGCGAGATTGCCCTCAGCGCGCTCGGCATCGATGCTGACGGTCGTGGCAGCGCGGCGAACCCGTAGCGCGTCGTCGACCTCTCGCCGCGTGAGTCCGGCCTCTTGTGCCAGGACGTCGTCGGGGACTCGCCCCGCGTAGTCTCCGGCAAGGCGTGCCTCGGCGCGATCGAGGTCGCTCACTCGCTTGCGCGTCGGACGTGCGAGAGGGTCCATCTCGCGCAGTGCGTCGAGGACGGCGCCGCGGATGCTGCAGCCGGCGAACGTGCTGAAACTGACTCCACGCTCTTCGTCGAAGCGTTCGGCGGCACGCAGCAGACCTTCGCACCCGGCGGCTACGAGATCGTCGATCTCGACGCAACGTGGCAGACCGCGGGCCATGCGGCGCACGATGTGATGGACGAGGCGGATGTGCCTCTCGACGAGGGCATTTCGCTCCTCGATCGAGCGCCGGGACTTCCGGATCTTGCGAGCAGTTTGTTCCAACACGGGCGCCATGCTTGTTCCTCCCCAGCCGGGCACATGTAGATAGCGAGCGGCGTGCCGCGCAGGCTCAGGCTCGAGGCTGGGCCGGGTGACGGTCTCCCGGTGTCGTAAGTCGCGACGCCTGTCGCAGAACGCGACGGTCTCCGTCTCGGAAGCAGGAGCGGCATCCATGTGGCGCGGCGGCTATCCTCACTGGGGCGACCGGGCGTCTCCGGCCGACGCAGCGAGTTGGGACCAGCGAGTGGGGGAGGTGAGCCGTGGGCGGATCGGAGTCCGACGAGGTGCGCGTCGCGGCCGCAGAACTGCGGCGGATCTTGCACCGCTACAACAACCTCACGGCGCGTGTGATGACGCACGCGGAGGTCGCGCTGATGGAAGGGAGTCCGACCGGCCACGCCGACGCGCTGGCGAAGATCTGCGAGGCCGCAGAGGAACTCGCGAGGTTCACCCGCGCGACACGCGCCGCCTTGCTCGGCGACGACTGACGACCGTCCCCGCGTTCTTCACAAGGCTCGCCCAGATCCGGGGCTGCCGCGGTTATCGAGACTGGCCGGGCTACTTCTGGAAGCCGAGGGCGCGCCGAATTGCGAGGACGTCGCGCAAGAGCCCTGGCAGCGTGCGCAGGTCGAGGTTGTTGGGCCCGTCCGAGAAGGCGTTGTCCGGATCGTCGTGGCATTCGAGGAAGAGGCCGTCGATGCCGGTTGCGGCGGCCGCGCGCACGAGGTGGGGGACCATCGTCCGGTCGCCGCCACTCGTGGTCCCGCGGCCTCCCGGGCGCTGCACGCTATGCGTGCCGTCCATCACGATCGGATAGCCATTTTGCGCCATGATCGTGAGGCCGCGCATGTCCACGACGAGGTTGTGGTAGCCAAACGACGTGCCCCGCTCGGTCAGCAAGATGCGTGAGCCGCCCGCGTTCGTCAGCTTCGCGACGATATTCGTCATGTCCTCGGGCGCGAGGAACTGCCCCTTCTTGACGTTCACGATGCAGCCGGACTCGGCGCATGCCGTGAGCAGGTCGGTCTGTCGGCAGAGGAACGCCGGAACCTGGATCACGTCGAGGGTTTGCGCGACCCGCTCGACCTGCCGCGTCTCGTGGACGTCGGAGACGAGCGGCACGCGCAACTCGTCGCGCACTTCGCCGAGGATATCGAGTGCGGCTTCCATCCCCACGCTGCGAAAGCTCGTGTGCGACGTGCGGTTGGCCTTGTCGTAGCTTGCCTTGAAGATCAGCGGAACGCCGGCTTCGCCGCAAATTTCCACTAGCGCGCGGGCGATGGTGAACGTCCGCTCGCGGCCCTCGACGACGCACGGTCCGGCCAGTAGGAAGAGAGGGTGCTCGCGGCCCATCTTGATCACGCCGCCGTCGGGCGTCGTCAAGCGGACCGAATGCGTCGTGGCCGCCTGGCCTGTCGCGGCCGCCTGGTTCGGTGTTGTGTCTTCACTCGATGTCGCGTCGCTTGCCGTCGTCTCGTTCATGGCGTACTCCGTTCATCGTGCGCTCCGGGGCGGAGGATCTGCAACACGCGCGATCGCATGAGCATATCGACGGGCGTCTCGCCGCCCACGTCTCCGTCGATCTCGAAGGGGAGCGCAGTCTCGGACTCGACGCGAACACGTTCCGCGCGCACTCGCGTCACCGCGCCATCGTGCAGCAGGCGGCCGATCAACGACCGGGCGCTCCAGCGCGCCATCCGCAGGGTTCCTGCGCCGCGCATCACAACGACGTCGAGCAGACCGTCGGTGGCGCTCGCGTCCGGCACGGGCGTCAAGAACGCGGCGTACGGGCGCATGTTCAGCACGAGTAGCGCGTGGCCTTCGAGTGGGTCTCGATCGTCGATGAACGCGCGGAACGGTGCCCATGAGTAGTGGCGCAAGGACTGCAGGATCGGGCCGATGTACGTGGACTGGCCGATGTGGCCGCTACGCTTCGCGGAGACGCGACGCACGACGTCTGCGTCCAGACCGATGCCAACGCAGGCCACCATCAGTCGGCCGTTCACCTCAGCGACATCGACGCAGAGCGGTTCTGCCGTTGCGAGACCCCGGGCCGCGGCCTCGGGTGAGCGCAACGAGATACCCAGGTGCCGTGCGACGAGGTTGGCGGTACCGAGGGGCAGCACGGCCAGTGACGTGGACGTGCCGCCCGCGTTCACGAGTGCGGTTGCCACGTCGTTCACCGTGCCGTCGCCGCCGGCAGCCACCACGATCGACACCCCGTTGTCGATCGCTTCGCGCGCGCGCACCTCGCCATCGCCCGGTCCGCGTGTCGGAGTCACCTCCGTCGAGATGCCCTCGGACTTGAGCACCGCCGCGAATCGGGCCACGCGTCGTTTCCGGCGAGCCGAACCTGAGATCGGGTTGACGATGATGACCGCGCGGCGCATCGACGGAGACTAGGGGTGCGGTCAGAAATTCCCGTGGATAGCCGGACGTGTCCGGGTGGCTCGGCTGTCGTTCTTGATGGTCGAAGTCAGCGGTCCAGGCGCGAAGACGTCGCGCCGACGGCGATTACGCTCGATTGACCGTCCCCACGCTCGCGTACGCTATCCGTGTCACGCTGCCCTTGGGCAGTTCACGCCTCTCCAGCAGTGCCCCCTCTTCAGACCATGACCGACTCCGCATCCACCGCTGCCGCTCGCATGTGCCTCCTCGTCATCGAGGGGGGTGCCGATCCGTCCGGTGGCCGGGAAGCGACGCCCCTGCAGCGAGCGGGTACCCCGGCGATGGATCGTCTCGCCCGCGATGGACACTTGCATCGCGTGGTTCTCGGCGCCGCCACCTGTTGGGATGGCTTCACAGGGTTACTCGGAGCGGAACCCGGGAGCGCCCCCTTGGGTCCGGCCGAGGCCGCTGCCCTCCAATCCGAGCGTGGAGAGACTGGCAAGCGTGGAGAGACTGGCAAGCGTGGAGAGACTGGCACGAGTGGAGAATCTGGCGACGCGGCGTGGGTCGCGCGAGCCGATTTCGTGACGGTGGACGACTCCGGCGTTCTGGATCCTCTGGGCGGGCACGTCGCTGATCCCGAGGCGTCGGCGCTCTTGGAACTCGTAGCCGGCGGGGTCGGCGGCTCCCGGCTCGCGCGGTTGCGAGGGCATCGGAACCTGTGGTTCTCCGATGGAGAGATCACTGCGTCCCCGCCCGCATGGCAGACCGGCACCCGGTCTCCACGCACGTGCCTGTCGCCGGACACACGACTCCTGGAGTTCTACGACGCGGCGCGAGCCACGTTGGGCAAGGCCGACATCAACGCCGTGCGCGTCGATCTCGGCGAGAACCCTGCGAACGCGCTCTGGCCGCACGGCGGCGGGAGTCTCCCCTTGCGCATGACGCCCCCCGCATGGGCGGTCGGGCGTCGTGTCGCGCTGGTCGCAGCGCCAGGTGCCGCCCAGGGAGTCGCCCGCGCCCTCGGTTGGGCCGCAATGGCCGTCGATGGCGATGACGATGCCCTGTGTGCTGCAGCGCTTGCCGCTCTCGCGGACCACGATGTCGTTGTGGTGCGCACGCGGAGCGTTCTCGAGGCCGGACTCCGCTGCGCCGAAGTGGACGCCGCCGCGCCTGACGACGACCGCGACGGCGTTGTCGGGGCGCGTGTCGATGCGCTGGCAGCGGTCGATGCGCGCTTGGCCGGACCGCTGCTCGGTGCGCTCGAAGAACGCGGTCCCTACGTCTTTGCCGTGGCCGCCGACGGAGCTGTCGACCTGGCCGAGGGCAGGCATTCAGCGGAGCCACTGACGTGTGGCACGCTGCGCTCCGACGGTCTTGGTAGCGGAGGTTCGGCGGGTGCCGGCTTGTCGGCGTTCCACGAACGAGCTTGCGTCGAGTCGGGACATCGTGTCGAGGGAGCGGCGGCCTTCGCCGACCTGCTCGCGCACGAGTTCGACTCCGTGTCCGGCCTGTAGTCGTCTCCGACTCCCTGTCGTCGGCTTGCCCGCCGGGTTCTGCTCACTTACGTTCTGCGGAGCCAAGCAGCCAGCACGAGCGACAGCGCGGTCGGAGCAACAGAGGCGTTGGAGCAACAGAGGGGTTGCACAAGAAGAGAGCGGCCGGCCGCATGGCCCGCCGCTCTCTCTCATCGGACGCGACAGTGCGGAGTACTGGCGCGTCCATGCGTCGGAAATCGATCGCTACTTGTCAGTCGTCATCGTGCGTGTCTGCGTACCGTCCACATCGTCAGGACTCACCACGGATCGCGTCACGATGTACTCGGCCGCCCCGTCTCCGTCGAGATCGCCCACGAGGAGCGACGTTCCGTCGAACGGGTCGAGGCCGCCACCGGCGACGCTCTCAATGAGTCCGACGAACTCATCGCGGAGCACGCCGACCTGCGCGTTCTCAATGATGTTGCGCAGGATGCGGATTGCGGGCACTCCCAGGGACGGCGCGGCGTTCGCGACCAGGACCAGGTCCTGATCTCCGTCGGTGTCCACATCGAGTACCTCCATGGCCGATGCCTGCCAGGCTTCCCCGAAGTTGACGCTCGGGATCGTCTGATCGGTGACGTCTTCGAAGTCGCCAGGATCGCCCTCGAGGATCGAAGGCTTGAACCTGATGACGCGGATCGCGCGGGACCCGTCCGCGGGCGCCGTCGCCTGTGCTACGACGATCGAGCCGAACGAGTTGCCGTCCGGGAACCCGAAGCGCCCGAGTGTCAGGCTATCGCCGGTGGTCGTACCGCCGAGCGCCTTGATCTTCGCCGTGACATCGGTGATCAAGGAGCCCTCGGTCGCGTTGAAGAAATTGAGGCCAACTTGGATCGACGACGTCGGCGAGTCTTCCTTGTTCACGACGTCGTCGGAGAGAACGACGACGTCCGGTCTGCGATCCGCGTCCAGATCAGCGACGGCGATCGAGTGGCCGGTGAACGGCGTGAACATGCCGCGGCAGGGTGTCGATCCGTTGCAGCCGGTGATGATCACTCCCGGTGGCGGGTTGCCGATGGGCACCAATACACCCGACTTGCGTGGGAAGAAATTGTGCTCGAAGCGGTACTGTCCCTGACCACTTCGGGCGTTCGCGTCCCAGACGAACGCTCGGCTCCCGCCCCAATAGAAACGATAGAGTGCGCCGCCGATGTTCGAGCTGCAGTAGTTGCCGCAGAGAATGTCGATCTCTTCCTTCAGGTCCTTGTGCGTGATCAATATCTCGGGCGGCCCGGCTGGGCCCGCGTCGACATCTCCGACCCACATGTCCAGGCCGCGCCAGTTATCGCCACTGGTATTGCTGATGCCGCTCTTGCCCTGCCGACTGGGCGGCATCAGTTCTGAAGTGCGATCGACGAATATTCGATCGCCAGCGTCGGACCCGGAGTTGCGGCGCGTGCTCACCAAGATGCGAGTGTGGCTTGAGTTCGCAGCCGGAACACTCGTCGAGTTCGTGGTGATGAGGATGTCAGGGAACCTGTCCTGCGTGACGTCAGCGAGCCAGATTCGATCCGCGCGCCAGTCATCGGTCAGCGACGGAGCAGGAATGCGAATGGACGACTCATCGGTCAGATTGCCGGTTCCGTCGTTCACGAAAATCTGAATGAGCGCGGTGGTCCCGCGACCTCCCACTCCCTGCTTCGCGAGGAAGAGGTCCTCGTCGCCATCGCCGTCGAAATCGGACAGTGCCGTCGTCCAGGCGTCGCGAACATCAAACTCCGGAGGATTGTCCAAGCCGGTATTCGAAGTGAAATCCGCGAACTGGAAGTAACTGACGGTGCGTCGTGCCGTCTGGATCCCCTCGGCATCCTCGATGTAGACGTTGTACGTACCCTTGGGCCTGATCGGCGCAACGTACGTGTGCAGATCCACGTTGATGAAAGTGCTGGGCATTTCCTCGTACACGCCGGGGTCCGCCGTCTCAAGGAAGACCTTGTCGGTGGCGTCGAAGTTGGTGCCCTTCACGAACATCTGGTCGCCGCCGAGGATCGGGACCAGGCCCGGCGTCACGCGGCTGATGCCCGGCGACGAGAGGAACTCGAACGAGTCGATCGGCAGGCTTCCGATGAGTTGGCTCCGCAGGTCGCGAATTGCAAACGTTGCGAGGCCCGGCGGGCGACCGACGAAGCCTTCCGAGATGGATGGAATGTGGAATGTGACCGACGTGCGTGTCGCCGAGACGATGGGGAACGGCACGTCGCTGCCGTCGATGAGGACACCGACCTTGGTCATGTCGTCCGGGAAACTCTCTCCCGTGATCGTGACTTCGAAGCCCCCTGCCCCCGTGCCGACGATCGGGTCGATCACGAACGACTTGGGCGGCGGAACGATCTCGAATGCGTTCTGGAGTACGGCGACCTGTCCGCGGCTCGTGCGCACGACCACGTCCACCGTGCCGCTCGGCGCGTCCTTCGGGACGCGCCCGCGGATGTTCGTGGTGCTTGCGCCCGGTGTGAGGACGACGGCAGTGAGCGGCACCGTGCCGAGTAGGACGACCGGCTCGCCGCTCGGATCGTTGACGTCGATGGCGTTGACGACGTCGAGCGTTACTTGCGTGCCGAGGATGTTCCCGAAGGCGGGGTTCGGCGGGCCGCCGACGGCCGGTGCGATCCCCGACGCGCTGATTCCTGGCTCGTTGCCGTCGAGCTTGCCCTTCAACTTCTTGTCGCCCTTCGCGAGTTTGACCGACGCACTGAAGTTCGTCTTCGTGAGCACGACGCCCTCGTCGACGGTGAACGCGAGTTCGTAGTCGCCACGGGGGAAGCCATCAGGGATGACGATCTTGTTGCCCTTGACGAACTTGCCGTTCTTCGTCTTCAGGAGGTTCTCGTCCACAACGACGAACTCACCGTTGGGAGCCCGGAAGCCGTTGAACACGGCGTTGCCACTCTTGAATTTGAAGTCGAACTTGACGCTGGCTCCGGCGTTCGCGCCGATGACGAATTGGAACGCCGTGGGCAGTGTCGGCGCCGGTGACTTCAGCTTGATCTTCGGCGGCGTTCCGTACTTGACGGCGACAGTGTACTCGCCGGACTCGCTCGGCGGCCGGGCGGTGTCGGGGATGAGGATGCGGGCTTTCCAGATGCCGATCTGATCGAGCGTGAATTTGATCTTGAGCACCTGCGGGACCTCGATCGGCACGTCCTCGATGAGTCCGGTCTCGGGGTTCAGTATGGGAAACAGGACTGTGATCGGCTTTCCGGTCTTGAACTTCGCGGAGACGTCTCCCGGGAAGACCTCGGTGCCGTCCGGACGAATGAGGACCAAGCTGGCGTTCATCGCCTGCTTCTTCGAGATCTTGAGTGAGACCTCGGCTTTCTGCCCTACGTACCCGTCGAAGACGTAGTCATCGACGTCAACGCCCGAGCTCATGGTCGTCGTGACCTTGGAGCCGTTTGGCATTGCGGTGCCGTAGCCCGGCGGCAGTTCCTGTGCCGCGGCAACACCGGCCGTGCCGATCAAGAGAGCGAGCGCAAGCGCTGGCGCGTACGCGGGCGAGCGAGTTGCAGCGAGAGTTGGTGCGTGGGAAATTGCGATTCTCATGGGGGCGAGCCTCTCGTGGGGTCAAGCCTGGTGACGGCCTGCGATGACCGTCTTTCGTCCAGAGTTCATCGATCATGTGAAACAAGGGCCTACGCACGCACCATCCTTCGCTGTCCAACCACAACAAACGATGTAAGCGAGCGTCAGGCCCCAACCGACTCAGTCCCGTGAGAGACGAGCCACACGGAGTATAGGGGCAGACCGCAGAGCGTACTGCCCTGGCGGTGTGAGAATCCGCGAGAACACGTGCGTGGCGCCTCAGGCGACCTACGATCTGCTGGTCGAATTCCTGGGGGCCCGGCCAGAGAACCCCGCGGCGCCGAAAAGACTCGCGTGGATCGCTCACGTGACGTGAGCGATCGAATGAACGAAGAGAGCGACGGGCCGCATGGCCCGCCGCTCTCTCTTGCGGCCCGCGGCGGCGTTGATCGCCAACCGCGTCACGTACGACCAGTCGGCTGCCTACTGATCAGTGGTCATCGTGCGAGTCTGGGTCGCTTCCTCGTCATCGACGTCCACCACAGACCGAGTCACGATGTACTCGGCTGCTCCGTCTCCGTCGAGGTCGCCCACGAGGAGCGACGTTCCGTCGAACGGGTCCAGGCCGCCACCGGCGACCCTCTCGATGAGCTCGGCAAACTCGTCGCGCATGACGCCGACTTGCGAGTCCTCGATCACGTTGCGGAGGATACGGATTGCCGGGACGCCGAGAGACGGCGCGGCGTTGGCAACAAGTACCAGGTCCTGGTCTCCGTCGGTGTCCACGTCGAGCACCGCCATCGCCGAGGCTTGCCAAGCTTCCCCGAAGCTGGCGCTTGGGATCGTCTTATCGGTGACGTCTTCGAAGTCCCCGGGATCGTCCTCGACGATCGACGGAATGAACTTGAAGAGGCGGATCGCGCGGGTGCCGTTGGCAGGTGCCTCCGCCTGAGCCACGACGATCGTGCCGAATGAGCTGCCGTCCGGGAAGCCGAAGCGACCGACCGCCAACGTGTCGCCGGTGGTCACGCCGCCGAGTGCCTTGATCTTCGCGGTGACGTCGGTGATCAGGGAGCCTTCGTTCGCGTTGAAGAAGTGGAGCCCGACCTGCGTGGAGGACGTCGGCGTACCGTTCTTCGTGACGACCTCATCCGAGAGAACGATGACATCCGGCCTGCGATCGGCGTCGAGATCGACGGCAGTAATCGAGTGTCCGGTGAACGGCGTGAACGTCCCGCGGCAGTTGCCACCGTTGCAGGTGGGGATGATCACGCCTGGCGGGGGATTGGCGATCGAGACGGTCACGCCCGCCTTGCGGGGGAAGAAGTTGTGCTCGAACTTGTACTGGCCCTGACCACTGCGTGCGCGTGAGTCCCACACGAACTCGCGACTGCCGCCCCAGTAGAAGCCGTACGTGTAACCACCGGTCGTGCTCGTGTTGCAGTAGTTGCCACAGAAGACGTTCTGCTCTTCTTTGACGTCCTTGTGCGTGATCAAAATCTCGGGTGGGCCCGCCGGGC
The DNA here is from genome assembly GCA_024280885.1 of Planctomycetota bacterium. Taxonomy (GTDB): domain Bacteria; phylum Planctomycetota; class JAJSAM01; order JAJSAM01; family JAJVHW01; genus JAJRPF01. The sequence goes on along the minus strand of JAJRPF010000012.1, from coordinate 106,964 downwards.
CGAGGTCCACATCACCGACCCACATGTCGAGCCCGCGCCAGTTGTCGCCATCGGTGTTGCTCACGCCGCTCTTGCCGGAGCGGGGCGGCGCCATGAGGTCGAGTGTGCGGTCAACGAACACGCGGTCTCCGACATCCGATCCAGAGGCCCGCCGCGTGCTGACCAGTATCCGTGTATGGCTGCGGTTCGAGGCGGGGACGCTCGTCGAGTTCGTCGTGATCAGGATGTCCGGGAACTTATCCTGCGTGACATCGGCGAGCCATATCCGATCTGCGCGCCAGTCGTCCGTCGCTGACGGAGCGGGGATGCGGAAGGACGACTCATCGGTGAGGTTTCCGGTTCCGTCGTTGACGAAGACCTGGATCAGCGCGGTCGTTCCGCGGCCGCCGACACCTTGTTTCGCCAGGAAGAGGTCCTCGTCGCCGTCGCCGTCGAAGTCGGAGAGAGCCGTGGTCCAAGCGTCGCGCACGTCGAACTCGGGAGGGTTGTCCAGGCCCGTATCCGTCGTGAAGTCGGCGAACTGGAAGTAGCTGACGGTGCGACGCGCTGTCTGAATGCCGTCCTCGTCCTCGATGTAGACCTTGTACGTGCCCTTCGGTCGGATGGGGGCGACGTATGTGTGCAAGCTGACGTCGATGAACGTGCTGACGACCTGCTCGTAAACGCCGGGGACGGCAGTCTCGAGGAACACGTCGTCGGTGGCGTCGAAGTTGGTGCCCTTCACGAACATCTGGTCGCCGCCGAGGATCGGAACGAGGCCCGGCGTCACGCGGCTGATGCCCGGAGACGAGAGGAACTCAAACGAGTCGATCGGCAGGCTTCCGATGAGTTGGCTACGCAGGTCGCGAACCGCAAACGTCGCGAGACCCGGCGGGCGACCGACAAAGCCTTCCGAGATGGAGGGGATGCGGAACGTGACCGACGTGCGTGTCGCCGACATGACGGGGAACGGCACGTCGCTGCCGTCGATGAGGACGCCGATCTGGGTCTTCTCGTCCGGGAAATTTTCGCCGGTGATCGTCACTTCAAAGCCGCCTGCGCCCGTACCGACGATCGGGTCGATCACGAACGACTTGGGTGGCGGGACGACCTGGAATGCATTCTCAAGCACGGCGACTTGCCCGCGACTCGTCCGCACCACCACGTCGACCGTGCCGCTCGGCGCGTCTTTGGGGACGCGCCCGCGGATGTTCGTGGTGCTTGCGCCCGGCGTGATGACGACGGCAGAGAGCGGCACCGTGCCGAGCAGAACGACGGGGTCGCCGTTCGGATCGTTGCTGTCAATGGCGTTGACGACGTCGAGCGAGACCTGCGTGCCGAGGATGTTCCCGAAGGCGGGGTTCGGCGGGCCGCCGACCGCCGGAGCGATACCCGATGCGCTGATGCCTGGCTCGTTGCCGTCGAGCTTGCCCTTCAACTTCTTGGCGCCCTTTGCGAGCTTGACGGATGCGCTGAAGTTCGTCTTTGTGAGTACGACTCCCTCGTCCACGGTGAACGCGAGTTCGTAGTCGCCGCGGGGGAAGTCATCAGGGATGACGATCTTGTTGCCCTTGACGAACTTGTCGTCCTTCGTCTTCAGGAGGTTCACGTCCACAACGACGAATTCACCGTTGGGTGCCCGTAACCCGTTGAACACGGCGTTGCCACTCTTGAATTTGAAGTCGAATTTGATGCTGGCTCCGGCGTTCGCGCCGATGACGAATTGGAACGCCGTGGGCAGCGTCGGCGCCGGTGACTTCAGCTTGATCTTCGGCGGCTTTCCGTACTTGACAGCGATCGTGTACTCGCCGGACTCGCTCGGCGGCCGCGTGGTGTCGGGGATGAGGATGCGGGCTTTCCAGGTGCCGATCTGATCGAGCGTGAACTTGATCTTCAACACCTGCGGCACCTGCATCGGCGTCGGCGTCACGATGCCCGTCTCGGGGTCCTGCACCGGCACTAGGACCGTGATGGACTTGCCGAACTTGAACTTCGCGTTCGCATCGTCGGCTGAGACCTCGGTGCCGTCCGGACGGACCAGGACCAAGCTGGCGTTCATGGCCTGCTTCTTCGAGATCTTCAGCGAGACATCGGCCTTCTGCCCGACGTATCCGTCGAAGACGTAGTCATCGACATCAACCCCGGAACTCATGGTGGTCGTGATCTTTGAGCCGGTCGGCATCGCCGTGCCGTAGCCCGGCGGCAGTTCCTGTGCCGCTGCGATGCCAGTCGTGCCGATCAGGAATGCCAGCGCGAGTGCGTAGGCGGGCCTGACGATTGCAGCGGGTGTTGGTGCGCGGAATCCTTCGATTCTCATGGGAGCGAGCCTCTCGGGGGTTTCAAGCCTGACGACAGCCTGCGATGACCGTCTTTCGTCCAGAGTCCTGCGATCATACGAAAGAAGTAGAGGCCCGCGCACGCACCAACCCTCACTGTCCAACCACAGCAAACGATGTAAGCAAGCGTCAGGCCCCAACTGACTCGGTCCGTGAACGAACGAGTCACACACAGTATAGCGGGGAATTCAGATTCTGCCGTGCAGTCGCGGCGAGAAACCGCGAGAACGCTTGGGATGCACCTCGATCGAGGTGCGAGACTCCACTCGAACTCCCCCGAACCGAGGCTCCGGCGCATGGCACGCAAGACGATCTTGGTGGTCGATGATGAGCGCGACCTACTCGATCTTCTGGAGTTCAACCTGCGTCGTGAGCAGTACCGGGTGCTGACTGCGCCGGACGGCGAGACCGCGCTGGAGTTGGCGGATCGAGAGGTTCCCGACCTCATTCTCCTGGATCTCATGTTGCCGGGGATCGGCGGCTTCGAGGTTTGTCGTCGGCTCCGCGCTGCGCCGCGCACCGCTCACATTCCGCTCGTGATGCTCACCGCGAAGGGGGAGGAGAGCGACGCGGTCATCGGCCTGGCGCAGGGAGCGGACGACTACGTGCGCAAGCCGTTCAGCGTGCGCGAGTTGATGGCGCGTGTCGCCGCGCAACTGCGTCGGGGTCGCCTGCGAGGCAGCGCCGATGGGCCGAGTCTGCTGCGCTGGGGAGCGCTCGTGATCGACTCGGATCGCTTCGTCGCGTTGCTGCACGATGACGCCCTCGACGTCACCACGACGGAGTTCAAGCTGTTGCGCCACCTTGTCGCGAGCGCTGGCCGCGTGTTCTCGCGGGCCGATTTGATCGAGACGGTGCGCGGGGCGGATGCCGCCGTCACCGAGCGCACGATCGACGTCCACGTCGCCGCCATCCGGCGCAAGCTCGGTGCGTACGGCGAGCACCTGATCACGGTGCGCGGCGTCGGCTACAAGTTCGCCGAGTCGGAGCCAGCGACCGGCGACTGATCGTCGGCCGCAGCGAGGACGAGCGGCAACCAATCTCCGGCGACCGTCCGGCGCGTCGGCGCGCGGTCGTTACTTCCCCTCGTCGTGCACCAGGCGTGCGCGTAGCCACGCAGCCACCATCGGGTTGAAGCGCGCGAAGTCGGTGCCCGTTCCTGTGTCCTCCGTGAACGAACTCGCGGGAGCCATGATGTCGGGACCGACGTAGTCGATGTGGTGCGTCGTATTCGTGCTCGTTGACGTGGCTTCCGTGAAGGTGTTGTTCTCGTGGGCGTCGCCGAAGAGGCCCCTCTTCGGCGCACCGTCTCCGACCAATCCCGTGGAATGCCCGATCTCGTGGGAGAGGGTTGAACTCGCGAACGCGGCGAGCAAATCGAGGGCGTCCATGATCTCGTCGTAGCGCGTGTTGTGCGCCGTGGTGGTGGACGTCGTGCGGTCGAAGCTGCCGGCGAGAACGTCGTCGTCGCTCACGTCCTCGCCGATCCGCGTTCCACCGTGGATGGGGACGAACTTCTTCGAGATACTCTCAAGGAACGTCGAGCCGCTCGAGTCGTTGATCCGGTTCTCGAACATGCCGAGCAGATACACGCCGGTGATGCTCGACGCGGGGAGATTGAGGTTGGCTTCCTGCCGGAGATTGCGGTCGTCGAACCAGGCCTGCCCTGACGTCGAGAACGAGACGAAACTCGACGAGTCGGCGCCCAGCGTGGCTCCGAGTGACATTTCCGAGAACGCCTTCGCCGAGTTCGACGAGTTGGACGTCGAGTTCGCGGGGAGCGACGCGAGTGCGCCCTGCTCGCCGGGGAGCAGGAACTCGATGTCCATCGCGTCCGTGTCGCGCGTGCCGTCCTCGTCGATGGAGTAGCGCTCGCGCAGGAACTCGCGCGTGCGTTCGAGAAAGAGCCGCTTGATGATCGCGTTCGTGCCCGTGGATACACCGTTGGTCGTGGCCGCAGCGGCCGTCGTCATGCTGCCCGAGTTGAAGCCCACCAACCGCAGCGACTCGTCCGTGTCGAGGATGTTGTTGCTCGACGTCGTTGTCGTGGCGCCTGCCGCCGCCGGTACCGCTTGCGTCGTGTACGTGACTGTGTAGGCATCGAGGTCCGCGCGCAGTATCCACGTCTGGCGCGAATCGAACGGATCGTGGTCGCCACCCGCCGCCGCGGCGACGGTCGTGTTCTTATCCACCACGTCGAACGTGATCACCTTCGAGGTCGAGACGTTGGGCGTGCTGGCACCGTCCTTGATCACGAACGTGAACGTCACGTTGTCGCCGGCCGTGAAGAGAGTGCTGGACGGCACGCGCCAGGATGCACCCGTGCTCGTCACGGTGAAGTTCCCGCCGAGTTCCGCGTTGGCCGCGTTGCCTCCGACGGCGACGCTCGCCTTCGCCGAGAACGTGCTCGCATCGATCCCCGCACCGCCCTGGTCCGAGTAGCCGACGACAACATCCCACCCCGAGCGCCCGAGATAGAGGTCGAATGCGTTGCCGCTCGACCCCGCTGCGTTGACGTACGTGCCCGAGCCGTCGAGGTCCGCCGGCAGTCCCTCGACGATCAGCGAGTCGATCGTCGGTGCGGTCGTGTCGGTGCCGTTGTTGGTCGTGAACGTGTAGCTCGTCTGGGAGAATGCGTTGCCGGAGAGGTCCTTCACGCTGCTCGTCACGGTGGTCGTGTAGACGGTGGAGATCGCAAGCTCCGTCTCGGGCGTGATGGTGATCGTCTTCAGATCGTCGGAGACCGTGAGCGCGGCTGCGATCGTGCTCGTGCCCTGCTTGAACGTGATGTTGGTCGCTGTGATCGTACGTGGATCGATCTCTTCGTTGAGCGTCAGCACGATGCGCGTCACGGGCGAGACCGACGTCGCCGTCGTCGCCGGAGCGATGGACGAGAGCGTCGGCGCGCTCGAGTCACCGCCCGAGCCGACCGTGTACCTGTATTGATCACGCGTGCCCGTGGCCGCCAGCCGCGTCGGTAAGAACACGCTTCCGGAGACGGACTTGAGCGACGTCGGGATGTCCACGATGTGAACCGCGGCGTTGAGCGCCGTTCCACTGGTGCGGCTCACGACCAGCCAGCGCGCACTGGGACCGAACCCGCGCGAGTTCGAGACAATGAAAGAGCCGCTCTCGAACCAGAACGTATTGGTTCCGGACGTCGAGCCGTGCGTTGCCGTGGTCGTATCGCAGGGCGCCGAGAGCAGAATGCACATGGCCTTCTGCGAGTTCGCCGTGCCCGTGGCGCCCTGCGCTGGGATCGTCTTCACGACGACCATGCGCGTCTGATCCCGCGCGTACGTGTAGCCGCTCGTCAGCGTTGCGTTCGTTCCGCCGGAGAGCGTGACCTTGACGTTCACGTTGGTCGTCGCCGTCGTCGATGGCGCGGCCGCAGCGGGGACAGTTGTCACGATCGTACTGGCGTCGATCACCTGTGTTCCGGCGGCGCGCGCCGTCCCGAAGTCGACGACGGCACCCGCAGCGAACCCGGAGCCGTGGATCGTGACGCGCTCGCCGCCATACGTCGAACCGCTCGCAGCGAGGACCTGGTTGACCGCGAGCGTGGACTCGCTCTTCACGTCGACCGCACTGTTGCCGGAGGTTCCGGAATTGCCGAGCGTCGCGGGATTGGTGACCTTCACGTCCCAGAGTCCCGTGGACGCGGTTCCCGTGATCGAGAGCGTGACGCGAAGCGTCGTCGCGGAAACGACCGTCGTGCTATTCGCCTTCACGCTCAGGCCGCTGCCGCCGCTGCGCGTCAACGTAACCGTGGCGCCTGTCATGAAGTTCGTGCCCGTGACCTCGACGGGGATCTCGCGCGTCGGGCCACCCGATCCTGTGCGTCCGAGCGCCGACGGCGTCACGGAGGAGACGGTCGGAGTGCCCGAGATGATCTCAGTTGCGTCGGGGAGCGCTCCCGATCTTCCGCCGACCGATGTCGCATGCGCCACCGAGATCGTGCGCAATCCGAGCGCCGCGGATGATGTCACGCTGGCATCGGCGGTCAGCTCCGTGTCGCTGGTCACCGAGACGTTCGCAAACGTGAGGCCCGAGCCGCTGGCCGAGACGCGCGCGCCACTGCGGAAGTTGCTACCGCGGATCGTCACGCTGATCGCTGACGCGTTGCGGGCGAGCGCCGCCGCTCCGAACGAGGTCACGGTCGGGTCTGCCGGAGTGATCGTCAGGCGTTCCGTAAAGGTGCGGGCGGGCAGTCCGCCCGAGCCGGGTGTGATGGTGATGTTGCGCAGGCCGACGCTTGCGTTGGAGGCGAGCGAAAGCACGAGCGTGATCTGCTGGTTGCTGTCGCGCGTCGTCGAGATCAGCGTGACGCCACTGCCACTGATGCCGACCGTCGTCCCGGAGTTGAACTCTGCGCCCGTGAGCACGACGGTCTCTCGGAACGCGCCGGGCAGAATGACCGCCGGGACCACACTCGTCAGTTGCACGCCCGCATCGAGGATCTCGAAGGCGTCGGTCAGCGTAACGTCGCGTCCGCCCTCGTTCGTGGCCTGCGCGAACGTGACGTCGCGCGTGGTGACCGTGGCCTCGCCCGCGATTGCATAATCCACCGTGAACGTGGTTGACGAGACGAACGTGGGTTGCGAGAGCGTGACACCGGTGCCGCTCGCCGTGACCGTTCCGCCCGGCGTGAAATTCGTGCCGGTGAGCGTCAGTGTGCCGATGTCGCCCTGCTCGATCGCTGCGGGTGTGACCGCTGCGAGGGTCGGTGCCGCCGCGTGTACCTCGAGCCCTGCCGGCTTCGATCCGATCGCGCCGCCTTTCGAGTTGGCTTGTGTGTACGACACCGTGCGTGCGCCGGGCGTTGCAGCACCGTCGACCGCCACCGTCGTCGATACCTGCGTGCTCGAGAGGAAGCTGGTCGGGCCGACGGTCAGGCCGCTGCCGGAGATCGACAGCGTGCCGCCGGAGTGGAAGCCGGAACCGGTGAACGTCACGGTCGTCGTCGCTGCTCCCTGGTCGAGGCTCCCAGGCGTCACGGTGCCGATCCCGGGTACTGGTGCGTCGATGACGAATGCGTTCGCCAGCGTCACCTCCGCTGCGCCGCCTGCGACTGATTGCGCGTAGCGCACATCGCGACTGCCGAGCGCCGCACTGCCTGAGACGGAAACCGTCACGCGGAACTCCGTATCCGAGACGAGCGTCGCATTCGAGAGCGTGATGCCCGCGCCGGACGTGACACGGCCACCGGCCCGGAACTGCGAACCGCGAAGCGTGAGCATCCGCCCCTGATCGCCCTGACGCAGGGCGGTGGGGGAGACGGACGTGAGTGTGGGCTGTGGGAACAAGACGCTCAAGCGTGCCGCCGCGTTCGCCGCGGCTCCGCCACCGTCCTCGGGCTGGCCGAAGGTGATCGTGCGCGGCGTTGCCGCGGCATCGGAGGCCACTCTGAGCGTCGTCCGGGCCAGCGTGTCACTCAGGACCGTGGTCGCGCCCACGGTGATGTCCGCGCCCTCGATTGCGATCTCGCCTCCGTCGCGAAACCCCGTGCCCATCACGTCGAACGCGACGCCGACGTCGCCCTGCGTGACGGAAGCGAGCGAGAATCCGGAGACCGTCGGCGTTGGCGCATCTATCTGAAGGATGAGCGGGAGCGTGACCGGTTCGCCCTGGAGTGGCGGCGGATGAAACGTCACGTCGCGGAGTCCGAACGGGGCGTCGGCTGCGACGTCCAACTCCACGTCGGCGCGCGTCGCGCTGAGCACGTTCACCGACGTGACGCTCACGCCCTCGCCGGAGATCACCGCTGTCGCCGGACCGAGCAGGTTGGTGCCGCGGATCTGCACGGTGACGCTGCGGGTGGACCCGTCGGCGGCCGACTGGAGCACGGTGCGCGGCACGACGTCGTTCAGGACGGCCTCAAGCGGCAACGTCAGCTTCCGCTTGTCGCGCTTCGCGAACGCCACCTTGCCGACGACGTCGGCGACGGTCGCGAGGTCAACTGCGCCCGTCAATTCCACGACATAGCGGCCGAAACCGCCCGAGAGAGGCGCCTTCTTCAGTGATAGCGTTGTCTTCTTGCGGGCGAGAAGTGCCGCGATGCCCGGGACCTCGCTGCCGTCGGGCGCGAGAATACGCACTCCGACGAGCGTCCCGTCGCCCTTCTCCTTGATCTTCAGTGTGAGCAGCGCGCCCTCGTCGGCCGTGAACGCGACACGCACCACCGCATCGACGTCGACGGGCAACTTCTTCGCCTTGAAACTGGTCGGCGTGGAGATCTTGAACGCGGCCGTGTACTCGCCAAGCGTGGCTCCGGCACCCGAGAGGACGAGCCTCCACGCCCCGGTCTGGCCGACGGCAGGGGAGAAGTTCTTGAGCTGCGGCTTCGCGGTGCCCGCCTTCTTGAGGAAGGGCAGGAGGCTCACCTCGGCACCATCCGGGCGGAAGAGCTGGAGCTCTGGCAGGAGATTCGTGCCCTTCGCTGCCTTCAGCTTCACGCTGAGGGAGCCGCCTTCGGAGAGATCGACGGCGAAACTGTCTGAATCGCCCGCGCTGATCGACGTCGTCAGCTTGTTCTTGTTCCGCGCGACGACGCCGTCGGCGTCACCGAGAGCGGTCCCGGGGAGAGCACAAAGCGCCGTCATGGCGACGGCGACGGCAGCGCGTACGAGGTGCATGCACGGATCTCCTGCGACCGACGTTCCCGAAAGTGCGCCCCGCGCGGTCGCGTGCGGGGACATACGACGATCGTCGGACTCTTCGGCTGCGATGTCAACCGGTCCGGAATGATGGGGCACTCCAGGTCTGTCGTCCGTACCGTTCTGCGCACGTGAGCGACACCGAGATCCCCGACGAAACTACGCCTCTCGCGCCCGACCCGCGCACCGCAGCGCCCGCCGCGGCCGAGAGCCCGGACGACGGCACGCCGGACGCCGAGGCGCCGCTGATCCGCATGGCGTTCGTCATTGTGGGCATCGCCATCCTGGCAGCGCTCGCGTGGACGTGGTCTCCGGATGATGGCACGTCAACTGTCCTGCCCGCGGTCGGCAACACCGGTGCTGTCGGCGATGCGCCCAGCGCCCGCAGGCTGCCTCCAGTCCTCGTCAACGTATTCGCCGCCCTGGACGACCGCTTCGTCTCCGAACCGTGCAATCGCATTCCCGGTGGCGGCATGTTCTCGATGCGCACCGTCACGGACATGATGGACGGCTTCCTGCCGAGCAACCTGACCGTCTTCATGGGCGATCTCTCGCAGGCGCCCGGCATGGTGGGCGCCGTGACCACGCAGTTCCACTACCGCGATGTGCTTCCGCTGACTGGCGTGGACATCGTCGCTGCCGGCGAGGGCGAACTCGCGCACGGTGTGGACTTCGTCCGCGACGTGCTCGGACGCCCGGTGGGGTACACGGTCCTCTGCGCGAACGCTCTCGACGGGTCCGGTCAACCCATTCTGCGCGGGTGGAGCCTCACCTCGGTCAGCGGACGCAACGTGCTGACGGTCGCCGTCGCGGGCAAGTCGGTCGGCTATGAACTGGTCCGTCGCGGCTCGAATGTCGTGATTGGGTCGCCGGCCGAGGCTGCGGCGGCGGCGCTATCGGCCGGGATCGCGCGCGCCGAGGACGTCGAAAGCCCGGCCGACACGAAGCTGCTTCTCGTCCACGGCACGCTCGCCGAGGCCGAAGAGGTGATGCAACAGGTGGGCGGGTTCGATCTCGTTGTGGCGGCGGACGGTCCCGTGCTGCCCGAACTCACACCCCGCACTGTGAACGGGACACCGCTCTATTACGCGGGACGCGGCGCGCGTTTCTCGTGGCGCGTCATCGTCACCGACGACGAACGCATGACGGACTCGGCTCTTGCGCGAATTGGCGGCGGGCTGATCGCCCGTGGGTCGCCGTACCAGAGCCGATTGGCAGCGATCCGTTCGACGTTGCGGCGCGGCGTCTATCCGGGCATTGCGACGCCGGATCGGCGCCCGGCGGATCCCCGCGGCGAGTACGCCGGTGGCGCGGCGTGCGCGGACTGTCATCCGCAGGAAGCCGCGCAGCACGTACTCGGGCCACATGCGATGTCCCCGAAGGGGTTCGTCGAGACCGACTTCTCGGGCAGCACGGGCTGCCTCTCGTGTCACGTCACGGCGCCGTATGTTCGCGGTGGGTGGTATCCGTCCGACACGGGCTCCGACTCCGGGACCGGTACGGACTCCAAGCCCGACGCTGTGCCGCCGACCGGCCTCGGCGCGGACGGAATTTCATGCGAGGCCTGCCATGGCCCGGGGGCGGATCATGCGGCCACCGGTGGACCCGACTATGGCAGCGTGAACTACGCTCGGTGCTACGAATGCCATCTTCCGGATCGAACGCCCGCACTCGATGCGCGAGCGGTTTGGGCCGAGTTTGGTCACGGCGCGGTGTCCGCGCCGCCGCGCACTCCTGAAGCGCCCGACGGCGGCGGCGACGACGACGAGTAGCCAGTCGGCGTGCGGCCGTGGCAACGCCGCACATGCTCGCGGTACGCGAACCCGGGACGCGCCCAGAACACGCGCTGCCGGTGGTGATGCGAAGACCGGCGGGGATGCGCGGTAGCATGGCGCGATGGCCAAGTCCCTCCCCGTGCTGATGGCGTTCGCGAGTGGCGCGCTCCTCGGTCTCCTGGCCGGGGCGGCGATCGATCCGGCCGACGACGGACTCGGCGCCGTCGAAGCGGAGCGGGATCGAGCGCTGCGGCAGGTCGCCGATGCGCGCGATCGGATTCGCAGCCTTGAGGACGGATTGCGCGTCGCCCCGGCTCGCACGCGCGTTGGGGCATCGGCGGGCTCCGGGAGAGACGCCGCCACCGGCGCGCGCGGTCTGGCAGATCCGGTATCCGTAGATGCGGGCTCCGCAGATCCGGCGACGGCGCCGGTCGAACTCTCGGCCGCTGAGCGCGAGAGCCGCATCAGTGACTTGCGCGCCAAGTTCCCGGTCTGGCTCGACCGCGGCGACGGCGCGGCGTCGGTGGCCGCGCTTCGCGAACTCGCGGCGCTCGTTCCCGAAGGCCGCGTGGCCGCGATGGAGCTCGCACTCCTCATCAATGCAGACGTGAACGGAGACGGTCGACTGCGGCTCTCCGACGTGCAGTTCTATGGCGGCCTTGGCGACCCCGCGGTGAAGTCACTCATGGGTTGGGCACTGGTGCGCCCAGAGACGCCGGCGCAGTTCCGGGTCATGGCGGCGTGGAGCCTGCCGTGGGTCCAGGAGCCGGGCGCGACGATCGTTCAATTCGCTGGCGCGCTCGAGCGCGAGACGGAGACGAGCGTTCAGAGCGCACTCGTCGCGAATCTCGGACGTCTGAAGAGCGCGGATGCGGAGCGCTTGCTCGGGGAACTCTTCGCTGATCCGGGGCGCGACGCGGCGCTGCGCGCTCAGGTGGCGGGCGAACTCGCCGCGACGACCGACCCGGGATTGGTGCGCGCGTTGGAGATCGCCGCCGAGAGCGACCCCGCCACTTCGGTGCGTGATGCCGCGCGCGCGGCGCTCGTCGCGCGTGACCCGCCCGCCTCTGGCTACCTCGTCACCGGCACGCTGCCGGATAGCCAAGCGGCGGCTGCCGGCTTGCGCGCGGGCGATGTCCTCGTCTCGTATGACGGACGCGACACCCGTACCGCCGAGGCGCTGCGCGCGGCGACAGGCGCAGCGAGCGCAGCGGAGACCGAGACGGTGACGGTCGTGGTCGTGCGCGCGGGCAAACGCGTCTCGTTGCAGCTGCGCCCGGGCCGCCTGGGCGTCTTCGGGCGCGCCGTCGAGGCGTCGCCGAAATGACGCGGACGTCGAGACGGGTCACGGTGCGGGTCATGCTTCGCGTAGCGAGATGGGCGGTGACCGGATGAGCGGCACATCCGAGGAAATCTCGGGATTGCGTACCGAGGCCGTGAACCCGCGTACTCATGACCTCGAACGCCTCTCCGGCGCCGAACTCGCCGCGCTCGTCTTCGACGAGGATCGCGCCGTTCAGCGCGCGTGCGCTGCAGCCGCCGCGGACGTCGGCCGACTGATCGAGGCCGCAGCGAGCGCGCTCCAGATGGGCGGTCGGCTGGTCTACGTCGGAGCCGGCACGAGCGGCCGTCTTGCGATGCTCGATGCCGTCGAACTCGGTCCGACATTCGACTTCGACATCGACCGCGTCCCCGTGCTCCTCGCGGGAGGGCGCGACGCCGTCTTCCGCTCGCGCGAGGGGGCCGAGGATCGCGCGATGGACGGTGGACGGGCCATCGACGGGATCGGCATTGCGCCACTCGACTTCGTGGTTGGGATCTCGGCCAGCGGTCGTACCCCGTTCACGCTGGGCGCGCTCGCCACGGCGCGCCGCCGCGGTTCGCGGACGGGCGCGATCGTCTGCAACGCCGTGGGCGACGACTTTCCCGCGGAGATCGTCGTCCACCTCGACACCGGGCCGGAAGTCCTCGCCGGGAGCACGCGGATGAAGGCCGGGTCGGCGACCAAGATGGTCCTGAACGCACTCTCGCTCGGCGCGATGGCGCGGATCGGCAAGGTCCACGGCAATCGGATGGTGGATGTGCGCGTGACGTCCGAGAAGCTGCTTCACCGGGCCCGCGGATTGGTCGCCGAACTTGGAGAGGTGGACGCCGACGAGGCCGCGCGCCTGGTCGAGATCGCGGGCGGGCGCGCGAAGCTCGCGATCCTGATGGCGCGCTCGGGCCTGGAGCGCGAGGCGGCAGAGGCGCGCCTCGAGGCGGCTGGCGGCATCCTGTCGATGGCGTTGAACGCCACGTGACCGCGCTGACCCGACTCGCCGAGCGTGCGTTGCGAGCGGAACTCACGGTGATCGGTCTCATGGCGGGAACGTCGGCCGACGGCATCGACGCCGTGGTCGCGCGCGTCGGCACCACAGCGCTCGATCAGTCCCCTGCCATTGCCGTCCTGGCGTCGCACGCGCAACCGTATCCCGACGCCCTCCGCGAGCGCGTACTCTCGGCCCGACTGTCACCGGCCGAGGAGATCGCGCGGCTCGACTCCGAGTTGGGCGTGTGCTTCGCGCACGCCGCGCGCGCCGCCATCGACGCCGCAGGCATTGCGATCGACGCAGTCGACGCGATCGGCAGCCACGGCCAGACGGTTGCGCATGTGCCGGGTGGGGGCATCGTAGGGCCGCGGGGCCGACGCGGCGCGGCCACGCTGCAGATCGGCTCCGCGGCGGTCATCGCCGAGCAGACCGGGTTGCCCGTCGTCCATGACTTCCGCGCGCGCGACGTGGCGGCCGGAGGCGAGGGCGCGCCGCTCGTCCCCTACGTCGATTGGCTGCTCCTACGCCTGGATGACGGCGTGCGCCTAGCGCAGAACCTCGGTGGCGTCGGCAACGTGACGCTCGTGACGCCGGCTGCCAGCGACGTGCGCGCGTTCGACACTGGCCCGGCCAACGGCCCGATCGACGCGGCCGTCGCGTTGCTCTCCGGAGGGCGCCTGCGTTGCGACGAGGGGGGCGAGGCGGCTGCCCGCGGCGTGGTTGCGCGCGACGAGGTCGAGCGCCTGCTCGCGCATCCATGGTTCCGCACGAAGCCGCCGCGTTCGTTGTCGCGCGACATCTTCGCGGAGCCCTTTGTCGAGCGCTTCATTGCACGCCGCGAGGATCTCTCGGGCGACGACGTCATCGCGACCCTCACCGAGTTCGTCGCGCGCTCCATCGTCACAGCCTACGACGAGCATCTGCCACGGAACGAGCAAGCACGGCCCCTCCGGGACGTCATCGTCTCCGGCGGCGGCGTCCACAACGCGTATCTCATGCGCCGGCTCGCGGAACTCCTCGCCCCCGTGCCCGTTCGATCAAGCACCTCCGTCGGCATCGATCCCGACGACAAGGAGGCGCTCGCCTTCGCCGTACTCGCGGCCCAGACGCTGCGCGGCCGATGCGCGAACTTGCCGCAGGTGACGGGCGCCGCCGGCCCGCGCGTCCTTGGCTCGCTCACGCTGCCCTGACGAGCCCTGACGCGGTGACGAGCGGCTGCCAGTGCGACGGCCCCACGTGCGACTCGACGTGCGAGCGCGTCGGCACATCACCGTCTCGCCGCCCCGATCGGTGGCCGATTACCGATGGTGAAGAGCCCGTTGGGCGTGGACGGGAGAGGTTCGGGAGGTGTGGGAGCGTCCCCGTCGGGGAGTTCCGCGTGGCGGCGCGGATTCAATCACGTATCCTCCTCGGATGAGGGCTCGCGATCCGGACGATGTGAATGACCCCGCTGCCGGTGTGCCTGATGATGAGAAGAGCGATTCCTCCCTGGACGGCCCCAAGAGTGTCCTCCACGTCCTGAAGCTTGGCGGGCTCGACGCGAGCCGTGTCCTCTTGCGCGACGAAGGGTCCTCCGATGCACCGCTCGTCAACACGCGGGCCGTCAAGAGGCGCGCAAGGAGCGAGGCGCGCTATCAGATTCTCGGCGAGATTGCGCGCGGCGGTGTCGGCGTCGTCTTGAAGGGACGAGACCAGGACCTTGGGCGCGATGTCGCGATGAAGGTCCTCCTGGAGCAGTTCTCCGACGATCCTGACGTCGCGCAGCGCTTCGTCGATGAAGCGCAGATCGGTGGTCAACTGCAGCACCCGGGCATCGTGCCCGTCTACGAGATGGGGCTGGGGCCTGACGGCCGACCCTACTTCACGATGAAGCTCGTGAAGGGGCGCACGCTGGCGGCTCTCCTCGCGGACCGGAAGAGCAACGTCGATGATCTCCGGAGGTTCCTGCGCGTGTTCGCGTCGGTATGTCAGACGCTCTCGTACGCGCACTCGCGCAATGTCGCGCACCGCGACGTCAAGCCCAGCAACGTGATGATCGGGACCCACGGCGAGAGCCTCCTCGTGGACTGGGGTCTCGCGAAGGTGCGCGGTGTCGGTCGCCGGCGAGCGGAGGCGGGGGGCAAGACTGTCATCAAGACCGCGCGGAGCGCGGCGGGGCTCTCACCGTCGATCATGGGTTCGATCATGGGTACGCCTGGCTACATGGCGCCCGAGCAGGCGCGCGGGGAACTTGACGACGTGGATGCGGTGAGCGACGTGTTCAGTCTCGGCGCCTTGCTCTGCGAGATTCTGACCGGAGAACCGCCATTCCTGGGCGAGGTCAACGAGGTGATCGTCGCCACCGCGAATGCGGACCTGGACGACGCGTATGCGCGTCTCGACGCCAGTCGTGCGGATCCCGAACTCATCGAACTTGCGAAGACATGCATGGCCCCTACGAAGCGGGCGCGCCCTTCCGACGCCGGCCAGGTGGCCGAGGGGATCTCTCAGTACCTGTCTTCAGTGGACCAACGCGAGCGCTCAGCGCAGGACGACGAGGACGCCTCGCGTGTGCAAGCGGATGCGGAGCAGCGAACGCGGAAACTGACGATGTTGCTCGCGGTTGCGATCGCAATTCTCGTCGCGGTGGGCGTTGGCGCCTACACGTGGATCCGTCACGACGCGCGCGCGCGAAGCGAGAAGTCAGGGAGACTTGTCGAGGACGCGATTCGCGAGACGACGCGGCTGAGCGGCCGCGCAACCGCCACCGGTACCGACGAGGCCTGGATCCGGGCGAAGGACGCGGCGAAGCGCGCGGCGGGTCTTGCGGACGGCGCCGACATCGAGCCGCAGCTCGTGGCGCGCGCGACCTCCCTTCTCGCGGAAGTCGAGGACGGTGCGGCCGAGTCTGCCCGCGCTGCGGCGGAGCGCGGGCGCGACTCGGCCATGGTGCGCCGCCTGGACTCGATCCGTGCGGCGGGGTTGATCGGGCACGGTGATCGAGTTGGCGACCTGTACGCCGCTGCGTTCCGGGACTTTGCGTTGACGCCGGATATGTCCGAGGAGGATCAACTCCGGCGCACTCTGACGACGCGAGAGTACACCCGGCTGGCATCCGCACTTGCCCACTGGGGGCGCGAAGTGCGCAGCGCAGGGCACGATGCGTCCCCGCATCTCGCGCTTGCGGCGATCTGCGACGCGGACGACTGGCGCCGGCGCATGCGCGCCGACGAGTCGCTGGACGCACTTCGCGCCATCGATGCAGAGCGCGAAGATCACGCGATGTCCGTTGATGAGATGCTCGAACTCGCGGACGCGTACGAGCGGGCAGGTGATCGATATCGTGCGGGCGAACTGCTTGCTTCCGCGCGCCGACACCATCCGGGTGATGTATGGGCCGCACTCGCACTCGGCACGTACTTGCGCCGGGTGAACTTCCCGCCACCGTCGGTTCACGGCGCAGAGGGTATCGCCGTCGACCGCGGCCGCCTGTTCGTCCAAGCCTACGAGGAAGAGCCAGCGGATGAGATCCGGCGACTCCCATTCCCGAGAAGCGGGACGTTCAAGGAGATCCGGGACCGGGTCGAGGATCTCGGGCCGTCGGTGCGCACGATCTTTCTTCGGCGTCCGTCGCCCTGGGTCGTCACGTTCATGGTGCTGCACGCGAGCCGCGCGACGACACGCGTATCGATCCAGGTCAGCCGCGTTCCGCCCCACGCATTCACGAACTATTGGAGCCTGCCGAGTGCTTGGCGGCCGACGCCCTTCTCCCGCGCGGCCACACTGACGAGCCATTTGTCGGTACGACACCTCGCCGCGGCCGTCGCGCTGCGTCCCGCTTTCGCCGAGGCCGAGTTGGCGCTCTCGGAGGCCCTTCTCGATCTTGGCAAGATCGACCAGGCGGAGGCCATGTTGCCTTCCGACGATGAACTAGAGGACGCGCAGCATCTCCTGGATCTCGCACGCGCGCGCATTGCGTACATGCGACGGGATCTAGCGGGGGCGCACTCGCTGGCGGAGCGCGCCGTGGAGAGTGCCCCGACTTCTCCCTGGGCGCGTTGTCGCCTCGGCTGGGTTCAACTCCGCCGAGGCGAATTCGACGCTGCCGCGGCATCGTTCGAGACCGCGACCGTCTACGCAGTTGCGGCTCCGGAGTGGGCCTGGCCGTCCGATGATTGGGGATTGATCGCGCTTGAGTTCTCGACCCTCGAGGAGAACGCGCTCGCGTACGCAGCAGGAGAGTACAGAACGGATGACGCCGAGGAACTCGCGACGTTGGCCCAGATCTGCGACGCGCGCGGAATGCACTCCGCAGCGTCGCGCATCTATGGGAACTACATCGAGTACGATCGCCGCGCGACGGGGTCGAGAGCCGACGAGTACTCGGATCGGTACAGCGGCGCGCTGGCCGCAGCACGTGCGTCCGTCGTGGCCGAGGACGATGAGGAGCGGAAGTCGTTCCGCCGGAAGCTCTACTCACGTCTCTCGAAGCTACTCGACTATTGCAGGACGTATGCCGACTCGCGTACGACGGAGATCCATCCCCTGCACGAAGTGATCGCGCTCCAGCGATGGATGCGGACGTGGCGGCAGGATCCAGTTCTCGCGCTGGTGCGCGAGCCCGGGGACCTCGCGAAACTGCCCGCTGTCGAACGCGAGGAGTGGGAGACGTTCTGGCGCGACGTGAGTGAGTTGCAACGCACCGCGAGGTCGGCGAAGAGATGAGCGGCGCACAGCCTTCCGCCGATCGCACTCCCGAGTCCCCGGCAAGCGTGTTCGAAGCGCTCGCCAAGATCGGTGACGTGAAGAGCAGAATCGTTCTTGAGCCGCAGGGCGATCCGCAGCCACAGGCGGACGTGCCGCAGCATGACAGCGAGGGGCGCTACATCGTTCTTGGCGAGATCGCGCGCGGCGGCGTCGGTGTCGTGATGCGCAGCCGCGACGTGGACCTTGGCCGCGACGTGGCGATGAAGGTACTCCGTGACGAGTTCGCGGAGAATGAGGACGTCCTGCAACGGTTCATCGAAGAGGCGCAGATCGGCGGCCAGCTTCAACACCCCGGCATCGTGCCGGTGTACGAGATGGGCTTGACCAAGGCGGGTCGCCCGTACTTCACCATGAAGCTCGTCAAGGGGGAGACGTTGGCGGCGCTGCTGCAAGAGCGCAAGTCCGAACCCGACGCCCGCGACTCTCGTATCGGGGGGCGGCTTCATCTGCTCCACGTATTCGAGTCGGTATGCGAGACGATGGCGTACGCGCACTCGCGCGGAGTCGTCCACCGCGATCTCAAGCCGAGCAACATCATGGTCGGCTCGTTCGGTCAGGTGCTCGTCGTTGACTGGGGGCTCGCCAAGGTGAAGACCCGGGGCGGCGTTGCGGACGAGCGCGAAGCGAAGAAGTCCATGCAGCCCCTGACCGTCATCGCCACCGTCCGCAGCGGATCCGACAGCGGTGGCTCGATGGTCGGCTCGGTCATGGGGACGCCGGGATACATGCCCCCGGAGCAAGCGCGTGGCGATGTCGAGAACATGAACGAGCGCAGCGACGTGTTTGCCCTCGGCGCAATTCTCTGCGAGATCCTGACGGGAAAGCCGCCCTACGTCGGGACAGATCGCGAGATGATCATCCAGGCTGCGCGCGCCCAACTCGACGGAGCGCGCGAGCGGCTCCACGCGTGCGGCGCCGAGGAAGCGCTCGTCTCGCTCGCGGATGCGTGTCTCTCGCCCGCGCCGATGTCACGCCCGCGCGATGCCGGAGACGTCCTCGCCGAGCTCGCCAAGCACTTCGCGTCCATCGAGACTCGCGCGCAGCTCGCCCGCCGCTCCGCCACGGCAGCGCAGATCCGCGCGGCCGAAGCGCGGCGAGGACGGCGTCTCACGACCTCCATCGCCGCCACCGTGGTCGGCGTGGTTCTCGTCGCCGGAGCGTCGGGAGTCTGGCAACTCGGCGAACGGGAGAGCCGCCGAGCGACCACGCGCGCCAATGTGCGCGCCGTGATGGACGAAGCCGAGCAGGTCAGTGGTCGGGCGCAAATTGATGACGAAACACAGGCGTGGGATGAGGCCGAGTTGGCGGCGCGGCGCGCGATGCGTCTCGCGGTGGCCGGAGAAGCCGACGATGAGACGCGCGCCGCCGCCGCGGCGCTGCACGCGAAGATCGAAGAGAGTCGCGCTGCTGCGCGCCGCGCCGAGGACTCCATCGAGCAGCGAATGCGCCTGATCCGCCGGCTCAATGCGCTACGGATGGATGCGTGGACCCTCGATCCGCGTGACGCCGCAGAACGGTACGCAGCAGCCTTCGGCGAGTACGGAGTCGATCCGGACGCTCTCGGACGCGCGGAGGTCATCTCGCGCATTCGCGATGCGGGGCCGCAGCTTTCGGTCCGTCTCGCGACCGCCATGGACG
Source organism: Planctomycetota bacterium (assembly GCA_024280885.1). Taxonomy (GTDB): domain Bacteria; phylum Planctomycetota; class JAJSAM01; order JAJSAM01; family JAJVHW01; genus JAJRPF01. Next base: position 87,525 of record JAJRPF010000012.1, on the reverse strand, counting down.
CCTGGGCCGCAGCGCGCCGTCGGGCAGGCCTCTCGGACGGTGTCTACCGCGATATCGCGCGCTCGGCGGACGACGACCCCTGGCGAACGGGGCTGCGCGACGCCACGTCCATCGAGGACCTGCGGGAGCTCGCGGCGGCCCCCGACCTCGCTCAGCTGCCTTTGGAGAGCCTCAGCACTCTCGCTTCCTCGCTCGCCGAGGCTGGGGACGTCGATGGCGCCGCGGACGTGGCCGCCACGATTCTCGTCGGGCACCCGGGCGACTTGTGGGCGCACTCGCAGTACGCGATCTGGCTCGTGTCCGGTCGTGCGGCGCGTCCGGAGGACGCGATCGAGCACAGCGCCGTCGCCGTCGCACTGCGGCCCGACGTTGCCGAGGCGTGGGCGAATCACGCGTGGGTACTGGTATCGGCTGGCGACTACTACGACGCACGTGCGGCCTGCGCCGAGGCCATTCGCATCGATCCCGAGAACCCTCTCGCTCGCGCGCTTCTCGGACATGCGGACGGTCTGATCGGCGACCGCGACACGGGTGTGGTGCATCTCGAAGAGGCGATCGTGCAGAAGCCGGAGTTGGCGATTGCGCGCTCCTGGCTCGGTCGGCTTCTCGCCAAGATGGGTCGCGAGGACGCGGCGCGCGCGCAGTTCGAGGAGGCCGTCCGGCTCGAGCCGCGAAGCGCGCGCGCGCTCCGCGATCTCGCACGTTTCCTCTTCGAAACCGGGCGTTTCGGACAAGGCCTCCGAGCGTGGGAACGGTCGGTCGCCGCCGATCCGCGCTATCTCCCGGCGCGTCTCGAACTAGCCGTTGCTCTGGTCCAGCTCGGAGATTGGGGGGGCGCCGAGGTGCACGCACGCAAGGCCGTGGAACTGAGTCCCTCGTCGCCGACGCACCTCGCGAATCTTGCGCTCGTCCTCGGAATGCTGGGACATCGCGAAGAGGAACTGGAGATCCGGCGCGATCTGGCGCAGGTCTCACCGGGCGATGCTCTCAATCAGTTCCTCCTCTCGAAGGTATTCGGGCTGCTCGGTCGCCCGGATGATTCGGTTTCCGCCGTGCGCCGGTATCGGGTCCTCGCGCAACGAAATCGCAACGTGACCGAGGCGGCCATCGAGGTAGAGGCCCGGCTACAGCGCGGGCGAATCGCGAGTGGGCAAGCGGCGATTCAGGACCTCGACGATGTTGAACGATACTGCACGACGATCACGAAGTCCCGGGCAGGCGCGGCGCGGGTCCCAGCGCTCGTGCTTCTGGCGGCGACGTTGCAGCGTCGCGACGAGGGCGGGTTCTGGCGTGCCGAAGCGTTGCTGCGACAGGCGGCTGAGCTCCTTCCACCGGGTGCCGCGAGGGACCAGCTCGACGAGCAGTACGAGATGACGCGCAAGATCGTTGCTCTGGCAAGCGAAGTCTCTGTCGATGCGCTCGACCGCGGCGTTCATGCGCCCAGGGACTTCGACGAGGCGGTCGTCTGTGGACAGGCGGCGGCACTGCGTGGGAGGTTCGCCGCGTCCGCGGCCTATCTGACGCGCGCGCTCCAGATCGGGGCGCCATCCCCCGACGAGGAGTCTCTGGTGCGCAACGAGGCCGTCCGCTCTGCGGTGCTGGCCGGCACCGGGCAGGGCGAGGATGCGGATGGTCTGACGCCGCGCGAGAGTCGTCGATTGCGCGCGGATGCGTTGGATTGGATGCGGGAGGATCTGCGAATCTGGACGGAACGCCTGGACGAGTCCCCGCGCGATCACGGTCTGGCCCTCGCGAACGCGCTGCGCAGCTGGTTCGACGCACCCGACCTTGCATTCGTCCGGTCCCGCGCCCACGTGGCCAACTTGCCCAGCTCCGAGCAAGCGGGGTTCCGAGCATTCTGGTCCGACGTGCGCGACACGCTGCGGCTGGAAGGCGAGAAACGCCGTGAGCTGCTCGTCTCCGACCCGTCTCGCGAGTGCCTGCGGGCATTCATGGGGCAGCGTGCGGACGCGCTCGATCGGGCGTACCTCCGTCGACTGCACGTGCTTGCCAACGGGCGGAGCTTCGCAGCCAGGCAGCTCGTGGGCCCACCCGAGATCCTGTACCAGGTCGGCAATCTCAGGGCCGTGGGCATCTGGGTTCCGCTCGCCCAGAGCGCCGGCGAGGAGTGGCTGGAACTCGACTTCGAGACCGGCGTGCATCCGGCGGAGCTGCGCGTGTTCGAGATGCGCGCGCAGGGATCGGTGTCGAGCGTCTCCGTCATGACTGCGGACGGTCGGTGGACGATTGTGTGGGAGGGGCGCGCTGAACGGTCGGAGGCGCGCGCTCCGTCAGTCTTCGATCTCAGTGGCGTCGAGGAACCTATCTCGTCGGTGCGCGTCGAATTCGACACGACACGACATCCGCGACGCTGGACCTACATCTCCGGCGTGCAACTCGTGGGCGACGGGCTGGAGCTGTGGCCGATCGACGCGCGCGCCAGTTCGACCTACGCCGACAGGTAGGGCGGGATCACCGCGGCCGGGTCCCGCGCGCCAGTGCGAGCACCATTGGGGCGGCTCGCGGCCCTGCGGCAGACGACGGTGTCATCACTCGTCCCTTGCGCGCTCGACGATGCTGTCGAAGCGCTCGTCGTCCTGAAGGTGCTCCTCGGCGAATCTGAGAAGGCGCGTCTTGCCGTCGTCGCCCTGACTGAGAAGAAGCTTGCTTAGGTTGTCCACCGCGTTCAGATATCCGAGGCTCTTCGACTGATGGTCGATGCCCTTCTTCCTCGCTCCCATGATGGCGGCCACGTATTGCTCCTCGGCGCGAGCCTTGTCGTGGAACCGCCCCTCTTCCTCGTAGAGCACGCCGAGGTCGTTGTGGATCATCGGGTCGTCCGGGTCGATCTTCAGTGCGCGCATGCACCAGATCAGGCTGCCCTCCTGAAATCCGAGGACGTCGCGGCAGTAGACCTCCGCGTTGGTCGGTGCGTTGATCTCTGCGGGGAATTCCTGGAGGAGCACGCGCCACAGGAGATTCCTCTGCTCGGCGGTCAGGTGTGGATCGCGCACGGAAATGTAATCGACCTGATCGTAGATCCGGCGGTCGAGGACACGCTGGCAGAGCCGCACCGCCATGACGAGCGCGGCGACGCCGCTCTCTCGGTCCTTCTCGTCCCCGGAGATCAGGTACTTGCCGTGCGCGATCGCGAGATGGGGGTCCGTTGGCCGCGCCTTGCGCGCCACCTCGAAGCGTTCCATCGCCTCGGCCATCGTGCGCTTCTCCTCGAGAATGGTCGATGCCATCGCGCGAATCAGTTCAGGGTGGTCGGGGTGCTTCTGCAGCATGTCGTCGATGGCCAACTTCCCGGATGCCATCGACTCCTTCAGCTGGAGCATTCGATCGACCGGTCGCTGCTCGCTCGGCTCGGCGGCCAGCGAGTGTTCGTAGAACGCGAAGCGTACGTCCGGGTCGAGAGACACTCCGCGGCGGTACTCATTGGTACGCTCCCGAGAGGGGAACTCCGACTCCGTCGTCCGCAGTTTCTCGCGGGCGAACGTCCAGTCGCAGATCACGCCAGCGTGCGCGGGGTTCAGCGCGTGCGCCCTGGCGAGCCACTTCTCGGCGCTCACCCATTTGGGCTTCTCATCGACGAAGATACTCGCCAGTCGCGTCCAGTGCACGCCCAACGCGTAGTTCACGTCGAAGTTGTCCGGATGCTCCTTCGCGAGTCCTTCGAGGATCTTGAGTGCGTGTCCCGGATCGATCGCGCTGTTCGCGAGGACCCATCGCGCCTCCAGGAGCTTCGGCTTGAGCCCGCCTTCGTTCGCGGCCGCTGCCCTGCGAATCCACGCTCCGGCGTCCGCGATGTGGCTCTCGCGGAGTCCCAGTTTCTTCGGGTCGCGCAGGATCAACTCGGCAAGCACGAGCTTCTGCTTGGCCATGAGATACAAGAGCTCGGCGTGCCGAGGGGCGCTCGCGATGGCCGCCTCGAGTGCATCTGCCGCGTCCTGGAAGCGCCGTCGCTGCTCAAGTGCGCGACCGTATGCGAGCGCTGCGTCCGGAGAGTCCTTCGCCGAGTCGAATTCCGCGCGCTTCGCGACGAGATCTGCGTTGGGCCGCGGTCCCAGCGGCAGTGGTCCGAACTCAAGCGGCGTGTCCTCGATGACCAGGACCGGCAGCGGCTTGCCGCGACTCGTGATCTCGCGCACGCCGAGAAGATGCTCAAGGAGCCGATTGGCGAGCCCCATTCCCTTCCCACTGACGTCCACAAATCGAACGATGCCCTCTTCGTCGATCACCATTGTCAGCTCGACGCCCTGGAGCCCATACCTGCGCAGCTGCTGGCGCTTGACGACCGCGATCGGGTACCTCGCATCGAGCCTCTTGCGCAGCTCCTTCACCATCTTCGGGAACTTCTTCCGATCGACGCCGTAGTGCCAGACGCCGCGGTGAAGGTCGGATCGGCTGGCCGGGAGAAAGACCTTGTCCTCGGGCGTCATCACGCCGACTGCGGCGAAGTTCTGGTCCGAGCGCGCATCGTATACGTCGGCGGCCAAAGCGAATCCGCGGCGGCACGACATGCACGTGTTTCCGAACTTGGCGAGGACGACCTTCCCTTTGAGGCTTGAGAACGACGTACCGCCCTTCCCGACCCAGTCCGGGGAGTCGAGTTCAGGCGGTGGCGATCCGATCAGCGTGACGCGAATCATGGCGTCGTCGATCGTGCGGGCCACCGACTTGTCGAAGCCGTCGTTCAAGGGACGGGCGATCTTGAGGCATTCGAGGTAGCTCTCGCGTGCGAGGTCCGTGTGCCCGAGCGCCGTCATGAGGTCGCCCGCGAAGAGCTTCATGCGTGCAAGCGTGGCGCCCTCGACCTCATCGAAGAACTCGCGTGACTTGCGTAGCGCGCCTTCGATGTCGTCCTGCGCCTGGACGGTGTAGGGCAGCCACTCGCGCGCGCGGCTCTGCAACTCTCCCGAACCGGGATACTTCTCCAGAATGGTCTCGAACGCGCGCTGCGAGAGCTCCGGGGTGGAGTGGAGCAAGAGTGTCCCTGACTTCCACAGTGCGGTCTGGAATACCTGCCGGTCGGCGACCGCGTCCCATGCGTCCCAGTCGCTGTTTAAGAAAGCTTCGAGGAAGCGGTTGCGCGCTCCGAAGACGGCGGACTCGCTCTTGCTGAGGATCTTGGCGGCCTTTGGATTCTCCGCGGCTTTCTTCCGCGCGACGTTGTACGCCTCGAGCACGCTCATCAACTTGGCGTGGAGCTTCTTCACCGCGGCGACGGAGACCGTCTTCTCGGGCGACTTCGTCTGTTCCGGCGCCTCCTCTGCAACGAGCGAAGTCGACGGCAGGCTGCACGGCAGTGCGACGAGCGCTGCGATCAGAGCGAAGCGCGGGATCCGCCTATCGACACGGTGCATGCAGTCTCTCCTCAATGGTCGGCGTGAGAGCCCCGCCCGTTGCGCGCCGCCCTCTCCTGGCGAGGAGCATAGCGGCGTCTGCGCGTCGCGGCGAGGGGCCCACGCGTCATGAGCGAGCGCCTGCCGCCTGCCTGTCGGCGCCTACTTCTTCTTCTGGCGGTCGAGCTTCCCGAGAACGTTCGCGTACAGCTTGGTGGCCCCGTCCCAGTCCTTGCCGAGCCGGACGCCCGAGCTGTAGATCGTGGCGAGCGTATTCGCGGCCTCCTGGTACTTGTCTTCCTTGACGAGTTTGACAGCGGCAGCGTAGGCAGTCTTCTGCCGGTCCATCTCGTCCTCGACCTCGATCCAGTAGTCGCCGAACTCTGTCTTCACGGTCTTCGAGAGAAAGCGTGCCGCCTGCTTGGCGTTCTTGAAACTGTCGAGTGTCGCCACTGTGCGCAATTGCGGATCGAGGATGGTGAGCCCAGGCCCGTCTGTCACGCCGAGTTGCTTCAGTAGGTCGGGATCGCTTGCGGGAACGTCAACGACGACGCGATGGAAGAGTAGACTCCAGCGGGCGAAGACCTCGTCATCGTACGCCTCGCACTGTCGGATTTGCCTCTTGCCGAACTCCTCGTGCTCGTGGGATTGATGCCACATGACGAGGATTGCTCGGGGCTGATCGTTGGCGCGCAGCGCCAGCCCGCGCTTCATGTGGCGCCAGAGAGCTCGCTCCTTCGACTGCTCGCTGCGGTTTCCGGTGGACGAGCGCATCTGCGTGACTTTCCCGGCGAACCAGGTCGTCGGCGTCATGCGCGTGTTCCTGCCCTTCCCACGCTCCCCGGCAAAGGGAGTCGCACCACGCCCACGCTTCGCCGGAGCCTGCCAGTGCGAGTCCTCCGCCAAGGCATAAGGGGCCCACACGATCGCAAGCATCACGGCGCCGAGTGCCAGTCGCATTGCACGCATCACGATCCCTCCCAACTTCCGCGATCCGAGAGACTACCGTCACGGATCATACCAGAGCGCCGGGATGGGGGGGGGGGGCGCGTCGCGGAAAATCGCGGGGCTACCCGCGCGGTATGCTGCGGTCCACGAAGCGCGCGATCTCCGAGCACGTGTGGATCGTGCGCGCCGTCTGGCGTGCGAAGGAGAACCGGAACGACCGCCGGACGTCCTGCGCATGAGCTACCAGTCGCTGAGGACCCAAGTCTTCCACTCCTCCTCCAGCGCCTCGATGTTCTCGAAGCCGTAGACGGATTTCCACGCGTCGTCGTCTCGTCGCCCGACCCGCCGCAGAGCAGCGAGGAGCTTCGTGAAGTCCTCCTCGCTCTTTTGGATCACGAATGTGACGAGGCCGTAGGCGGCCCCTTCTTCTGCGACACCGTAGTCCCCGATGTGCATCCCCAGGAACTTGCGAAGTGGTGGGAACTCGCCCGATTGGACGGCCTCGATGCAGACCTCCTTGCGTGCGTCGATGTTGTTCTTGGAGCCCTTCTGGCCTTTCTTCTTCTTCTTCGCGACATCGGACGTCTGGCGCTTGCCGGTGTTCTTCTTGCCGCCGACGCAACTCGCGAGGTGCTCTCCCATCACGGCCATTTCGACCCACTGGCCGAGGCCCTCTTCCAGCCAGGTTGGCGGCGCGCGACCGCCGCCCCAGTGCTTCCAGATTGCGATGTGGCCGACCATGTGGACGGTCGAGTACCACATGCCCTCGATGCCCCGATTCGGGAAACGCAACTGCGTTGGGACCGGGCGATCGCGCCACACCCCGCCGCCCGTCTCGAGACGGGCGAACTTCATCCACGCCTCGCTCATCCCCCATGTCTGCGACATCGTGTTGAGGATCGGGATGTACGACGCGTGGTCGCGCATCGTGATGGTCGGAGAGTGTTCGCGCCACAGCGCCTCGCGGCCGGTGAGTCCGACGATGAGGTCGTGGGCCTCCTCCAGCGACTCTGCGCGGGCGGCGAGGTCTCTGTCGTCGCTGCCATCGACCAGTACGAAGTGCTCGGTCTGGTACACCTCGACCGGGATGCCGAGCGTCTTCACCCATTCGTCGCGCAGCTTGTTGCGCTCCGCCTCGGCCTTGCGCACGTCGAGGTCGGACTTCTTGATCCACTCTCCGGCGAATTCGACTTCGCCGTTGGCATCGCGCGCGTCGGCGTGGTCGGGAGCGAGTCGCAGGATTTCCCTCAGGAGTTGCCCACGCTCCTTGTCACGTGCCTTGTTTCCGGTCGCGTGCTCACGGAGCAACTCGTGCAGTTCCCAGTGAACTTTTGCGTCCTTCGCGTTGGCACGGATCGTCTTCTGCAACCGCTCGTAGGCCTGGAAGGGTGACTCGCCCGCCGTGCGCTCTTGGACGTCGTCGGCCGTCAGTTTCACGGTCGCGGAGAGGGTGCGCACCCAGATGAACCCGCCGTCCTCGCGCATCCCCTTGCCGTTGACCGACGCGCCGTCCTTCAACACGAGAACGTCGGCTGCGGCGGGACGCGACAGTGGCACGAGGGCCAGCAGGGCGATGAGGGCGGCGAGGGATGCGCGAGTCCGTCTCATCTCTATCTCACTCTCCGTCGGCTTCGACGCGCTCGACGTCCACTTCGGCTCTGAGCTTGTACTCGCCGACGATGCGAAGACTTTCCAGACCCTCGGGAAGGTGCGGGATCACGCAGGTTCCATCGGAGCCGGAGATGCCGACGATGATCGGGCCACGCTGCTCGGTCGCAGGTAGCGCGCTGATGGCATCCGGGCCGCCATCGCTCGCGTGGGGCAGCCCCACGTACACGCCGGAGATCGATACGTCCTGGTTTCGGATCTTCACCGTCGCTTTGGCGGGGTGAGCGAGACCGATCGCAAGCGTCACGCTCTTGCCGGAAGAGACGGCCTTCCGGGCTGTGCCGTAGCCCACGGCATAGACCGTGGCAACGGTCTTCGGATCGGTGTGGCCCCATGCGATCCGCGCCACGCCCTCGTCGTCGGTGAAGCCGCCCTGCAAGCGCGCGCGCGGAGGGAATAGTGCAGAGAACCCGGTGGTCTCAAGGACGCGGTTCGGATCGCCGAGCGTGACGTAGGCGCCGGAGAGCGGAACTCCCTCGGGGCTGGTGACCGTCACGGTCGTTTCCTTCGCGGGGGAGAGCTTGATGACCATGCGCTTCTTGCCGAGTTTGACCTGGGAGATCGCGTCCTTGAACCCGCGCGCCCGCACGATGAGACCGTCCCTGTTTTCGGCCTTCTGGATCTCGAACTCACCGTTCGCGTTCGTGATGACGTATGTGTCGTCGTCGCCGCGGACGGCGACGGCTGCACCCGCGATGGCTTTGCCCTTCCTGCTCTTCACGATGCCGCGGAGCTTGGCCGCTCCGCGCTCCGCGTGGAGGCCCGCCATGGTCGGGCGTGCGCGCGCGTCGAGTTGGATTCGCTTTAGCGTCGGGTGCCACATGCGCACACCGTGCGTCCAGGAGCCGTCGGGCGGGCGCACCCAGACATCGACGGGGCCGAGTGGTGGGGACTCGAAGGTGAAGTTCCCTTCGTCGTCGGTGGAGGTGATCTCGACCCAGTCGCCTGCCTTGGGCGCCCAGCCGAGGATGCCGACGGCCACCTCCGCGTCCGCTACCGGTCCGTCGGCACCGAGCGCACTCCCACGCAGTGTTGCGGCTCTGTCCGCGGCCATCGCTCTGGACGGGGAGACCCGGCCCGCGACGGTCACGACAACCCCGGCCAACACCAATACCACGAGACGTAATCCCTGTCCCATCATGGGAGTCTAGCGTGGACGCTCGCGTCCGGAAAGCCCTGTATCGTTCGGCGCGGTGGCGCGGAGTTCCATCGACTGTGCGCAGTTCCGCATGTCTGGGCGAACTCTGGGGCGCGTTGGTCGGCGCCATCGGCGCAATGCTCTGGCACCGCAACCGCTCCGCCCCGTCGATGGCGATGTGGAGCGATCTCATCAGCGTGATCCCGCGGCTCCAACGAGAAGTTGGGACGGGCGCCATCCCATCCGGGCGGGGATGCGGTGGACGCCGCCACAATGCGGCGCTAGGCGCTCGTGCTCCGCAACACGCTCCGTTTCATCTACACGATCGAGAGCGACGGAGACACGTCGAGCACGCGTGTCGTCGCAGCGCGTCGCACGCAGCCCGGAGAGGTGCCAGATCGAGTGCATGCTCATCGTGTTGATGACACTGCAGGGGCAACTCGACGCGGCGGGCATCCACCGTGACGATGCGAAGTTCGTCGTGGACCAATCCGGCGTTGATTGACGTCGGTGCGCCGCACGCGCGGGCGGTACCCTCCTCCTGGCCTTCGATCGTGGAGGCCACACCTGCACTGGAGCCTCGATGGGTTGGTTCGCAAGCACGCTGGAGACGATCAAGACCCACACGGGCCACGATCCGGTCGAGTGTCCACGCGGGTGTGGCATGGTCTCGTTCGTCGGCTCGTTCTGGTTCATCCCGCCAATGGCGGGCGTCTCGCGCGCGTGCCCTATCGGCGGCGTCTCGCAGTGCGGCGAGTGCCACTACGCCTCCAATCCCGATGCCTTCCGTCTCGCCGAGCAACTCGCGGAGCTCGAGCGACTGCGGGACGAGGGGCAGCTCTCGCGCGACGAGTACAGGGCGCGTCGTCAGGCCGTCCTCCGTCTCCACGTCGCCCCCGACGGCAAGGCGCAGTTCACGGCAGCGTGGATACTCGGGCCGCTCGGTGCGCTGGTGGCCGCCGGCGGCAGCGTCCTGGCTCTGCGCGTCGCGCCGGGCTTCTGGGGGCTGACGGCGGTCGGTCTCGTGAGTGCGGTTCTTGGCCTGAGCTTCTGGATGCTCGCTCGTTCGACGTGGCCGCCGAATCAGAGGGGCGGTTCAGGCGACTCCTGACCCGATCGGGCGGACAACCGAGTCGTCGAGGATGTCGTGGCGCATGAGGCGCTTGAGAAGCCAGGTCCGCCGCCCTACTGCGGGTCTGCCCTGCCGGTAAGGATCGTCACACGCTGTCGCTGGACTCGGCTGGCCTGGTGAATGGATACTGGAATTGCGGCAGGTATCCCTTGGGCACCGGGTGACCTCCTATCCCGTATCCCTGCGGCCACGCGTCGCCGGGCATGTGGTAGGTCCCGAACAGGCGGTCGATGAGCGGGAAGTGGATGGCGAAGTTCACGTCGATGGCTGCCTTCTCGAGCCCGTGGTGCCAGTGGTGGTAGCGGGGCGTGACCAGCCACTTGTCGATCAGCGAGAGTCGCCAACCGATGTTCGCGTGGATGAACGTGGAGTAGAGGTAGACGACGAGGATGTAGGCGTTCACCGCCGCCGGATTGAACCCGAGCACGATCATGGGAATCACAGTGACTCCGCGCAGCACCAGAATCTCGACCACGTGCATCCGCGATCCGGACATCCAGTCCATGCTCCGCGCCGAATGGTGTACCGCGTGGAAGCGCCAGAGGAGCGGCACACGGTGGAAGAGGCGGTGCAGCCAGTATTGCGCCACGTCGGTAAAGAACATGATCGCCGGTAGTTGCACCACGAACGGGAGAGCGAACACCCAAGCGCGCAGCCCCCCGAAGGAAACGGCCGCCAGAATGGTCTCGGCCGGCAGGAAACTGAGGACGGTCAGGACCTGCACGGCGAGGCTGCTGACCAGGTAGTAGAAGAGGTCTTCGCGCCACTCGCTGCGGAACATCGACTGGTCGCGGTCGCGCGGACAGAGACGCTCGATCGGGACGAACACAAACCCGGTGAAGACCACGTTCAGGACGAAGAAGTCGAGTCCCAGGTATAGCGGAGTCGGGTCCGCAACCAGCCCGTGTGCCCGCGATCCACCCAGCAGGCTGGCCAGGAGTGCGCAGGAGATCCCGACCACACCGAGCAACTTGTTGCGGCGCAGCGCCAAGTTGACCAACGACAGACCGAAGGCGGACACGAGCAGAACGTGGATCACCAGTCGGAACCGGGCGAACTCATGCAGTGCGCGCAGTTCGGGCATCGACAGCGCTCCAGGAAAGCGCATCGAAACGACGAGTGCCAATCCGGCGAGACCGAGCACGAGGCCGAGGACGCCGCTGATCCAACCGCTGCCGAAGCGACGGGCGCCGCTCGAGGCCTCGAGCTCCGCCCGCACCGCCTGTCGGAGGTTTCTCATGCCCGGAGTCATACCACATCCGCACTGCGAAGTCGGTCCTGGCTCCGCAAGAGGACGCGCGCGGCAGAAGTCGATGCCCGCGGGCGCGTCACTGTCTCGCCTTCCCGATCGGCGGCCGATCGCTGTTGGTGAAGCGCACGTTAGGCGCGGGCGGGAGAGATTCACGACGTGTCGATGAGGACATGGTTGTGAGTGCGCTCGGGTCGTGCTCCTGCGAGCCGCACGTCCACGTCCCTTGCACCACCGCCACGCGGCCGTCGGCGGCGAGCGACTCCGCCGACGGGAACAGCCCGTCTGTGAACAACGCAATCACGGACGGCAGGAACGCGACGACGTCCACGCTCGCGACCCGATCGCTTGCCAGGGCCTCCGCGGCGATGCAATCCGGTCCCAGTCAGCTGACGATCGCGTCGAGGTCGGCGCCCGTGCGCCAATCCAGCGCCACGCGCGCGAACGCCCGCACCGAGTCGGTGAGACCGCTGTTCTCGAGGTGCTCGCCGTCCAGCGTTACCTCGGTCACCACCGTGCCCAAGCGGCGAGATCAACTCGCGCCGGCGCAGGCAGAGGGCACCAAGCGGCGTTTCCTCCCGCGACAGGATCTCAAGCTCGCGATCGAGCGTGGCAGGATCGTAGACGACTGAGACACCGCCGACGCAGTCCGGGCAGTCGGGGACCCCCGCACGCAGCCCAACAGACTCCGCCGCGCCGAACTCAGTTCGAGCTGGCGCCGAGGGGTTAGTTGGATTTGTTGTGCATGTCCCCACCCCGCGGTCGACGAGTCTCACGACCAACGCGGAACCAGGTCTGGTTCGGCACCGTTCGACGGACGCGAGTTGCGGGAGGCGGCTCTCAGTCCGAGCTCTGCCGAAGTTGTCTGGGCTCCGTACTGACAGGCTCTTGACCTTTGCACCGTCGGACCGCCACGATTGCGCGGTACGACTTCACGCGAAGAGGAGGAGCCCGATCTCGAGACACTCCAACCGCTGGCCGATGCGCATCCTGCTGGTGCTGCTCCTGAGTGCGTCGATCGGCGTTGTCGTCACGACGTACGGACTCCTCGCCGGTGAGGAGACGCTGGCTGCGAGTCAGCCGCAGCTCACGGTCGCCCAACGGAGATTGCGCCAGCGACGGCGCGTTCAGCGCGCCGCGCCGCCGCCCTTGCAGTCGGATGTACCGGGCCGCGCGGGTGCGGTTCTCGAAGATGAGGACGTCGATGAGTCGATCCCGCCGGCGCTACGGCGCTCGATGCTCAGGAGCCGACTGACGAGGCCGGCGCCGCCCGGAAGTCGTGACGTGGAGGCACTGCATCCCGACGGTCGCGTGCGCATGTCTGGCACGATGATAGATGGGAAGCGTCAGGGTGTGTGGGAGGAGAGCAGCGCGAAGGGGCAGCGATGGTCGGTCACGTACGAGGCGGACGTTCGCCACGGAGCCTTCGAGGCGTGGCACGCGAACGGGCGGCCGGCGACCACGGGTCGCTACTTCCTCGGCAAGATGCACGGCGTGTGGACGCACTCGTGGGAGAACGGGCGACTGCACTTCCGGCAGGAGTTCATCGACGGCGTGCCCGTCGACTCGGTGCACCTCCGGTTCCACGATGATGGCAGCGAGGAACTGCGGGGCGAGTATCGCGGCGGCAAGAGGCAGGGCGACTGGGAGACGCTGCGCCCCGACCGCTCGCTCGTACGGCGCGAGTTCTTCGTGGACGGCGTCGTGCACGGGGAGTCCGTCACGTTCGACGCCGAGGGGATCGCGGTCGCGGAGGGGCAGTACGAAGAGGGCCGACGGAACGGAGTGTGGACATTCCGTCGCAGCGACGACTCCGTCCAGCGCACCGAAACCTGGAAGGACGGGAGCAAGAACGGACCGAGTGTGGAGTTCGACGACGCGGGGCACCGCTCGGCGACGGGGGACTTCGTCCGTGGGCGGAAGGACGGGATGTGGACGCACCTCGCTCCCGACGGGGAGACCGTCCGCGAGGAATTCTGGGAACGGGGAGCGCTGCGCTGAGCGCGCATCGGGTCTGCGGTCCGACGCGCTGCACGCGGTAGCCTGGGTGCGCCGTGGACGCTGAACCTCCCCCGACCGAGCGTATGCTGGACGTGTTGCGCCTTCCGTTCGAGTTCGACTCCGGCGCACTGCGCGACGATCTTGAGCAGGTTCCGGAAGAGCGTTACATCCGTCACTTCAACAACGCGATCTACGAGGGCGACTGGAGTGCCGCCGCGCTACGCTGCCCGTCCGGCGCCGTGCATCCTGTGCAGCAGATCTTCGCCCCGCCCGGGACGTCGGAGTGGGAGGACACGGACCTGCTCGGGCACTGCCCCGCATTCGCATATGTGCTGTCGCAGCTCGTGTGCCCGCAGCTCTCGGTGCGGCTCTTGCGCCTGGGTCCCGGTGCGCGGATCGGCGAGCATCGGGACCACGCTCTCGGCTTCGAGGACGGAGAGGTCAGGCTGCACGTGCCCGTCGCGACGAGTACGCGCGTTGACTTCCGACTGGGCGGCAGGCGCGTCGTCATGGCGCCGGGCGAGACGTGGTACGTCAACGTGAACGAGCCGCACGCCGTCTACAATGGCGGCGAGAATGCACGCGTGCATCTCGTCATCGACTGTGTCGTGAACTCCTGGTTGCGGTCGATGATGCAACACGCGGCGCGACGTTGCCGTCAGCGTGGCGAGGGAGATCTGGCAGAGTGATCCACTCCGCGATGGGCAGGGTGTTGTTCACACACGTGAGCCGGACCGGCGGCGCAGCGATCACTAACTGCCTGTACGGCCACTTCCCGGATAGTCGGGAGCTGATCGGGCAACACGCGCCCCTCGCCGCGGCACGACCCGACCTCGCCGCGCTCTTCGACGAGTCGTTCAAGTTCGCGTTCGTGCGCAACCCGTGGGAACGGTTCGTATCGTGGTACGCGCTTCTCGGCAGGGCTTCACGGCCGAGCGTCGCCGACCCCGACTCCGCAGCCTGGCAAGGCTTCGACGTGTTTCTCGGGAGCTGGGCCGATCAGGTCGTGCGCCTCGGGCCCGTGTCCCGCCGCCGCCTGAGCCAGTGGCGACAGTTGACCGATGCCGACGGAACGTTGCTAACCGACGACATCGGACGCTTCGAGACGTTCGCGGAAGATGCGCCGCGCCTTCTTGCGCGGGCCGGGATCGAGCAACCGCGGCCCCCGATAATCAACGCGGCGTCGCACGAGCACTACAGTTTCTACTACTCGGAGTACGGTCGGGAACTCGTGGCGAGCGTGTACCCGGAGGACGTCATGGAATTCGGCGACGAGTTCGAGGGCGATCCTGGCGGTTGAGCATGGCGACGGGGCATGAGCCACGCCGGCGTGTGCTAGAGAGTTGCGCTGATCTTCTCCATCTCGGCATCGAGGAACTCCGCGAGTTGCCGGACGTCGGCGAGCGTGCGCTCTCCGTCCAGATCTGCGATCACTGCTTCGGCCACGGAACATGTATCGTCGTGGCGCAACGTCCCGGGGATGAAGCTGCCGGCGAGGTACAGCGCGAGATCCGCCGCTTCCTTCCAGATCTGCTCGCCGTCGCGGTCCTCGAGGATCACCTCCGCCACGCGTTCACCTACTTCGCTCGCCATCGTCTGTTCCTCCCATGGTCAGCACGAGGGCGGAGCGTAGCACGGCCGCAGCGGGCTCGCAGTAGAGTCTGCGCCATGGATACAGCCCGGTCTCGGCCCGTCACTGAGTCAGATGAGCCATTCCTCTTCAGTCTGTTCTGCAGCGTTCGTGCTACCGCGCTGGCGCCGGCCAGCCTGTCTGCGACCGCGCTCGAGCCGCTGCTGCGGATGCAATACGCGGGGCAACGCCGGACGTATGCGTCGGCGTTCCCCGACGCCGAACACTCCATCCTATTGAGCGATGGGTGTCCCGTGGGTGCTTCGTACGTGTCCCGCAACGTCGATGAGATCCGGCTGGTCGATGTCGCGTTGCTTCCCGCGCAGCGGGACATGGGCCGCGGGACGAAGTTCATCTGCGGTCTGCAGGACGAGGGCCGCGACTCCGGGCGGCCGATTCGTCTGAGCGTGGACGCGGGCAACGTGCACGCCCGCAGGCTCTACGCGCGGCTGGGCTTCGAAGAGGTCAACTGCTCTGCGACGCGGATCGAGATGGTCTGGGATGTGGACAGCCGGCTTGGCCTCTAGTTGCGGCTGGGGAAGACCCCGAAGAGCGCCACGATGTAGTTGATCACCAGGAAGGGCTGCACGTTGTTGTGGGCCGTGCCGCTCCCGGCGGGATCGACGGACGCGCTGGTCGTGCCCATCGCTGCGTTCGCACCGGCCGTCGAGTAGGCCGGGCTGACGGCCAGGCTGCCGTTCGTGGGGGTCGTCGAGTCGGCGCCGGTCGAGTGGGCCTTCGCGGTTGGCGAATGAGCGTGCGACGGAGTGGTGTTCGACGTCAGGGCGACGGCCTCGGCGCCGCCTGGCAAGCCGAGGCTCCTTGGTGCGAGTCCGGGGCCGGTCCCGGAACTCAGCGGCACACGACCGCGCAGGTCAGGGAGTCCGAACGTCGTTCTCCCGTCGCCTCCGTAGATCGTGCCGAGGATGGCGAAGAGTGCGTTGTTCTGGCTGATCGCCAAGAGCTGGCCGTCACAGAGCGCCCATCCGCGCGGCGCGAAGTTGCCTCCGAACATCCGGATCTCACCGATGAATGGCTCTGACATGGCGTGTCCCCAAGTGCGTGTTCGTGCGCGATCTAGTTTCGGCTCGGGAAGGTCCCCGCCAGCGCGATGATGTAGTTGATGGTCAGGAACGGCTGCATGTTGTCGTGTGCGCCGCCGCTCCCGGCGTTGTCGGCGGTGGCCGCTCCTGCGTTCATGGCGATGTTCGGCGCCTGCTCTTGATAGAAGGGCGCCGAGGCGACGACGTTTCCCGTCGGATCCGTGGCATCCGGTGCGCCGGTGTTCGCGTGCATCGCGGCCGCGTGCGTATGCGCCGGGATCTGGTCCGTACTCAACGCGACGGACTGAGAACCTGTCCTCTGACCGAGAGCGATCAAGATGCCGTTCGGATGGATGGCCGTGCGGCCGCGCAGATCGGGAAGCCCGAACGTGGTGCGGCCATCACCTCCGTACAGCGTGCCGAGGATCGAGAACAGGGATTGGTTCTGAGCGATGGGCAGCAGTTGCCCATGGCAGAGCGCCCAACTCCGCGGAGCGAAGTTGCCGCCGAACATCGTGATCTGTCCGAGAAACGGTTCCGACATGGCCGTGCCCTCTCTAGTTCCTACTCGGGAACGTGCCAGCGATCGCGATGATGTAGTTCACGGACTGCAGCGGCATCACGTTCGTGTGCGTTTGGTTGCCACCGGTCTCCGTCAGCTCGATCGTGCCGGCGCTCATCGCAACATTCGCGGGGTTGGTCGTGTAGCCGTTCACGCTGCCGAGCACGTTCCCCGCTGGGTCACTGGTGTCGGGCGCGCCCGTGTTGGCGTGCAGGACGGCCTGGTGCGAGTGAGCGCCCAACTGTGTGAGAGAAATGGTCTCCTCCGTCGTGCCGCCGCGCGCGCCCAACCTCCGTTGAGTCAGCCTTGGTCCGTTGCCCGCGTGCATTGCCACACGCCCCTTGAGATCGGGTAGCCCGAACGAGGTCCGACCGTCGCCGCCATAGGTGGTTCCGAGGATGGAGAAGAGAGCTGTGTTGCTCGCGATCGCCAACAGTTGGCCGTCACAGAACGCCCAGTTGCGCGGAGCGAAGTTGCCGCCGAACATGCTGATCTCACCGATGAATGGCTCTGCCATGGGCACCCTCTCCCTCAAGGTCGGCGCCGTACACCCCGCGGCGCTCCGCATCCCCGTCATGACACGGTAGCAGACCCCCACGCGTTCCCGCCAGTGTCCGATTCGAAGGCACGCGCGCGGTTGACGTCGGCACGTCTGCGTTCAACGATGCGCGCCGCTACCCAGCACTTGACTGCAATCCGTGCTAGGTGTGTCTCCCTTCGACGACGCGAACCACGGCGTGCATGACCGTTGCGATGCGCCGTGAAACCCACGTGCCGCGTGGCACGACGGCAATCGACAGGTGATCTGCCCTCGCGTATCTGCTACCCTCAGGAGCGATGGGAAGGACGGAAGAGGAGTCCTGCACGCGTGCCCAGCGCGACACTCCGGCGATCGCCGCGCAGGACGAGCTTCATCCACAGTTCGATGGAGGGTGGGATGATGCAGCGTGAGCGATTCACGATCACTAGGCGCGGATTGCTTGCGAACGGAGCCGCCCTCGCTGTCGCTCCGTCGCTGTTGGGCGCAGGCGTGCCCCTCGGCTGGCTGGAGGCCTGTGGCGGTCAAGCCGTCACCGTCGGGTATTGGTCGGCGAGCGCCGCCGAGAGCGATCTGGCAGCCGCGATCGAGCCGTTCGAACCAGCGTTCGACGAGCGCGGGCAGCCCGGCCCGTCGCGTGAGTCACCTCCGGAACGTGTGGTCGATGCACACACCCTGACGTCCACTCGTTTCCCCGGGAACGCGGCGTATATTACCGTGAGCGGTTTCGTCGGGAACGCGACACTCGCGGACTTCCGGTCATCGACGCTCGTGTTCCGGTTCGCTCGTTCGGTCGGCAAGGACGTGAGCGTCAGTGCCTGGAGTTGCTCGTCCGATCCGGTTCCGAGTGTCGGCGGCGGATGCGCGATGGACGTGCCGCTCGACCGCTCCGGCGTGCTCCCGTTGACGATGGAATTCGATCGTGAACCCACGGCGCTCACGAAGCGGCTCGGACGTGTGCTGCACGGTGCGTCGGCCGCGTCGAAGAGGGTCACTCTCAGCGAGGCGATCGACGCCCCGATGCGTCGCGGCGTCTACTTCATCGCCGGCAAGCGCGCCTCTACCGGGCGTCTCCCGTCGTGGAGGCGGTGCGCGTTCCGATCGGCTCTGCCGAACGGTGCCCCGACCCTGATGGACAGCGGTTCAGGGGACCGCGAAGTGGATTTCCCGTATCTCGTGATCCGTGTGGACCACATGCCCCGGGATGTCGTGGAGTCGGACGGGGGTGAGCGATGATCTCGCTACGTAACACGGTCACGTCACTCTTCCTCCTCGCGCTGAGCGTCCCGGCACTCGCTGGTGACATCCTCTTCGTCTCCGACTCGACGACGGACTCCCAGAATATCCCCGCTGTCCTCTCGGGCGGTGCAGGAGAGACCGCGCATCCGGACGCGACGATCGCGGCCGCGGGCGGCACGTACCGGCCGGCCGCCACGGCGGACGACCACGATGTGACGATCTTCCGCTTCGACTACGTCAAGACGGGAGGTGGACCGTTCCCGATGCCCGCCCAGGGCACGAATCCCACGCTGGCGGGTCTGACGACCGGAGTAACCCTCTCCGATTACTGCGCGATCTACTGGAGTGCGGCCGGACCGCACGAACCCGACCTGTTCGGCGGGGGTCTCGGCACCGATGGCGGCCTGCACACCGACGCCGCCGTGTTCACGAGTCTCTTGAACTACGTCGCTGCGGGCGGCTACGTATTCGTGACCGGCCACGATGCGCATACCGACCCGACGGACCAGTTGCTCATAGACTTCCTCACTGGCACCGTCAGCACCGCGACAAGTGCAGAGTTCGAACCGGCCGCTCCGATGGCGGTATCCCTCTTGCCCACCGTGCTCTCGACGGGCGTTACGGACATCACCGACGCCGTTCCGGGTGCGACCGTGGCAGCGGGAGTTGCGGGTGTGGGTACCAACCCGGATCAGGACGCGCTCTCGGGGTTGGCCGGCGATCCGCTGGGAGTCGTGGCGCAGACCGGGTCACCGGGTTCGTTCCTGTGGACGGTTCGAACGCCACTCGGCCTGCCGAGTCCGATCGACTACTCGCTGGGGCACATCGCCTACGTGGCGGCTGGCATCCCCTTCATCGAGGATCTGCCGTTCAACAACCCTCCGACTCCTCCGTTCGTGCTCGACGGGGAGGACTCCGCCTGGTTGTCGGATCCGGTCTACACAGCAGCACTCCAGAACTTCGCGCTGAGCGCCTGCGCGCCACCGTGCCTGATCGTGCCCGTGATCAATCTGAACGGGGCCGCCTCGGTCACACTTGAGTGCGGTGTGGACACGTACACGGAACAGGGTGCGTCGGTCGTGGCAGACTGCGACGCTACGCTGACGACGGCGGACGTCAGTGGTGACGTGGTCGATTCGACGACGCTCGGCTCGTATCAGGTCATGTACAACGCGACCGATGTCCACGGAAACGCGGCCGTCGAGGTCACGCGCGCCGTGACGGTGGTCGACACGACGGCGCCCACGCTCACGCTCAACGGCGCGGCATCCGTCACGCTCGCGCTTGGAGACTCGTACACGGAATCCGGCGCAACGGCCAGTGACGCATGCGACGCGGCCGTGGCCGTCGGCGTGGGCGGCGACGTCGTCGATACGAACACGGTCGGCACATACATCGTCGAGTACGACGCGATGGACAGCAGCGGCAACACCGCGGCGCAGTTGACCCGTACGGTGGAGGTGACTGGTACCGTCGGTTCGACGTTCGGCCCGCTCGTTCCGGTCTCTGACGTGTCGGTGACTTGGAGCCGCATGCGGTACAACCGGCGTACCGGGCAGATCAGCGTCACCGCGACCGTTCAGAACGACGGGGCGAGCTCTATTGTCGGTGAACTGTACCTGGGGATCACCGAGATCGTACCGGCCGTCGCCACGGTTGACAACGCGACGGGCTCGACCACCAGCGGCACGCCACTCCTGACCGTGGGCGTGACGAATCTCCCGCCCGGCGGGACGACTTCGGTCGTCGTTCAGTTCCAGGCCAGCAGCAGAGCGCGGTTCACCCTTGAGACGCAATTCTACGGGCCCCAATAGAGCTGGCGCGTTCGCTCGCCGCCGCGTCCGCATGCGCGTTCGTGTTGATCCAGTCCTGCACCCGGGGCTCAAGCGGCGATGTCGCCGCCAGCGGCTTCGGTGCGGGCAATGAGACCCTCTGGAAGCCTGGTGGGAGTTCGCGTGGCGCCGTGCCAGTATCCTGATCTCGAGCGCGCGCGACGGCGGTGGAAGCGTCGGTGGCGGGCCTCCTCTCGCGGCGACAGGCAACTTGCGGCGATCAGAGCGAAGAGCAACGGCGTGGCGCGTCAGCACCTCCTATCGAAACAGCGGATCTGACCGACTTCGTGTCGGCGCTCGACTGCGAGCGGCGCACCGTCGCATGCTGGCGATGCGTTGGAGGACGGCCTTGGGAGTCGCGGAAGAGTCGCTGCCGCGAGCGTTGCGCTCGCCGGTCTGATCGGCGGCGCCGCATGGCTCGTGCTCTCGGATCTGGGCGAGCGACGGAGTGCGGAGCGCATCGACGTTGGCGTCTCTCCACCCGGCGAGGGATCGGTCGCCCGCGCCGTCCCCGACGAGGTGCGGGACGACCTTGCTGCTGCCGACGTGCCATCCGCAGACGGCGCGACGATCAGTGGCCGCCTCCAGTACGACGGGAGACGAGTGGCCGCGTGCATCCAGGAGCGGTAGACCCCGGTCGGCGCCGGCGCGGGCTCGCCGGTTCTCGTGGTAGCCAGTCCCGCCGCGATGCGCGAGACGACGACGGACGTTTCTCTGCGGAGGTCGCCGCGCACTTCCAGAGCACGCTGGCATTACATGCCGTCCGTGGAGCGTCGTTTCTCGGGTTCGAATTCGATCTGCGAACGGACGATGAGGTCGTGATCGACCTGGACGTCGCGCACTCGCGGCCCTGCGGAAGGCAGGCCGGCTGAGCGAGTCCTTCCACGCGCAACTGCTCTCCCGGTCCCTCAGAGGGTCTTCCCACAAGAAACGCAACGCGGCTCGCGCGACCAGCGATCGCCGCCCGAATTGCCGCGCTGCCGAGGCTCAAGGCGCAAGCGGCACGCCTACATGCAGCTTGCCCATCGAGCCCGTGGGCTGCGTTGGGCCCGTTCGATGACTCCGTCAGGATTTGTGTTCGCGGCCCCGCCTTGCCCACAGACTCCACGGACAATCCGGCACGCGCGCCTCTTGTGGGAACACCCTCTCACGGGCTTCTCCGCCTGCGGCAAGCAGGTTGCGCATGCCGACGAGACCTCGCTGCAAGGGGCCGCGCGTGGTGATCAGCGTGCTGGTCCATGCCACGGTCGTCGACGCCCTCCTGCGGCTTCTCGACGTGACCGACCAGCCGACGAGTGTGGACATGCGCGAGCTACCGGCTTCATGACGGCTGGTCAGTGGTCTTCATACAGGCGCACGGGCGCGGTGGAGGCGCACTGTCGCTCGTGCCGCGACACGTTGTCTGGGACGCCGGCGAAGGGGCCACGCGGTCGATGCCCGCGGGCGCGTCACTGTTTCGCCGTCTCGATCGGCGGCCGATCACGGATGGTGACGAGTGCGTGCGGCGTGGATGGGATGGGGGGGGGCGTGGGGGAGTTCTGCGACGTGGCGCGGATTCAATCCCCGCTCTTCCTCTTCTTGAACGGCTGCCCGGTTGTGACGCGGGAGTTGTGACCGTGGGAATCGAAGCTCGTTCCCGTGCCGGCGCTTGGGAGACGCCGCCAGTTGACTACACTGTCGCCATGTCTTCGCCATCCGCACCGACCAGACGCCCCGGGATGGGGGTCTTGGTGCCCGCGATCCGGCTCCCGAAGGACTACTCGCGCGTCGAGCACTTCAGGCAACTGGCTGCGGACGGCGTCGCGGGCTTTCTCATCTTCGGTGGCGATCGCGAGTTCTTGCCGCCGCTGATCGAGGGGCTGCGCGAGGCTGCGGGGCGTCAATTGCTCTTCATGACCGACGCGGAGCGTGGGCTTGGCCAGCAGGTCGAAGGCTGCCTCGACCTGCCGCCCCTGATGGCTGTCGGAGCGACGCTCTCCGAAGAGCGCGCGTACGAACACGGTCGGGCGACGGCGCTCGAGGCGCGCGCGATCGGCATCAACATGCTGCTCGCTCCGGTGGCCGACGTGCTTTCCCACGCCACCAATCCGATCATCGGCAACCGTTCGTTCGGCGCCAACCCAGAGACAGTGGCCGCGCTGGTCGCCGCGTGGATCGCGGGCGCGCAGGATCAAGGTGTGCTGGCGTGCGCGAAACACTTCCCGGGACACGGCCACACGCACGTTGATTCGCATGAGGACCTCCCCATCGTGGACGCGGATCGCGCCACGCTCGACTGCCGCGAGTTGGTGCCGTTCCGCGCTGCCATCCGGGCGGGAGTCGGCGCGATCATGACGGCGCACGTTGCGTATCCTGCGCTCGACCCCGAGCCGCGCCTGCCCGCCAGCCTCTCCGCGCCGATCCTGCGCGCGCTCTTGCGCCATGATCTCGGATTCGGCGGGCTTGTTCTCTCCGACGCCCTCGTGATGGCGGGACTGCTGGCGGCTGGCGAGGGCCCCGACCCGCTCACCGAGGCCGATGCCGCCGTGCGTTGCGTCTGGGCCGGGTGTGACCTCTTGCTCTACCCCGCCGATCCGCATGCGACAGCCGACGCGCTCGCCGCAGCTCACGAGGAGCGCCGCATCGACCTGAGTGGTGTCGAGGGGCGCCTGGCTCTGACGCTCGCGGACCTTCAGGTCGACTTCCCCGAAGCGCAGCCGCTCGCGGCGGACCATCTCTACGACGCATATGGACTGGCCCGCGACGGAGTGACGGTCCTGCGCGACGCGACCGGGCTCCTCCCGCTTCAGGTGAGACCGGGCGATGGGGTCATGGCGATTCTCATCGACGACGACGACGTACCGGGGCGCGAGGCGGCCTTCCGCGACTCCGGCCACGCCTTTCCTGCCGGACTGACGCGCCTGACCGATTGGGAGGGCGACGACGACCACCCGCTTCTCGCTCTCGTGGACGAGGCGCAACTCTTGGTTCTGGCGATTGCCTCCGCCCAGCGAGCATGGAAGGGTCGCGCGGGATTGAAGCCGTCGCTGGCGGCCCTGGTCGGGCGCCTCGTGGAGCGGGCAGGCTCGAAGACCGTCTGTCTGCTGCTCTCGTCACCCGGTGTGCTCGCGGGTGTCGATCCGCGCCCCCCGACGCTCGTTTCAGCCTGGGGCGACGCATCTGTGACTGTACGCGCTGCTCTTGACGTGCTTCTGGGCGGCGGTCCGATGCGCGGGCTCGACCCCGTGCCCGACAGCGAGCCCCTCTGAGCCAACGCGCGCGCCGCCGCCTGGCATCCCACGCGAGTCCACGGTCGACCGCGCGTGGATCAGCGCCGCTCGACCCGAAATTCGGCGCTTCTCTCATCGCGATTGAGGCCTGTATCCAGGCTCGCTGGGCTCGCTTCGAGGGGGAGCCTCGAGGCACCAGTTTTGGGATGCGCGGAAAGGCCCCTTGCAGCAAAGGGCCGCAGCCCGCTAGAACACGCGTGGCACGGGCCTTCCGTGCTGTGTGTTTTTTGATTGCCAGCGTTTTGCGGCCACCTAGAATCCGCACCGCATTTGGGCTCGCGGCGTCGCCGTAAGTTGGGCATGCGGCGAAAGTTCGGGCCGGCCATTCGAAGATTGAATGGCCTCAGGGAGGGCATTGGGATGAAGTTGCGGTTCATAAAGCGATCGCTGACGACGGCTGCGTTCGTAGCGTCGGCAGGCTTCCTCGTCTCCTCGGCGTTCGGGCAGAGCGCCGACGACATGGGGCAGCTCCTCAAGGACGGCGTCGAGCTGATGCAGCGCGGCAAGGCCGCCGAGGCGAACGCCAAGTTCCGGGAGGTTCTTGCAGCCAACCCGAGCAACGAGGACGCCTACAACCTGGTCAAGTCCACGGACTTCCAGGTGTTCCTCGAAATGTTGAAGGCCGGTGGGAGTTCCGAGCAGACGGCTGCGCGGCTGCTCGACCTTTCGCACAAGGCCGAGACGGCGATGTCGCAGGACGCGGCAGCGATCGCCGCTCTCGTGACCGAAGCCATCAACGGCAACGATCTGGGCAAGCGCACTCGTGCGGTGAACCAGCTCGTGGCGTCGCATGGCGAGTACGCGGTCCCCGCGCTCGTCAAGCACCTTGGTTCCAATGACATCGACGTCCGTGCGAACGCGATCATCGCGATCTCGCGTCTGGGCACCGATGCCGTGGCGCCGTTGGCCGCGTCTCTGACAACCGGCAGCGACATGCAACGTCGCAACGCCGCGGAGATTCTCGGTCGCATCGGTGACGAGCGCGCCATCCCGGCATTGCTCGCCGCTTCCGGTAGCGGCGGTTCCGCTGGCGACTCGGCTGCAGCGGCCGCTGCAGCGTTGGGTGGTTCGGGCGACGCGTCCGAGGCCTACCTCATGCTCGCCAAGAAGTACTATCACGGCGACGCACAGACGCTCCGCAACTACGACGGTACGTTCACCGTCTGGGCGGCAGCCGATGGCGCCGTGGCTGGCACCGACGTGCCGGGCTTCATCTACAACTACGAACTCGCCGAGCAGGCCTGCTACGACGCGCTCGCGCTCAACGCCGCATCGTCCAAGGCGCGTGCAATGATCGCCCTGACCGCGTACGGCGAGCTCGCAGCGTGGAACAACCTGAGCGCCGAGGCCCAGGCCTCCGACGCGATGGCCTCCACCAAGTCCGCCCTCGCCGGCGCCCGCGCGCTCGCAGCCGCTGCCGGTCACGACGACGTGATGGGCGCGCTCTCGATGTCGATGCATATGCGCAACGGCGATGTTGCCGCGTTGCTCTGCGGCACGCTGGCCGATCTCGGCTGGTCGGGTGACCTTCAGGGTGGCAGCGCACTCACCGAGGCGCTGACCGACTCCGACAAGACCATCCGCTACGCAGCAGCAATCGCGTTGCTTCGTATCGACCCGAGCAACTCGTTCCCGACGAGCAACTTGGTTGCGCAGCTCGCCGGCGACGCCGCCTCCGAGGCAGCGATCCAGCAGGTGCTCGTGATCGACAGCGACACGAAGAATGGCATGAACACCCAGCGCGCGCTGAACGACGCCGGCTTCTACGCCGTAGCCGCACAGTCGGGCGCCGAGGGCTTGCTCATCGCCAAGCGCACTGGCGGCTTCGACGCCATCATGGTGCGCGACACGCTCTCCGATCTCACGAGCTACCAGGTCCTCGACGAACTGCGCGGCGACTTCCGCACAGCCAACGCGAAGACGGTCGTGATCGGTGGCGACGCCGCCAAGTACTCCAACCACGGCATCGCCGGCGTCTCTCCGACGAGCGACGACGCAGTGGGCCTGGTGAAGAGCGTCAAGGACGCCCTCGCCGGTGCAACCGACGCGAACGCAGCGGCTGCAAACGGCCTGTCGGTCTCGGCCAGTAATGCGGTCGCCGGTGTGAAGGGTGGGGCGTTCAACCTCTCCGACGCGCAGGGCGGTCTGCTGGCGGCGCTCCGCGACGGTTCGGCCGACGAGGTCCGCTTGGCGGCCCTCGGCGCGCTCGCGAACATCGCTGACGCCGACGCAGCTGGCACGCTCACAGGCGTTCTCTCGCGTAGCGAGAATAGCGCTGAGATCCGCGCCGCAGCCGGTGCGGCCCTTGGTCGGGCGATCATGGGTGTGGCGCCTTCGGGCGACGCGCTCGACGCACTCGTCGCCGCGATGGGTGACGAGAGCATCGCCGTTCGCACGGCAGCCGGTGGAGCTCTGAGCTGCGCCGACCTGACCGACGATCAGCGCGCGAAGGTCCTCATGGCGCGGCGTCTCAAGTAGACCGTCGCAACTCACACAACCAACCACGAGGGCCGGGAGAGCAATCTCCCGGCCCTTGTTGATTCGTGCTCGCCGCTCGCGCCCCCAACGGCTCTCCCAATTAGAGGTGAACGCGTTCAGTATTTGACTTGACGCTCGCCTGGCGCCCGCTGATCATGATGTCGAACGCGTTCAGTTTCCTGAGTGCCGAGCGGGGGGAGGGCTGCGATGGCGTCGAGACAGCACGATGGGGCGCCACCGCGGCTAAGCGCGAGACCTTCCGGCCGTGACACCGGCGCGACTCCTCCAGCGCTCCTGTACCGCCGTCGCCAGAAAGGACGCCGTTGCGGTCGCGGACGTGCCTCCGATGTCCGCGACCGGCTCTTCCTCGCAGAGCCACGTGGGCTCGGGCGAGTCAGTCACTCATGGGCCAGCGCCGAGCGGCCGCGGACTTCACCGAGTGAGCGCAATGCGTGACCCCAACTCCCTCCCGGCCGTTGACGCGGATCGGGCACCTCCCGATCGTGCGTACTGCCGTCGGTGTTCTCGCCGACTGCGGGCGCTCGATGACGCCCTCGGACACTGCCGGACGTGCCGCCTTCCGTTCGCGTTCGACGACCGGCGCTCCTACGCGGAGTCGCTGCACTTCCCACACTGGACGCTCTGGCTCTCGGGTCTGATCTGGTCCGTTCTGCTGGGTGCGGGTGGGTACTTCGCGGCGCACCAATACGGAGTGCTCGGCGTCGGCGCATTCCTCGCCGGACCGTTTGCCGTCGGGGGCGTCATCGGATACTGGACGGGCGCGGGCCTCCGCTTTGCCAGCATCGTGTTTCTAGTCGCCCTCCTGGTCATCGGCGGCCTGGTCTTCGCGTTGGGTGCAAGTAGCCTGATCTGCCTCGTCTGGCTGGTCCCACTCTTCGCAATTCCTGGCTTGCTCGGCGTTCTGTTCGGCACGCAGATTCAGCGCCTCGTTCTTCGTCGGATGCCGGAGCCGCCGCGGAGAATTCTGCTCGCGTTCCTCCTCCTTCCGTGGCTGGTCGGCGCGGCAGAGTTCGCCTGGTCGCCGCCGCCCCCGACGGTCGTTGTGTCGACGGCTGCGGTCTTCGACGCGACGCCACGCGCAACCTGGGACGCGATCGCGTTCTACGAGCAGGTGGATCATGAACCGCCGTTGCTCCTGCGTGTCGCGATGCCCGTTCCGGTCGGCGTCGAAGGCGTATCTGATCGCGTCGGCGCTGAACCGCGCTGCGTTTACGAGCGGGGTTACCTGGTGAAGCGCATCACCGTGCGCAACCCGGAACGCGAACTCGCGTTCGACGTCATCGAGCAGCAACTCGGCATGGAGCGGGATGTCATTCTCCGCGACGGCCGCTTCCTGCTCACGCCGCGATCAGACGGACGGACCACGGTGCTCTTGGAGACCCGGTACGACGCTCCGCTGCGGCCGCGTTGGCTCTGGCGTCCGGTGGAACGCCGTGTCGTCCGGGCTCTCCACGCGCACGTGCTCCGCGGGATGCGGACCAACGCCAAAGCAACACGGATTGCGGAACCGCCGACGTCGAACGGACCTGTCCCCAGTGAACCGATCCACCGGCCATGAGGGAGCCTCACGGTCGATCGGTCTTGACGGACACGAACCAGCGCCCTTTGTGCTGATGCGAACGCGCTCGTCCGAGCGCCCGATCTCCGCGTGCTGCCTCGGCGGTGTGATTGACGCGCGGATCGATGTGGTGGTCGAGGCGACGACGACTTCGTCTCAGGGGCTGCGGTGGATCGCCGAGACATGCGCCGAACTCGGACCGGTCGGCCAGGAGACTCTCGTCCGCATGCGCAAGGTGGCGCTCGAGAACAAGGCCGCCATTGGCGCCTTCCGCGCGAAGAACGCTGGTCGCCTTTCCCCGCCGGTGCACCACCGCGACGCCGGTACGGCCCCGAAGCCGGCGACGATCCGTGGTCGATCCGGCAGGCGCTCAACGACGTGTCGGATGCGCGCCGTCGCGTACTCAGTCTGCGCGCGCTGCTCAACGACCGGGATTGGCGCATCGCCCTCTGGGCCGCACGCGCACTCCGCGCGATGCGGTAGCGGCCGGTGGACGGCCGGAGCACCGCCGGATCCCAAGACCGGCTCGACGCACGTCGAGATGGTCGCCTCGGAGCTCATGCACCGGCGACGACGCTGATCCCCGGGGCGCGTCGTCGTCGCGGTCAGTCGTCGCGTGAGTCCGGGCGGCGTGTTTCGCGCGCACGGCGACGGCTCAGATCGAAGATGATCCCGCCCGCGACGAGGAGCCCGACGCCCCAACCGGCCGCCACCAACAGTGAGACGATCTCGGACATTGCTCACCAGCGTAGCAGCCTGTCGGAGTAATCCGTCGCCCCGGACACGGATGGAAGCGGAGTCTCACCGGTCGCGACCGGTCGAGGATTAGGGACGCAACCGAGTCTTGCCAGGCCCTGAGCGAGCGCACACGAACTCACTTCTGAGCGACCTCTAGCTGACCGGATCGGGGCCAGCCGCGAGCCTTGCGACCACACGCGCCGCCCATGCGAGGACGTCATCCCAGGCCGTGGGGACGCCGCGCGTCGGTGGGGGTGGTGTCCATTCGAGTTGGGCGCACACCGCAGCGAGCGACTCGCGGGCGGCGTGCGCGGCGACGCGACGGACGGCGTCGGGTCTCTCGCGAGTGCGCAAGAGCTCCAGTATCTCGGTCAGCGCGGCGAACACGCGAGGCCACTGCGGCTCGGTGAGACCCTTGTCGCCCACGAGCGTGGAGAGGGACTGTGGGTCCGCGATCCGAAATCGCAATGCGTTGCCGTCAGCACGACGATCGGCGACTCCCGCGTCCGCGAGTTCGGTGAGGATGCGAGCGACTGTTCTCTTCGAGTACCCCGCCGCCGCCAAGTCGGCGGCGCTCGACCAACGGGGGCGACCGAGCAGCAGACTCGTCAGAACATCAGCCCGCGCACCGACTCCGCTCAATGCACGCATGCGCAGTCGCACCAGTGAGGGACGTTCGAGCGGCAGGCAGATCGGTGGACGCTCGCGCACGGCCGCCACCTCGCGACTCCGACGATGGTGGACGACGTTCGTGCCCTCGCCGCGCCGCGACGAGAACGACTCGAAGCGCCCTCGCGACGCAGCGGGCAACGCCGAGGCCAGCCCTGCGATGCGGCTGACTGATAAGCGGTCCGCGTGCGTTTCCCACCAGTGCAGAGCCTCGTCCTGAAGGCGCTGATCGACGGCCGCGAGTTCGGCCGTTGCGACGAGGAGCGGCTCGGGGTCCACGACGAGCGAGGCATGCCGACGGATGACGCCAGGCACCCCGAGTTCCGTCCAGAGACTCCACGCCAGATCCGCAGCGTCGCGCTCGATGCTTGCGCTATTCGACATCGTCGACCCCCACGCCAAACGTCGCGAGCACCGGTACGAGGAGCACGTCGCGGATCCCGGGCGACGGATCGTGGGTGCGGCACCACGCTGCCGCGATCTGCAACTCGGAGGGCGTTGGTCGCAACGCGCGCAGATCCTGAACGTGTTTGCCTTGGTGTGGCCATTGGTCAGTAGCGGCGTAGAGCTTGAACGCGACCTGGTCCTCGCGTCCCGCCACGCGAACGGTCAGGCCCCCGTAGCTTCGCGTGTCGGCTCGCGTCGCGAAGCCGGTCGGGAGTCCGAAGTCAAGCAACGACGTCGGACCGGGGTTCAGCCAGTCCTGCGCGAGATCGAGTGCTCCGGCCACTTCGTGCGCCGCCCGCAGCAGCTCCTCAGGGAGCGGCGATGCGGAGACCCAATCGCCGCCATCGATGAGCGCCACAATGTCGAGGTCCTTGGTCGGTCGGAGCACAAGGCCCTGTAACAGAAGTGCTCCGCCTCCAATCACGGCTACGTCAAACGCGAAGCCACGCTCCGAGAGGAGTGCGCCGAGCATCTCCAAGGCTTCGGTGAGATCGGAAACGCGCATAACGAGACAATAACCCACGCGAAGCGAGACGTCAATCGTCTCGAATAGGAGCCGGGTCGGATGCGCGGAGATTCCCGGTTGGCAGCCGTCTCTTCGGTCGTCCAACGCGACAGCCTGTCTGCCGATGAACCCTGCATGCTCTCTATCCCGTTTCTGATCGCACAGATGGTCGTGCCCGCTGTCGCGGTTGCGGTGGCTGGAGTGTTGCTCGTCCGGCGCTCACGACGGACGGGGATAATCGCGGTGGGGGATGTTGCCCGCGCCGGGGTCTGGATGGTCGGTGCCGCGGGTATTGCGACCATTCTCGGGGCGCTCACGGGCACCGTGCACGCGTTCGGTGTGATCCGGGTGGGGTTCCTTGTCGGGGTCGTGGGTGTGCCACTGGTCGGCGCCGTGCTCGTCGGAGCGCGGGTCACCGGTCGCGTCGTCATGACTCCGGCCGCGCTTGCGCTGGCGTTCCTCGGGTGCGTGCCCGCGCCACTCGGGTTCTGGATGGCGTGAGTGGAGCCCTACGACCTACGCGTCGAGCAGGCGACGCTGACGCTCCCCGCAGAGCGCGCCGGCCGGGCGCCGATACGCGTGGGGATCCTCGCCGACCTGCAATGCGAGGATGTAGGCGCGCACGAACGCAACGCCGTGGCGACACTGCTCGCGCAAGAACCCGATCTGATCCTCGTCCCGGGCGACCTCTTCCAGGGGACGCCCGAGGAGTTCGCAGAGCACCGCAAGCCGTTGATGGAGTTGCTGGCGACTCTGCACGCGCCGGGCGGTGTCTACTTCGTCCCCGGCGACGTCGATACCGACGCGACGATCGCCGCGCTGCGCGAATCCACCGACTGGACGATCCTGATCAACGATGTCGTCGACGTTCAGATTCGCGACCGGCAGGTCCGGATCGCAGGGATGGCGAACCGCGCGTCGTTCGATGTGGCGCGCGACCTGGAGAACATGCCAGGCGACGCCGACGTCCGGATCGTGATGAGCCATGCGCCGGACACGGTGCTGCGCATGAACGGCCGACCACGCGCCGACCTCTTCGTCGCCGGCCACACCCACGGCGGCCAAATCGTCGTTCCCGGATTCGGCCCCCCGATCACGCTCTCGCGCGTCCCGCGTGCCATCGCGGCAGGGGGATTGCATCGCTACGAGGGGCGCGCGATCTACGTGAGCCGCGGCGTCGGTTTGGAGCGCCGACAGGCCCCTCGCGTGCGCTTGTTCTGCCCGCCCGAGGTCTCCGTCGTGACCCTGACATCGAGCGCGTCCGGAACGCCCTGAGCGGTCGCATCTCCGAGGAACTCGCGAGCGAGCGTTTCGTCGGTGTTCCCAACCCGGCCGCACCGACAAAGGCCGCTCCGCGCGAGGCGTGTACCGTAGGTCGATGCACGACGCTGCGCCGCTGGCAACCACGCCGACATGTGACGACATGAATTCGGCACCGGGGGCACCCGAATGGCCGCCGACCGGGAGTGCGCGGCCTTACGCGCGCTGGTGGTGGCTGAACGGACCGTTTCGCGAGGAGGATATCGCGCCACAGTTGCGGTGGCTCTCCGGGCACGGTTTCGGGGGTGTCGAAATCGCGTGGTTGTCGCCACTCTGGCAGGGCGAGTTCGTTCCGGATCGTCCGGAATGGCTCGGCCCCGAGTGGTCCCGACTGATTGCACGCGCGAAGCGCGAAGCCGACGCGCTTGGCATGGGCTGCGACTTCACGTTCGGCTCCGTGTGGCCCTTCGGTGGCACGTGCATTCCGGAGTCGCTTTCGTCACGAACTCTCGACGGCTCATCGACCGGGAGCATTCGCGCTTCGTGGGACGGGCCCGAGAGCGGTCGTGTACTCGATCACCTCGACGCGACGGCCCTCGATCACTACGTCCGTTGCATGGCGCCCGCGTTCGCGGCGGCTCTCGAAGGACGTCGCTCGGCGCTCTTCTGCGACTCGCTCGAGATCGAGAGCGAGCGACTCTGGAGCCCGCGGCTGTGGGATGTCTTCGAGCAGCGTTGCGGATACTCGTTGCGAGACCACGTCGCTGACTTTCCCGACGCACCGGGTGTTTTCTACGACCAGCAGAAGGTCGTCGGAGAGGCGATCATCCGCGAGTTCTACGCTGCGTTCGCGGAGCGGTGTCGCGAACTCGGAGCGCTCTCCCGAGTGCAATGCCACGGCGCCCCGGCGGACCTCTTGAGTGCGTATGCCACCGCGGACATCCCCGAGTCCGAGGCGCTACTCTTCCCGCCCGAGTTCTCGCGTATTCCTGCTTCTGCGGCGGCACTGTCGGGCCGCTCGATTGTGAGTTGCGAGACGTTCACGTGCATCTACGGCTTCCCGCGAGGAGCGCACATCGCCACCGCCGTCCGGGCCTGGAAGAAGGAGCGTGTCGAGGATCTCAAGCTCCTCGCCGATGCGGTTTTCGCGAATGGCGTGAACCAGATCGTTTGGCACGGCACGCCCTACAATCCACCCGGCGGCACGAACGAGTTCTACGCTTCGGTGCACGTTGGCTCCGACTCGCCACTCGCCCCGCATTTCGTCGCGTTCAACGCTTACCTGACGCACGTGAGTGACCGGCTCCGGCGCGGCGCTCCGTACTCCCGTCTTGCCGTCTACCTTCCGAACGAGGACATGCTCCTCGCGGGCGACATTCCTGACGACGACCGCACGCCGGGTTCACTTCGCCACTCCGAAATGCGCGGCGTCCGAGTTCCCCAAGAGGCCGAAGGGCACGCGCCGATCTGGATCTCGGGTGCGTTCCTCGCGAAGGCGGTCGTGCACGAGCGCGAACTCGTCGTTGGATCGCTCCGCATCCCCGCGCTGCTGGTCGATGTGGAGTGGTTGGACGATGAGTCGCTGATCGAGATTCTCCGACTCGCCCGCGACGAACTCCCGATCGCAATCCTCCGACGTCCACGTCCTCCGGGACGATTGCCACCGCCCGCGTACGATGGACGCCTCGACGAACTCATGGCATTCCCGAACGTCGTCACCCGCCTTGTCGATCTCAAGGTCCGCGGGATCGTCGAAGGCGCAGACCTCCCACCGTTCTGGGTGCGCGCGTCGGCCGACTGGATGACGATCTTCTTCGCTCATCCGGCGACGCGCGAAGTGCGCTACCCGATGCCGCTCGGCATGGGCGCCGAAACGGCGAGTGCGTATTGCGTGGTCCGGATCAACGCATTCGGGATTGCACACGATGTGGAACTGCACTTCGTACCGTGCACGTCGATCCTGCTCACGGTGCGCCCGGATGGCGTGCAATTCGACTCGCTCCCCGCGTGGAAGAGCGGCGATACGGAGCCAGGACAACTTCGGCAGAGTTCGGAGCATCGGTAACGCAAGCACGACGTCTCTCTCCGAACTCCGCCGAAGTTGTCCTGGCTCCGTATCTCGGCGGCCAGCTACTGCCGCATTCGATACCGCGCGCCGCGGCGCTTGCCGTCCATGTCGATCAGGCCGCGCTGGATGAGGTCTTTCAGATCGCGCAGGCCGGTGCGGGTGGAGATGCCGACAAGATCGCAGTACTCGGTGTTGGTCACCCATTCCTGCTCGGAGAGCACCGAGAGGACGCGGCGCTGGCGGTCGCTCAGTCCCTGCGCTCGCCCTGCTGACGTGGCGCCGCCGGTGTGACGGCGCGGGCCGGGCCGGGCGGTCCAGCGTGCGGTCGATGCCTGGAGGGCGGGTCGGAGATCGGCTCCACGCAGCGTGTCACTGGATGGGGAAGAGAGGACGACGGACTGCTCGAGGGCGTTGCGCAACTCGCGGACGTTGCCGGGCCACGGATGGCGGTAGAGCAGGTCCATGGCGTCCGGAGAGATCTCGGGCGTGGGGCGGCCTGCGGTCTCGGCGGCGCGGCGCACGAACTCGCGCGCGAGAACCGGGATGTCGTCCTTGCGGGCGCGCAGCGGCGGCACGGCGATCCCGACAGCGTTCAGGCGGTAGAAGAGGTCCTCGCGGAAACGTCCGGCGGCGATCTCGCTGCGCAGGTCGCGGTTGGTGGCGGCGATGACGCGCACGTCGATAGCGACCGGTGCGGTGCCGCCGAGCAGTTCGACGACGTTGTCCTCGAGCACGCGTAGCAATTTCACCTGCGTGGATGCGGGCAACTCGCCGATCTCGTCGAGGAAGAGCGTGCCCCCGTCGGCGAGTTCGAAGCGACCGGGCTTGCGACGATCGGCGCCGGTGAACGCTCCGCGTTCATAGCCGAAGAGCTCGCTCTCGAGCAACGTGTCCGGTAGGGCCGCGAGGTTGACCTTCACCAGCGGCTGCGCGCCGCGGCGACTCTTCTGGTGGATGAGATCGGCGACGACCTCCTTGCCGACGCCCGTCTCCCCCTCGACGAGGATCGTCAGGTCGCTGGCGGCGATGCGCTCGATGGTCTCGAGCAGGCGCACGCCCTTCTCGCTGCGGAAGACCGCGCCGAAGGCGCGCGCGTCTTCGATCAGGCGCTGTTGCCGCGCTTCGGTCTCGGAGCCGTCCGGTGCGGGAAGCGCATCGGCTCCCGAGAGCGCGCGCTGCGCCTCCGCGAGCAGGAACTCGAAGCTGCCGGCATCCTCCGGACACGCGGCGAGACCCGCCACAAGGCGACCGCCCATGCGCGCGCGCTCGGCAAGTGTGCGGCGCAGGTCGCGCACGAATGCATCGGCGCCGTCACGATCGGTCTCCGGAACGGCGACCGCCAGTACGCCGTGTTCGTAGAGCCCGAGGAAGGCGCGTGCGGGAGCACGTTCGCGGACTGCGAGGGCCAGTCTGCGGCGCACGGAGATCGCGTCGGGGCCCGAGGGCACGCCTTCCGTTCGCAGGAGAATGAGCGCGATGGGGCGGCGCGCCGCGACGGCTCGATCGACCTCCTCGCCAAGACGTTGGTCAAAGTAGCTGCCGACGTAGGCGCCGGTGTCCTGATCGTGTACCGCCAGGCGGACGAGGCGGGAGCGTTGGAGCGCCTGGCCTGCGTGACGGGCGAGCGCGGCGGCAAACTCGGCGTGATACGTGCGCGCCGGGGTCAGCTCTTCGTGCAAGAGGATGAGCGCGCCACGGGGACCGCCGGGCGCGCCGAGCGGGAACGCCTCGATCCGGCCCGCGGCACCGGCGAGATCCGCATCGACGGCGTGGAGCGCGTCGTCACTGCCACGCCATTCTTCGTCGCCCCGGATAACCGGCCAGAGAGGGCTCTCGTGCCGGAGTTTGAGTGGGTGCGACGCGACGCTGTCGGCGCCGCGATACCCGCCGAGCACGTGGATCTGATCGCCCTCGATGGCGCCGATGACCACCGCTCCCCACGACGCGATCGAACGCCGCACGATGCCGAGCGCCTTCTCGATCACGTCGTCCGGCGCACGGGCGAGCGATAGCTCTTCCACCGCCTCGTGGAGATGAGCCAGTTCGTTGCGGTAGACCTCGCGGTCGCGCCGCAACTCGCGCAGCACCGCGTCGAGGGCCGAGAGGTCGTCACCGGGCGCCTCTTCGGCGGCTTCCGGTGCGGAGAGGCGCGCGCGGGCGAGCGAGTGCTGGAAGCGTCGCGTGGCGCCGCCGACGACGAGGCCGACGAGCAGGAATTGCATGACGACGCCCGCGCCGAAGATGAGCAGCGAGACCGTCTCGACGCGTTCCACGAGCGCTTCTGTGCGTTCGCGGGGGAGCGCGATGGCGAGCAGGCAGATCGGTTCCGCGCCTTCGCGCAGGACGTCGTACGCGACGGTGTACTGCGTGCCGTTGATTGACTCGGACTCGATCGTCGTCTCGGAGCCCATGTTGACGCGGCGCAGGATGGCGCGCCTGCGTGCGCGCGCGGCACTCATCTCCTCGCCCTTCGCATCGAGCGTAGCGGCCAGCGGGAAACCACTGGCGGGGGCGTAGGCGATGACTTGCACGCCGCCGCCCGCAGCGCGCGCGGCATCTTCGAGAGCCGCTCGTTCGAGCGGGAGTTCGACGACGAGCTTCGTCGAGTCGCCTAGCTCGAAGTTCTTGGCGACGCCGCTCGCGTAGACCCGTGACCAACGCCGCGCGAACGCATCGCTGACCTGCACGAGCGGACTGCGGAAGACGGTCTCGCGGGCCTGCTCGGGGATCACCAATGACTTCGCTCCGGGATCGGGAAGCGAGACCTCGAGCGCCACGCGCGCGTCGCCTCCGGCCGTGGCGATGATGCGCCGCTCCACGTCGCGCAATGCCGCCGCAACGGAGGTGGCGAAGTCCTCGGAACTCGGGCGGCGCAGAGCTTCCTGGAGGGCTTCGTCCTGCAGCGCGATCTCGGCTTGCTGGCGCGCCTGTGGACGGAGTGCCGCCAGATGCCTGCGCACGGCCGACGCCTTCTCCAGAACGGCGTCCTCCTCGATGCCCTCGATCTTGGCCTTCACGAGTTGCGGGACCGCGAAGGCGGCGAGCACGATCGGAACCGCCGACGCCGCCGCGAAGGCCGAGACGAGTCGCACGTGCAGCGACGGGATGCGCAGGACGAGATCCGCCGTGACGAGCACGAGTAAGGGGACGAGCAGAGCGGCGAGAATGAGGCGCGTGATGGCGACGATGCGGCCGATCGAGCCGTGGGCGCCGCTGCGCCAGACCATCTCGAGGACGTCGCCGTGCGGCCCGCCAGTGAGCGGCATCAACAGGGCGTGGAGCCGCTCTCCGTCGACGATCCGCTGCTCTTCGATACTCGACGTCTCGCCGCTGGACTCCTCGGTAGTGAGGGCCTGCACGGCCTCGACCTGGGCCGGCGACAGCCGTCGCGCCAGCGAGCGCTCGCGCGCGCTGCCCGGGATCGTGGTCGCCACGGCCGCGCCGTCGCGAAAGAGCGTGAACGCGAGCCCCGTCAGGGCCTCACGATCCGGCTTGGGGAGTCGATAACCGTCCGCGCCCTTCTCCAGGCGCACCGCCGTCGCAAGCGGCGCTACCGCCGCCTTCGCGCCCGCCGTGATGCCCGCGATTCGCACGACCTCATCAGTGCCCGTGAACCGGAATTGAAGCTGACGCAGTCGGCGTCCGGCCCGTTCGAACGGGATCGCGGCGACGTCGAAATGCCGCCGCGTCTCGGCGGGTAGGCCCCAGTCGAACGCCACGGTCGCCTGGAACGTCTCGCCGTGCTGGTGAGCGGGCTCGGTCTCCGCGTGGATCGAAATCCCGTTCTCGAGCGGGAACGGACCCTCGACCGACCCGTCATCGAGGACAGCCTCCACCAGGGCGACCGGCGCATTCAGGCGACCGTCCGCGAAGCTGCGTCGCAGCGCGGTGACGAGCCACAGCCGATCGGCGCGCACGTCCAGGTCGGAGATCACGATCCACTCGTTCTCGGCTGAGAGTTCCGCGATGGCGGCGGTGGACGGGAACTCAGACGTCCCGACCGGCAGGCCGGACTCCGTGAGCCGCCCGAGCGCCAGCGGCAGCGACGGTGATCCGGCTTCGCCGTGGAGCGTCACTCCGTGGAGCAGGAATGTGCCTGCCACTGCCCGCGCTTCCAACTCGACGCGGACCACCGGCGCACCGTCTTCTTCGAGTGGCACGTCCACCGTGAGCTCGTACGCCTGCCCCTTCGCGTCCGATCCGGGAACCGTCCCCATGAATGCCGGACGCGCTTCCGCGACACCGGCGTTCACATCTCGGAATGCCGCCACGTTGCGGCCGAAGATGATCGGAACAGCTGGAGCGACGCGACCGTCCTCGTGGACGAGCCGGACTTCGGCGACGTTCGTGCCTTCGTCGGGGGCCGTGCCCCCGGTGGGATTCTGCCACGAGTACACGAACGTCACGCGCCGGGCGGTGACCGGCGGATGGACGATGTAAGCGCCCGTGCGGGCCGTGAGGGCAGGCAGGTCACGGCGCAGGAACGGCGTGCCGTCCACCGTCCGATGCGGCACCTCGATCACCGGCGCGACCACTGCGTACTCGTACCGGATGGGCGCCCGGATGCTGCGGCCCGAGAGCAGATCCGCCAGGGGCGCGCCGTCCGGTGCGTCGAGCAGACCCAGACGGCGGGCTTCGGCAGCGGTCTCGAGCAGCCTTGCCAGAGTCTCGCGGTGCGCCTCCACCTCGCTCTTGTCGAGCTCCGATCTGGCGACGCTCCCCCCGAACTCCGCTCCCACCACCAGCACGATCACGACGACCGTCAGCACCACTTTCGTGCGTAGCCGGATCGCGCGGATGCGGTCCAGCCCATTCGCCAGCCTGCGCCCGCCCGGAGCGGTCAGTCGCCCTACCCACAGGAAGAGGAGCGCCCCCAGGATGGCGCAGAGCACAGCCAGTGGGCCCGTCGGCGAGAGCGCTTGCGCGCTCGCAGCGGAGGGCGTGGGCGGCGCTTCTCCCATCCGCAGGCGTCCAAAGCGCGCCGGGAACTGCGCCAAGTTCGACTCGCCGCTCCACGTGCAATAGTTCTTCTGTTCGGGCAGCCCATCCGAGTCGGAGAGCGCCACGCTGAACCCGATCTCGCGCCCCTCCGCGAGTTCCTCATCCGTGAAGTTGCTGAAGGGGAGCGCGAGCTCGAACGTGTAGCCGATGACCGCGCCGCGCGCATCGCGCAGCGGGAGTCCGCCGAGTCGGATCCCATCGACCGGATCGTCCATTTCCCCAGGGTCGCCACGGTACTTCGGGAACGACCAGCGGACCGCGCGCGCGAGCGGGTGCAATACGATCTGACTGACGAATTCGTCGAACTCGTCCGAGGGGCCGCGCGAGCTCGGATCGGGATGGAAATCGAGGAAGACCTCGACACCATCGCCGCGCCACGGGATGCGCTCATTCCAGAAGAGCGTGTCGTCAAGGATACGTCCGGCGACGTAGAGCGTCGTGGCATCGCGCGCGACGTGGAATTCGCCAGAGAGGTCGCTCCGCCCGAGGTATTGCTCGTCGCGCAGGACGAGATTGGCCTCGCCAAGGCGGATTGCGGCTCCCTGAGACCATTCGTCAAGCTGGCCGTCAATCGTGATTCTGCCATCGACAGGCGGGCAGTCCACGATCTCGATTTCGACGGACTGCGCCAGCGCGGTGGCGGAAACCAGGCAGAGGGCCAGGCTCAATCCGACGTACCGACGGCGAAACACGGAGCGCACGTCGGAATGCTAGGTACCCGTGCGGCGGATGCCA
This sequence comes from Planctomycetota bacterium, assembly GCA_024280885.1. GTDB lineage: Bacteria > Planctomycetota > JAJSAM01 > JAJSAM01 > JAJVHW01 > JAJRPF01. The sequence goes on along the minus strand of JAJRPF010000012.1, from coordinate 48,448 downwards.
AGAGCGTCTGTGAAAACGCCACCTCGTCGGATCGCGCTCAGTGTTCCGTCGCGGCGAGCCCGGATCGCGTCGGTTCAGGCTCGGGGAATGGTCCGCCACACGTGTCGGATCGCTCCGAAACCGGCGTCGAATCCCGCGCCCCGAACCGTCATTACGACACGTCGGTGAGATCCACGGCACTCGTGCGATGGGCGCCCTCGTGAGTCGGCCACGAGAACTGTCCAATACGAAGCGGGGGGCGGAAAACCGCCCCGTCGCTGTCGCATCGGGAGAGTCCGCCGCCGTGGTTGTGCTCGCGTGTCGGACTTGGAGTTGCGGGCGGAAGCTCGCGTGGCGTCGGCGATGGCGTGGCATCCTCTCGCCGTCCCGAGCGTCCAGCGCTGCGCTTACGTCGGTTGCGTCGCGACTGCGTGCCGTGACTGGAGCACTATTCCTGCGTCAATTCCGCTCGTAGGGTTCGTAGGAGCGCGAGAGCGTCGTCGAAATCGAAGTCGTCCACGCACTGTGCGATCTTGCGGAGGCTGGCGTGCACCGCGCGGGTCGTGACGCGGGCTTCGATCTCCTCGACGACGTTCACCGCCTCGGCGTTGTACTCCTCGAGCAATTCCCGCAGCCGGTCGAGGAGCGGGACCAATTCGTCCATCGATACCGACGCGGTTCCCGGGGCGATACCGGCTCGGGGGGGGCGACGGCATGGCGCGGATGAGGGCACCGAGGACGATCTCGAGTTCGTCCAACTCCGCTTCCACGTCCGCGCGCTCGTCGATGAGCCGCTCGACGATCTTCGCGGCGGCGTGCACCGAGTCTGCGCCGACGTTCCCCGCCACGCCTTGGAGCGTATGCGCTTCGCGACGTGCGGTTGTGTGATCGCCGCCATTTAGCGCTGCACGGATACGCGCCGGAGCGTCTGCTTGGCTCTCCTTGAACTTCATCAGGATCTTCCGGTACGCCACCACGTTGCCGCCCACTCGGGAGATCCCGGTCGTGGTGTCGAGCCCCGGCACGAGGAGCACAACAGGCTCGGTGGGCACGCACGGATCGCCAGCGTCGCGCGGCGCCGCGAAGCCCACTACGTTCGCCGTGTCACGCGACTCCGGTACGTCGATCCACTTGGCGAGGACGTCGAAGAGTACCGCCACGTCGATGGGCTTCGCGACGTGGTCGTTCATGCCGACCGCGAGCGCCTTCGCCCGGTCGCCTGCCATGGCATTGGCGGTCATCGCGATCACGGGCAGATCGGCGAAGCGCGCTTCGCGTCGGATCGCGCGCGTCGCGGCGTAGCCGTCCATGACGGGCATCTGGATATCCATCAACACGGCATCGAAGTACTCCGGCCGTGCGGCAAGAAAGTCGATCGCCGCAGCTCCGTGATCGGCTGTGGTCACGTCGATGCCTGCCTGGCCGAGCAGTTCCTGTGCGACTTGTTGGTTGATCTCGTTGTCCTCGACGAGCAAGACGCGCGCGCCGAGCAACCGGCTCTCAGCCGCGCGGGCCGGCTCGATTCGAAGCCCCTCCTCGGCGCGATGCCCCATGACATCGAGTGTGGCGTCGAGCAGCGTAGACGGCGTCACCGGTTTCGTGAGAAACGCGTGCACGCCTGCCGACCGGGCGTCATCGACGACGTCGTCGCGACCATAGGCCGACACCATGATGACTCGCGGCCGCGTCTCGATCTTCGGGCTCGCGTGAATGGCGCGGACCGCGTCGATGCCGTTCATCCCCGGCATCATCCAGTCCATGACGACGAGTTGATACGCGACGTCCGCGCGCTCGAGAATCTCGACCGCCTGGTGCCCGGACTCCGCCTCCGAGGCGTCGATTCCGAACGACTCGAAGTAGCGTGAGAAGATCATCCTAGCCGTAGGGTGATCGTCCACGACCAGCACCCGCAGATCGCTGAATTCGGCCGGTACTTCGCGCTCGCGACGCACCTTCGGTTCCGCGCCGATCGCAAACTGCGCCGTGAACCAGAACGTCGATCCCGCTCCTGCGGCGGACTCGACTCCGATCTCGCCGGACATCATCTCGGCGAGACGCTCGGAGATCGTGAGACCCAGCCCTGTGCCGCCGAACTTTCGCGTCGTCGATGAGTCGGCCTGGGAGAACGCCTTGAACAGGCGGCCCTGCTGCTCCTCGGTCATCCCGATGCCTGTGTCGTGGACTGCGAACCGAAGCATCACGCCGGACCCGACGCCGTCGTCGTCCTCCCTGTCAACCGGCTTGACGGAGATGGTGATGGCGCCTTCTTCGGTGAACTTGATCGCGTTATTCGAGAGGTTGATCAAGATCTGATTCAGTCGTAGCGGATCGCCCGCAAGCCCCAAGGGAACGGCCGGGTCGAGGTCCACCAGCAGTTCCAACCCCTTCTCTCCGGCCTTCACACCGATCACGTTCGCGAGGTTGTCCAGCACCTCCGCCAGATCGAAATCGACGGACTCCATATCGAGTTTCCCGGCCTCGATCTTCGAGAAGTCCAGGATGTCGTTGATGATCCCGAGCAGGTTCTGCGACGCGACCTGGATCTTCGACACGTAGTCGCGCTGCTTGGTGTTCAGGTCCGTGCGGAGTGCGAGATGTGCGAACCCGATGACGGCATTCATCGGCGTCCGGATCTCATGCGACATGTTGGCGAGGAAGTCCGACTTTGCACGTGTGGCTTCTTCGGCGGTATCCCGGGCCACTTCGAGCTCGGTGCTGAGCCGCTTCGAGGCGTCGATGTCAACGTGAACACCACTCACCTCGAGGGGCTTGCCGTCGGCGTCGCGACTCGAGACTCGACCGGCGTCGAGGATCCACTTCCACTCGCCGTTCTTGCACCGCACGCGCATCTCGGCTCGGTAGACGTCTGTGTCGGCAGCGGCCTGACGCTGCTGCGCGTTCCGTGCGTTGTCCTCCGGGTGGATCATCTCCATCCACGTCGCGAGCCCTCCGATGAGCGGCGACCACTTCTCATCGCTCTCTCTGAGCTCGTTCGGCCCGTACCCGAGCATCGTCGCCCAGATGTCGTTGACGTAGATCACGCCCGCCGCGATGTCGTAGAACCACAACCCCAGACCAGCGCCGCTCGCCGCACCTTCCAGTCGCTCCTCACTCTCGCGCAGTTGTGTCTCGTGCCGCTGCCGGATCTCCTCTGCTGCGTGGCGCGCAGTCAGGTCGTGCCACACGGTCAGCAGCGCCTGCTTACCACCGAACTCGATTGGCGTGAGGGTGACCTCGGTGGGGAACTCCTCGCCGTCTCGTCTTCGGTGTACCCAATCGAAGCGATGCGATCCCCGCGCGCGGGCGATCGCCGTCATGTCGCTGGCCTTCTCGTCAGAGCGCTCCCCATCTGGTTGGAACTCCGGCGAGAACTCTGCGGGGCGACGCGCGAGTAACTCCGCCCTGTCCGCGCAGCGCAGCAGCGCAACCGCAGCTAGGTTGCAGTCGGTGAAGCGACCGTCCCCGAGAATCAGGTACGGGTCGGCGGACGCATCGAAGAGTACGCGGAAACGCTCTCTGCTCGCCTCGAGTGCAGCGGTCGCTCGTCGCACCCTCGCAGTGATCGTCTGGTTGCGTCGCAGCAGGTACGCGATGAAGAGGGTGACGATGGCGGTGGCGAAGAGCCCTGCCCATAGCGCGAACGCGGGAAGCGGCACGTAGCTCTCGTCCAGCCAGGAGAGGATCGTCCCCGAGAGCAACTGCTCGGATTGCTCGGCTTCCGACGCCCACGCCTCGCGCGCATCGGTGCGGAACGCTTGGCTGAGCGTCGTCGCGCCAACGACGCCCGAGATCGCGACTGCGATCAGCAGGAGCCAGCCCCATCTCAGCCCTTCGCGCTTCGCATCGGCGGCTTGGGGCGTGACCGGCGTTCGATTGTCGCTCACCGTTCGTTCACGCTGAACGTCGGCCGGCATCCGCGCGGTGCCGGGGTCGTGGGTGTCTCGAGCGCTGGCACCATTTGGACGACTGCGCTGCGAGCTTCCATGAAGCGTTGGTCACTTGGCGCTGCGACGATCCTGACCAGATTCACGATGGTGGACCTCGCTCCCGACGATGCACGTGACGGACAGGTAGGTGACGGACGCAGTTCCCGGGGAGGGCCGACCACTTGCGCGCGCGGCGTCAGAGTATTGCTAGCACTCCGAACATCGGAGACACAACAGTGCGCTGGCAGTCCGCGAGCCGCGCGGCGGGTGCGGCGTCGGATACTGGTCGGTTGCGCAAGGGCTCCCCCTTCGCTCAGGTCGCGTTCGCGGGACTCAGGGGATGGTGCCCGGTGATCGCGGACGTGCCTGACTCGGCTGCGGTGACGCCCTCGGCCTGCTGCACACCGGGCACCGAGCAGCTACGCCGGGACTCCGACGGAATTCACGCGAACGCGCTCCGTGCTTGGTCTGTGGCGGGGCGATGAGCTCTCGCCTCGGAACCGGTTCCATCCGCCCCTGACCGAGCACGATCCACGAGGCGGTCTGCGACCTCATGTGATGCAACCTGAGCGAAGCGGGGAGCCAATACGAAACGGGGGGCGGAAAACCGCCCCCCGTCGCTGTCGCATCGGAAGAGTCCGACGCGCTGTGATTGTCTGAGTGTCTGTGTGTGAGTGTCCGTGTTGTCGGAACTCGCCGACTAGCGGCGTCCGCCCCGTCCGCCGCCGCCATCGCGGCGAGGACCGCCACGACCACCGCGTCCGCCGCCACCACCACCACCGGAGGACTCGGGCGGCAGGCCCTTCTCCTCGCGGATGACAGCCTTGCGCGACACCTTGACCTTGCCGGACGGGTCGACGTTGATGCACTTCACCTTGATCTCGTCGCCCATCTGCACGACATCCTCGGGCCGGTCGACGTAGCCGTCGTCCAACTCGCTGACGTGGCAGAGCGCCTCCATCCCCGGAGCGATCTCGACGAATGCGCCGAAGTCCTTGATGGAGATGACCTTGCCCATGTAGTCCTTGCCGATCTCGGCCTCCTGCGTCATGCCCTCGATCTGGGCCTTCGCAGACGCCAGGCCGTCGGCCGACGAGGAGTAGATGGTCACCGCACCGTCGTCTTCGACGTTGATCGTGACCTCGTAGTCGTCCTGCATCTGCCGGATGATCTTGCCACCCGGTCCGATGATGGCACCGATCTTGTCCTTGGGGATGTAGATGCGCTCGAGCCGCGGTGCGAAGGCGTTCAGCTCCGTACGCGGACGACGGAGGGCGCTGAGCATCGCCTTCAGGATCTCGATGCGCGCATCCTTGGCCTGGTCGAGGGCGCGCTGGAGCAGGTCGCTGCTGACGCCGTCGATCTTGATGTCCATCTGCAGGGCGGTGATACCGCGCTGCGTTCCGGCCACCTTGAAGTCCATGTCGCCCCAGGCGTCTTCCTTGCCGGCGATATCGGTCATGATGACCTCGCGGTCACCGTCCTTGATCAGGCCCATGGCGATGCCGGCGACCGGCTGCGTGATCTTCACACCCGCGTCCATGAGCGCCAGGATGCCCGCGCAGACGCTGGCCATCGACGACGAGCCATTCGACTCGAGCGTGTCCGACACGATACGGATCGTGTAGGGGAAGTCCTCGTGTGAGGGGAGCACGGCCTGGATGGCCCGCTCGCCCAGCTTCCCGTGGCCGATCTCGCGACGGCTGGTTCCGCGGATCGGCTTCGAGTCGCCGACGCAGAAGTTCGGGAAGTTGTAGTGCAGCATGAACTTGCGGTAGTAGGTCTCGTGCAGCCCTTCGATGAGCTGCTCCTCGCGCTTCGTTCCGAGCGTGACAACCGAGAGCATCTGCGTCTCGCCGCGCTGGAAGAGCGCCGAACCGTGCGTGCGCGGCAGGTAACTGACCTCGCAGTCGAGGGCGCGGACATCGGCCGGGCCGCGGCCGTCGTAGCGCTTGCCGGAAAGGCAGACCTCGCGGAAGACCTCCTGGCTGACCTCTTCTGCGTAGCGCTTGGCCATGCCGAGGCGGTCCTCGTCGACGTTGCCGTCGGCGTCGGCGGGGCAGACCTCGGCGACGATGGCCTTGAGCGCGGCCTTGTGGGTCGCGGCGACCTCGTGCTTGATGCCGGGCGTGCGATGCGCTTCCTCGATCTGCGCCTTCTTGCCGCGGATCGCCTCGAGCAGGTCGTCGTCTCCGGCCGGACCCTCGAACGGCATCTTCGTCTTGCCAGCGGCGGCGACAAGCTCGATCTGAGCCTTGCAGAGCCGTGCGACGACCTCGTGGCCGATCTCGAGCGCCTCGACCATCTCGCTCTCGGGGACCTCCTTCGCGGAGGCCTCGACCATCGTGATGGCCTTCTCTGTGCCGACGACGACGATGTCGAGGTCGCTCGACGCGCGCTGCGTGTTGGTGGGGTTCAAGATCCACTCACCGTCAACGCGACCGACGCGAACGGCGGCGACCGGACCGGCCCACGGCAGGTCCGAGAGTGCGAGAGCAGCCGAACCGGCGTTGATCGCCAGGACGTCGCCGTCGATCTCGCGATCGGACGAGAGCACGGCGGCCTGCACCTGGATGTCACGGGCGAGGCCCGTGGGGAAGAGGGGCCGCATCGGGCGGTCCATCATCCGCATCGTCAGGATCTCCTTCTCCGAAGGACGACCCTCACGCTTGAAGAAGCCACCGGGGATCAAACCGCCGGCGTATGCCTTCTCGCGGTAGTCCATCGTCAGCGGCAGGAAGTTCATCTTGAAGCGCGGCGTCCCGTGGGACGTCGCGGCGAGCACGATCGTGTCGCCATAGGTGACCACGCAGGAGCCCGCAGCCATGCGGGCGAGCTTGCCGGTCTCGAACTTCATCTCGTGTGCCCCGATGGACACGCTTACTTCATGAGACATTCTCATTCCTCCTCGGCCCGGCGGAGGCAACCCTCCTGCGCCCGGGCAGCTTTGGCCCCGCTTTGTGCGGAGCGTTACTGAACGTCTGACGTCGGGACTGTCTGTCCTTCTGTGCGTCAGACGCGTCCTCGCCGAGGTGCACGCTCTGGTGCTCCCCGGCAAGGACGAACTCGTTGTGGTGTCGCAGCACCCCGTTGGCGCGCGACTCCGATCTGTGGGTCATCCGGCCTGGCGTGTCTCGACGCTGCGCGGAGAGGAGATGCTCCTGCATCCCTGCTTCTCGGGCGACGACGACGTCAGGCAGGCGACCCAACTGGTCCGGAACTCCCATGGGGGTCCCCATGGCCGGTCCTGTTTCGGTGCCTAAATCTTGCGGCGAATGCCCAGGCGCTCGACCAATGCGAGGTAGCGCGGGCGTTCGGTGCGCGCGATGTACTTGAGGAGCGCTGCGCGGAGACCGACGAGCTTGAGCAGCCCGCGGCGCGTCGCGTGATCCTTCTGGTGCATCTTGAGGTGCTCGGTCAGGTTGCGGATGCGCGTCGTCAGGATCGCGACCTGCACCTCGGTCGAGCCGGTGTCCCCTTCGGACAGGCCGTACTCGGCAATCAACTCTTTCTTCCGGTCCTTCGTGATCGACATCTGCGCCTCTTTGTCTCGTCACCGCAGGCTCAGCTGCGCTCATGCGCCAGCCGGGACCCGGGTCAGAAATGATGACTTTCCCCGCTTCTCGGGGATCAATCGGCGCACGGTATCAACCCGGCGGGTGCCTGAGGCTGATATTCCCACGCGGCCGTCAGCCCTGGCAGCTCATCCAGTCACGCAGGATGACCACGGCGGCGTACATGTCCACCACCTGACGCCGGTCCTTTCGGCGCAAGCCGGCGTCCTTCATGAGCCGCTCCGCCTCGACGGTCGAGAGCCGCTCATCAACGAACGTGACCGGCAGGCCCGTGCGTTCGGCGCAACGGCGGGCGAATGCGCGCACGTCGAGTTCGGATGCGTGCGGCGTATCGTCCATGTTGACGGGCATGCCGACGACGAGCCGCGTCGTCTCGCGCTCCCGCGCGATCTCGGCCACGCGATCGGCCGCGGCGTCACGCGGCGTGGCGACGATCACCTCGACCGGCCGCGCCGCGAGCCCGAGATAGTCGGTCGCCGCGATCCCGATCCGCTTCGTGCCGAAGTCGATGCAGAGCGCGCGTCCGATCTCGCTCATCGCCCGCTCATCAGAGGACCGCTCATCGGAAGCGCTCGAGCCCGCGCGCCTCGAGTTCAGCCACGAGACGCTTGACCTCCTGCGCGCGCGCCACCGGGGCGACCAGCGTGACGCCGTTGGCACGCACAACGACCAGATCCTTGACACCGAGGAGCGCCGTCATGGAGCCGTCCTCGGCCCACGCCACGCAACCCCGAGCGTCGATCGACACGAGCGGCCCGACCGACACGTTGCCGTGCTCGTCCTTCGGCAGATGACGCAGCAGCGCCGGGAACGCGCCCAGATCGTCCCACGCGAAGGCGCACGGCATGACCTCGACGCGCTCCGAGTGCTCGAGCACGCCGTGGTCGATCGAGATCGACTGACACGCGTCGAAGGCCACCGTGAGCGCCGCCGCCTCGTCTGCCGTCCCGAGAGCGGGAGCCGCCGCCGCGAGGGGGATGGCCACCCCGGGAACATGTCGCGCGACCTCTTCCAGCAGCACGTCGGCGCGCCACGCAAACATCCCGAGGTTCCAGAGGTGGCGGCCTCCCGCGAGGAACGACTCGGCGGTCGGCAGGTCGGGCTTCTCCGTGAAGCGCGCGACGGCGCGCACCTCGTGTCCGTCCACGTCCGCCGTCGGTTCGCCCATGTCGATCCAGCCGTAGCCCGTCGCCGCGTGCCGCGGACGCAGCCCGAGCGTCACGAGTGTGCGGGCGTCGGCCGCGCGCCGCGCCGCCGCCGAGAGCGCCGCGCACAGTTCCGACGCTGGCGAAATGACGTGATCTGACGGCAGCATCAGCACCACGCCGTCGGGATCGTCACGCAGAACCCGATGCGCCGCGAGCGCACACGCCGCGGCCGTGTTGCGCGCGCGCGGCTCGGCCAGGATGTTCGCCGCGGGCAACTCCGGCAGCAGCTCCGCGACCTGCGCCGCGTAGCGCGCGCCCGTCACGATCAGCGTGCGCTCCGTCGGCACGAGCCCCGTCAGACGCTCCACCGATTCCCGTAGGAGCGGCGCGCCGCCGGCGAGCGGCAACATCTGTTTCGGCACGTCACGCGTGCTCGCAGGCCAGAACCGGGTTCCCGAACCGCCCGCTAGAATCGCTGCATAGATACTCACGCGCCGATTGTCAGCGCCGCCACCCCGGCGCGCGACCGCTTTTCCGACGAGAGCTAACCCCTCGCTCGATCTCACGCGCTCAGGCCCCCGGCGTCCTCGCACGCCGCCGACCGAGCATCTCGCGGCCAAGCACGTGTCCCTGTCCGTCGGCGCCGCGTTCGTGCGACATCGGGTTCACGACGCCGGTTCCCCGTCGCTGCGGTTCCGATAGACTCCAGGCGACAGATGAGAGGCCGCCGTCGGAGCGCCCGGGAAGCCGCCCCCGCACGACGGTACCGCCGAGCGCCGCGCCGCAGCCCGGTGGGCGCGAACCCGGCACTTGGCATAGCGTTCAAACGAAGAAAACGAGCCTGGCACAGTATCTCGCAGTGTTTCGAACGGGCAGATCGACATCGTTGTCTGGAGGGAAGTTCCCGCGTTGGAGATGCCGCCCGGCCCGAAGGAAAAGGAGCCTATTCCGGACGCTCGCTGACCACGTAGTCGCCCGACGAACTCTCACCGTCTGCGGAGCGGCTCTGATGACCGGGGTGCGCCCGCAACACGTCGCGCAACGTCTCGGCCTCGGCTGAGCTGGCCCAGACGACCACGCCCCAGGCAGAGCTTGCGGCGACCCAACTGGTCGCGGCGTCCTTCAACCCAGCGAACAGAAGTGCGCGGCCGACTTGATCGTTCTCAGCCACTCCGGCGACCGGCTCGAGATCGACGCCGGACGACCACAGTGAACCTTCAGCCAATACTGTGGCTGCGTTCGAGTCGATGACGGAGTCTGGGGCGAACGCACGCGCGTTCGGGAGCGCGCGCAACACGGCCCGGGCGCGCACCGCATGGCGCGGCGGCACATGCAGGGAGACCATGAACGTGAGGCTCGCGCCCGGAACGAGGCGTCCCTTCGCCTCGCATCGAGCAGCGCGGAGTGCCGTCATGGCCGATGCGCCCTCTTCGGGATGCGTGCGGCCGATCAGTGCCACACAAGCGCGAGGCAAGGTCGACGGCACGGACACCGGCTCCGTGGCTTCAGGCTTCGCGATACTCAGCCATCCGATCAAGCTCCCGGGACGCTCTTCCCGCTTGTCCTCCCAGATGTCGGCCAGGAAGTGGGACACTGCCCGGGCCTGCGCCGCTTGGTCGCTCTGCACACTGAGCGACACAGCCCGGCCCCCGATCCCGTACGCCTGGATGCCCAGGTCATCGAGCGTGCTCCAGAGTACGTCACCAATCTCTGCGCGGATGCCGACGGGCTCGGGCGGCGACGACCTGGCATAGTGATTCATCGTCGGATCGCTGTGGGAAGCAATGCGGATGTACGGCGGCGGCGGCTCGGTAGATGCCGGTCGGCGTCGGGGGATGGCATGCGTGACGATTTCGAGGTTCGTGCGCTCGGCGTACTTCCGCGAGCAGAGCAGAAGTAGACGAGCATCCCAGGCCCGCTCGAGCGCGACATAGAGGAGCGTCTTGTCCCCCACATTCGTGTGCGCGTGAGGGATCTCCGCCGCGGCGAGGAGCGCCACGAGATGCTTCGAGGCCGTCGCGCCCGGCTTCATGGTCGCGAACAACAGCATGCCGTCGGGCGGCCGGACGGTTGCGGATGCCGGCGCCGCACTGGGTTCGCTGACCGGTGGAGCGGGCACCGGTTCCTGGGCGACGTCGATCGGCGGGCGACCGGCGGGACCAGACGAGGGCGCTGACGGAGGCGCAGTACAACCGCACACAGCAAGAACCGTCACGATCGCGAGAGCCGTGGGGAGACGCACCTCTTGTAGGACGCAGTCGCCAGACGGGAGTTCCCCGACATACGGTGCCAGGCTCAATTCGGCGGCTCTGGCGCTACGCTCCGAACCTGGCTCGAATTGTAGCGTTCAAACCGCCGAATTGAGCCTGGCGCCGTATGTCGGTAGATGGCACGAGCAGAACGGCGTTCAGAGTTCTCCACCGCCCGCGAGCGTCTCGCGCAGTTCGTCCGTGAGAAGGCCGTCGGTGACCTTCACGGCGGACTTGACCATCTTCTTCGTCACGGACTTGATGACGGAGCGCGACGCCTTCGCGCCCTTCTTGTCGATTTTCTTGAGCGCTTTCGCGACCTCTTTGCGGATGCGTTGCAACTCCTTGAGCGCAAGCGCGGGGCCCGACAGCTTCTTCTTCTTCTTCTTCGCCACGACCGCGGTTGCGACCGCGGGTAGCGCTTCGACCAGCGCGATGGTTGCGTCGAGGGTTGTCGCGGCAGCATTCAATTGCGCAGTCGCAGCGCCGGGGTCCGCGCCCGTGCCGTTCAACGCGTATGACGCCTCCAGGATGGCGAAGCATGCGTCGTAGAAGGAGTTCAGCGCCACGTGCTGCGGCGCCAATGTCGCGCCCGAGGTGCCATTCGTCGGAATGCGGAAGTTGGTGAACCCGACTTGCCCCGGGTCGTCGATATTGAACGCTCCCAGTCCTGGGTTGTGGGGATCGTTCGGGGACGTCATCGGAACCGTGGCGATCGCCTGGAACGTGCCGCCCACGTCGGCATCGCGCGCGCTGAACGTGATGGCATCGCCGCTCCGCTCCGCAATCACATCGACGCGCCGAGCTCCCGCGAAGAACCGTGCACCATGGTTGCCGTTATGCGACGAGACGAAGACATTGAGGCCATTCTGCACCGAGAAGAACTGAGCGAAGCAGCCGTAGAACTGCAGCGGGGTCGCGGTGCTGCGGCGGTCGATCTCAAGGCCGAAGATCGTCTTGCCATCCAGCCCCGCGGTCTTGCGTTCGTCGTAAATCCCGAACGTCAATTCGACGCGAAAGTCGCCGTTCAGGTCGTAGGGCGGGCGGAAGAACCGAAATGCATTTGTCGCCTTCTTGCCTGCGCCGAACGCGAGGAACTGTGTGAGCGACTTGTCCGCATTCTTGACCCGACCGATTCCTTCCGTGCTGGCGGTGGAAGGTCGCTTCTCTGGGACCTCCTCCACCATTCCGGGACATGCGGCGAGCGCGATCGCGATGAGCGGCAGGGCGATGAGCGCGACGACGGCGCGTCGAGGCGACGAGGCTGGCTGTTGTGTCATGGTTCAGATCTCCCTTTCATCGACGGCGATGCAGGCGGTTCACCGATAGTGTAGCGCGCTGCTCGGCATCTGGCAGGTGCGGCGTCCAGCGCAGGCGACGAACGCAGCGCGGGCCCCAACCACCGCGGAGGGAGTGTGCCGGTGAGTTCAGAGCTCGATGCCACACGCGGCGCGCCATCTCCGGGAAAGGCTCCTCGCGGCGGATGCCGAACGCGGATCCTCAAGGCATGCGCGCTGCTCGTCGCCCTCGGAGTGGCCAGCCTGTGGCCGGGCGGGCCATTTCGACCGCGCGCGGCGAGCCTGCGCTCGCTTGTGCCTCCGGATGTCCAACTCGTTGTCCGACTCGATCCTGCCGCGTGCCTCGATAGTGCGTTCGTGCAATCGACGATTGGATGCGCTGGTCGTCCCGGGCTGGTCGACGAGGTCTTCGCCATCCTGGGGATGGACTCGGTCGTCGCCGCCGACGATGCACTCGCAGCGTCGAGCTTCATTTCGGAATTGGTCGTGTGCGTCCGGGACGACGAACCGTTCGTTCTCGCCCGGCTGACCCCGACTGCGCATGCCCTCGCGATCATTGATCACGTATTCTCACCGCCCGACGACGTCGCGCTCATGCGGTATCGCGACGTACTCATCGTCGCGCCGAACACCGACCTCCTGCCGATCGGCGACGACTTCGACGAGCAGCCCGTGACGCCGCGACCATTCGACGCGTTCCTCGCGTGGGCGGATCCGCCGGGAAGATCGATCCGACTGTGGGCGCGCCCCGCCGATCTCCTCGCTGTGGTGAGCGATCGCAGCGCTGCTGACGTGCTGGGACTGGCCGCAGCGTGGCTCACGCCGAGCCGGATCGCGTCCGTCGGTGGACGATTGACGCTTTCGGCCGAGCCTGTCGGTCTCAGGTTGCGTCTCAACATCCATCCACACGAGATCGACTCGTCCGCGGTGTCGCGTGGAGTTGCCACCGATCGCGGGACCCACGCGGCGGAACTGCGTGCACTGCACCTCGCCGCGGGGAACGAGACGCTCTGGCACGCCGGATTCGCTGGCTCGGCGGACCAGGTCGTGCGCACGCTGCTTCGCGATCGTGTGCTGCTGCTCCCCGCTCTGGATCGGCTGACCGCCCGCCTCCGCGCGGCGACGGCACCGGGAGTCGCCGTCGCGCTGACGCGCATGCCGCAACTTGCCGGCGAGCGTGACGCCGCGACGCCTCCCACTCGCTTCGTCGCCGCGGTTCGATTGCGCCCGAGCGTCGACGATCGACGCTTCGCAGACGAGATGGCGGAGCACCTTGGGGCGGCTCTGCGCCTCGATGTCGAGCAGGAACTGACTGCGGGCGGACAGACGCTCATCCGTGTGACCGGGCCGCTCGGTCCGGCTCTTGTGATCGGGCGCGGAGAGTTGATCCTCTTCGGGATGCGCGGGCACGACGAGCCCCTCGTTGCCGCCGAGACGTGGTCCGACGCCTCTGGCCCGGCGGAACGCGTCGCCGATGTGCGGATCGATTTCGCGGCGATTGGGACGCAGATGCGCGAAGACGCGGAACCGTACGCGCGTCAGGCGATCGAGGACGACATCCGTGCGCGACGCCACGGAGACTCCATCCAGGCCGACCTTGCGGCGGCGCAACACGGTCTCTCCGGCGCGGACGCCCTGCGGTTCCGGGAGCAGCGCCTGCGCGAGATTGCGACGCGTGCCGAGCGGGAGGAACTCTCGGCCAAGATCGAACGCCAACAGACACGTGCGGCTCGCTGGACGCGACTCGGAGACGGCACGATTCATATTTCCACGACGCCTGAGGGAGACGTCATCGAAGTAACCGCCACACCACGCCCCACCGGAAGGAGCGTGGGAGGGGAAGATCTCGGCGACGCACGCTGATTGCCGCCCTCCGGTTCTCGGAGTCGTCGCGTTCTCGTGCTACGCGGCGCGACCGGCGTTCCATCCCCGTGACGCCACCCACGCGCGGTTCCTCAGCCGCGTTGCGGCATTCCCTACTCCGCGGGGATGCTAGGCTCCAACTGACAGATGAGAGGGCGCCGCCGGAGTGTCCGCATCCGCCGTCGCCACTGCTGCGGTCTACCGTCCGCGGCATCCCGAGAAGACACCGCTCTACCGGCTGCTCGACGCGCACTTCGACAGCTACGTCCGCACCCACTCCGAGCACTTCGAACCGCGCCTGGCACCGTATGTCGGAGATCGCATCGTGTGCGTTCCGGATCGGCCACTGACGCGGCGAAGTCGGCGACGCAGGCACACGGATCGGGTCCATCGCGGGACACTGACGTCATCCCATTGCGCAATGCTCGGGACGCGCGCCCGGGTAGTCTCTGCGCATGTCTCGCCCGTTGCTCGCCGCCGCCCTCCTCGCCGCCGCCCTACCGACGGCGGCATTCGCGCGGGAGCAGCCGGGGAAGATCGCGAAACGCATCGCGGACGAAGTGCGGAAGATCAATGAGGCTCACGTGCAGAGTGAGGTGCGGAAACGTACCGCGCGGAAGAAGGCCAAGGATGGTTGGGCGAGGGATCTCCCGGACATGGAGGGCACGACGATCGAGAGTTCCCTCCACGCCGATCTCTCGGAGTTCGCGCTGATGGACGTTGCGACGCTCGTGCGCGCGAAGGACTCAAGGAGAACGCGCGCCGCTCTCGTCGTGGCCGGCGAGGCGGCGCTCGGTCTCGACTGGATGCTTGCCTTCGACAGAATCGAGGAGCGGCTCTACGACCTCGACGCTGACGCCGCCAAGGAGCTTGGCATCGCTGTATCGCGCGAACGGTTTCTTCTGCGCGGTGTCGGGGGCATCGAGTTCGACCTGTTGAACACGTTTGCGGACGCGCTGGACGCCGTACTCGACCAGTATGAAGAGACCTTCGGGTTCAAGGAGTGGAGCAAGGTGCCGGGCAAGAAGTTGCGCGTGCGTCTGCGGCTCGTTGACTCGATCACGCGAGGGCCGCACTTCGCTCCTCAGTTTCCGTTCCACTCCGAGATCGACTTCCCGGTCGTGGATCCCAAGCGCTTCACGTCGCCGACGAGCGACGGGAACTTCCTCTTCTACGGACTGTGTCACGAACTCGGTCACGTCATCGCGATGTGGGGAGACCGCGAGCACGAGGAGGACCGCCATGCGTGGGCGCACTACACCGGTGCGGTCATCCTTGAGGAACTCGCCAAGTCGAAGAGCAATGAGAAGTGGCGGCTGCGCGTACGCGATGCACGGTATCGATCCCTCTCGAAGGACCGCAAGAAGCTCGAAGGTGCCGGCGTCGAGCCATCCCTAACATCACGGTCCGGCGTCCTGGCGCTGCTGATCAGACTCCACGACGCGGTCGGCCCGCGGGCGATCGGGGCGGCGATCAACCATCTCGACAGAATGGACGAGCGCCTGCGCATCCGCGGCGTCCGCTACTACACTTTCGCCGAGTTGCGCGCGGGGCTCCTCGCGACACTCGATGACGCCGAGAAGAAGCGCGCAGCGACTGAACTCCTCCCGTAGGGCCGCTCCGTTTTCCCGCCCCTGCGTCGGGCCTCCGTCCGAGATACGAAGATTCGGTGCCACGAAGATACGGTGCCAGGCTCAATTTCTCGGCTTGAACGCTATGCGAAGTGCCAGGCTCGCGCCACGGCACCGGTCGCCGGCCCCGTGGCACCGTTGAGGCGTACGGCAACGTGACGATTGAGGTACCGAGACCGGTGAAGATCCGCACACGGTGCCGCCACAGGGCGCCGCGATAGGCGGGCGCGCGGACGCTCCGCCGAGGACGGCCGTCGATGCGCGCACGTCGGGCCTGTGCGTGTCCACGGCGTCCACGAGCGCATCGACCGCAACGTCGGTGATCAGCTGCGAGCGCGCAACGAGTTGTCCGAGCGCATGGACCCGCCGGAGAGCACCGGACTGCAAGCAACCAAGTCGCGCTGCCAACTAGTGCAACGGTCCAACGTCACGTTCGGGCGCCGCAGAATTCCAAGCCGCCTGGATTGACGACATCGTGTGATGATCTTCACCGGTCTCGGTATCTTCGAGTTGCTAGACGGAGTGACGCTTGCGGCGGCGGCGGACGAGGCCCATGAGCCCGAGCATCCCTAGCCCCATCCACGCAGCTGGAGGGAGGGGGACGACGAGTAGGCCTTGCGACATGTCGAACGGCGTACCCCTGAACACGGTACTGATCGGTAGGCCCGCGTCCACGACGGTGAACGAGTTGCCGTTGCCGAGCGGAGCACCGACCCCGCCGACTCCCTTGGTCGTCATGATGATGGTTCCACCTGTCCCGGTGGAGACCGGCCGGAAGCCCAAGAAGTACGTGCCAGCTGACAAGTCGAAGTCCGTGACGTCGGCGGTGCCTCTGTAGATGTCGAAGCCGAAAATGTCCTGCCCCGTGCTGATCCACGTGAAGCTCGTGGCTTGGCCCGAGGCGACGAGCGTTCCAGCGATGCCGCTCGAGATCCCGGATCGAATCTCGAATTCCATACCCGTGATCGTCGTGTCGCCGAACTCGATGTAGTTCCCGAACAGCCCACTGACTCTGCCACCGGTCCAATCGAAGTCGTCGAACGACCAGGTCGTGGTGATGCCGTTGTTCCCGTCGTTGTACCCATGCTCCAGGTCGGGGTCCCCGCCGTAGAACTGGATCGTGCCAGCGTCTGCCACGCACGGCGCGAAGAACGTCAACGCCATGGCGGCCAGCAACGTCGTCGTTCGCATCATCGGCTGTGCCCTCCCTGTAGGCGTGCTCGCCATCGCCATCGCCATCGCCATCGCCATCGCCATCGCCATCGCCATCGCCATCGCTGTATGGGACAATGCAGTCTCCGCTTTGCAAGGGAGTCGCACCGTCGTCTATTCACCGACTCACCGGGCGCGTAGTGGCTGGTGGATCATCGAAATCCTGGACTCGCAGATGGACGTGGGACAGGGAGGCGGACCGAGACCGGTGAAGATCATCACGCGGCGCCGCCACGGGGCGTTGCGATCGGGGGGGGGGGCGAGTTGCCCGAGCGCACGGACCCGCCGGAGGGCACCGGACTCCGATCGACCAAGTCGCGCTGCCAACTAGCGGCTACGGTGAAACGTCACGTCTGCGTGCCGCCGACGTTCAGGCCGCCTGGATTGACGACACCGTGTGATGATCTTCACCGGTCTCGGTACGTTTGGGTCTCGGTACGTTCTCTGGTCGCCGGGGGCCCGTGCGCAGCTCGTCGGAAACATCGTGTGGGACCGACCGGCAGGCGATCGTCAGGTGCTCGCGTCTGCGGTGAAGGGCGCCGACGCGGCTCACGTGACCGGCGAGTACAATTGGCTCGGCGCGTGTGGACTGACGGAGGGTCGCGGGCGGTAGCGAGTCGCAGCCGTGCCCCTTCGGCTCGGGTGTCAACGCCACGAGAACGTGCGCCCGCGGCGGGCGCGCGTCGGCGACGCGACGCGGGAGTTGATGCTGGCGAGCCCCCGCGGCACCCGGCTCCGCAAAACGTGTCCTCGCCGCGACCCTGCCTGCAGTCCCCTCTTCTGACGGGCGGCTTCGAGTGTGCGATGCCGGGACGAGGAAAGGGGAGAGGCGATGCGTCGATCGGGAGTTCTCGCCGCCGTGCTGACGGTTGCGTGGTCCGCCTCCGTCCCGCCCGCATCCGTGGCCGAGTACGTCGTCGGCTCGAACCACCAGCTGGCATTGCTCTCTGATGGTCGCGCTCTCTCCGCCGGGAACGACCGATGGGGCCAGCTCGGCCGGCCGCCGAGCGCCGGGCCGCCCGGGTTCCGCTTCGACTTCGTCGAGGGCGTCCAGGGCGTAGTGGGATGTAGCGCTGGCCACGGGACGTCGTTCTTCTGGAGTGCAGAGGGCGACGTGTGGGCGTGCGGGCGCAACGACGAGGGACAGCTCGGTGACGGGACGACTGATCCACGAGAACGCGTCGTACAGGTTCGCGCGACCGCTATTGTGGGTGTCGCGACCGGCGGGTACCACACCGCGCTCGTACACAGGGATGGGACCGTCAGCACCTGCGGGAGCGGTCAGTACGGCGCGCTAGGCGACCGACGCTCCGGCTTCGGTGTCCGGCGCACAGTCCCCGAGCGTATCCCGGAATTGACCGGCGTCGAGAGTCTCTACTCGTACGTCAGCGGCAGCCGCGCGCAACTGAACGGCGGGCGCCGCATGGCCTGGGGCTACGCCCCCTCGTTGGGGGACTTTATCGCGACGACGCCGAAGCCGCTGGAGTGGGGGATCCTCGACTCGCTCGAACGCATCACAGATGCGGGTCACGCCAACCACGTGTTCGCGTTCGACCCGGATACGGGGGACTGCTGGGGCTGGGGAAGCGACGTCACGCTGCAGACCACCGGGATCTTCGACGAGCGTTTCCCGACGCGCGTGTCGATCGACGAACCGTTGGTGATCCCCGAGCTCCGAGGCTTCCGCCACGTCGCGACCGGGCGCTGGTTCTCCGTGGGGATCTCCGCCACGGGAAGTCTCGTCCGCTGGGGAGCAGGAGGCGAGGGATTCCGCCAGATCGCGTATCCGCCCGGGTGGCAGGGGTAGCCGCCTTGATGTCATCCAACACGCCCGACGATCCCCGCCCGGAAGGATGCGGTCGAGCGAGCAAACACGGCCGAAGACAGGCCACCATGTGGGAAGTGGAGGAGACGAGATGAACTGGTTTAGAACGCACCGCAGCACGCGAAAGTCCGTCACGGCGACCGCTCGGCTCTGCATCGCAGTCGTGCTGCTTCTGCTGGCCGCATCCGTCGCCCACGCCGGCGGGAACGTCGAGGTCTACGTCTGGGGCGGGAAGCTCCACGTCGAGGGTGATTTCGCCGCGAACGCATTCACCGTCCATGACTTCGGCGGTCAGCTGAACATCGCAGTCATCCCGGGACCGGGTACGACGGTCAACTTCGGCGACGAGACCGTCTACGCGGATTTCCGGCGCTTCGTGGACATCGTGATTCGCACGGGCAACGGCGACGACGACGTCCGGATCGTCAGTTCGACGAGCGAACGGCTGCGCGATATCACCGTGAACTTGGGGCGCGGCGGGCGGGGTTCGTTCACGTTGGAGCCCGAAGGCGCGGGCCGCATCACCGTCGGCAGCCTTTCCGTCAGTTGCTCCAAGTTCAACACGCAGCCACAAGTGGTCCGGATTGAACGTGCGCAGATCCTCGGGAAGCTCAGGGTGGTCTCGGCGTCTGGAGCCGACCGGGTCGAGATCGTCGACTCGACGGTCCGCGGTCCGGTCAAGATCGTCATGGGGGCTGGAAACGACCGCCTCAACGTTCGGGGCAGCACGTTCGGCAGGAACGCACAAATCGATGCGGGGCGCGACGACGACACCGTGGACCTTGCCGAGGGAACGGACTTCGAGGGCCGGCTCACGATCGCGACGGATACTGGGAGCGATCGCATTGTGTCGCGTGAGTCATTCTACCGGCAGGCCGTGAGCGTCGCGTCCCGCGGCGACCTGACGTTCGCCTCCGAGTCCGACGAATGGGCACGGGGCCTCAGACTCAAGGCGCGCAGGGGGCGGGGGATCTATCGGTTGCTCCGGTCGAATGTGGCGAAGACTCTGGGGATCGGCGCCGGGAGCGGTGACGACGACGTTGAAGTTGAAGCGTGTACGTTCACAGGAAAGGTCAATGTTGCCACCGGTGCGGGCGACGACGTGATCCGGATCGCCGGAAATCGCTGCGAGAGGGGGCTCCGCGTGAACGGCGGCAAAGGCGATGACGTCCTCCGCAACGACGTCGCGGCGGACAACGAGATTTTGCGCGGGGGCGCCAGGATCACGAACGTCGAGCAGTCACCCGAGTGACTCGGCAGCTGGGCAGGGCCCGGCTCTCGATGGGCCATGCACCGGCGCCCGCCAGCCGGGCCTGGCAGCTAGTGATCTCGATGTCCTCGCGGCGTCACGGATCGCAGTCCTGACTGCAGAGGGCGCACGGCGTGATGTGACGAGTGCATCGCCCCTCACGCGCGGTGTATCGTTGAGGCACGAGAACAGGGGGGCACGGGATGTCGGACGAACGCCCGCTTGATCACGGTCTCGAAGATTCGCGCGATCCATTCGCTGAGATCGTCGATGGCTACTTGGAGAGTCTTCGTCGCGGCGAGACGGCGTGCATCGAGGACGTCGCAGAACAACATCCGGAATTCGCCGAGTCCATTCGCAGACTGCTTCCAGCATTGGTCGAATTAGAGCGCCTCGGCGGCGACGCGGGTCCGGCAGAGATCGCACCGGTCTCGACACCGCGCAGTACCCCGCGGCCGGACTCGGGACTCCGCGAGGTGCCCCGCGATCGCTACGCCGACTTCCGTGTGATCGGCAAGGGCGGGATGGGAGTCGTCTATTGGGCAATCGACAGTGACCTCAATCGGCAGGTCGCTTTCAAGGTCGTTCGTCCCAGCGTCGGCACGGGGGCTGCGGAGGCGCTCCCCGAGAGCCCGATCGGCATGAACTCTCCCGACCGCGAGACGCCGGCGAGTCGGGCTTTCGAGACTCTCAAGGCGCGCTTCCTACAAGAGGCTCGTGTCACAGCCGGTCTTGAGCACCCCGGCATCGTTCCGGTGTACGAAGTCGGTGAGACTCCCGAGGGCGTGCCCTACTACACGATGCGTTTCGTGCGCGGCAGCCGCACACTCGCCAACGCCATCGAAGAGGCGTCGTCACACCCCATGGAGCAGCGACTCCAGCTCCTCGACGCGTTCCTGAGAGTCTGCGACACGGTTCGCTACGCGCATGCACACGACGTCATCCACCGAGATCTCAAGCCGAGCAACATCGGGATCGGGGAGTTCGGTGAGGTCGTCGTGCTCGACTGGGGCCTCGCGAAACTGAACGGCTCCCCGGACGCGGCAGAGGACCTCTGGAAGACGCGACTCCGGGAGTTCCGCGATGCCGCGGACTTCGAGACGGTCGCTGTCGCCCTCGGCACCCCGGGATATATGTCCCCGGAGGCCGCGACGGGACGCGTCGCCGAGGTCGATGCACAGAGCGACGTCTACTCGCTGGGCGCGATTCTCTTCGAGATCATCACCGGCGCTTTGCCGTATCGCTGCGGGTCCTACTCCGAACTTCTCAGCCAGTTGCGGGACGCGCCAGATCCGACGCTCGTCCATCTCGCGCCGAGTACACCGAGCGGCCTGGCAGATATCTGCGAACGCACGCTCAGGAAGGACAGAGAGAGTCGCACGAAGACTGTCGACGAACTGGCGAGTGCGATCCGCGCCTGGCAGTCGGAACGCGACGTGGATCGCGAGCTCGATGCGCTGCAAGTGCAGGCGGAGGCGGCCCTCGAGTCTGCAGCCGAACTGACAGGCGACTTGCGTCTGCACCAGCTCGATCGAGCGGCGGCCCTCTGCACACAGATCCTCGAACGACGCGCGGCAGAGCCCGCGGCGATGGACCTACAACGGAGAATTCACGGACTTCGGAAACAGGGCGTCGCCGAGCGCGAACGCGCCGCGCGCGGACGCGCCTTCCAGCGAGCCGGGATTGCCGCTCTCGTCGTCGCCTCGATCGCCGGCGCCGTCGTTGCGAAGGTGCTCGACGAGCGACGAGAGCAGGCCGAGATCGCTCAGGTGGAGACGATCATCGAGCGCGACGCAAAGGACGAGGCCCTACGCCAAGTGAGGGAGGAGTCCGAAGCCAAGTCCGCGGCGCTCTCGAAGGCGGAGGAGAACCTCCTGCGTGCGAAGCGGAACCTCGCGCAGGCGCACATCCAGGCGGCTCAACGGTTGATCGAGCGTTCCTGGAATCCGGAGCTCGGTCGGTCAGGAACTCTCGATTCTGCGCTTGTCCATCTGGCCGAAGCGCGAGCGGCTGACGCGAGCAGCGTCGGCATAGCCGCTATTCAGGCAGCCGACGATCGACGGCGCGCGCCCGTCTGGCAACGACGGTCCCCCTTCGCCGGACTGCGCTCGGCAGGCGCGCGTTGCAGCGCGGCAGGCGGCGTCGTCGCAGCGTTCACAACTCGCGGCCGGTGCGTCGTCTGGGACGCGGGGACCGGGTGGCCGATCCGAGAACTCAACCCGTGGCTGCGGCCCGAACTCGCGGAGAATCCGAGTGCGATCGCGGTCCGCGCGGACGGACACGCCGTCTATCTAGCGACCCGGTCCGGAACTCTCGTCGAGTGGGATCTCGAGACCGACACGCTCACGCGCCGGATCACGAAGGGAGGCTGGCAGATCGAGGCGCTCGAGTGCTCCGAGGACGGCACGACGCTCGCCGTCGCGGATGTGACCGGCGCGGTCCATCGCGTGGACACCACGAGTTGGCACGTGTCGCCGCTGCCGGCGGACGGCGGCGGCCGTGTCGACCGACTCGCGCTCTCCGCCGACGGGCAGCGAATAGCCGCCGCCCTTCAGCCCGGCTCCGTCCTCGTCTGGTCCCTTGGTGCCGCCGAGCCGCAGCGTCTCGACGGGCACGCAGCCGATCGTCGGAGTGAGGTGCTGGATCTCGCCTTCACGCCGGATGGGGAGGCGCTCCGTACTGCCGGACGCGATGGAACGGTCCGTACGTGGGACGTGGCGACAGGGCGCGAGTCGGGCAGGATCGATGGCCCGGGCGACGGGTTCTGGAGCGCTGAGCTGACAAGCGACGCGACGCGAGTCGCTGCACTCGGGAGCAGAGCGCTCCGGGTGCTCGACGCGGAGACGGGCGCGATCATCGGCGAGGCGCTCACGACCGTCGATGTCGTGGCGTTCCTGGACGACCACACGCGAGTGCTCTGTGCCGACGGCTCGACCTACTCCGCGGAGACCCTGCAGCGGAACCATCGCCCGGACTGGCAGGCGCCGGCGACCGGAGTCCCGTGCTTCGTCCCCGGCGGCCGTCTGCTGGCGGTTCCGACCCGCGGAGGCGTCGAACTTGTGGACGTGACGACAGGCGACACTCTTCGGACTCTGCTGCCTGAGGGTGCCCCGTCACATGCGGTGGCGGTCTCACCCGACGCCAGGACGCTCGCGATCGCCGTGTGGGTGGCGGCGCAGGACGGCCCACCATCGAGGGGACGCTCCGACGTCGAGATCGTCCGTCTGCCGAGTGGCGAGTCGCTCGGCCGCTTGCGGGCGCATCGAAGAATCGAGTCACTCGCGTTCAGCCCGGACGGTCGCCGACTTGCGACGAGTGGCAGTTCGACGCGCGACGGATCGGAGCGCGGTCCTAAGCTGCGACTCTGGGACGTCTCCACGCTGCAAGAGATCGACCTTGTCTCCGCGGGGCAACATCGCGTGTTGAAGTCCATGCGCTTCGCGTCGAACGGCCGTCACCTTCTGGGGATCGCGGGTGGCGCGCTCGTGGAAGTAGATACGTCGGGCGGCACGCACTCGCGCACCATCCTCTCGAAGGACCATGCGGTCCGCGCGTTCGACGTGGATTCAGAAGGGCAGATGGCTGTCGCGCTCTGCGAGAGCGAGTTGATCTCACTCTCGGCGGACTTCGTAGACGTGATCGAGCGCGCGCCACTGAGCCCGAATTGGCGCAGCGGCCGGGAGCATGAGTGGGTCTCGATCCAAGACGAAGGCCGCGCCCTGTTCTTCGCTAAGCACGGCAGCGAGCCGGCGTTGTGGTCGTGGCAGACGCGGCGGGAGGCGACCGTGTTCGGTGCCCGCGAGCCGATCCCCTGTGTGCGACTCGACAGCTTTGTGCACGCAGTGCTCTCTCCCGACGGGCTGATGCTGGCGGCGCTCGACGCATCGGGCGACATCGCTCTCGTCGACTTGCGCGGCCCAGCCATATTGGCGCGTCCGCTCAGTGGTGCCGCGTGGGCCGGGCCGGGCAGAGTCGTGATGGCTCAGGACGACGTGCTGCGCGTCCTGGACGCAGCAACGGGAGAGGAGATCTCGCGCATCAGTCCTAGCGGGCGGCGGAAGCTCATTCGAGAACCTCGGGATGTGTCGACCGGCCGGTCGAGGCCGACAGGGCGTCGGATCGCCACTGACGAGCGCGGCGACGTGGCACTCGTCGCCTGCGACGTCCACAGTACGGGGGACTGGACCAGCCTCGGGCAGACGTACGTCGTCGGCCTGAGGAGCGCGCGCGTGCTGCATCAACTCCCGTCTCCGGGGAGCGGCCCAGCGGCTGTGAGCATTTCCCGCGACGGGACGCTCGGCGGAGTCGCGTACCAGAACGGACTGGCACTGATTTGGGATCTGAAGATGGGCAAGGAACTCTGCAGATTCGACGGTCACACGGCACCGCTGAGTGCCATCGACCTGACGCGCGATGGATCGCTGGCTGTCACGGTCGGCGCCGACGGAGTGAGTGTGTGGAACGCGCGCTCCGGGGACCTGATCCGCCGACTGTCCCGTTCAGCTGCCGTAGATTCGCAGGTGTGTTTCGTCGACAACGGCGAGCGCGTCGCGTCCGACTCCGTCGGCAGATCGGAGCTGACAATCTGGAACGTACGCGACGGCACGTCGCGCGCACTTTCTTCAGGTGGAGCGTGGGCACTGAGAGTCGTACCGCGGGCAGATGGCGATCTGCTGGCATCGATGAGCGCCGACAGACTCTCCCTGCGGCGCGTCGACGACGGCACGGAAGTCTCTCGGGCCGATGGGCTGGGGCCATATCGCGCGAGCAGGATCCCGCCGGCGGCAACGCACCCCGATGGTCGCTCCATAGTCACGACCGCCGGCTGGATCGATGTCGATTTCGCGGTGGCGACGTGGGAACGACGGTCGACATGGTCCGGCGAAACGTGGCTCCGATGGGCACGTCTTCGCACCGGTATGGAACTCGACAGGGAGTCCTTCGACGTCGTTCCGGCCTGCTCGCCCCGTGATGCAGGCGCCCCCCCTCGGATCGCCTCCACTCTCGCGGCAGATGAGCGGGCACTGCGCGAGCAGCGCCGGCGCAGAGTCGAGCTGTACGCCAAGGCGTGGGACGCGTCGTTCGGCGCTGCGCGCGACGAGCGCGGTCGGCCGGATGCGGGCCGGCTCTGGGACCGCGACATCGACCGCTGGCGGGCGGTCGCTGCGGCGGCGCTCGAGTCGGGCAACCATGCCGAGCGCCAACGCGCGCTACGGCGGATTGTCGAGCGCGTCCCCTCAGACGTCGAGTCCTGGACCGCTCTGGCGAAGCGCTACACGAGGATCGGCGAGCTCGGCGAGGCCATCGCCGCCTACCGCCGGCTCGCAGACCTTCAGCCGGCGGACCTCCAAGCGCACCGCGCCGTAGTCCGTGCACTCTGCCGGGCGCATCGCTACACGGACGCCGCGGAAGCCGGCGGGCCCGCGCTCCAGCTGACCGCCTCACCCGAGGATCGCGTCGCGGTGTCCGGGAAGATCTACTGGCACGTTCGGCTGGCCGAGATCCAGACGCGCTTCCTGCCGATGGAGTCGATGGAGGATCGGGCGAGTGCCAAGACGTTCGCTCGCATGCGTCCGGCCGTGCTTGTCGTGAAGTCAATCGACCACGACTCGGCCGCCGAACGCGCTGGTGTGCAGAAAGGGGATGTGATCCGTCGCATCGACGGCAAAGACGGATTCGGCCACAGCACGCGCGCCAAGAAGTGGATGCCGAAGGGGGATGGACCGTTCGAGCTCACACTCGATCGATCCGGAACAGAGATCGTGGCGACGGTTCCTGGCGGCCCCACGGGCATTGAGATTCGAAGGGTCGAGATCTCACGATGAACGGGGTCACGGACGCCCCCGGCCCGCCTTCATCCAGCAAGCCGCGCGCACGGATGTGCCGGAGACCCTCATTCTCTTTCGCGGTGGTCACCGCGCTTCTGTGCTGGACGAACGCCGCACCTGCGCAGGAGGAGCCACCGCCGAACAACAGCGCAACGAAGACGCAACCAGCACGAGATCCAGCGGGAATCAGGGCACTTGCCCGCATCTGGAGCCTCTGTCCGCCGCCCGACGCGGACGAGGTGCGTGCCAGGGTGGTGAGCGTCGAGGGTGTGGTCTTTCCCTACACCGCGGAGTTGGTGTGGCGCGTCGAGAGTGCGCGGCCGCGGCTCGTTCAGGATGTGCCAACGGAAGGGGCGCGCAAACTCGCAAGCGTAGTTCGGGGCTGCCTACTCCCTCCGTTCGTGGCCCGGATGTCTTGGCAGCCGCAATCCGCCGCGCGCAACGAGGTGACGGCGGAGCGCACGGGCGGGGCGCTCGTCGTGACGCAACGCGAGAAGAGTACTGCCCCTGGTCTGCCCCCCGTGAACCAGTCCACCCGTCATGAGAGCCTTACGGCCGATGGTCTTGCCTCCCCCGTTTCGTGCGACATCCGGTCCACGACGCCGGTTCCCCTTTGATCACCGGTGGTGCGCAGGACGTTCCGCGGCATTCCGCAGCGGGTGGCTGACGTTCGCGTGGGGGCGAGGGGTTCCGAGAGGGAGTTAGTTCCCGAGGTCGGCTCGGATTCGATCTCGTATCCGCGGTCATTTTCGAGCGGGAGCTCTTGAACACTTCCCTCCGCCCATTCGCCACTCGGATCATCTCCCCGGTCCTCCCGCGCCTCGCGCTCGAAGATGCTGTCGTCAGCTCTTCGATTCTTCAAATACGCGCGCGAGCGAGCCTCTCCCGTGGGTCTTCATTGTTCCAGGGGCCCTCTTCCAGGTTCGTGACGTGCATTTTGTCGCCGATGTGCTGACGTCTGCGCCGCCGACGGTGTGGACGCGAAGTCAGCGCGACGACAGACGAATTCGACAACGCGCGTCCTCTACCGGCCGGTCATTGCAGTCAGGGGGGCGGGGCGCATCGTGTCGCGCCTCGGAGGGAGACGTTGATGACTCACGAGCACCGCCCATCGACCGCCGCTGCCACCCGTTGCGCCCGAGCGCTCGCCCACGCCATGCGGAGTGTGCTGCTCGCACTCGCGCTGACGATGCTGGCGACCGGATGCACGAGCTTCTACCAAGTGGACATCCACGGGGAGAAGGGGCTGGCCGTCGTCGAGCCGGGTGACACGGTGCGGCTCGTCACGACAAGTGGTGCTCAGCACGTCTTCGAGGTCACGAACGCGACGCCGCAGCAGATCAGCGGCGACGGGGCGCACTACTCGGCGGGGGAGGTGCGCGCACTCGAACGGAGCGAGCACGACACGGCCAAGTCGGTCGGCCTGACGGCGGGCATCGCGGCCACCACCTACGTAGTGATCATCGTCGTCTCGATCATCGCGGTGGGTGTCGTTCTGGGGTGACCGGGGCGGGCGGTCCGCGCGCCAACCGGGCCACGCCATACTGTGTCCGCCATGCTGCGCCATGCCGTGCCAGGTTCAAATCGACGAGTCAAGCCTGGCACGGTGTCTCGTTCCCGTCTACGACAGATGGCGCGCGTCGAGGCGGTCAGTCACCGACTGGCGCGGGAGGTTCAGGTGCGGGAGAGAGCTCCCGAGACGGCGTTCCCGACGGCGGCTCCCATTCAGTCCCTTCTCTTCCGTCGCCCCCTCCGCAGCGGCAACGCCTACTGAGGTTCGAGTCGTCCGTCGCGGTACAGATCGAAGATCACGTCATCGTCAGTTTCGGGTTTCATGTCCGGCCCGTCCGAGTGGATCGTCGCGAAGCGTGCCGCGTCCTCGTCGTCCGCGCTCTCGCCGGCCTTGTCGCCCGGCCGTTCAGGCGCTGCGCGCGAGAGGACGAGGTGGAAGGGACGACCCCACGCATCGTTCGCGAACGCGCTGGCCGCGGCCGCGGCGCGGATTGCAGCAGCGGACGCAACTGGCGCCTGTGCTCTGTTCCAGTGTGGGAGGAGCGCCTGGCTCAATCCGGCGAGTTGTGCCTGTACCGCTGCAACGCGCTCGTGCGCAGCAGCCACCTGCATCGGGTTGCCCTTGTCTTCGCGAGGCGTCAGCTCGAAGGTCTTGTCGACCATTCGGCTGGGGAAGTAGTTGTTGCTTCGATCCGTGTCAGCAGTCTCGCGGTGCGGATCGACCTCGAACGCCGCGATCGGGTCGCTCGTGATGAAGAGCCGACCGACTTCCTTGTGGTTGCGGCGCCAGATTTCCGCCGGAATGTGCACCAGTTCCTGGCGTCCATCCTCGTACGTGATCTCCAGCGGGATCGGCGATACGAGGCCTCCCTCGTTGTGGAAACGCACGACGTAGAAGTGGAACGCGACTCCGAGTGCAGCCTTGTCGTCGTCCTTGAGTCCACGCAACAACGCCTGGTACTCCGTGCGGTCCGCCGGCGTGATGTCGAGTTTGTCGAAGGTGCTGTAGAAGTCGGCCAATTCGGGGAACCGGTCGGCGCGCTTCGGCTCGTTGGCAGCTCGCTGCTGGGTGAGTGTCTCGCCTTTCGCCTCGCGCATCCGGCGGTCGTACGCCTTGTCGTGCTCTGGATCGCCGGTGCGCAGCGTGAAGCGGTCGACGCCCTCGATCGCCACATCGACGTGGTCTGTCGCGTAGAACCAACCACGCCAGAACCAGTCGAGATCCACACCGCTGGCATCCTCGAGCGTGCGGAACAGATCTGAGGGCTGTGGACGCTTGAACATCCAGCGGCGTGCGTACTCTCGGAATGCGAAGTCAAATAGATCGCGCCCCATGATCGATTCGCGTAGCACGTTGAGCGCCGTGGCGGGTTTGCTGTAGGCGTTGTTCCCGAACTGCAAGATGGAATCGCTGTTGGTCATGATCGCGACCTGATTGTCGCTGCCCATGTACCCGGTGATGTTGATCGGCTCCGCGCCGCCGGGCTCGTACTCCTTCTCCCAGCTGACCTCGGTCAGGTACTGGCAGAACGTGTTGATGCCCTCGTCCATCCACGTCCATTGCCGCTCGTCACTGTTGACGATCATCGGGAAGAAGTTGTGCCCAACCTCGTGGATGATGACTCCGATGAGCCAACGCTTCTCGCCCTCGGAGTACGTCTTGTCCTCCTTCGGTCGCCCGTCGTTGAAGCAGATCATCGGGTATTCCATGCCGCCCCACACCGGGCCGCTGATCGAGATCGCAACCGGGTAGGGGTAAGGAAACGTGTGGTGCGAGTAGACCTGCAGCGTCTGCGCCACTGCGTGTGTCGAGTACTTGCTCCAGAGTGGCTCGGCCTCATTCGGATAGAGCGACATTGCCATGACCGGGTCCGGGCGCCCGTCGATGGCCACTCCGACCGCATCCCAGATGAATTTCGATGAGGCCGCGAACGCGAAGTCCCGGACGTTCTGTGCCGCGTAATTCCACGTCCGTGTGCCGTTCACCGCACGCGCTTCATTGGCAAGCGCTTCCTCGGGTGTGATGATAAACATTGGCTTCTCTGCCGTTCGAGCGGCGGCGAGACGGTCGCGCTGCAAGGCGGTCAGAACAGCGCTCTCGTTTTGAAGCTCTCCCGTCGCGGACACGACATAGGTGTCGGGCACGGTGATCTGCACGTCGAAGTTCCCGAACTCGAGAGTGAACTCGCCGGCGCCGATGAACTGCTTGTTCTGCCAACCGCTGTAGTCGGTGTAGGCGCACATGCGCGGGTACCACTGGGCGATGCCGTAGATCGCGTTCTTCGTCTCCTTGAACCACTCGTATCCGCCGCGCGTGTCGAGTCGCCGCGCGTCCGTGATGTTGTGACTCCAGGCGACGGAGAAGACGAAGTTCGTGTTCGGTTGCAGGGGAGTAGGAAGGTCGATGCGCATCATCGTCTGCACGAGGGTGTGCGGCAGATTGGCTCCATCTACTCCCTGCCTCACCGATTGAATGTCGACACCCCCCTCGAACGTCGCCTCGGCCTTCTTCCGACGCATCCACCACGTTGAATGCCCCTCGTCCATCGCGTCTTCGCTGCGCCCCATGCGACCGATCGAGTCGTTGCGAAAGAGGTTCTGGTCGAGTTGCAGCCACAGGTACGTCAGCGTGTGGGGTGAGTTGTTGTGGTACGTGATCGTCTCGCTACCGGTCAGCCGATGCGACTCGGTATCGATGGACGCGCGGATGACATAGTCCGCCTGTTGCTGCCAGTACAGAGGGCCGGGCGCTCCGGATGCCGTGCGCACTTCATTCGGCGTCGGTAGGAGTTCATCCAGCTGTCGAAATGGGTCGTTGATCGCTGGCCCGCTCGCGGCAGGTGCCGCACGCACGCCCTCGGTGGCGTGGTCATGCGCCAGGGCGACAGTGGCGAACAAGAGCAGGAGAACGCAGGAACGGTGCAACATCACGACCTTTGACTTCCGTCGCGGCGAGACGGATCACATCACCCGTCCCGTACCCAAGCGACGTGGGAGCGTAGCAGGTCGGGTGGGCTCGTTGCCTGGCATTCGCCATCGGCCTCGACCCAGAGATCCTCGCTGACCGACTGAGTGGTGTCTCGCGCAGCGACGCCCGTGCTGGGTTGCGCAGTCTTGCTTCCCGCCGCCTGGGCGAGGATCTCGGCGACGCAGCCACTGCATGCAGATCCCTGACGCGCGGCGTCACCTCATCTAGCCCGCACTATTCATGAGTGCCACGTGCCTGAACGGTCCAGATCGCCGAGTTCCGCGTTGCGCCTGCTCTACGAAGCTACGGCTGGGAATTCACAGACGCGCCTTGACCTCAACGAACTGTTCTCGTTCAGGACGACCATCGGCGCTCGAACGATCGCCGCCGCGTTCAGCAATTGACAGGGTTCCACGGCAGTAGTTGTCACGGAGCACGCGACACTCATGAATAGTCCGGGCTAGCGTGGTCGACAACATTGAATGCGGTAGTGCCGCCAGCGCGGATCTGTGCGGGGGGCGCCGAGTAACCGGTGTCCCTACCGCGACGCTCGTGCTGTTGCTCGACCGTTCGGATATCATCGGATGCAGCGCGAGAGAGAGGAGGAGTCGATGATCGTACGTATGGACCAGTGGCGACGTTTCCTCCGCCGCGCGCTGTCGACCGTCCTGACGTCAGTCGTTCTGACTGTCTTCGGTATCGGGTGTTCGACGAGCGAGACGCTCGGCCAGGATACGCTGTGGGCGGTTGACTCCGGCGACCCGACGAACAACTGGTTGAGCGGACTCGGCACGGAGCCGCTAACGAGCGAGCGCGTACTTGCGTGGATCAAGTTCAACGCTGCGGTGCTTCCGGTCGTGAACTACGCACCCGTCGCCGTGATCGGTGATTTGACCGACGTTCGGGTGGACGATGACGGCGTCGTCATCACGACGTACCGCACGATCGAATGCCTCAAGGGCGCCGTCCCGGAGGGTGTTCTCAAGTTGCCCTTCATCCCTCCGATCGACGACGAGGGCGCGGAGTACAGCCGGACGCCGGACGGCGGATTGAGCCGTGACATGTTCCGCGTGGGCGACCGTTACATCGTCTATGCACACTTCCGAGAGTTGGGCGGTCACACCCAACTCGTGATCGCCGGTCTGCCGTTACCCGATACGAAGCCGGTTCGGCGGAACGCGTACAACATGCTTCGCTGGGTCGATCCCCCTGATGGTCCGTACTGACGCTCGCTCCGAACGCGCGTGCTGGTCGCGGCGAGATTGCGGAATGCGGAACCCGGTTGCGTTCTTCGGACGGGTGCGCGGGTGGTGGACCGAAGAGTCGATCTGGGTTCCGTAACTCGGGGTTCCGTACTCTCGCGGCGTCGCCGGTCACGGTGCGGCTCCGATGGGGAGTCCGTCGACCCGCCGCGGCGCACCCCGTAGCCTGTCACGAACAGGGGGACAGAGACCATGCTTGCTGCCGACTTGAGCGCCGCGACCGAACCCGGTTTCTACGTCGGTTGGGGCACACTCGCGCTGCTCAACGCCGGATTGGCGCAGAGTAAGTACCGCAGCGGGCTCAACTGGTTCCTGATCTCCATGCTGCTCGGCCCCATCGCGACGTTCCTCCTCGTCGCCGTCTTCGAATCGCTGGACAGCGAGTAGACGTCGACTCGCCTGCCCCTTACGACTGCCGACCCGCTCGGACGCATCCGGTCATTCGCGACGGGGGCCTGCCGACTCGCTCGGCCGTCGCGTGGTCCGCATTCCCGTCGTGATCAGAACAGCCGCCGCGAATGACGCGTGGTTCCAATCGCCGTCGGGCTCGGTACACTCGGGTGCACAGAGCGGCTTAGCGGGCGAGGTGGCGGGAGAACCGGACGGCAGCACGTGGAGTGTCCGAACGGGGAACCGAGTCCATCACCGCAGGCCCGTATCCGACCATCCGTGAGCCTGGGGAGGGTGACGACGTGAATTGGTACATCGGAGTATTGAAGAAGTACGCAGTGTTCTCCGGGCGAGCTCGTCGCAAAGAGTACTGGATGTTCTTCCTGTTCAACATCCTCATCGCATTCGCACTTGGCTTCATCGAGGGACTGCTAGGCGGGCCGGGATACGTCGGGAACATCTACTCACTCGCAGTCCTCATTCCTGGGATTGCCGTGGCCATTCGCAGAATGCACGACACCGACCACAGCGGCTGGTGGATGCTCCTCCCGATCGTCAATATCATCTTCGCTGTGTCAGACGGAACGCGTGGCAGTAACAGATTCGGATCGGATCCGAAGGCTGGCAGCGTGCCGGAGTAGTCCGCCGAGGACCGGATCGGTCCACGTGCGGTGGGCGGCGTTCCTAGGCGAAGTCTTGTCCGAAGTCACACGGTCTCGGTACCGCTTGTCGAAGCTGACCCCTGCCAGTGCCGTGCTCATTGGCCCCCTTGAGATCGTCACGCTTCTCGCGCCTTCGCGCCTGAACGTCTGACGCCACGTGAGCTGGCGCGGCCGATGACACATCGGCGCGCTGCGTCCGTGCGTTCCCGTCGCTCACTCGCGTGATGCGGATCCGTGACGCGCCTCGTAGGCTTCTCTCGTGACGACGGGGAACGACGAGCGACCGCAGGGCACGCCGCGATGGATGATCGCGGTGGCGGCGTTGCTCTTTGTCGTGTCGGGGGCGCTCTTTCTCGGACTGCGCCATCTCCGGTCGGGCGGTGCGAGTGGGGCTGCGGGCCGTACCGTCTCCGTCCGCGTCGAGACGGCGATCGACGAGGCGCGGGAGCTCGCGGCAGCGGAGGACTTCGACGGTGCCGAGGCGCTGCTCGTCAAGGCGATCGGGGCGACGACCGGATCGACGGATGACGACGATCGGGACCTTGCGTTCATCGGCGTGGAGCTGGCTGCAATCCGGCTCGCGGCCGGCGCTGCGCCTGCGGATGCGATGACGGGTAACGAGATCGGAACCCTCGCGAACGTCTGGATCCCTGCCCCGCGTCGGGTCGACATCTACGGCTTCGACGGTGCGGTGTCCGCGGTCATTGCCCGACGACCGCCCGGACTCGGTGATCCGACGCATCGTATGCACCGACTCGCCCGCGCGCACCTGGCGATCCCGATCCGTCAGTTCGCGCAGTCGTTCCCTATCATCGCGGAGGCACTCCTCCGCGACTCGCAGGACGCCCTGCGTTCCACGCCCGCGTTGCTCGTGGCCGTCGCTCAATCTGGGCACATGTCTGCCTTCCACAACGCGGGACGCCAGAGCTTCCACCGCCAACTCCCGCAGCATGATCTGCCAGATGTGCTCGCCGCCGCCGCCGAGGATCCGCGTCGCGACCCACTCGTTCGTCGTGCGTGTGAACGCTGGCTCGGCGAACTGGCGGACGTGCCTATCGGTCTGACCCAGCGCTCTCGTGAGCGTGATCTCTTGCGCAACGCCTTCCCCGAGGGAGCGATCATCGCGGCGTGGCGGCGGCTCCGCGATCTCTCGCCACTAGACGCGCTGCGCGCTCGCCTCGAATTGGCGCGCGCCGAGTTCGAGCACGCGGCGCAGGAGATCCACCGGAGCACGACCGCCGACGAACACGCACGCCTCGCACCGCGCACCGAGTTGCGTGCGCTGCGGTCGTGGGCGCAACGCCACACCGACGCGTCCGACAGGCAGAGCCAGCGCATGTCGGCGGACGAACTCTCGTCGTGGTTGAAGCGGGACGCGGATCTCGCCGCGTCCTACGAGCGGGCGCTCGGTGTCGGTCGCGAGTTCCGTGCCGTGGTGGACGCCATGGAGGACGACCGCGATCGGCGGGCATTGGGGCATCGGTTGTTGGACCTGATTGTCGATCCGGCGGTTGAGCGACCGCTCTGGTTGGCCAGCGACATCAACGGTTTCGGGGTCGGACTGGACTGGCGTCGCGTGCTCGAGGTGCCTCCCGAACGGCGGGACGTGCGCATCGCCCATCTGACGTTTGTCGAGGGGCGCTGGGAGTTGTCCGGGGACGACGCCACCGGAGGGACGCTCGTCGAAGGGGAGGAGTGGAGCGAATTCCCCCACACGCAGTCCCGCGCAGGCGTGCCGGGCACAGAGGTCGCGCTGCGCGTGCCCGGCGTGCACTACGGGGTGGCGGGCGACGCCGCGTATGTGGAGAACTTGAAGCTCTGGTTGTTCCGAGAAAGCGACGGGCTTGTGCTCTGGGGCAAGGCCAAGCGGTCACTGACCGGGAGCGGTGGCGGCTCTTCGGTCGAGCGTACCGGCGGCCCGTCTGACGGTGTCAACGTCACGTACGCGCACTCACCGACGATCAATCTCGGATCGTCGCGACGACCCGACCGCACGCGCAACCACATGACGTTGGTGCGTCCGATGCCGGAGGACGAACCGTACGACGGCTCGTCGTGGACGCTCGACGACTGGCGCGCGGCGCTCGTGCGCGATCTCGAGCGTATGGCGACAGACGCCGAAGAGGCGGAGCCGTGGTCCGAGGCCCACAACGGCGCACAACACGCACTCCAGAACCTGTGCATGGTCGCGACGTGGATGCCCGTTCCAGAGGCGTTGCCGGCTCTGCGACGACTCCTCGTCCAGTCAGAACGCTGGAACGCCGAGTGGTCCGAGGATCACGTCCTGATCGCGGCGCTCGCGGCGGGGGCCACCGAGTTGATCGACGATGTGCGACTGCAGACGATCGCCGCGACGATGCCGACCGCGGGCGCGCCGACCGTACGGCTCAGGGCCCTCGTGGGCGACAATCAGAATAGGCTCAGGGCCTACGTGGGCGACGATCAGAAGATCTGGAGCCGCATCTACGCGCAGGCCGCGAACGACGAGATCCGCGCGTTCGCCGCGTCGGTGATTGCGAGCGGCGGCCTGTCGCCGGGGTTGGCAAGCGACCTCGACGCTGCCATTCGCGCGGGCGTCGTTCCGTCGTGTCCCGAAGTCGCGAGCGTCCTGGTGGGCCACCAGACAGCGTCGTTCTCGTTGCGTGAGGCCGTCGCGACCGAGCCGCTCCTCATGACGTCCGTTGGCTGTGCGTACGTCGTGCTGCTCTTGCTCTTTGCGTCTCTCATCGTCGGTGCGCGACGCGGCGCGCGCCGCCCGTTGCAGGCCGCTTTCCTCGTCGTCACCGGCCTCGCCGTGTCGGCGTGCTCCGTCCGCATGGCGGGTGTGGAGTTGTTGCCGCCGGGACTGGCACTCCTCGTCGCGGCAGCAGGCGCGTGGCGGCTCGGAGTTCTGTCGGCGAGTCGCGCGGCGTACGTTGCCGCGGTCGCGTTTGGCGTGGCGGCGGTTGCCTCGCTCGTGCTCGCGCCCATCCAGGGACCCGCGACCGCGGTGGCGGTCGTCGCGCTCTTCGTGCTGGGCCGCGACCTCGCTGCGGCGCTCCCGACCGAGACGTCATTGCTGCCCCGACGCCCAGCACCGGGCGTACCCCGCCGGGCCTTCGCGCTCGCGTTGCTTGTGGCCACGATCGGAGCCGCGCTGCTCGGCAGCGTTGCCAGCGGCACATCGGCACTCTTCTCCGCGTCCGTGTTCGCGGCGGTCGCGTTCGTGGGATGGTCGCTCGGAGTGCTCGCGCCGAAGCTCCTCGGCCTCGCGCCGCGAAGCGTGCCGCGGGCGCTTCCGCCGCTCTTCGTGTGCGCGTATGTGATCCCGATCATCTACCTGCTCGCGTACGACACCTTGGGACTCGGAGACGTGGCAGCGCAGGGCGTAGGCCAGGACCTCGTCCGCTGGGCACTTGCGGCAACCACACTCGCGATCGGTTGGTGCGCCCTGCGCCTCCTGGACTTCGCGCGAGCGTTTGGTGCGAGCGACGTGGCGCGGCGTGCGCGGCGTGCGCGGTAGCGCCGCGGGTGGCGTCGCAGTGATCCGGTGACGTAGTGTGTGCCATGCGATACGTCCGTCCTACCGTGGCCGCGGCCAGAACCGTGCTGGTCGCCACGCTCCTTCTGTGGGGCGCTGCGACGACCGGCGCCGCTGAGTTCCCCGGCGAGCAGGCCGGGCCGAATCTCGTCCCAGGGGGCGAATTCGAAGGTGGCGCCCTGCGCAAGCATTGGAAGTGGGACGGCAGCGGCGGCGGTTTCAAGGCGACGAAGGCGCGCGGACGCGGCGGCGGTTCCGCCGTGGCGCTCATCAGTACGCGCACCGAGGGTCGGGGGAAGTTCTGGGGCAAGCGCTTTCGTGTGCCCGCCGGAGCCGACGTGCGCGTGACGCTCTGGGCCAAGGCCGAGGGCCACGTGGGCGGAGTCTGGGTCAACTACGAGGGACAGACCGGCGAGGGCTTCGCGAAGTTCGACCTGGCGGGCGGTACGCACGACTGGCTGGAGTACACCCACCGCGCCACCGTGCCGACCAACGCGGAGTTCGGGGAAGGCGAGTTGGTGGACTTGTCGCTCTGGTTCTACGTCTACGGCGAGGGGCGGTTGCTCCTCGACGACATCGAGTGTCGCGTGATCGAGGAGCGACCGGGCGGCGACGGCGCGGGCTTGGACCGGACCGTGCGTGCCGCCGCCGTGACGACGAGCGGATCCGACGCCTGGGGAGTCCTCGCAACGGACGGGTTGAGGCGGGTCCTGCGCGATCGACCCTTCCGTGGCGCGTTCTCTGAGCGCGTCGAGATCGATCTCGCGCGCCGCGAATTCGAAGGCGCGCAGGTGCTCGTCTTCGGCTACGACGAGCTCCGCGACGTGACGATCTCGGTCAGCGACCTGGCGGGTCCGGGCGTGTTCAGCGCGAACAACATCCAGGTGTTGCCCGTGGCGTACGGCGACCGGTCGAAGGCGAAGCCGATCCCCTGGTATCAGGGACCCAGCAGCCCGCATTGGCCCGACCCGTTGCTTCCCAACCGGAGCTTCACCGTCGAGGCGGGGACGGTTCAACCCGTCTACCTGCGGGTCTTCTGCCCGGCGGAGACCGATCCGGGCGAGTACCGGGGCGAGGTGACGATCGCCACGTCGGCCGGCGACGCGAAGTTGCCGCTGGTGGTGCGAGTCCGCGACATCACCCTGCCCGTGCGGCTCCGACTGAAGACCATGCTCGTCGGTGGGCGCAGCGATCGGCCCTACCTGGATCTGTCGCTCGAGCAGCGCATGGGACTCGGGAACATCGCCAACGGAATGAGCTGGGCCAAAATCAACTTCCCGGAGGCGCGCGGCAAGTTGGACTTCACCGCCGTCGAGGCAAAGCTCCAGTACGCGATCGATCGGGGGCTCAGCGCGTTCGTGATGGCGTCCGCGCCCAAGAGCGGCAAATGGGGCTTTCCGAAGACCTACTCGAGCGACTGGAAGACGAAGATGTCGCGCGTCCTTCGCGATTACGGCGGCTGGCTGAAGAAGAAGGGCTGGCTCGACATGGCCTACTTCAACAACATCGATGAGCCAGGTCGGGGCCGGTGGCCGCAGTGCGAGGAACTCTACCGCATGGCGAAGAAGGCCAACCGCGACGTGAAGGTCTTCCAGTGCGTCAACGAAGTGGGCGCGCTCGACGCCCTGAAGGGTCTTGCCGACACCTGGGACGTCTACGTGCAGCAGGCCGATCAGCAACAAGCCGCCGCCAGGCAGCGTGATGGGGACGAGATCTGATGGGCGATCTGCGTCTGGCCGCGCGAGAAGCCCAACTTGTTCGTGGAGAACCGGCTGATCGATGCGCGCATCGTGGGCTGGTCGGCGTTCAAATACGACGTCAGCGGCTTTGAGTACTGGAACATGACGTCGTGGGGCAAGCACCCCGCGGACGCATCCTGGATCACCTGCCCGGACGGTGTGTTGACGACGGCGTGGACGTACGAGCGCCGCTGGTCCGGCGATGGCTACCTCGCCTACCCCGGCCCCGATGGTCGCCCGATCAACTCGCTCCGTTTCGAGGCTCTGCGCGACGGCTTGGAAGACAACGAGTTGCTGCGCATGCTCCGCGACGTGGTGCCCAAGCTCGCGCGTGCATCGAGGGCCGAGGCCCAGCGTCTGCTGGCGGACGGGGACGGCGCCGTGACCAACATGTTCGTCTACGAGTCCGACCCGACCCGATTGCTCGCCCGCCGTGAGCGGCTCCTGGCCTTGCTCGAAGAGGTCAATCGGCGCGGAAGAGCGGGCGGGCGACCGCGGTAGGCTTCGGCTGGCCACGGACGGATCCGTACCACTGCCCGTGGCTCAGATCCTCCATGAAGAGGATCCGTGCAGAGGGTCCGTGGAGACGACCGAGCCTCCGAGGGCAGCCGGTTGCTGCATTCGGGAAGCGTAGTGCACGCAGCGATCGAGAAATGGCGCCGGAGTGCGCCACGCAGACGGGACGCGGATCCCGTTCTCTGAACGAAGTGACCCGGAGATCGACGCCAGGCGGGGATTTCGCGCTGTTCAGGGCGCCGCGGGAGCGGATGATGGCTGGGTGCAAGTAGCAGGGAGGCCAGCGTGGGGAGCGGCGCGGCGCGGAGTGATCCTCGTCGTCGGGATGTTGGCGTTCGGCGTGGGATCTGTGCTCACTGTTGGGATCGGGTTCCCCGTTGGAATCGACGACGCCGCGGCGGCGCCTTCCGGCGCCACCGAAGAGCGCAAGCTGCTCCGGGAACTTGCCGACGCGGATCGCGACCAACGCTCAGAGATCCTGAAACGCCTGCGGTCGAGCGACGACGCCGCGTGGGCCACCGTCGCCGCGCTGAAGAGCGTCGGTGTGATGGAGGATCGACTTGCGGAGGCGGTCGGCGTGCGCGACAAGCAGGGCGCGAAGATGTACGCCTACTACATGCGCCGCGTCGCGAAGGCGTCGTCGCAGCAGAGTGAGTTCACAGAGTTTCGCGCGATGGAGATCGAGAACCGCACCCTCTGCGGCGACGTACAGAAACTCTCGAAGGCCCTCCAGCGCTTCCAGGGCGTGGCGCGCGCAACCGCTGCCACACTCGTGGACCGTCCGGACGTTCTGACCCCCGTCACGGAGCGCGTGCGAGCACTGATCAGTCGATCGCGACGATCGAGCCGCCGGGGCGCGCTGCTGCGTTCACTCGACGGTCATCTCGTACGCATGCTGGCGGCCGACCTGAATACCTGGTCGGCCCTCACGTCGGAGCGCGATGTCGTGGTACCGGCGATGCACTTGCTCGCGCGCGTCCCCGAACTCGTCGACGTCGCCCTCGTGGCGCCGGGTGCGTCGTACGCGGACCCCGTCGTGCGCCGCAGCACGTTCCGACTTCTCGCAGCCGTCGGTAGTGCCGAGGCGGTGGACGTGCTCGTCGGACGCGTTGCGGTCGAAGAGGGCGTTCCCGCACGCGATCTCATCTGGTACCTGCGCGAACTCTCCGGAAAGCAGTATGGCGACGACCCGACCGCCTGGCAGGAGTGGTGGGAAGCGTACCGTCCCGGGTGGCAGCGATCGGCCGGCGAGGTCGCCGCTGTGGGCGAGGTCGAACGCCCGACCTACTCGCGCTACTTCGGTCTGGAGCTGCAGTCGGCGCGCGTGCTCTTCGTGATCGATCGGAGTGGGAGCATGTCGTATTGGATCGGCTTCAAGGGCGGGATGCGGGAAGTCGCTGCGTTCCGCGAGCCGGACAAGATGACCGTGGCTACGCGCGAGTTACAGCAGGCGGTCGGCGGACTCGACGAGCGCGTGAGCTTCAACATCCTCGCCTACGGGAATGAGTTCGACGCGTTCGTGCGGCGTCCGGTGCGGGCGACCGACGCGCGGCGCAAGAAGGTCGCAACGTGGATCGGCAAGTTGAAGCCGGGCGGGTCCACGAATCTCGCCGGAACCCTGCTGGAGGCGATGGCGAGTACGCGACCGGGAAAGGCGCCGCGCGACGACGCGATTGCCGACACGATCGTCGTGCTGAGCGACGGCGCGCCAAACTGCGGCCCGATCGCATACGACGCGGACATCTTGGCGGAGTTGCGTCGCCTGAACCCCGACGGGATGGTCACGATCCACGCCATCTTCCTCGGCGTTGACGGGGACGAGGGCTTCATGCGTTCGCTGGCGAAGGATCACGGTGGCAAGTTCGTCCATCACAGACAGTGACGCCGTGCACGGACTCAGTGCAGTGACACGGTGCAAGTGAATGACACGGTGCAAGTGACGCGACACGCGCGGGCGTGCGCGTCCGGGAGGACACGATGAGAAGGTTTGCCATCCTGGTGTTAGCGGCCGTGGCGATTCTGCTGCTCGGACTCGGGCTCCGGCCGGAACCGGCGCAGGCGTACGCGGAGAACGACACCCTCGCGCGCAGGAAGGCAGTCGCGGCGGCGGTCAAGGTGGTCAAGGACGCGCGCAAGAAGCCGGCGGGCGACGCCGAGACGCTCAAGGCGATCGCGGAGGCGCGTGCTGCTCTGGATCCGTGGGCCGACTCCATCCGCAACGCGTATTGGGGCGGGAAGGCCGCGGATCGCGACGCGGCGTTCGGGAAGGTCTGGAACGAAATCCTGACCGTCGCCTCGTTCCACGGGAAGAAGGTCAAGGCACGCTACATCCTGGCGAAGACGCCCATCATCTGGAAGCGCTACCTCGTCGGCCTGCCGGTTGGTGGTAAGTGGATGACCTCGTACGAGGGCAGTGGCAAGGTCTCGTCGCAATTGAATATGTTCATCCGGCAGGAGCGTCCGGGCGGCGTGCTGCTCCGCGAGATCAAGATCTGGACGTACAGCTGGAACACCGTCTATTCCGGCGTCGGGGGCGA
Source organism: Planctomycetota bacterium (assembly GCA_024280885.1). Lineage (GTDB taxonomy): Bacteria > Planctomycetota > JAJSAM01 > JAJSAM01 > JAJVHW01 > JAJRPF01. The sequence continues at coordinate 7,559 of JAJRPF010000012.1, read as the reverse complement.
GAATTCCAAGAAGCTCGCGAAGGTCATGCACGAAGTCGATCGCGACAGCGTTGCCCGGAAGGGGCGCAAGGCCAGCAAGGGCGTGAAGGCGCGCAGGCTCAACAAGGAGATGAAGCGCGTCTACTACTACTTCGTCGAGGGCCTCAACGTCGGTGCCGAGGCGCACCTCCGCCGCCAGAGCTTCTACTTCAAGGGCGAACACGCTTACACGTACTGCTTCGAGGTCATCACGCACCTCGATCCGGTCAAGAGCGACGATCGCGTTACGACGTGGCAGACCGAGGCCGACCGACGTGAGTTCGACGCGGTGATGGCGTCGCTCGTCCCGAACCCTGACTACGTCTGGAAGTAGCCGCGGCGATCCGGCTCCGTACCGTCCGAAGTCGAGAACGCTCTTCGTGCTCGGTCTCTGGCAGAACAATGAGTTCTCTCATCTGAGCCGATTCGACGAGACCGCGATACGGAGCCAGGACAGTTGCGGCAGAGTTCGGAGGTTCGCCTTCGCCAGTTCGAGCGCGTTGCGCCGAACTCCGCCGAAACTGTCCTGGCTCCGTATCTCCCCCCGCTCGGTACACTTTCGCTCGTGCAAGGGGAACGACTCGGACCGTATCTGGTCGACCGCGAGCTGGGCTCGGGCGGTATGGGGAAGGTGTACGCCGCAACGGTCGTGGGCCGTGCGCCGGGACTCTCCGCGGGCGACCGCGTTGCTCTGAAACTCGTCCACCCGCATCTGCTCGAGACCGATGGCTTCTTCATGCGCTTCATGCGCGAAGCACAACTCGGGGCGTCGATCCAGCACGAGAATGTCGTCCGCACGTTGATGGCGGACGCGGTGGTCTTGGACGGCGCGTCGCACCACTTCCTCGTGATGGAGTACGTCGAGGGCCAGACGCTCGGTGCGCTGCTGCGCGAACTCGACCGCGTGCCGGAGGAACTCTGCCGGCACGTCGCGCGTGAGATCTGCAAGGGGCTTGGCGCAATCCACGATGCGGGTGTCGTGCACCGCGACCTCAAGCCCGAGAACGTCCTCATCACCGCCGACCATGTTGTGAAGGTGATGGATCTGGGTGTCGCGCGGCTGGCGGACGAGGCGCTGCGACTCAGTCAGACGGGCGCGTTCGTCGGGTCGGTGGAGTACGCGGCGCCCGAGCAATTCGAAGACGGTGACCTGGACGGACGCTGCGACCTGCACGCGCTCGGGATTCTCCTCTACGAACTCTCGTCTGGTCAGCACCCGTATCGGGGCGACGGCTTGCGCGGCGTGATGAAGCGTGTCTGCGAGGAGCCGCCGCGCCGCCTCGGCGAGGTCAACCCGCAGCTCTCGGCCTCGTTCGAGGAGGTCGTTCACATCCTGCTTGCGAAGAGGCCCGAAGACCGGTTCGGGTCGGCCGACGAACTGCTCGCCATCCTGGAGGAGGGCGACGACTCGGTCTGGTGGAAGCAGCGCGCGCTCGAAATACGCGCCGAGACCGATCGCCCGCTGCGCCGCATTCGCATCCCACGCGAGACAGCGGTCTACGGCCGCGAGCCCGAGATCGAGAAGCTCTGCGCCCTGTACGAGGCCGCGCGATCCGGCGACGGCCAGGTTGTCTTGATCGAGGGCGAAGCCGGGATTGGCAAGTCCCGTTTGGTGGACGAGCTCATCGGTCGGCTGCAACGAAGCGGCGAGGACTTCAACTTCCTCTTTGGTTCCTACCCGCCGGGCGGTGCGGCGACGGCGAGCGGCGCGTTCTCGACGGCGTACCGCGAGCACTTTGGTGAAGCGGGCAGCGGCGCGTACCTGACGCTGACTCCCATCCTCGTTCCCGCTTTCGACGCACTGCTCAGCGGCGAGTGCGCGCCGACCGGCGTCGAACTCCTGACGAAGGACTCGCTGCAGACGTGTTTCGTCAACGTCACGCGCGCGCTCGCGGCGGAGCGCGTGACGATCGTCCTGATCGACGACTTGCACTTCGCCCCCGACGAAGGGCGCGCCCTGTTCACGTCGCTCGCGATGGCCGTCCCGGGGCAACGCGTGTTGCTGCTCGGGACGACGCGTCCGGGAGCTCCGGACAACTGGTTGGCCGGCCTGACGCGACTTCCACAGACGACGCACATGCCCTTGACGCGGCTGGGACCGAAGGACCTCGCGCGGCTGCTCGCCGATTCGTTCAAGTCCGAGCAACTCGCGCACTCGTTGGGCGTGCAGGTTGGTCTGAAGTCCGACGGCAACCCGTTCTTCGCCTTCGAGATCATCCGCGGTCTTCGGGAGGGGGATTTCATCACGCAGACCTCCGAGGGGTCGTGGGTCTCATCGCAGGTCATCGACGAGATTGAGATCCCGTCCTCGGTGCTGGATCTGGTGAATGCGCGCGTCTCCGGACTGTCGGAGGCCGAACGCGACTTGCTGGACGTGGCGTGCTGTTCCGGTTTCGAATTCGACCCGCTGACGGTCGGTGACGTCTTGGGACTCGGCCGTATCCCGGTGCTCAAGTGCTTGGGGCAGATCGAGCGTCAGCACCGGCTCGTGCGCGCATCGGGGCGCCGTTACGTCTTCGATCACCATCAGGTCCAGGAGGCGCTCTACAGGAGTTTGTCCGAGCTTCTTCGCGAGGAGTACCACGGGGCCATCGCCACCGCTCTGGAGACGCGCAGCGGAGCTGCCGAGAAGGCCGCCGAGACACTCGATGGCGCCCTCTGCGTGGATCTCTGCGAGCACTTCCTGCGCGGTGCGAATGGCGAGTCGGCGCTGCGCTATCTCGGTGCCGCCGAGGTACATCTGACGAAAGCGTACCAACGCGCGCAGGTGGCTCATCTGACCGAGCGCGCGCTGGCGGTCCCGGGCCTACTTGTGGGCACGGCGCGTGTGAAGACACTGTTGCGCCTCTGCGGAGTGAACAGCTCACTCGACGGACTCAGCCGCCGCGCGCGGCAGGAGGAGTGCGCGCGGGAAGCGGCAGCGCTGGCGGACGAATTGAACGCCGACGGGTTGCGTTGGGAGACCGCCAACGCGATCGGCTGGTGCGTCCATCGAAGTTCGCGTCACGCGGAGGCCGAGGTCGCATTTCGCCACGCGCTCGAGATCGCCGTCGGGCAGGGTGACCTGCGCGCCGAAGCTGGCGCCACCGGCAATCTGGGTCTCGCCTGTCAGGCCCAGGGACGTGTCGAGGAAGCGTTGGCGCACCATGAGCGACATCTCGCGCTCAGCCGCGAACTCGGGAGCCGGGAGGGGGAGGCCATCGCCCTGGGGAATCTGGGCCTCGTGTTGCGTTCCCTCGGCCGCCTCGACGATGCGCTGGAGTGCCACGAGCAGTCGCTCGCGATCGAGCTCGAACGGGGCAATCGAGCGGGTGTGGCATCGGACACCGCCAACATCAGCCTTGTACTGAAGGCGTTGGGGCGGCTCGTCGAGGCGCGCGAGCGCGCCGAGCGGAGCCTGTCGCTCAGCCGCGAATTCGGGCACCGATTGGTCGAGGCGACCGCGCGAGGGAGCCTTGCCAACGTCTTCACTTCAGAGGGCCGCCTCACCGAGGCGCGCGAGCACCTGGAGAGTCAGCTCGCGCTCTGCCGCGAGATCGGAGATCGAGAAGGCGCCGGTGTCGCCCAGCACAACCTCGGCCATGTCCTGCGAGAGGCGGGAGAGCGCGAGGACGCGGAGAAGCGCTTCACGGAGTGCCTCGATCAATGCGCCGAGATCGGCTTCCGGCACCTCGCTGCTGCGACGCACCTGATGCTCGGGTCTCTTCGCGGCGCGAGTGGTGGGCAGGCATCGCTCTTCGCGGCGCGCGATCTGGCGCACGAGCTGGGAGCGCCTGGCTGGGAGACGCTGGCACGTTGTGAGTTGGCGCTTCTTCCCGGCGGCGACGCGCAAGATGCCGTCGCGGCGTTCACCGCGAACGAAGATCGCCTCGAAGCAGAGGAACGTCTGGAGGCGCGCTACCTGCTCTGGCGCGCGACGGGCGACCGCGCGCACTTGGAAGAAGCAAAGCGCCTGCTCGACGAGTCGGTCGCGCACGTCGACGACACGACCCGTCACTCGATGCTCACGAACCTGCGTGTCAACCGTGCGATCACCGCTGCCTGGAACCGCGACCAGAGCGGAGACGAGCATGACGATGACGATGACGATGAGGACAATGACGATGACAAGCGACGCGGCAGCGAGGCGGTCACGCGCGCAGGATGATCCGCGCGCGGTAGGCGGCGCAGCGGGGTCTCGCCCGATACCGGGTTGCACGGTATCCATGTGTCAGATACCCTGTGGGCAGGGAGTTCACGTTGATCACCTCGTTCGGAGACGCTGCGACCGCGGACCTCTATCATGGTCGGCCTACACGGCGTGCTCGACGGATCGGAGCGGACGTCGCACGTGCGGCCCTGCGCAAGCTCGATCGGCTGAATGCCGCGCGTGAACTGCGTGATCTGCGCGCTCCTCCGGGAAACCGCTTGGAGGCGTTGCGGGGTGATCGGGCGGGGCTCCACAGCATCCGGGTGAACGACCAGGTCCGGCTGATTTTCCGTTGGACCGAAGCCGGTGTGCAGGACGTGGCGCTCACGGACGATCACTAGCCACGAGGAAAACGACATGCAGCCCGAGAACCGCATCCCAACCCACCCGGGAGAGATCCTGCTGGAGGAGTTCCTACGCCCCATGGGGATGACGCAGGTGGACTTCGCCAAGCACATCGGTGTTCCGGTGCAGCGCGTCAACGAGATCGTCCGCGGACGCCGCGGCGTGTCGGCAGAGACCGCCTGGCTCTTCTCGCAGGCGTTCGAGACCACGCCCGAGTTCTGGCTCAACCTCCAATCGGGGCACGATCTGGCGACGCACCGGCCTGATCGCGCCGTGTCGGCGCTTGGCTAGACGCCGCTGATGCTAGGGACACGCCTCGGTCCGTATCTCATCGAGCGCGAGCTTGGCTCGGGCGGTATGGGGAAGGTGTATGCCGCGACGGTCGCGGGTCGTGCGCTCGGACTGAGCGTGGGCGATCGCGTTGCGCTCAAGGTCGTGCACCCACATCTGCTCGAGACCGAGGGCTTCTTCATGCGCTTCATGCGCGAGGCGCAACTCGGGGCGTCGATCCAGCACGAGAACGTCGTTCGCACGCTGATGTGCGACGCACTCGGAGCGTATCATTTCCTCGTGATGGAGTACGTCGAGGGGCAGACGTTGGCCGCGTTGCAGGTGGAACTCGACAAGGTCCCCGAGGAACTCTGTCGTCACGTCGCGCGCGAGATCTGCAAGGGGCTCTCGGCCATCCACGCCGCTGGCATCGTGCACCGCGACCTCAAGCCGGAGAATGTGCTCATCACCGCCGATCACGTCGTCAAGGTGATGGACCTCGGCGTCGCGCGGCTTGCCGACGAGCAACTGCGCCTCAGTCAGTCCGGCGCCTTCGTCGGATCGGCGGAGTACGCGGCGCCCGAGCAGTTCGGCGGCGACGTGGATCACCGCTGCGACCTGCACGCGTTGGGTCTGATCCTCTACGAACTCTCCACCGGCCAGCACCCCTACCGCGCAGACGACTTCCGCGGCGTGATGAAGCGTGTGTGCGAGAGCGAGCCACGGCGTCTCGGTGATATCAACCCCCAGCTCTCGGCCTTCTTCGAGGAGGTCGTCCACACGCTCCTTGCCAAGAGCACCGACGACCGTTTCGCCGACGCCGACGAACTCCTCGCCATCCTCGAAGAGGGCGAGGACTCGGCCTGGTGGCACGCGCGCGCAAGAGAGATCCAGGCGACCACCAAGCGCCCGACCCGCCGTATTCGCATCCCGCGCGAGACCGCGGTCTACGGGCGTGAGAAGGAACTCTCCTTCCTGAGCGCTCGCTTCGCCCGTGCTTCGGAAGGTCACGGCCAGGTGGTGTTGATCGAGGGTGAGGCGGGGATCGGTAAGAGCCGCGTCGTGGATGAATTCATCACGCGCTTGCAAGCCGACGGCGAGGACTTGAACTTCCTCTTCGGCAGCTACCCGCCGGGTGGAGCCGCTTCGGCCGCGGGGGCGTTCTCGACGGCCTTCCGCGAACAACTGGGCGAGCAGGGTGCGGCGCCCTACCTGCCGCAGACCCCGCTCCTGGTCCCGGCCTTCGAGGCCGTGCTCTCTGGCGACGCGGCGCCGACGGGCGCGGAGTCCCTGACGAAGGACTCGCTCGTGACGTGCTTCGTGCAGGCCGTGCGTGTCCTGGGCGCGGAGCGTCCGACCGTGGTCCTGATCGACGACCTGCACTTCGCTCCTGACGAGGCGCGCTCTCTCTTCTCGGCGCTGGCGATGGCGTTGCCGGGGCACCGCGTGCTCTTGATCGGGACGACACGACCCGGGGTCGAGGGCGATTGGCGCGGCGACCTGGCGCGTTTCGACTACGTGACGCAGCTACAGGTCGAGCGGCTCTTCCCAAAGGACCTGATCGAGCTCCTCCGCGACTCGTTCAAGTCCGAAGCGCTCGCGTCTTCGCTTGCCAGCCGGGTCGCGATCAAGTCGGACGGCAACCCCTTCTTCGCGTTCGAGATCATCCGCGGTCTGCGCGAGGGGCAGTTCATCACGCAGAGAGCGGACGGGACGTGGGTCTCGACGCAGATCATCGACGAGATCCAGATCCCGTCGTCGATCTTGGATCTCGTGAATGCACGCGTCTCGACGCTGACGGAAGACGAGCGGGCGCTCCTCGACGTTGCTGCGTGCTGGGGCTACGACTTCGACCCGGGGCTTGTGGGGGATGTGCTCGGGATCGCGCGCATCCCTGCGTTGCGAGCGTTCGGTCAGATCGAGCGCCAGCACCGTCTGGTTCGCGCGTCGGGGCGCACGATGGTCTTCGATCACCACCAGGTGCAGGAGGCCCTCTACGGGAGCCTGTTGGAGCAACTGCGCGAGGAGTACCACGCGGCGCTGGCCGACACGCTCGAGACGCGCACAAGGGCCATCGACAAGGACCCCGAGACGCTGGACGGCGCGCTCTGCGTGGACCTTTGCGAGCACTATCTCAAGGGCGCGCGCGGCGACGAGGCACTGCGCTACCTCAAGGCGGCGCAGACGCACTTGACCGCGGGCTATCTGCACGCGCAGGTGGCGTCGCTGACCGAACGCGCGCTGGCGATTCCGGAGCTCTTGACCGGCCTGGAACGCGCGAAGACGCTGCTGCGCCTGGCGAACGCACTCGACCCAGTCGGCTGGCGCGCGCGTCAGGAGGAGTGCGCGCACGAGGCAGAACGCCTGGCCGAGGAGGCGAGCGACGAGGAGGTGCGCGGGAAGGCGGCGAGCGCACTCGGTTTGGTCTTCTCTCGAACGTCACGCCAAGAGGAGGCCGAGGCGGCCCACCGCCGCGCGCTGGAACTCGCAGTGGCGCGCGGGGACCAGAAGGCCGAGGCCGGCGCCACGGGGAACCTGGGCCTGGTCTTCCAGTCCCTCGGCCACCTGCCCAAGGCGCAGGAGCACTACGAGCGACATCTCGCGCTGAGCCGCGAGATCGGGGACCGGCAGGGTGCGGCCATCGCCACGGGGAACCTGGGCAACGTCTTCTGGTCCCTCGGGCGCTTGCCCGAGGCGCAGGAGCACCACGAGCGGCGTCTCGCGCTGGGCCGCGAGA
>JAJRPF010000011.1 GCA_024280885.1 Planctomycetota bacterium | reverse complement strand
CCGAGTGCATCGCACATGTATGTGCGGACGACGTTCTCGTGCTGGATCGACGCCCCGAGCTGCGCCTCGCGCATGAAGCGCATGAAGAACCCCTCGGTCTCCAGCAGATGCGGGTGGACGATCTTCAGCGCGACGCGATCGCCGACGCTCAGTCCCAGCGCGCGCCCCGCAACCGTCGCAGCGTAGACCTTCCCCATCCCGCCCGAGCCAAGCTCGCGGTCGATCAGGTAAGGCCCGAGTCGCTCCCCGTTCATGGCGAAGAGAGTAGCAGCGGCGGCACCGACCCGGAAGGGCACAGACGGTCGGGGCTTCACAGTATAGTTCCGAGTCATGAAATTGACTCGTGTCCTCAAGCGCCAGGAGGGGAAGTCCCTCGAGTTCAAGCGCGACATCTCGGCCCCAACGGGCGCGCTCAGGACACTCGTCGCCTTCGCCAATACTGCTGGCGGACGGTTGCTCATCGGCATCGAAGACCGATCTCGAAACGTGCGCGGCGTCGCCGACCCGCTCGCGCTCGAGGAGCGGCTCGCCAGTCTCGTGAGCGATCACATCGTTCCGCGTCTCGTGCCGGAGATCGAGATCCTGCCCTGGCGCAGCACGCATGTCGTTGCGGTCCAGGTCCACGCAAGCTCGATCCGTCCTCACCACTTGGTCCGCGAAGGTCCGGAACGAGGCACCTACGTGCGCGTCGGATCGACGAACCGAAGAGCCGACGCCGACCTGATCGGAGAGATGCGCCGCTTCGTGCGCGGAGAAGCTTTCGACGAACAACCGATGCCAGAACTCGACTCGGAAGCCATCGACTTCCGAGCAGCTTCCGAGTCGTTCGCGGACGTGCGCACGTTGCGGCGGCGCGACCTCACGACCCTGCGGATACTGACGCGCCACCAGGGCCGGCGCGTGCCGACAATCGGCGGCATCCTGCTCTTCGGCGTCGATCGCACGGACAGTTTCCAGGATGCCTGGATCCAGGCGGGTCGCTTCCGCGGCACCGACAAGTCCGACATCGCAGATCAGGCATCCATTCGCAGCGCACTCCCGGTGGCCGTCGAAGAGGCCATGCTCTTTGTGCAGAAGCACGGGTTCCACGGCGCACGGATTCGGGGCCTGAGGCGCCAGGACACCTGGGAGGTTCCGCCGGTCGCACTCCGCGAGGCACTCGTGAACGCCGTCGTCCACGCTGACTACTCCCAGCGCGGAGCACCGATCCGCGTCTCGCTCTTCGACGACCGGCTCGAAGTCGAGAGTCCCGGTCTGCTGCCCTTCGGTCTGACGGTCGACGACCTGTGGGGCGGCGTGTCACGACTGCGAAATCGGGTCATCGGCCGCGTCTTCCACGAACTGGGACTGATCGAGCAGTGGGGCAGCGGCATCCAGCGCATGGCCGCGGCATGCCGCGACGCGGGGATCGCCCCGCCCGAGCTCAAGGAAATCGGCATGCGGTTTCGCGTGACGCTACGCACCGCCCAGCTCGGGCCCCGGTTGGTGGATGGGCGCGATCAGACCATCCTCGACGTGCTGGCCGACACGGACGGCGCCTCCACCCGCACGATCGCCGAGAAGATCGGCCTGACACCTCGGGCAACCCGCACGCGACTGACGCGCCTCGTCGAGCGCAACCTCGTGCATGTGGTGGGCACAGGTCCGAATGATCCGCGTCGCGTATACATCTTGAGTGAACGCTGAGCGGCCCACTCGGAGAGCCGCGTCGATCACCCCACGCGCGTCACGGACTCGGTGCTGGGCGGTTCGTCGTCATCCGGAGACGCGGGCGACGCGTCGGCACCGCTCTCGCCGTTCCACGCGGCCATGATCTCGCGGTTGACGCGGAGGTTCGTGAGGATTGAGTCGTGGTACTCATCGGGGATCTTCGCCAGGGACTCGTCGAGCAGGCGCTTCGCGTCTTCCAGATGCGAGCGGTCACCCGTCGCGCGCCAGAGGAGAAGACGCGCCTCGCGGCGTTCTTCGGTTTCGAGTTGCTCGTCGTTCTCCGTGAAGGCTGCCAGAGCGTCCTCGGCAGCACCGCCCGGCAAGAGCGCCAATTCGCAGCGTGCCAGTGTCTCGTAGCCGTGAGCGCCGATCTCCGCTGCGACGTCACGCGCGGCGGCGAGCGAGTCTTGCCCTCCCTCCTCGTCTCCCGTCGCCGTGCGTAGAGACCCGAGCGCCAGGTGCGTCGCCGCTGCGACGTGCCGACTCCCGATCTCCTCGCATACCACAAGGCACGCCAGCAGACACACTCCTCGCTGCCCACTCTCTCTCCCTCATCTCGTAGCACGCATCCCAGGTTGTGCTGAGCGACCGCCTCGCCCTCCCGGTAACCGATCTCGCGGCTCAGCGCGAGATGTCGCCCGTAGTACTCCCGCGCATCGGGCAGAACGCCAAGGGACTTGGAGACGACGCCCAGGTTCCCCGTGGCGATCGCCTCGCCCTCCCGGTAACCGATCTCCCGGCTGAGCGCGAGGTGCCGCTCGTAGTGCTCCTGCGCCTCGGGCAGGCGGCCCAGGGACTTGAAGACGAGGCCCAGGTTCCCCGTGGCGATCGCCTCGCCCTCCCGGTAACCGATCTCCCGGCTGAGCGCGAGATGCCGCTCGTAGTGCTCCTGCGCCTCGGGCAGGCGGCCCAGGGACTGGAAGACGAGGCCCAGGTTCCCCGTGGCGATCGCCTCGCCCTGCCGGTCCCCGATCTCGCGGCTCAGCGAGAGATGCCGCTCGAAGTGCGCCTGCGCCTCGGGCAGGCGGCCGAGGGACTGGAACTCAACGCCCAGGTTCCCCGTGGCGTTCGCCTCGGCCTTCTCGTCCCCACGCGCCTGTGCAAGCTCCAGAGCGCGGCGATCCGCCGCCTCGGCCTCCTCTTGGCGCGAGGTTTGCCAGAAGACCGTGCCGAGCGCCGTCGCCGCCTTCCCGCGCACCTCCTCATCGCCCGCCTCTTCGGCCAGGTTTTCTGCCTCCCGCGCACACTCCTCCTGTCGCGCGCGGCGGCCCAGCGGATCGAGCGCATTCGCGAGCCGCAGCAGCGTTCTCGCGCGTTCGAGGCCGGTCAGGAGATCCGGGATCGCGAGCGCGCGCTCGGTCAGCGACGCGACCTGCGCGTGCAGGTAGCCTTTGGTCAGATGGCTCTGCGCGGCGCGGAGGTAGCGCAGGGCGCTCGTGCCGCGGGCGCCCTTGAGGTAGTGCTCGCAGAGGTCCACGCAAAGCGCGCCATCCAGCGTTTCGGGGTCCTTGTCGGTGGCCGTCGTGCGGGTCTCCAGCGCCTCGGCGAGGGCGGCGTGGTAGTGCTCGCGAAGAGTCTCGTGGACTCCACCGTAGAGCGCCTCCTGCACCTGGTGGTGATCGAATACGTAGTCCCGTCCGGAGGACCGGATGAGGCGCTGCTTCTTCTCGACTCGCCCCAACTGCTTGAGCGCCGAAATCGCGCCCATCCCGCAGGCCTCAGCCACCAGCGTCGGATCGAATTGGAATCCGCAACATGCCGCCACCTCAAGCATGTCCTTCTGGTCATCGGACAGGTCCGCGATGCGCGCATTCACCAGATCCAAGATCGATGACGGGATCTTGATCTCATTGATGATCTGCGTCGAGACCCACGTCCCGTCGTCCTTCTGCGTGATGAATTGTCCTTCGCGTAAGCCGCGGATGATCTCGAACGCGAAGAAGGGGTTGCCGTCGGATTTGACGGCGATCTGTGCGGACAGCCCCATCGCGAGTTCCTCGGACTTGAAGCTGTCCTTGAGCAACTCGATCAGGTCCTTGGCGCCGAGGCGATGCAGCGGAATCTGGCTCGTCTGGTCGAGCCGCGTCAGGCCCGCCATCCACTCATCCGGCACACCGGGCCGCGTCGTCCCCACCAGTAGCACGGGCGCACCGGGTGCCGCCATCGCGAGCGATGTGAAGAGACCCCGCCCCTCGTCCGGGGCAAAGTGCAGGTCATCGATCAGCACGACCGTCACGCGCTCCGCCGCCAGCGAGCGCGTGACGTTGACGAAGCAGGTCTGGAGCGAGTCCTTGGTCAGTTGCTCGACGCTGCTCGGTGCGCTCTCGCCCTTGAGTAGCGCGTCGAAGGCCGGGAT
>JAJRPF010000010.1 GCA_024280885.1 Planctomycetota bacterium | reverse complement strand
CGGCCGTCACCACCACTTCTTCCAGGAAGGTGGCTGGTTGGTGCCGCTCGGGCGGACTGCCGATCCGATCTGGATCGAAGGCAGTGAACTCATCTACACGCGCAATTGTCCGGGCGGACGAGAACCGGAGAACGACCGTGAGATGCGGGCGGCGGCGGCGCTTGCGCGACGCATGCGCGACGAGAAGAGCCATACGGCGCAGGATGTGAAGGACGACGAAGAACCGGCCGCGAGTTGATCCGTCGAAGTCGAGGGCGAGGCCGCCGGTTACGCGAGACTGCGGAGCAAGTCGGGGAGGTGGGCGAGCGACGGAATCGTCCGCCATGGCGTCTCTGCCGGGCCGTCGGGGGCGTGTTCCGCGAACTCTCCTCCGGCGGTGCGGACGAGGACCGTGCGGCAGCCGAGGGCGTTGCCTGCGCGGATGTCTGAGGCCGGGCGGTCGCCGACGACCACGACGTGCTCGGGTCGCCAGTTGTGGCGAGTGAGGAGTGCGCGGAGGGCGGGTTCCTTGCCGTCGGGGTTGCCGAGCCGTACGTAGACGCATTCGACGAAGAGTGCTTCGATGTCGAGGCGCGCGACCTTCTGGCGTTGCGTGGTCTCGAAGCCCGCCGTGAGCAGGGCGAGTGGGGCGATGCCGTGCAGGGTGTGCAGAGCGGCTTCGATCTCGGGTTCGAGGGCGATGGGGGGGACGTCGTAGCGGAAGAACGCATGCGTCGCTGCGGCGGCGGACTCCGGCGATCCTCCGTGGCGTTTGGCGATCTCGCCGAAGAGGTCTTCCACGCCTTGGCTGCGCAGTTCGCGGAGTGTTGTGTGCGCGATGTCGGCGGCGACCGGTAGCCCCTTGGCGATCATCGCCTGCACGGCACGTTGATCGGCGATGGGAACGAGGAGCGACGCGGTGTCGAGGATTGTGTCGTCGAGATCCAGGACGATGGCGTCGATGGGGACGTGCGCGTCGTTTCGTACTGCTCCCGGATCCGTCACTCTGCGCCCCGCAGCGCTGGCTTGAAGCGCAGAAGTGTCCCGCCTGCTGCCTTCGCGGCGCGTTCAACGGTGGCGCGGCGTCCCGCGCCCACGAAGAGCACGACACAACCGCCGCCGCCCGCGCCGCAGACTTTCATGCCGATCGCGCCCGCGGCGGTTGTCTGCTGACCGATCTTCTCGATCAATGGTGTCGTGACCCCCGGGGCGAGTCGCTTGCGGGCTTCCCACTCGGATTGCATCGCGCGCCCCGCGCCGTCGAGGTCTCCGGCGCGGAGCGCGGCGAGCAGTTCGCGTGCGGCTTGTGCGATCTCGCCGATATGCCGCCGGACGCCGCGATGGCGTTCGATGTACTTGCGCGTGATGGCCCAGTTGTTGACCGCTGAGTCGTGCGGCTTGCCTGTGTAGACCAGCACCAATCGCTTGCCGAGGGCGTGGATATCGGCGCGCACCGCGACACGCTTCGTGCCGCCCGGCGGGTAGGTGATCGCGGAGAGCCCACCGTAGAGAGCGCCGACGTGATCTTGTTGTCCGGTCGGGACGCCGATCACGCGCGCTTCGATGTCGCTCGCCAGCCGCAGGAGGTGGGCGGCGCCGGGTCGGCCTCCGCGTGCGGCGGCGGCGGCCTTCAACATGCAGATCACGAGTGTGGACGATCCGCCGAGCCCGGACCCGGCGGGCACTCCGCTGCGTGTCGTCAGGTCGATGCCGGACTGCGGACCGACGTGGAGCGCGACCTCGCGATGCAGAGGGAGGAGCGCGCTCGACGCGAGAGCCTCGCGATTGTCCAGACGCTCGCTGAGCTTGCGGTCGACTGCCTTCAGGACGAAGCGCCCGTCGGTGCGGGCGCGCGCGGTGGCCGTCGCGTAGCGGTCGATGCCCAGGTTCACGGTGACGGCGCCCTGCTCGAGCTGGCTGATCGGGAAGATGTCGAGCGTGCCGCCCGCGAGGTCGATCCGCGCCGGAGCGGAGACCTTGATGAGCGGCGGGCTGGCTGCGCGCGACGTGTTCTCTGCGGGCGATGAGCGTCTGGTCATGCGGGGAATCTACGCGGCGGTGGGGCCCCGTTCCACGAGATCATGCGCCACGACATGAGCCACCATATGTGGGGCGCCACCACGAGAACCTCACAAGTCCGCGCCTCGTCGTTCTCGTCGGACTACGATGGCCGCCATGACAGACGCCGCGCAGCGCCCCGTCCGGATCGGGGTCGTCGATCAGGGCACGGAGAAAGTGCGCCACTATGTGGATGCGGTCGAGCGTGCGGCCGAGGTCTGTGGCGTTGGTGGCGCTTCCGCAGTCGGCGTGCCCCTCGAGTGCGAGATCATCGATTGGCGCGTCGAGCGCGATCCCGCCGCCGACGCGCAGTTGTTTGACGCGTTCGTCCTTTGCGGTGGTGATGACCCGCCCGGTCGTTACTTCGGCCAGGAGGACCATCCGGCGATCACGCTCGACGACCCGCGCCGTGACGTGTACGAACTGGCGCTCTGTCGCGAGATCGGCGCGCGTGGCATCCCGACGCTCGCGATCTGCCGCGGCGCGCAGATGCTCAACATCGCGCTCGGTGGCGACATCGATCAGCACCTGCCCGACGTGCCGGCGCGCGCGGCGCATGCGGGCGGCGTCACGCACGCGCTGCGTCTCGCCGAGGGTTCCTGGCTCGCCCGGCTCGCGGGCTCCGAGAAGGCTCGGCCGATGGTCAACTCCTACCACCATCAGGCCGTCGCGCGCGTGGCGGAGAGCCTCAGGGCCACCGCCTGGACAGACGACGGGGCAATCGAGGCGGTCGAGGCCCACGACGGATTCGTGGTGGGGGTGCAATGGCATCCCGAACGGGAGAGCTCCGAGGCTCCATGTGATCAGACGCTCTTCGATGCCCTCGTTCGGGCTGCGGTGGAGCGCCGCGGCTGAGAGTTGAGAGCGCGCGGGATGGGCCAGCGGAACGCAACTCCGGACACACTCGGTTCGGGGCCACGTGACGGAGGCCGCGGAATTCCCGGTGGATCGTGCGCCGCTCGAACGTCCAATCGCGCGGTTGGTGGCCCTGCGTGGGCCAAACGGCGACGGCGCGCGAGGCGCGTCAGATCAGGCTTTCATCTCTCTGCCGCAGGCTCGTGCATTCCACGGAAGACGGCCGCTTGCGATCGGGGATGTCAGGGCCGCCACGCGTCCGCATTGCGGGCGCGTGGTACGCTGCGAGAACCCATGAACCCATTCCGCTCCCCGAGTCTCGATCGATCCCGCACAACTCCGCTGGCAACGGGGACACGCGGAACCCCAATGTCCTCTGGCGTGCGCGGCACGACGCGCGTCTTCCTCGTCGTGGTGATGTCGGCTGCCGCTGCGTTACTCGCCGCGAGCCTGCTCGTGATCATGAGCGACGACGATCCGATCCCCGACGACGGCGAAGGCGTGACACATCAGCTCTGGCCGGACGCCGACCCGACGACGCGACGCCGAACCGACCGCGTTCGCGCGGGAGGAGGCGGGGGCGACGATTGGGACGACGATGTGGTCTTCATCGGCGGCGACCCACGCGACCCGAACGGCCCGATCTTCACCGTATCGGCCGACTCGATTCGCAAGGCGATCGAGGTCCGGCACTGGGAAGAAATCCGCCGGATGATCGACGTCTTTCAGCGCAATGGCGAGGAGATCCCGGCTGATATCGTCGAGAGCTTGATCGCGTTCTTCGATGGGGAAGACACGCGCCTCGACGCCGTGCTGGCGCTGGGTCAGGTGACGAGCGATGCCGCGGGGCTGGCACTGGCCGCGCGCGCTTCGAACGTGTCCTGGCCGATCGAGGTGCGTATGGCCGCACTCGACGCGCTCGCGAAGAACGGCAGCGCCGCCGCGCTCACGACGGTGCGCACGTTGACGAGCGATCCGGACACCGACCCCGCATTGCTTCGGCATGCGTACATGGCGCTGGGCGGGATCGGCGGGCGCGATGCCGGCGCGTCTCTGGTCGAGTCTCTGCGCGCGCACCAGGACGACAACCTGCGCGGCGTGATCGTGACGGCGCTGGGGAAATCGGACGGGGCCGGCGCGGTGCTCGCGCAGACGCTGCGCGAGGGGCGCGCCAGCGGCGACGAGGAACTCGTCGGTATGGTAGTCACCGTTGCGCATCTGCACGGCGAGCGAGCCGACGACGAGCTACGCGGCGAGATTCGACGCCTGATCGAGGACCCGTCGGCCACGGAGTTCATCGAGAGCGAAGACGCTCGCCTGGGCATCCGCGGCAGCGCGCTCTCGGCTGCGGCGGCCATCGGTGGTGATCTGCTCGCTCCTGTCGTGGCGTACGCGCGCGACGATACGGACGGCATGCGTGGGATCGCGCTGCACAGCCTACGAGAGGCGCGTGGTGACGATGCGGCCGTGCAGATCTCGGCCCTGCTCACGCAGGAGCGTGACGAGCGCTTCGAGAGCGAGGTCGCCGTCGCGCTTGGTGAGACGCGCTCGTTCAAGGCCACTGACGCACTCGTCAAGCTCCTCGACGCGGAGTCCGGCAACACGCGCCGAGCCGCGGCGCGGTCGCTCACTGTGAATCGAGATCCGAACGCCACGAAGCCGATCCTCGACCGGCTCGACGAGGAGACCGACTACCGGACGCTCATCAACTACATCGATGCATTGGGTCGCATCGGTGCGAACGAAGCGCTCCCGAAACTCGAGGAATTGCGGGACTCCGATGAGCAGCGCTGGAAGAACGTCCAGAACTACATCCGCCGCTCCATCGCGAGGATCAAGTCTGGCAATCCCGAGTCCACACGGATGGACTGAGCGCGCGCCGGAGTCGCCGATCGCAATGCGCCGCCGGGCATCACGGCGACATCTCACGCGCTCGGCCGCGTCATCGGGCACACTCTCTCCACGAATGGCACCCGCAACGCACACAGACCAGATCGACGGATTCCGGCCGCAGTACCACGGGCCGACGTACGCGCTGCTCGCTGTGTGGTGTGCGCTCGTGTGGTACCTCTCGTCGCGACCCGATCCGGGCGACACGGTGGGCATTCTCATCGACCTGCCCGACTACGTGTTGCACGGCGCCGAATTCGCAGCCGGAGGCTTCCTCGCCGCGCGCGCGTTCTCCCATCTGCGCGTGCCCCCGGCGTGGCTGACCGCGTTCACGTTCTGCGTCGTCTTCGGCGTACTCGACGAGTGGCATCAGAGCTTCGTCCCGGGACGCTGCGCGGATCTCGCCGACGTTCTCGCCGACGGTGTGGGAGCTCTGATCGGCATCGCCACGCAGTTCCTCGCCACGCGCGCGACGGCGTCCTGACGAGCGTTCCGAGAAACAAGTTGGGTCGAGCGTCGCCAAGCGCGCCGCGTTGGGCGATAATGGGCCCACCGCCCACAACGGCGGGTGCAGAAGCGAAGACTCCGAGAAGTCCCGGAGCGACGACCGGTACACCGGTACCAGCGAGGACCCAGCATGAGCGAGAGCGGCGCCGACAAGATCCTCTCCGTCGTGAAGCGCGACGTGATCGCAACCGAGTTCAAGGAACTCCACTGGACGGGGACGTTTCGCGACTACCTCGACAAGGTGATGGAGGACCCGCGCATTGCGCGCAATGCGTATCAGCGTGTGTACGACATGGTGCTCTCGCACGGCACCGACGAGTACGTCGAACGCAAGGAGCGAGTGACGCGTTACCGCTTCTTCAGCGATCCGTTCTCCGGCGGCAAGGACTCGATCTTCGGGATCGAGCCGTCGCTGATGAAGCTGGTGTCACACCTGAAGGCGGCCGCGTGCGGCTTCGGGAGCGAGAAGCGCATTCTCTTGCTGCATGGCCCGGTCGGCTCCGCGAAATCCACCGTCGCGCGTCTGCTGAAACGCGGTCTCGAGAAGTACTCGCGTACCGACGAGGGGGCTCTCTACACGTACGAATGGCGCACGCTCAATCGTTCGGGTGAGGGCGTAGAGCGCGGTGGCGCGGGCGGGGAGCGCGAAGTGTGGGAGCCGTGCCCGATGCACGAAGAGCCGCTGAAGCTCCTCCCGATCGAGTCACGAGACGCGGTGGCCGAGCAGTTGAATGAGCGCCTCGACGCACCCTACGATCTGCGCCTCGAGGGCGACCTCTGCCCCTTCTGCCGCGTGAACCTCGTCGAGCTACTTGCTCACTACGATGGCGACTGGCAGAAGGTCGTCGAGAAGCACATCCGCGTTCGCCGGCTCGTACTCTCCGAGAAGGATCGCGTCGGGATTGGCACGTTCCAGCCGAAGGACGAGAAGAACCAGGACGCCACCGAACTCACCGGCGACATCAACTACCGCAAGATCGCGGAGTACGGATCGGACAGCGATCCGCGCGCATTCAACTTCGACGGTGAATTCAACGTCGCGAACCGCGGCATGATCGAGTTCATCGAGGTATTGAAGCTCGACGTCGCCTTCCTCTACGACCTGCTCGGAGCGACGGCGGAACACTCCATCAAGCCGAAGAAGTTCCCGCAGACCGACATCGACGAAGTCATCATCGCGCACACGAACGAACCGGAGTATCGGCGTCTGCAGGCGAACGAGCTGATGGAGGCGTTCCGCGACCGCACGGTGAAGATCGACGTGCCCTACAACGTCGAACTCGACGACGAGGTGAAGATCTACCGGCGCGACTTCGGACCTGAGAAGGTGCGCGGCAAGCACGTTGCGCCGCACACGATCGAGACCGCTGCGATGTGGTCGGTCCTGACGCGCATGAGCGAACCGAAACAAGCCGGGCTCACGCTCATGCAGAAGCTGAAGCTTTACAACGGCAAGATGCTCCCGGGCTTCACCGAAGACGCCGTCAAGGAACTGCGCGCCGAGAGTGAACGCGAAGGTATGGAGGGCATCTCGCCGCGCTACGTGCAGGACAAGATCAGCAACGCGCTGGTCGCGGCCGAGTCCGGGACGTGCATCAATCCGTTCCTCGTGATGAACGAACTCGAGGCGGGGCTCCTGCATCACTCGCTCATCACGTCCGAGGATCTGCGGCGCCGCTATCGCGATCTCCTGGCGCTCGTGAAGGAGGAATACGAGGACGTCGTCAAGAACGAGGTGCAGCGCGCGATCAGTGCCGACGAAGAGGCGATCAGTCGCCTCTGCGCGAACTACATCGACAATGTCAAGGCGTACACGCAGAAGGAGAAGATCCGCAACCCGTACACCGGGCGGGTCGAGGAACCGGACGAGCGACTCATGCGTTCCATCGAAGAGAAGATCGAGATCCCTGAGTCGCGCAAGGATGTCTTCCGCAGTGAGATCATGAACGCCATCGGCGCGTTGGCCGTCGAGGGCCGCGCGTTCGACTTCCGCGAGAACGAACGGTTGCAGCGCGCGCTGGAACTCAAGCTCTTCGAGGATCAGAAGGACTCGATCAAGTTGACGTCACTCGTGTCCTCGGTCATCGACCGCGAGACGCAGGAGAAGATCGATGTCGTAAAGAGTCGGCTCATCAAGAACTACGGCTATTGCGAGTCGTGCGCTGCCAACATCCTCGGTTTCGTCGCGAGCATTTTCGCCCGCGGCGATGCGCGGGAGCGCGACTGACCATGCCGATGCGGAGAGTCGATACGGACGTCAGCCGGTTCCGGCGCATCGTTCGTGGACAGATCCGCAAGAACCTGCGCAAGTACGTCAGTCAGGGCGAACTCAAGACGCTGCAAGGCGGTCGCGTCGTCGCCGTTCCGTTGCCCGAGATCAACTTGCCGAAATTCACGTTCGGCGATCGCGGGGGTTCGGGAGTGGGACAGGGCGAGGGCGAAGAGGGTGAAGGTGTCGGCAGCGAACCGGGCGAGGACCCCGGCGACCACGAACTCGAAGCCGAGGTCACGCTCGACGAGTTGGCCGCGATCCTCGGCGAGGAACTTGAGCTGCCACACATCGAGCCGCGAGGGCGCCAGAACGTCGTGACGGACGTGCGTCGGTACCGCGACATCCGGCGCGTCGGTCCGCACAGTCTGCGGCATTTCAAGCGCACGTTTCGCAACGCACTGAAGCGCCAGATCGCGACCGGGACCTACGACCCTGCGGCGCCGCGCATCATTCCGCAGCGCGACGACGAGCGCTTCCGCAGCTTCGATGTCAGCCCCGTTCCGGAGTCCTCGGCCGCCATCCTCTACATGATGGACGTGTCGGGGTCGATGGGGACGGAGCAGAAGGAGGTCGTGCGCAATGCGGCGTTCTGGCTCGACACCTGGATCAAATCGCAATACCGCAACGTGGCCACGCGCTACGTCGTACACGATGCGGCTGCGCGCGAGGTCGATCGCCACAACTTCTTCCACCTGAAGGAGTCCGGCGGCACGAAAATCAGCAGCGCGTACCGACTCGTCGATCAGATCATCGACGCCGACTACCCGCCCGATCAGTGGAACGTCTACTGCTTCCAATTCAGCGATGGGGACAATTGGAGTGGTGGCGACACGACCGAATGTCTGCGACTGCTCGACGAGTCGCTCCTCCCGAAGTCCAATCAGTTTGCGTACGGGCAAGTCAAGAGCGCGTACGGCTCCGGACAGTTCAAGCACGACCTCGATCAGCGCTTCGGCGACGACGAGCGCCTGGTCACCTGCGACATCCCGGACCGCGACGGCATCCTCGACTGCCTGCGCGAATTCCTGAGGCGTGGGCGGTGAGGAGGATGCGCCGATGACACTCCCTCCGGAACTTGTGCGCATCCGCGATGCCGCTCGCGAGGCGGCTCTCGACTTCGGACTCGACTTTCCCGAGGTGGTCTTCGAGCCGGTGGACTCCGACGAGTTGAACATGATTGCGGCGTATGGCGGGTTCCCCGTCCGCTATCCGCACTGGCGCTTCGGCATGGAGTACCGGCGTCTGCAGAAGACGTACGAGTACGGCCTCGGCAAGATCTACGAACTCGTCATCAACACCGACCCCTGCTACGCGTACCTGATGAAGACGAATACCCTGATGGAGCAGAAGCTCGTCATGGCGCACGTCTACGGTCACGCCGACTTCTTCCGCAACAACGCGTGGTTCGCTCCGACCGATCGGAAGATGGTCGATGTCATGGCGAACCACGGCACGCGCGTGCGGCGCCACGTCGATCGGCAGGGCGCAGACGCAGTCGAGGTCTTCCTCGATCACTGCCTCTCGCTCGAGAATTTGATCGACCCGATGGGACTGTACATCCGCCGCCATCGGGCCGAGGAGGAGCCGAAGCAGGAGTTGGATGCGGATCGGCTCGCCGCCGGGCAGGTGCAGCGCTTCCCGGTCTCGCATCGCTATATGGAGCCGTACATCAACCCCCGTGAAGCGCTCGAGAAGGAGCGCGTCGAAATCGCGGAAGGACTGCGCGAACGCGAGAGCTTTCCGGCGCAACCGACGCGCGACATCCTCGGGTTCCTTCTCCATCACGCTCCGATCGCGGACTGGCAGGCCGACTGCATTGACATCGTGCACGAAGAGGCCTACTACTTCGCGCCGCAGGCGATGACGAAGATCATCAACGAGGGCTGGGCATGCTTCTGCCACAGCCGACTCATGACGACCCGGCTCCTCGAACAGAAGGAGATCGTCGACTACGCCGACAAGCACGCGAGCACGCTGGCGACGCAACCCGGTCGCATCAATCCGTATCGACTCGGCTTCGATCTCCTGCACGACATCGAGGATCGTTGGAATCGCGGCGCGCATGGCAAAGAGTGGACCGAGTGCGGCGATGCGGAGCGCATGCGCACATGGGACGACGGCTCGATGGATGGCTTGCGCAAAGTCTTCGAGGTCCGTCGCGTCCACAACGACCAGACGTTCCTGGACGCGTTCCTGACGCCGGAATTCATCCACGCGAACAAGCTCTACATCTTCGGACGCGATCCGCGTACCGGCGAGACGGTGATCCTCGATCGTGATCCCGCCACGGTGAAGCCCAAGCTCCTGCAGCAGCTCACGAACATGGGCCAGCCCATCATCGAATTGGTCGACGCGAACCACCGCAATCGCGGAGAGCTCTATCTGGTCCATCGCTGGGAGGGCACCGACCTGCGCGAGGACTTCGCGCGGCAGACACTGCGTGCGCTGCACGCGATCTGGACGCGTCCGACGCATATCGAGACGGCGGTCGAGGGCAAGGCGATCCTGTGGTCGTTCGACGGGAGCGAAGAGACGTCGAAGGATCTCGGCAAGACGCTCGTCGGCATCGGAGCCTGACGTGCGTCGCTGCATCCGCATTCCGCCGCCCCGGATTCCTTCCGCCCGTGGGCGGCGCTCTTCACAATGCGCCGCTCGGGTCAGAAGGCCAGCGTAGCTCAATCGGTAGAGCCCCTGTTTTGTAAACAGGAGGTTGCCGGTTCAAGTCCGGCCGCTGGCTCCACTGGCCAGAGCCCGAGGCTCCCCTCGGGAGCGCTCTCTCACATTCCTGACAGCACTGTAGACACGCACGAAACACGGTGGGCGGTTGCCCGAGTGGTCAATGGGACCAGACTGTAAATCTGGCGGCGTATGCCTTCGCTGGTTCAAATCCAGCACCGCCCACCACCGATGTAAATGACACAGCCGCAGGGGTTTACGCCTTTGCGGCTGTTGTTGTTTCGGGGTTGCTCTCACCAGCGCCGCTCGTCATGCTTGCACGGATTACACGCGTTGCGTCAGCGGCCGAGCAGTTCTTCCGCCGCGCGTCGATAGGCCGCGGCTGCGCCGGCCGCGTCGCCTCGGGACTCGAGGACACGCCCGAGATGGTAGTAGAGGCGCGGGTCCTGTGGGGGACGACGCAGCGCGGCCCGCAGTGCTGTCTCGGCCGCGTCGGCGTCCTCGCCGTACGCGAGGGCGCAGGCGTGACCGACGATCGCCGCGCGGGACTTCTTGTCGAGTGCGAGTGCGTGGTCGAACGCGGCGAGGGCTTCACCTCCCTCTTCGAGGACGAGCAGCGTGTCGCCGAGCGCGACCCACACCTCGATCGCGTCGTCGCAGATCTTGGCGGCCTCGCGGAGACGCCCGGCGGCCTCCTCTGCGCGGCCGCGGCGCGAGAGGTCGCGGGCGGCGGCGAGCAGGCGTAGCGCTCGCTTGCGCTCGGGGCTGATCTCGGTTTCCGGCTTCGGGAGATCGAGGCCCAGCGCGCCTAGTAGCGCGGCCTGCAGGCCCTTGCGCGTTCGAGAGGAGTGCCCCGGAAGGACGCTCAGGACAATTCCGTCGGCGCCGACGACGAAGGTCGTCGGCAGGGCGACGACGCCGAAGTCCGCGTACGACGTACGCTCCGGATCGACGCCGATCCGGAGGAACGGTCGCGCCTTCTGCGCGGCCTGCGCAGCGACGGTCTCGGCCTCACTCATCTTCCCGCTCACGACGCAGTACCACAGCACTGGTGGGTCTTCCGCGGGCAGAGCCTTGTGGACCACGCCGAGATCGGTGAGGACGCGCCGGGACGCTTCTTGATCAGGATCGAGGAACGCAATGACGATGACGCTGCCGGTCGCGCCCTCGCCCGCAGGAGCCTCGTAGCGCAATTCCTCGTCGGCGAGGGTTCGCAGCGTCAGGTCGGGTGCGCGCTCGCCGGCTTCCAATCGCTTCGCCGCTCCGAACGCGACAGCCGCGAAGCAAGCCGCGATGAGCGTGCCGCGCAGGGCGCGCATCAGTCGTCGATCCCGCGCGAGTAGGTCTTCTCGGTGTGGCAGCCCGAGCGACATGTTCCGCCATCTGCGTTCTCCGCGAATCCGACGGGCAACTCCCAGTCACCGAACGGGGTTGTCTTGCGCAAGTGATGCGGCAGTTCGCTCGCGTGGACGGCGTGGCATGCGCGGCACGTGCGGCCCTTCTTCTTCCGGTTCACGTGGACGAAGTGCAAGTTGCGATCGCCGTCGCGGAAGTTGGTGGCCTTTGATCGCTCCACTGTCACGAGTTCGTCGGGATGGCATTCGAAGCAGAGTGCGTAGTTGTCGCGGTTGTACGCGTCGTAGAACTTCTCCGGGTAGGGCTTGCGCAGCAGCCGGAACGTGGCGGCGGCGTGGGGATCGTGACAGCCCTCGCAGTTCTTCTCGTTCACCGGTCCGTGATGCTGCGGGAGTGTCTCTAGGAGCCTCTTGAAGTCGGGCATCGGGCGCTTACCTTCTTGCTCGTACTCCCGGTCGTGGCACTTCAGGCACAGGTCCTTCGACGGCGACTTCAAGAGCTTGTCGAACTCGCTTCGATGCGGGCGATGACAGCCAGAGCAACTCTCTTCGGTGAGCAGCGCCTTGTGAACGCTGACTCCGGACGCGATGCGCTCGCCCATCTCGTCGTGGCAGTCCACACATAGTTCCGGGGCCGTTGCGGTCAGCATTCGAGGCGTATCGGACTCGTGGGGTGAGTGACAGATCGAGCAATCCTGCTGGACAGGCATGTGCCAGGTGTCGCTCGAATCCGGGTCGGCTTTGAAGTCAGCATGGCAGCGGACGCAGAGATCCGTGCCCTCCGCCACCAGCAGCGATTCGTTCTCGGACGCGTGTGGCGCGTGACACCCCTGGCACTGGCCGCCGCCGAAGGGGCCATGCACGTGGGCCTTGCGCTTGCCTCTGAGATCCTCGTGGCAACTGGCACAGAGATCGAACATCGGGGCGTTCAGGAGTCTCGGCTGCGCCGCCGAGTGGATCTCATGGCAAACCGTGCAGTCGCCCTTCGTAACCGGTTCGTGTACGGCGCCCGCGAGATCCAGATCGTGGCACTGCGTACACATCTCGTCTTTTTCGACGGCGAACTCGAACTCGTGCTCGTCTTCCTCTTCCTGCTCGTGACACGCCTCGCAATCCTCGACGCCGCGATGTTTGGTCGTGCCCGCGAATGTCTTCTGGTGGCAGTCGAGGCATTCCTTTCCGTCGAGGACAACGACTGGCCGGTCACCGTCGCCGTTGTTGTGGTCCTCCTCCTCGTCGTCGGCGAGCACGGGCAGACTGAGAGCCAGCACGATCGTGACCGCGGTCACGAGCAGCCCCGAGAACCCGGTCACCAGCAGTGTCTTTCCGAACGTGATCGGTCGCGTGGGTGTCAACATGGACTTTCCTTCCCAGGGAGCGGCCAGCGCATCGCGCGCTGGCTCCCATCGTGAGACCTCACCCGAACTTCAATCCTGCGGATCGCGTTTCTGCCTCGCGAGCGGCGTGCGTTGGAGTCGTGATGGCTGCGGCTCTTGCGCTCTCGACCGTCGCTTGCAGCAGTTCGCGTACGCGTCACGATGTGTTGAGCTTCTTCTTCGACGGCGTCCCCGATCCCAACGCAGAGGTTATGGCCGGCGGCGGCGGCGAGGACGAACGGCTGGACGTCGTCGAAGAGCCGCAGCCGAGTTTTCATCAGCCCGTCGTCGACTCTCGGTGCAATGCCTGCCACGGCGACGGGACCGGAATCGAGGGCCGACGCTCGTTCCGCGGAGGATCGTGGGATGCGGTGCAGAAGGCGTGGGAGGCGTGTGATACGTGCCACTCCGATCCCGAAGAGGTGCGGCCCGAGTCGCTCGTAATCGCCGACGAAGCGTACCTGCACGGGCCGGTCGCATTGCGCGACTGTCAGCGCTGCCATCATGCTCATCAGTCGCGCTATCCGTCGCTGTTGCGCACCGAACGTGCCGAGACCATCTGCGTGACGTGTCACGCGGGATTCGGGCTCCGCGAGGGTGGCATGGCGGCGATGGATTGCAGCGAGTGTCATGATCCGCATCGGGCGCCCCAGGCCGCTGATCTCTTCCTGCGCGGCGGTCGTGCGGGTGCATGCACCCGCTGCCACGAGATCGACAGTACGGCGCGGCCTTGGCTGCACGGACCCGTGGCAGTGGGGCAATGTGATGTCTGCCACGATGCGCATGGGACGGCGGGGTCGAAGCAGCACGTCGCGCGCCCTCTGGCACCGCTTTGTCTCGCGTGCCACGACACCGGTGCGTTGCCGACCAGCGCGGGCTGCGCGACCGATCTTGAGTGCGATACGTGCCATGAACCTCATGCGGCTCCGCGTTCCTCTGATCTCTTTCTGCGCGACCGCATTCCGGCCGAACTGCCTCGTTTCCGCACTCCGCTCTCTCCGGAACCGACCGCTCGAAAGAACGCGTCGGATCCTGTGAACGCCGCCGAGGAGGACGTGGCCGACGAGGAGCCCGCCGACCGGGCTACCGACCGGTAAAGAGCTCGCGCACCACGAAGCGTACGTTGTCGCGCCACGCGGCGGCGTGACCCAGGTCGCGGAGCGACTTCGGCATCTCCAGCTTCTCGACGATCTCCTCTGGCTTCATCTTGCGCTGTCCGAGGTGCCTGACCATGCCGCGCAACTGCGCCAAGTAGCCACGCTGCGTGGCGAGTAGGGCCTTCTTCCCGCGCGGTCCATGGCCAGGAACGACGTGTTCGACCGCCAGGCGTTCGAGTCGGGCGAGTACGTCGATTGTTCGGAACGTCGACCCGCCGTTCAGCAGAGGGTGATGACCGTTCGACACGAGGTCGCCGCAATAGAGGACCTTCTCTGACGGTACCCACACAACGAGGTCCTCGTCAGAGTGGCATTCCCCGACCACCGACAGGATGACGTCGAGTCCGCCGAGATCGATCTTCTCCTGGCGCTTCACAGTCTCCGAGGCGGGCCGCACCTTGCGGATGTTCAGCGACTTGTGCGCGCCGCTGGCGGGGCCGAGGAGCATCCCGTCGGCGCGCAACCGACTGTCGAATTTTGCCGCCGCCTTTGCCCCCATCACGATCTCGACGTTATCACCGAAGACCTGGTTTCCGAGCGTGTGGTCGTAATGCCAGTGGGTCTGCACGACAGAGCGGATCGGCTTCTTCGTGACGCTCTTGATCTTGTCCAGCAACTGCTTGGCGAGTCTTGGATCGCCGAGCGAGTCGATAACGAGGACCGTGTCTTTGCCGACGATGAAGCCGGCGTTGCCGGCGCCCATCGCCCGAGTCGCCACCCAGCAGGATGCCGACACCTTCTCGATGGAAAGGGCAGGTGCCTTGACGGCGGGCAACGGTGCGTCTGCGGCACGCGGCGGCGTGGTGCGCTCCTGTGCGGCAGCCGGTGCAAGCGCGACAAACGCAACGGCACACGCAAGTGGAAAGGCGAAAACTCCGTAGCGGCCATGCATCGCAACCTCCTTCGGTCGCGCTCATCCCACCACATCGCACACCACGTGCATGTGACCAAGGTCGCGGATCGGCGCATCTGAGACGTGAATCTGTGACGTAGGTCAAGCGCAATCGCCGCGCGAAGTCGGCTCGTGCGCTACGTCACATGCGCGCGGTGCGCGACGATCGACAATAGGCCACGTTGCGAGGAGGAGTGCCCCGGCGAGATCAGCTCAAACCCTTCAAAGCCAGTGCGAGTGCGCTGCGGACCTGATCGTCACTGAGGCCGAATGATAGGAGATCCCTTCGATGAGGACCCAAGTATTGTGTCTGGCGGTTATCGGTGTCGGAGCCGCGTTGTTGCTGTCGGGCGGCGAGGATGCGACCGCCGCAATCTCTGGAAGCGATCACGACTTCTCGGGGAAAGGCTGGAATTCGGGTAGCGAAATCTGCCAGCCGTGTCACACGCCCCACAACGCGGATGTCAGCGTGCTGAAGTCGCCGCTGTGGAATCACGATGTCACCACGGCAACTTTCACGCTCTATCAGAGCGATACGCTCGATGCGAGCGTCGGGCAGCCTTCGGGTGTCTCGAAGCTCTGCCTCAGCTGCCACGACGGGACCGTCGCACTGGACTCGTTCGGCGGCAGCACGGGAACGAACTTCATCGGCGGTGGTGACAAGATCGGCACGGACTTGAACAAGCACCACCCGATTGGTTTCGTATATGACGCCACGCTGGCGACGACGGACGGTGAGCTCTTCGATCCGACGACGACGAACAGCGGTCTCGGCGGAACGATCACGGCGGACCTCCTGATCGGCGATCAACTCGAATGCGCGAGTTGCCACGATGTTCACAACGGCCCGGATGCGGTAACGGTGGCCAACAAACTGCTCGTGATCGATAACGCGGCAAGCAAGCTCTGCTTGACGTGCCACAACAAGTAGCTCTTGCGTGAGCGGCGGTCTGTTTCCGTCGCTTCCCACGAGCCATTGCTGGCGCCCCGCCCCGCGGCGGGGCGCCTTCTTGTTGTGATCGCAGTCACTGATGCCTGTCGCTCTGTGAGGTACGCTCTCTCCATGCTCACCCGACACTCTCTTGCCGTTCTCGTTGTCATCTCGGCGGTGCTTCCTGCGTGTGCGTCCTCGACAGCGCCGGGCGTCGATGAGTCGCCAGTGTTCTTCCCTGCGCCCCCCGCTGAGCCGCGCTTGCAGTTCCTCGGAACACTGTCGAGCGCGGACGACATCGAAGAGCGAAGCGATTTCGCCGAACTCGTGGTCGGCACGCGTCGCAAGATCGCCCTCGCGCGGCCGCACGGCTCGGTCTGGTGGGATGATCGTCTCTACGTCTGCGACGCGGGCACCGGGGCGTTGATGGTATTCGACTTCGAGGAGAACGAACTGCGCCGCGCAGTCGAGAGGGAGCCCCGTATTCTTCGCAAGCCGCTGGCGATTGGCGTCGCGCCCGATGGGTGGAAGTACATCGTCGACGCAGCACGCAACGTGATCGTCGTACTCGACGCGGACGATCGTTTTCGTACGACGTTCGGTGATCCGGGCGCGTGGCGTCCCGTCGGTCTTGCCGTGGGGCCACAGAGTCTCTATGTGACTGACGTTGCGGCGCACCGTGTCGTGATCCTGGATCGCCGGACAGGGAAGCAGACGGGTGAGTTCGGAGGAGAGGGAACCGAGCCAGGGCAGTTCTTCTATCCTGTCGAGATCGCACTTGGCCCCGGAGGCGACCTCTGGGTGACCGATAGCTTCAACTTCCGCATACAGCGCGTACGGGCCGACGGCTTGCCGGTGAGCGCGTTCGGCCAAGCAGGCGATGGCCCGGGCGCGTTCGCCCGTCCGAAGAGCGCGGCGATCGACCGCGAGGGGCGCGTCTACGTCGTGGATGCTGCGTTCGAGAACATCCAGGTCTTCGATGCCGATGGGCAACTCCTGCTCTTCTTCGGTCAACCTGGTCCACAGGAGGGAGCCATGAACCTCCCGGCTCACGTCACGCTCTCGTACGACGCTGTGCCGCACTTTGCGGATCGAGTTGCGGCTGGCTACGAGCTTGACCATGTGGTCTTCGTCTCGAACCAACTCGGGACGGAACGCGTCAACGTCTACGGTCTCCTGCGTGCCAAGTAGTCTATCGTGTCGAGCCAGCACCCGTGGGTGGCGGGAGCTTCGGCGATCGTTGTCGCTGCGGCACTCACCGGATGCGTGAGCCAGGCTGCTCGGCGACAGGGGATCCAGGGCACATCGTTGCTACGCCTCGGCCTCGCGACTCGGCTTGAGATCCAGCACGAGCGCACGGATCGCCGGAGGGAGGAGCCGCAACGTCAGCGTCTCCTGACTGCGGGCGTGGATGTCGATGCGGATCTGAGCATCTACGACTCGCGGTTGTTGGAGGCGACCATCGCCGGGACGATCGCGCAGTCGTGGGCGACGGCCCGAGGGCCGCAGAGTGGCTCCGACACCGCTAGTGTTCCGCGCTACAACGTGAAGGCGACTGTCTTCCGCAATCGAACCGTCTCGGGGCACGTCCTCGCGCAGCGGGACGACGACCGGTCGTTCTCTCGCGCCCGGTTCATCCGCACGTCCATCGAGCAACAGGAGGTCGGCGTGGTGGCGCGGACGCCGCGTTATCGCGGATACCTCACTGTTCGCCAATCGAAGTCCGAGTTGCGCGGAATCGATGCGTCCGGCGATCGCGAGATCGATGGGCGCTATCTGAGTGCAGGCGGCTCGCACGCCGAGGGCGGCTCGCGGACCACCATTGACCTGGACTTGACGGATCGAAAGGAGGAGCCGATCGGCCGCGACGACCAGACCCAGCGGATCGATTTCACGAACGTCTTTCGCACTGAGGCAGCCGAAGGCGATCCGAAGCTCCGATTCGTCACGAACGCCCAGTTCTGGGAGTTGGACACCTCTGTCGACAATCAGAAGCGTGAGCGTCTTGCAGAGGACATTCGGATCGATTTCACGGACGACTTCGCGTCGCGCACGAACGTTGAGTATCGGTCGTTCTCGAACAGCTTTGACACCGAGAGCAGGACTGTCCGTCAGGAGTTGCGTCACTCGCTCTACGACAGCCTGGTTTCCACGATCAGTGGCTTCAAGAGCCGAGACGACTTCGATGACGGCCAGACGGATCGCTACGGAGGGGAACTCTCGCTTGACTACAGAAAGGACGTCCCGTTCGGCCAGATCCGGGCTGGCTTCGTTCTGGCTCGCGAGCGGCAGGAGGATGACTTCGCGAGCAATTCTCGCCCTGTCTTTGGCGAGCGTCTTGCGTTGCAGACGGGAAGGACGTCGCTCCTGGCGCAGCCGAACGTCTCTTCGTCCACCGTTGTCGTTCGCGACCCTACGGGGTTCATCACATATGTGGAGAACGTTGACTACGACCTTCGTATTCGAGATGAGCGGACCGAGATTCGGCGCATCGCCACGGGCCTGATTCCGGATGGCGGAGTCGTGCGTGTCGACTACGAGTATGCCGCCTCCGGGGATCTTGAGTTCGAGACGCGCACACGGACGGCTCGTGTAGGAGTCCGGATACTCGACACGATCAACGTCTACGCACGCAAGACCCGACGCCGGCAGCGCGAACTCCGGGGCGATGGAACGAACCAACTCGAGGACTCGGATACGACGATCTACGGAGCCGAGCTCGACTGGGATGATCTTCGGCTCACAGGAGAGCGGGAGCGCCACAACGCGGACTTTTCACCCTTCGATGAACTGCGTGGAAGCGCAGCGTACGACCTCGCCGTCGGAGACGCCGCCACACTTGGTTTCTTCACGATGCACAGCCGCACGGAATTCGAAGATGGCGCGGATCTTCGCGTGCGCTCCTACGGCGGAACGCTGACCTACCAGCCGGCGTACGACTTGCGGTTGGAGGCGCAGCCGATCTGGCAGGAGGAGCGCGGTCGCGGTTCCGATCTCGACGTGCTCGACATGCGCGTGCGTGCCGTCTACTCGATCGGTAGGGTTGACATGGAATTGCTCGTGGATCACCGCGAGGAATCGCGTGAGGGCGCGCGCTTCAGCGACACGCGGATCATCTTCAGCGTGACCCGGGAATGGTGACCATGACCCACATCCAACGCTGTCTGTGCGGAGCGGTTCTCTTGGCGCTTGTCGCGTTGCCCTTCGGTTGCGCTGGCATTCCGCGTCTGCCTTTCGCAGAGGCAGGTCGCACGTGGCCCGAGGCGCCCTCTGTGGCCCGCATTGCGTACCTGGGAAGCGTCTCGGAGCCGAGCGACATCGGTATCCAGCGGGGTTTCTTCTCCGGCGCGATCGGGTGGCTGACCGGCGCTGGCGACGACCCACTCGTGCGGCCCTACGCGGTCGCGGTCTTCGGGTCCGCGCCGAGCACCGGACCGGGTGGCACGCCGGGGCCGGCCGTGATTGCCGTCGCCGACAGCGATGGCCACGCCGTACACGTCTACGATTTGGGGAGCGGCGAGCACGTGTCGCTGCGCGAACTCGGCGATACCACGTCGCTGGCGACTCCGGTCGCCGTGGCATTCGACGCGCAGCAGCGTCTCTACGTCGCGGATTCGGCGCTCGGCCGTGTCGTCCGGTTCTCGGCCGACGGCGAGTTCGACCGCGAGATCACGCGCAACGTCATGCGGCCGGTTGGACTCGCCGTCGACGC
Organism: Planctomycetota bacterium; assembly: GCA_024280885.1. Lineage (GTDB taxonomy): Bacteria > Planctomycetota > JAJSAM01 > JAJSAM01 > JAJVHW01 > JAJRPF01. The sequence goes on along the minus strand of JAJRPF010000010.1, from coordinate 30,874 downwards.
GAAGCGCGAGATCCTCTACGTGGCGGACTCGGGCACGCATGACGTGCGTCGGCTGACCCTCGACGGCGAACCGCGCGGGTTGATGGGCGGGCCGTTCTACTATCCCACGCATCTCTCGATGACGCCGGACGGCAGGCTGCTCGTTGCGGATTCGCTTCAATTCCGTGTGGTGGTGCTCTCCCCCGAGGGGAAGACCCTGGCCACGATCGGTGGCGAGGGCGATGCCAGTGGCGATCTCCAGCGACCGAAGGGTGTCGCCATGGACCCCGACGGACATGTCTACGTTGTCGATGCGCTCTTCGACAACGTGCAGATCTTCGATGACCGCGGCGAGTTCCTGTTGGCCTTCGGTTCCGCCGGGCCGGACGACGGTGAGTTCGCATTGCCCGCTGGCCTCTGCATCGACGAGCGTGGGCTCATCTACGTCTGCGATTCCTACAACTCACGCGTGCAGGTGTTCCGATACCTTGGCGGAGGCGAACGATGAACGTGTCACTCAGCCTGACTTCCGTGTTGTTGCTGTCCGCGGCGACGCTCGCGTCGGCGCAGAGTATCCGGGACACGCCGCACAATCTGTCGAGCGGCGGGACCGGTTCGGTGCGCGCAACCAGCGAGAACCAAATCTGCGTGTTCTGTCACGCGACGCACAATACGAGTGCGCGCGCCCCCCTGTGGAACCGACGCGATCCGGGCGGGGCCTACACGCCCTATGACTCGCCCTCGTTGAAGGTCAAACCGGGACAGCCGACGGGCGCCTCGCGATTGTGTCTGTCGTGTCACGACGGCACGATCGCGATGGGGGAGGTCCTGAGCCGAACGCAGGCCATTGCGATGTCGGGAGGTGGGTTCCTCCCCGCGGGGCGCACGCGTCTAGGTCAGGACCTCAGCGACGATCATCCCATCTCGTTCTCTTACGAGGCATCCCGCGCGGCGCGCGGCACGACGCTGCGCTTCGCTCCGACGACGCAGGGGCGACCGATGGTCGATGCGATGGGCGACATGCAGTGCACGTCGTGCCACGACCCGCACGACAACACGTTCGGGGACTTCCTGCGTACCGATCCGAGCTCCGGGGGACTCTGTCTTAAATGCCATGACGAAACGGGCTGGGCTGCCTCCGCGCATGCGACGTCGAGCAATACGTGGAACGGTGCCGGCAACGATCCGTGGGAGTTCTCCACGTTTACGGACGTCTCGGCAAATGCGTGCCGCAGTTGCCATGTGCAGCACGGCGCGAAGGGCCGCGAGAGACTGCTCACGAGCGATATCGAGGACGACGTCTGCCTGGTCTGTCACACGGGTTCAGTGGCCGCGAAGAACATCGGTGCCGAGCAGACAAAGTGGTCTTCGCACGGGAAGTCCACGACAACGCTCGCGTTGGGGTCCGAGACGCCGCCCGACGGGCGCAAGCGCGCGGCGCGCTGCCGCGCGTGTCACAATCCGCACCAGGCGAACGGGAACGCGGCGTCGGGTCGCGCCGTCTCCGGGCCGCTGCTCGGCGTCGCGGGGTTGAGTTCCTCGGGGATCGCCGTGGAGACCTCGACGTACGAGTTCGAGGTCTGCTACGGCTGTCACTCCGACGACGCCGACGTCGACCCGAAGCGCATCCGGCGCGTGGCGGATCAGGCGAACATCCGGTCTCGTTTCGACATCGGCAATGCGTCGTTCCACCCGATCGAGTCCAGCGGCAAGAACCCGGATGTACCGAGCCTGAAGCAGCCCTACACGATCGGGTCGATGATCACGTGTACGGACTGTCATGACAACGACGCCGGACCGGCGGCGGGAGGGACCGGACCGAGTGGCCCACATGGCTCGCGCTGGGACTACCTGCTGAAGTACCGCTACGAGACGCAGGGCCAGGTCACCGAGAGCTCGGCCGCGTATCAGCTCTGCTACGACTGCCACGAGCGGGCGTCGATCCTCGCCGACGAGAGCTTCGAAGAGCACCGGAAGCACATCGTGAAGGAGGACACTCCGTGTTCGGCTTGCCACGACCCGCACGGCGTCGACCGAAATCGCGCGACGGGCGGCGACCAAACGCATCTCATCAACTTCATGGAGTCGAAGGTGCAGCCGTCGTCCAACGGACGACTCGAATTCGTGGACACAGGTCGCTTCCGTGGATCGTGCTCGCTGGTATGCCACGGTGAAGACCACAAGGACGAGTCGTACTCTCCGGGCGGGAAGTGATGCGCGGGCGAAGACCGGCTCGTGAGGCGGCGCACGTGATGCACGTCACGTACGCAGCGCTCTTCGGCGCGCCATTGCGGCGCAGTGTGACCGGCGTTACGGAGTCCGCTCTCCGACTGTACTAGGCTACTTCCCCGGGCGGGATCTTCGCGCGTAGCTGCCGCGCAACGCTTTCACCGTCGGAGGAGATGGCTCATGCGTACGGGGTCGTTGGGTAGCGCGACAGCGCTTCGATTCTGCCTCGCCATCGGTTCCGTCCTCGTTGCCCTCCTCGCCGTGTGGATTTGCCACATCGATGCGTGGGCGGGACCCGGTGGCAACAAAGCTGGTGGCAACAACAATGCGGCAGCTTCCAAGAAGTCGAAGAGATCCAAGAAGTCCGACAAGTCAAAAAAATCGGCAAAGGACAAGAAGGATCACAGCGATCTCGACAGAGATGGTGACGTCGATCTCGACGATCTCCGGCTCTTCGCCGAACGCCGGGTCGAAGAGGATTGGGACCAGGTGGACTGGACCACCTGGATCGACGAGAACTCGCGCTGGGACAAGCACTACTACCGGCTCTTCGCGTTCATCCGTGAGTACTTCTCTCTCGATACCGCGACGGACCCGCTGCGTGTCGTCCATGGGCTGATGCGCCCCACGCGGTTGGCGATCGATACTGAGTATCGGATGTTCGTCACCGATCCCGGTGCCGGGGCGGTGTTCTTCCTCGACGGCGACCGCCAGATCACCGCTGAGTTGCGCGGGTTCGAGGCCCCGCTCGGTATCGCGGTCGACGGGTCGCATCGCATCTATGTCGGTGAGGACGTGCGCGATTGTGTCGAGGTCTACGACACATCGGGGCGGAAGCTCCTGAGCATCGGCGAGACACTGATCCGAAAACCCGTCGATCTCGACATCGGCCCCGACGGCAATCTCTACGTGGCCGATGCCGAGGCATCAGTGGTGTGGGTCTTCGACCTCGCGGGCCGTCACCTGCGCACCATCCGCAAGGGCATGCTGGGTCAGCCCATCGCGGTGGATGTTGCCGTGCGCACGGACTCGGCCGGAGTGGATGTGACGGAGGTCTACGTCCTCGACAAGTCAGACTACTGCGTGAAGGTCTATGACACCGACGGCAAGTTCCTGCGCTACTTCGGCGGCTTTCCGGACAAGAGCGGTTGGTGGAACGTGACGTGGGACTGGGAGGGGAAGTTCGTCTCGCCACAGAGCGTGTTCCTGGATCCGGATGGCAAACTCCACGTCCTGGACGTTTACCTCATGAACGTGCAGGTGCTCGACGCCGTGGACGGTGCCTATGTCGAGGACTATGGCACCGTCGGCAACGGCCTGGGGGAGTTCAGGTTGCCGCTCGACATCGAGCGGACGGAGCTGGGGAAGGTACTCGTGACCGACGCCGACCTGTCCCGCGTGGAGGTGATCCGATGACGCGCTCCAACTCGCGGCAGGCCCTCTCCACCGCGCTCTTCATTGGTCTTGCTATCGCAACCGCGTCGCCAGCATGGGCGCAGCAGTACGCGCGCCCCGACGGTACGAACGCCGACCGGCTGCGGGACTTTGGCGCGTCCGGCGCCGCGACCGCTCATCACGCGACGGACGAGGTGATCGCGTACGACTCCGACTATGCGTTCACGACGTCCGACCGCGGCAGGTTGGAGCTCAGCCTCTCCGCGCTCACGACGCCTCCGTCCTCTTCGAACCACGTGCTGCGTCTGCGCGTCATCTCGACCGGTGGCGGCAACCCGAAGGACAGCAGGATCGACGTGGAATTGCTCGATGGTCCCGACGGGAATCGCGTGCAGCGGTGGCAGTCGCTCGACGTTCGAACGTCCTGGACTGACCTCGTTCTCACGCTCTCGTCATCGAATGCGGGCAGCATCCCCAGCTACGCGGATCTGGCCGTGGAGATCAAGGTGGACACGCTGGATGCCGACTCGATCCGCGTGTCGTGGGTCGAGTTCGAGGTGCCTTCTCCGCCGCCGGTCCTTCCCGGCGCCGCGACCCCGACGTTCAAGTCGGTGTCGCCGACCGGTGCGACTCTCGGAGCGACGGTCTCCGGCACGGGGTTACTCGCGCGCGGTACAATCTGGAACACGACGGGTGTCGGCCTGACGCTGCCCCACCCGAACGCGCTCGTCGCGCCCGGGCCGACTCCCGGAGCGTTCACACACGCACGGCTCGGGATGCCCGTCGCGACCCGGATCTGGTTCGTCGGCTACGCCACGAATGCGGCCGGGAGCGCGTACTCCGCAGCCGCCAACTTCTACACGGAAGCCAACCCGCCGGGCGTCCCGACGTTCTCAGGCGTCGGCCAGGACGCGATGACGGTGAACTGGACGTCGGTGCCGGTCACGACCCCGAACGCGATCGTCGTCATGAAGCAGGACTCGGCCGTTGATGCCGTCCCTGCGGACTTCACCACGTACACGGCGTCGTCCACATTCGGTGTAGGATCGCAACTCGGGACGGGCAACTACGTCGTCTACGCCGGTCCGACCAACCAGGTCACTGTCGGCGGGCTCACATCCGGGACGACGTATCACGTTGCGCTCTACGGCTACGCTGGCATCCCTGCGATGGAGAGCTACAACACCGCGTCCCCGACGGTCGGTAGCCGGCAGGCGGCCGCTCAGATCACGCCGGCGGTGCTCTCGTCACCGACGTTCACCGCCATCGACACGCAGAGTGCAACGCTCGGAGCGTCGCTCGACTCGACCGGCAACGGAACGGTCACGGAGCGCGGCGTCGTGTGGGATGCCGTATCTCCTGCGGTGTCGAATCCGGTGCCGGAGGGGACGACATCGACGGGTGTCTACTCATTGCCCGTCAGCGGCCTTCCGGCCGGGCGACAGGTGTTCTTCCGCGCATACGCCGCGAACGAGACTGGCACTTCCTACTCTCCGGGAGCGTCGTTCTACACAGAACCGAACGAGGCCACGGGCGCTGTGTTCTCGAGCGTCACGAGCAACTCCATGAGGCTCTCCTGGACTGCTGGCGATGGCGACGGGGCCCTCGTGCTGATCAAGCAGGGCTCGGCCGTTGATGCTCTCCCGACCGACGGCGTGCTCTACAGCGCCAGCTCGAGTCTCGCTCTCGGTGACGAGATCGGCACCGGGAACTACGTCGTCCACGCGGGCACGGGCACGCAGGTCGATCTGACCGGTCTGCTCTCGGGCGTGACGTATTGGGTTGGGGTCTACGAGTTCGCGGGCAGCGGCACGGGGCCGAGCGGCATCAACTACCAGCAGGACATCGCGGCGACGTCGAGTCAGGGCACGCAGGTCGGTGTACCCGGACTGACTGTGCCGACTGCCGTATCCATCACGCAGATGACGGCCACATTGGGCGCGACGCTCGCCTCCGATGGCGGCGGCACGGTGTCGGAGCGCGGCACGATCTGGAACGCGACGGGTGCGCCTGTTACGGAGAACGTGTCCGCGGAAGGCGGCACCGCAGCGGCGGCGTTCTCGCACGCCCGCACTTCGTTCCCCGCGGGCTCGCGGATCTACTACCGCGGCTACGCGGTCAACGGCATTGGCACGGGCTATTCGCTTGACGCCAGCTTCTACACTGAGCCGACACCGGCATCCGGGGTCACATTCGCCAATGTCGGTCCGACGACGATGCGGATCTCCTGGACGAGTGGTGGCGGTGACGGCGCGATCGTCGTGCTCCGCGCGGGCAGCGCGGTGGAAGCGGCTCCGGCCGACGGTGTGGAGGTTCTCGCCGCGACGCAGTTCGGCGTGGGAGCGCAGCTCGGGACCGGCAACTTCGTCGTGTTCCGCGGTGCGGGAACGCAGGTCGACGTGTCGGGTCTGACCGCTGGAACGATCTATCACGCCGCTGTCTACGAGTACGCTGGTTCGGGAGCAGGCGTGTCCGGTCTGAACGTCGAGCAGGACACTCCGGCGTCGGGGCAACAGCTCACGCTCGCCCCGATCGACATCCCCGTCGTATCGCTCCCGACCAGCGCGTCGGTCGGCGGCACGACGGCGACGCTCGGGGCCACGCTGACATCGATCGGCGGCGCCCCTGTCACGGCGCGGGGGACCGTCTGGAACACGACGGGGGCTCCGATCGTCGAGAGCGCGGTTGCAGACGGCGGCGCGGCGCTCGGCGCCTTTGCGCAGGCGCGGACAGGCTTCCCGCGCGGTACGAAGATCTGGTTCCGCGGCTACGCCGTGAACTTCGGAGGCACGGGCTACACGACGAATTCCTGGTTCCACACGGAGCCGATCCAGGCACATACCGTGGTCGTGAGTGACGTGCGAGCGATCCAGGCGCGCGTGAGTTGGTCGGCAGGCGGCGGTGATGGAGTCGTCGTTGTGATCGGCGACTCGGGGACGATCGTCGGCGCGCCGGTTGATGGCGTCGTCTACACCGCGGGTTCTCTCGGTGTCGGATCGCAGATCGGGAACGGTTCGGTCGCGTATGTGGGGCCCGCGAACTCGATCCGGATTGTCGGTCTCACCGAGTTCACGACGTATGACGTTGCGGTATTCGAATTCGCTGGCTCGGGTACGGGAACGAGCGGGATCAACTATCAGCAGACGAGTCCGGCGACAGGCTCGTTCTCCACAATCGTCGCGACGACGCACAACGCGAAGTACGGCGTTTCGTGCGTTCAGTGCCACTCGGTGTTCGGAACGTATGTCCCTCGTGACGCCGACCAGGAGACGGCCTGCAAGCAATGCCACAACGAGACGGGGGCGGCGTCGCAGAAGGCGCAGGTATCGCTCCACACGGTGAACGGCGGCGGGACCATCGTGGACTGCGGTCAATGTCACGAGGTCCACAACTCATCGAACTACAGCTTCGACACCGTTGATACGCACACAGGTGGTGTGACGGCGCGGAACCTCGACTTCATCCGGTGGAACGTCTCCAAGTACCAGCCGCAAGCGTTGGAGCCCGCGCTGTTCCAGAACCGGAATCAGTTCGTGTTCAAGACCGGGAACACGCCCTACAACGGCGTCTGCCAGACGTGTCATACCAAGACGAGTAAGCACACGAACGACGGGTTTGACGATACGAACGGCGCGAATGCGAACACGGCGAACAATAGCCACCAGCAGGGTGCCGACTGCGCCGATTGCCACACCCACCTCGCCGGGTTCCAGCCGGGCGGCGACAACTGCCTCGCGTGCCATGGGATTTCCGGGTCGTCGATCTACGACGTCGAGTCCCAGTTCGCGCGGGCGTCGCATCACGTGATGGGTGGTGCTGTGACCAACGACGACTGCGGTGTCTGCCACGCAGAAGCGGCCGACATCTTGCTTCACGCGGACGGGAGCATCGATTTGCGAGCGCCGGATGGCGGCGCGAATATCAGCGTCACTCTACCTCTGACACGGAACCGATTGTCGGCCACGTTGGAGAGCGATGTTCTCGCCGTGCAGAACGACTTCTGCCTGAAGTGCCATGACAGCGACGGCGCGACGGTCACGAAGTTCAGCACCGATGCGCTGCGACCATTCTCGTCTGCGGACCGGATTGTGCCCGACGTGGACGCCCAGCTCGATCCGTTGCAGAGTACGTTCCATCATCCGGTCAAGCAGGCCGGGAGCAATCCGTATACGACATCGACGGCGACCAACGGGAACGCGGTGACTATGCAGGCGCCGTGGAACCAGACTTCGAACGCGCACGACGTGATCACGTGCTTTGACTGCCACGAAACGACGGGGCACGGCTCCGTCAATCAGAGGTTCCTACTCGACGCGATCGATTTCGACACGATGGTGGCGACCACGAATGGATCGAACCTGCCGAATGGCATGGGCGCAAGCGTCGAGAGTTTCTGCTCGCGCTGTCACTCCAGCAGCGTGTACGTGACGGAGCAGAACCCGCAGCAGGCCGGGAGCCTCTTCGATGAGCACGGCCAGGGGAAGAAGGACCATTCCGCCGCCAACGGGAACGAGCTCGGATGCATGGCCTGCCACGGTGGGATCACGAACCTCAGTGGGATCTCCGACAACGGCGCGCTGCCCGGCAACCTCCACGGTTCGAGCTTCACGTGGCCGAACGGTTCCGGCGGCACGTCTGCCGGCACATCGACAGAGTTCTTCCTGCTCGGCGGGTACGTGAACGGCTGGGACATTAACGCGAACCGCGACCAGGCGAGTTGCTGGGGCGGCGGGTGCCATCACAACAGCGGGAGCGGAGAGAGCTACAGTCGCTGATCGCGTGCGACCGTTCCGCGAACGTCCAGGAACGGTTGCGTTACCTGCGCTGCGTTGCGATCCAGATGTCGGCGCCGCTGCCATCGGGGGCGTGGAACTCGACATCTGAGGTGAATGCGCGTTCGTGCTGGTCGTTCGGGAACACGCCCCAGATCTTCATCCACGTCTCGATGAGCGCGCCGGGCATCTCGCCGCGTGCTTCGAATACGGCACACTCCGCGGCGGGAACTTCAAGTGCCACCATGCCCGCAGGAACGTCGGTTGGCTTCGTTTGGTCCACGACCGCGCCGACGAGGATGGTGTAGGGCCCGTTCTGATTGGAGCCGTACTCGTGATAGACGGCGGTGATGCGACGATCGCCACCGCGGTGCGGTACAGCGTCGAGCGCTCCGGACATCACGCGGCCCCAGAGGGCGCCGATCTTCGCGCGCTCGGGATCGCTCTCCGCAGCGTTGCTGGTCCTGGCCGAGAAGCCGATCACGGTCATGGGTTCGCGGATCTGCATTGTCACGGCGATTGCTCCTTGTGGAGGGATTCTGCGTTCCGTTGGGTTTGGCGTCCCACTCTATCGTGTCGTTGACGCGTGGGAGCGCGGAGACGCGCCGGGGGCCCGCATGACAAGGGATGGTACGCTGCGTCTCGGGACCGCGGAACGAGGGCGAGAAGCACGGAGGAGTTAGAGATGTCCGAGACGAATGAGAATGCCGCGGCGTGCGGTGGCGAGAGTGATCCGAGCTGTCAGATGCCGGAGCCGACGGCGGAGCACGGCGCACTGCTGGAGTCGGTGGGCGAGTGGGACGTGGAGTGCACGTACTTCATGGGGCCCGGCGAAGAGATGAAGGTGCAGGCGAAGGAGACCGTCGAGGCGGTCGGCGCTTTCTGGACTGTCAGTCTCTTCCAATCCGAGATGATGGGCGCGCCGTTCACCGGTCGCTGCACACTCGGGTACGATCCGAAGTCCGGCAAGTGGGTCGGCACGTGGGTCGACTCGATGATGCCGCACATGTACGTGATGGAGGGCGGCTACGACGCGGACGGAAGGGTGCTCTCGCTGTTGAGCGAGGGGCCGGCGCCCGGCGGTGCGGGTCTTGCACCATATCGGTCAGCGATGGAGAAACTCGATGACGGCAAGCGCCGCTTCGAGATGTTCGTCACGCTGCCGGACGTCGGCGAGGTAAAGATGTTCACCTACATCTACTCGCGCCCGGAGTAGGCGCAGCGTGTAGACCGACTCTATAGACCGACTCTGTGGGCCGAGACGCGCGACTGGCGCGTCTGCACGTCGGCCGGGAGCTCGCGGTCGTTCTGGAGGGAGGCGGTCCGTGGACGAAGCTCGTGTGGGCAGCGCGACGTCGGGCTACGTCGCGCTGCTGCGCGCGAACCCGAGTTACCGCAATCTTTGGTTGGGCCAGGTGGTCAGCCTACTCGGCGACTGGTTCAACCTCGTCGCCACGGCCACGCTCGTTCAGCAACTGACCGGTTCGAGCGCGCAGGTCGGGTTGCTCTTCGCGCTGCGCATGCTCGCGCCATTCCTGGTGAGTCCGTTTGCGGGCGTTGTGGCCGATCGCTTCGACCGTCGGCGCGTGCTCATCGTCACGGATCTCCTGCGCGCGGCGGTCGTGCTCTGCTTCGTGCTGGTGAAGCAACCGGGAGACGTCTGGATGCTCTACGTCCTGACGTTCGTGCAACTCGGGCTCTCGGGTTTCTTCTTTCCGACGCAGCGCGCCATCCTCCCCGACGTCGTGCCACGGCGCGATCTCGGTACGGCGAATGCCCTGGGTTCGGCGACCTGGTCCACGATGCTCGCGTTCGGCGCGGCGGCGGGTGGCATCGTCGCCGGTCAGTTCGGCGTGTACCCGTCGTTCGTGATCGACTGCGGGACGTTCTTGCTCTCGGCGTTCTTCCTCGCGCGCGTTCGGGTTACGCGCACCGACACGCGTGTCCTGCGCCCGGGAGTCGCCGGTTCGATCCACGAGTACTTCGAGGGGTTGCGCTACCTCCGCCGCCACGTCGACGTCGCGCTCGTGGCCTGCCACAAGGCGGCGAACTCGCTGCTCGTCGCGGGCGGATTTCAGGTGGTTCAGGTCGCTCTCGCGGAGCAGGTCTTCGTGATCGGCGAAGGCGGGAGCGCAGGCATGGGGTGGATCTGGTCCATGGTCGGACTCGGCACGGGCTTCGGTCCGATCATCGCGCGACGTTTCACCGGAGACGACGACGTCAATTTGCGCCGCGTGCTGGCCTACTCGTACTTCATCACATGCGTCGGGCTGATCGTCGTAGCCGCGGCCGATGTGTTCGCTGTTGTGTTGATTGGCGCGCTCTTACGTGGCATTGGGGCCGGGATGGGGTGGGTCTTCTCCACGCAGCTGTTGTTGCATCTGGTGCCCGACCGGGTCCGCGGGCGCGTGTTCTCGACGGAGTTCGCGATGCTGACGTTGTCGAGCGCGATCGGATCGTTCGCCGCTGGCTGGGCGGTCGATCAACCCGGCGTGTGGATCACGGGCTCGCTGCTCACGATGGCGGCACTCGTCCTCGTTCCGGGCTTCCTCTGGACGGCCTGGACGCTCAAGTACCCGGCGGGTCTGTCGGGTGATGCCGAGGCCTCTTCGTAGCGTCTTCCATCCCGCAGATCATCGGTAGCGCTCAGTGAATACATGATAGCGCGGCGTGAGCCAGACGAGAGCGCCGACGCGCACCTTCCCGTCGACCTGGAACGCGGCCCAGGATGCGCCGACCACGCGCGTCTCTTCCATCACGATGCGGCTCCCCTCGGTGCCGTCCTTCAACTGTGCCGAGATGGAGTTCAGCGCCCACGCACGATCGCCCGCGTCGATGATGCCCGACGTCCAGACCGTGATCTCGCCATCGCCTGCCGTGAACTCGAGCGCCTCACACGCGAAGGGTCCGGCGTTCGCGTTCCCGTCGAGTGGGTCCTTCGCGAAGCGCCGCGCGGTCGCTTCCAGGCTTGACTGAAAGAGTGAGAGATCCGTCTGCGAGCGGGGTAGCCGCTTCACCATTTTCAGTGACGTCATCTCGGCGACGCGCGCGCGCAGGTCGGCCCGGCGTTCGATCAACTGCGCGTTCGTCTCTTCGGCGCTGACCTCTTCGTGGATGCCGCGTGCCCGAAAGAGCATCGACAGTGCGATGACGAGCGCCACGCCGAGTACTCCGCACGAGATCGCGATGAAATTCGAGTCGCGCTTGCCGGTCTGCTTCGTGCTCATCGCTGCGGCTCTCTCTCTGCGTTTCTGCTGGGACGATCGCCCGCAGTGCATCGTCGATCATTGCCCGGTTGGAGTGGGAGACGGGAGACTAATGCCTGACGCCCGGAGAACGTGCCGTTGAGTGATCCCAGCCAGAGTGAACAGAACAGCGAGGGCGAGCGCCCGCAAACGATCTTCGACGTCGTCGGCGCCGACGGCGTCACGCGCCTTGTCGCGGGGTTCTACGGTCGCGTGCGCACCGATGACGTTCTCGCGCCCATGTATCCCGACGCCGACTTCGCGGGCGCGGAGAAGCGGTTGCGCGACTTCCTGGTCTACCGCTTCGGGGGCCCGGCGACGTATATCGAAGAGCGCGGGCAACCGCGTCTGCGCGGTCGACATGCGCCGTTCGCGGTGGATCAGCACGCTCGCGATCGCTGGATGGGCTTGATGGACGCGGCGCTCAGCGAGGCTGCGTTCGAACCCGCGGTGAGCGACGCGATCCACACGTTCCTGGGGGACGTCGCGACGTTCCTGATCAACCGCCCGAGCTGACCGCCGAAACCGAGAGCTTCGCCGCGCCGCACTCGGCGGTCGATCGTCCGGGGCAGTGGATAACCTGGGGGCATGGAACGGGTGATCCTGCACGTCGACATGGATGCGTTCTACGCGTCGGTGGAGCAGCGTGATTTTCCCGAACTTCGCGGTCGGCCCGTGCTCGTTGGGCACGACGGTCGGCGCGGCGTCGTGGCGGCCGCGTCGTACGAGGCGCGCACGTTCGGCTGCCGCTCCGCCATGCCGATTTCCGTCGCCAAGCGATTGTGCCCGCATGCGGTGATCCAGCCCGGGCGCATGCAGGCGTACGTGCGCGAGTCGAAACGCATCTTCGAGATCTTCGAGGACACGGCGCCCGTCGTCGAACCGCTCAGTATCGACGAGGCCTTCCTCGACCTGAGCGGCACGCAGCGACTGCTCGGCGATCCTGTGGAGGTGGCCCGCGACCTTCGCCGGCGCGTTCGTGCGAAAACCGATCTCACCGCATCGATCGGCGTCGCGCCCAACAAGTTCCTCGCCAAGCTCGCGTCGGATATGGACAAGCCCGACGGCCTCACAGTCATGCGACCGGAGACGTTGCTTGCAACCCTGGACCCTTTGCCGATCCGCCGCATGTGGGGCGTCGGTCCTGCCGCCGCAGAGCGGCTCGGGGCGGCCGGCGTGCACACGTTTGGTGATGCGCGGGCGATGGAGCGCGCCGATCTGGAGCGGCGATGGGGGCGACTCGGGACCGCGCTCTATAGGCTCTCGCGCGGACTCGACGAGCGCCCGGTGCAACGTGACGGAGGGGCGAAGAGCATCAGCCAGGAGTGTACGTTCGGCGTGGATCTCGAAGATCCCCAGGCCGTGCGCGACGTGCTCATCCGCCAGGCCGAGAACGTGGCCGGGCGTCTGCGCCGCCACTCACTGCGGGCTCGGACCGTGACCGTGAAGATCCGCTTCGGCTTCTTCGAGACGATCACGCGCTCGCATACCCTCGCGCGGCCGTCCGATGCCACGCGCGAGATCCAGACGACGGCCCGGGAGCTCTTCGACACGTGGGCGGCGCGCGACTTTCAGCCGGTGCGGCTCATCGGCGTGGGCTCGGGTCGGCTGCAAGAGGGCGCTGGGCAACTCGGACTCTTCGAGGCGCCCGCCGACGTCCGGGATCGCCGGCTCGACGCGTTGGTGGACGGCATCCGCGGCCGCTTCGGCAAGGACGCTATTCAGCGGGGAAAGGCTGGAGACTGAAGGCTGTAGGCTGTAGGTCAGAGCCTCGCGACCTGTCCCATCGGGTTCTTCTGACTCGCCCCAACTCGCTGCTTCCAGTTTCGCTCTCATGCGCCGCGCACTCCACCTGCTGCTCCTTCTCGCCGTGACCACGGTCTTGACCGGCTGCGGTACCGCGGCGGACAGCACGTGGATCCATCCGGCGACCGGTCGCGTCCAATCGACGCTGCCTGTGAAGACGAAGTAATCTGCTCGTGGTGATCTGAGCGTGCTGGGACTTGCTTCACGGACCGGCCCCGACTGGACCGAGCGCGCGATTGCTGGGCTGGACGAGATCCTGCTCGACCACACGCACTGCGAAAAGAAGGCCGCCTCGACGGCCATCAACCTGATCTTCCGCTACGCCGACCAGACCGCGTTGATGGCGCCGCTCTCGTCGATCGCCCGCGAGGAACTCGCGCATTTCGAGCAGATGCTTGCGGTCCTCGCGGAGCGCGGCATCGCCTTCCGCCGTCTGCAGCCGACCGACTACGCCAAGGGGCTGAAGCAGGGGTGCCGAACCGCGGAGCCGGGCCGACTGCTCGACACGCTCATCGTCTGTTCGCTGATCGAGGCGCGTTCGTGTGAGCGCATGCAGGCGCTCGCCGAGGCGTTGCCCGCGGTGGGGGAGCCAGAGCTGGGCGCTCTCTACGCCGGATTGCTGGCGACAGAAGCGCGCCACCACGGGGCGTACCTTCAGATGGCGCGTGATACGGGCCTCTTCGGAGAAGCCGAAATCCGGGACCGCAGTGAGGCTCTCGCACGGTATGAGGCCGACGTTCTCGAAGGCGTCCATCCGGCGGCGCGTTTGCACGCCTGATCGGTCAGCTGCGTCAGCGCTCCGAAGTGTGTGCGAACGGAGATCGCGTTTCGAGGCTGGAATTCTGCACGCCGCGCGATGCATGCTGAGAGGGTGGTCTGCGTGTGCCGCATCGCGCGTGCCGCACGAGTGATCAGAATCGACAGACGCGACCCGGTGGGTCGGGCGCGTCGCGATGGGCATGTTGATGGAGGTGCGTGATGGAGTCTCTTCTATTCCTGCTGGCTCAGGAGGGTGGCGCGGCGGCAGCTGCGCAAGCGGAACTGCCTCCCCCCGAGGAGGAACAAATAGCGGAGTCGTTCATGGATCTCATCATGAACCCCGAGCGGCTGGCCGACATGGCAATCGACGTGGGGAAGAACCTCGTCATCGCGCTGCTGATTTTCGTCATCGGAAAATGGGTGGCGGGCGTGATCGCCAACATCCTCAAGAAGGGGCTGCGGGGCGCCAAGTTCGAGGAGACGCTCGTCGGTTTCTTCGGAAACATCATCCACGCGATCTTGATCGTGGTCGTCGCGATCGCGGCCCTCAATCAGATCGGCGTCGATACGTCCTCGCTGACGGCAGTAGTCGCCGCTGCGGGTCTCGCCATCGGCTTCGCGCTCCAGGGCTCGCTCGGCAACTTTGCCGCAGGCGTGCTGATGATCTTCTTCAAGCCGATCAAGGTGGGCGATCTCGTCACCGCCGCTGGCGTCTTCGGGGTCGTGCGTGAGATCGAACTCTTTGCGACAGTGATCGATACACCGGACGGCAAGAAGGTCATCGTGCCGAACTCCGGGATTACCGGGGCGAACATCGAGAACCTGACCGCCAACGGCACGATCCGCATCGACATGACGTTCGGGATCAGCTACGGCGACGATATCGACAAGGCCAAGCGGATCATGATGGAGTGCCTGACTGCTCAGGATCTCGTGCTGAAGAGCCCAGAGCCGACCGTGGCGATGGTCGAGCACGGCGACAGCAGCGTGAACTTCGTCGTCCGACCCTGGGTCAAGCCCACCGACTACTGGCCGGTGTGGTTCGCGACGCACGAGGCGATCAAGAAGGCCTTCGATGCCCAGGGCGTCGAGATCCCATTCCCGCAGCGGGATGTGCACCTCGACCCGGCAGGCTGACAAAGTGGCGCGTCCGCCCGCTCTCGCAGCGATGTGAGGGCGGGCGCGAAGCGTGCCGGATCGAGCCTGCGTACCGCCTACAAGGCATCGCGTTCGGAGCCCTCTGCGCGGCGGCGCGCGGAGCCCACCTCGGATGAAGGGAATCCGAGCGCACAAAAAGTTGGACCGTTTCGGGGGGTTCCCTACAGTCTCGGGGTTTCGCGCCGGTCCGGCGCTCCCAACCCCCAACCGAAGGCTTTGATCCCCACCTAAATCGTCGTCTCGGGCGACCGAAACGAGGCTGGGGGCATGGTTCGGTAAGGGTTCGGTGCGCAGAGCGGGCGTAGCTCAATGGTAGAGCGGTAGCCTTCCAAGCTACTCACGAGGGTTCGATTCCCTTCGCCCGCTCCAACGCGCCGGCGAATGAGGACGAGCTCAGTGAGGATGCCCATGTGGGGTCCGTTCGCCAGCGAGGCTCGAGAGAGAAGCAGTGCCGGCGATCCAGAGCCGGATAGTTGGAACTCGTGTTAGTTGGGACCCGTGGGCGCCGTGCCGATTGGTCAGAAGAAGAGTCAATTCCAAGAACTCAGTGTCAGGCGATCGAGTCGTCGGCCGGGGTGCCCGGAGTCTTGCTGCCGTAGCTCAGTGGTAGAGCACCTCCTTGGTAAGGAGGAGGTCATGGGTTCAAGTCCCATCGGCAGCTCCAGGCGGCCCAGACGACGTAGACGCAAGTGAAGGATGGAGATCGGAAGATGGCGAAGGAGACGTTCGTCCGCACCAAGCCCCACGTCAACGTGGGCACCATCGGTCACGTGGATCACGGCAAGACGACGCTCACGGCGTCGATCCTGCGGTGCCTCGAGCACAAGGGCCTGGCGCGGTTCAAGGAGTACGCTGATATCGCGAAGGGCGGCACGGTCCGCGACGCGAGCAAGACGGTGACCATTGCGGTCGCCCACGTCGAGTACGAGTCGGAGTCGCGCCACTACGCCCACGTGGACTGCCCGGGGCACGCCGACTACGTGAAGAACATGATCACGGGCGCGGCCCAGATGGATGGCGCGATCCTCGTGGTCGATGCATCCACGGGCCCGATGCCGCAGACGAAGGAGCACGTCCTGCTCGCTCGTCAGGTCGGTGTCCCCTACATCGTGGTGTTCCTCAACAAGTGCGACCTTGTCGATGACGAGGAGTTGCTTGAGCTCGTCGAGCTCGAGGTTCGTGAGCTCCTCGACGCCTACGAGTTCCCGGGCGACGACACCCCTGTCATCCAGGGCGCGTCCCTCCCTGCGTTGAACTCGGAGTCGGCCGACGATCCTGCTACGAAGCCGATCTACGACCTCATCGACGCGCTCGACAGCTACATCCCCACGCCCGTGCGTGAGATCGACAAGCCGTTCCTGATGCCGGTCGAGGATGTGTTCTCGATCAAGGGCCGCGGCACAGTCGCCACGGGCCGTATCGAGCGCGGCGTGATCAAGACGGGCAACCCGGTGCAGATCATCGGCCTGATGGAAGCGCCGATCGACACGACCTGCACGGGTGTCGAGATGTTCCAGAAGACGCTCGATCGCGGCGAGGCCGGTGAGAACGTCGGCATCCTGCTGCGTGGCATCGATCGCGACACCATCCAGCGCGGAATGGTGCTCGCGGCTCCGAAGTCAATCACCCCGCACCAGAAGTTCAAGGCGCAGGTTTACATCCTCTCCCGCGAGGAGGGCGGCCGCCACACGCACTTCGGTGCCGGATATCGTCCGCAGTTCTACTTCCGCACGACCGATGTCACTGGTGCGATTGAGAGCTTGCACGGCGCCGAGATGGTGCTGCCCGGCGACAACATCGAGATGTCCGTCGAGCTCATCACTCCGATCGCCATGGAGCAGGGCGTGCGCTTCGCCATCCGCGAGGGTGGTCGCACGGTCGGCGCGGGGCGCGTGACCGAGGTCATCGAGTAGCTCGATGGCCAAGACGCAAAACCGCGAGTGGGTGAGCCTGCAGTGCCCTGACTGCGGCAACCGGAACTACCGGAAGCCGCGTCGCACCAAGGGCGAGTACAAGCTCAACATTTCCAAGTACTGCTCTTTCTGCCGGGCGCACAAGGTGCACAAGGAAAAGAAGAAGTAGAGATATGACGCGCTTCGGCCGAGGGGTTTGCCTCGCGGCCGGAGTGTTGAGCCGGCTTGAGGACGCTAGCTCAATTGGTAGAGCACCCGGTTCCAAACCGGGAGGTTGGGGGTTCGATTCCCTCGCGTCCTGCCGGGTTGTGCGTGCCGGGCGCTTCGGTTGGCAGGCACCTGTCAGCAGGCATCTACCATCTGGGGCGCGTGAGAGTTGGGGCTGAGTCACCAGATCTGGCGACGGCCACATGGACCAGATACGTACCGCACGCGAGCGGTTTGAAGAAGGCGGAGGCGGATTTGTCATTCGAGGCGTACAAGCCAGGCCAGGCGAAGACCTCCAGGACGCTCGTGTTGCTCACGGGTTGGTTCCTGGCCGCTTGGGGCTCCACGTCGTTGATGCTCGCGTTGCCGCTGATCTGGAGCAAGTTGGGCTACGCGTGGAACCAGTTCACATGGGCTGGTGGCGCGTCGCCCGATGAGGCCTGGATGCTCGACCTCGTCGTCGTCACGCAGCGTTTCGGACCCGCGTTCACCATTTCATTGGTCGCTTTGGCGGCGACAGCTCTCTGGTTCTGGTCGTTCTTGAACACTCCTAAGTGGGCGGATTTGCTCATCGAGATGGAGGCGGAACTCCACAAGGTCTCGTGGCCGAGTTTCTCCGACGCCTGGCAGAGCACGCTGATCGTCAGTGCCTTCACAGTGACCCTGGTGGGGACGATCCTCGTCTACGACCTGATCATCCGGGGCATCATGGAGCTCTTCTCAGGCATCGCCTGAGCGAGCGCAGCGTACGCGGAAGGGTATGGGGCAAACGTGAACTGGTACGTACTGCGGGTACAGAGTGGGCGCGAAGAGCGCGTCGCGGCCAATCTGCGCAAGCAGGTCGCCGCGGCGGGGCTTGAGGAGACGATTCCGCAGGTGCTCGTGCCCAGCGAGACCGTCTCCGAGATCAAGAACGGCAAGAAGAAAACCCGGAAACGGAAGCTGTATCCGGGCTACCTCGTCTGCGAGATGGAGATCACGGACGACGCGTGGTTCCTGATCCGCGAAGCGAATGGGATCGGCGACTTCGTCGGCGCGCATGGGCATCCCGCCCCGATGACGCCGAAGGAAGTCGAGAGTCTCAAGGCGCTCATGAAGCAGTCGGAAGAGAAGCCGAAGATCCAGATCAAGTTCCAGAAGGGCGAGGCCGTGAAGGTCAAGGAAGGTCCCTTCGAGAGCTTCGACGGCGTCGTGGACGACGTCGATGCAGAGAAGGGCATGGTCAAGGTGATCGTTACGATCTTTGGCCGCCCGACCCCGGTCGAACTCGAGTACTGGCAGGTAGAAGCGATCTAGTTCGGGCTCGCTGCAGCATTCCCACCGGGGGATCGCGGCGACCGAGCGGAGCGGAGCGACGAGATGGCAAAGAAGGAACTTACCGGTTCGATCAAGCTGCAGATCCCGGGTGGACAGGCGACGCCTGCACCGCCTGTGGGCCCTGCCCTCGGTCAGCACGGCGTGAACATCGGTCAATTCGTCAAGTCGTTCAACGACAAGACGTCGGATCGCAACGGACTCATCCTCCCGGTCGTGATCTCGGTCTACAAAGACCGCAGCTTCGACTTCATCATCAAGTCGCCTCCGGCGGCGGTGCTGCTGAAGCGCGCCGCGAAGCTTGCGAAGGGCGCGAATACGCCCGGGACCGAGACCGTCGGCACTGTGACCCAGGCCGATCTCGAAGAGATCGCCAAGATCAAGATGGAAGACCTCGGTGCGGCGTCCATGGAGGCCGCTTGTCGGATGATCGCGGGCACGGCCCGCTCCTCCGGCATTGCCGTCGAGGGCTGAATTCGGCGAAGGCCGGAGGCACAAGACAGACAGAGCAACGTCGGGATCATGGTGGTTCCGATCCAATCGCGTCCGAACCCGGGCGTGCCCCACGGCACCAACTCGGGGAGCGAGGTAGAAGATGGCAACACGTTCCAAGCGCTACTCGGCAGCGCATGCGAAGGTCGATCGTGACCGACGCTATCCCGTGCCCGAGGCGGTCGCGCTCGTCAAGAGCCTGGCGTCCGCGAAGTTCGACGAGACCGTAGAGGTTCATCTACGTCTCGGCGTCGATCCCCGGAAGGGCGATCAGCAGGTCCGCGGAAGCGTCGTCTTGCCCCATGGGCTGGGCGGGCGTGCGCGGATCGTGCTCGTCTTCGCCGAGGGCGACAAGGCCAAGGAAGCGGAGGAGGCAGGCGCCGACTTCGTGGGCGGCACCGAACTCGTGGAGAAGATCCAGGGTGGCTGGACCGAGTTCGACGTCGCCATCGCGGTTCCCGCGATGATGCGTCACGTCGGCAAGCTCGGTCGGGTCCTCGGCCCGCAGGGCAAGATGCCCTCGCCCAAGGCTGGCACCGTTTCGAACGACGTCGCCGACGCCGTTCAAGCGTACAAGGCTGGCAAGGTCGAGTACCGCGTCGACTCCGGTTCGAACGTCCATGCGCCGGTCGGCAAGGCGAGTTTCGACCAAGACAAGCTTGAAGAAAACGTCCTGGCGTTCGTGGATGCAGTGCGGGCGGCCAAGCCGGTCTCCTCGAAGGGCACCTATATGCAGCGTGTCTCGATCGCATCCACGATGGGCCCCGGACTGCGTCTGGACATTCAATAGGAGGCCACGATGAGCAAAGCTTTGAAGCGCTATCTGGCCGCCGACGTAAAGACGCGCCTGGGTGATGCCCGGGACGTTGTCGTCGTCCAACTCGACCGCCTGACGGTCGAGAAGTCGAACGATCTCCGCGGAAAGCTGCGCGCCGAGGGCGCGCGGATGACCGTGCTCCGCAACCGTGTGGCCGCGAAGGCTTTCGAGGACCTGGGGCTGGACGGCCTCGATGGTGTTCTCGACGGCATGAGCGCCATCGCCCACGGCGAGGGTGACGAGGCGGTTCTCTCCGTTTCGCGCGTCCTTACCGAGTTCGCGAATGCGAACAAGGACGGCGGGATCAAGATCCTCGGGGGTTATATGGACGGTCGCGTCCTCGAAGCCTCCGACGTTGCCATGCTGGCGACACTCCCTTCGCGGGATCAACTGCTCGGCATGATCGCGTCCACGGTCGTCGCTCCGATGCAGAACATCGCCATTCAGGTCAACGAGATGCTGGCGGGCGTAGCCCGTGCAGTCGATGCCGTTCGCGAGCAGAAGGAGTCGGCCGCCGCCTAGCGGATCGGTCGCTCCCGGACGTCGCGCAACGATCACGTGCGACGACCACGAAGTACGAAACCAACCCTACCAATCGAAGTACACGCGGCCCGAACGGGTCGAAGAGCGCTCTCCACCGCGAGAGCCATGCAGGAGGACACCAATGTCTGAGTCGAATTCCGTCACGTCGGTGATTGAGACCCTCAAGGGTATGACCGCACTCGAGCTCGCCGAGCTCAAGAACCAGATCGAAGATGTCTTCGGTGTGACGGCAGCCGCTCCTGCGGCAGCCGCCGGCCCGGCAGCAGCCGCTCCCGTCGAGGAAGAGCAGACTGCGTTCACCGTCGAGCTCAAGGAGATCGGCGCGAACAAGATCCAGGTCATCAAGGCCGTGCGCGCGGCGACGGGCCTCGGACTCAAGGAGGCCAAGGGCCTCGTTGATGCCTGCCCGTCGAAGATCAAGGAAGACCTGCCGAAGGAAGAGGCCGAGAAGGTCAAGGCGGAGCTCGAAGCCGCTGGCGCCAAGGTCGCACTTTCCTAAGGAACTGCTGGTTTCTCAGGAGACCTCCGACGGAGATGCGGCAGCGCGCGTTGCCACACCAGTTGGAAGGCCCCCACAAGGCGGGCCGGGGGGCGCTTGCACCCCGGTCCGCCCGGCCCCGTTTGGATGGACATGCTCGAATACGTCCGATTGACGCGCGCGGCGAGAGCCGCGAAGCGCACTTGGCGTGTCGAGCGATCTGTCCCGGAGGGCCCCGTACGGACGGGACCCGCAGCGAAGGAGACGGCGTTTTCGTCCGTCCCCATGCAGTCCGCACTGATCCGCGCCATGACCGCTGACCACACGACCGGAGAAGCCCCGCTATGAGGCGAAACAGCGTTCCCAAGCCCATCGTTTTCGGACGGGTTACGGAAGTCCAGCCGGTCCCGAATCTGGTTGAACTCCAGACTCGGGCCTACGCCGATTTCCTGCAGGACGACGTGCCCTACGGCGAGCGCCGTAACGTCGGCCTCGAGGCAATCCTGCGCGAGATCTTCCCGATCAAGAGCTTCAACGGCGAGCTCTCGCTCGAGTACGTCGGCTACGAGCTCGGTCGTCCGCGTTACACGCCGGACGAATGCCGTCGCCTGCGTCTGACGTACGGCGCGCCCTTCAAGGTGCGTGTCCGTCTCGACAAGGAAGACGCGATCGAGGAAGAGGTCTACCTCGGTGAGATCCCCCACATGCTGGGCGGGGGCGAGTTCATCATCAACGGCGCCGAGCGCGTGATCGTCACGCAGCTTCACAGGTCGCCGGGCGTGGATTTCTCGGTCGCTATTCAGACCGGTGAGCGCAAGCTGCACTCGTGCTGGATCATCCCCGAGCGCGGCTCCTGGATCGAGTTGAACGTCAGCAAGAAGGACATCCTTCAGGTCAGGATCGATCAGAGCGGGAAGTTCCCCTGCACGTCGCTCCTGCGCGCCCTGTCGGACGAGTACACCTCTGACGCGGACATCCTGCGCACGTTCTACCGGACGACGACTGTCAAGTCCGGGAGCAAGACCTTCCGCGAGGACATCGTCGGTCGCCGTCCGTCGTCTGAGGTCGTGGACGCCGAGACTGGCGAAATCCTGGTCGACGCGCTCCAGATCATCAACGACGATCTCGCCAGCGTGATCCTCAACCACAAGATCAAGGAGATCGAGGTGGTCGAGGACGTGGAGGATCCCTTGATCCTCAACACGCTCGCGGATGACACGACGACATCCCACGAAGAGGCGCTGCTGAAGATCTACGGTCGCCTGCGTCCGGGCAACCCGCCCAATATCGACAAGGCGCGCGATCTCTTCCGAGACAAGTTCTACGACGCGTCGCGCTACCGGCTCGGCAAGGTCGGGCGTTTCCGCCTGAACCGCAAATTCGGCCTCGAGATTCCCGAGACCGAACAGACGCTCAAGCCTGACGACATCCTCAACTGCATCAAGTACCTCCTGCTTCTCCGCAGCGGCAAGAAGGACTTTGCCGTTCGCGATACGAAGGGCAACGAGCAGACGATCCCGATCGAAATCGACGACATCGACCACCTTGGCAATCGCCGTATCCGGACGATCGCCGAGCTCGGTGCCGATGAGCTCCGCAAGGGCTTCCTGAAGCTGCGCCGCACGGTGCAGGAGCGCATGAACATGGACGATCCGTCCAAGCTCGCGCCCCGCGCCCTGATCAACAGCAAGACGATCTCCTCCGCAATCGAGTACTTCTTCGGGCGCGGTGAACTCTCGCAGGTCGTTGACCAGACGAACCCGCTCTCGCAGCTCACGCACGAGCGTCGTCTCTCGGCGCTTGGTCCGGGCGGACTCAACCGGAAGCGCGCCGGCTTCGAGGTGCGCGACGTGCACATCTCGCACTATGGCCGCATCTGCCCGATCGAGACGCCGGAAGGCACGAATATCGGTCTGATCAGCTCGCTGGCCATCTACGCCGCCGTCGATGACTACGGTTTCCTCGTCACGCCGTATCGCGTGGTCGAGAAGGGCCGCGTCACCGACGAGGTGCGCTATCTGCGCGCCGACGAAGAGGCGGCGGCGCTGCTCGGTCCGGCGGACACGGAGTTGGCGAAGAACGGCAAGATCGTGGGCGACATCGTTCTGGCGCGAACCGCCGGTGACTTCGTCCAGGTGAAGCCGACCGAGATCACGTATATGGACGTCTCGCCGCGTCAGGTGGTCGGTGTGTCGGCGGCACTTGTGCCGTTCCTTGAGCACGACGACGCCAACCGCGCACTCATGGGCGCGAACATGATGCGTCAGGCGGTGCCGCTCGTCTGGACCGACCCGCCTGTGGTCGGGACCGGCATGGAGCAGCACGTGCCGCGCTACTCGGGCATGGTGGTCGTTGCCGAGAACTCCGGCACGGTCACGTACGTGGACTCGAGCCGTATCCTGATCGACGAAAAGGAGTACAAGCTCCGCAAGTTCGTCGGCCTGAACGAGCGGACCTGCCTCAACCAACAGCCGTGCGTGCTCGCCGGCCAGAAGGTCGAGAAGGGGCAGGTGCTGGCCGACGGCGGCGGCACGCTGAACGGCGAGCTGGCGCTCGGCAAGAACGTCATGGTCGCCTTCATGTCATTCGAGGGCTACAACTTCGAGGACGCGATCATCGTCTCGGAGCGGATGCTCAAGGAGGACACGTACACCTCGATCCACATCGAGGAGTTCGAGATCGAGATCCGCGAGACGAAGCTCGGGCGCGAGGAGTTCACCCGCGACATCCCGAACGTCTCGGAGAAGGCTCTGCGCAACCTCGACGAGACGGGCGTGATCCGCATGGGAACGCGCATCAAGCCCACCGACGTGCTCGTCGGCAAGGTCGCTCCGAAGAGTAAGAGCGAGCTCTCGCCCGAGGAGAAGCTGCTCCACGCGATCTTCGGCCGCGCTGGCGAGGACGTGAAGAACGACAGCCTCGAAGTGCCGCCTGGCGTCGACGGCATCGTGATCGACGCCGAGAAGTTCACCCGCAAGGTGAACCTCACGGAGGAGGAGCGGCAGAAGAACCTCTCCGAGATCAAGCGCCTTGAGCGTGGGTTCACCGGTGACCTGAAGGACCTGATGCGCGAGTGCGTGGACAAGGTTCAGGCGGCCTTCAAGAGCAAGTTGGTCGACCCGCTCACCGAGCAGGCGTTCGTCATCTCGGGCGACATGAACGTCAACGAGGTGCGCGAGCTGCGCGAGCGCCTGAAGTCGGCCATTATCCACGGGTCCGATGGCGCGGCGAAGGACCGCGGTTGGCGCGTCGTGATCGATCTCTACGACCGCATCGATGCGCTCGAGAACGAGAAGAACAAATGCGTGAACCGTCTCTCGCGCGGCGACGAGCTGCCGACCGGTGTGCTGGAGATGGTGCGCATCTACGTCGCGACGAAGCGCGGCCTCTCGGTCGGAGACAAGATGGCCGGACGCCACGGCAACAAGGGCGTCGTGTCCATCATTCTTCCCGAAGAGGATATGCCGTACCTGGCCGATGGAACGACGGTTGACATCATCCTCAACCCGCTGGGTGTGCCGTCTCGAATGAACGTCGGTCAGATCCTCGAGACGCATGTTGGCTGGGCGGCGAAGTCGCTCGGCAAGCGCGTCACGACGCCCGTTTTCGACGGCTGTCGTGAGGATCAGATCGAGGCCATGTTGACCGAGGCGGGACTTCCACCGACCGGGAAGTCGAAGCTCCACGATGGCCGTACGGGCACGCCGTTCGACCAGGAGGTCACCGTCGGCATCATCTATATGCTGAAGCTGCACCACCTTGTCGATGACAAGGTGCACGCCCGCGCGACCGGGCCCTACAGCCTCATCACTCAGCAGCCGCTGGGAGGCAAGGCGCGCTTCGGTGGGCAGCGCTTCGGCGAGATGGAAGTGTGGGCACTCGAGGCGTACGGCGCCGCCTACATCCTCCAGGAACTGCTCACGGTCAAGTCCGACGACGTGGACGGTCGCACGAAGATCTACGAGTCGATGGTGAAGGGCGAGAACCTGCTCGAGGCCGGCACGCCGGTGTCGTTCGAAGTCCTCTGCAACGAGATCAAGGGCCTGGGACTCAACATCGAGATGGAGCGCACGGGCGCGACCTTCTAGCGCAGGCCCTGCAGTCGGGGCGTCTCGTTCGTCGTCACCCATGTCGGGGTGACCGAGACGCTTCGGCGAAGACAGGTCGGCGGTCCGGACCGATCCGCGATCGAGACCTACGAGACGAACACAGCCAGCGAAGTCAGTAACGAGATCCCGCAGTCGGCGCGACCCGCCGGCGAAGGAGCAATATGATCGAGAGCTTCTACAGCAAGGTGAACGACTACGCCGCGGTGAAGATTCGCGTCGCCAGCCCCGCCGATATTCGGTCGTGGAGCTACGGCGAGGTGAAGAAGCCGGAGACGATCAACTACCGCACGTACCGTGCGGAGAAGGACGGTCTCTTCTGCGAGCGCATCTTCGGTCCGGAGCGGGACTGGGAGTGCTTCTGCGGTAAGTACAAGGGCATCAAGCACAAGGGCATCATCTGCGATCGCTGTGGTGTGAAGGTCACGCACAGCCGCGTCCGTCGCAAGCGGATGGGGCACATCAACCTGGCTGCGCCGGTCGTGCACATCTGGTTCTTCAAGGCCATGCCTTCGCGCCTCGGCACGCTGCTCGGCGTGAAGACGACGGCGCTCGAACGCGTCGTGTACTACCAGGACTACCTCGTCATCGACGAGGGCGATACGCCGCTCAAGAAGGGGCAGCTCCTCACGGAAGAGCAGTACCGCGAGTGCCTGGGTCAGTACGGCGACGCCTTCGACGCTGGCATGGGCGCCGAGGCTCTGCGCCGCATGATCCGGCTCCTCGACCTCGCGAAGGTCTCCGAGGAGTTGCGCGAGGAGTTGATCACGTCGCGTAGCAAGCAGCGCCGCAAGGAGATCATCAAGCGCCTGAAGCTCGTCGATGCTCTCCGCAACTCGGACAACAACCCTGAGTGGCTCGTGATCGACGTGATCCCGGTCATTCCCCCGGACCTGCGTCCGCTGGTTCTGCTGGAGTCGGGCAACTTCGCGACGAGCGACCTGAACGATCTCTATCGCCGGCTCATCAACCGCAACAACCGGTTGAAGAAGCTGCTCGATCTGAACGCCCCCGAGGTCATCATCCGGAACGAGAACCGGATGCTGCAGCAGAGTGTCGATGCGCTCTTCGACAACAACCGTTGCCGGCGCCCGGTGCTCGGTTCCTCGAACCGGCCGCTCAAGTCGTTGACCGACATGATCAAGGGCAAGCAGGGCCGCTTCCGCGAGAACCTACTCGGCAAGCGTGTGGACTACTCCGCGCGCTCTGTGATCGTCGTCGGACCGGAACTCCGCCTGCACCAGTGCGGCCTTCCGAAGAAGATCGCCCTCGAGCTCTTCCAGCCGTTCATCATCCGGCGCCTGAAGGAGCTCGGCCACGCCGACACCATCAAGAGTGCGAAGAAGATGCTGGAGCGTCGCGAGGAAGAGGTCTGGGACATCCTCGAGGAGGTCATCCAGGACCATCCCGTCTTGCTCAACCGCGCACCGACGCTGCACCGCATGGGCATCCAGGCCTTCGAGCCGGTACTCATCGAGGGCAACGCGATCGTGCTCCATCCGCTCGTCTGCGGTGGCTTCAACGCCGACTTCGACGGCGACCAGATGGCAGTCCACCTGCCGCTCTCACTCGAGGCGCAGGTCGAGGCGTTCACGCTCATGATGAGCACGAATAACATCTTCTCGCCCGCGCACGGCGGCCCGATCATCACGCCGTCGCAGGATATGGTCCTGGGACTCGCGTATCTGACCACGCGCGCCCGGTTGCCCAGTGCTGAACTGGATCGCAGCAAGCCTTACCAGAAGCTCCAGGCGTACGCGCACGCGGAAGAGGTCTTCCTCGCGTACGGCCACAACAAGATCCACGTTCACTCGCGCATCCGCCTGCGGATCGGCGAGCGCGAGGTCGTGCAGAAGTCCAGCGCCGACGCAGCCGTCGTGGCGGGGTTGGCCGAGACGACGACCGGCCGCGTGATCTTCAACGACATGCTTCCCGAGGGCATGCCGTACTACAACTTCGACCTCGACAAGGGTTCCATCGGTCGCGTCATCCAGGACTGTCACAAGCTCCTCGGACGCGCGCAGACGGTGCAACTCCTCGACGCGATCAAGTCGATGGGCTTCAAGGCCGCGACGCGCGCCGGACTATCGTTCGCGAAGGACGACATGAAGATCCCGGGCAAGAAGCCGAAGATCCTGGCTGAGGCACAGGCCGAGGTCACGGGGATCGAGAAGAACTTCCGCGCGGGCCTCATCACGGACGGTGAGCGCTACAACCAGATCATCGACTGCTGGACCGGAGCGCGCGAGAGGGTCGGCGAGGAGATGATGGGGGAACTCGAGAACGACACCCGTGACGGCGAGCCCTACCTCAATCCGATCTTCCTGATGGCGCGTTCGGGTGCGCGAGGTTCGGTCGAACAGATCCGCCAACTCGCCGGCATGCGCGGTCTGATGGCGAAGCCGTCGGGCAAGATCATCGAGACGCCCATCAAGGCGTGCTTCCGCGAGGGCCTGCGCGTGCTGGAGTACTTCTCCTCGACGCACGGCGCTCGTAAGGGACTGGCCGATACCGCACTCAAGACGGCGGACTCGGGCTACCTGACGCGCAAGCTTGCCGACGTGGCCCAGAACGTCGTCGTCACCGAAGAGGATTGCGGCACGCTCTCCGGCATCACCAAGGCCATCGTCTACAAGGGCGACAACGTCGAGGTCACGCTGGCGCAGGCGATCATCGGTCGTTGCGCCCGCGACACGATCGTGGATGTCATCACGGACGATGTGATCGTCGAAGAGAACCAACTCATCACGGTCGAGGTCGCTCGCGCAGTCGAGGGGCTCGGCTACGAGAAGATCCGCGTCCGCTCAACGCTCACGTGCGAGGCCCCTCTCGGTGTGTGCGCGTTCTGCTACGGCATGGACCTGTCGCGCGGCAAGCTGGTGGAACTCGGCCTGGCGGTCGGGATCATCTCCGCGCAGTCGATCGGGGAACCCGGCACGCAGCTCACGATGCGTACGTTCCACGTTGGCGGTACGGCGTCGCGCTCCGTCGAGGAGAGCGAGATCCTCTGCAAGTACGCCGGTTTCGTCCGACATCACAACCTGCGCGTGGTCGAGAACGACCGCGGCGAGCGCGTGGTGCTGAACCGCAACGGCGAGATCCTCATCCTCGACGTCAAGGAGCGCGAGATCGAACGGCATGCGGTGCCCGCGGGCGCCGTGCTCTTCTTCAAGGAGGGCGAAGAGGTCAAGACGCGCTCGATCCTCTGCCGTTGGGACCCGCACAACATCCCGATCCTCTCGGATCGCAAGGGTGGCGTCCGCTTCGAGGACGTCGTCGCCGGCAAGACGATGAAGGAAGACGTGGACCCGGTCTCCGGCGTCCGCCGTATCGTCATCATCGAGCACAAGGGCGACCTGCACCCGCAGGTCGTGATCGAGGACGAGGACGGCCAGGCCGTCTCCTTCTATCCGATCCCCGAGAAGGCGCACATCGAGGTGCGCGAGGGCCAGAAGATCAGCGCCGGTACGCTGCTCGCGAAGACACCGCGTGAGATCTCCGGTACGCAGGACATCACCGGTGGTCTGCCGCGTGTGTCCGAACTCTTCGAGGCGCGTAAGCCAAAGGACCCGGCCGTCATCGCCGAGATCGACGGCATCGTCGAGCTGGGCGAGAAACGACGCGGTCGCCGGACGCTGATCGTGGTCAACGAGAGCGGCATCCAGAAGGAGCATCTCGTGCCCCACGGCAAGCACCTTCGCGTGCACCGTGGTGACCGGGTTCGCGCTGGCGAGGCGCTCGTCGAGGGCCCGCTGGTCCCGCACGACATCCTGCGGATTTCGGGCGAGGAGGCGCTGCAGAACTATCTGCTGCGCGAGGTGCAGAACGTCTACCGCGCGCAGGGCGTGAAGGTGAACGACAAGCACATCGAGAACATCATCGCGCGTATGTTGCGCAAGGTGCAGGTCGAGGAGCCGGGCGACTCCGGCTTCCTGCCCGGTCTCGTGGTGGACAAGATCCGCTTCCGGACAGCCAACAAGAAGTGCATCGAGGAGAACAAGGCGCCGGCACGCGGCAAGCCGATCCTCCTCGGCATCACGAAGGCGGCTCTCCAGAGCGAGAGCTTCATCTCGGCGGCGTCCTTCCAGGAGACCACAAAGGTCTTGACGGAAGCCGCTCTCGCCGGAAAGCGCGACACGCTGCAGGGACTCAAGGAGAACGTGATCGTCGGGCACATGGTGCCGGTCGGAACGGGCTTCAACGTCTACCAGCGCCTTGCCGTGAAGAAGAACATCGACCTCGAGGAGTTGGCGGCCGCGCAGGCCGAGCTCGGAGAGCAGGCGGCGGCGAGCGCGTAGCTCGCGTCCGGAGTGACGATCGACCGACGCCCTGCGAGAAATTCGCGGTGGCGACCGTGTCGAGGATAGAGTGCGGGACTTCCGTGCGTTCGAGGCTCAGAGTCCAGAATTGCAGAGTCCGCCGCGCATGGTTCCCGAGAGATGGTTCCCGAGAGAAACGAGAGACCACTACACGATGCCGACCATCAACCAACTCGTCCGCAAGGGCCGCAAGCGCCAGGTGGACAAGTCCAAGGCCCCGGTCCTGGAGAAGTGCCCGTTCAAGCGCGGCGTTTGCGTCCAGGTGAAGACGATGACGCCGAAGAAGCCGAACTCGGCTCTTCGAAAGATCGCGCGCGTTCGGTTGTCGAACGGCAAGGAGATCACGGCGTACATCCCCGGCGAGGGCCACAACCTGCAGGAGCACTCGATCGTGCTCGTGCGCGGTGGTCGCGTGAAGGACCTTCCCGGTGTGCGTTATCACATCGTGCGCGGAGTCCTCGACGCAACCGGTGTCGACGGTCGTCGCCGTAGCCGCTCGAAGTACGGGACGAAGCGGCCCAAGTAAGTCAGCGCAGATAAGCCAGCGCAGAGCGCTGGCTGGCCCGTGACACGCAGGCCAGCTTCTATTTGCAAAGCGGTTCTCCGCCGCGCAGTTCTCTGTCGCACCGTTCCGAGCCGTCTGGCACCGGATGGCGGCTCAATCGAGAGATACACCGAGAAAACCACATGCCTCGCAAGTTCAAGTCCACAGCGCAGTTCCTGAAGCCGGATCCTCGTTATCAGAGCCTCCTGCTCGCGAAGTTCATCAACTCCGTGATGAAGAGCGGCGAGAAGGCGACGGCCCAGAATCAGGTCTATGCCGCGCTGGCGATCATCGCGGAGAAGATCCCCGGCGAGGACCCCGTCAAGGTCTTCTCCGAGGCGATCAACAACGTGAAGCCGCACGTCGAGGTCAAGAGCAAGCGCGTCGGTGGTGCGACGTACCAGGTGCCGATTGAGGTCAGCCGTGCGCGCCAACAGTCGCTCGCGTTCCGCTGGATCCTCGATGTCGCGCGCAAGAGCCGTCGCGGACGCACGTTCGCGGTCACCCTCGCTGAGGAGCTGCTCGCCGGCTACCGCAAGGAAGGTGGCGCGTACACCAAGCGCGAGAACACGCACAAGATGGCCGACGCCAACAAGGCGTTCAGCCACTTCGCTTGGTAGGTCGGCACGCCCCGTGCGGAGCACGGGTCGTTCCGACCTAGTACTGCTCTGCGGAAGTTCGCAGTATGTTTTGCCGATATAGATTGGCATGTCATCCGTCCCCCCGCCGCGTCGCGGTCCGCGTCCTCCCGCAATCGAACTTGCAGCGGACGAGCGCGCAGCACTCGAGCTCGTCGTG
>JAJRPF010000009.1 GCA_024280885.1 Planctomycetota bacterium | reverse complement strand
TGAGAGGCGAAGTCCCTGCCGAAGCAACATCGAGCCTGGCAAGTGCGACGGACGGCGTTCCTGGGCGGAGTCAACCGTTCTCGAATTCGGTTGCGAAGGCACATTCTCCGGTTCCGATGGACTACTCCGACAGGCTGCTAGGACCGCGCATGGCGTGCGGGGTCCGCATGGAAGGTGTCGTCGGCCACGTTGCCGATGGGAGTCTTACGCATGAAATTCCGTCGATCGCTCACCTCGATTTCACTCGTCACTCTGGGGCTCCTCCTGGGGCTCTTCTCGGCCTGCGCTGGCTCCGCGCCGGGGACGTCGGAGGCCGCCCGCGACGCGTTGCGCCCGCTCGATGACGGCGAAGTCACGCAAGCGGACTCGGCGTTGGCGACGGCGGACGGTGCCAAGGCGCACGTTCCCGCCGTCGCGGGCGACCCGATGGGAGTGATCATCGAGCGCCTGCCGAATGGCCTGACGGTGATGCTCTCGCCCAATCACGAAGAGCCGCGGATCAACGCGTGGATCACCACACGCGCGGGCAGCGCCAAGGACCCGAGCGACTCGACCGGCATGGCGCACTATCTCGAGCACATGCTCTTCAAAGGCACGACGAAGCTCGGAACCCTCGACTGGGCGAAGGAGAAGCCGCACCTGGATCGCATCACCGCGCTCTACGAGGAACTCTTCCATGCGACCGAGCCCGCCGCGCGAGCGAAGATCTACGCCGAGATCGACAAGTCCAACGTGGCGGCAGCGGAGTACGAGGTCCCCAGCGAGATCGATCAGCTCTACTCCGCGATGGGCTTCAGCGGGATGAATGCGTTCACGAGCAATGACCAGACGTCGTACGTAGTGAACCTCCCCGCCAACCGACTCGAACACTGGGCGAAGCTCGAGAGCGAGCGCTTCACCGACGCGGTCTTCCGGCTCTTCCAGACGGAACTCGAAGCCGTGTACGAGGAAATGAACCGGTCACTCGACAACCCGGGTCGGGCCGTCTTCCAGGCGCAGAGTCGCGCACTCTTCCCCGCGCACCCCTACGGCACGCAGCCGACCATCGGCACGGTCGAGCATCTGAAGAATCCGTCGCTGCGCAAGATGTACGAGTACCTGGAGAAGTGGTACGTGCCCGGGAACATGTGCATCGCTCTGGCGGGGGACTTCGATCCGGCCGAGGCGATGGAGGTCATCACGCGCTACTTCGGGGCGTGGGAGGCGAAGGCCGTCGCCGCGGATCCCGAGTACCCCATCGAGAAGCCAAACGGCCGCACCTTCGTCGAGGTCACGCACAAGGCTGATGAGCAGGTCTCGATCGCGTATCTGACGGTGGGGCCGAACCATCCCGACGTGCTGCCCGTGATCCTCTGCGACATGATGCTGGACAACCAGCAGACCGGCCTGATCAACGTCAATCTCAGTCAGACGCAAGCCGTTCGGTCCGCTGGCTCCGGACCGATGTTCCTGGCCGAGGCGGGCGTGCAGACGTTGCGCGCGGTTCCGAAGCCCGGACAGACGCTGGAGGAGTGCGAGGCGCTCCTTCTGGAGCAGGTCCGTCTGCTGCGCGCGGGGGAGTTCACCGACGCGGATCTTGCGGCGGTCATCACTGACTTCGAGGTGGGCGAGAAGCGCAGCCTCGAGAGCAACCGAACACGCGTCTCGCAGATGACGTCCGCATTCGTCAACCGGACACCGTGGCGCAACGAGGTCGAATCGCTCGACCGGATGCGCAAGGTCACGAAGACGCAGATCGTCGCCGCGGCGAACAAGTACTTGAGCGACGACTTCGTCGTGATCTATCGCCGTAACGGAGACCCCGTTCTCCCCGATGTGACGAAGCCGAAGTTCACCACGGTGCAGATCGAGAACGATGTTCATACACCGTTCTTCAACTCGATTCTGAACATGCCGGCAACGCCGATCGAGCCCGTGTTCGCGGTCGCCGGAAAGGACTATGTGGTCCGTGACTACGATTGGGGACGCCTCTACTACGGCGCGAACCCGATCAACGACGTCTTCGACCTCGACGTGCACTTCGAGGTGGGCAGCGATCACGACAAGCGACTCGAGATGGCCTTCCCGCTCCTCTCTCTGGCTGGTGCGGGTGCGCTCGACCCGATCGCGTACAAGCGCACGCTCTACGCGCTCGGTTCCACGATCAGTGGCAACGCGTCCGAGAAGGAGACCGTCCTCTCCGCGTCCGGTCTGGATGCAAACTTCGACGCCACGGTCACGCTCATGCAGGAGCATTTTAAGACCCCGAAGGGCGTTGGTCAGGACGATCTCGCGAAGCTTGTCCAGCGGTTCCTCGGCATGCGTGCGATGCAGCAGAGCTCGCCCCGCGCTCTGAACGGCGCGCTGCAGATGTACGCGATGCGCGGCGCCGAGAGTCCGATGCTGACCGGTCCGACCAACGCGGAACTGGCGCAACTTCAGGCCGCCGAACTGCTCGGCGCGGCGGCCGACGTCTGGAAGTACAAGCGGATCGTCGTTTACGTGGGCACGTTGCCGATCGAGAAGGTCGCGGCCGCGTTTGCGAAGGCGGCGGGCACGGAGTTGCAGACGGCTCCCGTCTACAAGCCGACGAAGTACGTCGCACCGTCGGCCAATCGCATTCTGTTCCTGCAGCAGACAGGTGCTCAGGCGCAGGTCGGTTTCTTCGGTCCCGACGGCGAGTTCGAGCCGAAGCAGTTCCCGGTCCGCCGCGTCTACAACGAGTTCATGGGCGGTGGGATGGGGGCCGTGGTGTTCCAGGAAGTCCGCGAGGCGCGTTCGCTGGCCTATAGCGTCTGGGCCAACTACGGCAACGGCTCGCGCGTCGGCGATGACAACATCATGCGTGCGGGCATGGCCAATCAGCAGGACAAGGCTGTCGAGGCCGTCGGCGTTCTCATGGGTTTGATCCGGAAGTTCCCGTCGTCGGAAAACCGACTGCGGCAGGTGACGAGTTCTATCGATGAGTCGTATCGCACCAATCGTCTCGGTTTCCGCGGGATGCCGGGTGCGGCTCTGACGTGGGATCGCTGGGGCATCGACGGTGATCCGCGCGACTACAATTGGCGCACCGCTGTGGCGATGGACGCGGCCGGGCTCGACGCGTTCGCCAAGCG
Organism: Planctomycetota bacterium; assembly: GCA_024280885.1. Taxonomy (GTDB): domain Bacteria; phylum Planctomycetota; class JAJSAM01; order JAJSAM01; family JAJVHW01; genus JAJRPF01. The sequence goes on along the minus strand of JAJRPF010000009.1, from coordinate 32,098 downwards.
CTTCGAGACGCTCCCGTTCACGATCACCATCGTCGGTGACAAGGAGAAGGTGGACCTCGAGGCGCTCGGGCGCTTCGGCGAGGTCCAGGAAGTGACGAAGGACGAGCTCTTCAACTTCTGACGTTGACCCTGCTTCCGATGTCGGCGCGGCTGCGAATTCAGACTCGCGGCGGGCGTGTGCGACCTGGGAGTACCGGCTCCGCAGCCATGCGCCGGAACTCGTGTGTGCGCTTGTCGCGGCGGCGCTGCGGGGTGCGGTGGCCGCTGCGCAGTGGGCGGGGAATCCCGCGCTGCGCACGCCCTCGCTCGACGCCGCGTACTACCTCGACTGGGCGCGCGCGCTCTCTGCCGGCGATGTGCTCTCCGCCGGACCCGCCGGATCGGCCGGCCCCTACCTCCTCAATCCGCTCTACGCGTGGCTGATCGCACCGATCGTCGCGGCGTTCGAGCCTGCGCAGCCGTGGATACTCGCCGCGCAGGCGCTGCTGGGCGGCGCGACCGCCTGGCTTGCCGCCAACGCTGCACAGCGCTTCGTCGCGGCCCGGGGAGACCCGCACCCGGCGCCGGAAGTGGCGGCCTGGGTTGCGGGCGCAGCGGTCGCGTTCTCGGCGGCCTTGGTCCACCTGTCTACGCACATCAGCGTGGCGACGCTCGCCGCGTTTCTCGTTGCGGGCGCGGTCCATTCCGCCGCTCCAGCGACCGCGTTGACTGTGTCGGCGCGTGTGCCACGCGGCCACGGTCCTGTCGCCGCCGGGTTCTGGCTCGGTGTCGGTGCACTGGCCCGGCCCGTGACGCTCCTTGCGCTACCATTCTTCGCCGCTCTGCACTGGGTGCGCCGTGGGGCGGCGCGCCGAGCGAACGTACGCGCCGCAGCCACCGTCGTGCTGGTCTTCGCCGCATTCGCGAGTATCTCGTTCGTCCGCAATCTCGCAGTCTCGGGCGAACCTGTCGTGTTCACCGCCGCGAATGGCCTCAATCTCCACCTGGGCCAGAACCCGCTTGCCCGGCGGACGCGGGCGATGATGAGCGACGACTTCCGCTTCGGCCCGGTCGAGATGCACACGGATGCCAAGTACCGCGTCGCGCTGGATCTCGGCCGGGAGCCGTCGCGCTCGGAGGTCTCCGCCTGGTACAGGCGCGCCGCGTGGGACGACGTCAACGCTCATCCCGGCGCTGCGCTGCGTTTCTTCGGCGCGAAGCTCATCTGGTTTCTCTCGCCAGCCGAGCCTCCGTCGAGCGCCGACCTCGTCGTGGATCGCGAGCGGGTCCCCTTGCTCTACATCGCGTTTGTGCCCACGTGGCTGCTCGCGGCGCTCTGGCTGGCGCTCTGGCGACGCCGTGACCAGCGGCTACTCCTCGGCGTCACCGCGCTCGTGGTCGCCCACGCCGTTGCCGCTGCTCTGGCATTCCCCCTCTCGCACTACCGGGCACCCGCGATCCCGGCTCTGGCCGTCGCGGTCGCGGTCGGCGGCGTCCGGCTCTTGGGAGCGACCGGTCGCTCCCGAGCCCTGGCGCTCGCCGCGCTCGTGCTCGTGGCAGCGGTGGCGTGGGCTGTCCCAGAACCCGGCAACCCGCGCGCGGTCGAGCGCGTGAACGCGGCCGTGGACGCGATCCGCGCAGCCGACGGGCCCGGCGCCGCTGCTGCTGCGGCCGACGCTGTCGCTGACGAACCGAAGTGGGTCCCTGCTCTCCTGGCGATGTCCGAGGCGCAGATTCTGCGCGCCGATCGGGCCGCCGCGCTGGTCTGGGTCGAGCGCGCCGTCGCGCGGCAGCCCTGGAACGTCGCAGCGCGCTACCTGCGCGCGACGTTGCTCATCGATCTCGGGCGGCGCCCCGATGCGATCGCGGAGGGGGAGAGTCTGGTGCGTGACTTCCCGTGGAGCGCCGCGGCGCGCGGGTCGCGCGGGGCGCTGCGGGCGTTCACCGGCGACCGTGACGGCGCGCGCGCGGATCTCGTCTGGGCGCTGCAGCGCGGCTTCACTCCAGGGCCGGGAGTCTTGGCGCGCGCGGGCCTGTCGCGCAGCGACTAGGTCTACTGAGACCTAGTCGGATTCCTCCGCTGACAGCTTCAGGAGGCACTCGATGTCGGGCCGGCACGTTCCGCAGCCCCGCGTTGCGGGCATGTGCTCTCGCACGTCGTCAATCGTGCGCAGTCCGTGTTCATGGATCGCCGTCATGATCTGAGCTCGCTCGAGCGCGAAGCACGCGCAGATCACCTCGCTCCCACGCTCCGCGGCGGGCGTGGTCCATGAACGGAGCGCTCCACGCAGCGCGAAGTGGATCTGGCGGGCCGCGGGATCGCCCTCGTCGAGTGCGCCGAGGCGCGCGACGGCGCGAAGCGTCGTGCGCTCCGCGTCGTCGACGGTCGCCCCGAGCAGCACCCGACACAGTTCAGCGAGCACCGGGCGCGCGGCGTCGATCCCTCGCACCTCGAAGCCAGCGGAGAGAATGCGGCGTTCGAGGTCCACCCGCAGCGAGAGGCGGACGCCCGGTCCCGAATCGAGAGAGCCCGACTCCCCGATCGCGTTCGCGCCAGGGAGCGGGCCCTCTTCGACTCTTGGCCGCGGGCCTGCTCGCCCGCGATCTGGCCGCTCGTGCGTGCGCTCAGAGTCAGCCACGCGGACTACTCGAGCGCTGCCAGCAGCGCCTTTTCGAGCTCAGGCTTCGACTTGCGGCTGGTCATCTTCTGCGTCTCGGCGCCATTCTTGAAGACGATCACGGTTGGGACGCCCATGATCCCATGGCTCGACGCGAGGCCGGGTGCGTCCTCGATGTTGACCTTCACGATCTTCGCCCGGCCCTCGTACTCACTGGCAAGTTCCACGAGTGCCGGTTCCATGGCTTTGCACGGGCCGCACCACGTCGCGTAGAAATCCACGAGGACGGGAACGTCGCTCTGCAGGACCTCGGTCTCGAACGTCTGGTCGTTTACGTGCTGGAGACTCATATGACACCTCTCGTGATCTATGCTCAGGGGGAACGTCTCTTCTAACGATCGAGGCGTCCACCACATGCCCTTTTCCGATGTCCTTCGACGCTCCTCCTGCGACCCCGTCCGGGTCTCCGCGCTCATCGCTCTGATCGTGCGTGGCGCGGCATCCGCGCAGGGCTACGCGAAGAACATCGTCGTGCACTTTCCGCAGCTGGATGGGACGTACTACGCCCAGTGGGCGATGGAGATCGCGAGAGGCGACCTGGCCGGGCGCGAGGGCATCGTCGGCGGTGACCCGTACTTCCTCAATCCGCTCTACGCCTACGTTCTTGCGCCTTTCTGGGCGGTTTTTCAAGGCGATTTCATCCCTTGGGTACTGGCTGCGCAGGCGCTGCTCGGGGCCGCCACCACCGCCCTGTCCGCGGCGTCGGCCAGGCGTCTCTTCGGCGGGGCGGCTGCCTGGGTGACAGGGATTGCGGTCGCGCTCTCCACGTCGCTGGTCCATCTCGACGGGCACATCTCCATCTCCGGCATGGGCGCGTTCTTGATGGCCGGCGCGGTCTGGAGTTGCGTGCCTCCGCGCGAGGGGGCTCGATCCGGGCGCTTCGGCGGAGCGCATGGGCCCATCGCAGCCGGATTGTGGCTGGGATTCGGCGCCTTGGCGCGTCCGATCACGCCTCTCGCGCTCCCGTTCTTCCTCTGGCTGCAGGCTCGCCGAGCGGCTCCGGGGCGCAGGCTGCGGACCGCCACGGTCGTCGTACTCGTCTTCATGGCTCCTGCCGTGCTCAGCTTCGTGCGCAACTGGCGCGTGGGGGGCGAACCCGTCGTCTACACCGCGGCTTCGGGTGCGAACCTCTGGCTGGGCAACTGCCCTGCGGCGCGAAGGCATGGGATGATGTCGGCGGAGGGCCGGTTTCGCTTCAACCCGATGGAGATGCACGCCGACGCGCGTCGTTACATGGCGCCGCGCATCGGCGAGGACGCGACGTGGGCCGAGATCTCCGACGCCTTCCGTGACGATACGATCAGCGAGTTCGTCGCCCGGCCGGGCGACGCGATTGGCTACCTCTTCACCAAGGCGCGCTGGTTCTTCACGCCGCGCGAAGTGCCCTCGTCGGCCTCGCTGGAACTCGACCGGGAGTTCGCTCCGCTGCTTTGGTTGGCCGTCGTCCCGACGTGGCTGATCGCGGTCGTCGGGTGCGTGGGCCTCGCGCTTCACGTACGGCGGCGCGACGTACTCTTCGGTCCCGGCGCGATCGCGGCGGCGCACGTTGCTGTGCTGACCATCGTGTTCCCACTGTCGCACTATCGCAGCCCCGCGGTCCCGGCGATGGCCGTGCTGGCAGGCGGGGCCGTTGCCTGGGGAATCTCGGCGTGGCGCGCGCGCCATACACGAGCGCTGGCGGCTGCCCTTGTCGGCGTCGGCGGATTGAGTGTCGCTGCGTGGCTCCCGCCGCAGCCCTCGACGATCCGTCACGCCGGTCTCATGACCATCGCGGTCTGCCACCGCACTCTCCGCAACTACGACCTTGCTGAGGAGTTCGCGCTGCGCGCACTCGACTCGTTCGAAGCCGAGTTCGGCGGAGAAGATCTGCCGGGACCGTGGTTCGTCCTCGGCTACGTCTACTTCGAGCGCGACGAGGACTTCGACAAGTCGGCCGACGCCTACCTGCGCGGCTTGGAGATCGAGCCCGCCGACTGGAACGCCTGGCTGACCGTCGTGGAGTGTCGCATGCTCCGCGGGCGCACGGCGGAAGCGCTCGCGCTGCTCGAGGCCCTGGTGAGGCGCTATCCCGACCAGTACTACAACCCCGCCGTGCGCGCGCGTTTCGCCGAGGTGCTCACACGGACTTCCGGGCGTGGGCTCGACGCCCGCGAGCACGTCAGATTCGCATTTCGATACGGCAAGTCGCCGCGTGATTGGCCGCGCGCGTGGGCCGTCCCGCCGGACATGCGCCACCTGCGCCCGAGAGAGCCGAAATGATGAGCGTCTTCGCCACGCGCAGCCGTCTCCGGGACGGAGCGCCGCGGGCGCCGTCCGAGGCTCCCACGATCACGGCACGACGGGCCATTGCGGATAGGATCTCATCGATGCGCACTCTCCAAGTCTTCGCTGGCATCGCTCTGTTGGTCGTCGGCGGCCTCTCCGGTTGTCAGAAGCCAGCTGTCCCACCAGCCCGCGCTGCCCTACCCGCGTTCGAGCCGCCGCTCAACGACGCCGTCGTCGGCGAGGAACTCGTCCTGAAGCGTGGCCCGACCGAGTGGCGCTATACGGTGACCGAGGCCGGCGACGTCAACGTGGTCGTGGATGTGATGCGCTACGAAGAGGGCGAGCCTGTCGGAAAGAGCCTGGAGCGCTTTCGTTGGCATCGGAACGGCTTTGGCGTGCCCGACGACGCCGTGGTCCGCAAGGTCGAGCGGGGGCGCGTCGATGCGGGCGGACAAACGTGGGACTGCTGGATTCTGCACGTCGATACGAAGGATCGCGGTCGCTTCTATTACTGGATCACCAACGAAGTGGCTGGCCACGGGATCGTGAAGATCGCCAAGGACGCCGATGAGGGTGTCGACGATCGGCACGCGCTCCGCTGGGCCGGCGACTCCGCGTCGGGCCGTCACCCCAAATAGGGAAAGGCGGTAGAGGGCAACGCGGTCGCGCGCTCAGTTTGGAGCGCCGCTGCGGATGGCCGGACTCCGTCGCAGCAAGTCCTTCGTCGCAGCGAACTCGGGCTCATATCCGCGGCATCGGGCCCGGAATCGAGCGGGGGACGCAGCATGGCCTTGCTGCGTCCCCGGATGAGGCTCGAGTGACTGGGAGGTCGGAGAGGCTGGTGCAGCAGCCTGCGGGCTGCTCGGTCTCCGCGCCGCAGTCAGCGATTACTTACGGAACGCGCCACGGTACGCGCCGTAGCGCTTGCGCTGACGGCTGATGATCTGTCGGCCCTTCTTCGTCTTGCTGCGAGAGAGGAACCCGAATTTGCGGACGCGCTTGAGGTTACTGCGGCGGATACGGACTTTCATCGGGCTGACCTCAGTTCAGAGCGGAGTCGAGCGGGATACGCCCGTGTCCGCAGTTGGTATCGCAAGCGTGACCGCGCCGTATGCGCGGACTTGACCGGCCCGGGGCCAGCCGAAGACCGCGGAGCGTAACCTTGCGCCCGGCTCAGGGGCATCTTTTCTGCGGCGTTCGGGCCGCCTCCGCGGCGGCCTCCCCGGATTTTCGCCCTTGACGACTGCTGCGATGGTGCGCAGACTATGCATTGTGCCGGGTCTTCCGGCTACAGAGTGACAACTCTGGTTGGTCGGGTTTGCAGGGCTATTAGTTCAGGTTCATCAGGGTCACAGAACGGCCTCGACTAGTGCGATCTCCTGGGGTGGAGAGCAAGCTGGCGAGCCGACATCCGTCAACGGATGCGCAACCCAAGATCTGTGAAGACCCCGGTGAAGATTCAAGCAGAACAGCTCTCACGCGACCACGCCTCCACGCACGATCCCGGCATCGTGCTGGAATCTCAGTGCGAGAATCGTGGTGAGAGGCTTGTGAACTGGTGGGGCAATGCTGCACACTGTGCGGCTGAGGCGGGCACGCGAGCGACGCAAGTCGTCCGCGAGCCTGCAGCAGATAGAGTCGGCTCGGTTGGAGTCGACGCACGATGGGCTACGCGTCCCGGAGACGGGGCAGGTTGGACCGCACGATCATCCGCCGCAGGGGCAGCACGATCGGGGTTCGGCAGATCGATGGCCGGGGAGACGTTCCCGGGGCATCGGATCATCGCGTTCTAGGAGGGACATCGATGACGCAATCGAGAACAGTTCGCGTCGTTGTCACAACGGCAGTGGGCGCCGCGACAACGATCGGGCTTCTGGCAGGTGCAGGCGACGCGTTCGCTGCACGCAAGAACAAGAAGAAGCAGCGAAAGCCAGCGGATGTGATTCAGATGCAGACCCCGCTGGGGCTGCAGGGTGTGCGTGGGGCCGGCAATAACGTCGTCACCCCGTTCTCCCTCCTGGACAAGAGCCGCCGCAAGACGGACATCCAGGCCGAGTACGGCTGGGACCGCAACAACGACGGCACCGTTGCGGACGGCACCAACCCCGATCTTCCGTCGGAGTACGAGGCGGCCACCGAAGACCGCCGCGACTCGCGGAACACGCGCAAGAACAAGAAGCCGCAGCTCTTCAGCACTGCTGGTGACATTGGCGCGTCGCATGCGTTCGTCTGGAATAGTGCCGCGGATGTTTCCACCGGGAACTTCCCGACTGTTCAGTTCCTCTACACGCCTGACGGTCGTCCCGTGCCCGACCCGAACAACCCGGGCTCGTTCCTCTTCGACGACATCCTGCCTGGCATGAAGATTCGCATCCGTGCGAAGGCCAAGAGCGGGCGTGGCGTGGGCGAGTGGATCTACACCGACGCATTCGCGCTGAACAACAACACCCCTCCGTCGATGACGATCGACGGCGTCGTCCCGAATAGCACCTCGACGCCCACCGCCTCGGACGAGGTGGTCGAGATCAACTGGACGGCTTTTGACGACGACTCCGAAGACCTGAACGGCAACGGCGTCCTCGATCTCCTCGACCTTGAGGATCGGAACGGCAATGGCGTCCTCGACCCCGAGTACATCGCCGTCGCATTCGACTACTACCGCGTGCCCGACGGAGTTGACCCGGCCACGCTGTCGCAGTCCGAGCTCGATGCGCTCCTCTGGCTCCCCTGCACCCGCGCAGAGGGCTTTGGCACCGAGCCGAGCGCGCCACCTGAGTTGCGCATCGATGGGTATCCTACAGCGCCGACCGGCGTCGGACGCGCCCATGTCTGGGCCTGGGACTCCGTCGCCGACGTCGGCACGGTGAACGCGCGCTACATTCTTCGCGCGAGCCCCTTCGATCAGAAGCGCGAGCCCGGCGCCACGATCTACTTCACCGAGGGCTTCCAGTTGGACAACTGGAAGATCTTCAACTCGCCCGGCGAGGCGTCCAACCTGCCCGGCGGTCGCGTCGGCGGAGCGATCGTCAACCTGACGCCGGGGCTCAGTCGCTCCGATCCCGCGTACGAACCGCCTCTCCAGAGCTGGCTCTACACGGGCGGCAGCTCGACGGATGGCGGTCCCGGGACCAGCTATCTCGCAGTGCAGATCGTGAACACCGAGACCGCCGAGACGACGACGTCGAGCGCGGCTCCCTTTACCGCGATGCTCGACGCGCGCTCGTACCACACCGCCACGGTGCTGGACGACGGTCGCGTACTCATCGCTGGCGGCTTCGACGCCGGCGGGAACCCGTTGGCCACGACCGAGATCTACGATCCCGCGACGCACAACATCACGTCCGGACCCAGCTTGCTGACCGCTCGCGCACGCCATAGTGCGGTGCGACTCGCTTCGGGCCAGGTCGCGTTCTTCGGTGGTGTCGGAGCGGGTGGCGCAACGCTCTCAGCGTGCGAGACCTATGTCTTCAGCCCCGAAGGATCTCCCCAATCCGCGAACGTCGCACTTCCGGATCTGGCCGTCGCTCAGCACACGCTCCACGCACGGCTCCTCCCGGACCAGCGCGTTCTGGTTGCCGGCGGAGTCTCGGCTGGCGGAACGGCCGTGCAGACCGCCGAGGTGTTGAACCCCCTCTTTGACGCCGACCCGGCTGACCCGACGACGAAGAACCCCAGGTTCGAGGAAGTCGGATCGATGGGCGACGCGCGCATGTTCGCGTCAGCGACCACGCTCCACGACGGCAACATCCTCTTCGCTGGCGGCTCTGCCAGTCCCGCGAAGACCACGCTCGAGGTCTTCAACTGGATCAACCGCCAGTTCGAGCCCGTCGTTGGCGACGACGCGAATATGGAGATCGGCCGCACGCAGCACGCCGCGGCGCTTCTCGGCGATGGCACGGTCGTTCTGGCCGGCGGCATTACCGACACAGACGGCGGCACGCTGATCGCAGATGCTGACGTCTTCCTTCTCGGTGCACGAGCGAGTGACGACATGGGCTTCCCGAGCACATGGTCGGGATCTTTCCTGCCGGTGAACGGCGACATGCGTTTCGCGCGCCGCAGCCACAAGGCCGTGACCGTGAACAACGGGCGCGTCTTCTTCGTGGGTGGCCTGAACGCCACCGGCGGAGCGCTCCAGGAACTTGAGACCTTCACGCCCGAGGGCGGCGCAAACTTCCGTCCCTCGGCCCGTACTGACCTTGAGTCCAAGCAGCAGTCATGGGCCTTCGGCGCGCCGATTGTCTACCGCGTCACTGACGCCGAGCAGGACAACGTCCGCGTGGTGGTCCAGTGGTCTGACAACGCCGGTGCGATCTGGAGAGCTGCAGCGCCGCAAGCGTCCACCATCGGTGGCAACGTTGCGGAGCCCGCAGCGAACCGCACGACCGGCGCCGTTGACGATCAGACGGCCGCCATCGATCCGAAGTCGTTTCCGCAATCCGACCATGACTACATCTGGGGCATGACGCAGGACATCCCGCGTCCGCCGCAGGGTGGTTCGTCGGGCCCGTACATCTTCCGTACCACGCCGTTCGGCGCGGTACAGGGGTCGGGTTCGCAATCGGTGCCGGTCACCGTGCTCTTCAACACGAAGGTCATCCCCACGATCATCGCGCTTGAGAATGCCGACGGCACCATCAACCCGAACCAGGGTGGAGACATCGGGTTCTGGGTTCACCTCCGAGACATTGATGGCGAGGGCGTCGGTCCTCGTCCGGGCGACGATGCGCGCGCGATCTTCGAGTACGCCGTCGACGCCAACAACGACGGCATCATCAATCCGGGCCAAGAGTTCTGGAACCCGGCGAGCGCGACAACGGCTGGCGTCGATGAGACGCAACGCGGCGCGAACGGCGCCAACGTCGTCGAAGATCTCGTGACCTGGTCCGAGTCGCCGCTGAACTCAGATCCCGTGAACCGCCCTGCCAATCAGGGTTGGTTGTTCTTCGACTGGGACAGCCTCTTCGACCTGGGCGCGCCTCAGAGCTCGTGGGGCAACGTCTGGTTCCGGGTCCGTCCGTTCGACAACCTGTCAGCCGACTCGCCGGATGAGGGCTTCACCGCCACGATCCGTAACGAGAGCGGCAAGGATGAGTCGATCCGCGTGATCCGCGATCCCGACGCCCTCTGGCTCGACAGCATGACGGCCCGCGGTGGGGACAACAACCTCGTCGCGATCAATGAGCCGGTCGACTTCAACTTCAACGGGCTCGTCGACGCCGAGAGCGTGAACGCCGCGACGATCCAGATCTCACGCAACGGGACACAGATCCTGGGCGTGTACACAACCGAGCAGAACCTCTCGACCAACACAACTGTCGTGACGTTCTTCCCGCGACCGAACAGCACAATTCTCGATCAGTTGGAGTACACGGAACAGTCCGTTCCGACCGTGCTCTTCCCCTTGAACAGCTACGACGTCCTGATCCCCGGCTACCCGGTGCAGACCGATCCGCGGATCGACGACCCGCAGACTTTGCGGCCGGACAATGCCGGCTTCCCGGCCGTTATGCAGACGTACCTGCTCGCGCAGAACGTTCCGATCAGCACGTCGTTCACGACGCGTACCGGAAACTATGACAACGGTCAGGATGTGGCCGTGACGATCATCGACCCGGTCATCGGGTCGACGCTCGTGCCCGGCGGCACGTTCTCGGTTTCGTACGACCAGGCTCTCGACCTGAACACGGTCAAGTCGCCCAACGCCGTAGTGACGATTGACAATAGCGGTGGCTCGAGCGCAGCGCGATCCGGTGCGCCGGTCGTCGCCGGTCGATGGTCGGTCACGAACTCGCAAAATGGCGATGGCACGACATCGTCCGTCGCAGTGTTCACCCCGCTGCTACAACTCCCGTCTGGCCGGACCGTTGACGTGCAGACCTTCAATGGTCTTCACGGCGCCAATGGCCGACCGACCGGGGCAGTCAATCACTCGTATTCGGTAACCGCGTTCGGAACCACGAACGTCACCGGTGTCGAGAGCTTCTCCAACACGGACCAGGAAGACGCCTCGGGCACCGACCTGGCCGACTGGGGCGACGATCCTTGCAATCCCGGTGTTCTTACAGGCTTGCAGGATAGCGCCACGCAGCCACAGGGCGGTCCTGACTACCTGGTCGCGGCCGGCGTGACCCGCACGATTACCCAGGCGGTTTCGGACTTCGGCAACTTCACCGTCGAGAAGGGTGGCAAATTGCTGATCCGCTCGACGGCAGGCGCTGTGACGATCCGCACAACCGGTAACGTCAGCATCCTCGGCGTCGTGGACTTCCGCGGCGAAGATGGGTGGACGGGTGCTTACGGCAACACGGCTTCACGCACCTCGCTGCTCTTCGCCTCGCGAGGAGTGGGCACCCGCAAGGGTGGGCGCGCCTACAACGACGGTGGCGCCGGTGGCGACTCCGACAGCAGTTCGTCTCTGGTGCGCGTCGCTGGCGACGACGGCAGCGGCGACGAGGGCGGCGAGGGTGGCAACATCGCCACTGCTGGCAGCACCTCAAGCTATGTCTACGGCGCCGGTGGTGGCGCCGGTGGCGGTCACGCCCGCGCCGGGCTCTCCGGTGGTGCAGGCGTTGCGTACAGCACAGCATCGAACCTCGGTCCGAAGTCGGTCCCCGGTGGCATCACCGGCGACACGACAATGGCTTCCGGGCGTCCGTCCACAGGTGGCGGCGGCGGCGGCGGCGGCTCCAACCGCTACTCGTCTTCCTGGTATCATCAGGGCGGTGGTGGCGGCGCGTCCGCCGGTGCGGTCACATTCATCTGCAACGGCACCTTCGACATCGCACCGTCAGGCTACATCGATGGCCGCGGCGGTCGCGGTGGCTCGAGCGCCACGTACGCGGGTAGTGGCGGTGGTGGCGCTGGTGGCGGTCTCTTGATCAAGTCCGCCGGACGCTGCACACTCGACGGTATCGTCGATCTGCGGGGCGGTCTCGGCGGCCCGGCGAGCTTCGGCTACTGGCAGGATTTCTACGCGCTCTCGAACGCCTTCAATAACGGCACCAGCCGTTATGGCGGCGACGGCGGCCCCGGCCGCTTCCGCGTCGAGGCGCCGAACTTCCTCAACCATGACGAAGTGCGGGTGAAGGGCCAACTGATGATCAGTCAGGTCACGAGTATTCCGTCCAGTGGGATCGGTGGAGCGGTTGCGCCGCCTGCCGCGTTCCAGAACGGTGGCACTGTGGCTTTCGGCGCGACGTCCAAGGTTCGCTACACCCAACTGATCGTTCCTGCGGGCGTGACCGTCACGCTGACGGGCACGAACGCGACGAGCATTTATGTCGATGGCGAGGTTCGCATCGACGGCACGCTCAAGATGAGCGGTGGACGACCGCTCAAGGGCTTCTCTGGTTCAGCGTCGAACGGCATGTCCGGCACGCACCCTGAGTTCGCGGGCGGTGCTGGAACACCGGCAACCCAATACACGGGTGGGCTCGGGGCACTCGGTGGCGGCAAGGGCGGCGCGGGTCATACGATCGGCGGCGCCTCGAATGCCGGCAACGGCTTCAAGCGTGCCGGTCAAAACGGAAGCGGTCCCGCTCCTGGGCGCTCCCATGCGCTCAAGGACAGCAAGGGTGCGATTGGCTATGCCTGGAGCGGCGGACGCTACATCTTCTACACCGGCGACATGGGCGGCGGTGGTGGCTCCAGTGCGACCACTGGCGACGACGGCTGGGCGCCCTACGCAGTCTCCGGCTACTACGCCTACGAAGGCGCAGTGGATGACTCCAACGGCGATGGTCGTTCTCCTGCGGACGTTCGGACCGATGGGAGCAACACGCGGAGCACGGTGGAGCGCGTCGATGCGACAAACATCGACGAGACCAATCTGGCGAGCTTCGTGGGATCGGGTGCGGCCGGCGGCGGCCTCGGCGGTTACACGTACAGCCCGAGTAGCTGGCATTACTTCGGTCTGACCGGTAGCGGTGGCGGAGCGGCTGGCGCGCTCGGCATCATCGGTTCGGGCACGGTGACGGTGAACGGCACGATCGAAGCGAAGGGTGGAGACGGAAATCCCCCCGGCGCCGGTGCGATGTCGGTCACGGTCTGGAACTGGAGCACAGGTTCCCGGAGTAGCTACGGCTACGCGCACTCCGGCGGCGGCGGCGCCTCCGGAGGCACGGTCTACATCGTTGGTGACAACGTGAACATCTCGCCGGTCACAGTTGGCGAGGGCGCTGGCGCGAACGGTGCGACGTTGGATCTGCAGGGCGGAGTCGGCGGCGGTCGTCGCCAATTCCGCAACTCGGGCAATTCGAACAAGTACCCGGCGTACAACACGATGGGCAACTTCGGCGGCGACGGCGGCTTCGGTCGTGCCGTCATCCGCTACAAGACCTCGCTCAACAACGGCCGCCAGCTCTTCAATCGCTGGGGCATGGAACAGAGCGTGTTCGAGAACAACAACGAGCGCTACACGGTACTCGCCGGGTCGGCTTCTGCGGCTTGCCGCGGGTTGCCGGGCGGAAGCACGTTCAAGTCGCAATTCTACGATCTCGCGTCATTCGCCCCGGTCGTGAACCGACTCGATCCAGCGGTGCAGACGAACGTCACCTACACCATCCTCGGTGAAGGCGCACAGTCCGATCCGCACGATCCGGGCCTGGGTGGCACGGGTGTCGCTGACCCCGACAATACGAGCGGCTTCCAGTCTTCTGGTGCGGCGATGTTGGACGGCTGGCGCTGGTTGCGGTCACGGGGCACGATTGCTCGGCCGACCACGAACCCGACAGATCCAGCTCCTGTGCTCGATGACATCGAGTGGGACTACACCACGGATGACGTCGGGAGCGACGAGGACTGAGTAACTCGGAATGGCGGTGTGGGCTCCTCGCCCACGCCGCTGTCGCTGATCTTCGGATCGGCAAAGAAGAGGGGCCGCCCGATTTCGGGCGGCCTCTCTTGATTCCCGCCGCGCGCTGGTGACACAGCCTCCACGCTGTATCCTCATTCCATGACCCCGCCTCGTGTGCTGACGATTGCTGGTTCCGATCCAAGCGGTGGGGCCGGACTCCAGGCCGACCTGAAGACGTTCCACGCGTTCGACTGCTACGGCATGGCGGTGGTCACCGCACTCACGGCGCAGAACACGGTGGGAGTCCACGGCGTACACGCCATCCCGGCGGCGTTCGTGGACTCTCAGATTGCCGCGCTCGTGGAGGATTGTCCGCCCAGCGCGACGAAGGTGGGCATGCTCCATTCTGAGGCGGTGATCGAAGTCGTCGCCCGGTGGGCGGCGCGTGGTGCGTTGGGGCGGCTCGTTGTGGACCCGGTCATGCTGGCGACCAGCGGAGACGCACTTCTGCGCTCTGATGCAATTGACGCGCTGCGGAGTCGCTTGCTTCCTCTGGCCGAGATCGTGACGCCGAATGGTCCGGAGGCAGGTCGACTTCTCGGCGAGCATCCGCCCGGCCGCGTCGGCGGCCTCGACGTCGAGTCGCGGTCAGCGGCGCGGAGTCTCTCCGCGATCCTTGGAACGGCGGTGCTGGTCAAGGGCGGGCATGGGAACGGCGACACCGTGCGGGACGCACTCGCGGTTGTTGGTGAAGAGGATGCGCTGGTGTGGGAGCGACCGCGTCTCTCCGTCGGTGCGTCGCACGGGACGGGTTGCACGCTATCCGCCGGGATCGCCGCGGGCTTGGCCCGAGGTCTGGACCTTGCAGCGGCGGTGACGCGGGCTGGCGACTTCGTCCATTACGGTCTCCGCCGTGCATTCGTCGTCGGGGCTGGCGCCGTTCCGGTCAATCACCTCGTGCGCGCTCCGGACCGTGGTCTGGTGCAGGCGGACGCGCGCGAGGACGGTCGATGAGTCCTCCGACCATCTCGGTTGTCGGTACCGGAGCCGTGGCCCGGGCCGTCGCGTGCGCGCATGCTCGGGCGGGCGGGTCTGTCGTTGCCGTCTGCTCACGTTCGCTGCCGCGTGCCGAGGAGGTTGCTGGCGGGTGTGGCGCGCTTGCCACGACATCGCTACGCGACACGTTCCGGGCGAATGCCGTGATCGTTGCAGTGAGTGATCGCGCCGTGGCTGCTCTTGGCGGTCGTCTCGCGCGACTCGTCTCGGGGAGCGATGCAGCGGAAACGGTCTTCCTGCATACGAGTGGAGTGTTGGCTGGATCGGATATGTGCACTTCGCCTGTGCGCTCGGGGTCATTGCATCCACTGCAGTCGTTCCCACAGACGAACGCCCTCCCAGAGACGGGGGACCGAGCGGCTGAGGCTCTGGTTGGCGGTCGGGTCCCGGGGACGCATTGGTTCCATGAAGGCGAGGGCGAGGACCTCGCGCGGCAATTGGTGACCGCCTGGCGTGGGACGTTCCACTCACTTGCGCCGGGGTCGAAGGCGCTCTACCACGCCGGGGCCGCGATCCTGTCCAATCACACCGTTGCGCTCTTCGCCACGGCGACGCAGCTCTTCGCCGCGGCCGGGATCGGTGCAGACGAAGCGCGAGCTCCACTGGCGACGCTGCTCGCCGGGACGAGCGCGAATCTGGCCGCGATGGGATCGCCGGCAGCACTGACCGGGCCGATTGCGCGCGGTGACGGAGAGACGGTCGCTCGACACATGGCGGCTCTACGAGACGCGGCTCCGGAGTTGCTTGCGTCGTACGTCAGCGTGGCGCTTGTTGCGGTGGACGTGGCCATCGCGAAGGGCTCGATCGATACAGCGGGTGCGGAACGCCTACGCGCCACGCTGAACCTCTGAGAGCGATCACCCGGAGGGGGACAGTTGCCTGTGCAGCGACGTTCGTGGCAGAGCGCTGCTCAGACGGTGACCTGTCCTCGATCAGCACTGAGAGCGTCACGATTGCGTTCCAGCACCGGATCGACGTGATCGCGGAGGAATGCGTCGACCTGTTCTCGACTGCGCCCTACGAAGCGACCCGGGTCGAGCATCCCGGGGATCTCGTCTTTCACGGCGGCGAACGCGGGATCTGCGGCGAGTCGCTCGAGCAGATCGTTGGGAGCGCCCTCCTCCTTGATCCGGCGGGCGGCTGCATGTGCGAGAGCGCGAATAGTCTCGTGCAGCTCCTGGCGGTCACCTCCGGCGGCGACGGCGCGCATCAGGATCTCCTCGGTCGCCATGAACGGCAACTCGCGCTCCAACTCGCGTCGGAATGCGGCTGGGTACACCTGCATGCCGGCGGCGACGTTCTCAAGCAGCACGAGGACCGCATCGGTCGCCAGGAACGCTTCTGGGATCGCGATGCGATTGCCGGCGCTGTCGTCGAGCGTGCGCTCCAGCCACTGTTCCGCGGCGGTGACCTCGGCATAGGACGAAAGCGACATGACCAAGCGGGCGAGCGACGTCATCCGCTCTGAGCGCATGGGATTGCGCTTGTACGCCATGGCGGACGAACCGATCTGCGTCTTCCCGATCGGCTCCTCGACGCAACCGATGCCCATGAGCAAGCGGACGTCATTGGCGATCTTCTGGGTCGTCTGTCCGACGCCTGACAGGAAAGTCAGCGCCTGCGCGGCGATCTTCCGCGAGACCGTCTGTCCTGTGACGGGATAGGTCGCATAGAAGCCCATTGTTGCGGCGATACCTGCGTCGAGCGCTTCGACCTTGGCATGATCGCCGTCGAAGAGCGTGAGGAACGAAGCCTGGGTGCCGGTCGTCCCCTTCGCTCCGCGCAGGCGTAGTGTGGAGCAGCGGTGTTCGCACTCCTCCAGATCGAGCAGGAGGTCCTGGAGCCAGAGGCAGGCCCGCCGGCCAAACGTCGTCGGCTGCGCAGGCTGGAAGTGCGTGTACGCCAGGCACGGGACGTCGCGGTGCGCCTCTGCCAGCCCGCGCAACGCCGCGATCGCTGCCACCAGGCGGTTGCGAATGATCCCGAGCGCGTCGCGCAAGAGGATGAGGTCGGTGTTGTCGACGACGTACATGCTGGTCGCGCCGAGGTGGATGATCGGCGCCGCGGTGGGGCATTGGATGCCAAAGGCATGGATGTGGGCCATCACGTCGTGGCGCACTTCGCGCTCGCGCGCGTCGGCAACCGCGTAGTTGATGTCGTCGAGATGAGCCTCCATCTCGGCGATCTGTTCCGCCGAGATGTCGAGGCCCAACTCTCGCTGCCCGCGCGCGAGCGCCAACCACAGGCGACGCCACGTACCGAAACGGCGCTGATCCGCGAAATTCGCGAGCATCGCGGGACTGGCGTAACGCGTTGCCAAGGGGTTGACGTAGATATCACGTCGCCGGCCGGTCGGGGCCGTCTCTGTCGGGGCCGTCATCGTTCATCCTCCGGGTGAAGCCCGCGATTGTCGCCGGAGCCGCGTCAAGTCGGGAGACGTGCCCGTGGGCAGGCGTAGAATGCGCGTGTGCTGCTGCCCCCCAACCACATGCCCTCGACCGGCTTCGTCGCCGACTACCTCGTGTTCTGGTACGTGGCGCTCTCGCTGGCGGCACTGACCGTGATCTGGATCAGACGTGCACGGCGAGAGGGAGCGACCACGTTCCGCGTCGTCGTCGGGAACGCGCTCGTGCTCGTGACCCTGCTCTCCGGCGTTGCGCTGTCTGGCGAGACCTGGTTCCGCTACGGCTATGACGCGACCGACTCTTACGGCCTCACGATGACCAATTGGGCCTGGTTCAGGCGCCACTTCACCGTGAACAGATTTGGCCTACGCGACTGGGAGTGGCGCATGGAGAAGGCAGCAGGCGTCGAGCGGATCGCATTCCTCGGGGACTCGTTCGCGGGCGGGTATGGCGTGGCCGACCCCGACGATCGTTTCCCCGATCGCGTCGGTCGCGCGCTCGCGTCGCGACAGCCGGGAACGACAGAAGTGTGGAACGCGGGCGGCGTCGGTTGGTCCACCGCCGATGAATTCACCTGGTTGCGCGAGTTCCAGCCGACCGCCCGCTTCGACCGTGTCGTCCTGGCGTACTGTCTGAACGACTCCGACGATCTCTTGACCGCGGCCGAGCGCTTCGACCGCGAGTCGGTGCCGCGCATGACTGTCATCAATCCGTGGCAGTCGTTCCTCTTCGACTTCCTCTGGTTTCGGACGCGGATGACGCGGGATGCGCGCGTCGATGGCTACTTCGACTGGGTCACACGGGCGTACGAGGACGATGACATCTGGTCACGTCAGGAGCAGCGCATCCGCGCACTCGGCGCGTACTGCGGCGAGGCGGGCATCGCATTGGACGTGGTCGTCTTCCCGCTCTTCAACTCGTGGGGGGGCGACTATCCGTTCGACCCGGCGCACGACCGAGTTGTTGCGGCATTCGAGTCCACTGGCGCGCGTGTGCTCGACTTGCGTGCGAGCTACGAGGGGATCGCGGGTTCCGATCTGGTCGTCAATCGCTACGACGCGCACCCGAATGAACGCGCCCACGGCCTCGCCGCGGACGCGATCATCGAACGCTTCTTCAGCGACTGAACACCGGTCGCGTTGCCGGCCATGTTGCCGGCCAAGTCGTCGGTCACGAGCAGATCCAGCGTCCGCTCACCCAGACGCGTCGACGGCGCACCTGCACACGTTGCGGCACCCAATCGCGCACCACGTGACGGGCTCTCACCAGGACGCGCACCGAGCCGTGTCCGAACCCGAGCCAACGAAGCTCGTAGCGCGCTGGTACCACGCGTTCGACGAAGTAGCCGGGCACGACCACGCGCTCGCGGCGAACAACGTCGTGGCCGGCAACGTACTCGCATCGATCTGCCCGATGGATCGGTGCGCGTGGCAGACGCACATGCGTGACCCGCGTTCTGCGCGGCGCTCGGTGGGTTGCGACCCGCACCCGTGACACAGCGTGGCGGCGTGGGCGAGGAATGCCGCGGAGCGCGTCCGCCGATGCGGTGACGGGCAGCGCAGCCAGTGCGAGGACGGCCGCGAGGGCGATCGATCGAGTGGTCATCGGAAGTCTCCTTCGCCGCGCCGAGTTGCCTGTGTGGCGGGTTGTCTGTGTGGCGCGCGCGGCGTTTCGATGAGGCAGATCGCATGCAGCGTGCCATGTCCGCTCAGGCTCACACCAAGCGGTCGTTCCCCCGCGGGAGACACTCGTCTGACTCTCAGGAGGCGCACGCAGCGAGTCCCTGCCCCGGTGGGTGCTCATCACCTCGGCTCGATCCCACGCCATGACCGACGCCGCTAATCCGAGTCGGGGATAACTCCGAGCGCGTACGCGACGAGTTCCTCCAGGTCGCTCCACGCCGCAAATGCAGGGTCCGCCACGGCCTGCGCAGCGGACCGATCATCGCGGACGATCGCCTCGTGCAAGAGATCGTACGCGAGGCCCGCGTCGCCGTTGTCGCCCGCCCGGGCGAGCGCCCGCGCATACCAGTACGGGTACGAACTCCAGCGGTGTACGCGGCCGCGGCGGTGCGTCAGATACTCGCCCCCGGCTTCGGTCACGCGCTTGCGGTCGAGACGCAACGCCTCCGCGTAGTGCCGTAGCGCCGCCGGACGCTCGTCGAGGTTCTCGTCCACCCAGCCGAGCCATAGATGCGCCCGCGCGTGGCCCTCGTCAACGGTCACCGTCTGTCGCAGAGCGTCGCGCGCCTGCACGTCGGGGAGACCGATCTTCGCGCGGCCGTAGCCCTGGTAGTAGGCCAGTGCCCCGTCGTCGGGCGCGGCGTCACGCAGGCTAGTCAGGCGGGCCGCCGCGTCGTCGACGCGACCGTCCTTCGCGTCCGCGAGCGCGACTAGCAACTCGAGCTTGCCCGCCTCTTCGAGCCGCCGGTCCGGCGAGCGCCAGCCCTCCTCGACGTCGGAGAGTGCGATCGCAGCGCGGTACGCATCAGCGGCTTCGGCGAAGCGCGTCTCGTTCTCGAGTTGATTGGCGACGAGTCGCTGCATCTCGACGTCCAGCTTGGACATTCGCGGCGCCGTCGCCAGGACGCGCCGCATCAACGGCAGCGCCGCAGCCGGGCGCCGCCGTGCCGGGAGTTCGTAGGCCTGTGGATCGCGCAGATATCGCGCCACTCCGTCGAGATAGGCCTCCGGTAACTCGAGGAGCGTCCCCGCGGCCGCCAGTTCGTCCAAGCGCGCTGTGACGAGATCGCGGCACGCGCTCTCGTCGAAGTGCGCGAGTGCCGAGACCAATGCGCGGACCATGCGCACCGGCGGCGCGCTGCCACCGCGAGGCCGCTTGAACGGACCATCGCCCTCGACCGAGTACGCGTGGACAGCGTGCGCGGTCACCCCGTCGAGCAGGTGACGTGCGATGGCGCGGCCTGCCGCATCGGTTCCGACACGGCCCAGTGCGATCACCGAGCGGCGATAGACCTCTAGCGCAGGTTCGCTGCTGAGTGTGGCGCGGAGTGCGGCCGGTCGCCACGAGTCGGCGAGCCCGATCAGCAGCGGAACCGCCGGCTCGAAGCGAACGTGTCCGAGTTGTTCGATCACGAGCGCCAGCTTGTCCGCGTCGTCGAGCGCCGCGACCAACTCCACGAAGAGCTGACCGGCCTGCTCTCCGCCGGTTGCGGCGAGCACGCGCAGCGCCTCGGAGACCAAGCCCTTGTCATGTGCCTCGTGGACGAGCGCGATGAGTCGTGCGAGGTTGGGCGGCCGTCCCTGCCGATCGAGGATCACGAGCGCCGCCTCGCGCTCTTCGTCGGTCCACGCACGATCCGAGAGCCCTGCGTCGAGCCCGGTCGGACGCGCGCGCGCGTTCTTCGCGCGCAGGAGAGTCAACGCGTCCAAGCGGCGCATCGGCGACGCCAGCATCGTCTCGAAGCGTCGTCGTACCGCGTCGGAGTCCGGAAGTGCCACGAGCGTCGTCAGCAGTGCTCGCTGCACGCGCGGCGACGACTCCGCATCGTGACGAGCGAGTAATTCCGCCGCATCGGCGACGCCCGCAACGCCGCGCAGCAGGCGCGCGGCGGCCTCGCGCACGTCAGCGTCCGGGTCGTCCGAGAGAAGGCCGAGGAGTGTGGCGCGGATCTCTCCACCGATGCACTCGCGCAGCGCCGAGAGCACCGCCTTCACCACCCGACGGCGTCGCGTGCGGAGTCGATTCGGAGACGTCGGTGTGATGGTCGCGTTCGGGGCGGCGGCACGGGCGGCATCCCGCGCGTCGGTCCCGTCCTCGGCGCGCAACTGCGCAAGGAGTGCGTCCCCGTCGGCTCCTCGCGCGGCCCGTGCGAGGAGCTCAGCCGCCAGCACCCGCACGTCGTAATGACCGTGTCCGAGCAGCGAGAGCGCGACGTCTGCGGCTTCGTTCGGTGCGCGCCGGGCGAGCGTCTCGAGGGCCTGCTCGCGCATCGTCATCGGCGTCGCGTTGTCTCCCGCAAGCTTCGACAGGATGGCCCCGGCGGGGAGGTCCGGCCGTCGCTTCAGCAGATCGAGCGCTGCCCAGCGAGCGCGTCCGTCCTCGTGCGCGAGTGCCGCGTCAAGTCGAGCAGCGAGATCGTCTCCGCCCGATGCTTCGATGGCGAGGAGGAGTTCGCGCCGCACGCCGTCCCCGGCATGCGAGTCGTAGACCGCGCGGAGCTCGTCAGCGAGTCGCGGCGCGAAGCGGAGTTGGATCTTGCGAAGTGCGAATTCGCGCGTGTCTGGGGCCATCACCTCGGCGCCGGCGCCCACCGCCAGGTCGCGCAAGATCACGAAGGCCTCTTCGCGTCGGATTTCGAGCAGCGCTTCAATGATCAGCTCAAGCGGGCTCGCGCGGTGCTCGATGCGGCGCCGCGCGATGCGCCCGGCCATGTCGACGGCACTTTCGCGCAGCCACGGCACGGCGTCCGGGCCAAGGCGTCCCAGGGCAGCCCGGAGCACCCCCGAACCCGCGTCGCCGAGTTGGCGCAGCACCGCTTGGCCGACGCGCTCGTCGTCGAGTTGCGCCGCGCCGCCGAGATCGAGGAGCGCCGCTCCCGCCTCGGCGGCGGCCTCCGCGTTGTCCGTCTCGATGAGCCCACGGCGCAGGGCGGGCAGCACGTCGTCCGGCTGATCGCGATAGACACGCAGAGCGTAGAGCGCGAGTCCCCGGTCGGTCGCATCCGCTTCCTTGTCATCGTAGATCGCGAGCAAGGCCGGAAGCGCGCTCTTGATCCCGAGGGGCACGACGGCCCGTAACGCGGTGCGGCGCGCGTCCGGATCCGGGTCGGAGAGCAGCGCGACCAGCACAGGCTCCGCGACGCTGCGGGCGAGGACTCCACGGAGCACCGCGCGCCGCAGCGCCGTGGCCGTCGCCGAGCGCACGCGCCAGACGCTCTCGCTCGCCTGCAGTCCGCGCTCAGCCAGCGCTGTCGCGGCACGCGCGTCACCGATTTTCCCGATCCCGACCACCGCGGCTTCGCGCACCGCAAAGGATGGATCACGTGATGCGCGTAGCAGGAGGCCCGACGCGCGCGCCGTGTCCATCTCTGCCACCGCTGCGACGAGCGCTGCGCGTCCATGCCACGATGCATGCGCGAGTGTGGCCTCGATCGCTGGGAGGGCTGCTTCGCCGAGACCCGCGATCAACCGCGCCGCGTCCTGGGCGGCCTCGGGCGAGGGAGGGGCGAGCGACGTCGCAATGGCTCGCTCGATGGGGGAGGCCGCTTCTTGCGCGATGGCGATGCGAGGGGCATGCGGCGCACCGGCCGGCCCGAGGCCGAGCAGCGTGACCAGCAACAGAGCGGAAGCGCGTCTCACCGTTGCATGCTAACGGTCAGTGTTCCGCATCGGTTCGGGCGTAGTTCAGGAAGGCGAGGGGGAGCCGGTCCAGGATGTCGGTGGCGAGCATTCCGTGCTCGCCGAGATCTGCGGCCGCGAGATCGCCCGCGGCACCGTGGAGATGAACGCCGAGCACCGCCGCGTCGAAGGGCGCCATGCCCTGCGCGAGCAGCGCCGCGATCAGTCCGGTCAGTACGTCGCCACTTCCGCCGGTCGCCATGCCAGGATTCCCGGTGGCGCAGACGGCGTGGCGACTCCCATCGGTGGTGATCGTGCCCGCACCCTTCAGCACGACGATGGCGCCGGACAGTGCGGCGAGTTCCCGAGCAGCGTCCTCGCGCGCAGCGGCGATCTCCGCCGTCGAACTCTTGAGCAGGCGCGCCGCCTCGCCTAGGTGGGGCGTCAAGATCCGCGATCCCGCGGCATCGCGCAGATCAGCGGTGCGCCCTTCGAAGGCGTTGAGCCCGTCGGCATCGAGCACCAGTGGCCGTTCCGCTCGAAGAGCGACACCGCGGGCGAATTCGCCCGCCTCCGTCGCGCGCGAGATCCCCGGGCCGAGAGCAATCGCGTCGCGATCGTTGCAGAGCGAGACAGCCGTTTCGATCGCGTCGCGTCCGAGGACGCCGTTGCGCTCGGGGAGTGCGATACCCACCTCGCAGACGAGATGCGCTGCGAACACCGTGTGGAGCGAGCCCGGATAGCCGAGTGTCGCCAAGCCCGCGCCACCGCGGAGCGCCGCGCGGATCGTCAGCACCGCCGCCCCCGTGTACGCCCGCGAACCTGCGAGACACAGAACGTGGCCGAACGTGCCCTTGTGGCCGTCGCGCGGTCGTGGTGGCAGCGCCGGAAGTGGCGTGTCCGTCATCGCAAGAGCTCTTGTAATGCCTGCGGAATCTCGACGCGGACCCGTCCGACGTCGAGCTTGCGGAGATTGCGCCGCACCGGGTCGTGGTGCCGGGCGAGAGCCTCCCACGCGTCGTCAGCGAGCACGCCCATAACGCGCAGAACCTCGAGCCCCGCACGCGTCGTCACGACCGACGACCCGTCCTCGCTCTTGACGGCGAGACCGATCCCGGCGCCCCGAACACCGATCGACCACAGACCCTCGGCTCCGATCTTCGAGAGGACGCGACCGCCTGTCGCCCGCATGAGATCTGTATCCGAGCGCTCCGTACCGCCGACCATCTCGGGCGCGCTGGTCATCGCGTCGGCGGCGCGTGTTGCGGCTGCCGTGAGCTCGTCCGACACGCCAGCGGTCTCCGGCGTCGCGATCCCCGCGATGAGTCGTGCTGCACCCGAGATCGGCATCCCGAAGACTGGCGCGCTGCATCCGTCGATCCCAATCACCAGATCCTCGACCGGCACGCCGGAGAACGCCGCGACGTTGTCGCGATTGAGCTGTTGTAGAGGATGCTCCGGCGCGATGTAGTCCGCGGTCGGCCAGCCTGCCGCGACGCACGCAGCGAGCATCGCGGCATGCTTGCCGGAGCAGTTGTTGTGGATCGGCTTGGGCTTGCCGCCCTCGCTCACCAACTGCGCCGCGCTCGCCGCGTGGATGGGGGCATGCGCGCCACAGAGCAGTGCGTTCTCGTCGATGCCAGCCTTGCGCAGCATGCTCCGTGCGGCCGCGATGTGGAACGGTTCGCCGTTGTGTGACGCGCACGCGAGCGCCAGCTCGGGCACCGTGAACGAGAACCGATCGGCCGCGCCTGTGAGCAGGCACGCGAGCGCCTGTACCGGCTTCGCTGCGGACCGCAGGTACGCGAGCTGTTCTCCACCGATCGCCGCGCCTCCACCCGTGACCTCACCGCTGGCCGCCTTGAACCGCCAGAGGCCCACCTGAACATGATGGACGGCCTCGACGAGGCCGCCCCGATCCCGGATGACGCGCACGGTGTCCATGTACCCATGATCGCGGACGACCGGGGCTCCACGCATGAGAACTCCGTCCGCGTTCTTCGCTTCCCCGAGCCGCTCCGCAAGGTCGTTGCTCCGCAGCCAGCCGCACGCACAGCCGCTCGAATCCAGCAGATCCTCCGGCCTCGGGCCTTAGGGTCCGCGCAAGAATAACTTCCGGGATTCGTTCGGCTGCGGCGGCGTAATGCTGCGTTGCCTCTCCTCCTCGACTCGGCTCCGCAATGAGTCGCGTCGTCGACGCGCCTTGCCTTACGCCGCCTCGCTCGCCCTCGGTCCCAGGAACTTCTTCTTGCGCGAACCCTTAGACTCCCCGGCATGATCGAGGTCCTACTTTCGAAGATCGTCATCCGTGAGACGAGTGACCACCAGCGGATCGTGCTGCGCGAGAAGGGCGGCGCCCGCCAGTTCCCGATCGTGATCGGCATCTACGAGGCGATGGCGATCGACCGCAAGGTCCGTGACCGCCCGTCGCCGCGCCCCATGACGCACGATCTGATGGCCGGCATCGTCACCGCGATCGGCGCTCGCCTCGTCCGCGTCGTGATCTCAGACCTGCGCCAGAATACGTTCTACGCACGGCTGGATCTCGCCCACGAAGAGGGCGGTGCCCCCGTCGAGGTCGACGCCCGCCCCAGCGACGCCATCGCCCTCGCCTCCCACCTCGATGCCCCGATCTTCGTGGAAGAGGCCGTCCTCGACGCCGTCCTGGCCTCGAACGAGTAGCTTTGTCCGCACCCGCGGCAAGCTCGTCCGCGTCGGGCAACTACTCGTCGCGCGAGTCGTCCGCGACCCGCACGGTGACGACGAGTCCGTCTTCGGTCGCCGTGAATGACTGGCCGGCACACCCCGGAGCCCGAATGACGTGCTGGATCCCCGCACGCAGCACAGCCGTGAGGTCGTCGTTCATGTCGAAGCGTTCGTCCTTCGAGCGTCCTTCAAACACCACGGCTCCATCGGCATCCTCGATGACCAGGCTCACGGCGCGTCGCTCGTCGCTGTCGGGGGCAAGCACTCGGAAGCGCACCCGTACATGGTCGGAGGGGACGTCTTCGTCTGCGGAGGTGTAACGATCGGTGACGTCCACGCCCGAGAGGTCGTCGAACGCCGAGTCCCAGACCAGTGGGTAACGCAGCGGCGTTCTTCGGAAACTGACTGCGTAAATCCCGTGCCGCGGATCTTCGCGCGTTGCGGTGCGCGCGCGATCCACGAACCACGCGCGATCCAGATCGTCACCGGTCGGCTCGGCCGCGCCAGTGAAGTGCCAGCCGTCGTCCCAGATCTCCACCCACGAGTGGTTGCCGCTGCCGTCCGACCAGAGCGGGGTTCCGACGAAGCGCGCGGGTATGCCGACCGAGCGGCAGGCATCGACGAGGAGGATGGACAGGCCGGTACACGAGGCCAGCCCGGCGTCGATCGACTCGTACGGGCTCTGGTCCGCCTTCGGGCGCTCGGTTGAGTACACGACGCCCACTTGCTTGAAGATGGTCCGATTGAGGATCGCCGCCGCAAGCGCCGGTGACGTCACGCCGGCGACGTGCTGCGCGTAGCGGTCCCGGAAGTCGGCCCGCCACGTGTCACGCCGCTCATTCACGTTGGCGTAGGGCAGAACAGCGTTGCGGAAGACCTCCTCCGGAACCGCGTCCCGCCAGGGCACGTCCGCCCATGTCCGATACGCAGCTCTCACGTGCCCGAGTAAGAACTCCGCAGACAGCGTCTCGCGGTCGGCCTGCGGCATATTCGCCACGAGGAATTCCATGCCAGGTCGTTCGTCGTCGGAGCAGCTGTCGAGGGCCTTCTGGAGTTGCGCTCGATTGTCGCCGGCCGCGCCGAGCGCCGTCTCGATGGCGGGGTCCGGAGCCTCCCGTAGCACGCTGCGCACTCCGAGGGTGACGACCACAATCAGCGCCAAGATCAGCGTCGCAGAACGCAACACGTGCACCTCCGATCGAGAGTGTAGCGGGAGACTGCCGCGCAGCGTTGGCGTACGACTGCCCGACCGATGCCGTGTGGCGGCGCCGCTCGTGGCCGACACCTCCGTGCGCTCACGCCCCTACGCTGATCAACCCGCGATGCGGCGGTGGTTCGGGTCTGTCGACATCCCTACTTGTCGCCGTCGCCGTCGCCGTCGCGCCGCCAGGCGGGAGGGATGCGCTCGACGAGGCGCAGTTTGCTGGCGTATTCCCTGTTGATAAGCGTCATTCGCTCCGGCTTGCCATCGTTGATCGACCAGCCGTAGACGGTGGACTTGCCGCGCACATTGCGCCCGAGCCACAGACCGCTGCCGACGTCGATCTGCACGGAGCCGGTGTAGTTCCATTTCTCGTCGACGAGGCCGCTCTCCCTCCCGCTCGTCTTCCAGCGGCCATTCTTGTGGTCAGCGCGCGGGCTCTTCTCGGTGCCCTTGCACGTGACGATGACGGTTGCGACACGGTCCTCGACGCCCTTGACGAAGTACGTCTCCTCGAACTGTCCGATAGGCGCGAGGAAGTCAGGCGGGAGGAGGACTGCTTTCGTCTCGCGCGTCGCCTTCCACTTCTCGCCCACGGGGACGTCTTTCTCCGGCAATGCCTGGAAGAAGCGCTGCACGAACTGCTTCATGAGCGGTTCCGCGACGTAGTAACGCTCGGGCACCCACTTGCGCACGGCGCCCGTGACCGTCTGGACCTCGCCGCGCGCATTGATCCGCACGCGCGACTCTCCGCCGACCACGCTGAGGACGCCGCCGAGATTGATCGACTTGTCCGAGTCGCAGGAGAGCTTGCGCTCGTCGTCACGGTACTTCCCGCGCACACGCTTCACGACGAGGACGAGTTCCGCTCCCTCGGGGCTCGAGTCGACCACGCGCATTTCGACGTCCCACGTCAACTCGGTGCGGGCGTCGAAGAACTTCCGTTTGGACTTGAGGGAGGTCAAGTCGAAGTGGGTTGCGCGCCACGTCTCGACCGACGCGTAGCGGTAGACCGATCCGATCCCGAGGATGAGGCGCGCAGGCACGGGCGGCGACGCGTCCGCTGCGGCTCCAGTGTCTTGTGCAGCGGCTCCCGGTATCGAGAGCAGGACGATGGCTCCCGCCACCAGTCCGGCGCGCAACGGTAATCTCACGAGACGTCCCTCCGCGGTTCCACGATCCGCCTCCAATCCTACCGCGCGAAGAGGTGCGCCGTCGTGAGAACCGCGCGTGTGAGACCGAAGACGGATTGCTGGATGCGCTGATCCTCGCAGTCGAGGGGAAGCTGGACGCGGCGCGAGCAGTGCAGCGGGCCACCGAACGCGATGGTGCCAGTGCGAACCTCGTCCGGGCTGTTGCTGCCGAGATCGACCGGCGCGCCGCGGCCACGCCGCCCCCGAACGACCACTTCGGGCAGCCCGAGAGCGCTCCGTCGGGTTAGAGTCCGAACTGGGAGGTCGTATGCCGGAACTGGTCTCGGGTCCGTTGGGGACCCTCGTCGGGGCGGTCATCGGTCTGGTGATCTACGGCGTCCTCATCCGCGTGAGCGTCATCGCCACGAATACGTCGAACGCTCGCGCCGGCGTGGCCGACGTCATTCGCGTCCCGCCGTTCGACTACGCGATCTTCATCGCATTCGTCGCCGCCCTCATTCAGAACGTCGTCGCGTTTGTGATCGGCTTGCTCTTCGGCTTCGTCCGCGTGATGAGCGGCGCCGACCTCTGGACGACGAATGCGCTCATGACCGCTGTGCTATTGCCGACGTCGTTCGTCGTTCTTGCGGGGGTTTTGCAACGCACGCTGCCCACGAAGACCAGGGCCGCGGGTCGCGTTGCCGCGACTGCGATGGTTCTGTCCGTCGTGGTCTTCGGCATGATCGTGCTCGCGCTGATCCTCTTCGTCATCCCGGACTGAGGGCAGCCTTCCGACCTTGTGCGATGGGCCCCGCCGCGGAATTGGGTTGGCTCGGCCCCAATGGCGTGCGCGTGGCGGAGGGGTGGGGTGGGGTGGGGTGGGGATTTGGATCGTAGGAGACTCCGACGCAGTCGGTGTCGACGGAGACGCGCGGCGATGGCGGAACGTGGTGCCGGTGCGACGGGGTTTGATCGGCGCCGACGGGTGTGGCCTCGGCGAAGCGCAACCCCAGGTAGGTTGCCGGCAACCGGCTCAGGAGAGGGCGGCTCTCTTCGCGGCACCGCTACAAATGGCGGAGGGGTGGGGATTCGAACCCCAGGTAGGTTGCCCTACGACGGTTTTCAAAACCGTTCCTTTCGGCCGCTCAGGCACCCCTCCGCGGGTGAGTCTTGTACCCGATCGGCCGCCGTCGGCGGCGCTTCTGATGAACGGTCGCCGCGCCACGGTCCCGCCTTCCGCTCCGGGGGGCGGGGGTGTGTCAGCGACTACTTCTTCTCAGCGACGTGGATGAAGCGGCCGTCGTTCTGCTCAGCCATGCCGCGCAAGAGAACGAGGTCCACGCCCTTGCTGCCGAAACAGATGACGTGCGTGCGGACGCGGGCGTAGCGGTTGAGCGCGGTGTACCACTCGAGGATGGTGTCGGCGTTGGTCATCTCGCCGCGCGTCGGCATGCCGTCCGTCAAGAACGTCAGCGTGTCTGGCGTGCTGCGGAAGTTCGGGCTCTCGTCCACCGTCCGCCCCAGGTCGAGGGCTGCCTCGAGCGCGCCGTGGTAGTTGGTTTCGCCCTTCCCCGGCAGCGATCTCAGGAAGCTGAAGGCCTTCTTGATGTTGCCAGGACTGGCCGAGATCGGGTTCTTCGCCATCGGGCGGATGGTCGTGTTGAACGAGATCACGTTGAAATGCGATCGCGGGTCGAGCGTCTTCAACGTCTGCGCGATCTCCTCCTTGCAGATCATGAGCTTGGTCTTGCCGGTGTACTCGCGCGAGAGCGACGTCGCCTGCTTGGGGTCCGGTGTGAAGTTGCTCAACATGGAGCCGGACGTGTCGATCACGAAGCCGATGCGCGACGAGTAGATCTCGATCCCGTAGTACTCCTGCGTCGCGTAGCGCTTCTCAAGTGCCTCGCGCTTCGTCCGCTCTTCGGCCGTCTCCGGCTCGGGCTCGTCGGGGCGCTGCGGCAGGCCGTTCGGCGTACTCGCCTTCAGGCGATCCCACCACTTGCGCCAGTTCTCGGGCTTGCGGCCCAGGTCGTCGCGCGTGATCTCGACGAGCGCGTCCTTGATGTCGCCGCGAACGCGGCCCGATTCGACTTCCATCCGCGTGACGAGTTCTTCGACGGCCTCCATACTGCCGATCTTGCCGAGCGCCTGGCAGGCCGTGACGCGCAGTTGCCAGCGCGGGGACTTCAGGTGCTTGGTGATGAGCGGGACGGCCATCTCGGCGTCGGAGCCGAACATCGCGAGTGCGTCCATGGCGCCGACGCGCGTCTTCTCGGCGGGGTCGTTCACCATCTTGCGCAGGCGCGAGAGCGAGTTGAGGTCCTTCAGCTTTCCAACTGCGACCGCGGCTTCGGCGCGCGCGTACCAGTTCTTGTCTTCCAGTTGCTCGCGCAATTTTACGAGGGCGAACTCGAGTTCCTTCGCGCCGCAGACGCGCGCCGTGTAGGCCCGCGCCATCGCGTTCTTGTGGTTGAGACCGTACTGCCAGATGGCTTCGAGGACCTCGGCGTCGTCCACCTTGCGGAGTGTGACGACGGCGTTCTCGCGGACGAGGGCGCTGTTGTACTTGAACGTGTCGATCACGGCCTCGGCGGTCTCGGGATCGTCGATCGTCCCGAGTCCGCGAATCAACGCGGCGAGCTTGGCCGGGTCGTTCTCGGCCCGCAACTTCTTCCGTTCGCGGAACCCCGGCGTGTCGTTGCCCTCGAAGTCATCCTCGACGCTGCGGGGATCCATCGAGCGGCGTTTGCCGGTCAGGCGCGCCTCGATGCGTTCGTGAAAGACCTCCGGCGTGCAGTTCAGGTTCTGGACGAACGCGTCGCGCGGTTCTTCCTGCTTGCGGATCGCGGCAAGCGCCTTGGCAAAGGGCTCGCGCCACTCTCCGAGTCCGAAGTGGAAGTACGCCCACGCGCGTTTGTGATCCTCGAGAGTCAATTGACCGCTCGCCGTCTTGCCGAAGAGTTCTTCGATGGGGGGGAACTTCCCGCCACGCGCCAGTTTGGCACAGTCGCTCTCCCACTTCTTGCCACTGCCGGTGAGCGCCTTGCTCTCGTTGCCACAGAACGTGACGTCGTCGCGGAAGCGCTTCTGCAGCTTCGTCATCCAGTGCGCAGCGCCGACGAACATCCAGCGGGGCAGCGCGCGATTGTTGCCATTCACGACAACCCAGCACGAGATGAAGATGTGGCCGAGACTGTGCCGCATCGCCATGTGCTGCGCGTGGTCGCCACCGAACTTCTGCTCCGACTGGCAGAACCCGTTGAAGGCGAAGCCGCCGGCAATCGTCCCGGAGTCGGTCCCGCCGTAGCTGATGTTCGTGCGGGCGCTACCCATATACGTTGCCTGGATGCTGGCTGCGTTGCGCTCCTTCGACGGAACGAAGATCGCCGTCGGCTTCGACATCGCCGGTGCGCTGCCGAAGTGCTGTTCGAACTCGCGCCGGGCGTACTCGGCGCGTTCGATCATCAGATGCGCCCACTCGTGCGTTCCGGCCAGCCGGAAACTGCCACCACCCTGCATCTTCACCTTCATCGGCTTGACGTCGGTGACCATGTAGAAGTGGCGGTTGTAGGCGACGACGACGTTCTTCTTCTTCTTCCGGAAGTGACGTTGTTCCTTCGCGAGCTGGTCCAGCACCGTCGCCTTCGCGTCGCGGCCGAACGCGTCCGTCTCGAATGGGTTGCCGTCGCTGTTCTGCCCGCAGTCCGGGCAGTTGGCGCTGTTGTCGTAGGGGCAGCACTTCTCATCCTGCACGCACGCGCTGCAGGTGATGCCCCACGCGAGCGCGTGGCGCTTCAGGTAGCACTCCATCCGGCCTGACGTGAAGCACAGGGGGTTGACGCCGTCCGGGACGGTCTTTCCGTCGTGCTTCGAGAACGTCCGGCATTTGTTGCACCAGCACGGGTCGTCGGTCGGTGTCTTCGGGTTGCGCAGGAAGTGCTGGCAGGCGCCGATCCCGTCCTCGCAGATGCACTCGCGGTCGATCTCTTCGTCGGCGCGTGCATCGATCGTCGGCGCGACGAAGAGTACGAGGGCGGTGGCGACGGCAAGGATGCCGGTCTTCAGCAATTGGCGCATTGGGTTCATCCGATAGGAAGGGAACTGGTCATGGTCGCGCCCCGCCGCGCGGCATTCCAGCAGTGAATACAGCACGGTCCGACTCCACGCATCGGACGCTCGGGCTTGTGGAGATGTTCCGCGGCGCCGGGTACGTAGGCTTCTCGACGTCCGGACCTCTCGCCGCGATCAGACGCCGTAGCGGCGTCGCGCGGAGTCCAGCCGGCTGATCTGGGTCGATGACGAGCGCGTGTCGTGCTCCTTGCAGGTCAATCGCTCGGGCTCCATGGGCTTGCCACACGGCTGACCGGAGAGCTGATCGTAGACCGGGCATGGCATCGCGTCCTCGTCCACTTGCGGTGCTGAGCCCGTAGTGCCTGACCCAGTGGACGACCCAGTGGACGACCCAGTGGACGACCCAGTGGACGACCCAGTGGACGACCCAGTGGACGACCCAGTGACGGACGGCTCAGTGACGGACGGCTCAGCGGTAGAAGACGCGGCGGGTTGCTCGCTCATTTC
>JAJRPF010000008.1 GCA_024280885.1 Planctomycetota bacterium | reverse complement strand
CTCCGGCTGCTTCAACCGGGCAAGCGCTCGAATGGCGCTGCCCCGCATCGGATCGAAAACGCGACGCGGGAGTCAGCACGTCGCATGGTCGGGTTTCGCAGGCGGAATCCACTCCCTGCGCCTCACTCCCACCAGTGTCACGCAGTGAGCGGAGCTCATGGCCCGCCACTCACGGGTGCTCGTTCTTTGCGCTTGTGCCGACTCCGTCGGCACCCCTCGCTTCGCTCGGGTGTTCGGCTTCGGTCGCGGCTCCGGCTGCTTCAACCGGGCAAGCGCTCGAATGGCGCTGCCCCGCATCGGATCGAAAACGCGACGCGGGAGTCAGCACGTCGCATGGTCGGGTTTCGCAGGCGGAATCCACTCCCTGCGCCTCACTCCGCTGCGAGGGTCCGTGGGGATTGTCGGGCCCCGCGCGAGACCGGGATCGTAGGACCAGATCTCGGTCCATACCGGGTCTGCTTTCGCGCCTCTTGAGCTTGCGAATCGTGGGAATTGGCGATTCTCGGCGTCACCAGGAGTCCGCGATACGGAGCCAGGACAACTTCGGCGGAGTTCGGGGCCGAGCCGTCGTGCTTGCGTTACCCATGCTCCGAACTCTGCCGAAGTTGTCCTGGCTCCGTATCTCCCCGTTGATCTGTATCCTCTTTGAACCGAGGGTGGGGGCGCGGCGGTTTCACTCTCGGAACACTGGGAATCTTGTGGAGGGACAACGCGCTTGGAATGCTTCTTCACGCTGCTCGTCATCGGCGGGATCGTCGGTGTTGTCGCGTACTCGTCGAAGCAGCGCGGCGAGGCGCGGCAGGCTTGGACCGTCGCGGCGCGTTCGCTCGGGCTGGTCGCGGTGCCCGGTGGTGCGTTCTCCAATCCCGGTATCCGTGGCACTCTGCACGGGTTTCGCGTTTCGGTGGATGTCGTCACGCGCGGTGGTGGGAAGAGCCGGCAGACGTTCACGCGGTATCGCGTTCTCTACCCACCGCTGCACCTGGGGCTGCGCCTGACGAAGGAGGTCGCCGTCTTCACGTCGCTCTCGAAAGTCTTTGGTGGGCAGGACATCGAGGTCGGGGAGAAGAAGTTCGACGATCAGGTCCTGGTCAAGGGCAAGGACGACGAACGCGTGCGAGCGTTCCTCACACCGACGCGCCAGGCCACGATCCGGCGCTTCCTGGCCCACCATCAGCGAGCTGTCGTCGAGGACGGGCACGCGACCTTCGAGACGCGGGGGCTGGAGACGAACGCGATCAAGTTGCAGAGCGGTCTTCGTGCGATCCATCAGTTCGCGATGGATCTGCAGGGCGAAGGTGTCGAGCGCGACGAGGCGCCGGGGACCGCACCGGAGCTCACGGAAGCCGCCACCGCCGCCGGTGCGCCCGTCCCCATCGCGTTGGAGACACGCGAAGACAAGCGACGCCGACGCGAGACCGAGCGGCGCGAGCGCATCGCACGGCGGCTTGAGAACGCCGCCAGCGCGCACGGCAACGACGACTCGCCGAGATCCGCGGACGACGTGCCGACCAGCGGCGACGCGGATGCACTGACAGGGGAGCCGCAGGCAGTTGCCGTGCCACCAGACACGCCGCCAACCGAGCCGACGGTAGCGCGGGAACCGGAACCGGCACGTGAGACAGAACCAGATCCCGAACCGGAGCCCGTCACGCCGCCGGATGTCTCGATCCAGACGCGCATCTGCACGCGGCTCTTCGGCGACGACCTCCGCATCCCGGACGTGAAAGCCCTCTTCGAGGAGAACTACGGCGGGACGGAAGTCCACTGGACCGGCCGCCTCAAGAACGCCCGCCACATGTACTCCGACACGGTCTTCGGCGACGCCCCGGGCACGCGCGCGGAGATCGTCATCGCGAGCGTATCGGCAGGAATGTTCGGCGCGCGCGACGTCGTCGCCATCGTGCACCTGCCCGAGAGTGCGGAAGAGACGCTTCGCTCGCAAGTGGGCAACGACGTGTCGTTCTCGGGCCATCTGACAAGCCTCGACCCGTTCATGCGCGAGATCTACGTGGCTGGCGGCACGCTCGGGACGTAGCGCGCGCCGACCACACCGCGTGCGATACCATCACGCGATGATCCGCGCCACCATCGCCATCGCCGCTCTGCTTCTGACGTCACTCGCCTGGGCCGCCCCACCCGACAAGAGAACCGACGAGAAGGACCGCGCCGCTCTGCTCGACGGCATCGAGACGCTCGCTCGGCCCGGTGTCCCGGGCAATCTCGTCGTCTTCGGCGAACAGGCGTTCGTCGTCGTGACGGGGAACGCTCGCCCGGAACCCGTCGTCGCGGCCGCTCAGCACGGGAAGGGTCGCGTCGTCGTCATGGCGCACTCGGGCTACCTGGATGCCAGCGCGCTCGCGAAGCCGGGCGACTCGCGCGGGCGGTTCTTCCGCAACGCGATCACCTGGACCGCCGGCCGCTCGAAGAAGGTGCGCGTCGGGATCATCGGCAACGATGGGCGCCTCGCCGCCGCGCTGACAAAGGCCGGTTTCGCCACCACAAACGACATCGACGCACGGGACCCGCACGAGGCCCACGTGCTCATCTGGAAGAACGGCGCGGGCGATGCGGAGACCGCCGCCGCCGTGACCGAATTCGTCGAGGCGGGAGGCGGACTTATCGCGGCCGCGTGCCCGTGGGGCTGGGCGCAAGTCCGGGCGAAACAAGGCTTGACCGTGCGCAATGACCTGCCCGAAAACCGTGCGCTCCGCCCGATGGGGATCGTCTTCGCCGATGGCACGACCGACGCGACGAAGAACGGCCGCTTCGCCGTGGACGCCGCGGCGCCGGGCAACGCCCACGCGGGCCGTGCACTGCGCGATCTCGTGCAGGGGACGAAGGGCGCGACCGAGCGCGCGTACCTCGTCGAACGCGCATTGCGCGCACTCCCACAGGACGACGATGTCTTTCTCCCAGCGGTCGAGCGGGCCATCGCGAAGGTCGGCAACAAGGCGGTCCCACGCCCAGGCAATCCACTCGGCAAGCGCAATGCTCTGGCGCGACTCGCCGTCACTGTCCGTTCGTTGCGCTGGCGCGATCTGTCGCCGGAAGACGTCGAGGCGCTCCCCGGAGCCGACGCATTCCCGGGCGCCGTTCCGCGCAAGGCGAAGCGCGGCGCGCGCTCGTTCCGACTCGACCCGACGATCGCCGGATGGCAGGGGACGGGGCTCTATCTCGCGGCCGGAGAGGTACTCACCGTTCGCGTGACAACGACCACCACCGGGAAGAGCGGAGCGCAGGCGGGCACCGGCTGGCGTGTCCGGATCGGCTGCCACGCCGACAAGCTCTGGAAGAAGGACCGCTGGCGGCGCTGGCCGGAGATCACGCATCACGTCCCCCTCGAAGCGGGCACGACCACCACCGCGACTCCCTGGGGAGGAACGGTGTACTTCGAGGCCCTCCGCGACGCCCGCGCGCTCGCTGTCGAGGTGAAGGGAGCCGTCGCCGCGCCGCGCTTCGTCCTCGGCGACGCCGCGAGCGAGAAAGCATGGCCCGAAAACCGTCGCGCGCCCGGCCCGTGGGCCGAGATCGAAGGCCGCAACATGGTGCTGTCGGTGCCGAGCGAGACTGTGCGCGATCTCGGCGACGTGAAGGCCGTCGCCGAATTCTGGGACGCTGTCCTCGCCAGCCACTGCGATCTCGCCGGAACGCCTCTGCCGAAACGCCGCGAGCGCTTCGTCCCGGACGCGCAGATCAGCGCCGGGTACATGCACTCGGGCTACCCGATCATGATGCAACTCGACACGGTGACGCCGCCGAAGAAGGGCGCGCTCGTTCCGTTGCTGGATGTCGCAGCACGCAAGACGACGAGCTCGTGGGGCTACTTCCACGAACTCGGACACAACCGTCAGCGCGGTTGGTGGACGTTCAAAGGGACGACGGAGGTGACGTGCAACCTCTTCAGCCTCTACACGCACGAGACACTCTGCGGCGTCGAGCCGTGGAACAACTCGTGGCTCGAGAACCAGAAGAAGAAGGCGAAGCCGTATCTCGAGAAGGGGGCTCCGTTCGCGCAGTGGCGTCGCCAACCCGGACTCGCGCTGATCGTCTACGCGCAGATCCAACGCAAGTTCGGATGGGCACCGTTCACCAAGGTCTTCTCCGATTACGAAGCGCTGCCAGCCGCGGACCGGCCGAAGAAGGACCAGGATAAGATCGACCAATTCGTCGTGCGCATCTCGCATGCAACGGCCCACGATCTACGCCCACTCTGGACTCGCTGGGGAGCACCGCTCTCGAAGTGGGTGCGCGACGACCCGGCGCTCGCGAAGCTCCCGGAGTGGATGCCGGACTTCGACGAATTGGACAAACCGAAGTAGCGCGACACGACACGCGCGCGACTACTCCCCACGCCCGCCGCAGAATAACACTCGATTAGACCTCGGTCGGGTCCGTACTTTGGTCGTCATGGCGACGTACGCAATTGGTGACGTGCAAGGCTGCTGCGAGGATCTCGAGCGGTTGCTGGAGACCATCGGCTTCGACACGGACAAGGACACGGCCTGGTTCGTCGGCGATCTCGTGAATCGCGGCCCGCACTCGCTCGACGTTCTGCGTCTGGTCGAGTCGATGGACGACGCGGCCGTCTGCGTTCTCGGCAATCACGAGCTTCACCTGCTGGCGTGCGCGCTCGGCGTCCGTCGTCACAAGCGCTCCGATACGCTGTCGCGAGTGCTGCGGGCGAAGAGTCGCAAGAAGTGGGTCGAGTGGGTGCGTCACCTGCCGTTGCTCCACCGCGAGGGCGGTCACGTTCTTGTGCACGCGGGATTGGCACCGGAGTGGACCGTCGGGGATGCGGCCCGCATCGCGAAAGAGGTCGAGCACGCGCTCCAGGGCAAGAACCCCGAAGCGCTGCTTCAGCGCTACTCCGAGTCGACGAAATGGCGGCGCTACCAGGAGAGCATGGGCAAGAAGGAGCGGCTAACGACGGCGCTCAAGTACTTCACGCGCCTGCGCTGCCTGCGTCGCAGCGGCACGCCCGACGGGGATTTCAGCGGCGCGCCGGACCACGCACCACGCGGCGTGGTGCCGTGGTTCGAATTCGAGGGACGGCGTTCCTCGCGATCGACCATCGTCTTCGGTCATTGGGCGGCGCTTGGCTTACGGTTGGACAAGCGTCTCGTCGCAGTGGATACCGGCTGCGTGTGGGGACGCGCTTTGACTGCGGTCCGCCTGGAGGATCGCGCGGTGTTCCAGGTCTCAGGATAGGCTGTCGGGATGGCTGCTCCGCGACGTGTCGTCCCCACGCTTCTGCTCCTCCTTCTCCTGTTGGTGGGCGGCGCGGTCTTCGTCGTGATGCTGGGTGACAGCACGACGGACTCCGCTCCCGACACGGTCGCGCCCCCCGAGACGCAGGCCTCAGTGGAGTCTGGGAACCAGCGCGCTTCGGTCCGGCGCGGTCCCACGCGCGAACGGGTAGGAACGGGGACTCTCGCCACCGATCTCGAAACTGCGGGCGTCCCGGGAGAGCCCGAGCAGGAACGCGCGGACGTGCTCACTCCCAACGCGCCCACTCGTAGCATTCGAGTACGAGTCGTCCGGTCAGATGGCGGCCCGGTGCGCGACGCCCACGTTGCGGCGTTCGCAGTGTTCACGCGCACGCCGACAGTCGGGGCGAACGCCACAACGGGTGTGGACGGCACGGCGACACTCGACGTGTCAAAGCTCGCGCAGTTCCGGGTCCGCGCGTGGACGCAATCTGCCGCCGGAATCTCCGGAATGCAGTCCATCGACGGCGGAGAGTCAGGGGAAGCAACCATTCGCTTGGAACCCGGTCGCGCGGTCACCGGGACGGTGACGTCGCGCGACGGCGGCCCGGTGCCCGGAGCGGAGGTCGAGATCAGTCTCGCGACAGACGACGCGTTCGGCCTGCGCGTCCGAGCGACCACGGACCGCGACGGAGCGTTCGACCTCGGCATGCTTCCCAAAGAGGGATTGCAGCAAGTCGATACGACGATCCGCGCCAGTGCAGCGCAGCACGCCACGCTCTCGGCTTTCTTCTCGGAATTCGCCGACGACTCAGAACTGCGCCTCGAACTCGAACGCGGGCAGACCGTCAGCGGGCGCTTCGTCAACACAGCGGGCGCCCCGGTCGCCGAAGTGAACGTGTGGGGCCCCGGCCACTCCGCGAAGTCGTCCGCCGACGGCACATTCGAGCTCTCGGGCGTACCGTGGACGGGCGAGACGATGCTCATGAGATCAGCGTCCCACGCGATGCCGGCGCCGGTCGCGCTCCCCGCCGAGGTGGGAGAGATCGACCTCGGCGACATCGTCCTCGAAGACGGTGTGGAGATCACCGGGTTCGTTTTCGATGCGGAGGGAAAGCCGGTCTCCGGGGCACAGGTGAACGTTCTCCAACCCGAGTGGAGCCAGATCGTCGCGAACACACAGACGAACGACCGCGGCGAGTTCGTCGCGCTACACGTCGGCGAGGGGGAGTACACGCTCACAGCGAGCGGGGTGATCGGCGGCTGGACGTCGAGCCTTTCGACCACTGTGCCGGGGATCGCCGCCGGAGCCACCGGCGTCCGGATCGTACTCTCCGGCGGGCGCTCGCTTCTGATCACGTTCCGCAACGAGGCGGATCGCGCGCAGATCACGGTGGCGTCTGCGGAGGTGGATGTGTGGCGCACCGGGGTCGTGACGGAGCGCCGAGCACAGGCGTGGGCTGGGGCGAGTATCCAGACCGTGCGGATACCGTTCACGGAGGCGGGGACGTACTCGGTTGAGATCAAGCTTCCGGGATATGAGCTCGCGACGATGGACAACGTGGAGATCTTCGACGATCGCGAGACGCGGATCGACGCGTTGCTGCGGGCGGCGGCGGAGTAGGGCCGGCGGGGATGGGATGGGATGGGATGGGAGAGCAGGGTGGATCGCGAGTCGTCGAGGGAGTTGGAGATCCGGCACGGAGAGAACCAGGGAGGCTGATTCACGCGCATCCTCCGCGCTCGCGCGTTGCTCCGGGTCCCCGGTCAGCGGCGCTCGAAACGGTCGCCAGCCGGAGCCAGGTGTCGCGCCGATGCCCGGGTACCCTCCGAAGAGCCACGCGCGTCGAGGGCATGTGCCGCCACGAACACAACACTGATCTGGCACGTTGCGTGCGCCGCATGCAATGTGTCAGATCACCGTAGGCGCTCGAACCGATCTCCCGCAGAATCGTTGGTACTCCCGATGCGCCGCTTCATCTCCGTACTCGTGCTCATGCTCGTCGCGCTCCTCGCGTGGGTGGTGCTCGGCTTGAGCGACGAAGCGGACGAAGGGCAGCGAGAGGCGCGCGACGACGACGCACTGACCGCCGACTACCAACCTGCCGACGCGGGCTCGCTCACCGACGCTGGCACGACGACGAAGACGGAGCGCACGCGCAAGCACGCGGTAATTGTTCCTCCGCCTGACGTTGCAGCCGCGCGTCCCGAGCCGGTGACGTACACGCTGCGGGTGATCGACGAGCACGATGTTCCCGTTCCGGGCGTCGTGTTCCAGGTGGAGGTGCCGAGCTTGATCACGGAGCGTCAGGTAGATGGCGTCGTGGTGAGCGGCTCCGGCACTGACGTCTTCTCGATGGTGACGGGCTCCGCCGGGAGGATTGCTTTCGACGTTCATCCAGACCTGGGTGACGCGACGGCCACCTCGGCGCTCACCGGCGAGATCACCTGCAAGGAGCCCGAGACGGTCGTGCGTCTCGACGACCTGCTCCCGCTCGAGGTCCGCTTCGTCGATCAGGAGACCGGTCGGCCGGTGGATGTTGGCCGTTGGGGATCGCCACTCGCCGAGGACGGCGGGATCGCTCCGTTCAGGGCGTTCGCGACGTACCGCCCGGACGCCGCGCCGGTTCGTGCGGGCCGCGACGTCGACCTGAAGCTGTGGTTCTCCGCGTCCGACGGCTACGTCTCACGCCACTTTCATGCGGTCGTGCGAAAGGCCTTCATCAGCCGCTACGCCACGGCTGTTCGAACGACGATCCCCATCGCACGCGAACTGCGTCTGCGCGTGCGGGTACTGCGCCACGACGGAACACCGGCGGTCGGAGCATCTGCAACCGCCACGGTCACGGGCGCCTACGTCGCCCATACGAGCGATACCGCAGATGCCTCGGGCGGGATGACCATGGAGGGCCTTCCGTTCACACGAGGTGAGCGCTTGCTGGTCTACGCCCGCGACGCCGATGGAAGGGTCTCCCCCACGGAACGTCTGATCCTGAGCGACGTGGAGCGCGAGTTGCTCGTCACGGTCCGCCTTCCGGAGGATCCGCCTCACGGCGAAGTCGGTGTCGGCGGGGGCATCGGTGGTTCGTTCTCTCGCAGCCGTCGACAGCGGCGCATCACGCGCGGCACGGCCCGCCTCGCGATTGCGGCGACCCATCGCAACGGACTCGTGGCGAGCGGGGCGCTGGTCATCGTCGCGGGTCCGGCGAATGGCGGGGGCCGCACCGACGCCGATGGGAGAGTCGAGTTCGAACGCCTCCCTGCCGGCACATACACGGTCACGCTTCGCGAGCCGGGGATCGTCTCCACCGTGAAGACCGTCGAGATCGCGGACGGCGAGGCCCTCACTGTGGCGCTGCGCGAGACGCAAGGACGCGCGGCGACCGTGAGCGTCGTAGGTGTCGACGGGCTCCCGATCCCGAACGTGCAGATCGGGGTCGATCTCCCGTGGGGCGCTCCCCATGTCCAACTGGTGGACGGCGTGCAGGACCTCGACCTCTGGACTGACCTCGCCGGGCAAACGCGCCTCGTGGATCTGCCTGGCGAGCCGGTGACGGTCATCGCGAAGCTCGGTTCGCGCACCGTCAAGATGCCCCTCGTCGGCGACAGCATCCAGATTCGCATGCCGAACAAATGACCGCTGCGCGCTTTGGGCGCACCTCCGGACGCAAGCCTGAGAGAGCCCGCTATCCGCATCGCGCCTCGTGCGAATTGGATTCCCGCCCCCCTTAGCGCGCACACTAGTCGGGCTCGGGACCGCATGCCCGTCCAAGTGGACGTGGATCGCGCCCGATGAGGAGCCAGCGATGAGCGACACGAACGAGAACCAGGCACCTGAGGGCACACCTTCCGCCGACGCGCCTTCCGCCGAAGCACCGGCTACGGAAGCATCGACCACCGAAGCAGCACCGGCAGAAAAGGGACCTGCTCCGGCGGGCTTCGACAGCCTCGGATTGAACAAGCAGCTCGTCGCCGCCGTCGCCGAACTCGGGTACGAGGAGCCGACAGGAATCCAGCGCGAGGCGATCCCCGTCCTGCTCTCCGGGCGCGATCTTCTCGGACTGGCTGCGACGGGAACCGGCAAGACCGCCGCGTTCGCGCTGCCGCTCGTCCAGCGCATCGAGCGTCGCAAGGGCTCCAATGGACCGTTCGCCCTGGTTCTCGTTCCGACCCGCGAACTCGCGATGCAGGTCGCCGAGGCTGTCCATCGCTACGGACGCGCGATGAAGATCCACGTGCTGCCCGTCTACGGCGGCGCCGCCATGTCCGTGCAGTTGCGCGCACTCCGCCGCGGGGTGGACGTCGTCGTCGCGACACCGGGCCGCGCGCTCGACCACCTCCGACGCGGCACGCTGCGACTCAACGACGTGCATGTTGTCGTCCTCGACGAAGCCGACGAGATGCTGGACATGGGCTTCCAGGACGATCTCGAGGAGATCCTCGGCAACGCTCCCGAGAAGCGTCAGATGGCGCTCTTCTCCGCGACCTTCCCGCGCCGCCTGCGGACCATCGTCGACAAGTACCTGCGCGACGCCGCACGCGTCGAGGTCGCCCGCGAGCGCGCGGAGCCGGGCGACACACCACGCATCCGGCAGATAGCGTACATCGTGCGCCGGCATGACAAGCGCGAGGCTCTCGCCCGCATTCTCGACGTCGAAGCGCCGACGGCCGCACTCATGTTCTGCCGCACGCGCATCGAAGTTGACGAGCTCACCGAATCGCTGCAGGCGCGCGGCTATCGCGCCGAGGCCCTGCACGGCGGCATGAACCAGAGCCATCGCGACCGCGTCATGCAGAAGATGCGTGGCCAGGCCGCGGATCTGGTGATCGCCACCGACGTCGCCGCGCGCGGGATCGACATCGAGCATCTGACACACGTCATCAACTACGACGCGCCATCCGCGCCCGAGCAGTACGTGCACCGCATCGGTCGCACCGGTCGTGCGGGCCGCGAGGGCACCGCCATCACGCTCCTCGAGCCACGCGAGCGACGCCTCGTACGGAGCATCGAGCGACTCACGGGCCAGACGCTCGAGCGGCGCATGGTGCCGACGGTCGAGGATCTCCACGCCGTGCGGCTCGACCGCATCCGCGAGCAGGTGCGCGACGCCGCAGCGGACGGCGGACTCGGTCCGTATCGCACCATCTGCGACACGTTGGTCGATGAATTTGACATCCTCGAGATCGCCGCCGCGTCGCTCAAGGCATTGCACGCACAGTCGTGGGCGGAAGAACCCCGCGAAATCGCGCAGCTCCCCTTCGACCAGCCACAGCGGCCTGCCCGCCACGAGCGCCACGACCATCGGCAACACGATCGGGGCGCCTTCGGCGGCAATCAGCAGCGAGGCCCGGCGCCGAGCCAGCCAGGGGGCCACTCAGGGAGCCACTCAGGGAATCAACGGTCGGGCGAGTGGACACGACTCTTCATCGGCATCGGTCGTCGCGCACGCCTGCGCCCGGGCGATCTCTTCGGCGCCATTGTCAACGAGTCCGGACTCCCGCGCGACGTGGTCGGCAACATCGAAGTGGCGTTCAACGTCTCGTTCGTCGAAGTCCGCCCCGACGCCGCGGATCGCGTCATCGAGGCGCTGCGCGGAACGATGCTGCGCGGCCGCAAGGTCACGGTCCGCCGCGACCGCAATGTCCGCTAACAACCTGTAGCGCCGGAAGAACGTTCCGCGATCTCCGCGTCCGTGAAACGCGGCGTGATGTGCTGCGGACAATTCCAATCGAAGCCCTCCACGCGATAGACGAGGACGCGCTCGACGGTCGCGTCGTAGCCCTGATCCACGACTCGCGCTGCGAGATCCGGTCGATCCGCCGCGTCGTGAACCTCCGCGCGCGCCAGGATCTTGATCCGCTTCTTGTGGGCGTAGTCCATCAGGAAGAGACAGACGCGCTCGTCGCCGCCGACGTTGCCGACACTGATGTACTGCCGGTTGCCGCGATAATCCGCGTAGGCGAGCGTCCGGTCATCAAGCACCTTCAGGAACCCGCGCGGGCCACCGCGGAACTGAACGTAGGGCCAGCCTTCGTCTCCGACGCTCGCCATGTAGAAACTGTCGCGCGTTTGGATGAAGTCCATCTCCTTCCAGGTGAGGATCGCGTCCTCACGACCATCAGTCTCCATGCGCGCAACCATCTCGCGCGAGCCGTAATGCGACTGCGCCTGCTTGACGGAGTCGGTGAACAAGATCCTGGGAAACTGGCGCGACATGGCTCTCTCCTTGAGGTGAGCTGTGGTCAGGGAAGCGTGGCGAGCGACGGCACCCGCGACGAGCCGAGCTCGCCGCGGGTGTGCTCTTGGAGATCAGAACGTCAGTACCTGGTACCCGTCGTTCAGGAGCCGTGCGAGGCTCGGGAGACCGGTAGTTCCCGGCACCGGGTTATCGGAGATCAGTTCGAAGCCGGAGCGCTTGACGCTCTCCGTCGCTCCGAAGACCTCGGCACATCCACAAGAAGCGCCTGCCACGGTCTCCTTGACCGCCTGGAAGAGCGCGTACGCTGGGTGGTCCGGCCGGATGACCTCGCCGAGCCAACGTGTGCCGGCGCCCTGGAACTGCAGCTTCACGTCGGCGCCGTTCACCTGGAAGTCGTAGGCCGCGGCCAATGCGTTGAAGAGTCGCCCGAGCGCCTCGTCCCCGCCGCCCTTCGGATCGGAAAGGACCACAATCGCCACCTTCTGCTTGTTCGTTGTCTCGGACATCTCATCCTCCTTGTATCCATGTACCGAACGTTCGGTCTACTGCTGTGCAAATAGAAATCAGACCTCGCCGAGCAAC
Source organism: Planctomycetota bacterium (assembly GCA_024280885.1). GTDB lineage: Bacteria > Planctomycetota > JAJSAM01 > JAJSAM01 > JAJVHW01 > JAJRPF01. The sequence continues at coordinate 260,055 of JAJRPF010000008.1, read as the reverse complement.
GCACTCGGCAGGCCCTTGATCACGCGTTGAAAATGCGCCGTCGATGCGAGTCCACGGCTGACGACGAGGGCGCCCTGGACGCGCACCATCGCGGCTTCTGCCCGACGTGTCGCCTCGCGAGGTGCGACGCCCGCGTCGCGCAGGACGGCGGCCACAGCCCGGATCCACGCCGTGAGCGCTGTCTCTATCTCGTCGGCGAAGAGCTCGATCCCGCCGCCGAGCACCATGGCGCCCCAGAGACAGTTGCTCTTCCCGCCGTCGAATACGCGACTGACTCCCCGCGCATGACGTTCAAGTCGTTCGCGCGGCGTCCCGGCGCCGGAAAGCGGGTCGATCACATGCCGCTGAACACGGCCACCGATGTGCGCGAAGACCGCGTGCGCCATCTCCTCTTTCCCGCCGGGGAAGTGGTGGTAGAGGCTCGCGCGCCCCAACCCTGTCGCCTCGGAGAGCATTCGCAGGGTCGCGCCGTCATAGCCCCAACGCCGGAACACCTCGGTGATCCGATCCAGGGCTTGGTCGCGGGTGAGTCTCTGAGCGGGCACTGTCTTGTCTCGGCCCCGACCGTACCGAACGATCGGTACAATGCAAGGACATTAGTCGGAGGCTCTCGGCCGGTATACTGACACGCCATGAAAATCGTTATCCCGGGCGGGACCGGCCAACTCGGCGCGCTGCTCACGCGTGCGCTCCTCGGACGCGGAGACGACGTCGTGGTTCTCAGCCGTGGCGGCCTCAGCGCTGCACGTGTTGTCACGTGGGACGGTCGGACACTCGGCGCCTGGGCCGACGAGATCGACGGCGCTGATGCCGTGATCAACCTCGCGGGCCGCACCGTCAACTGTCGCTACAACAAGACGAACCTGACCGAGATGCTCGTGTCGCGGATCGACTCGACACGCGTGGTCGGCCAGGCGATCGCCGCAGCTACCCATCCCCCACGCGTGTGGCTGCAGGCGAGCACGGCCACGATCTACGCTCACCGGCTCGATGCGCCGAACGACGAGGCCTCAGGGGTGATCGGTGGGTACGAGCCGGACGTGCCCGCGTACTGGCGCTACAGCGTCGAGATCGCGCACGCCTGGGAACGCGAGCTACGCGACGCGCAGACGCCCGACACGCGCCGCGTCGCACTTCGCGCCGCAATGGTGATGGGCCCCGAGACGGGCGGACCATTTGCGATCCTCTACCGCCTCGCGCGTTTCGGGCTCGGCGGTGCGATTGCGGGCGGGGCGCAATACATGTCGTGGATCCACCACCGCGATTTCGAGCGCTCCGTGCTCTGGTTGCTTGAGCACGACGAAATCGAGGGGCCGATCATCGTCGCCGCTCCGGCGCCGCTCCCGCAGCGCGAGTTCATGCGGACGCTACGCGCCACGGCGGGCATGCCGATCGGTCTCCCCGCAACGAGGTGGATGCTTGAGTTGGGGACGTTTGTCTTGCGCACCGATGCGGAGTTGGTTCTGAAGAGCCGCCGCGTCGTCCCGGGCCGCCTCATCGACGCGGGCTTCGACTTCGAGTTCCCCTCGTGGGCGGAGGCAGCGCGAGATCTCGCGGCACGGCAATGAGACGCGCCGTGGCGACGAGCGATCGCGCAGAGACCCGTTCCGTGATGGACGCAGGCTCGCCGCGGTACGATATGCTACGTGAAAGGCGACGTGACCAGAGCAGGAGGACGGGATGAGCGACCTGGCGAATTTCGTGAGCACGGGCTGGCAGAAGCATGCCGACGACGAGCAGGGCGTGTTCGACGGACTGCCCGATGGAGTCGCACTTATGACCGAGGCCAAGCACGCGCCGATGCTGGCCGGACTGGTCGTGCATGTCGCGGGCGAACACCTGGGTCGTTGGGACGACGGGCTTGAGTTGCTCGGGCGCCTCGAAGAACACGCCGCGGTCGCAGCGGGCTCTCCCGAATGGAAGTCACTCCAGCGCTCGAAGGCCGTGCTCCATCACTGCCTCGGTGACGCCGCCGCATGCGAAGCGTTCATCGAGGCCGGTCACGATCCTGACCATCCGAAGAACTCGGGGCGCGTGCGCGTGATGGCGATCGCATCGTCCGCGCTGCTCGGACAGAAGCGCGTCGACGATGCGATGACGACGTTCGCGGAAGCGACCGACCTCGCGGCGTACGGCCCAGCGAAGGGCGATCCGGCTGCGATCGGGCTGGCGACTGCGGGCAACAACATCGCGTGCGAACTCGAGAACGCGAAGGAGCGCGATGACACCGCGGAGGCACTCATGCTGAGAGCGGCACAGGCTGGTCGCACGTACTGGGAGATCGCGGGGACGTGGACGAACGTCGAACGCGCCGAGTACCGGCTGGCAATGACCCAACTCCAGCTTGGAGACGTCGACGCAGCGCTCCGCCACGCCCAGTCGTGCCTCTCGGTGTGCGAAGAGAATGACGCCGACGCAGGCGAGCTCTTCTTCGCGCGCGAGGCCCTCACAAGGGCGTGGCACGCCAAGGGTTCAGCGACCGCCGCAGGCGAGAATCGCGACGCGGCCGCCGCGCAGGCAGCCGCCGTTAGGGACGAGGGGTTTCGCGGGTTCTGCGAGGCGGAACTCACAAAGCTCGACACCCTGCTCGGCTGATCGCCGCACGGAACACTGCGCAAGGAACACTCCGCGCAGAGCTCTTCGCACGGAGCACGTCGCACGGAGCACGTCGCAAGGAGCACGTCGCAAGGTGCGCCGCGGCAATCTGTCCGCGCACGGACCCGGAGCACCGGCGCTCTGCTACACTCTCAAGGCTGACTCGGCGCAACCGGGACGAAGGAGCGATGCGCGCAGCGGACGGGCATGCGGCGAGTGCCCGGAGGCGATCAGGCAGTGCGCACTCTGACGAGGAGTAGGGGGGACGGGGCATGCTCGCGACCAAGGCCGGGAGCGCACGCGTCATCGCGGGCCGCTACGCCCTGAGCGACGTCCTGGGCGAGGGCGGTTCCGGCGTCGTCCGCCGCGCGCGCGATCTTCTGCTCGACGCGCCCGTCGCCGTGAAGTCACTCCTGCCCGGCGCCCGCGCTCCTGAACCGCGGATCCGGCGCGAGATTGCCGCACTCCGACTGCTGCGCCTGCCAGGTGTCGTCACGCTGCGCGACGACGTCCGCGAGGACGGCGAGATCCACCTGGTCATGGACCTGGTCGAGGGCACGGACTTCCCGGGGGAAGGCCGAGCGAGAACGTGGGAGGGCATCGGCCCACTCGCGCGATCGCTCCTTGAGACACTCGGACACGTCCATGCAGCGGGGGTCGTCCACCGAGACCTCAAGCCCGGAAACGTGCTGGTCGGCGCCGACGGGCGCGTAACGGTCGTGGACTTCGGTCTCTCGCGCGGGCCAGCACTCGCCGGAGACTCGCTCACATTGACGGGCGCGTTCGTGGGAACGCCACAGTACATGGCGCCCGAACAATTGGGGACCGCCGCCATCGACGGCCGCACCGATCTCTACGCAGTCGGCGTCATGCTCTACGAGGCGCTTGCCGGAGCGCTGCCCATCGACGGTGACAACTTCGGCGATCTCGCGCGTCGCAAGCTCTCCGGCTCGTTCATCCCGCTTGCGCAGGCCGCACCCCACGTCCCGCGCAACGTAGCACGCGCAGTGAACGTTCTTCTTTCGGTGCACCCAGAAGACCGCCCGCGCACTGCGGTGGACGCGATCCGCAGGTTCTTCGGCGAGGGCTCCCGCATCGAGAGCGACGCCGCGTTGATCTGGCTCGGATCGCGCGCGCCTCTCGACCGTGCCCTGCAGGCCGCGCGCCGGGGTGTGTCGATCGACATCTGCGGAGCGCAGAGTTCAGGTCGCACGCGCCTCCTACGGGAGGTCGCGGAAGAACTTGCCGATGACGACATCAGCGTGAGTTGGGTGACGCTCGGCCGCAGCCCGTTCGCCAGCCTGTCTGGCGTTCTCGGCGACCTCGACGACATCGCGGCACTCTCGCGCGACGAGGCTTTCGCGACGCTGGATCGCCGCCTTCACGATGCGCTCGCGAGCGGCTTGGTGTTACTCGCCGACGATCCGGATCAGATCGACCAATGGTCGGCGCGCGCCCTCGATCGCGCACGCGACCATGGTGCCATCCTTCGCGTCGTCGCCGAGCCGACTCACGAGTGCATCCGGCTCGGTCACCTCGGCGCGCAGGACTTGGAGCCCCTGTTCATCGGATCGAGCCGTCTATTGCACCTACCGGAAGGCGCCGCCGAGGAATTGTGGCGCCGCACCGGAGGAGATCCATCGCGCGTGCACTCCGAGATCTCTGCGTGGGTCCTCCATGGCTTGGCGCAGCGGGAGGGCGGACGTGTGCGCGTCGATCGGGCGTCTCTCGCCCGCTTGCAGGGCGGACGTCCATTGCGGGCCTCGCGGAGTTCCGACAGCTGGGGCACGGGTATTCTCAGGTCCGAGGGATTGCGAGAGCTCCTCGCCTGGATCGCGCTCGCGTGGCCGTACTCGACGGACGAACTCCTCGCGCGCGTCGTGGACCGTCCGGCCTGGATGCTCGAGCCGGAGGTCGAATTGCTCATCGCCGAGGGGTTGGTGCAGCGGCTCGACGACGGCCGATTGCAGCCACTCGCGCTTCCGGATGTCCCCCAGATCTGGCCCGATGAAACGCGGCGCAGCGCGCATCTCGCACTGGCCCGTGCCGTGCCGGAGAACGCGCCCGAACGGGTCCGCCATCTCGTCGCCGCTGGAGCGACCGACGAGGTCATCACCGCGGCTCTCTCGGTCGGAAGTGCGCTCGCCAGCGACGGGCGTACCAGCGAAGCCTGCGCCACGATCGAGCAGGGGCTCGACGTCGCGCGTGAAGCGAACGACGGCGCTGCATACGCCGAGTTGTTATGCGGCTACACCGATGCCTGCATGTCCGAGGGTACGCCCTCCGCGACGAACGAAGCCCTCTACGAGTTGGATCGCGCGCCCCGATCGTCGAGCGGCCTCTGTCAGTTGCGTGAGTTCCTGCTCGCCGTTCTCGAACGCCAACGCGGTGAGTCCAGTCGTGCACTGCAACTCCTCGACGACTGCGGACCGCTCGACGACGAGATCCTCGAGCTCTGGCGTCAGTGTCAACGAATGGCAGCTGCGGAGAACCTCGATGTCGCGACTCACAAGCAAGTCCTGAAGGAGATCGGGGCGTGGGCGCAGGCCAGCGCCAACCAGCGCGCCCTGGACAATCATCGGACATGGAGCGCGACGCTCGTGGGGCGACGCGAGGGTCCAGAGGCGGCTGTCGCGCTGCATCTCGAAGCGGACTGTGACGGCGAACGCGCGACAGTGCGCATGGCAGCCCTCCTGAACGTCGGCACGGTGCTCCTGAGTGCATGCCGTTTCGAAGAGACCGAAGACGTGGCGCGACGCGTCGTCCAACTGGCTAAAGCATGTCGTCATCCGGTCTACGAGGGCTACGCAGAGTCGCTCCTGCGCGACGCACGCTACCGGCGGGGGGATTGGACGGGCCCGGACCTCGAGTTGGTCGATGCCGCTGCCGAGATCGGATCGCCCCAACTCGAGGCCATGATCGCCACCACGGAGTGTGCATTCGCTTGGCGCGCCGACCGTCTGGACAATGCGCGTGCCCTGGCCACCCGCGCAGCGGTGCTGTGGGGCGCGATCGGTGCGCGACCGATGCACCTGGTGGCGCGCGCGATGGAGATGGTCTGCGGCGACGCGGTCGATGCGGACGAATTGGCGCGTCTGCTCGACGAGGTCGCGGCGGCGGATCATCCGGAGCTGGCTGTCCAGTTCGCCGGGCTGCTCGCTCCCCACGCGGGACCGCTCGCCGGGCGTGCGGCCGAGATCGTGCGCAGCGCGGCAGACGCCACGCCGGAGACGACTCACGACACGATGCTGGACACGATCTCGGTCACGGAGGCGTTGGAGCGCGTGACGGCGCTCTGACCTGACACTTGCATTCGACGGGGCGCCGGCGGTAGCGTCCGAAGTGCGGTGCAGCCGCAGCGGCGCACCGCTTTGGGGAAGGAGGAGCCATGTCCCGGCTTCGAAACTGGATGCGCGCACTCACGCTTGTTTGCGTGGTCTTCGCCGCAACGAGCCTGCTCTCCGGATGTGTGACTTCGGATTCGAGCACTGACTCGACTCCGCCGGTTCCCGGCCCAGGCGACGTGATGTACATGACGCGCCCGACGCTCTACGAGGTGCGTCGTGGAGCGCTGAACACACTCATCGCCGTGTACACCGAGAACAAGGGTGGCGGCTCGGGAACGATCATCTACTCGCCGTCGGAGATGCCCTACGTCGAGGGCGTCGATACGTTGATGAACGTCATGGATGAGGTCCCCATGGGCTACGACCTCTGCGCCGTGTTCAAGACGTCTCTCTCGTCGCCGGTGGTAGGAGAATGGAGCGGTAACATCAACAACGTAGCGGCCCCTGAACCCTGCGACTGAGTCACTCACGGTCGCTCGGGCAAAGCGAACGCCAGCAGCCGTGCGTGACTGCGCGCGGCGGTACGTACGGCGCAGCCGGAAAGCCGAACCAACTGCTCGATCACCGGTTCTGATTCGGACCGGGAGATCGCGCGCCAGTTCTGGCCGCGAGGATGCAAGCCAGGAGATTCTAGATGGGCAAGCAAGTGTTGATGGTGGCGGGCGGCGCATTGATCGTCATGGCAGTCGGGGCGTTCATCAGCATGCGCACGCACGCGTCGGCGATGTCCGAGCTACGAGAGGCGGGAGAGCAAACGGTCTCGACCCTCGATCAGTCGCGGACGCGCATCGAGGAGCTCGATGCCGAGCTCGCAGGGGAGCGCCGACGAACGCGCCAGGCGGAGCTTCGCGTGAAGGCGTTGTTGGCGGAGGTCGAGACGACCCGCGATGAGCTGGAGGTCGCGATGGCGGCGGCGGAGCAACCGGACGTCGAAGACGTCGAGGTGCCTACGGGCTGGCGCGTGGCGGTCAGCAAGTACCCGGCATTCAAACCCGAGGGGATGGGCGACGCGCTTGCGGACCTCGATTGGGAGGTGGTCGCGGAGAGCATGTCGAAAATGCCTGCGTTGATCTCGCAGCTCGCCGCGCATCTCGCCGAGGGCCGGCCGATGACGGAGTTGCCCGCGGAGACGGTCGGTTCGATCCAGCGCTACAATGGTCCCCTTGTCACGACGGCGCTGAAACTCTCGCAGAAGGGCGTCGCTGGCAGCGATGTCAACGGAGCATTCAGCCATCCCGGCTTCATGTCAAATGCGTTGGCAGCGACTCTGCTCGCGCTCGACATGCCGCTCGACGCCGCGCAGACGGCGAAACTGGACAAGCTGACGGCGGACTACTCCGCCCGCGAGACGAAGCGCGTCGCCGCCTACGACGATGACACGTACGTTGTCGAACGCCTGGTGGACGAATCCCGGCTCAAGCACGACTACTTCCAGGAGATGTACGCACTCCTGAGCACAGCGCAGCACGAAGCCGTGCGCCCCGAGTCCGTTCGCGGCCGTACACAACTCGACATCTTCTCCGAGAGTCTGGCATGGGCGGGGAAGACCGGCCCGTTGCTCTTCACGGACCGAGCTGATCTGACGTTGAAGGTGAACGCGTGGGTCACGCGCCGCGGCGGGATCGACGCCGACAACGCAGAGCGGACACGCGCGCTCGTCGAGTCGTGGGTGAGTGAGCTCCCCGATGAGTTGCTCGCTTGGGAGCCTGACGGTCTCGTGAAGACCGGAATGCTGCAAGTCGATCATGTGACGGAGAGCGCGGTCGCCGTACTCGAACTGTTGCGGACCCTGGACGCGCAACTCGATCTGGATGCCGGCGGGCGCAAGGGTCTACGTGCGGTACCGGGCAGCCTCGTCTTCTACCGCAGTCCCGCAGACGGCGGTTAGCGCAGGCGACGGTGTGACGATGGTCACGCTGAAGCCTGCGCTGCTCGGAATTGCGCGCTATTCGCTGAAGCGCGGAGAGACGTAAGTCCGACCTGGAAGGGACGTCGCGTCCATGCGGGACGGGGCGTCTCATGATGACAGTCCATCCAACCCGGCGACCCTTCCTCGCTCTCGCGTTCTCGCTGTCGATCCTTGCGGCGGGCTGCGGTGAGAAGGCCGCCGCCGATCCGGCGCTGGCGCCCACGAAGATGACCGCCGCAGAGTTCGCCCCGCGACCTCTGCGCGCGACGCGGTCGCCGAGGAACGTCGCCGCGCCGCGACGGGCGTCGCCCACGCTGCCCCCAGAGCCGCCCGCAGCCCCTCCGACCGACGTGACTCCCGAAGAGCGCGCGCTCTACCGCCTTCAGTGTGCGGCGTGTCACGGCGACGAGGGACGCGGCGACGGTGCGCTCGCCATGGAACTCGACCCGCTCCCACGGGATTTCGGCAGCGGTGTGTTCAAGCTGCGCGACACCAAGTCGGGACTGCCGACGGATGCCGCGCTGGAACGCGTCATCTCACGCGGAATGCCGGGGTCGGCGATGCCCGCTTCGGCGCATCTGACGTCCGACGACATTGCGACGGTAGCGCGCGTCGTACGGCGACTTGCCTTCGAGGCGAAGGTCGCTGACCTACTCGCCGAGGACGACGAGCTCAGCGCGAACGAGGCGCGCGAGATCGCGGCCGATCTACAGATCCCGGGTGCGATCTTCGACGTACCGGAGCGCCCCGCCAGACCGCCTGACACACCTCCGGATCGCACGTTTGCATTCTATTGCACGGAGTGCCACGGGGCGGATGGCACGGCTGCAGACGCCGTCGAGCGCGACCTGAAGGACTACGCCGGCCGCCCGATCCGCGCCCGCGACCTGACGCGCGAACCGTTGAAGGGTGGGAACTCGCCCGAGGATCTGATCCGTCGCATCTACCTCGGCATTCCCGGGACGCCGATGCCGGAGACGACGGCCATGATCGAGAACCTCTGGGCGCTGGCCGATCACGTTCTGGCTCTGCGGGCAGACGCACCGGCAGACGTGCCCGTGGGTGCGACGATCCCCGTCTCGGCGAAGGAAGCGGCAAGCGAGAGAGCCCGGCTTCCGCTCTACCCGTTGCGCGGCGACGGCGACGATCCCTTGGCGGTCGAGGTCAGCGTCGCCCGGGCCGAGACGGGGCTTGTGGTCCGCATTGCCTGGGACGCCGCGGAGACCGAGGACGGGGGATCTGCAGCCGGTGCCGCGTTCCGGCTGTCGGCGCGCGCCGACGCGGGCTTCCCGTGGTCAGCCGACGGCGTGCCGATCTCGTGGCGCGCGAACTCAACAGCCGACGACGGCGTCGTCGCGACGCGCGATGGAGAGCGCTTCGTCGTCGAGGCGACGCTCAACGACGACGCCGACAATGCGCGGTGGCTTGCCATCACGATCTGGGAACGCCTGCGCGACGGTCATCCCACTCGCACCGCGTTCACAGCCTGGCACGCGCTCGTCACCCCAGAGTGATCTCGGCTCTTCTGACGTCTGCGCTCCGCGGGATGCAACAATCACGCGCACGATGAGCGACACGCCAGAGCGACCGGTGACGAAGATGCGCGGGGCGCCGCGGATCATCCGTCTCTTCGACATCGACGTGTATGTGCACTGGAGCTGGCTCGTCGTCGGCGTGCTCCTGATCCAGTCCCGCAGCGACGAGTACGCGAACGTGCTGTGGAACATCTTCGAGTACGCGAGCCTCTTCTTGATCGTGCTCCTTCACGAGTTCGGACACGCGCTGGCGTGTCGATCCGTCGGAGGAGTGGCGGAGCGAATCATGCTCTGGCCACTCGGCGGCGTCGCCTACGTGCGCCCCCCGCAGCGCCCAGGAGCCACACTGTGGGCCATCGCCGCCGGGCCACTCGTGAACGTCGCATTGCTGCCCGTCACAATTGGCTTTGCCTTCGCCGTTCGCACGGCGGCCCCGCACTCGAATCTCGAACACTACGCGGTCTCGATCGCGTTCATCAACGCCATCGTGCTCGTGTTCAACGTCCTTCCGATCTACCCGCTGGATGGCGGCCAGATCCTGCGCGCCGTTCTCTGGTTTTTCATCGGTCCGCATAAGAGCCTCACGATCGCAACCGCGATCGGTCTCTTCGGAGCGGGCGGGTGTCTCTTGCTCGCGTTCAACTTTGGTGATTTCTGGTTGATGGCGCTCGCCGGGTTCGGCGCTCTCTCGTCGTGGAGCGGGCTACGCGTCGCCCGGGCGCGCGCGGCTGCAGCGCAACTTCCACGACACGGACACGTCGTCTGCCCGGAGTGTCGCGAGCCACCACCGGTTGGCCGGTGCTGGCCGTGCAGCCAATGCCGCGCGCCCTTCGACGCCTTCGCACAGACCGGAACCTGCCCACGCTGCGGCCACGTCGAAGAGACGGGCGGTTGTCCGTTCTGTGGTGGACGGATCCCCATTCCAGCGGGCACCGTGGGGTTCACCGCAATTGCGATCTCATCCGAGATCGCAGATGCGCCCGACACCCTCTGATCACGTCCGGCCGCGATCACGACGAAGACGGGTCGCCGCGCAGGTGCTCTTTGCGCTCCTCGGCGAGCAGGAACTCGCCGTACGGCGCACACCGTCGCGACAACTCCGCGTGCGTGCCGCTGTCCACGAGGCGCCCGGCATCGAGGACGAGAATCGTGTCGGCGCGGCGGATGGTCGTCAGGCGATGCGAGACGACGAACGTCGTCACCCCAGGACACATCTCCGCGATGCCGTCCCACAGCCGATCCTCGTTGCGCGCATCGAGCGCCGACGTGCAATCATCGAGCAGCAGGACTTCCGGGCGACCGGCCAGCGCGCGTGCAATCGCCACGCGCTGCTTCTGACCGCCCGAAACCAGAGTGCCGCCGCGTCCGAGCTTCGTCGCGGTGCCACCCGAGAGTCGCGCGAGATCGTCCCCCATCTGGGCCGTCGCAAGACACTCCTGAACGAACGCCACGTCGACGGCGCGTCCAAATGCGACGTTGTCCTCGATCGTCTCGCTGAATAGGAGGGACTCCTGCGGTACGTACCCGATCCGCGCGCGCAGTGTCGGCCAATCCCATGCGCCGAGCGGAGTCTCGCCGTAGGAACAGACGCCCTCGTCCAACGGGAGCAGGCCCGCCAGCACGCGTAGCAACGTGGACTTCCCGCTCGCAACCGCCCCGACAACGGCGACACGACTACCACGCGCCACCGAGAACGAGACACTGGAGAGTGCAGGCGGAAGGTCCTTGCGATAGCCGAACGTGGCGTCCGAGAAGGAGACGCGCTCGATGGGCGCCGCGCTCCGCCCCGGCGCATGCGTGCGTTCGGCCGCGGGCGCGCGCAGCACCTCCACTTCGCGCTCAATCGACACGAACGCCTGCTTCGCCGCTACGAAGAGATTCGGGAGGTCCATCATCGGATGGATGAGCATGTCGAGGTAGAGGTGCAGCGCGAAGAGTGTCCCGAGTGACAGCTCCCCATCGATCACCATGAGACCACCGACCGAGAGCACGACGACCTGGCCCAGTCGACTCGCGATGTTGTCGCTCTGGTGCACGAGCGCCACCAACTTCGCGAGTTTCAACTGGATGCCGATGCGCTCACCGAGGATCTTCCCCAGCCGGCGCTCCTGCCCCTCGTCAGCGTTGAACGCTTTCACGATACGGATTCCGCTGAGGGCGGCTTCCAGCGTGTCGTTGGTCGCGGAAACGGCAGCTTGCTGAAGGCGATACGTCGCGCTCAGCTCCTTCCGGGCGAGGTAGAAGACCCAGAGCATGAGCGGCACGGGGATCATCGCGAGCAGGGCGAGCTTCACGTTGCAGTAGAGGAGCATCGCACCGACGCAGAAGAAGACGCGCGAGGCCGAGTCCAGGAAGCGGAACACGCCCGAGCATCCGAACCAGGCGACGCGCGGATACTCCGTGATGTCGTCGGTCAGCCGTGTCACGAGATCGCCGGTGCGGAACCGGCCGAAGAACGTGTGGTCCTTTGCGAGAATCGACGCGAAGACTCGTTCGCGGACAGCCTTCTCGATGTTGAGATTCATCCACGCGCGGAACGCTGGATAGAGACCGACGACGACACGCCCCACCGCAATGACAGCCAGAATGGCTGCGTAACGCCCCAGATCGTCGTCCGCGAGGCTCTCGCCCGGTGGCAGCGCGTGGAGCCCGTCGATAACGAGCATCCACACGAGCGGGAACGCGACCGCGACGGCGCTCGACATCAGCGTCCAGAACACGAGCACGAGCGCAAAGACCTTGTGCGGACGCCAGTACGCGGCAAGCCACTCAAGATGCTGGCGGGTCGTCATGGTGGGCGAACCGCTCATGCCGCCCCCGCACTCTTGAACTGGAGGTCGAAGAGATCCCGATACACGCCATGCTGCGCGTAGAGCTCGTCGTGGGAGCCCTCCTCGACCAGCTTCCCGGCATGTACGACGAGAATCCGGTCGGCCGCAACGACTGTCGCCAGGCGATGGGCGATGACGAGCGCGGTGCGGCCCGCAAGCATGCGGTCCATCGACTCCTGCAACCGCCGTTCGGTGCCGGGGTCGACCGATGAGGTCGCCTCGTCCAGCACGAGCAGGTCGGGATCGCCGACCAACGCGCGCGCGAAACTGAGCAACTGCCGCTCGCCCATCGAGAGGTTCGCGCCGCCCTCGCTCAGCGGTTCGTCGTAGCCCTTCGGCAGGCGCGCAATCACGGCGTCGGCGCCAACCGTCGAGGCCGCGCGCTCGAGTTCATCTCGCTCGACTCCGTCGACGAGAGCCCGCAGGTTGTCGGCGACCGTTCCCGGGAAGAGGTGGATATCCTGCTGCACGAGGCCGATCCGGGCGCGCCACCGCTTCTGCTCGTACGCACGGAGGTCCACGCCGTCGAGAGCGACGCGCCCCACGGTCGGCTCGTAGAAGCGCAGCAGAAGATTGGTGATGGTCGTCTTGCCACCACCAGAGAGCCCGACCAACGCAACGCGCTCGCCGCGCCGAATGCGAAACGAGACGCCGTCGAGAACCTTCGTCCCGCTCTCGTACTCGAACGAGACATCCTCGAAAGCGACCTCGTGCCAGTCGTCCGGAATGCTCGCGATCGCGTCATCGCGGTCCGGGGTCAACGTCGTGGTGTCGAGCACCGAGAACACGCGATCGGCGGACGCGAACGCGCGCTGAATGAAACCGATCTGCTCACTGAACATCGCCAGCGGCCAGAAGATCCGACGCGTGTACTCGACGAAGAGAATGAGCGTGCCGACCGTCATCGTGACACCGAAGATCCGCCCCGATCCGAGATAGAGGAGGAGGATCACGGCCACGACCTCGACCGCCGTCAGCACGCCCCAGAAACCGTACTCGAAGAGCGAGGTCACACGCTCGGTCCGGAGCTTGTCGTCGTTCAATTTGGCGAGTCGCTGCTGCGCCTGCTCCTCGTAACCGAAGACCTGCACGATCGGCACGCCGAGAACGTACTCGGACACGAAGCCGGAGATCCGCGCGACCATCTCGCGCAGACGCCGGTAGAGACCGCGCATCCAGCTGAAGTAGTAGATTGTCCCTGCGGCAACCGGCGCCGCGAAGCAGAGGATGCCGAGTGTCACCTGCCAGCTCGACACGAACATGACCGCCAGCGCGCCGATCAGCAGTGCGGCGGTACGCAGGACGGCGATGGCGACCTCGGAGAAGAGCGCCTGCAGGCGCTCGGCATCCGACTCGACGCGCGCCATCAACTTGCCGGGCGAGTTCTTGTCGAAGTACGCCAGCGACAGCCCCATCAGATGATGGAAGAGCGTCTCCTTCAGGCGCGTGACGATCGCGAGTCCCATCTTGGTCAGCACGACGACCTGCACGTAGTTCGCGATCGTGCCGACAACGAAGAGCGCGGCGTAGGTCAGCGCATCGCGAAGGATGCCGTTGCGTGAACCGGCGGCGATGTCGTCGTCGATGAGGCGCCGCAGGACGAGCGGCCCCGCGAGTTCGGCACCGACCGACACGACAAGCAACGCGAGCCCGGCGGCGAGCGCGCCGACATGCGGGCGGAACAACGGCAGTACCCGCCGCAGCATCTCCGGCGCCGGAAGATGGCGGACGTGCTTGTCGTCCTCGGGCAGTTCGTGATCCCTCCACCACATGGGAGCGAGAGCGTAGCAGCGAAGAGACCCAGGTCGCGCTGAACGCGTGGGGAGTTCGAGCCCAGCGGAGGAATTCTGAGAACGCCGATGTAACCTTCGCCCTTCCCACGCGACCTCTCTTGTGGAAAGAGAGGTGTTTTGATGTCCACGAAGAAGACGATCGCGGCGGCGCAATCCGATCAGGCGGCGCACACGACGAACCTGCCTTGCGAGTGCTGCGTCCCCACGCCCGATCCTGTCGGCAGGGCTGCCGACCGCGCGAGCTTCCCCCACGAAGGCCCGTGGCCGAGCGCGCGTCGTAACCTGATGGTGTCGAAGGCCGCCGAGGAGCGCCTCGGCAGCCTCTTCGGTCCGCTCGAAGGTGTCGTTCACGAAACGCGATCGTGGCTCATCTACGTCGAGGTCCACCTGCGCGGGGCGGTGCCGGAGAAGGACTACCCCTTCGTCGATCTGCATACGGCGGGCATGAGCCAACGCCCCATGAACAATCCCGAGGGCCGCCGCCAGGGACTCCCGCTGCACGCGGAGTTGACGATGCGGTTCCCGGACGCGTGGTGCGAGGGCGAAAGTCTGTTGAAGACGATCAGCCGCCCGGAGAAGCGCTGGCCCGTGCTATGGCTACGCGCGTTGGCGCGGCTCCCGCATGAGCGCAACTCGTTCCTGGAGCGGGGGCACGTCGTCACGTTCCCCGAAGGCGAGTACGAGGGTTGCCCCTTCAATGGCGCGCTCATGGCCGACGCGCTCTGGAACGACGACATGGCCGTCGGCCCGTACATCCGCGAGGACATGGCCGCGGTGGAACTCTTGCAGGTCGTCCCGCTCCTACCGTCGGAGACCGCATTCGCGCAACGCAACTGCGTCGATCACCTGGTGAAGAGGCTCGAAGCAGCCGACGCGCACGAGACGGTCCGCCTCGATCGCGCGCCGGTGATCTGAGCAGCGATACGGAGCCACGATACGGAGCCAGGACAACTTCGGCGGCGTTCGGAGTGTGGGTAACGCAAGCCCGGCGGCTCTCCCCGAACTCTGCCGAAGTTGTCCTGGCTCCGTATCGCTTGAGAGAGACCAAAGTCACACGCGGGAGCGTCGCATTCATGTCCCTCTCGTCATCGGGTGGCCTCCTCCGACCGGCGCCCGGTAGATTGCGCCTCCCGCTGTCGCCCTCCATGAGTCTTCGAGCCCGCCAACTGCTGATCGTTTGCCTGATTGCAGCATTCTGCTTCCAGACGTGGTTGGTCTATGCGGACCCCACGGGTCGCGCGAAGCCGCTCTCGGCCGAGGCCGCCCGCGGGCGCTCGATCTGGCTCGCGAACAACTGTCAGAGCTGCCATCAGATCTACGGCTTCGGAGGCTTCTTGGGTCCGGATCTCACCAACGCAACCGGGCACCTCACGCAGGCCCGCATGGACGCGATCCTCACCGAGGGCGCTGGCACCATGCCGGCCTTCGAGCTTGCCGACGATGCGCGGGCCGCCATCGCGCGCTTTCTGGCCGAGGTGGACGAGACGGGGATTGGTCAGTTGCCGCCGCGGGTCAGCTTCGACGCCGAGGAGGTGTTGCTGAGCGCCATCGAGAGTGCTGTGGCGGCGGACGTGCCGCTCACTCCGGAGCAACTTCGCGGCAGGGACATCCTGCTCGAGCAGAAGTGCATCGGCTGCCACCTGCCCAACCCCGTTGCCGAGAAGAAGGGCACCGACCTCACGACCCTGATTGCCAAACTCGGCCCGGGCGGGGTGAGGGGGATCGTGACCACCGGTATTCTGCCGAAGGGCATGCCTGCGTTCACGTTCACCGCGGACGAGTCACAGGCACTCGTCGCGTTCCTCGAGTGGCTCGGGACGCACGAGAGCACGATCCACGCGGCCTTCACCGAGTCTTCGTCGAAGGCGGGCCAGGCCACGGGGTTGCCCTGGTTCGAGTACGCCGAATGACGCGCCTCCCATCGACCTCGGCCCCAAGAGCATCTGCCCGAACGGCGAGACGCAGCGTCTTCACGACCGGTGAGCGCATGATTCTGACGACGATGGCGTGCGCACTCGCGTGCATGGTCATCGCGATCCTGGTCGGCGCACTCGGCGCGCTCTCCTACATCCCGGTCATCGGACCCGTCATGGCCGATCTGAACCTGAGCCTGGTTCAGTTGCGGCCGCTCCACACGACGTTCGCGTCGGCGTGGCTCTACCTCGGCTGCGTCGCGGGCATGTACGCGTTCCTCGCGCACACCTTCGGGGAGCCGACACGCGCCGAGCGCCTGCGCTTCCGCGTCCACATGATCGTCTGGGGGCTCGCGGGGATCGGAGCGCTCGTCAGTCTGGCACTCGGTTTCGGCTCCGGGCGCGAGTATCTCGGCTTCCACCCGATCGTCTCGGTGCTGATCCTGAGCGGGTGGCTCTGCTTCCTGTGGACGTTCTTGCGCCGCGTGCTCCCGGGCTTCTGGGCGCGACCGGTCTACGTCTACATGTGGACGGCGGGTGCGCTCTACTTCGTCTACACGTTCATCGAAGGTCACGCCTACCTGCTGCCGTCGGTCGCCGAGTACCCCGTCGCCGATCTACAGGTTCAGTGGAAGTCCTGCGGCGCGCTCGTCGCGTCGTTCAACCAGATGGTCTACGGCACGCTGCTCTACATCGGAGAGCGCGTGACGCGCGACCGACGCGCGGGGCAGTCGAAGCCGGCGTTCGCACTCCTCGGGCTCGGACTCCTCAACTCGCTGACGAATTACGTTCACCACACGTATCACCTGCCGCAGGACTCGGCGGCCAAGTGGATCGCATTCGTGGTGAGCATGGCCGAGGTGATCATCCTCTGGGGCCTGCTCGCCGACCTGGTCCGCAAGATCCGCACGAAGCACTCGATCCACTCGCGCTCTGCCACCTCGATCCACTTTGTCACCTCGACCCGTTTCTTCGCACTCTCCAAGAACTGGAATTGCTGCCTTCTACCGCTGGCACTCCTGATCTCGATCCCACCGCTGAACGCCGTCATCCACGGCACGCACGTCGTGATGGCGCATGGCATGGGGTCGGAGCTCGCGATCGACACGTACATCCTGCTCGGTGCGTTCGCGTGGCTCTTGACGCAGGTCTTCCCGAAGCGCGAGGTCATCGAGAGCGTCATCGACGGACCGGCCATCCGTCGTCACATCCGCAGGCTGAACGCCGGCCTGATCGTGCTGGTCGGATGTCTACTGCTGAACGGTCTCGGGGTCGGTATCACGCGCTACCTCGGCATGGCGGCGCCGGAGTGGATGGATGCCTTCCCGATCTTCTTCGTCCTCTCGGGCCTGACGGTCGGCTACTCGCTCCTGCGCATCGTGCACGGTTGGCTCCCACTCTTTCGGCAGCCGCTCCCGCACAAGCTCTTCCGCAACGACCCTCGCTGGCCGGACGTTGTGGCGCCCGGCGCGGCGGCCACCGCGTCGCCCGGCGTGACGATGTGGTCCGCCGCCACAACGGACTGAGCCCCGACGCGTCTTCACGTTTCAGTGGACGCATCGCTGCCCGCCGCGTGTTTCAGTCTTGCGGCGTTCCATGGCGGAGCGGCCCACGTCTGAATGCTGTCGGAGTCCTCGATGAGACGCGCCGCGATCGTCCTCCTGCTCGCGCTTACCGCTTGCGCCTCTCCACCGGCGGAGCGCACATTCGATTGGGAGCCGTGGGGCGCCGCGGCCTTCCGCCGCGCAGCGGACGAGCGTCGCCCGATCCTGGTCAACGTGGTCGCGGAGTGGTGTCACTGGTGTCATGTCATGGACGACCAGACGTACGGTGATTCACGTGTCGCGCAGCTTCTCGCCGAGCGCTTCGTGACCGTGCGTGTGGACTCCGACGCGCGCCCCGACATCGCCGAGCGCTACCAGAACTTCGGCTGGCCCGCCACAGCGGTTCTCACGCCCGACGCGCGACCGATTCTCGAACGTCGGGGGTACCAGGAAGCAGACACCTTCCTGGAGCTGCTGCGCGGGGTCGTCTCCGATCTCGATGCCGGACGCCCGATCGCGCGCCGCGCGGCCCCACCTCCGCGACCAATCGCGGCGCGCGACCTGGTGGATGCAGGTGCGCTGGCGGAAGAGCGGCTTGACGGCTTCTACGACGCCGCGGCAGGTGGCTGGGGGCGGCAGAAATACCCGCTCGGCGCGGCGGTGGAATTCGTCGTTCTGCGCGATCATCTGGACGGAACAGAGAGCGGCCGGGCGGCCATGCTCACGACGCTCGCGGGTTGGGAGCAGATCGTCGACCCGGTCTGGGGCGGCCTCTACCAGTACTCCGAACGCGGCGACTGGAAGCATCCGCACTTCGAGAAGATCGCGGCCGTCCAGGCCGAGGGCATCGACGGCTTCGTGCGAGCATATCGCACGACGAGCGACGAACGCTGGCTGCGTGGCGCGCGCGCGATCGAGCGCTACATCGCCGCGTTCCTGACGGGCGATGATGGACGCTTCCTGACGAGCCAGGACGCAGACGTCGGGGCCCACGACGCGGACACGCCCTGGATCGACGGGAACGACTACTTCCCGCTCCCGGACGCCGAACGCCGTGCGCTGGGCGTGCCGTGGATCGACCGTCATGCGTATGCCGATCGCAACGGGTGGATCATCACGGCCCTCGCACGTCTGCATCAGGCGACCGGCGACGAGACGACGCTCGCGCGTGCACTCAGCTCCGCCGATCAGGTGATCGCGCGGCACGCGCTGCATCCCGGGCAGACGGGGAGCCGAGACGGGTTCCGCCATGCGGAGGACGACCGATCCGGCATCCTGCATCTCGCAGATCAGGTCGCTCTCGGGCGAGCCTTCCTCGCACTCTACGAATCAACCGGCGAGTCGATATGGAGGCGGCGCGCCATCGACCTCGCGAGCACTGTCGAGGAGCGCTTCGCGGACGCTGGCACCGGCGCGCTCTTCGCGCACACGGAGATCGAAGGAGCTGTCGGCGCCTTCGCCGAGCGACGCCATCCCTTCCGCGAGAACGCGCGCGCCGCGCGCTGGTATCTCCAGCTCCACGCCTTCACGCAGGACGTCGCGTGGCGGCAGCGCGCCGAACGCATCCTCCGCGCGATCGGTGAGCGCCCCCTCATTCGCAGGCAGGGCCGCCGCGTCAGCGACTTCGCGCTCGCCATCCGCGAGTTGGGATCGCCGCCGGTTCACATCGCCGTGGTGGGCCGCGCCACAGACGAAGGCCGGGGCGCGCTGCACGCGGAAGCGCTGCGCGCGTGGCATCCGAACCGGATCGTCGAGGTGCTCGCCCCCGGCGGTCTCTATCCCGACGTCGACCAACCAGCGCTCTACGTTTGCACTGCGAACGCGTGCTCTGCGCCGCTCGACCTCGACGACGTACGCGCGGGCAAGCTCAGCGCGCTACTCGCCGCGACACGCTGACCGAGCGACTCTCTGCCGCACGTGACAGTCTGCGCCGTCGCGAGCTACCGGTGCCGCTCGATGTAGTCGCGGGCCTTCGGCGCGTACGCGGGGGTTCGCAACCCGATCGTCTTCGCCTCGGCGAGCGCTTCCTCGAAGGAGATTCCGCCGTCGAGCACACGCCACGGGATCCACACGGCTCCAACTCGATTCGCGGAACCGCAGTGCACCATCAACGGCTGCGCCGCCGTATTCAGGATCTCACGGCTGCGATCGAAGATCTCGTCCGTCAACTCGTCGGGACCATTCCACGGCATCTCCACGTAGGTGATACCGAGGTCGGCCATCAGGGCGCCTTCATCGAAGCCCTTCATCTCGCGTTCGTGGCGCATGTTGACCACCGTCGCGACGCCGGCCTTCCGAGCCTCCTCGAAGTCCTCGGCAGAGGGCTGCCCGGCGGTGAGAATCCCACCGAACGCGTGCAGGTTCCTGATCGCACCGAGTTCGTGCGCCTGAACGGTCTGCGCCGCGATAACCGCGCTCTCACCGTGGTCCATCTCCGGCGACCCACAGTCGGCACACCCCACGGCCATCGCCAGGCCAAGAACGATCGATACGGTTCTGATGGTCTTCATCCTCTGTCCCTCACTGCGGTGCACATACGGCGTCTGACTCACGTCGACGATCTGGACCGACATTCTGCACCAACCTCGCTTCCGCACGTCATGCGTTCGGCGAAGTCCGCGCATCGCGGCCCACCCTCGAGCGGTAGACTCTGGCGGACGTCGTCCCGCCATCCTCGCGTCACGCGGAGAACTCCATGCCGAACATCAGGCTGCTCTTGCTTCTGCCTGCGGCGATCCTTGCCGGATGCACATCCGTCACGCAGGCGCCGGAATTCGTCGCGCGTGTCGAGCGCATCGAGCGGACGCGGCTGGAGCACTCCGTGCGCGCGCTGGACGAGATCGGCCCGCGCCCTATCGAGGACTCCGCGGCGACGCTTCGAACGACAACCTGGATACGAGAACAACTCGAGGAGTGGGGCTACGTCGTCACCGAAGAGGAGGTGACACGCAGCGCGCAGACCGGGCGCTTCACGGCGCAGGTTCGCCGCGCGGACGCGGGCCCCGGCGCGGAGACGACAGAGATCGAACTGCCAGCGAGCTTCGCATCCTACGGCCCGCGTGTCCGCGCTGCGGCGAGCCGCCGCTTGCGCGCTGACGGTTGGGATGTCGAGGGCTACTCCCTCAGCGGCGGCGGCAGGACTGCTGCGCCACACATCGCGCCGAACCTCTTCGCGCAAGTCCGCGGGACAGAGCATCCGGAGCGCATCATCGAAGTCAGCGCGCACTACGACACCGTTCCGGGCAGCAGTGGCGCATCTGACAATTCGAGCGGTGTCGCCGTCGTGCTCGAACTGGCCCGCGTCCTCGCCGATGCAACGCCGCGCAAGACGATCCGCTTCTGCTTCTTCGCGGCAGAAGAGGCCGGACTCCTCGGTGGCCGCGTCCACGTCGAGAACATCACGCGCGCCGACGCGCCGGTCCTCGAGGCGCTCATCAATCTGGACTCGATCGGTCACGCAACGGACGCGCCCGACTCGCAGGACGCGCCGCTGCGCATCCCACTCATCGCGTGGATTCCGACGACAGGTGACTTCATCACGGTGATCGGAACCAACGCGAGCGGCTGGCTCGGCAACGTCTTCGAAGCCGCCGCCGACGCATACGTCCCCAAACTGAACTACTACAGCGTCAACCGCCTGGGTGGCTACTTCGCCGACGCGCGCCGCAGCGACCACGCGCCCTACTGGGACGCCGACATCCCGGCCATCTTCCTGACCGACACCGGCGAGTTCCGCTCCGACACCTACCACACCCACGACGACACGGCGGAGACCATCGACTACGAGTTCCTCCACCGCGTCGCCAGGGCAACGGCGGCAGCGCTCCTGGAACTCACCGTGCGGTGAGGGAAGCGAAGTGCGCGCGCAGTGGCTCGGCTAAGGGCTCCGCGTGTCGCTCAGATTGCAGGCTCGGGATGGATCGCGTTCGCGTGCCAGCTGCGTTACGAGGGACTGCCACCGCGAGCTGCGCCTGCCGCGCGGTGACATCAACAGCCAGGCACCGCATTATCTCTGCTGCCCACTGCACGGCAGCGCCATCTCCGACGCTGAACGGCATTGGTCACGGGAAGCCCCATCTCCACCGGAACGGACTACCCGCGTCCCACTCCCTCACCCTCTCTTCCACGAAGATACACGGCCGGAAGAGTGCTGTGCGCCACGACGTGTACTGCCATGTGATTTGGTTGAGATCGATCACGTAGAACGTCCTCGGTCCGTCCTCGCGGCCCCCGGATATCCCGAGCGACAGGATCATCGGTGGACATGCCCTGGTGCGAGCATAGACGTAGCTGCCGACGTAGAGCGAGAGCACCGCCGCACCGAGTACGAGGCCGACTCGGCGGCGCGAATACTTGGTCCCCGGCTTCCGCGGCGGTGGGACGCGATTGACGGTCGTCATCGGTTGAGCCATCCCCGCGACAGAGCCGCCGGATCAGACGCGCAGCCGGTGTGGCGACGTCATCCACGGCCAAGACGAACCGGAGGCTACGCACCGGCGCAGGGCTCTCGGCAGCGTTTCTGGCGCGCTGCCGCGGGGCGAGCGAGGTTCCGGGATGGCGACCGCGCCTCCTCGCGCCGTCTAGGAGTTCGATCACACCGAAGAAGTCGGGTGACGGCGCGGCGCAGGATGAGGCGGACCGGGGGGGGGAGCCGGGTGCGAGTTAGTGGCGAGCGGGCCACGTCGCGCGGGGCGCGGTACACTCTTGAACGGACCAGGAATGGAGGACGCATGCGATTCGCTTTGATCACGCTGAATGCGACGAAGTTGACGGCTACGAGTTTGGCTGCGATGGCATTGGTTGCCACGGCGGGACTCACCGGTTGCGCCGGTCATCACTCGGAGACCAATCATCACGCAGAAGACGAGGTGGCCGGCCAGCCGGAGGTGCTGATCGAGGAATTCGAGGAGACCGTCGAAGTCGTCGACGTCTCGTATATGGAAGCCCCGAGTGCCGCGGCGGCGAGTCTGGCGGCGCAGCGTTTCGAGAAATTGAAGACTCTCGAGGGCGCCTGGGTTCAGGCCGAGGGCGACGGCGGCACGCAGCTCGAGTACGAGGTGACGGCCAACGGTTCTGCGCTCGTCGAGACGGTCTTCCCGGGACAGCCGAGCGAGATGGTGTCGGTGTACACGATCGACAGCGGACGGCTTGTGATGACGCACTACTGCGCAATGGGCAATCAGCCCTACATGGTCGCAGCCGAGAGTGGCGTGGCGGACGTGATCCGCTTCGAGTGCCAGCGCGCCGGGAATACCAGTAGCCACGCGGACCCGCACATGCATCTCGGCGTGTTCACGATCGACGAAGAGACGTTGAAGACGGAGTGGACGATGTACGCGGACCTGACCCCGGGCATGACCGTCGGCTTCGAGCTCGTGCGCGGCGGGATGTAGCCACAGAGCCCGATCGCGTTCGGATCTACGTGCCGCCCGCGTCCAACTCGGCGAGCACCGCGCGTTCGGTTTCCGTGGAGATTCCGGCGCGCGGTGAGCGGTCCTGGGTCCGCCACCACGCAAGGGTGTCGCGGGCCGTCTCCTCGAGCGGCCGGAACGTCAGGCCAGCGCCGAGCGCCTTCGACAGATCGTGGCTGAGCATGCCGCGGAGGTCGTCGGTCACCCAGAGCGGGAGGCCCATCCAGGGGGCGACCTCATGCTGTTCGAGGAGCGCTGCGGGTGCGCTCCGGAACGTGAGGGCGCCGTCGTCGCAGACAGCATCGGCGATGCGCGCGAGCATCTCCCCCAGCGTGAGATCGTCGGCCGGACCGAGGGTGTTGAACGCGCCCACATGCCGTTCTTCGGCGCACGTGACCATCCACGCGGCGAGGTCACGCACGTCGATGAGCTGCACCTGCTGATCGAGATCGGGCGGACAAAGAACGTCGCCGCGTTCGGCGATCCGGCGGGGCCAGTACGTGAATCGATCCGTGGGATCGTGAGGCCCGACGATGAGGCCTGCGCGGACCAGTGTGGAACGATCGGGGAAGTGCTGGTTGACCGCGTCCTCGCAGAGCGTCTTGAGCGGTCCGTATGTGTCGCCGTCAACCTTCTCGGTCGTGGGGTCGACGAGTTCGCGGGAGACCGGCGCCGACTCGTCGGAGCCGATCGGCGCCGGCGCGGAGTAGACCGAGCACGACGAGACGAACACGTAGTGCGCGCAGGTCGGAGCGAGAGCTTCCGCCGACTGACGGACGATGCGCGGGACGTAGCCGCACGTGTCGATGACGGCGTCGAAGGAGCGCCCGGCGAGAGGAGCGAGGCCACCATCGCGGTCGCCGAGGACGCGCTCGATGCCGGGGAAGAGATCGGCGCCGGTCTTCCCGCGATGGAAGAGCGTGACGTCATGGCCGCGCGCAAGCGCGTTGTCCACGACGTGGCGCCCGAGAAAGAGCGTGCCGCCAAGCATGAGGAGCTTCATGCGAAGAGTGTACGCGCCCCTCTGGCAATCCTCCATGGCACGGCCCTGTGAAGGCGCCCGGCCGGAGACTCTCCGCGAATTGAGCGTGGGTGCATGGAGCGTCGGTCGCTACTCGTCGGGCTCTTTGTCCGTGGGTTCCTCATTGCGGCCGCGGATCCGCAGCACGCGACCACCCGCCGAGAACGAACAGATGTAGAGCTCTCCCGCGCGATCCTCCGCGAAGCTTGCGATCGACTCGCGTGGCGACAGAAAGCGCGTCGTCTTCGCACCGCCGGTCTTCGCTGCCGGGGAAGAAAGCGCGCCCTCGCGCGTGATGCCGTTGATCCAGCCGCCCGCGAAGTCGCCGTAGACGTACGTGCCCACCAGCCAAGGGATTGCACTGCCGCGATAGACGTAGCCGCCGGTGATCGACGCCGCATCGCCGCCATTCTGGATGTGGCGGTGGACGACGATCGGATCGGTGAACGGAACGCGCGGCGGGTCGTCTTCCGGCTCGAAGCCTTCGAAGCCCTCTCGCCGATCCCAGCCCATGTTGGCGCCGCGCGTGACGATGTCGACTTCCTCCCAGCGCACCTGGCCGACGTCACCGCACCAGAGATCGCCAGTAGTGCGATCGAAGCTGAAGCGCCATGGATTGCGAAGGCCGTAGGCCCAGATTTCCGGCAACGCGCCCTCCACGTCGAGGAACGGGTTGTCGGCGGGAATGGCGTACTCGCGGTCTGCGTCGCCACCCTTCACGCCTCTGCGATCGACGTCGATGCGCAGGATGCTCCCGAGCCACGAACTCAGATCCTGCCCCGTCTCCCACGGATCACCGGCAGCGCCGCCATCGCCGAGACCGAGGTAAAGCATGCCGTCGGGGCCGAAAGTGAGCATGCCACCGTTATGATTCGCCGCGGGTTGCGCGCGTGTCAGCAGGATGCGCTCGGAGTCCGGATCACCGGTCTTCGAGTTCCCCTTCAGGAGACCGAACTCGGAGAGCACCGTCGCGCCGTCACGACGTCGGGAATAGTGGACGAAGAAACGTCCGTTCTCGGCGTAGTGCGGGTGGAACGCCAACCCAAGGAGCCCGCGCTCGTTGCCCATCCGGCTGACCCGGCCGGAGAGATCGAGGAACGTCGTGCGCGCCGCGACCGCCGGAGACGCGGGTGCGGGATGTTGCACGGCGTGGATGCGCCCGCGCTGTTCAACGACGTACATCAGTTCCGAGCCGTCGGGGGCCTGGGTCGCGTAGAGCGGCCGAGCGAATTTGAGCCCCGGGAAGGCATCGTCCAGCCACAGGCGGTCGTCGGCCGCGCGGGCTACATCGGCCCCGCCGCCATTCCAAGGCGAGAGCGCGACCAATCCGGCGGCGAGACCGAGGACCACGAGAGTGCTTCCGACACGTGACAACGGGATCAAGGCTCAGTTCCTTCCGATGTAGGGTCTTCGCCGCGCGTCTCGCCGCACCTGTCGTGGCGAGTCTCGTGGCGGCCAGCGTCGTCGCCACTACCGACGCGCGTCACGCTCACGCGATGACAGACGCACGAGCGCGCCGGATTGTAGCGGAGCGCGGTCGTCAGCGCGTCGTCGTCACTGCGCGCGGAGTCCCGATAACGGTGGTCTTGCGACCGGCCGGGGAGAGGTCGCGGAACGGCTCGTCGGCGCTCTCGAAGTCGAGGAGGAGCGCCGTGTGCTCGTCGCTGACGTGTCGAACGGGTGGCGAGAAGTCCTCGCGATAGCGAGCGACACTGCTGATCCGCACGTCGTCGATCTCGCCCGTGAAGAACTGCTCGGGGTCTCCCGTCCCGGTTGGGTCGGCACCAACAAGAAGTGGCATGCCACTCAGCCGGATGCGACCACCAGAGATGCCCTCGGCGCGGAGGGTGCCGTTCAGAAAGAGGCGGGCAACGCCCTTGTCGTGGACGAGCGCAACATGCGTCCACGTCGTGGTCTTCCAGGAGTGCGGCGGACGCAGCAGCAAGTACCCCGCGTGACCGGTACCCGGGACGTCCGACATGTTGAGCCAGCCGGTCAGGCGATCAAGCCTCTTCGACGCGATCGACCACGTGAGCCCGAACCCGCCGTAGTGCCGATTGCCGAGCACGGTCTGCTCACCTGTGGGCCTCCCACCGCGGACCCAGCACTCCGCCGTGAACGCTCCCGAGCGGTTGACGTATTGGTCTCGGCCGGGATAGCTCAACGCACTGCGACCGTCCAGGCGCAGCGCCCGGTGAACCGTTGCGGCGCTCGGTTCGCCAGACGCGCTGCTGCTGCGTGCCACGACGGCGGCCTCGGACTCCTCGAAGAGCACGACGAGAAGAACGGCGGAGAGAAGAGTCACGGCGCCGACCAACAGCGCGCGCAGGGCCGGAGGTATTCCCGCGCGCGACCGTGCGGGGCCACGCGTCCGGTCCGCCGGGTTCGCTCCCGCCGGACGGCGCACAACCGCCGCGCCGACACCGGTCTCATGCGTCTTCAAGCGGTGCTTCTTGCGTGCCATCGCCGGCCTCCGGAAGTCCGGCTTCCTCGCGCAACTCGGCGAGGAAGGCGGTGGCGCGTCGAGTCATCGAGCGCAGCAGCGGGAGGCTGCCGAGGCGCACGACCTGCGCGATGAGAGGGACAGTGCGCTCGACCAGCATGGTCGTACGCCGCCGTCCCTCGGAGCGGTCGTGGATCCAGAAGAGCACAACGCCCATATGGTAGATCCACAGAAGATTCGGCAACTCGGCCCACAGGTCCTTCGTCACGCGCAGCTTCGTCCCCTCGATCACCTGCGCGAAGAGGGTGGTGGACTCGCGGCGCGTCGGGAGCGATGCCTCGCTGAACGGATTGAGCGGACTCTCCGGGTCGGCAGCCGTCTTGAAGAGGATGCCGGAGAAGCGGTGATAGGGCTCGATGGTGGTCAGCTTGGCGTGCATGACGCCGAGCAACCGATCCTCGAAGCCCTTCTCGCGCTCGAGAACCGCGACGCACGCGACGAGATGCTCTTCGTGTGTGCGCCGGTAGAAAGCCTGGATCAGCGTCTCTTTCGACTTGAAGTAGTAGTACGCGTTGCCCACCGAGACGCCGGCGTCTTTCGCGATGAGGCGCATCGTGGTGCCCTCGTAGCCGCGCTCCAGAAAGAGCCGAAGCGATGTCTCGAGAATGCGCGCACGCGTCTCGGCGCCCTTGCCCGTGGTTGGTTGCGCTCGGGGTGTCACGCTGGTGTGATCCTCATTCTGGTCCTGCGGGCGAAGCGGGCAAATGCGCCCATCCGACGCCGCCGCTTGGAGAGCCATCGGAACGTGCGCTCAGCGACGGGCAGAAGCTGCGGAGTGGAGAGTTTGATGGCCCACTCGCGATAGTCGGCCAGGGCCCAGAGACACATGACCCAGGCCTTCGTGCCACGGTAGACCGCCCGGTCGTCGCCGACCACCGTCAGCTGACGCAGCGTCTCGTCGGCATCGATCCCCGGATAGCGGCGACGAAGTTCGTCCGACCCCGCTGCCACGAACTCCAGCGGGACGAGTTGCTGCTGCTGCCGGAGCCAGGCGGTCGCCTCGCGACAGAGCTCACAGCGCGTGTCGTGGAGGACGGTCAGACGGCGCATGACACCGACTGCCCGTCGCCGGAGAGCATGGTATCGGGGAGGACCGGAGGAGCGGCGTCGCGGATCGTCGTGCGGCGGCGCATGCGGCTGAAGACATACATGTTGAAGAAGTGCATGCCGCCGAGGACCAGCAGCACGAGACCGACCTTCCACGAGAGCATCTCGACCGCGCTGCGGGACGTCTCGACCACTTCGGTCGTGCGCAGCGCCAGCGCCACGTAACCGAAGTTGATGAGGTAGAAGCCGACGACAAGCAGGTGGTTGACCGAGTCGGCCAACTCCTCGTTGCCGCGGAAGACATCGAGCAGGAAGACGCGGCCGCTCCGGGAGAGCGTGTGGGCGACCCAGATGGTCAGCCCGACACTCAGGGCCACATAGCTCAGGTACATGAGGACGATCGGTTGCATCGGTTCCATGGTGCTCTCCTTCTCGCGGATGGCGCCTCGATCAGGCGCCCTGAACGTGTTCAATACTCATCCTGCCCCACGCATCGACGCCTGCCAAGCGAATACTTGAACGTGTTCATCTCGGGCCGGGCCAGACGGCGGAAGCCGGAGCCTGCGACGAGCCTGTGAGATTTCGTCTCGGAGTTACTCGGCGACGCGCCTGGCTCGGGAGCTGTCGAGCGTGATCGGCGCGTCCATCACTAGGCCGCCCGCCTGCGCAGCTGGAGCTCCGCGAGTTGCGATCTGTCGCGCGTGGGCCTCCGCGCCGGCCTCGGACGCAGCGTCGCCGTGCTCAACGACGCGCGGAATCCACCCACGAGTGCACCGCGAGCATCCCGAGCCGTTCCTCAGCCAAAGCGATCGCGGCGCCCGAGAAGAGGACCTCGAACGCGCGTGCGGCGTCGCCCCCCTCGTCCGGGTTCCGCGCTGCAATCGCCTCCGTGGCAACGCTGTCTCCGACCAGCAGCGCGCCGAGCACGCGCTGCCGGGCCGCACCGAGCGTCACGTCGAGACGTCCTCGGACGATCACGATCCCGGTCCACTCGAACCCGCCGCTCACGACAAGATCGCCATTGACGACCAAGACGCCGGACCCGACGGTCGGCCCCGCAAGATACAGGTCTCCGTCACAGACCGCGATCACGACGCCGGCACGCGTCGGCGTGCCGAATGAGCGCTCCGCATGCGTTCCCGTCTCCACATCGTGCGTCGCGGCGAGCCGCGCTTGATCGATGAGCGAGCCGAGGTCCAGGGCACTGCTCTGCGCGACTGCGGGCGCGCCTCCGAGGCCGACGATCTGAGCCGCGCTGATCGCGGAGAGCGCAGACGCGAGACGGGCTGGCGACGTCGGAGCGGCGATCGCCGCGCGCGGAGGTCGTGTCCTATCCTCGGTGCCATCGAGGCGGTGCTCAAAGCCCGAAACGATGATCGAATGGGCGCCGACGTCCACGACCGGCGCCGTCGCGCCGAATTGGAGCGCCGCGTCGATCGACGGCAGCATCACGGAGCGTCGCAGCATCACGCGGATCGTGCGGTGTGGGCCACCGGCGGAACCTGTCGAAATGAGCTGCACGAGGCCCGCATCACGTGCGCCGATGCCTGGACTCTCGCCATCGTCCTCGCGGTCGCCGTGCCCGGTCGCGACGTACTCCAGTGTGAACTCGCCCGATGCGCCATCGCGCGGGCCGCGCGTGATGGTCGCAGCGGTGGGCAGCACGCCGCCGGACGCGCGGAGCCCGGCAATCCCCCAGTCGACGCCCGACTCCGCCAGTTGGAATGCGCGCTCGCTCTCCAACAACGCGCGAGCGGCGCGGCGTTGGCCGATCGCCGGGAGCAGAGCGGCCAGCGCGACAATGGTGCAGATCACGACGATGATCACCACCGGAACGAGGGCACTGCCGCTCTCGGCGGCGGCTCCGCGACGGTCGTGCCGATGCGTCGCGGTCACGGGTTCCTCGCCATCACGCGCCGAACGCGACTGGCCACGCGACGTCGTGCGTCCGTGTGACCGGAGTCGGCCGTGACCTCGAAGATGAACGCGCTTCCACGACGACTGACGGTGAAGCCGGTGATCGCGTGAGCCACGATCGTCTGCACAGAGTTCTCCTGACGAACAAGATTGCCCTCCGTCGTTCCCGGACCGCGAATCAGGCGATAGCTGACGACGTCGCCCCGAGTCCGCGCTCCGCCCCCGCCGTTGACCGCACGGATCCGGAAGCCGGTGTCGGTTTCACCATCGGAGAACGGCGAGCCGTCCGGATGTTCGGCACTGCCGATTGAACCCCGGCGGAACTCGTCGGTGATTGCCGCAAGCGCGCGATCCACGCGCGCACTTGCGACGCGCTCGCCGTCTGCCGATCGAGCGCGAGTCCCGCTTTCCGGGAGCAGCGCGAACGCTGAGATGAGCAGAGCGCCAAGGAGCACACACGCCGCGCCGACACGCGCAAGCGTGCGGCTACGTCCTCCGCCGAACCTGGTCGGAGGTGCCCGCACGCCTAGTCGTCCTTCCGAGCGGTGCTGTCGCCGGTCGGGGCCGCCGCCGCCACTCGCTTCGGGACAGCAAGCGCGCTACCGGCCCCGCGGGCGCTCACATAGGCGACGATGGGTTGCACCAAGTCACGATCGGCGCCGTCGAATCGAACTTCGAGCGTCACCTCGTAGATCTGGTGCGCAGCGCTGCCGTTGGCCACCTGCCGCACGGTGACCTCGACCGTGCCATCCTCGGGATCAGACGGCGTCGTGGAGATGTCGAACACGTGTCCGTCGAACGTCGCGACGACGTCCGAGAGATCCGTTGCCCGAACGTCTTCCATCACCGTCGACACGGCGCGCGCAGCAGACCGCAGACGCGCGGCGTCCCGAGAGTACGATGCGGCAACAACAGTCACGAGTGTGACGCCCAGAAGTGCGGCAACGACGACAGCCGTGGCGACGCCGAGAGCCGTGAGCGAGAAGCCAGCCTGGCGGCGGTTCATCGTCATCGCACTTCTCCCGACGGTTGTCGGAGCCCCGCCAGGTGCGCCGGTGACGCATGGCGCGGCCTCCAGTTCAGGATCGGACACGCGGGCGAGCCGACTTTAGGCTCGATTTGGACTCCAGTCGTCCAGCCTGGAAGCGTGCTGCTGGACACCTACTCTCATGCCGACCGCCCGCCCGGCGATCTCGAGTCGTTCCTGGCCGAGTTGCGACGCCGACGCGTGTTCTCGATCGCGGTCTCGCCCGACCCCGAGAGCTACGCGCGCACGAGTGTGCTGACCTCAGGTGAACCGCTCGTCGTACCGGCGCTGGGCGTCCAGCCCGACCGTGCAGCCGCGTGGGCAGGACGGCTGGACGAGGTCGTCGCAGCCCTGGACGGCGCCGCCGTCGTCGGGACCATCGGTTTGGATCGCAACGGCGCGCAGCGCGCGGCGGACTTCCCCGCTCAGAAAACCGTGTTTGCACGCCTGCTGGCGGAGGCGGCGGAGCGCGACCTCCTCGTCAACGTACACACGAAAGCGGCGGAGGAAGTCGTCGTGGCGGAGTTGCGGCGGCACGACGTGCGACGCGTGATCGTGCACTGGTACGCGGGATCGGTGCGGGCGTTCCGCGCGCTCACGGAACAAGGAGCGTACTTCTCGATTGGAGTCGGAATCTCACTCGACAATGCGGCGCGGGCCATCGCGACCGCCGTGCCAGCGGACCGTCTGCTGACCGAGACCGACCTGCAGGGAGGCAGCGCGGAAGCGGGAGCGCACACCGCTCGCCCGGGTCTCGTGATCGACGTCCAGCGCGAACTTGCGAAGGTCCGCGGAGTGAGCGTACGCGAACTTCAGGAACAGGTACGGACGAACTTCTTGCGGCTGATCTCGGGGAACGTCGCACTCGAAACCGCGTACCGCCGTGCGAATACGTCTTTCGAGAGCGACGGAGGTATCAGTTGACCTGGCGCCAGAAGTTACTGTCGCGACCCGTGGTTCCGACCGCGATGATTCCGGTGATGGACGTATCCAGTCCGCCCGGCTCGAAGGCCATCCCGTCCACCATGTTCGTGTGGAAGTCGTCGCCTGAGTAGTCCGAGTCATCGGTCCAGGTCAGATCGCCCTGCTGGTTGACGAAGAACGTCCGGTTCCCCGAGCGTCCATAGTTCGACGGCCACGCGTACATGCAGAAACTCGTCTCGGCGAGATCGTTGTTCACCGCGGAACTGAAGGCCCCGGATTGGGTTTCGCGAACGCCCTCGCCGCCTGCACCAGGCAATCGGATCACGTATTTGAATCCCGAGCGTTGTGCTGCACCGTTCACGTCGGTGCTACGAAACGCCGAGACCAGTGGCGTGCTCAGCGGCGTCCCGACCGACGAGCCGTCGGCGACGGCGCGCAGACCCCAGCTGCCTCCGAGTTCCCGAAAGAAACCGAATTCGCCGGTGCCGTCGATATCGACATCCACCGACACGCCGGCCTGGAACTGGGTCTGTCCTGTCCAGATGTTGCGCAAATTCGCCACCGCGGCCGTCTCGTTCGTGGCGAGACGGGCGCTCAGCAGGTTGGGGATTGCAATGGCGGCGATGATCGCGATGATCGCAACGACGATCATCAATTCTATGAGTGTGAAGCCCGCCTCCGCGGGTCGCATATCTGCGCGCATCTCTCTCTCCCGGTCGGAACGCGGCTCTTCTCCATCGGAAAACGATCACGGCGAACTTTAGGGGTGCAATTCAGGCATGCGATTGCCGATCCTCGTCGCGCTTGTGGCGACCCTCTACCCAACGTCAGCGACCGTCGCTCCGGCTGCGCTTGCGCCCCCGGTTCCGCCCGCTGACCGCGTCCACGTCGAGACGCCTCACTACGTCCTGGAATCGTCCGGGAAACGTCCCGAGACCGAGGAATGGGGCCGCATGCTCGAACTTGCATGGCCACAGTTCACGGCGTTCTTTGGCAAGGAGCCCGCGCTGAAGAACGGGGAGCGTCTCCGGATCGCATTCTTCGACGAGGATGCGCCGTGGCGCGCCGCCATCATCGCCGGCGGCGGCACGGCTCCCGACGCTGGCGGGTACTACTGCCCCGTGGCGCGCACCGCCTACGTGAAACGTCAGCCATCCGCGTGGTACACGCGCACGCTGCTGCTGCACGAGGCCGCGCACCAATTCCATTATCTCGCGCGCACCGGTAATGGACTGCCCGGCGCAAATTGGTACGTCGAAGGCATCGCGGAGCACCTCGGATCGCATACCTGGGATGGCGAGACGCTGCGGGTCGGCGTACTCCCGCTCGTCTCGCTGGAGAATCGCGCGGGGGCGGCGGCGCGAGCGATCGCCGCCGCTGATTTCTCGTTCGAGAGCCTGCTCTCCGCGGAGAGCGCGGATCGACCGTCCGCGATGATGCTGGTGCGCTTCCTCAGCGAAGGCGCCCACCGCAAGGCATTCCTGGCTCTCGCACGGAAGGTGGACCGCGGCACAACGCCCACGCTGCGCCAATTCACGCGCGCGTTCGGGAAGTCAGCGCGGCTCCTCACCGAGTGGCGAGCATGGCTGGCAGCGCGCCAGGAACCGCTCGTCTCCGTGTTCGTCGAATGGGACTCACGGAGTACGAACCAACTGCGCGGCACGGCGCAGGTCGTCAGCTTCTGCCGCACCCGGGAGGCGGTGCGCAGCGTCTCTGCACGCGTCGATCCCGGACCCGATGGCGGGTTTCGCGCCGGGGTGCTGCTGCACTTCGAGGACGCGCGGAACTACACGATTGCCACCGTCGTACGTCGGCCGAACGGCGACGCCGTACCGCGAATTCAGATCGATCGCCTGATCGACGGAAAGTGGAAGACCCTGCGTGGAGGCAAGGCGCCCGCCGCGACGGACGGGACCTGGTTCGTCGCGGCCGAGCGCAGAGCCGACGGTGTGGTCTTCGTGCTCGGAGACGAGCGCATCGGACCCTTCGATCTCCCCGCAACGCCTCTCGGCTTCGTCGTCGATCAGTGCCGCGCCGAGTTTCGGGGTGTCACGATCACGCACTGACGCGACGCCAGCACCGGTCGGTCTTGGCGCTGAGTTGTCATGATACGGGGCGGCACGGCACCCAACCTGGCGCGGCCCCCGGGTCATCCGCGCGTAAGGGTCCGCGCAAGAACAACTTCCGGGATTCGGCCGGCTGCGGCGGCGCAGGACTGCGTTGCCTCTCCTCCCCGACTCGGCTCCGCAATGAGTCGCGTCGTCGATGCGCCTTGTCCTGCACCGCCTCGCTCGCCCTCGGTCCCTGGAACTTATTCTTGCGCGAACCCTAGGAGATCAGAGGGCGCGCAGCCGCGGTCGGCGACGCATGAGATTGGCACTCACGCGGCCGTTGCGGTCGTACCAGCGCTCGTGGACTACCCACCCGACGCTCTCGGCCGTCTGATCGATCTCGCGCGGCGAGAATTTGGTGACCGTGATCGTCTGGATCGTCTCGCCCTTCGCGAACGTCACATCCAGGCCCAGCTTCTCGATCCGCACGCGATGCGAGCGCCTACTGACCAGGCACGCCTCAAGACGCCCGATCGGTTCGTCGTACGTCACGCGATCCCGGAAGTTGGAGAGATCGAACGTCGCATCGAATTGATCGTTCAGGCGCTCCAACGCGTTGAGCTGTAGCCGCCGACCACAACCGCTGCGATCACGGTACGCCCGCTGCACGAGGCGCGCGTCCTTCCGGAGATCGATGCCACCGATGAAGAGGTCAACGCCGCGCAGGCCGTCAACGATCTCACGCAGGACGGGCTTCACGCCAGCGCGGTCGCTGCCGGCCACGCCGGACTCGGGCCAGTACAGAATGGCGGGTCCCGGCGCCGCGCGCACCGCCTGAATGGCGTCGGTCAGTCGGCCGACCATCGCCGTCGCCCGCAGCCCGGGATGACGTGCGACAAGTTCGCTGCACGGAGGCTGGACTGCCTCGCAATCGGGGCCCACGGCCATGTACTGGAGGGCGCCGAATTTCTCGATCAGCGGCTCGATCAGGTGCGTCGTTCGGCCAGCATCGATCACGCCCACCTCGACAAAGAGCGGAGCACAATCGGGGAAATAGAGCGAGAGGGCATAGGCGCGATCAGCGAGGAGTTCGCGCTCCGCGCGCACCTGGTAGTGCTCCGGCTGATCACGGATCCGACGCAAGAGACGCACGCCTTCTGTATCGAAGAGCCAGCGCTTCGGGAGGTGCTTTCGATCGGCGGTCAGCCCGATCTCGATATCGAGCGCGAGGTCGGCGAGCCAGCCTGCGGGATCGCCCGCGAGGACTTCAACGCGACGCCGACGATGCACGCGCGGCCGTGCGCGTGTCCGAGAACTCATGCGATCTCCTCTCACCCACGACGAACAGGTCGACACGGGAGTAACGCGGGCGGAGGGACTCGCCATTCCCTCGTTCCGGGGAGTTTTCAAGGACAGCGTCGATTGGCCTCCCTGCGGACATCATTCGGCGCATGCCCATCGGTGCGTAGAGTCACGTACCGGGGAGCGAAACGAGACTCATGAGCAACGAGAATCCACCGGGCCTCCTGCACCAGACGCGCAGCGCGTTGCTGATCATTGACGTGCAGCGACGGTTCGCATCCGCCATTCCCGGCTTCGATCAACTGGTCGAGAATTGCGCGCGGCTGGCCCGGACGTTCCGGACGCTCGAACTGCCCATCGTGGCCACCGAACAGTACCCCGAGGGGCTTGGCTCCACCGTGCCGACACTCCTACGTGAACTCGACGCACGGGATCTGCCGTCGAAGACATCGTTCAGCGCGCTGGGCTGCGACGACGCGCGCGTTCATCTCGTGAGCGCCGGCGCGGACACGATCGTGGTGTGTGGCCTCGAAACCCACGTGTGCGTGCTGCAGACCGTTCTCGACCTGCTGGCCGCGAGTCGCCAGGTACACGTCGCCGTCGATGCGATCGCCTCGCGTCACGAGCGGGACCGCGACGTCGCGCTGCACCGCATGGAGCGTGCGGGAGCGGTCCTCACCACGTCCGAGACCGCCGCATTCGAGTTGATGCGAGACGCCCAGCACCCACAGTTCAAGGCCATCCAGCACTTCTATCGCTGATATCCGACCTACGAGGCCCGACCGCACAGGAGACTCCAGTCACGGGGGTGCTAGACTGACGCGGAGACGAGGTGGGCGACCGCTTCGCTAGTTGCTGTCTAGTCACGGTCGATCGCCCGTGTGCTGACGCGAATCGCGAGACCTACGCAGGGGGATCGCGAGCGCCGCTCTGGAGGGCTGAGTCCATGTCCCGTACTTCCTGGTTCAACCCCATTGGCACGCTCGCGCTCTCCGCGCTCGGCCTCGGCACGCTCGCACTCTGCGCTTTCCCTGGTCGAGCCTCGGCGGGGATCGATATCCAACTCGGAAACGGCGATCAGGTCACGGGGACGAACGCTGGACCGGATGACGTCCAGCGGTTCCGCGTCCGCCTCCCGCTCGGCGCGAAACTGAGTGCGTCGGTCAAGGGCAAGAAGGACAAGAAGAACAATCTCGCCGCTCCGGTCATGCGCATGCGCGTGCTCGACGAGTTCGAGGACGATCTCATCGAGGACGGCTTCCTCGACGTCGCGACGCTCAAGGAGAAGGGCACCGGCGCGAAGGCCAAGCTCGTCGTCGAGGACAGTGGCGAGTACATCATCGAGGTCTTCGGTGCGGCGCGCGGTCTCTTCTCTGTCAAGGTCAAATGGTCGAGTCCGAAGAAGGCCAAGCTCCCGCGCGACTTCAACGAGCTCTTCGGCGCCGGCGACGAGATCGACCTGGACACGGCCGTGGACGAAGACGCGCTGCTCACGCTCTCGGTCAAGAAGACGGGCAAGTCGTCCGCGCAGCCGTTTCTCGATCGCCTCGAGACGGACGAGGACGAGTACGAGCTGAACAAGGGCAGCAAACAGAAGAAGTTCCTCTCGCCCGACGGCGGAGACGTCTTCATCGTGATCGGAAACGCCGCAGGCGAGGGCACCATCTCGGCCTCCGCCAAGATCAAGTCGCCGAAGGTCACGAAGCGCAAGATCGCACTCACCGAGGACATCGTGCTGCCGGGCGGGAACGGCGAGAAGGCGGCGATCGGCCAGGTCGTCAGCCCTTTCAAGAGCGTGCTAGTCGAGGCCGACGACGAGGACCTCGTCGGCGGGATTCTCGGCTCGTCCGTGCTGGTCCCCGCTGGCGCCGTCTCACAGCCATCGGCCATTCTGATCGGGACGAGCCCGGTGCTCAGGTCGCCGTCGGAGGAAGTGGGCGGCGGCGTCGGACCGACGGTCTTCTTCGGGCCGGAGGGCCTCGAGTTCGCGACCCCGGTCACCGTGACGATCCCCTTCGATGCGGATGCCATTGACGGCGACGACACGAGCGGGCTCAGCGTCTTCACGCGCGACGAGAACGGAGACGTCACGGAGATCACGGACTTCACCGTGGACGTCGATGCGGGGACCGTCACGTTTGCGGTCAGCCATTTCAGCTCGTTTCGCGTGTTCCTCGCGGGGCTCGACGCGCCCTTCGACCTCGACGGCGATGGCGTGGACGATCTGATCATCAAGGCGCCCGAAGCTCTCGGCGGCAAGGGCCGCGTCTACGTCTTTTCCGGCGGCCCGATCGACGACTTCGACGTGAGTACCACGCAGGCGTCGTACGCACTGGACGGCGTCGGCGCGATCGAAGGGTTCGGGAACGACTTCGCAGTCGGTGACGTCACGGGCGACGGACAACCCGATCTCGTCGTTCTCGGTGACGGGGTTGCAGACGGTACGGCGTACGTATTCGCCGGAGGCGCCGGGTTCATGTCCGAAGATCGCGACGGCGCAGATTTCCGACTCGATGGCGCCGTGGGATTTGGCGGGTTCAATACCGTTGCGGTCGGTGACCTGAACGACGACGGGATCGCCGACATCGCACTCGGCGGCGAGGACGGCCCGACCGGCGAGGGCACCGTGGTCGTGTTCTTCGGCGGCTCCGCATTGCGCAGCGAGACGACGACCGCCGCGGACGTGACCATCACGGGCGAGCAGGTCGGCGACCTCTTCGGAGCCTCGGTTCAAATCGGAGAGGTCACCGGAGACGGACGCTCGGACCTCGTGATCGGCGGCGACATGATCGACAACCCCGGGCGCACCGGGAAGGTGTACGTCCTTCCGGGAAGCACAACGATCACGGGTGGCCCCGCGGCGAACCTCCCGATCATCCTCGACGGTTCGGGACCTGACGCAGGCTTCGGGTTGGTCGTTGCGATCGGCGACGTCTCCGGCGATGGACAGCCTGACATTGTCGTGTCGGAGTTCGATGAGGACATCGGCGGCGATGGCGCGGTGCATGTCTTCTTCGGCGGGGCGCTGCTCGGAAGCAATACGGCAGTGGAAGCAGACGCGACGTATCTCGGCAACCTCGACGACACGCTCGGCAGCGCACTCCAGGTCGCCGACATCACGGGCGACGGGGTCGGTGACATCCTGATCGGAGCGAACGGCGGGTCCGACGGCGATGGGGCTCTCTACATCGTCAACGGCGGTGCCGGAGTGACCGGCAACACGAATTCGCCCGGTCCGGTGGCAATCGCTGGCGAGGGCTTCTTCGAAGGCTTCCCGGTCCTCATCCCGACCATCCGGGTCGGAGGCCAAACGTCCATCGTCATCTTCGCGCCGGGCAACGAGGACGGCGAACTCGGCGGCGGCACGTGCTACGTCTTCCAGGGCGATCCGCGCCCGGGTCCGAACACGGCGGGCGACGCCGACTTCCTGATCTTCGGCCAGGAAGACGAGTTGATTGGCGGCGCCATCGATTAGTCCAGGACAGCGCGTGCTTCGCACGCGATGTGCTGGACTGTATTGCGTTTGTGGCGACTCCGTCGCCACCCCTCGCTGGCGCTCGGGTGTTCGGTTTTCGTCGCGGCTCCGGCTGCTTCAACCGGGCACGCGCTCGGTGGTCGTGGCCCCGCATCGGGGCGCATCCACGACGTGGAAGTCCGCGCGCCTCAAGGGCGGGTTTCGCAGGCGGAATCCACTCCCTACACCTCACGTAGCTAGCGGTCGGCCTCTGCCCCTCCGAGCCGCTCGTTCCCCCGATCAACCGACGGGGTCGGTGTGGATTGCGCTTGGAGCGGCGTTTAGCGCAGTTCTACGTCCACCGCGCCGGTTCCGTCGTGGACCTCGCTTCGCACGAAGGCGCCGTCGGTCGGGGAGTCGATCGCCCATGAGATGGTGCCGTATGGCGCCGAGCCGTCGACTGGCAGGGCGAAGCCGCTTGCGGAGCTCCGAATCGTCGTGAAGCCTCTACCAATGAAGGTCGCGCTGCCGTCGAGGACTTCGAGATCACGTGCCGCGTCGAAGCTGAGCGCCCAAGTCTCTTCGTGGAATGTTCCGCCGCCCTCGGCGCGCCAGCGCAGCGTGACATTGCCGTTCAACGCGACGGGCGCGAGTGCTGCGCGCCCACCGACGACGAACTGCACGCGGTAGCGCACGGAGCCCAGGCCCGGTCGGTCCACGTCGTAGACGTACGACGGCCCGGAGTTGAAGGCCTCGACTGTTCCGAACGTCAGCGCTTCGTCGATCGTCGGGATCGGCGCGATCGGCATCCCGATCCCCGCCTGGTGCCCGCCGGGGTTGGTCGCGACACCGAATACGGCACGCGCGCTGGGGGTGAACGGAGAGTTGGGCGCCTCCAAGAGCGTTGCGACCTCGGTTGAGGAAGGAGGCCGCGGCGCGCCAGGGACAGGCACCGAAACAGGCGGCTCGTGATCCGCAGGCGCACTTGCGAAGGGGTCGGCGACCCACCCCGCGTCGTCATACCACGCGGAGACCGAGCCCTGGTCATCCGGCAACTCAGGGAATACGAGAGTGCGGACCGCTGTGCGCCCCGGCGCGCGGATGCGCAGCTTCGCGCGACCAGCGCTCACGCTGACGCCATAGGTGCCGCCTTCGGGCAACGTGAGGCCCGAGCCTGTCAGAGCCTCGAGGCAAGCACTGCCGGTCTTGAGGATCTCGGCGGCGCCGCCGGGGAAGCGCAGCGTGACGCGCGCCTCGTCATCGAGCCCGCGAATGCGAAGAACGGAGCCCGCAGCCGCCACGACACGCCCGTCGCGGCCGGCCTTCAGCCGCACTGACCGCCCGCGGCGGCCCTTCACCTTCGTGAACACCTCATACGGCAGCCCGTGACGTGTCGTCGTGGTGATCGAGAGGAGATGCGTGCCGGAGTCCGTGATCCGATACGGCCCAACAACGGTCGTCCCACTGTTCACGCGAACGTTCGCGGGGTCATTCGCCAGGAGCCCCGTGGGGTCGTAGAAGCGAACCGTCAGATCCTGGACGAAATCCGTCGCGGGACGGACCTTGACGCGCAGCTTCTCACCGCGCACGAGCTCGACGGCGAGAACGTGACGGTCGCCGCACCGGCGAATGTTCCCCTCGACGCGGTCGCCCGCCCGGACAGGGAGAACGCCCTCGGCCGCGAAAGCGGGCGCCGCAGCGAGCAGTGCCAAGCCGACGACGCCGATGAGAGTGATCGCCGAGCGAATCATGATGGAGCGAGTACGTAGCACATCTACCTCCGAGCGGGAGCCCACCCCCGACCGAACGAGGATACGGGAAATCGCGCTGTCATGGCGAACGGCAGCGCGCGAAGACCCCGCTGGGGCTCGCGACGCGCCAAAATTCACCCGACGATCACTCCTCCAACATGCCGCCCGGCGGGAAGAGCGCATCCAGGCGTGCGAGGACATCAGGGCTCAACACGACATCCCGCGCGCCCAGGTTCTCGACGAGCTGAGCCACCGAGGTCGCCCCGAGGATCACGCTCGTGACGCCCGGTTGCGCCGCCGCCCACGCCAGGGCCAATTGCGTCCGCGTGCAGCCGAGTTCGTCCGCGATCGCCTTCATCGCGCGCACCTTGCCGAGCAATTCGTCCTGCATGAGTCGTGTCCGCAGGAACTCGATCCGCGCGAGCCGCGATCCCTCCGGCAGACCATCGTCGTACTTCCCTGTCAACAGTCCCGACGACAACGGACTCCAGAGGACAAGCCCCATCCCGGCCTCGTCTGTCGCCGGCCGCACGTCGGACTCGACCTTCGCCCGTGCGAGCAAGCTGTACTGCGGTTGCTCCACGCGGGGCGCGTAGCAGCCGAGTCGATCAGCGATGGCGCACGCCTCGCGCACCTGCGCACCCGTCCACTCGCTTGTACCCCAGTAGAGGATCTTCCCCTGCCGCACGAGATCGTCCAGCGCGCGCACCGTTTCTTCGAGGGGTGTGGTGGCATCGAAACGATGGCAGAAGTAGAGATCGAGGTAGTCCGTTCCGATCCGTTGCAGGCTCCCCTCGACCGACTCGAAGAGGTGCTTGCGCGAAAGGCCGCGGTTGTTGGGAGCCTGACTCATCGGCCAGTACGCCTTCGACGAGATCACCAACTCGTGGCGCGGGAACTCCGCCAGCGTCTTGCCCATCAGACGCTCGGCCTCGCCAAGCGCGTAGACATCGGCGATGTCGAAGAAGTTCACGCCGGCTTCGAACGCGGTCGTGATGATCTCGCGGGCCAGCGCCTCGTCCTTGAGCGATCCACCGAACGTCGTCCACCCTCCGAGGGCATACGTCGAGAGTTCGAGGCCCGAGGCGCCCATCTTCCGGTACTGCATGGTCGTCGTGTCGCTCATCGTTGCTCCTGGAGGAGTTGACTCCGGCCCTGTGTCTCAATTCATCGATCTCGCCACCTTCGGACGCGCCGTCGCGACCACGCGCACCATCGTATGCAGGAACCTCCCGCGACGGGTGACTTGCGTGCCTACGGAGCGCGTTGGGAAGGGTTCGTCCCCCGGAGGCCCGGTGATAGCCTCTCGCGATCGGGCCGCGACTTCCGCCGAAAACGGCGCACGCGGCCCTCCTCAACTCAATGAGGCGTAACTCAATGAGGACGTCGGCAAGCGGAGCACTCCGCGGCCGGTCTCCGGAGAGGTTGGATGAGCGGACTCAAGCAGACGTTCTCGTCCTCGGTGGGCGCCAAGACATTGATGGCGTTCTCGGGGCTGGGGCTCGTGGGCTTCGTCATCACGCACATGATCGGAAACCTGCAGGTCTTCGCAGGTCCCGAGAAGTTGAATGCGTATGCGAAGCAGTTGCAGGATCTCGGGCCCCTGTTGTGGGTGGCACGACTGGGGCTACTCGGTCTCTTCATGCTGCACGTCGGAACGGCGTTCCGACTCGTCCAGGCGAATAAGGCCGCGCGACCGACGCCCTATGTGCGCAAGGTCGAGGAGCGCACGTCGTTCGCCGCACGGACGATGTGGATGAGCGGACTGATCGTCCTCGTGTTCATCCTCTATCACATCGCGCACTTCACGCTGCGCATGCCGGTGGGCGCCAAGGACTTCACGTCGGCGCGTTACGAGCTCCCGGAGCATGGCCACGACGTCTACCGCATGGTCGTGCTCGGGTTCCAGGTGTGGTGGGTGTCGGCGCTCTACATCGTCGCGAACGTGCTGCTCGGGCTACACATCTCTCACGGCGCATCGAGCGCGTTCCAGACGCTCGGTGTGCGCCACGCGCGACTCGCATTCCTGAAGCACGGCTTCGGGCCCGCGATCGGCGGGCTCATCATCGTCGGCAACTGCTCGATGCCGATCGCCATCCTCATGGGCCTCGTGGGCAAGGGAGTCTGACCATGAAGCTCGACGCGAAGATCCCCGACGGCCCCATCCAGGAGAAGTGGGACCGGCATCGGCAGGAAATGAAGCTCGTCAACCCGGCGAACAAGCGGAAGTTCACGGTAATCGTGGTCGGCACCGGACTCGCAGGCGCATCGGCCGCGGCGTCCATGGCGGAGCTCGGCTACGACGTCGAGTGCTTCTGCTTCCAGGACAGCCCGCGACGCGCGCACTCCATCGCTGCGCAGGGCGGCATCAACGCCGCGAAGAACTACCCGAACGACGGCGACAGCATCTGGCGCCTCTTCTACGACACCGTCAAGGGCGGTGACTACCGCGCCCGCGAGGCGAACGTCTACCGACTGGCGCAGGTCAGCAACGACATCATCGACCAGTGCGCGGCGCAGGGCGTGCCCTTCGCCCGCGAGTACGGCGGAACGCTCTCCAATCGTTCATTCGGCGGTGCGCAGGTCTCGCGCACGTTCTATGCGCGCGGCCAGACCGGGCAGCAACTCCTGCTCGGCGCGTACCAGGCACTCGCGCGGCAGATCCACGCGGGCAAGGTGCGCATGCACGTGCGGACCGAGATGCTCGACGTCGTGGTCCACGATGGCCGCACGCGCGGGATCGTCACGCGCGATCTCGTCAACGGCGCGATGAAGTCCTGGGCGGCCGATGCAGTGGTGCTCGCCACCGGCGGCTACAGCAACGTCTTCTTCCTCTCGACGAACGCGAAGGCGTGCAACGTCACGGCCGCGTACCGCGCGTACAAGCGCGGCGCCGGCTTCGCGAACCCGTGCTTCACGCAGATCCACCCGACGGGCATCCCGCCATCGGGCGCGCACGTCAGCAAGACCACGCTGATGAGCGAGTCGCTCCGCAACGACGGCCGCGTGTGGGTACCGAAGAAGAAGGGTGACACTCGCCCCGCCGGGCAGATCCCCGAGGACGAACGCGACTACTATCTCGAGCGCCGCTATCCGGCCTTCGGCAACCTCGTCCCGCGTGACGTCGCGTCGCGCGCGGCGAAGGAGCGCTGCGATGCAGGCCATGGCGTCGGCCCCGGCGGCAACGGCGTCAACCTCGATTTCGCCGACGCGATCAACCGTCTCGGCAAGGACGCCATCGCCGCGCGCTACGGCAACCTCTTCGACATGTACCACCACATCGTCGATGTCAACCCGTACGAGCATCCGATGGTCATCTACCCCGCGCCCCACTACACGATGGGCGGGCTCTGGGTGGACTACAACCTGATGAGCACGATCCCGGGACTGCACGTGATCGGCGAGGCGAATTTCTCCGATCACGGTGCGAACCGACTCGGCGCGAGCGCGCTCATGCAGGGGCTCGCCGACGGCTACTTCGTCCTGCCGTACACGATCGGCGACTACCTCGCGCGCGCTGGCAACTCCGACGTCGATGCGAGCCACGAGTCCTTCAAGGCGGTCGAGTCCGAGGCGAAGGCCAAGGTCGCAAAGCTGCTCGCCGTCGGCGGCACACGCAGTCCCGACTCGTTCCACGCCGAGCTCGGCCGCATCATGTGGAACAACTGCGGGATGGCGCGCACGAAGGAAGGTCTCGAAGAGGCACTCGTGGAGATCCCGAAGTTGCGCGAGGAGTTCTGGTCGAACGTGCGCGTCTCGGGCACCGACACCGATCTCAACCAGACTCTCGAGAAGGCCGGTCGCGTGGCCGATTTCCTCGAGTTCGCCGAGTTGATGTGCAGCGACGCCCTCGAACGCGAGGAGTCGTGCGGCGGTCACTTCCGCGAAGAGTTCAAGACGCCGGACGGCGAGGCACTCCGGCGCGACGACGACTTCTGCTACGGAGCCGTCTGGGAGTTCCAGGGCGTCGGCGAGAAGCCGA
Organism: Planctomycetota bacterium; assembly: GCA_024280885.1. Taxonomy (GTDB): domain Bacteria; phylum Planctomycetota; class JAJSAM01; order JAJSAM01; family JAJVHW01; genus JAJRPF01. The sequence continues at coordinate 216,198 of JAJRPF010000008.1, read as the reverse complement.
CGCTGCACAAGGAACACTTCACCTTCGACAACGTCGCCCTCAGCACGCGGAGCTACAAATAATGCGGCTCAAATTGCACATCTGGCGGCAGGCCGGACCGAAGGCCAAGGGCGCGATGGAGACGTACGAGATCGCCGACATCTCGCCAGCAGCATCGTTCCTCGAGATGATCGATCTCCTGAACGAGAACCTGCTCTCCGAGGGCAAGGAACCCGTCGCGTTCGAACACGACTGCCGCGAGGGCATCTGCGGCATGTGCTCGATGGTCGTCAACGGCCACATCCACGGCCCCGACAAGGCCATCACGACCTGTCAGTTGCACATGCGCAGTTTCAAGGACGGCGACGACATCTACATCGAGCCGTTCCGCGCCGCAGCGTTCCCCATCCTGAAGGACCTGATCGTCGATCGCTCGGCGTTCGACCGCATCATCGAGGCCGGCGGCTACGTCTCCGTCGGCACCGGCGGCACGCCTGACGCGAACGCCATCCCGATCCCCCAGCACATGGCCGAGTCCGCAATGGACGCCGCGTCGTGCATCGGCTGCGGCGGTTGCGTCGCCGCGTGCCCGAACGCCTCGGCCATGCTCTTCACCGCGGCCAAGATCGCGCACCTCGGACTCCTGCCACAGGGCGAAGTCGAGAAGGACGCGCGCGCCGTCGCAATGGTCGAGTAAATGGACGCCGAGAACTTCGGCAACTGCACGAACCACTACGAGTGCATGGAAGCCTGCCCGAAGGAGATCGACACCGAGTTCATCGCCGCGATGAACCGCGACTACCTGAAGGCGGGACTGGCGCGCGACTGACGTGAGCGGTACGAGCGATACGGAGCCAGGACAGATTCGGGAGAGTTCGTCACGCATTCGCTCGCGCGCATGCGTGCGGGTTCACGCCAAGCCCTGACGTGACGGAGGTGATGATGAGGTCCTTGCTACTCGTGTCGTTGGTCACCACTCTTCTGTTCGGATGCGCCGGGTCGGGGTCGACCAAGACGGCGTCGGAGCCCGCCGGCGTCGAGGAGAGTGCAGCGGCGACGACCGAGTTGGGACCACGCGTTCAGGCGCTCTTCGAGGCCAACTGCACGTCGTGCCACTCGGAACCGGAACCAGCCGGGCAACTGGACCTGACGACCGCCGTCGCTTCGGGCAGTCTCGTCGACCGGGTGTCGGCGCGCGGGAACCGGCGACTGCTGGTGGCCCCGGGGCAGCCCGAGAGCTCTTACCTCATCGACAAGCTCGAGGGCACGCACCGAGACGTTGGCGGCAGCGGTGCGCGTATGCCGCGCGGCGATGATCCTCTCTCCGACGCCGAAGTCGCGACGATCCGGAGCTGGATCGCATCCGGCGCCCAGCGCTGACGGATAGCCGGAGAACGGGCAGGTAGAGCGCCGTCGAGGAGCGACGGAATCTGCCGGTTTCCGGATGCGACTGGGAGCCCGATCGGCGGCCACGGAGCCTGGGATCACCGGCCCGCTCAAGGGTTCACTGCTTCACTCAGGTTCCGGTCTTCGAGAGCTGCAGACCCGCTCTTGGATCGTGCTCGGTCACGGGCGGTCGAACTGGCTCGAACAAGAGAGCTCATCGTTCCGCCAGAGACCAAGCACGGAGCGCGTTCTCTTGAGATCCGTCGGAATCCCGACGTAGCTGCTCGGTGCCCGGTGTGCAGCGGGCCGAAGGCGTGATCGCAGTCGAGCCGGGACGCCCGCGATCACCGGGCACCATCCCCTGGGTCTCCGACGCCCAACCTGAGCGAAGCCGGGAGCGCTTTCCGGGCTCGTCACCGGAGACTGCACTGCCTAACCCCGGAATGGAGCGGCCCCGAGGCAAGGGGCGACTAGCCGACACGCGCGTTACGCGGGCGTTACCCACAACGTGCGCGTTGTACCGCACACTTCACTCTGGTGGGCCGCGTCTCCCTGACGGCCCTGTACGGAGGGAGCATGTGATGCGCAGAATCTTCGCTTTCGTTGCCGCGACCGGGCTCGCAGTCGCCCTGGTCGCACCGGCCGTTGTCGCACAGGACCGCGGATCCACGGATCGTGGCAAACGCATCGCCGAGGCACCAGTCGAGAACGTCCTGAAGACCACGGGCAACACGACGATCTTGGGCGACGTGCAACGCAACCCAACCGTCGCCGCGGGTGCCGTGAAGTGGCACGACGGTCTCGCCGCAGCGCGTGCGGCCGCGATGAAGAGCGGTCGCCCCGTGCTGCTTTTCCAACTCCTCGGGCAACTCGATCAAGAGTTCTGTTGAACGAACGCTCGCCTTGCGAGAGCCGTGTCGCTCTCCAATCCCGCGGTCGCCGCGCTGATCTCTTCCCGCTTCGAACCCGCCTGGCAGAACGTCCGTGACGCGCCACAGGTCACGATCGACTTCGGCGGCGGGCGCATTCTGCGCCGCACGTTGCACGGCAACATCGCGACGTTCATCTGCGCGCCCGACGGAGTCACGCTCGACATCATTCCGGGTCTCTACGACGCGGGTACGTACACGACGCGCCTCACTGACGCGCTCGCTCTAGCCGCCGCGTACGCCAAGTGGCCGGAGGAGGCGCGACCACTATTGCTACGCAACCACCATGCGTCGGCGGCGCAGCGGCCGGTACTGGACGCAGCCACACTCCGCCTCCTCAGCAAGTCGAGGGCGGAGCGCGCGACGGAGAATGTGCTCGGAGACCGTCCGCAGCAGGCTGGATCGCCAATTGAGGATCGCAGCTCCAAGACTACGATCGAGATTCCCACCGAACGCGCACTCGGGTCATCGCAATCAAAACGCAGGGCGGAAGCGTCGGCGGAGCGCATCGTCGTCGCTCCGGACGGAACACGCGTCAACCTCAATCTCCTGGCGCGCGACACGGCGCACAACGAGGCCGTTCGGCGCCCGCTCATCTCCGCCATCCTTGCGGAAGTTGGTCGCCACACGCCCGAGTCGCTCACGCGTCGCATCTACCGCGACGTGCTCGATGCGGACCTCAACGACCCCTATCTTGGTCTCGGCGAGACGCTCTTCGGCGCGTACCCGTTCGCGCGCTGACGACACGCAACTGCGCCGTCCTCTCAGCGCGATCGCAGTTTGCCGATCAGACTCGCGAGTTGCTCGTCAGTGGGCCGCAGAAGCAGCAGGTGCTCCGCCCAGCGCAGCGCGCTCTTCGCTTCGCCGCGCTGCAGGTGCGCTCCGAGCAGTGCACTAACGAGATCCGCGTCGCCGGGATAGCGTTGCACCGAGTCCGTCAACAATGAGATTGCGACGTCGTGATCGCCGCGCGCCTGCACGAGAAGTGCGTATGCCATCTCCGCTCTCGGGTTCGTTCGCGACTGCGCAGCAACAGCAAGCGCGCGTTCGGCTTCTGCGCGGCGCCCGCTTCTGATGAGCAGAAGACCGAGCGCGTGATGCAGCGACGGATCGTTGGGAAAGCGGTCAATGCCGCGGCGCAGCACCACTTCTCCCTCGTCGTCCTGTCCGTGTTCGCGCAACGCGTCCGCGAGATTCACATACGCTGGCATGAACGCGTCGTCCAGCGCGATCGCCTTGCGATAGAGCGTCTCGGCGGCGGCGACGTTGCCGAGCGCCCGCTCCACGTTACCGAGGTTGACGCGCGACTCGGGTTGGTCGGCATCCAATTCCGCCGCGGCACGGAGCTCGCCGAGCGCTGCGTCAAGATCGAGCTGCAGCGCCTCGGGCAGGGCCTCCCGCGGGACGAGCACCAGTTGCGCGGCAGCATCGATGCGGACCGCACGTACGTCGTCGCTCAGTAACGGTCCTCCGGCGGCGACGCGCTGTGACAGCGAAAGCGCAGCCAATGCGTTCGCGGAACCGAGTCGCACCAGTGGATCCGCATCGTCCCGCGTCAGGAACACCGCGCGTGCGACGGCGGGGTGGCCGGGAGAGGAGGCGAGCAGAGAGAGTGCCGTCGCGCGCACGATCCCTGCGGCGCTCGGATCGCTCGCCAGATGTGCCAGTGCCTGCGCCGCGCCGGGGCCGCCCCGTCGACCGAAGGCGAGGACCTCGCCAGGATGCGTCGGCCGTTTCCGCGTTCCGTACCAGCGTTCGACCGCGGCGACCGACCACTCGGTACCACGATCGGCATGACAGTCGTCGCAGGCGTTCGGGACTCCGATCGAAAGCGTCAGATCGGGTCGCGGGACGCGCAGGCTGTGGTCATGGCGCGGGTCCACGACCATGTAGTTCTTCGTCGGCATGTGGCACGCAGTGCAGAGGGCGGACTCCGTTCCTGGCTCATGAAAGTGATGCTGTTTCGCGTCAAAGCGCGTTGCATCGTGACAGCGCGTGCAGAGTTCGTTGCGCTCGGCGCGCAGCCCGAGGCCGTGCGGCTCGTGGCAGTCCGAGCACTCGACGCCGGCAGAGTACATGCGACTCTGGAGGAACGAACCGTAGACGAACACCTCGTCGTCGATCTGGCCGTCGGCATAGTAGAGACCGTCCGAGAGAAGCGCAGGTCGATGCGTCTGCAGCAGCGATTGGCCGGCGACGGATTCGCGTGCGATTTGCCCGCGCCGTGAGTGACAGCGCGCGCAGGTCTCGATCTGCGGCGAGGGCGTCGTACGCGGCACGACCACAGCCGTTCCGGTTTCGGAATCGATCTCCCACTTGCGTTTCGGGCGACGCAGGTCGACAGTCAGGCCCTCGACGTCATGCTCGAAGGGATCGTACGCATCGCCCAACTTGCGCGCCCATGCCACATGGCGCGAACCCGGTCCATGACACGCCTCGCAGGCGACGTCGATCTCGGCGAAGCGTGTGTCATAGCGCCCCGTCTCGACGTCATAGCCCTTCCGCAGATCGGTGGAGTGACACTCGGCGCACATGTGATTCCACGTCTGACTCGGCCGCGTCCAATGCAGCGCGTTCGCCGCGTCGATGCTCTCCTCGGGATAGAGCGCGAACCAGCGTTGGCCGCCAGCATCGGCCGGACGCGTATCCCAAGCCTGCCGTAGCATCTGTCGACGCCCGTCCTCAAACGACACCATGTACTGCTGCAGCGGTACAACTCCGAACACATGCGTGACGCGGAAGTCAGCCATCTCACCATCCGGACTATCCGCCCGCACAACGAACCGATCGCCATCGCGGCGGAACGTCGTCGTGACGCCGTCGTGGGTGAGCGAACGTCCGTCGAACGCACCCAGCACCGTCGCGTCGGTCGCCGCGTCCATCGCGAGGTCGTGATGGGACCCGGACCAGGCCGCCGCCGCTGTTTCGTGGCAGTCGGTGCACTCGCCACTGCCGACAAGGACGGCGGCACCGGTATCCAGCGCCGCGCGTTCCTCCGTCGGCCCAAGGCGCGCCTCACGACCCGAGTCGCCGCAAGCGGCGCCGGCAACGGCGATCGCGGCGACAGTGATCGTGCCGAGGAACCAGGCGGAGGACCGGGGGTGTACGCGCACGGCGAAAGGTTACAGGCAGTGCACGTTCCGCGTCGCGAACGTCGCGTGCACATGCGGCGCGTGAAACGGATGCGCATTGGCGGATCTGAACATCACGGAATGCGATCGACGTCGAGCCAAAGCAACTTGAGCGCGACGTCCCTGGGGCGAATCAAGCCGCCCCGCTGCAGTCAGCCAGCGGGGCGGCCGTGTTGGTCGGCTGTTCGGCTTGTTACTTCCCCCGTGCTCCTTCTTGGAGCACGCTCAGCACGCTGTCGAGGGAGAAACTCCCGGGCTTCTGCCGAGGGGGAAACGCCTTGAACGTGGCCAGAAATTTTCCGACGTACTCCTGTGCCGGGACGAGCAGGAACAGGTGTTCAACCCTCCAACGGGCGTAGTCCATAGCCTCGTGATCGGCCGTCTCGAAAGGATCGGAACGCAGGTTAAAGAGCTTGGGCAGGCGCAGGGTGACGAAGGGGTCCTGCCAGACGTCGAAGCCGTGAGCCCGCTGCTCTGCGAACACCAACTTCCATTGGTTGTAGCGAAGCGCCACGAGTGAGCCGTCGTCGTTGAAGTAGAAGAACTCTTTGCGCGGGCTGGCTCCCTTGCCAGCGAGTGCGTCTCCGAGGTCGTATCCGTCCAGATGCACCTTGAAGGTCTTGTCTCCGACTTTCATGCCCTTCAGCAACTGCTCCTTGACGTCGGGAACTCCGGCTGCAGCCAGGAACGTCGGCAGCATGTCTTCGTGCGCGAATACGTCGTTGAGGACCGTGCCCGGCTTGATCTTGCCGGGCCATCGGATGGCGCAGGGCACGCGGTACCCGCCCTCCCAGTTGGTGTTCTTTTCACCACGGAACGGGGCCGCGCCGCCGTCCGGCCACGTGAATTTCTCGGCGCCGTTGTCAGTGGAGTACATGACGATCGTGTTGTCATCGAGGCCCAACTCTCTGAGCTTATCGAGGATCTGGCCGACCATCGCGTCGTGCTCGACCAGGCCGTCGGCATAGACACCGAACCCAGTCTTTCCCTTGGACTCCTCTTTCAGGCGCGTCCAAATGTGCATGCGCGTGGAGTTCCACCAGAGGAAGAAGGGTTTGTCGGACTTGGCTGCGCGCTCAAGGTAGTCAAGTGTCGCCGTCGTGATTTCCTCGTCGATGGTCTCCATGCGCTTCTTGGTGAGAGCGCCTGTGGACTCGATCCTCTGCGTTCCGTCCGGGTTGGCCCACGTGTGAAGCACGCCGCGAGTGCCGTACTTCTTCCGCATTGCCGGGTCCTTGAAATAGTCCGGATGCTCGGGCTCGTCCTCGGCATTGAGGTGGTAGAGCGAGCCGAAGAACTCGTCGAAACCGTGAGCCGTCGGCAGGTGCTCATCCCGGTCTCCGAGGTGATTCTTGCCGAACTGCGCCGTCATATAGCCCTGGGCTTTCAACAGTTCGGCGAGGGTCACGTCCTCGGCCATCAGCCCCTCCTTCGCGCCGGGGAGGCCGACCTTCAGGAGGCCGGTTCGGAACCCCGACTGCCCCGTGAGGAAACAACCGCGACCGGCGGTGCACGACTGCTGTCCATACCAGTCGGTGAAGAGCGCGCCTTCCTTGGCAATGCGGTCGATGTTGGGCGTCTTGTAGCCCATCATGCCCTGGTTGTAGGCACTGACGTTCCAGTACCCGACGTCGTCGCCCCAGAGGACGAGAATGTTGGGTTTCTTGGCTCTCGACTCCGTCCCACCCTCGTCGGCGAGTGCGAGGTTGCAGAACAACCCCATCGCCATGGCCGCGAAGAGTACTGACCCCATTCGGATTCGCATGCGCGCCCTCCGTACTCAATTTCGATCCGCGTCGGAGACTGCTGTCCCACGCTAACGCCAGCGATGAACGACCAGCCGAGCCCCGGCGCAGGAGGGTAGTCGACTGAAACCGTACGGTGTTAGATCGTGCGAGGCCACAGCGGCCGTCACGTGAGTGGCGGGGGCGGGCGCGCGCGCAACACGCGCACCGGGAACTCGCGAGAGAAGAGGGCGTCATTGGTGCCGCCTCAAGGGCGAGTGTCCCGTTCCTGTCGTCCGCGTTCACGTCGGGAAGGGTGTCCTCGCTCAAGGCAAGGCGGCGTAACCCGATGGCGACCTCGGCGATCGTGGCGGAGGTGCGGCCAACGATGTTGGTCTGCCCCCCGTGAACCAACCCACCCGTTATGAGAGCCTTACGGCCGAAGAGGCCAGGAGGCAACACGGTGAAACGGAAGAAGCACACGACAGAACAGATCATCCGCAAGCTGCGCGAAGCCGAGCCGCCCGCAGCCTGCCACGCGAAGCGGGCTCTTCCTGGCGGCGCGCCGCGTCAGGAAGAGGCGGAGCGATCGCTCCGCCATGTGTGAGGTTGCCGTGCGCGAGCGGGAGCGACTAGCGGAGCTTCGTGAGCACCTCGGGCAAGATGTCGCCCGTTGCGCCGGACGGGGGTTTCGTGCCGAGCGCCGCAGCCAGTGTGCGCGCGACGTCGACGGTCTCGACGCGCCGATAGACACGCTGCGGTGAAAGCCCGGCGCCAGCGAAGATCACGGGCACGAACGTGTCGTATGTCCAGGGTGAACCATGCGTCGCCGCAACGCTGAGACCGTCGAAGTCGGCGATCATCCAATGCGGCTCGAGGACGATGTAGACATCGCCCGAACGGCGATCGTTGTGATTACGGAGAATCTGGCGACTGAGTTCCGTGTCGGGCACGCGACCGGCCGAGAGGTCCGCACTGCTTATCGCGCGGAAGATCTCAGGCAGAAGCTCGGCCTCGCGCGCGACAGCGCGCGACACTTCATCCAGATCCAGTCCGGCCTTCGCGATCGCCTTGTGATCAAGGCTCAGGTACGGGTGGAAGTACGACGTGACCAGCTCGTCGCCAAGCCCAAAGCGCTTGCGAAGAGCGGCGAATCGCGGCGCCTTGTTCACACGGTCGGGATCGAAGATCTGGGCCGGGATGCCGCGCTCATTCAGGTACGCAGGCGCTTCTGCCGCTCCGTGATCCGCCGACACCACGATGAGCGTCTTGTCGAGACCGATGCGCTCGTCAACGAACGTGAGCAGTCCCGCGAGGGTGCGATCGAGACGCAGAAGATTGGCCTCGAACTCGAGCGACGACGGACCGAAGATGTGTCCGACGTAGTCGGTGGCAGAGAAGCTGACGGAGAGATAGTCGGGCACGGAGTCGGCGCCAAGATCCTCCTGCGCGATCAGCTCCTTAGCGAACGCGGCGACCAACTCGTCGCCAGCGGGACTGATGGTCAGGAGTGTCGTGAAGTACTTGCCGTCGGCACTGCCGTACGGATGCGGGAACGTGCGCCCGAAACCAGCGAGATCCGTCTCCCACGGTTGATCGTCGTGCTCACCGAACTCGTAGCTCGCCTGCTCGCCGTCGAGCGACCAGGACGCGCCCCCGTACTTGGCAGCCGGGGCCGTACCGTTCCACGCGGTCACCCACTTCGGATATGCGTCGTAGTAGTAGCGACTTGTGACGAAATCGCCGCCCTTCTTGGAGAACCAGAACGCCTTGCCCGAGTGGCCTGCCATGGAGATCGCGCCGCGATCCTTCACGGAGACACCGAAGACCTTCGCGCGACCGTTCGTGCGCAGTGTCAACTCATCGCTGAACGTCGAGACGAGGATCGCCTCGGGGGAGCGGCCATCACTCTTCGCCGTCCTCTGTGTCGGATCGATCTCGGTTGCGCGGTCCACGCCCGCATCGGCCGACAGGAGCGGATAGCGCTCGTCCTCGACGTTGTAGACATAGCGGTCGAGGGCACGGTCGAACCAGACGTTCCCGACCATGCCATGCACCGCTGGATCGGCACCGGTCGCCAGTGTCGCGTGACCGACGATCGTCTCGGTGTTCGCATGTCGGTGGTGCGCGTCCTCGAAGACGACGCCCTCGTCCAAGAGGCGGCGGAAGCCCCCCTCGCCCATCCGGTCCCCCCACCGCGATGGCATGTCGCCGCGAAGTTGATCCACCGTGATCTGCAACACGAGACGGATCTCCGGCTCGCCTTCGTCCGCGTGCGCAGGCGCGCATGGCATCAGCGCCATGAATGCGGTCGCAATGAACGCCGAGCGAGCGAACAGGCGGGGGCGTCTCATCGGCGCCTCAGAAGTCGTACGTGACGGTTGCAAACGGGCCGGACATGCGAGCATCGACCTTGTAGTCGCCCCGTTTGTAATCGATGTCCATCGTCCGCCACCCAGCACCGACAGCCCATTGCGCCGTAACGAGGTACTGCAGTGTTCCGGTCAGCGTCCAGGTCCGATGCGAACTCGTCGCGAGATCGAACCCACCGATATCGCCCCGAGCCACGAACCAGAGCCGCGGGGTCACGCCGTACCGAATGCGCGCGCCGACGATGGCGTCCAGCCAGTCTTCCGCCTCGTCGTAACTCGCCTTCGCGCCGACGGACTTGATCTTCAGATCGAACTTGGTGCGAAATCGCGTGTAGCGCCCACCGCCGTAGAGATCGAATTTCGCCCGCGCTGTCGGGCCGGCCATCGTCGTAATCTCCTCCTCGGACTGCCAGGCATGGAACGCCGCGGCGAACTCCAAGAACGTCTGGCGTACGTCCACGTCCGCATCGATTCGGCCGACCGGCGTCTCCGCCGAGTCGTCGGCCGAGATATTGGCGTAGAACAGGTCCACCCAGAACGAGAACGGGGCCCCCGGCGGCTGGACCTCGTAGCGCCCTGAGATGGCGAGATCCGTATTGCTGATGACATCTCCACGAGTCAAGTCCGGGGAAGAGTCGATCCCCTCGACGCGCATGTCTCCGTGCAGGTTCGGGACCCACGCATAGAGCGAGAGCGTATGCCGCCAATCGGGCGCATCCGACTCCTCGCGCTCGGGTGGCGTCGCCGCCTCGAGTTCGCTGGAGTAGTCCACGCCCATGGGCTGGCCACGCGGCACGACGGGTGCGCGACTTCCGCGCCCGGCTGCGGCCTCGCTCTCCGCCGCACCATCCGCGATGGCAATCGCGGCGGCCTGCTCTGCAAGAGCGGAGGACCCCGAGGCACAACCGGCACTGAGTGCTACCGCTCCGAGAATCAACGCCACACCTGGCCATCGCTTGCGAGTCATCTCGTCTCCTAACTGATTCTGTCGTCCTCGATGAGTCGGCAGAGAGTGCTCTATCTGCCGGACGCGGGCGACACCGTCAGTCCGGAATCCGCGACTCGCATGCACTCACGTTGCATCTGAGCCAGGGGGTGAACGGGTACCTGCGTCGCAAGTCGAAATCGGCAACGAGTCTACAGTTTCAGCAACTCGAAGTCTGGCATCTTAAACACCTTCTTGTTCAGAGCCTCCATCGGACCGTAAAAGCGGAACATCGGCATGGGGCGTTTTCCGGCTGTATCGATCCAGTTGCCGTCCATGCCCGCAGGCGCTTTCGGCCCCACATAGATAGGAATGGAGCCGTCAGGATTCTTCGCCATCTTGTCAATGTCATAAGTGGATAAGGTCGTTCGCTTCCCAGGCGTGTAGATGAAGCTGAACGTAGCTCGATCATAGACGGTCAGAGCCCAGAACTGCTTGACAGGCACGTCAGCCGGCACATCGATCTTGTAGGTTTTCCCTTCCTCCAGCAGATCGCCGTTACTGTCAGCGATTGCTGAGAGATACTGCGTAGCGGGAGAGTCACTCACCTGCTTGGGAACATACGTGCACCACATGAATTGCATTGCTCGAGGAATGATGTCGATGCGATCTTCGTACTCATACTCGAACCTTCGATTTCGATCCGTCATCATCAGGGTTAGATAGTGCCGGTCCGGCCAGTACATTTCCTCTTGTGGAACGTTGTCGAAGCGATGCTGCATGTAGTACCAGACATCGATCGCAGCTTGGCGCATGGCGCGTGTCGTGGTCTCGTCTGGATTGAATGGTTTGCCGCGTTCAATGCCCAGTGTCTTGAGCATTCCCAGCATGATCTTGTCCTTCTCGCGCGGCGGTTCAACACTGAAGACCGCATGAATGTCCTCGAATTGGTGCTCGTCGTACCTGATCAGCGTCGAGTAGCGCATGTTCAGCGGGTCGAGGAACTTCTGCTTCGGCGGGCTCTCGGCCTCCGAGAGATAGTATATTCGCAGCTTGTGGGCGTAGTTGTAGGCGTCCTGCTCTGTCATTCCCTCCGCCACGATCGACCTGAAAGCCAAGGCGATCCGGTAGTTTGGAGACGCCACATGGATATAGCCATCAGGAACCTCGCCAGCATATCCCGGAGGCGTAAAGATGTACTTCGCAGCCTGGCCTTTATCAAGGCCGGATGGGCCGACATCCGCGATAGAGAATTGCCAGGCATCCACAACCTGGCCATATAGAGATCCGTCGTCGCCGGAGGCCGGAACTTCCAGGACCACAGGCCCTTTCTGCAAATCAGTGTACGCTGCGATGTATGGCGTACTGCTGTTGACAGTTAGACCCTCGAGATTGGGGCCTGCGGTGCCGGACCAAGTCAGGATGTCGTTGTCTTTTACGCCAAGATCGCTAAACGCGGAGGCACGAAATCGATAGATCGAGGTAGCGGGCATGGCCCAGAGCGATACTTGAAACGCGCTCTGATACTTGATCTGATAATCATAGTCGCGGATCGAGGAGACCGCCCCTTCGGGAGGTTGACCACTCCGGGGTTCCTCTACGGGGTGCCCAAGGTAGTCATACCCAACAGTGGCACGGCCAGGATCGTCCGTTTCAGATGCCGACACGCGGACAAGGAAATCGCACACAGTGCAATGCTAAGTACAACGATGACTTTCATCTGAGTCACTCCGTCTTGAGTTGGGGCAAGTCTCAACTTCCGGCCAATGCTCAGGCTTGCTCGAATGGGGCGCACTCGCTGCAGCCACTCACCTGCGCACTCTCGCTTCGTGGACACCATGGTGTCGGTTCTCCTCCGTGATGACGGTCAGTTGCCGCGTTGTGGCTGATGAGCGACGCAGTTGCGGACTCAAGCATCGGTGTCTGTTGTTCTTGCTGCCGTCCTCTCGACGCCGGCAGTTGGGCGCCTACTGGCGGACTCGCACGACACCGTTTGGCGCGCGGATCACGCGGACCCGGTCGCCGACGGCGAATTGGTCGTCCTTCTCCTGCACGACGACGAGCAGGTCGCCGTTGTCGAGTTCGACCTCGATCTCGAGGCCGGCCGACGAACGCGCCTTCTTCTCGAGGGCCGAGCCCGCGACGGCACCCCCAACCGCGCCGCCGGTCCGGGCGATCTTCTTGCCCGACCCGCCGCCCATGGTGTTACCGAGCGCATACCCCAGGAAGCCGCCACCGACAGCGCCCAGCACCGTCGACTCACCTTCGATGTTGACATCCTCGACGCGCAGGATCGTGCCTTGGAAGACCTCTTGCTGCTTCTGCGTCTCGCGCCGGCTGTATGTCTTGCTGCCCTGACTGGAGCCGCAAGCAGTAACGGCGAAGATGGTCCCGAGCAGGGCGAGGGCAGTGGCGATGTGACGATTCATGGCGGTCTCCGTGGGGCAATGGTTGTTGGAGTGTCTCGGTGTCGAGGAACGGTGATCTAGAAGAGGAACTGGATCTGCAGGCGCATCGACCAGTTGCCGCCCAACGACGGATGCACGACGTTGTAGAACGTCTGGAACTGCGCGTTCACGGGCTGCTCACCGATCAGGAAGAGCCGCCCGAATCCGCCGCCGACGGGGACGGTCCACTTCTCGCCGGAGTCTGCTTTCCAGTTGGCCGTGATGATCGGCCCCGACACCAGGTACCAGCCGCCAGCCAGGTTGTAGTTCACAAAGGGCTGCATCAGGCCGCGGTTGATATGCTTACGATCGCTGTCGCCGCCGACGTCCCACTGGTTCTTCACAAGCGCTCCGTAGACCCACGGGCCGTCAATCTTCAGCGCGACCGCCGACGGGCCAAAGCCCCACCGTTCGGAGCCGAGTTCGTCTTCGCTGGCCGTCGGCAGCGAGACCGTCGGACCGAATCCGAAGATCCAGCCCTCCGGCTTCGAGGGCGAGAGAAACGCGGTGAAGTCAATGTCGCCGAGACCACTCTCGTCTCCGAAGCCCGGCACGATCTCCGGCGAGTCGATGACTGGGAGGATCGTGCGCGTGATGACGTTCCAATCCTCGTTCAGGTGGATCGGGATCACGGGCTGGATGTTCAGCACGTAGGCGCTCTTGCGGCGATGCCCGACGTTCTGGAGAAAGTTGCTCTGGAACGGAACGCTGATGAGGTCGGCGACCGGATTCTGGGTCTTCTTCGCGAGTTCGCTGGCGGTCGCGTCCGCGGATGCCGGCGGAGTCGCGTCTTCGAGATCGCTTCCGACAGCACCGCTCTCGTACTCCACGAATGGGACGCCGGCCGGAACTCCCGTCAGCGAAGTCGTCGGGGCGTTCCCGATCGCCGCGACCTGAGCGGGCGGAGCGTCCCGCGCATCGTGAAGACGGGCGTTCGATTCATGCGAGGCGCAGCCGCTCGCCATGGCCGTCACGATGAGTAGCAGAATCAGAAGAGTGGGTTGGCGCTTCATCACGATCTCCTTGTTCGGGACGCAGTCGTCTTGGGGTGATCTGGGCCTCTCGAAGGCGCGCCCACTACTTCATCCGCTCGAAGTCGCCGGGCTTCCACGAGCGGTCGAAGAACGCCTGTCCGGGAGCGTAGAGACGAATCAGAGAGAACCAGCCCTTGCCGGGCACCGTCTTCACCCAATTCGACTCCTTGCCCTCGGGCGCCTCGGGACCGAAATAGAGGTCCGTCGAGCCATCCGCATTCTGCGTCGGCCGATCGCGGTCACCGATGGACGGGTAGTCCTGGCCGTTGTCCAACCCGGCGGCAGTCGTCGCGTCATAGACGGTCACCGACCAGAAGAGCCCCGCCGGCACATCCGCGGGCAGCGTCAGCTTGTACGCATTGCCCCCGGTCAGATATGCGCCATCGGCATCCTTGTATGCACCTGCGTACTTCGCCCCCGTATCGACGCGGGACGTCATCATCCCCGGGCTGATCGAGTAATGATTGATGAACATGTGCGCCTTGGCGTTCACGTCCGTATGACCGGTCGCGATCACGTTGAAGTCGGTGTCCAGGCCGGTGCTCATGAAGTCGTCGAGGTCAGTCTTTGCGTGGGCGACCCACTGGCGATCCGCCCACCAGATCCCGGACCGTTCGCGCTCGGAGTTCGCAGCGAGGTTCTTGGCCATCTTCCAGGCACTCTGCGCCGCAGCGTTCAGGATCTCTGATTGCCTGGCGGTGGGTTCGAAGGGGTGGCCCTTCTCGATGCCGAGAGCCGCCATCATCCCGTGCATGTAGGGATCGACGTCATCGACCACTTCGCTCTGGACGAAACGGTCGAGCATGGCGAAGTAGCGGCCGTCGTCCGCGAAGAGGTAGTCCGCGTCCACCTCGGACGCATGCTTGAATTCCATCGGCTTCGCCGCCCCGTTCAACGGGTAGATGCGGATCTTCTCCATGTTGTCCACGGCGGGCTGCAGGTCGCTTGAGTCCTCGAAGAACCCGCGCAGGAACACGAACACGCCATTCGTCCTGCAGCGGTAGACGAAGTACTGGTCCTCGTCCACGGCCCCCTCGTGATCCGGCGGGAGGATCAGGTACTTGCCGCCTTTGCCCTTGTCCGGACCAGGGAGTCCGATGTCCGCGAAGTACTGCACGCCATCGACCTCCGGACCCTCGATCGCCCGGTGCCAGAAGTCGTCGATCAGGGCCTGCATCATGGGCGGCGCCTCGATGACCATCGGGCCGTCTGCGGCCAGGTCCAGGAAGCCGATGCCGTAGATGACGTCGGAGTTCGGTGTCGTGATCAGAGTCCTTGGCTTCAGACGCTTCTCGAAGATCGCGAGGACCTGGTAGCCCTCGCCGAACGTCTTCGCCTGCCCCTCCTTCATCGCGAGCATGTTGACCGCGGGAAGCGACCACAGGTACGTCTGCACCGCGCGTTGGAAGTAGAGCTCTTCGTCCAGCGTGCGAGACGTCTCAGGCGTCGGGTAGTCCTCGGAGAATGGAAGCTCGGCAAGACTCTCGAAGTGCGATGTCGCACTCGGAGCCTCTGCTGCCTCTCGCGCCGTGCACGCCGGAAGGGCGATGGCAGCGGCGAGGAGGGCCGCTGCGATGGTTCGCTTCGTCATCATGATCATGCAATCTCCTGGTCGCTCTCCGAGATTCTCTCATGGTTGGGGGGGGCGCCGTCGCCACCCCCCGCTTGTCGCGCGCGAACTACTCGCCGGTCATGGCGGGCGGCTCCTGCTCAAACGGGTTCATGTCCGGCTTCTCTCCCGCCTTGGTCCCCGGGAGGATCTCGAAGAACGGGTCGAAGTGCGCGAGTGTCGAAGCGAGCTTCTGTAGGACGGAGGCATCGCCCGTGAGCGTGCACTTCCCGGCCTCGACTTGCGCCGCGAGCGTGACCTCACCCATCATCACCAACTCCAGTTGCTTGCGGTCGATCGTGATGGTCAGATCGGGGGTCTCTGCGAGGTATCCCTCGAGATTCGTGAGCGTCGAGTTGCTCATCTCGATGATGAACTTCTCGTCGTTGTCGGGCGTGATCAGATTGATCGTGAACGCCATACCTACGGCCTTCTCGTCGTCGACCCGGATGCCGAGGTAGTCGAGGAAGAGCTCCGTCGTCATGGCCTTGATCACGTCTGGACCGGAAGCCTTCGCACTGGCGCCGGGTACGATGCCGTCGCGCAGTTCCTTCGCGCCCATCAGGAAGCTATTGCGCAGGCTCGGGCTCTCGTACTGGTAGCCGAGTTGCTCCCAGCAATCCGCGAGCACGTCCTTGGCCGCCTGGTTCTCCGGCTCGGCGTACACCAACTTCATCAGGATCTCCTGCGCGTGCCGGTACTTGCCGGTGTCGTGGAGTTCCTGGCCCTTCGCGATGATCTTCGCGGCGCCGCCCATCATCTCGACGTAGAGCGGAGCGGAGTCCTCGGGAGAGAGGGGCGTGAGCGTCGCCGGGTTGCAGTCCCAATAGCCGAGGTAGCGGTTGATGACTGCGCGGGAGTTGTGCTCGAAGGAGCCGTGGTAACCACGCGCGGTCCACTGCTTCTGCAGACTCATCGGGGGCTTGTAGACATTGTGTACCTGGTTGACCGTCACGCCGCTGTTCGCGAGATGGAGAACCTGGTTGTTCAGGTGGCCGTAGATGTCGCGCTGTGCGCGCATGACCTCCTGGATGCGGTCGTTGCCCCAGCGCGGCCAGCTGTGAGACGCGAACATGACGTCGGCGTCCTGGCCGAACATGTAGAGCGCGGCGTTGATGTGCTTCGACCACATGTGGGAGTCGCGTACGAGGGCTCCGCGCAGCGTGTAGATGTTGTGGACCGTCGCGGTGATGTTCTCCGCGGCCCAGAACGCCTTGTACTGCGGGAAGTACGTGTTCATCTCGGCCGGCGCCTCGGTGCCGGGCGTGTTCTGGAAGACCATCTCGACACCATCGATCGTGACCGTCTCCGTGTCCCCCTCGATCACGCGCGTCGGCGCGATCAGGCCCGGCGTCCCAGCCGCGACGTTCTTCCCGATCGACTGATCGACATGCCCGAACGGACTGGCCGGTAGCAGCGTGCCGTATTGGTAGGTCAAGCGACGTGTCATCGCGTTGCCGGCGGCGACGTTCTCTGCGATGGCGTGATCCATGAACCCGACCGGAGCGATGATCTCGCATTTGCCGGCGCGCACGTCGGCCTCGTCGATCACGCCGCGCACGCCGAGGAAATGGTCGCCATGCGAGTGCGAGTACACGACGGCGACGACGGGGCGCTTGCCCAGGTGTTTGGTCACGAGTTCGAGCGCCGCCCTCGCTGTCTCCTTCGCGGTGAGCGGATCGAAGACGATCCAGCCGGTCTCGCCCTTGATGAACGTGATGTTCGCGAGATCGAAACCGCGCACCTGGTAGATGCCCGGCATCACTTCGTAGAGGCCGAAGTTCGCGTTCAGGATCGCCTGGCGCATGAGCGACGGATGGATGCTGTCGTATTCCTCGTCCTCGAGCAGGAACGCGTAACGGCCCATGTCCCACGCGACGTGCCCCGCGTCGGCCATGATCTGCGTGTAGTCCGGCGCGGCGATAAAGCCCCGCTTCTGCTCCTCGAAGTCGCGCTCGTCCTCGAAGGGCAGGAACTCGCGTTGCTCCTGCTGCTTCTTGATCGTGAACTCGGAGGGCTGCTTGCCCTTCGGATGAAAGTGCTCGTGCTCCTTGGCCGTAGCGGTTGCGCCAAGCGCACACGTCATCGCGCCGAGCGCGAGCGCCCATGTCATCGTCTTCCGCATTCCCGATCTCCCTCTTGCGGGCTCTCGCCGCTCAGTGGTTCGTTGCCGATTCATCCAACTGATGTGCCAGGGCGCTGTTCATCGAATTGCATCGCGACGTATGGAGTGGCGTTGCGAATCTCGACTCCGCACTCGTTGGCGTGAAGCAACTCGCCCATTCCCACGCGATCGACGGAGACGAGCTCCGCCAGGTCGATCACGACACGAGTCCGCGCGCTCTCGACCAGGTCGCGCAGCAGTGGCGCGCCAGACGCACCGAGAGCGCCAGCGACGTGAATCACCATTCTCCCGCCCTCCGTCGTCGTGCGCAGTGCGATCTGCATCGCCGAGCGCAGAGCAGTCCGCGTGCCGTGCCGCGGCGCGCTCGCGCTTCCCCCCCTCGGTGTGGCATCCGACCCTGGAGGGGCGAGATTTGACACCTTGCATGCGGCGGCGATCTACGGTGTGCGCCATGTTGGAACCCGTCGATCAGGTCATCGAGCGAGCTGCCGAGTTGCGTCATCAGGGAGGGAATCTCGCCGTAGACGCGCTCCGGGAGGCGCTCGGAGCCGACCAGTGGCCAGCCTCGGAGCGGCGCCAGATCGCCGCGGCACTCGCGCGAACTCTCCTCCTGAGCGGCCACTACGCGGAGGCCCGAGACGTGGCCGACGAGTGGATCGACAGCGGCCCGCCTGACGAGCACGGCGTCGCCCTCCTCATGCATCGGTCGGCGGCGTGCCTGCACCTCGGCGAGATTCGCCATGCACTGCGCGGCGCCATGGACGCGGAGTCAGCTGCCGACGGGGCGGGGCTCTCCGACCTCCGCATCCGCGCCACGATATTGCAAGGCGATGCACTCTTGCTGCTGGGGCGCTTCGACGAGGCGCGTGCGACCGTCGAGCGCGGATTGCAGCTCACGAAAGGCAGTGCGCACGAGGCGTCGCGTGCGTACCTCCTGGGGGCGCTCGGCCGCGTGCTCTCCCGCAAAGACGACTTGCCGACGGCGATCCAAGCGCATCTCGAAGCACTTGAGCTTCATCGCGGCGCAGGCCGCGCTCGGGAGACGGCACTCGAACTCGCGAACGTTGGTCTGGCGTGCGCTGCGATCCGGGCCTTCGACGACGCAATCACCTACGTCGAGGAGGCGCGTGTGGTGGCCGATGCCGTCGGCGACGACCACTTGTTGTGGAACATCGAGCGCACCTTGTCCTGGGCGTCCCAGAACGTCGGCGACCACGATGGCTCGGTCTCGCACGCTCTGGGGCTTGCCGAGGTCGCCGAGCGCATCGGGGGCGAGCTCCTCGTCGCCCGGGCACACGAGCGTCTCGGGACCGCACTCGTTGGCGCCGGGAGGCACGAAGAGGCGTTGCCATCGCTTGAGCTGACCGCGCAGGTAGCGAGCGAGTTGGACGACCCGTGGCTGGCTGTCTCGTCGCTGGCCGGGCTGGCAGAGGTGCGGCTCGCGGCAGACGATCTCGCCGCCGCGGAGGAACTCCTCCTGCGCGCGTGGAGGCTGAAGGACGACATCGACGACGAGGCCCTTCTCGAGGTGCTCCACCGTGTCACCGCCACCCTCCGCGAACAACGCGGCGACTTCGAGGGCGCGCTGGGCCACGAGCGACAGCATCACGCTCTCGCATTCATCGCGGTGAGTCGCTCTGCTGACGCGCGCGTTGCCTCATTGCGTCACCGCCACGAGCGCGAGCAGCAGGAGAGGCATCTGCGGCGCGCGTTCGAGAGTCTTCCCGAGGGCGTTCTTCTCGTCGGGGACGACGCGCTGATCCGCGAAGCCAACTCGAGCGCCTGCGAGATGTTCGGACTCTCCACGGACGAGTTACAGTCGCGGCGGATCACCGAGTTGACGCCCGAGCGCGACCGCGCGCGCGCGACCGAGCTCGTGGACGAGTACCTGCGCGATCCGCGCCCGCTACAAGTGAGTCAAACCCTCACCGGCCTGCGGGCCTGTGGCGCGGAGTTTCCGGCAGAGATCGCACTCGCCATCCTCCCGCTACGAGAGGGGACCGTCGTGCTCTGCTCCGTGCGCGACGTGTCGAAGTTGCGGCGCGCCGAGTCGGGTCTGCGCGGTGCGCTCGCCGAAGTGCAGGCGCTGCGGCGGCAACTGGAACGCGACAACATCGTGCTACGCGAGGAACTCGAGAGTCGGCACCACTTCGACGAGATCGTCGGCTCGAGTCCGAAGGTCCAGGCGGCCCTCCGCAACGTCGGGAAAGTCGCGCCGACCGATGCGACGGTCCTTGTCCTCGGTGAGACCGGAACCGGAAAGGAGCTCTTCGCTCGCGCAGTCCACGCGCGGAGCGCCCGAGCAGAGCGCCCGCTCGTGACCGTCAACTGCGCAGCGATGCCCGAGTCCCTGATCGAGAGTGAACTCTTCGGCCACGTCGCCGGCGCGTTCACGGGAGCGCTGACGGATCGACTCGGGCGCTTCCAGATGGCGCATGGCGGTACGATCTTCCTCGACGAGATAGGAGACCTGCCTCTGCCGATGCAGGCGAAGTTGCTGCGCGTCCTCCAGGACGGCGAGGTCCAGCGCGTCGGCAGTTCCGAGGTGACGCACGTCGACGCACGCGTCATCGCCGCGACGAACAGAAACCTGCCGGAGATGGTCGCCGAGGGCACGTTCCGCGCGGACCTCTACTACCGGCTGAACGTGTTCCCGCTCCATCTCCCGCCGCTGCGCAGGTGCGCGAGTGACATTCCGCAACTGGCGTGGTTCCTCGTACAACGCTCCGCACGCCGCATCGGTCGGCGGATCGACTCGATCCCGGACGACGTGATGCAACGCCTGGTCGCCTACAGCTGGCCGGGAAACGTTCGCGAACTCGAGAACGTGATCGAGCGCGCCGTGATCCTTTCAGATCGCGGCACGCTGGCCTGGGACGACAGCGCCGTCGCGACGCCCGTCGCCATGACGGGCCAACGGCTCGAGGACGTCGAGCGCCGACACATCGAGACCGTGCTCGCGGACTGCGACTGGCGCGTCAAGGGTCCGCGCGGAGCCGCCCTCGCGCTCGACGTGAATGCGAGCACGCTGCGCTCGCGCATGCGCAAGCTCGGTATCGACCGTCCGCGGGTCTGATTCCGATCGGCATGAGTGTTGCTCACCGACTGAGTAACACATAGGGTCGGTTCCCCAGGGGAGATCAGTCAATGCGTTCCGCTCGCTTCTTCGCGCTCTCGCTCGTCGCTCTCGCCGCGGGCTGTCAGGCCCCGCGCTTGGCAGCCGTAGATCATATGGCGACGTATGTGCGAACACGTCTCGACATGGTGCCCGTCACCCCGATGCGCGAGGACATCCGCGTCGGCGACGTCTTCATCTACCCGACCAACCCGGAAGGCACGGTCGGAGACGAGGTCCGCACCGAGACCGTACTGTCCGGCCAGCGCTGGACGAGCATGAGCTTCTCAGACGATCTCGTGAGCGAGTTTCGCGAGCGCCCGGAATTGCCAGCGACGCCTGATGAGTATGGCGAGAACCCCGCGTGGCCGGCGACCGAGTTGGAGGGTGTTCTCTTCGCTCGCGACGGTGCGTCCAATCACCTTCGATCGGTCCATCTGCCCGGCTTCAGCGTGTCCCGCGACCAGCTCGACGGCGCGCTTCCAAACTACGTGAACAGCCTCGCATCCGGAGGGTCGGTGGCCAACTGGACATCAATTGGCATGAGGATCCCGGCCGCAGAGGCGTACAGCTTGGATGTCGAAGACGTGATGGATGGGATCCTCGTTCCGGGACGCCGGGGCACGCAAACGCAACGCGTCAAGCCCGAACTGCTGGAGAACCTCGTTGCATTCACCGACCGCTCGCGGAGGACGATCTACATGCGCGTCGTCACCGAGGTCCTCTTCGCGCGCGCAGTGCAGTTGACGATCACGTACGACTACTACGACTGGCTTGAGGGCGAAGACGACGTCGAGGCCTCGGAGCTCGGGCTGACCGACATGGAGGACGCCGACGACGACGAGGACGACGATGAACTCGATCCCACGCTGGCGCCGGTAGCACGCGCCCGGGCAATGAACGACTCGATGAAGAAGAGCGGCACGGATGCGCTACCGGACGGCTTCGTCCGCTTCGTCACGATCGGCCCGCACGCCACCACGGTACGCAAGGTATGGCGCAGGCCGTTGGCGCTCGGCGTGAGAGGCTTGACGCTCGAGGTCGATAAGGCAACCGGAGACATCATCCGGATCGGCTGGATGGGGAAGCCGCTGCGCGCGCGTTAGGGGCGTGGCCGATGCTCGGTACGGAGCCCACTCTTGGGGCGCTGGATCGCCGCCCGCGAGTGCGCCCCGTTCCCTGGCCCCGTCAGAAGCGGAAGCCGACGAATGCAGAGTACCGTAGGTAATCGGCGTCGGGCTCGAACTTGGCCCCTGTCGACTTGTCACGACCGAAGTCGTGATCGCCGCCGATCAACCCGTAGCGCGCTTCGGCGCCGACGAACCAGCGCCGGGCAGCGCCGAGGCTGATGTTGATTCCACCGCGAACGTACGGGCCATATGCGTACGAGTTGTCGTCGAAGTTGAAGCGACGTCCCGAGTCCACCTTGGCGTACTCGACCTCGTATCCCCCGCCCACGTAGGGCTGGAACCACGCCTTCCCGAATGTGTAGCGCAGCCCAACGCCTGCGAGCACGTGCGTGGTCTTCAATCCGTTGTTCTTCTCGTCGCCGTACGCCGCCTGAAACTCCATGCCAAGCCCGCCCGACGGGCCGAGCACCGTATCCAACTGGTACATGGTGACTTCGTCGGACGGATCGTAGTCGTCGTCGTACTCGGCTTGACCGAAGCCAAAGATGAGCGCGATGCTATGGGAGGGCTTCCGCGCTTCGACCATCTCGCCTTCGAGCTTCACAACCCGTTCCTGGAGGTTGAGTTGGTCACCGCCTCCATCCTGGGCCACCATCGGATCCAGCGCCACGCCGGCGGCGATCGCACGCCCTTGGCTCGGCGCGGGCTCTGCAGCGGCGAGCCGAACTCCCGGCGCGCGACGGACGACGTCGAATTGCCCGGTCTGGCCCAGCGGGAACGACTGCATGTCGTCTGCGCCAAGCTGCGAATTCGATGCGCAACCGGCGCAGACGAGGACAAGGACGAGGGTGGTAAGGCGACTCTTCATGACGAACATCCCTTCCTGAGGAACATCTCCGGATCGTGCGTGCCGACCGCGCATCGCGTGACACGCTATCGCTGGCAGAACACCCTACGCAACGACCATTCCACAACGCGCAGGCTCAACGCGAGCGTGACGGGACGGATGGGCATCCGCTGCGTGTGACATTTCGCGTCGCCGCGCGCATCGCACTTCCGCCCGAACGCGCGGTTGCACGGTTGCGGGAGCTGTCACGTGGGCTCGCACCACCTCGTTACCGGACTCTGCGCCCGTACGGATGGCGGCTCGACGGGCCCGGCGCCGGTAGGCTGCGAGTCGCTTTGCAACGCCTGGAGGGATCATGGACGCGCAACAAGATGGAGACGGGGCTTGGACCCCGCCAAATCAGATCAACATCGACCCAAAGCAACTCGGGAAAGTCGTCGTGGGGGTGGCCGTAGCGGGCGCGCTCCTGATCGCGACCTTCTCGTCGTTCTATACGGTCGAACCGGACGAGCAGGCTGTCGTCCTGCGCTTCGGGCGTCTCATCGGGACGACCGATCCGGGCCTGCACTTCAAGCTGCCCTTCGGCATCGACTCGGCCCTCACCCGGCAGGTGAAGACGATCCGTAAGATCGAGTTCGGCTACGGCACGGCGCAGGCTGGCGTCCGGACGCAATACCGCGCACAGACCGCCGAGGACGAGGCAGTCAGCCTGATGCTGACGGGCGACCTCAACATCGTCGACCTCTCGTGGGTTGTGCAGTACCAGATCTCCGATCTCGAACGCTACCTGTTCCGTATGAACGATCCGGACCGCGCGGTGCGTGACCTCAGCGAGACCGCGATGCGCGCGGTCGTCGGCGATCACACGATCGACGAGGTCTTGCGTAATCGCGAGACGATGGCCGGACTGATGCAGGAGCGCCTGCAGAAGGGGCTCAACAACTACGAGTGCGGCATCCGGGTCGTCACGGTGCAATTGCAGGACGTGACCCCGCCCAAGCCGGTCGAAGCCTCTTTCAACGAGGTGAACAAGGCGCAGCAGGAGCGCTCGCGACTCGAGAACGAGGCGATGCAGGAATACAACCGCGTCATTCCCCTCGCGCGCGGCGAGGCGAAGCGGCGCGTGGCCGAGGCCGAGGGTTATTCGCTCGATCGCGTGAACCGCGCGAAGGGCGAAGTGGCGCGCTTCACCGAGTTGTTGGCGGCCTACAAGGAGTCGCCCGAGGTGACGCGCAAGCGACTCTATCTTGAGGCGGTGGAAGAGGTACTCCCGCGTGTGAAGCAGGTGATCGTGGCCGAGGGCGACGGCGTGTTGAAGCTGCTGCCGCTCAGCGGCGCGGGAGGTGTACGATGAAGGCCGCCGCCGGAGTCATCGCGGGCATCGTGGTGCTGGCTGGGCTGATCGTCCTCAATGCTGCGACATTCGTCGTGCGCGAGTACGAGCAAGTGGTGCTGACGCAATTCGGCAAGCCGGTGGGCAGTGCAGTCACCGACGCCGGGTTGCACTTCCGCACGCCCTTCGTGCAGGAGGTGAACTCATTCGACAAACGACTCCTCGAGTGGGACGGCGATCCGAACGAGATTCCGACGGCGGACAAGCGCTTCATCTGGGTGGACACGACGGCACGTTGGCGCATCACCGACCCGCTACTCTTCATGCAGACCGTGAAGACGTTCGGCGAGGCGCAGTCGCGTCTCGACGACATCATCGACTCGGCGACGCGCGACCAGATCAGCGCGCAGAACCTCGTCGAGCTTGTCCGCAACAGCAATCGCGTGCTCGACGTCGAGCGCGAGGAGACGGGCGAGGACGAGCTCGGCCTGGCGTCGCAGGACATCGAGCGCGTCACGGTCGGGCGCGATGAATTGGCGGCGCGCATCCTCGCTGCTGCGCAGCCGCTTGCAGTTCAGTACGGCATCGAGTTGGCCGACGTGCGGCTCAAGCGGATCAACTACCGACCCGACGTGCAGAATGCCGTGTATGCGCGGATGATCAGCGAGCGCAATCGCATCGCGGAGCGGTACCGCTCCGAGGGCCAGGGCCGCAAGGCCGAGGTCACGGGCGAGCGCGATCGCGAGCAGAAGAAGATCAGTTCGGTGGCGGAGCGCGAAGCGCTCGAAGTGATGGCGAGCGCCGATGCGGAGGCCGCGCGAATCTACGCCGACGCCTACAACGCGGACCCCGAGTTCTACGCGTTCTGGCGCAGCCTCGATGCGTATCGCAAGATCGTCGGGGAAAACCACACGCTCGTCATTTCACCCAACAGCGACCTCTATCGCGTCCTTCTGGGACCAGCCGAGTGAAGGGCCCAATTGTGGTCGGAGCGGTACTCGTTCTATCGGCCCAAGTCGCCCTTGCGGACGACGTTCCGGAGATCTTCTCGGAGGCTTCCTACAAGGACGCGACGGCGACGGCAGCGACCGACGGGAAGCTGCTGATCGTCGATGCGATGACGTCGTGGTGCGCGCCGTGCAAGCGCATGGACGTGACGACGTGGCGCGACGCCGACGTCGTGAAGTGGGTGCGCAAGAACGCGGTCGCCGTTCAGCTCGACATGGATCTCCACACCGACGTGAAAGACGCACTTGCGGTGACGGCGTTCCCCACGATCGTCGCCCTACGCGACGGTGCCGAGGTCGATCGCGTCGTCGGGTACCGCAGCGCGCAGCAGATGATGGTCTGGCTGAACGGGATGCTCGCGGGGCGGACCGAGATAGACCGCCTGCGCGAGGATCTGGCGCAGGCGCGCGCGGGAGGTTCAGAAGCATGGGGCCGCCGCGCCCACATCGTGGATGCGCTGCTCTTCCAGGGCGAAGACGCCGAGGCGCTCGTCGAGTTCACGTGGCTCTGGCAGAACGCGCCGAACACCGCGGCAGCAGTTCGCACGCGACTCGGGCGGCTCGTGTTCGGGATGCGCGAACTGGCCGAGAAGTCACCTCCCGCGCTCGCGGCCTTCACGGCGTTGCGCGAAACCGCGGCCGCTGACGTGCGGGGCGATTCGCCTGATGCAACCGCGGTCCGCAACTGGCTCGCTCTGAACGGTGTCATCGGCGATGCCGCAGCGACGGCGGACTGGGCTGACGCTCTGACCGCGACGGATGCGGGGATCGCGACGCTGCGTGAGCACGAGCGCGAGGTCTTCGGCGTGCTGATCGCGGAAGGCCGCTGGCGCGCTGCGGGTCTCGCGTTGCGCGATCCCGTCGCCGCCACCCGCGACCAAGGTTCGCAACTCGGCGCCTACGATCTCCCGGCGGCAGGCAGCAAGGGCAAGGCTCCGGCCGCGAAGGGCGGTTCAATCCCTATGATCCCCATGGGCGGAGCAATGAAGCCGGCCGTTCCGATGGGTGGTGCGACGAAGAAGAAGGGCACGAGCATGCCCGCGATCCCCATGGGAGGTATGCGCCCGGCAGTCCCGATGGCGGGTGCCGGGAACAGAAGCGCCCCGCAGACTCCGGAAGAGCGTGCCGCCGAGGTGCGGCGTCGCTTGACCGTACAGTTTCGACGGCAGGCGTCGGAGCGCTACGCGGCACTCCTGGCGGCGGATCGACACGACGAAGCCGCGGCCGTGGCGAGCGCTCTCTTGTCGGACGCCAACGACGATCGCTCGCGAGGCAGTCTGCTCGCCGCGGCGCTTCGTGCGGATCAGATGGGAGACCGGCGGGACATCCATCAACGCTGGCTGGACGAGTTGGCCGACTGAAGAGCTCTGAGGCTATAAGGCCCCAAGGCCGACCCGGTCTGAGCGGACGCGGTCTGAGCGGACGTCGGGGCAGACGGGAACAAGTGGCGGCTAACGTGCGTTGACTCTGGTGTTGACCGGGAGGTAATCATGCGCACACGACTCTGCTCCGCCGCCCTCGCTGCGGCGCTGCTCTTCTCCGTCTCCGCTCTCATCGCGCCGCCACCGGCGCTGGCGGTTGACGAGACCGTTGTTAGCACGCTCGAAGAGGCGCGCACGATCGACCCCGCGATCAAGAAGCTGACACTCCGCATGGGCGGACTCGAACTCCTCGCGACACTCATCGAACGCGCCCCCGGGATCGAAGACCTGCACTTTTCCAACCCAAGCAACCAGGTCCCCACCGCGGCGTTCCCAATGCTCGCCAAGCTCCCGAAGCTCCGCACCCTGCGGCTGACCGGAGACATGTTCCTCTACGACGAGGAGTTCGCGGCGATCGGCCGACTCTCCCAACTGACGAAACTGACCATGAGTTTGGCGTGACCCAACTTCACCGAGGCCCGTGTGGCCTCACTTGGTGGACTCACGTCGTTGAAGTCACTCGACATGAACGGCTGCAACGGCGACGCAACTGAGTTACAGGCAGCGATCTGGAAGGCGATCACGGCGCGGAAGGTCAGTCTTGATCCAGAAGTGCAGACACCGACGTCCGACACCACGTCTGATACGGCGAAGGCACGCGCAGCGCAGGTCAAACGCTTGCACGCCGAAGCCGAGAAGCTGCGCCAAATGGCGCGCGAACTCCTCGACCAGGCAAAGCGCCTGGAAGCCGAGGCGCAGCGCCTGGCCGACTGACCTCCCACGCACAACAGTCGGCATCGCTGAGCCGGACCGATTTGGGGTCGAGTTGAGGCTATAGGGCCCAAAGGCCGACCCGGTCTTGAGGCTTTCAGGCTTTGCGGATGGCTCTTCTCGCGATGGCGCTGACGAGGTCGCCGATCAGGACCAGGAGTGCGCCCATCAGGACGTAGAAGAGCATGTCGTGGTAGCGACCGCGGATGCGCGCTTCGTTGAGGGCGTACCCGAGTGACACGATGCCGAGCATGCCGAGGACGGTGGCTTCGCGGACGCACGTTTCCCAGCGGTAGAAGAAGTAGAGCAGGAAGCGCGAGAGGGCCGACGGGATGGCGGCGAAGGCCGCGATCTGCTCGCGCGACGCACCCGCGCCGCGCAGCGCGCGGAGTGCGCGCGGCGAGAGGTTCTCGACCGTCTCGGCGTCGAGCTTGCCCAGGGTGCCAGCGTTGTGCAGTGCAAGTGCGACGACCGCCGGCCACGCCGAGATCCCCAGCATCCCGATCAGCAGATACGCCCAGATGTACTCGGGGATCGAGCGGACGAAGAGCAACGCCCCGCGGGTGCCGATCAACAGCGCCGTCCAGGCGCGGCGGCGCGCGACACTGCTGCGCTCGGAGCCCGGGAGAAACGCATCGGCAGTCGCGAACGTGCGCGCAGCGGGGAACGCCGCGACGAGACCGACGAGCCCGGCTAGCACGATTGCGGCGATCGACATCGCCAGTGTGATTCGCAGCGCCTCCCAACCGCTCGGCAGTTCGAATGCAGCGCCCTGATGACCGCTCGTGAACATGGTCGCGGCCCAGTCCAGAGCGACGCCCCAATCCCACGGCTTGCCGTAGAGCGCGGGCGGACGGACGTCCTCCAAGAAGCGCATCAGATTCGCTTCGCGTCGCGCCGAGAAGAGGTCGGCGACGTCGAAGCGACCGGCCCACCACGCCCACGTGACGAGTGCCGCCACACCGACGGCTGAGAAGCGCAGGAAGCGGCTCCGCGGGCGGGCCGCGTGCAATGCGTGAACGGTCGTTGCGCGGGCGGTCACGCGACGAACCTCCGACGCAACCCGCTGCTCCACCACTCGACCAGGACGACGAGCAGAAGCAGCGTGTAGAGGTACGTCCACACCTGGTCGTAATCCGCATTCTCCCACTCCTGCTTGACGAAGTAGCCGAGTGTCTCCCAGCCGAAGAAGCCGAGGATCGCGGACGAACGCAGCGCGCACTCCAGACGGTAGAGCGCATACGCAGACATATCGGGCAGAGCACGCGGTAGCAGGCCGAGACAGAAGACTTGCGCGCCCGACGCACCCGCCCCACGCAGCGCGTCGGCCGCGTCGCGCGGGGCCTCGTCGATCATCTCGCTGAAGATTTTGGCGAGCGTCCCGCC
Organism: Planctomycetota bacterium; assembly: GCA_024280885.1. Taxonomy (GTDB): domain Bacteria; phylum Planctomycetota; class JAJSAM01; order JAJSAM01; family JAJVHW01; genus JAJRPF01. The sequence goes on along the minus strand of JAJRPF010000008.1, from coordinate 187,527 downwards.
GAAAGGAATCGCGATCGCAATCACAGCCGAGAGATCGTTCAGACCGAGCGCCGCCAGGAAGAGCACGGCCCAGATGAGTTCATGCACCGAACGCATCAGCGTGATGACCACGCGGGTCGTGGCATAGATCGCCGGCGCCACCGTCCGCCGCGCGTAGCGCCCGATTGCCGTGCGCGATCCGGAGGCGTCACCGCTCCACCACGCCGTCGAACCGAGGAACCCGAGTACACCGCCGATGACGACCGAGAGACTCATCGCCGTCACCGCAAAGATGAGCGTCAACCGCGCGGAGAGCAGTGCCTGCACGAGGAGCGAGGGCGAACCGTCCGGCACCTCGCCGGGCTGGTACGAGAGCGCGGGGCGCAGCGCGTACGAGAAGAACTCACCGATCTGGCGCAACCCCGCAGCCGTCGGAATGACCTGCGCCCACGTCAGGTCGAGAGCCAGGAACGCCCACACACCGAGTCCCAGGATCGCGAGCAACACGGAGCCGCGTGCGCGGATCGGCGGCGGTCGGCGCGGGATCGCCAGCGTCGCCCGCATGACCGGACTACGCGCCATCGGCGAGCAACTCGTTGTCGGTCAACTCGTAGAGCTTGTTGAACTGCGCATCGTCGATGTCCGCGAACGCGGCATCGATCATGACCTGCCCGCGGCGCAGCCCCACGACGCGCGGGAAGAACTCGCGCGCAAGCTCAAGGTTGTGAATCGACATGCAGAGCGTCAGCCCCTCTTCGCGCGAGATGCGCGTCAAGAGTGCAACGGTGTCGCGGGCACGCGCGGGATCGACGCTCGACACCGGCTCATCCGCGAGGATCGCCGTCGGCTCCTGGTAGAGAGCGCGCGCAATCGCGACGCGCTGCTGCTGCCCGCCGGAGAGCGTGTCGGTGCGCTCGTAGAGTTTCTCGCCGATGCCGACCCGCTCGAGGATCGCATGAACGCGCTCCGCCTCGGCGTGCGAGGGCAAGGCCATCGCACGCAACGAAGCGAAGAGCCCCATCCGACCGAGTCGGCCCGCGACCACGTTCTGCACGACGCGGAGGTTGGGAACGAGCGAGAGATCCTGGTGGACGAAACCGATGCGCGCGCGCACCGCGCGCAGCTCCGCGCTCGTGTGCTCGCCGAGACACCGTCCATCGACCGCCGCGCAGCCGCCCGCCGGGCGCAACGTGGCGTTCAACAGCCGCAGCAGCGTCGTCTTCCCGGCCCCCGACGGCCCCACGAACGCAACCGCCTCGCCCGGCGCGATCGAGAGCGAGACCTTGTGCAGCGCCGGTCCATTCCCGAAGTGAACGGAGACGTCGTCCAGGTCGAACGCGGCGCTCTTGGGCATGCGGAAGCCGCGCTCAGTCCCGGCCCTGACGGACGAGCCCGAGCTCTTCCGCCGTCTCGGCGATCTTGTCGAAGTCGGCGTTCGTCGCCTCGATCAACGCACTGCGCGGAAACGCGTCGAGCAGCGCTTTGTCGTCCATCGCGATCAGCGCCGCCTGCAAGCGGTCGGTGAAGCCCTCGCCGAACATCTCTTCGAGGCGCGGGTGCGCGGTGAAGTTGTAGTCCGCGTACGTTGGCGTGGTCCAGACGACGCGGCAGATGTCCGGATCGATCTCGCCCTCGGCAACCATCTGATCGTATTTCTTGTAGCTGAGCACACCACACTTCACCTGCGCCCCGGACTGCACCATGAGCGCCGTCTTGTCGTGTGCGCCGGAGAAGCTGAAGCCCTGCGTGAAAAACTCGGCGGGCGAAGTCCCGGTGGCCTGGCGCAGGAAGTACTCCGGCATCAGTCGCCCCGACGTCGAGCTCTGCGAACCGAACGTGAATGCATGCTCCGACAGAGCGGTCGGGAACGCATCCGACGGCTCGATGCCCGTGTCCTTGTGCGCGATGAAATACGACTTGTAGGTCGGGTCTTCGGCGCCCTGCGCGATGGCACGCGCGCCCGCGATCGCGGCGCGTGCCTGCACGCCCGTCAGACCACCGAACCACGCAAGTTGGATGTCGCCGGTCTTGAAGCCTTCGACAGATGCCGTGTAGTCCGCGACCGGCTTGTACTTCACGACGACACCCAGCTTCTCGGCAAGGTAGGCGGAGATCGGCTCGTACTTCGCTTTCAGCGACTCGGCATTCGCGTCCGGGATTGCGGTCCATGTCAGGACCGGCTGCGCGGACTCGCCGCCGCCCCCGCAGCCCACACCGAGGGCCGCACTGAACACCGCGCTGACCACCACACTGACCACCGCACCGTGGGCCGCCGCGACAAGCGCCGGCTGCATCCAATTCCGCATCGGGGATCTCCTCACTACTCGCTCCGGCACGTCCGAGTATTCGCGACCGGCCGGCCCATCCATCGCCTCATGAACTCACGTAACGACTCAAAGATCGTTCAGCTTCCCGCGGGCTCCGAAGGGAATGAAGAGGGAACGCCTCTGGTCAGCGTCCGTTCGGAGCCGTCGGGAGCGCCGCCACGCAGAACCTGCGCGGGCACTCGGTCGCTCAGACGAACGGAAGTCGCTCAAACCTCATTCCCTGAGCCTACCGGCTGCACCGCGTCTCGGCCAATCGCTCAGCGGTCGTCATCGACGCGATCCTCGAACTCCCACGCACCGAAGACGCGTGTCATGAGCCTGACAACGAGCATCGCCACGTCGTCCAATCGGAGATCGCCGACCGCGAATTGCGCCGTCCCGAACGCCGTCCACGAGACCACGAACGCGCTGCCGGGCAGGCCCACGCGAGCGCTCCTGAGCACGTCGCCAGGCTCGCGATCGTAGGGCCACGCGACGTTCAGCTGTCCATCGATGTACTGAACGAAGTGCTCCTCGTTCTCGAGATCTTCGAATGTCGCGAAGCGCCGACCGCCCGCGTCCCATACCTGGGAGAGGGCCGCGCGCACCTGGTGAATGTGTTGGTCCTGCACAATGAGGAAGATTCTCACTCCTCTGTTGGTATTCGAAACAACGTTCACAGGAGAAACGACATGAAGAAATTCACGCTGGCCGTTGCATTCGCGTGCACGGCAGGCCTGCTCGCCGGCTGCGGCGGAGGCTCAGACGACGACGCGGGTACCGCGCCCGAGGCCACCGAGGAGGGCTCGGTGCTGACCCAGCCCATCAAGAAGGCCGAGAACCTCGCTGCCGAACTCGGGAAGAAGGCCGACGAAGCCGACGCTGCGATGGGCGCCGCCGCCAGGGGCAACGCTGCCATGGGCGACGCAGCCGCTGCGGCCACCGAAAGCCGCACCGTCACGCTCGCCATCGAAGGCATGAGTTGAAACATGTCTTGCCCCCCCCGTGTGGAGGGGCACCTGAAGAAGCTTCCGGGCGTCGAGAGCGCGAAGGTCGACTTCGACTCGAAGACCGCCACCGTGGTCGTCAACGGTCCGGTCACCGACGACATGCTCGTCAAGGCCGTGGCCAACGACGTGAGTTGCACGGCTGAGGTCCAGAAGAGCGCCCAGGAGTAGAGAGTGGGTGGACACGCGGACCGGATTGCGACTCCGCAATCCATCTGCGATGTAGGCGACAGCGCCCTTGCGGGGCCGCCGGAAACGGCGGCCCCGCTCGATTCCCCGACGCGCGTCGGGCCGCACTGAGTGGCTGCGGAGAACAGAGCCGGGGTTGCGCGTCCGACGAATCCTGTTCAGATGGACGACGGACCAGTGCTGGGGTCGCGCTGTGCCGGGAGGTTGGTCATGCGCGTGCGAACCGGGTTGGGAACGCCGTTGGCGTTGGAGCGGTCACGTTGGACGTCGTCGCCATCGACGGCGCGGCGGAGCATCGGCGTCATCGCATTCACATTGGTGGCAGGAACACTCGCCGCCGGCGCGCTCTCGATCAGCGCGCACGCCGATGATCGCGCGGAGCCCGCGTCGCCCAGTACGGCAGTGCGCAGTACGGAAATCGGCGCGCCGACGGACGCGCGGAGCAACGCGAAGATCGAGCTCGGCCGACGGCTCTTCTTCGATCCCGCAGTCAGCCGCTTCGGCAAGACATCATGCGCCAGTTGCCACGACCCCGAATTCGGCTTCTCCGATCCTCGCCGACTCTCCCGCGACGAAACCGGGCAGACGCCGCGGCACAGCCAGACCATGCTCGACCTCGCCGACGTCCCCGCCGGCTCGAACGCGAGCGGCTTTCACTGGGACGGCGAGTTCCGCACGCTGCGCGAGGTACTGATCTCGCGACTCGGTAGTGGCGACGAGAACTCCCGCGACGCGACACGTCGTCTCGAATCCCACCTGCGCGACGCGGTCGCAGCGGGCGGCAAGATCGACGAGGACCGGCTAGCGCGAGCCATGGCGCAAGCCGCGACATCGACAGGCGGATACGGCAGGGCGACGACCCCGTCCAGTCGCGGTAGCGGCCGGCGCGCCGCGGTCACAGCGAGCAGACGGTTGAGATCGATCCCCGCGGTGACACCATCGACGCCCGCCGCCGGCAACGTCGCGCGGCGGCTCGAAATCGACGACCTCTACGAACCCGGATTCCGCCGCGCATTCGGAGACCGCGCGATCTCGGTCGAACGCGTCATGGAGGCGCTCGAGGCGTACATGCTCTCGCTGCGTTCCACCGAGAGCCCCTTCGATCGCTACATGACCGGCAACGATCGCGCACTCGGATCCGACGCGACACGCGGCTTCGAGCTCTTCGCTGGCAAGGCCGGCTGCGCCACGTGCCATTCAGTTCCCGTGCCGGGCAAGACGCGCGCGTTCAGCGACTTCGCGTTCCGCAACACAGGCGTGGCGTCGATGAACGCGGCGAAAGATGCGAAGCGCGTCAAAGCGGCGCTGAAGGCCGTCAAAGACCTGCTTCCCGAGACCCAGGTACCGGATGAGAAGGACCTTCTCAATCTGGACGCCGGTCGCGCACAGGTCAGTATCCAGACAGCGCACACCGGCTCGTTCAAGACCGCCAACCTGCGCGACGTGGCGAAGCGCGGCCCGTACATGCACAACGGTCGCTTCGAGACACTCGAAGACGTCGTGCGCTACTACAACAAGGGCGGCACGCTGAACGCGTATCTCGACGCGGCGATCAAGCCGCTGCATCTGACAGATCGCGAGGTCACCGACGTCGTGGCGTTCCTCCAGTCTCTCTCCGGCGACGAGCGGCCCGCGCTCGCCGCGCTCCCCGAAGATCGCGCGAAGACCGTACGCCTGCGGGTCATACAGCTCGACGGCAAGCCCCTGCGCAACCAGGTGGTGACCGTCCGTCCGGTCGGCGATCGCTTCCGCGGTTCCGATGCGCTGCCCGAGCCCTTCACCGTCACGACGAACGCTTCCGGCTACGTGCGTTTCCCTTTCCCCGCTTCGACCCATGTGGCGCTCGACGCCGCGGGCTACGAACTCGGAGACAGTCGGCTTCTTCCCGATTGGACGAAGACGCAAACCGCCATCGCCACGCCGCGCGATCGCGTGTCGGTGATCATCCGCGGCGACGGGATCGCCAAGCTCGGTTCCGAACTGCTGGTCGCACCGATCGCCGGCCCCATCGGACCGCCGCCCGGCCGTTCCGTGTCGTTCCGACGTGAACGCTCGCTCGGCGGCGGGCGCGTCCTCTACTCGATCGCCTTCGACGACGTGACGCATTTCAACACATGCAGCAGCGCCTCGCTCGGCGTCTCATCCGGCAAGCGCAGAGGCTTCGGAACGTTCACGTTCGACGCCTCGGGCGGCATGACGGCGATGGTCGATCTGCGCCCCCTCCCCCGCGACGAGCGCGTCGCACACGATCGCGCGAAGGCATCCATCGCGCTCTTCAAGTTCATCGCAGAGCACGATAGATTGACCGTCCGCACCGGCGAACGGGTGGGAACGCCGTCGAGACGCCGCTGACAGGACGGCGGCGCTTTCGGTTGCGACACGACGTGTCGCGCCCGTACACGTCAGCAGCCCGCTTACGTCAGCAGAACGTGCGCCCGCCGTCTCCCACCGCGGGCGTGCGCGGTGTGGCACCATCGCGCGCCTCGATCTCGTCTAGCGCCTGCTTCCAACGCTGGATGACCGTGTCGTCTTCGCCGGAGAGCGTACCGAGCAGGATGAGTCGGTAGAGCGCGCGCGTACACGTTGGGGTCAGCTCGAGCGCGCGCCGATAGCCGTCCTTGGCGAGCCCGAATGCGACGGCCGCATTCTCGTCTTCGCCTTCGGCAAGATGCAGCTTGCCGCGCTCGGTCCAGTAGAGGCCCATCCCCGACGCGATCTCAGCGGCCGTTGGACCGGCGCGCGGGTCGCGCCCGAGCAAGGCGTCGGCGTTGGTCAACTCTCCGTAGCGATCGAGATGCCGCCGCATCGCCTCGAGATCGCCCGCCTCCCACGCATCGCGGGCCAGCTCGATGTAGGGCGCCGGGTACTTCGGGTCACGATCCAGCGACGCGAGAAACCAGGTGTGCGCCTCATCGGGGTGCGCTTGCGCCGCGAGCAATATCCCGAGGTCGTAGGCGAACGGCGCCCACGTGAGATCGCGGGACGTAGCGTCGCGCATCAGCGCCGCCGCGGCAGCGACGTCTCCGGAGAAACGGTGCGCATCGGCGAGCGCGCGCACGAGCCGTCGATTGGGCGGCGCCTCGTGGTCGCGCAAGAGCTTGTACGCCGCGTCGAGGTCGCGGACAGCGCCCTCGAGATTGCCGCTCGCGAGACGCTCTTCGCCGCGCCAGAACCACGCGAGGAACGTGAGTTCGTCGGCGAACGGATGCGCCGTCGCGGTGCGGTCAAGGCAAGCGGTGAATGCCAACTCGGCTGTCGGGCGCTCGTGGGAACGGGCGAGTTCCCAGCCATCGAGGAGCATCGGCTCGGGCGCGGGCGGGCCGTAGCGCAACGGGTCGATGAAGTTCGCGGCGGGCTCGGCGTAGCCCTCGAAGAGGTAGGCGGACCCGATCAGGAAGAGCAACCCGCGATCGGGTTCACCGTCGGCCGCATCCACAGCGCGTTCGAGATACGGAAGCGCGTCGCGGAACGAATGCGAGTCCATCTGCCACACGGCGTCGCGCCAGAGCTGTTCGCCCGTCGTGCGGCTGGCCGGCCGTTTCGCTGTCTCGCCACACCCGATCAGGCCTGCGAGCAACGCGACGCCCAGAACGAGCGCGGAACGCGTGGCGAGACCGCGCACACGCGCGCCGTATCTACGGACACCGGGCACGCGGCACGAACTCGATCGACGAAGGCGGACGGGCAACACGCCGGGAGGATAGCCCGCCAACGACATCGCGGCGGGAACCGTCCGGGCGTTAACCTGCTGCGGCAAGCCATGGACTACCTCTTCGCCCCCGAACGCCATCAGACCGACAGCTTTGTGCTGCGCTCGTACCGACCCGGCGACGGCGCCGCACTCGCCGCATCGCTCAACACGTCGTACGCCCACCTGCGGGCGTTCCTGGCCTGGGCGCAACACGAGACGTCGGAGCGCTCCGCCGAGCAGAGAGCGCGCTACTTCCGCGCGAAATGGCTGCTCGCAGAGGACTTCGTGGTCGCGGTCGAGTCTGTCGACGGCGCCGCGATCCTGGGCGGTTGCGGATTCCACCTGCGCAACGGCCCACTCGCCGCGAAGAGCGCCGAAATCGGCATGTGGATCAGCGGTGACGCGGCCGGCTGCGGACTCGGCACGCGCGTTCTCGTCGAGCTCCTGCGCTGGGGCTTCGACGAGTGGCCGTGGGAACAGCTCACGTGGCTCTGCGACCCGCGCAACGTGGCGAGCAAGCGCGTCGCGGAGAAGGCGGGCATGGCGCTCGCCCCGGAAATCGAAGCGACGCCGACCGACGGCGAGGGCACTCCGTCCAACGCGCCCGGCACGCTATGCTACGCAGCGCGCCGCTCGTCGTGGGCGGCGCCTCGGGACGTGCGCTGAGGCGACGACGAGCAGGAGACGAGAGCGATGCAGATCGAGAGCGTGAAGTTCATCCTGTGGGTCGCGGACATGGACCGCGCAATCGGGTTCTGGAAGGGCGTGGTCGGGCTCGGCAGTCGACTCGAGACGCCCTATTGGACGGAGCTCACGCACGGCACGACCGTGATCGCGCTCCACAGCGGCGGCGACGGCTCGTTTCGCGCGACGGGCCTCGGCCTCCAGGTCGAGGACGTCGAAGCAGCCTGCACCGAGATCACGGCGGCGGGCGGAAGCGTGCGCAACCCGCCGGTGGTCCGCGAGCAGGAGGGGATCAAGCTCGCGGAGGTCACGGACCCGGAGGGCAACGGTTTCGCGCTCTCCGAGCTGCTCTGAACCACGATCTGAACCACCGCGTGATCCGGGTGCGGCGCGCGATCGGCGAAATCGGCGGGCGCCCAGCGGGCGACGTCCCGCGCGTGAACGTCTATCCTTGTGGGCACCCATGCGCTTCCTTTCCGCCACTCTTCTCCCCGTCCTCGCTGCGCTGGCGATCGCTCCCTCGGCGCGCGCCGATGACGAGTTGCATTCCGACGACTGGTACGCCGTCTACGTCAACGGAACGAAGGCCGGCGAGGCGCATACGGCGGTCGTGCGCGTCCAGGACGAGCGTGCCGAAGCCGCCAATGCTGACGCCGACACCGCCGATGGCGAAGCCGGCGTGCGCTTCATCACGACGACCGACACGCACCTGACGCTCAGCCGCCAGGGATCGACCGTCGAATTGCATCTGTCCAGTCGCGTCGAAGAAGACGCCGACGGTCGCGTCACGGCATTCCGACAGTCGCAGAAGTTGAGCGAGCGCGCGATCGTCACGAAGGGCCGTGTGGTCGGGGATACGATCCGGATGGTGCAGAACGACATCCCCGGGCAGGTGCGCTACCCGGAGGGCGCACTCGGACCGGTCGCGACGGATCGCAGGTTGATCGCCGCGGGCTTTGCGGAGGCAACCGAGACCGCGGTGCGTGGCTTCACGATCGATCACCCCGCCGCCGGCGCCAATCTGGTCTTCACGGTGCTCGGCGACGAGTCCGTCCGCGTACTCGATCGTCGCCTGCGCCTGCACCGCATTCAGGTCCGCAACTCCAAGTCTGCCGCGCGCTCGATGTCCATGTGGCTCGACGGCACCGGCCGCATGCATGTCAGCGAGAGCGATGTGCCGGGGCTCGGCATCCTGCGCATGGTGAAGACGACCGAGGATCTGGCGAAAGCGGTCTCGACGCCGGCCGAGGTCTTCTCGTCGTCGCTGATCGAGCCCGATCGGGGCATCCCCGCGCCGCGCCGAACAACGCATGCGGTCTTGCGTCTGTCGCGCAAGGACGGCGAGCCCTTCGCGGCGCGGATCTACGCCGGCGAGGGGCAATCCGTCAGCCCGCAGCGAGACGACGGCGCCGTCGACGTCACGATCGCGACGTGGGCTCAGCCCGCCGACTTCAAGGCCCTGCGCCGGCCCGTCGTCATCGAGGGCTTCGCGTCCTACCTGAGCAAGGCCGCGTATCTCGAGACAGACGACGCGCGCGTCCGCGCCCATGCCGAGCGCGCCGTCGGCGACGAACGCGACGCACTGCAATGCGCGCGCAGGATCGAGCGCTACGTCCGAACCTTCGTCTCGGACAAGAGCATGGACGTCGGCTTCGCGACCGCGGCCGAGGTCGCCCGCAGCGCCGAGGGCGATTGCTCGGAGCACGCGATGCTCGCGGCGGCGCTCGCGCGCGTTGTCGGGCTCCCCTCGCGCGTAGTGATGGGCATCGTCTACGTCCCGGGCCTCTCTGCGGACGGAGTGGGGCCGCGCGGCGCATTCGGGTATCACATGTGGACGGAGATCCTGGTAGCGAAGGAGCGCTGGTTTCCCATCGACGCGGCGCTGGGCGGTTTCGACGCCACGCACATCGCGATGGGCAAGAGTGACCTCGCGACGACGAGCCCCGTATCCCAGATGGTCCTGCCGCTCCTCGAGGCGATCGCCTCGGTGCGGATCGAAGTCGTGGAGGTCCGCTGATGGCCGACGAGAACAACGGGCGGAAAGACCGGAAATGCCCCGACCCGCGCCCCGGCCCCCGACCCGGCACACAGGGCTGGCTCTTTGACCGTCCCCCCCAGACGTCAGAATGTGAGTCCATGAAAGCCCCCCGCCGATTGGGAAAGGGGCTGGCGGCGCTGGTGGACCTGCAACGCGGGACCAGCAGCACCTCGGCCTCCGAAGACCAGAACGACACGATCGGCTCCTCCGTGCTGCATTTGCTCAGCACGACAGCGGAGGACCTGGCCGATTCGCCGCACGTCGCAGAGAACGCAACGGCCGTCTTCGCCGCCGTCGAGCGAGCCGCACCGCGGTCAGAGCGGGCGCCGGGTGCGCCGCCCGCGCCCATCGTTGCGACCTCGACCGACGAAGAAGACGACTACTTCGCGGCGTCCGAGGACGACACGGCCCCCGTCGAACTCGACGAAGAGAGCGAAGACGAAACGAAGAAACCAGCAGAGATTCGAAGCGAGCCCCCGAAGCCTGCGGAACAAAGCGCTGCGGAGCCCGAGTGCAGCGTGGTCCCGGCAGCCGCTGAGCTCCCCATAGTCGTTGAGCTCCCCATAGTCGTTGAGCTCCCCATAGTCGCTGAGATCCCGACAGTCGTTGACGTCCCCACGGTCTCTGAGATCCCGGAGGCCGCCGCGATCCCGGTGTCGGCACCTGAACCAGCTCCCGAGGCGCAGGAGCCCGAGCAGACCGAGTCGGCCTTCACAGACGAGTGGTTCGACCCGCCAATCGCTGCATTCTCGCCGGCGGGCGGCTTCCGCCGCATGACACCCGCTGTGACGCCCGCTGTGACGCCCGCTGTGACGCCCGCAGTGACGCCCGCGCCCATCGAAACCGCCCCGGCAAGTCGTCTTCCGGCCGAACCCGAGCCCGCAACGCCGACCCAGCCAGCAAGCGTCTCGCGGCTCCCGGACCCGATGCCGGAGCGGACACCCGCAGCGGCAGAGCCAGCGAGCGAGCCACCCGTGACGCCCGAGGTGGTCCTGGACGACCCGATCATCGAAGACCACGCCTTCTTCGTGGACGACGTAGTCGTAGGCTCCTTCCTCCCCGAAGTCGACCTAGACTCCTAACCCCAAAGACCGGGTCGGCCTTGGGGCCTTATAGCCTCAACGTCGCACAACAAGGGACAGACCGGGTCTGCTTTCGCGCCTTTTGGCCTCCAGAGATCGGCATGACCGAGCGCATGCGCGCCCGACAGCGCCCCGCGGCGGCGCATGCAAACACGTCGCGCCCCCTCCGACGATCCGCCGGCGGAAAAGGGACGCTATACTGGCGACCGAGGTGGCTGTGGCCCGCGTGTTGCGTCGTCCTCGTTGCCCGCGGCGAGCCGAATGGACGCCGCGCGGCGGAAGGAGTCCCAAAGATGCGCTCAGTCGCCCAGATCACGCTCGCAGCGAGCCTCGCAGCGTCCATGCTGCTCGCCGGTGGCCCCACGGAGGCCGACGCACGCACCGATGCCCGGCCGGCCGCCCGGAATGCCTCGAAGCTGCAGTCGGTGACCTATGAAGTGGGCACTCGCACGGAGCGGCGGGACACGGTGCAGCGCAAATTCTCTGACCGCGGCCGTGCACTCGGGCGCGCTCTCGGACGCCGCGGACACCGCCCGGCAGACGTCCGCGACGACATCGAGATGCCGAACGTCGGCAAGATCTTCGGCGGAGACGACCGCGAGCCCGTCTTCGACACCGAGGCCTACCCCTGGACGACCGTCGCCAAGGTGTACGCAACGTTCCCCGATGGCCTGCTGGTGACCGGCAGTGCCGTGCTGATCGGCGAGAGCCAGGCGCTGACGGCGGGGCACGTCGTCTACGACAGCCGTCACGGTGGCTGGGCCACCGAGGTCGAGCTGATCCCCGGCTTCGATCTGGGCTTCGCCCCCTTCGGTTCGGTCTTCGCTGACGAGATCCGCAGTTTCGCGGGTTGGACGGACGACCGCGATTTCGCATTCGACTTCGCGCTGATCGATCTCGACGACACGATCGGCGACTTCACCGGGTGGATGGGACTCGCGGCACGCGACGACGCCGAGCTCACGGACAACCTGATCAACACGGCGGGCTATCCCGGTGACCTCGATGACGGTGAAGGCATGTGGTACGCCGCCGACTTCGCCGCCAGCATCTCACCGACCGCAATCGGCCTGAAGGGCACGTTCGACGCCGCGCAGGGACAATCCGGCAGCGGCGTGTGGCTGCGCGAGGGCGACGACCGCGTTGTGGTCGGTGTCGTCTCGACCGAGTCCCGCTCCGAGAACGTCGCGGCCCGCATCACCGGCGACGTATTCGATGTCCTCGACGCGTGGCTCGACGGCTTCGCCGGACCGGCCGATCTCTCGCCCATCGACGTCACGACGACGCTGCCCTTCGACATCTCGGCCGGCCGCAGTGGCACGGTCTCCTTCGAGATCGACAACTTCGGTCTGCGACAGGCGACGGTCGACGCCGCGGCGTTCCTCGACGACGGCGTGGGCGGGCGCTACCGACTCGGCTCCATCTCCATCAAGATCGACGCCGAGGACTTCGTCGCCGTCGATGTACCCGTCACGGTGCCAGCAGACGCCCCGGTCGGCACGTACACCGTGCTCGCGGTCGTGAACGACAGCGGCAGCGTCCCCGAGAGCGACTCCACCAACAACGTCGCCGCGGGCCCAACCGTATCCGTCTCTTCCTCTGGAGGCAGCGGCGGCGACTTCTACGAGCTCGTCACCATCCCCGCGAAGCTGCGCGGACGCCTCTCGGCCGACGCCGTCGAGCGCTACAGCTTCTTCGTCAACGACCCCACGCAGAAGCTGAAGTTCAGGCTGCGCGGGCAACGCTTCCGCGGGTTTGCGATCGTCGTCCGGCCTGACAACAGCACCTTCAAGCTCCTGCCCCGCGTCTGGTCCAAGGTGATCGAGAACCAACCGCAGGTCGGCGAGTGGCTCGTGATCGTCAAGCAGCGCCCCGACGCCGGACGCTCCCGCCGCTACAAGCTGAACATCAAGTAGCGCTCGCACCGGACGCCGCGCGTGCCCGAACCGCCCCGCTTCACACACAACGCCTTCCCTACGGCCCGCCTCGACGCGTGCATCGCGTTCTACGAGAGCGTCGCCGCCATGCGCGTCGTCAAGAGCCGCGGTAACGACGGAGAGCGCGTCGTCTGGCTGGCGCCAGCCGCGGCAGACACACCCATCTTCGTTCTCGTCGAGCGCCCGCGCCGGGCCCCGCCCACACACGCCGAACCGCTCCTCCGTCACCTCGGTTTCGAGGTCTCGGATCGCGCCGCGCTCGATGCCCGCCACACCCACGTGGTGGCGCTGGGTCTCGCCGCAGAGCCACCCGAATACGTGGACGCGATCGTCGGCCACATCTTCATGGTCCGTGACCCCGACGGCCGCGTGGTCGAGTTCAGCGCTGGCCAAGACGTCTCGCCCGCGAATTGGGATACAGACACGCACCCGACGCGTTAACGGAGTACATGCAGCCGCCGCCCCCTCCGATCCGCGTCTCCGTCTGGCGAGCGCTCGCCCGCGCGTTCCAGGGCACGTGCCCGGCCTGCGGACTCGCCCCCGTCTTCCGCCACCGCTTCCGCAGCGAGCGCCGTTGCGACGCCTGCGGCTGGTGGTTCGAGCGCGGCGCCGGCCACTGGATCGGCGGCTCCGAGATCAACATGATCGCGACCTACTGGGCCGCCTGTATCACGTTCATCAGCGCAAGCGCCCTCTTCGGCTTCTCCTGGGTCTTGCTCGTCCTCGCAGGGGCATTCACGATCGCGTTTTCGCTCGCCATCCACCGCCCCAGCCGTTGCCTCTTCATCGCCTGCGACTACCTGGTCGACCCCCTCTACGACCCGACCGATGGCGACGACGAAGGCCCCGAAGATCCGCCTCCCGGACCCGGCGTCCCGCCGCTGCGCACGACCATCCCAGGCGACGACACGCGCGCCCCGAATTCGTCGCGATAGCGCGCGCCCGACCGCCACCGTCCAAGTTGCAGCACCGATTCGGCGATGAATCACCCGAGGGACGCGCTAGGCGCCCCCATGCTCACAACACAGTTCTGCCGCGGCAGCCGTGAACAGCGCGGCAGGATGGACCGCGGGAAGTCCGCCCAGCAATGGACGGCACACCCAGGGAGAAACCTGTATGCGTTTCGCGAAGCTCCTGTCGCTCGCTTTGGTCGCGACCGCCATGTCGGCCTGCACGACGGCCAACCTCAACGTCAAGGACACGCCGCCGGAGTTCCCGGACCCGCTTCCGATGGACGCCTACTTCAACACTGACGGTCTGCGTGACTACGACGGCGACATCATCGACTTCAGCCTCCTCGGGACAGGCGCGCGCAAGGGCGAGCTCATCCACGTCGGCATCTGGCCGTTCGTCGGCGTCGGCGTCGGAGCCCTCGGCTTCCGCATCCAGATCCTGCCCTTCGACTTCGGTTTCGGCACGATCTTCTACGAACCGAGCGCAGAAACCGGCGATGGCGACGGCGCCGAGCCCGCCGACACCGAGTAGCCCCGCTCCTCAGCAGGCAACCGCCAGTCGAGCCCAAACGACCGGCCTCACCAAGCGGCCGTCACGCCCCCGGCGTGACGGCCGCCCGCGATTCCCTGGCCAGCATTCGCGCACCATCCCGCGCCCCTAGCCCCTCTCGCAGGCTCTCTCCCGCCACGGGACTAGCACAGCCCGGCACCCGAGAACTCGCCTCCGCCCCCCCGCCTCTCTACGCTTCGCCCTCCCAGCCGACGGCAATCGGTCGCCACCGACCGCATCCGCCATCCACCGAGGCTGGACGCAGACCTCTGCAAACGGCGTCCCCGTAGCTCAGCCGGATAGAGCGACGGTTTCCTAAACCGTAGGTCGCAGGTTCAAGTCCTGCCGGGGATGCCAGTCGTAAGTGACTCTGTGAGCACTACTTGCGGCGACGTCGTCGTCTGCCGTGGAGAGGCAAAAACGCCCAGAAACGGCGATTGCAGAGCGCCATGAGTTGATCGGATGATGGGCAGTGCTCCGAGTGCTCGTCCTCCCAGACGGCGATGAGCTGCCATGGAAGGACCAGGCGTTCAGCCAGGGTCTTCCTGGAGACTCCGGTCTCTTCTCGGATGGAGCAGAGGGCGGGGCCGTGGAAATGCAGTGTGTTCGAGGACGGGTTCGCCGTGGCGGACCGATCGACCAAGTCCGAGCGGGTGTCGCTCATGGGACCTCCAGAGTGCATCTGCGCCGGAATCGACTGGAAGGCGTCGTGGCCGGTTCTGTGTGGTGCCGATGGTGAGTCGGGCGTTGGCCAGCCTTGGACCCGTACACTGCGGCGCAGACGAGGGGACCGACTTCATGCCGAGTTCGGAAAGAGCGGAAGTCCGAGACGAGTTGGAGCCATCTGGCTCGGACGACGTCGATCGCAAGTTGCAGAAGCTCGACGCGTTCCTCGTCCACAACGAGGAGCTTGAGGAACTCAACGCCTCGTTGCAGCGCTTCAACCTGCTGAGCGTGCTCGGCATCGAGCGGGCCGAGATCCGCCACAGCAACATTCTGGCGTGGCTGCTGACACCGGGCGAGAGCCATGGCCTCGGTGATGCCCTTCTCCGCCGGTTGATGTCGCGGCTGCTGCTCGAGAACGAGTTCGACGGCGTCAACCTGACACCGGCGCGAGTCGAGCTGATGGAGTTCCGTGACGTCGAGGTTCTGCGTGAGTGGCAGAACATCGACCTCACAGTGCGACCCGGCAACGGGGAGTGGTGCCTGCTCATCGAGAACAAGGTCGGCTCCTCCGAATCGCACGGGCAGTTGCGCCGCTACTTCGAACGGGTGCGCGCCGACATGCCCGAAGCGGATGTGCTTCCGGTGCTTCTCACGCTGCGCGGGGAAGAGCCGTCGGAGGACGGGAAGGAACTCGGCTACGTCTCGTTGGCGTACTCGACCGTTGTCGAGATCGCCGATCGCATCGTCGAACAGCGACGCTCTCGAGTTCCCCCGGATGCGCTCGTGTTGATCGATCACTACCTGGAGACTCTGAGGAGGCTCACGTTGCAGGACGACAAACTGGCGGACCTGTGTAAGGCCATCTACCGCAAGCACCGGGCGGCGATCGAGTTGATCAACGAGTACGGAGCTTCGTCGCAAGTCCTGGACGCCTGCGAGGAAGAGGTGCAAGACAGTATTCCCAGCCACCTCGTCCTCAGCTCCGGCAAGCGGGTCTTCTTCTACCCGAAGTCGATGCCGCTCTGGGAGGTGGATGAACTGCGCGGGTGGAAGCAACTGGAGCGGAACTTCCCGATCATCTGGTGGTTCGCGCTGACGCGGAACAAGACGAAACTGCAGGTGAGCCTCGAGGTCGGTCCGATCGCGGACGCGGATCTGCGGGTACAGCTCCTCACGGCGATCGAGTCCGCTGGTCTCTCGTTCAGCAAGGGCGCATTCGATCCGGGGCGGAAGTACA
The DNA here is from genome assembly GCA_024280885.1 of Planctomycetota bacterium. Taxonomy (GTDB): domain Bacteria; phylum Planctomycetota; class JAJSAM01; order JAJSAM01; family JAJVHW01; genus JAJRPF01. The sequence goes on along the minus strand of JAJRPF010000008.1, from coordinate 171,208 downwards.
CACGCGTCCTCACCATGACGAAGCCACTTCGCAAGAACTCAGACGGTGAAGTGGACGACGACATCGACTCAGTGCGCGAGGTCGCCCGTGCCGTCTGGGCGAAGGCCTCGGGCACGTGCGACTTGATCGCACCGATCCTCGACCGGTTTCGCAACGGGATGTCGGACTAGCTCGCTCCTTCTGTAGTCCAGGTTCACTGCGCGCGCGGAGCGTCGTCGGCACGACTGCGAGCGAATTCACCGCCGCGATCCGGGCAGCTTGGAGCCACCAGATGGGCGTCGTCTCCGACGCTGCCTCAGTCCAGTCTGGCGCGGGGCGTCTCTTAATGGAGGAGTAGATGGAACGGTGTGAGTTCGAGATCCCGGCGTTGAACGCGGAGAAGACGAAGTCGTTCCTCGCGTACTTCCGCGCAGAGGCCAAGAGACACTCCGAATCCGGGTGGGCGTTCGGCGCCGCGTCCGCCGACTGGAATGACGATGGCGTGTACGCGGCGTCGCAGGAGGGCCACATCGAGGGGATGCCTGTGACGTGGCATACCACTCTGAACGAGCACGGCTCCCTCGTCGGTCTGGCGTGCTCGGTTCCATCAACTGACGCAAACGCTCCGGCGCGTGAGTTCGTCCAACGCGTCCTATTCGCCGCACTGTCAGAGGTGTTTAGTGTCCGAACTATGTGGAGCTCCACATAGTTCGGACACCAAACAGGGGTCTCAATCGTCCGCGTCCTAGGGTCCCTACAACGCGGCCTAGTGTCGCCAGAGGAGTGGGATGTCGTGAACGCCCCCGGCTGGATCGTTGTAGCGGACCCAAGACAAGGTGATCCCGCCGGTCACGCGCGTCTCACGGAACGTCAGCGAGTGGCTCTCACCGGTTGCGGAGAACGTCCGCACCTCCGTCCACGACGTCCGCGGCGCGGCGGCTTCCTGCGACTCGTAGACGATGTCCGACACGACCACGCGCCCTGAGCCCACGAGTGGGGAGTCGATCTCAGCGACGAACGCGAACGGACGACCCGCCGCGTCGAGCGTCAGCGTGTGGACGAGTATCTCCCCGTGGCGCGGTAGGACGACCGTCCGGGCCCATCCGCTCGGATCGTCGGGGAGGTCGAGCGTCTCCGACTCGCGAGCGCCGCGATGCGTGTCGAGGCCAACCTCGAACGCGCCCGACTCCTGCAGTTCGAAACAGAGTGCGTTCGGCGCGCCGTCGGTGTCGCGTAGGACTGCCCGCATGATCCCGCAGTGCTCGTCGAACTCGAGCAGCGACGGGTCGTTCCAGCCCCCAAGCGAGCCGCCGCCCGTGAGCCGCGCGTCGATTGTGGAGCCTTCGGGTGGCCGGCCGCGCAGCTGGACCTGAACCTTCCACGACTTGACATTCTCGTCGAGGTCGAGCGCGATGCGGTGGTCGCCCGCCTCCGTGGTCGTGAACCCGCGCAATCGGATCGACTTCCCCCGCGTCTTGGGCGGCACGGCGCTCGTCATCTCTTGCCCGGATGGCGCAGTGAACTCCGCGATCGCTGCGGTCCCTCCGCGCCACGTCAACTTCACGCTGACGTCGTAGCCGGGATACGCGCCGAAGAACACGTCCCGCGGAGAATCGACCTCCGACGGCCGCCCCCGGACGACCACCTTGCGCGCAGGCGTGACGCGCGTGCGCAGCCTGTAGCTGCCAGCCGACTGGATACCCCAGTGGACAAGGTGGTGCACGCCCGATTGCTTCGCCTTCGCCACAATACTGACGGGGTTGAGCCCGGGCATTCTGGTGCGGATGTACGTGTAACCCGGGGCGAAGACCGTTGCGGCAGTTACATACCGCCACCCTCCAGGGCCGTAAGATCCAGGAGGAACAACCCAGCCTGTCAGACGGGAGAGAAAACTCCCTCTCGTGGGCTTGCGCGTCGCGCGGAACTTCGCACCGCGCGGGAGGAACACGGCGATCCCGTGCGGTTCGTTTCGGTTCCGAATCGTGCCGTAGACGGTGTCGCCGGCTGTGATCTCGTGAATCGCGCGGGGCGCGACCTTTACAGGTTCCTCGGCCCGAGATTCCACCGCAGCGGCCGAGACGGTGACTGCCACAACCCAGACCGTCATCCACGTTCGCGCGCGACGCGTCTTCATCACTCAACATCCCCCAAGTGAGTCCCTGACAGAACAGACCGAGGCCTGTCAGAAGCTCTACTGCACATGGAGCGAATCCGGAGACACGAATTCCCGACCTACCGGCCTCAATGCACCGGTCCAGGGTCATTTGGCCGATCTGGTTGCTTCACGTCTTCTCCGAATTGCGCGCACGCAGAGAAGTCGGCGCGAGGCGTGCGCGACGGCAGCCCGATACGATCTGAGGCACTGGCGCATGAATGCCGCGGCCGGATTCGAAGAGCCAGGGAGCGGGGTAGAGTGGCGTCCAAGAAGGACGACTTGCCCGGACTTGCGGGCTCAAGACGGAGACTGGGAGGTCCTCATGCACCAACGCCGCGAAGACGGATGAACTGCAGCGAATTCGAGTCCCGGATGCACGCCCACTTCCGTGCAACGGATGGTGCTCTGATTCGGCGCGCCCTGGTGGGGCGAGCCCCGGACGTTCATGCGCTCGCTGCCAGCGGCGACGAGCACGCGGGGATGCTCGGACACCTGGCCGGCTGCGACGACTGCGTGTGCTCGCTCCTCCAGTACGTCGAGATTCGCGAGGTCGTCGACTACCGCGACTACCCGTGCTTCCATCTTGCCTACTACGCTCACAGTCCGACCGACAAGTGCATCGAGTCCTCAGACGGGGACTTCTGCATCAGGATCCAGGGATCGGCGGAGGAATCGATCTGCATTGGGTTCTGCCCTTGGTGCGGCGCGGAGTTTCCTACGAGCGCCGCTGACTCGATCCGCGTCGACGAACTGGGGCTCGACGAGTGGCGGAACCACCAGCCCGATCGGTGACCGATCACGGGCATGAGGGCGAGGCCTGTCAGTCTCGGGTTCATGCACCAACGCCTTGCTCACTGGAGAGCGCTGCCTCCGAGCCCGTTCGCCTCAAGCATCTCCTTCAGCCGGCGAAGCGCTCGCACGTAGCGTTTGTTCGCCGCCGAGGCTTCGATATCCAGCTCCGCTGCCGTCTCGGCGTTGTTGAGCTGCTCGAAGTGCCGAAGGCACAGGACCTCGCGGTCGATCGGGTCCATGGAGTCGAGGGCGGCGCGCAGGCGCTCCCGCCCGAAGTCGTTGTCGTCTGACATCGCCACCTCCCCGTTCGTGACCGGGAGAGGGTAGCGCGGCGGGCGGTGCGATGGATGCGCCGCGTTCGGCGAGGCGACGCGCTACCCCACCCGCGTCACGGACTCGGTCCCGCGCGGCTCGTCGTCGTCGGTAACCGTTCACGTGGTGGTAGCGAGCCTCAGCCCAGGACGGGCTGCGGCATGAGCGCGGGGATCGATGATCCGTCGATGTTGGCACGGGCGACCTCGACGAGATAGTCGAGGAGGCCCTCGCCTCGTCGCCGTTTCGGCGCAATCACCGGCAGCACTCGCTTGGAGAAACGCGACAGCGGTCACGGCAGTCAGGTTGTCCAGAAGTTGTCCAGAACACAGCGCACTTGAGCGAACTTCCGGGTACTAGAGCGAACTCCAGCGAACACCGCAAGTCGTGGTCAATCAACGACTTGCGTCGTAACTCATGCCACGGTAAGGAGTTGCGATTCTGGACCGAAACGGTTTCCTAAACCGTAGGTCGCAGGTTCAAGTCCTGCCGGGGATGCCAGTCGTAACCGATTCTGTGGATACTACTTGCGGCGACTGCTGTCCGTTTGCTGTCCATCTTGGTCACGGTGGCGACCGCTGGAACCGGCCCAGAACTCTACGCGGTGCGGGCCTGCTGGGGCAGCGCTCGAACCTCGTACTCTGGCCCCTGCTCGCGGAACGAAAGTCCGACCGTCCATGGCCTCGACCAGGTGCAGGTAGTCCGAGCCGGACACAAGCAACGCGTAGGTTTCGAGGAGCAGATCGCCGCGTTGCCTTGCCCGCGACCGAGCCGTCCACAGTATCCGCGAACTCGGGCGCCGACGACGACGGCGGGACTCCGGCTACCACCGCTAGGCCCGTGTCGAGAACACGTACTTCCGCCACAAGCAGATCATCGGTCCGCGGCGGCGTGCGCGCGACCGAAGAGCGCAGGAAGTAGAGGCGCTGATCGCGTGCAACGTCCTCAACCGGATGGCCGGACTCGCTCGACCGGATTCGTTCCCGATCGGCGTGTAGGAGACGTCCTTCTCTGGGGCCGCGTCGGCAATCCGTGGTCCATGCACCAACGCCGTGATCAGCGGTGGAGGCGTAGCCCGATCTGTCTGCAACGGCTGATTAGATAGTCCAACGATACCTACGATTTCCCGAAACAAGAGGCGATGGATCCATTCAGAATTACAGGTCTTCGGTGGTAGGCGGATCCAGTTCCCCTAACAACTCAAGGAACTCCGCTTTGCTGATCCCTCCTTGTTTCCACCGGAGGACATTCCCATCTGAGTCCGTGACAATGGTCGTTGGCGTGGCGCCAACTTCGTAACGACTCAAGGTTGCGGCGGCGTTAGAGTCATCCACGTCAATCATCACTGGGATGAACGCTGCATTGACCGTGTTCATCACTTGATCATCCGCCCAGACTTGGCGCTTCATGATCTGGCAGGGTGAACACCACTTGCCAGTGAAAAAGAGAATCATCGGTTTGTCAGACTTGCCTGCCTGTCGTTGCGCAACCGCGAAGTTTTCGACCCAGGCAATGCGGTTGGAAGGTGCATAGAAGGAGTGCCAAGCGTAGGCAAGCGATACCACTAGGAATGTAAGCCAAAACACCTGCCAGAACCGGCCTGACTTGCCCTTACTTGTCAGAGGTTCTGGCGCAACTCGGCGTTGATTGTCGTTCATGAAGAACCCTTAATCGATCTAGCGGTTGGTGCACTCATTGGTCGGGCGTATGCCCAATCCGTTGCATCACCTTGTTGGCCCACTTCATGGACGGGGAGTACGAAGACTTCAATAATAGTAGCGCTTGGGTCAACTTGTCTGGTCCCTGCAGTGGCCACTCGGTCGACTCGAAGACCACCCGGGCAATTCCGAAACAACTCGGTTGTCTGTAACCGTTCACGTGGTGGTAGCGAGCCTCAGCCCAGGGCGGGCTGGGGCATGAGCGCGGGGATCGGAGATCCGTCGATGTTGGCACGGGCTCGAAGGGCCGGGCCTCCGCCCAGTCGAGTCTACCGGGCATCCACCTCCACGCGATCGGGCACCGCCCGACGCCCGCTCACCCGCGACTCCCTAGACGAGCATCCACGTCAGCTCGTGCTTGTTGTGCCAGAGGTGCCGCAGGGTGGAGCCCGGGATGGAAGCGAAGGCTCTCAGCATGGTTGGATCGTGCACACCTTGCAGCTTGATCGTGCAGACGAAGCGCCGGCAGACTCCGCTCTCGATCCACGTTCGAACCAAGTTGAGCAAGCGCTTCGGGTAGCACGCGACGTCACAGAAGATCCAGTCGACTCGCTCGAATCCGGCGGGTTCGAGTCCGAAGGCACTCTCGCGGCGGAACTCGATGCCGGGCAGCCGGCCGACCTGCGGGTCCAGGGGCGCCTTGTCGACGCTGATCACGCTGGCGCCCAACTGCTGCAGTACCCAGGTCCAACCGCCAGGACAGCTGCCGAGGTCGAGACAGACATCCCCTGGGCCGGGGCGTTCGTCCAGCAGCGTCAAGGCCTCCCAGAGTTTCAGGTACGCACGCGTGGGGGGGATGAGCTTGTCCTCGACGAACTGGACCTCCCCGTTGCGGAAGGCGCTCGAGCAGTGCGGGGCGCACAGCAGCGTGTTTCTGTCGAGCAGAGTCCAGGAACCGAGTGGCGCGCTGGGTCGCGAATGGGGGAAGACCAGCGGTTTGGCCGACACGTGCGGCAGCTTCTCGCGCAGGAGCTCCGCACGGCGGTGCTGCTCGTACGGATAGTGCGCCCAGCCCCGCTGCATGGCGCGCAGCGCCTTCGCGCCCTGCCCTATCGATGAGATCTCCAGCCGCTGCGGGTCGTGCCAGATGTTTTGGGCCCAGACGACCGATCGCGCCGGGCCCGGCGCGATCAGCAGGCGGTCGTAGCGCTCACTCACATCTCCGAGTTCCTCGCGGAGCTCCTCCACGAAATCGGGGTGGGCCAGATACGCTCCTTCGCTCATGGCGCGATTCTAGGGGTGCGGCCAGAAACCCCCGTGGATAGCCGGACGTGTCCGGGTGGGACGGCTGTCGTGGGTGACAGGCGACTCGACTCCGGAGAGTCTCCGAGCCTGTCAGCCGCGGCAGACGGCCTGCCCGAGCGCGGTGGATGCTCCGCACGTCGGCCAACGATCACGCCTTCACCGGCGCCGCGGGGGTTTCTGGCCGGGCCCCTAGTCCGACTACCGGATCTGAGTGCCTGTCTTCGCTTCTTGGCGTCCTTCACTCGCCGGCCGTGCAAGCGTTCCTGTCCTGGGCAGATCGGTCAGGTGCGGCCCGACGCACAACACAAGCACATCGCTCACGGCGCAGCCCACGTCCGCGAGAGATGTTCACGCGGCTTGCCGCGCGAGGGCCAGACACGGATGTGATCCGGCCGAGTGACGTGACACTCGGGGCCGGGGGTCGACGGGAGCTACTTGCGGTCGTGCACGAAGATGTCGGTCTCGCCGTTGGCGTCGCCCTCGACGAGATTGGTCGCACTCGACTCGAACGACACAAAGCGGCCGTTGGCGGAAATGGAGGCGCGGTCGCTGGGGAGGGTTCCATCCGCGCCAGACGCGTCGACGGACACCTTCGTGGTCCGCCCCTTCTTCCGGTCATGCACGTACACTTCGACCCCACTCTGCGTGTCCCCGTCGACGAGGTTGCCTGCAAATGAGCTGAATGCGATGAACCTGCCATTCGCCGAGATCGAGGGAAGCCTGCTCAAGCGATCCGACTGTTCACCGGAAGATGCGACGGAGACGATCGTGGTTGTGCCCTTCTTGAGGTCGCGAACGAAGACGTCCCGGGTGCCGTTGGTGTCATCCAAGACGAGGTTCGTCGCTACCGAACCGAACGCAACGAAGCGGCCGTTGGCGGAGATGCGCGCGACGAATGAGCGGCCGTTGCTCTCTTCGCCTCCGACGCCAACTGACACCCGCGACGTCGTCTCCGTCTTTCGGTCGAACAGGAAGACGTCTGCCGTTCCGTTGGTGTCGCCTTCGACGAGATTGCTTGCTTCCGAGATGAACACCACGAAGCGGCCGTTCTTGGAGAGCGACGGGGGTGCGCATCGGTTTCCAATCTCGGAGCAGGCGTCGTCGTTCGCGCCGGTCCCGTCCACTCCACGGGACACGAGCGTCGTCGTGCCTTTCCTGATGTCGTAGAGGAAGACGTCGAACATGTCGTTGTCGTCGTTCTCCACGAGGGCGTCGCTGTCGGACACGAACGCGATGAACCGACCGTTGCCCGAGATGGACGGAAGGAGAGCGCTCCACTCAGGAGACTGCGCCGGTGGGCCGTTTAGCTCGCGTGACACGCGGACCGTCTTGCCCTTCTTGCGGTCGTGCAAGTAGATGTCGTGCCCCCTGTCTCCGTCGCCCTCGACAAGGATGGGCGAGGAAAACGACGAGAACGCTACGAAGCGGCCGTTGGCGGAGATGGAGGGGGTCTCGGCGAACGCGAAGGCGCCGGACGGGGTGACCGAGATGAGCGCCGTCCGGCCCTTCTTACGGTCGCGGACGTAGACGCTGCGGAACCCTGCACCGGCTGCGTCGGCGAGCTTCGCCCGCGTTGAGAACGCCACGAAGCGGCCGTTGGCAGACATCACGGCGTCTTCGGAATCGAAGTCCGCCTGTTCTCCTGATGTCGCGACGGAGACGAGCTGGGTCTCGCCAGCGATGACCGTCGTCGTGACGAGCGTCGCGACGACGAGAGCGACGCGGGTCGCGGCGAACCGAACATGTGAGAGACGGTGGTGCATGGGGGATCTCCTTGTGGACTCATCGCGTAAAGGCGACCGCCACTCGGTCCCACGTACGGTTCGTCGATCTGGGTACGCCGTACCGTCGCACACCGCGATGGGAGCCTCTCCGACATACCGGCGCGGCGATGTGAGTTCCGGAACGTCTGACCGCCTCTTTCCGGAACTTCTGGCCGGTTCACCAATCGTGATCTGACGCCCTACGCGGCGGCGTCCCGAGAGATCGGGTGGGGGCGGTCTGTGGTCCGTACCGCAGTCTGGGCCCTTGAGGTGTCCGGGGAGCGTTCGTTTGGGCGATGCGACGGGCGCCCGGCGCCAGCGTCCGGGTTATCCATGAGTTGTCCAGAACACCGCGCACTTGCGCGAACTTCCGGGTACTCGAGCGCATTCCAGAGAACATCGCAAGTTGTGGTCAATCAACGGCTTGCGTCGTATGTCACGCCCACGAAAGGAGTTGCGATTCTGGCCTGAAACGGTTTTCTGAGTCGTAGGTTGCAGGTTCAAATCCCGCCGGGGTGCCAGTCTCGAGGCGAGGGCATCGGTCCGACCTCCGCAACGGGAAGGAGATGGCGAGGCGGGGTGTTCTGGGTTCGGTCGCTGCACCGTCGCGGGGAGTTTGCGCATGCACCATCCGGAGAACACGGGCTCATTGATCGAGGAGATCCGGGCTTGCCGGGCGTGCGAGGATGTGCTGCCGCACGAGCCGCGGCCGGTCGTGTCGTTTGGGTCGGGGGCACGGGTTGCGTTGATTGGGCAGGCGCCGGGAGCAGTTGTGCACGCGTCCGGGGTGCCGTGGGACGACGCGAGCGGGCGGACGCTGCGCGAGTGGATGGGGATCGATCGGGAGCGCTTCTACGACGCGGGTGCGATCGCGATCGTGCCGATGGGCTTCTGCTTTCCCGGGCACGGGACGTCGGGGGATCTGCCACCGCGGCCCGAGTGCGAGCCGCTGTGGCATGCGCGGATATTCGCTCATCTGGACGTGGATCTGACGCTGCTCGTGGGGCGCTTTGCCCAGGCGCGCTATCTTGGTGCGCGACGGGGCAGGACGCTCACGGAGACCGTGCGACAGTGGCGGGTCTACGGTCGGCACGTGCTTCCGCTGCCGCATCCGTCTCCTCGAAATCGCCCCTGGCTTGCGAAGAACCCATGGTTCGCACGGGAGGTGATCCCCGTGTTGCGCCGACGGCTCGGGCGGCTTGGCCTGCGCACCTGATCGACGCGCCGCGTCGTGATCTTCGCGCCGGCGAAGTCGAGATAGCGCGAATGCCAGGGATGCCGGGGATGTGTCAGTCGCGGTCGCGCCAGATAGACAGGCTCCGGTCGAACGCGAACGGTGCCCCGTACCAGCGCTCCACGCCGAGTTCCTCCGCGGAGCGCGGGTTCTCGACGAAGACCTCGAGCCGAAGTCGGCGCCGAGAGTAGCTCTCGGCCAACAGGATCAAGCGGCCCGCGCCAGCCCACTGCCCACCGGACCCCAGCAGGCGGCGCGTCGTCCCACCCGGTAGAAGGTCGCCCATCCAGATCTGCCCACACCCCATTTCGGTGAGTTCCATATGCCAAGAACCCACGAACTCCGGGTCGTGTCCGAGCGCCTCGAAGTCGGCTCGCACCGGGCGGCGCACGAATTCCCGCCACAGCACGCCGTCCAGGTTCTCGATGAACGTCGTCGGGCCACCGACCCAGGCCACGAACTCGGCGTCCCCTGCGTCGTCTGCCAACACCCAGTTACCGACCAGCATCGCCTCGTCGATCGCGGTCCAGGTTCCTGTCACCGGAGCGCCGCCCGGGGACGTCGAGACGAGCGGATCGTCGGGACCGTCAGCCAGCCACAGGAACCACGGCGTCTCGTGAATGCGGGCCATCGCGGGAGCCGGAGGGTCATCGAAGTAGACGTCGTACCGAGTGCGCCAATAGAACGCGCCGACGACCGAGACGACCACGAGAAGAGCGGGCGCAAGCAGCCACCACCGCAGTCGGAGCAGACGTGGGGCACCGTGCAGCACCAGTCGCGTCGCGTCGGCCGGATCAGGTGTGTGGTGTGCGCGTCGCTGCATGCGACCAGTCTACCGTGGGCGTGACGCCGTGAGCTTCACTCGCGAGCGAGCAATCATCGCAGCGCGGTGGGACGGCGATTAGGCCACGCTGTGCTCAACCGCACGGCGACACGCGCCCGGGCAGCAGGTAGAGTCGCGCTCGCCGGGCCCGCATCGCAGCGAGCGCGGACGGCCTCGGGGTTTCCGACGTCATCTCGATCGCTGCACGCCAATTCAATCGCTCGACGTCAACTCAATCTGGGGGTCCCCCGTGCTGCATCGTCCGCTCGCCATCACATTGCTCGCCCTTGGTGGCGCGCTCGCCACGGCGCTGAGTGCTCACGCCGGGCTGGAGCTTCGGATCGACAACGCGACGAGCGTGACCGGTGAACTCGATCCGGCAACGGAGGTCGAGACACTGGTCGCGGAGGTGCCTGCCGGAGCCCGGCTCTCCATCACCGCGAAGGGGCTCAAGAGCGATGGCGCCGCGGCACCGGCGGTGACGTTCCGCATCGTGGACGAAGACGCAGTGGACGTCGCCGTGGGCGCGGTGCGTGGTCGGCGCGCCAAACTCCGCGGCTTCACGACAGAGACGTCCGGCCGCTATCGCATCCTCGTCACGGGCGACGGAGTGGTGGGCGGTCGCTACAAGCTCGACGCGAAGTGGAAGGCCCCACGTGGCGTGAAGCAGACAGTCGAACTCGGGCGTGGCGACACCGAGGTGCGCTTCGCTGCCTCTCCTGGGTCGCTCGCGACCATCTCGGTGAAGGCAGCGAAGGGCTCGGGGGCCCTTCCGCGTTTGATCGAACTCCGGGCACCGGACACCGGTCTCGTGACCGAGATCGAGCCCGTCTCCGACGCCACGTCGCGCAAGCACAAGGTCAAGAAGCTGCCGGTGCCCGCGGGCGGCGATCTCGTGCTCGTACTGCGCGACGCGGGCGTCGAGGGCGGCGCAGCGATCGTGACCGTCAAACTGAAGGCACCGAAGACCGCGAAGCGCAAGATCGACATCTCGGACGTCGTGCTGCCCGGCTCCGGTGGGGACTCTCCGCTGCGGGCGGGAGCCAACGTATTCGGACGCGTGGTGGATGCTGCGGGCGGCCTGCTGCAGATCGATGACCCCGCGTTCGGGCCGATCTTCGGTGCCCTGCTCAGCGTCCCGCCCGGCGCGGTCACGACGCCAGCGACACTCTTGATGGCCGAAGCGGTGGATGTGGTGGTGACGACCGCGGCGTTCGACGTCGTCGGACCGGCGGTATTCTTCGGTCCCGCAGGAACGCAATTCTCCGTCCCCGTCACGGTCACGATCCCCTACGACCCCGCCGTTCTTCTCGGGAGCACGTCCCGCATACGCGTCTTCGAGCGGGAGGCCGACGGGACGGTCACTCTCATCGACCCGGAGAACTACACGTTCTCGCTCACGGGGAGTCCACCGACTTCCACGGTCAGTTTCCCGGTCTCCAGCTTCACGTCGTTCCAAGCGTTCGCGGTACCGGCGGTTCCGCCCAGCGAGACGAAGCTCGTCGCCGCGGACACGCGCACAACGGATCAGTTCGGAAGCCCGGTGGCCATCGACGGGAACACGGCACTCATCGGCGCGAGTCTCGATGACGACGGCGGGTCGGCCAGTGGCTCCGCCTACGTGTTCACACGCGATGGAGCCGGGGCATGGACCGAGCAGGCCAAGCTCACCGCATCGGACGCGGCGGGCGGCGATCGCTTCGCCACGTCGGTCTCCATCGACGGCGACACGGCAGTCGTCGGAGCCAACGCGCACACAGACAGTACGGACGCCGGCTCCGCCTACGTCTTCACCCGCGACGGCGCGGGTGTCTGGACGGAACAGGCCGAGCTGGGTGCCTCAGACGGACTGTCACGCGATCGCTTCGGCACGTCCGTGGCCGTGTCGGGCGACACGATCTTCGTCGGCGCGCCCTCGGCCGATGACGCCGGTCCGAGTAGCGGCTCCGTCTACGTCTTCACACGCGATGGAGCGGGGGTATGGACGGAGAAGGTGAAGCTCGTCGCCTCCGACCCAGTGGCGGGAGGCAACTTCGGCGACGCCGTCGCCCTCGACACCGACACGGCCGCTATCGGTGCACGCTCCGGCTCCACCGACACCTTGGGCGCCGGTACGGCCTATGTGTTCGTGCGCGACGGCGTCGGCGATTGGGCGGAACAGACGCAACTCGTCGCGTCAGACCTCCAGGAGGAAGACGCGTTCGGCTTCTCTGTTGCAATCGACGGCGACACGATCGTGGTGGGCGCGGTCGAGAATGACGTCGCCGAGCCCGACGGCGGCTCGGCGTTCGTCTTCACCCGCGATGGCGCAGGCGTCTGGACAGAGCAGAGCCAACTCGTCGGCTCCGATACCGTCGACGGCGACGACTTCGGCGACTCAGTCGCCATCGACGGCGACATCGCGCTCGTCGGCGCACCGCGCAACAGCGCGGCCGGGCTGCGGAGCGGTGCGGTCTACGTCTTCGCCCGCGACGCGAGCGGGATCTGGAGCCAACGTCTCCAGCTCACCGCATCCGACACCACGGGCGGCGGGGCCTTCGGCGGCGGCCTAGCGTTCAGTGGCGACACGGCGGTCGTCGGCGCGCGTCAGGACGACGAGGTAGGGCGTCTCAGCGGCGCGATCTACATCTACGATCTGGAGCCCTGAAGCGAAGTCATCGGCTGCCCACTACGGATCCGCGAGTTGAGTTACCCTGGGGCTCGGCACGGGGCTCGCAGCGCGGGGGGCAGAATGACACGACAGGCTGACAAGACGCGGGTGGCGACGACGGCGGGCGACGAGTTGCTCTTCTGTTCGAATTGCCACGTTTCGATCGCGGCGGCGGAGGTGGAGAGCGGGTTTGTGCGCCGGGCTCCAACGAATGGCGTCCTGTGTACGCTCTGCGCACGGGCGGACAAGGACGGTCGACAGCGGCGGCGCGCGGTTCTCGAGCAGGAGTTCGCCGACGACGCTCCCATTGCGCGGCCCTCCGCTCAGGCACCCGCGACAGAGCGTGCGGCAGTGGCGACGTACGGACCGACAGTCGAGAGCCGCGTCGGACACCTCGAACGCACTGTGTTTCAGTTGCAGGCGCGCGTCGAGGAACTTGGGGCGCGCTTGGCCGAGGAACGCGCCGCGCGCGTCCGTCGCTGAGCCGCCTGCGCGCGGCCGCGCACCGCGGCGAAGTGCTACGCGGCGCCTTCGAACGCGCGGCGAATCGTGTGTTCGTCAGGGAGCGTGTGCGGGCGATACCACGGCATGAACTTCCCGTTGAGCGCAACCGCCGAGACGACGCCAACTCGCCGGATCTCGCGCCGGGTGGAGCAGTCGGTTTCGAAGAGCACGACCTGATCCGCCATCGCGGCGGCAGCGGTGCGAACAAGGTCCGCGACGAAGAGATCCCACGGGCAGCGGTCGCTCGTGAAGAGATCCACGCGGACCTTGCCGTCGATGAGTGCGAACTCGCGTTGCGGATCGATGATGCGCGGCGGTTCGCCAGCGCCTCGCCACCAGAGAACGCGGTCGTCGGAAATCACCTCACCACATGCGCGTGAGGCCTCCGAGAACCCATGCATGGACCAATCCTTACCGCGTGCGAGAACCGCGATGCCGCCACGCCCGCCGAGTTGCTCGAACGCGTGTTCAATGAGCGCCTTCTCGACGGACTCACGCAGCGCTGCCTCGGGGATGCGGAGACACTGGAGGACATGCCCCGACTTCCCATCGAGGGGAGCGAGTGCGTCGCGCATCGAGTGCAACTCGGCGTAGCCCACCAGCAGGCCGTCCTGGTACGCGACGAGAGCCGCGCCACCCGACATCTGCCGATCGCGGACCAACGCAAGCTTGCAGCGAGAGCAGTCGGTCTCCACCTCCCGGCTGAATGCCTTCGGACGATCGCCCGCATTCGTGCCAGCCAGGCAAAGTCGGACGGCGTCCGGGAGGTTGTCGGCATTGATGGATCGGATTTCGAGCATGTGCGCTTCTCTGGTGGCGGTTCCCACACTCCCTATCGGTCACGGTCGGCGCGAAGTCGATCCAAACGCGCATTCTCCAGCCTGTCACGCTCGGCGACCGGCATGTCGCGCGCGCATCGCTTCGGTTCCGGGTCCCGCTGAGCCACGATCGACGGCGCAATCACGATGTGTGCGAGCGCTACGACGCCCGCGAAGGAGAGCTGCGATGAAGACATGGACCAGGACACTCGCGTTGGTGATCTGTCTCGCGACGGCGAGCGCCGCGTTCGCGGACAAGGAACTCGTCATGCTGAACGACGGCGTCTCCGGGATGGCGGAGATCGTCAGCACGACCGAGACGTCGATTCGGGTGAGGTTCGAAGTCGAGGGCAACGCCGCTGAGACGGTGCTTCAGGCGAGCCGCCTCGACGCGCACAGCTTCTACTCTCTGCGGCGCAAGCACATGGAGAACACAGTCGAGAACCATGTGCGTCTCGCCGTCTGGTGTGCCGAGAGCGGACTCTTCAAGCGCGCGAAGTTCCAGATGGATCGCGCGCGGGATCTGGATCCGGAACTCGACGCGAAGATCAAGAGCGACCCCAAGATCATGGCCGGCATCGCGGAGCGTCTGCTTGACTCCGCGAAGGCTGCGTACAAGAAGGGGAATCTCAAGCTGGCGCACGAACTGGCCGCGCTGCTCGCGACGCGCTTCGCGGAGACAGAGCAGGGCGAGTTCGCTGCAGGTGTTCTCGACAAGCTGGAGGCGAAGATCGCCGAGGGGAAGGCCAACAAGGTCGCGGCCCGCGAGAAGAAGATCGCCGACGCCGCAGACGAGAAGGCGAAGGCTGTCGCGGAGGTGGAGCACAAGACGATTTTGACAATCGAGAAAGTCCAAGACGCCGGCCGCAAGAAGAACGCGGCAGGTCTGCGTGCGAACAACCGCAGCACCGGCAAACGGCACTTCGAAGCGGCTGCCACCGACTTCAAGAAGGCGCTGAAGCTCGTGGGCGGTGCCCACAAATCGAACGCAGACGCCGCCGGGCTCACTGCGCTTCTGGATGGCCTCGAGGGCGAGTTGAAGGCCGACTGCGTGGACGCGTACGTGAACGCCGGCAACATTGAACTCTGGCGCCAGAACTTCAACGGTGCAGGGGAATTCGGCAAGCAGGCACTCGCCGTGGACCCGGAGAGCGACACGGCGCGCGCGTTCGCCAATCGTGTCACGACGCTCTTCCACATGCGCGGAACGGACTGGCGCCGCGGCCGCCGCTGAGTCGGCCCACACTCGACGATCACGGCATCCGATACAGCGAGCCGTCGCATCACCTCGATGTGGCGGCTCGTTCGCATTCGCGTGGGCATGTTCGCGCAGGCAACGGAGCAGGATCGGACCCGTGACGTAGGTCGCTCGGCAGCCATCGGCCGCCCTCAACATGTGACCCTGGTAACACGTCATCAGCGGCCAGCCGCTTAGGGTCAACGGCCTACCGAATCCAACCCAGCGCGAGACACCGTCGTGCGGGGGGCGGCAGTGTCGTCTCGATTGCAGCAGTCGTCATCCCCCCGAAGAGAGCCCTCGAAACGGAGGCGGATATGGACGTCGCGAACGCGAAGCTGATTCTGGAAGACCAGGAGATCGACCTCCCGATCGTGATCGGATCGGAGGGTGAAAAGGCTGTAGACATCAGCAAGTTGCGTGCACAGACGGGCCATATCACGCTCGACTCTGGATACGGGAACACCGGTTCGTGCAGCAGCGGGATCACGTTCATCGACGGCGAGAAGGGCATCCTCCGATATCGGGGGTACCCGATCGAAGAGCTCGCGGAGTCGTGCAAGTTCCTCGATGTCGCGCACCTGCTCATCTACGGGCAGCTGCCGAAAGGTGCGGAGAAGGACGCGTGGGTGGATGGGATCACGCGTCGCACGCTCATCCACGAGGAGATGAAGAAGTTCTTCGAGGGTTACCCGCCACACGCGCATCCCATGGCAATTCTCGCGTCGATGTTCACGTCTCTGTCGACGTTCTATCCAGATGGCGACGACACGGATCTCGACATCGTGCGTCTCATCGCGAAGGCCCCGACGATCGCGGCGTTCTCGTACAAGAAGAGCGTCGGGCAGCCATTCGTCTATCCGCGCAACGACCTCGGCTACGCGGCGAACTTCCTCAACATGACGTTCCGCAAACCGACCGAGGACTACGTGGTGCCCGAGTCGGTGCGCTCGGCACTCAACCTGCTGCTCATCCTGCACGCAGATCACGAGCAGAATTGCTCTACATCCACGGTGCGCATGGTCGGTAGCAGCCAGGCCAATCTCTTCGCGTCGATGGCGGCCGGCGTCTCGGCTCTCTGGGGGCCGCTGCACGGCGGTGCGAACCAGAAGGTCATCGAGATGCTGCAGCGCATCGAGGCGGACGGCGGCGACTACAAGAAGTACACGGAGATGGCAAAGGACCGGAATTCGGACTTCCGTCTGATGGGCTTCGGCCACCGCGTCTACAAGAACTTCGACCCGCGCGCGCGCATCCTGAAGAAGGCCGCGGACCACGTCTTGCGCGACCTCGGCGTGGACGACCCGCTCCTCGACATCGCAAAGAACCTCGAGGAGATCGCGCTCGCCGACGAGTACTTCGTAGAGCGCAAGCTCTACCCCAACGTCGACTTCTACAGCGGCATCCTCTACCGGGCGATGGGCATCCCCACCGAGATGTTCACGGTCATGTTCGCGCTCGGGCGCCTGCCTGGCTGGATCGCGCAGTGGAAAGAGATGCGCGATGACCCGAAGGGCCGCATCTACCGGCCGCGCCAGGTCTACGTCGGCGCCACCGAGCGCCACATCGGCTGACATACGCGTACCGAACGCCCCCGGGTCGCGCGATCGCCCCGGGGGCACGCTTTCCTGAGGAGTGTCCCGCGACCGTGACCACCACTCAATCCGCGCCGCCGACCGTCACGAGTACCGAACGTGTCATCGCACTGGTCGGCGGGTACGGATCCGGCAAGACCGAGGTCTCGGTCAACCTGGCTCTGCACCTCCGCAATCACCGGCTCGGCGTGCAGATCGCCGATCTCGACGTCGTCAACCCGTACTTTCGCTGTCGTGAAGCACGCACGCTGATGCGGCGTCACGGCGTACGGGTCGTCGTGCCTCCGGGGGCGCAGGTCTACGCCGATCTTCCAATCGTCTTGCCCGAGATCGCGGGCATGTTGCATCCGCCCGAGGGTCTCGTCTCGATCCTCGATGTCGGCGGCGACGACGTCGGCGCGCGCGTGCTCTCTTCGTTCCGGCCCCATCTGCTGGACGGCGGCTATGAGCTGTGGCAGGTGGTCAATGCTCGTCGCCCGTTCAGTGACTCCGTCGCCGCGTGTCTCGCGATGCAGGACGCCATTCACTCGTCGTCGCGACTGCGCGTGACGGGCATCGTCAGTAACACGCATCTGATGGAAGAGACGACCGAGGAGATCATCCTCGAGGGCGTCGAGTTGGCGCGGGCCGTGGCGCTCGCCGCCGACGTCCCGCTACGTATGGTCGCCGTCATGGAGGACCTCGCCGATGCGCCGCGCATTCGGACGTTGCCGGAACCGGTGCTGCGGCTCCGGCGGCGCATGTTGCCGCCGTGGTTGACGGACCGCGAGAACGCGCACGACGAGCGCGCCACTGCAGCGCGGCACATCCCCATGGCGAAGGCCACACCACAGCGCTTCGGTTGCGGCATAGGAGGAACCTGCCATGGGTGAGATCCAGATTGCGGAGGAACGCTGCAAGGGCTGCGGGCTCTGCATTGACGTCTGCCCGCGCGGGCTCATCTCGTTCTCCGAGGACCTGAACGAGAAGGGCTACACGTACGTCCGCTTCGACGGCGACCCGGCGCAGTGCACGGGTTGCACCATGTGTGCGACGGCGTGTCCGGATCAGGGCATCGAGGTCTGGAACAAGGCCGGAAAGCAGACATTCGTCAACACGACCGGACTGACCGAGCGCATGACGCACTACTGCCCGGGCTGCACGCACGGGATGATCCACCGCATCACGGCCGAATGCCTCGAGGAGCTCGACCTGCTACCGCGCGCCGTCGGAGTGGCGCCCGTCGGCTGCTCAGTGCTCGCGTACGAGTACTTCAACATCGACATGTTCGAGGCGGCGCACGGGCGCGCTCCCGCCGTCGCCACAGGCGCGAAGCGCGCGCGCCCCGAGTGCATCGTCTTCACGTATCAGGGCGACGGCGACCTGGTCTCGATCGGCGGCAACGAGATCCTGCACGCGGCCAACCGCGGCGAGAAAATCACCGTCATCTTCGTCAACAACGCGATTTACGGAATGACCGGCGGGCAGATGGCGCCGACGACGCTCGCTGGCCAACGCACGACGACCTGCCCGGATGGACGCGACGTCGAGGAGACGGGTCATCCGATTCGCATGGCGGAGCTGCTCGCGACGTTGCAGACGCCGGCGTTCGTGGCGCGTGGCTCGTCTCACGATCCCAAGCATCTATTGAAGACGAAGAAGCTCATCAAGCAGGCGTTCCAGCACCAGCGCGACGGAACGTGTTTCTCGTTCATCGAGGTGCTCTCGACATGCCCGACGAACTGGGGCCTGGCGCCTCAAGAGTCCTGCGATTGGGTGCAGGACCACATGATCCCGCAGTTCCCGCTCGGCATTCTGAAGGAGCCAGAGCGCGCCACGGCGGAGGTCTCAGGGTGAAGAACGCGGAGGTCTTGCCATGAAGAGCACCGACGTCCTGATGGCGGGCTTCGGCGGACAGGGAATGCTCCTCGCCGGGAAGTTGCTGGCGGCTGCGGCCATGGCAGAGGGCCTCGAAGTGTCGTGGCTTCCGTCGTACGGCCCCGAGATGCGAGGCGGAACGGCGAACGTGATCGTCTGCGTGTCCGACGAACCGATCGGCTCGCCGTTGATCACGAGTCACCGGGGGCTGGTTGTCATGAACCTACCGTCGCTTGAGAAGTTCGGACCACGCGTCGTCCCCGGCGGCGTGATCGTCGTGAACACGGCGCTGATCGATCGCGAGTACGAACGCGAAGACTGCGTGGTGGTCCGCGTCGACGCGCGCCGGATCGCGATCGACGCCGAGGCCGATCGCGCGCAGAACCTCGTGATGCTCGGCGCGTACCTCGGTGCGACGGAGACGATCGTCCCGTACGAAGCCGTCGAAGAGGCCATCTGCAAGACGTTCAGCGGCCGCAAGGCACGCTTCGCTCCCGCCAGCATCACAGCGCTGCGGCGGGGCATCGCGGAGGGCCGCCGCGCGGTCCTTCCTGTCGGCTGAGGAGGACGCATGAGCAAGGTTCTAATGAAGGGCAACGAGGCACTCGGCGAAGCCGCCGTGCGCGCGGGCTGCGTCCACTTCTTTGGGTATCCGATCACGCCGCAAACCGAGGTGCCGGAGTACCTCGTGAAGCGTCTGCGTGAAGTCGGCGGCACGTTCGTGCAGGCCGAGAGCGAGGTCGCGTCCATCAACATGGTGATGGGCGCCGCGGGCATGGGCGTGCGCTGCATGACGTCGTCGTCATCGCCCGGCATCAGCCTGATGGCCGAGGGGATGAGCTACATCGCCGCGTGCGAGTTGCCGTGTGTCGTCATCAATATGATGCGCGCAGGCCCGGGTCTCGGCGGCATCCTGCCGGCGCAAAGCGACTACTTCCAGGCGACGCGCGGTCACGGGCACGGGGACTATCAGGTCATCGTGCTCGCGCCCTCGTCGGTGCAAGAAGCGGTGGATCTCACGACGCTGGCTTTCGAGCTCTCGGAGAAGTACCGCAACCCGGCGATGGTCTGCGCCGACGGCATGATCGGGCAGATGATGGAGCCGGTGGAGTTCCCCGAGGAGGGGGCGGCGACGCCGATGCCGGAGAACGACTGGTCGCTCGGAGCACGCGATGGACGCGAGCGGCGGATCGTCAACTCGCTTTATCTGTCGCCGGAGGACTTGCATCGGCACAACCTCAAGCTGAAGGCGAAGTACGACGAGATCGCGGCGAACGAAACGCGCCAGGAGATCTACGGCACGGACGACGGATACGACGTTCTCGTCGTCGCCTTCGGCACGATGGCGCGCATCTGCAAGACCGCCATCGACGAAGTGCGTGCCGAGGGATTACGGGTCGCTCTCTTCCGTCCCATCACTCTCAATCCGTACCCGTTCGGCGCGCTTCGCGACGCGATGGACGCCATCGAAGGGGACGGCCCCGTACTCGACATCGAGATGAGCATGGGGCAGATGCTCTACGACGTGAAGCTCGCCGCGGAGGGTTCACGGCGGATCGAATTCTACGGGACGGCGGGCGGCGTCGTCCCCTCACCTGACGAGGTCGCGGAGAAGATCCGCGGACTGATGCAAGGAGTCCAGTGATGACTGATTCCAGCGCAAACGGTATCTCAATTGCGAGCGGCGACACGCCCCTGCCAATGGCCGACAAACTCGTGTTCTGCAAGCGCGTCGGCCGCGACCTGCCTGTCGTGGAGCACAAGCAATGCCCCTATTGCTTCGGGCACACGAGAGAGGTTGCAACCGGCGACCACGGCGAGTTCTGCGACTTCCGGCCGGGCACGGACCCGGTGAGCTTCGGACTGCGGACAGACGACGCCCGCCATCGTCGCGGTTAGGAGCCAGAAGAGGACGGTCTGGCCAGCTCGTCGCCCGAGTTACCCAGACCGCGTTGCCCAGACCGGGTCTGCTTTCGCGCCGTTTCGCCCGCCGAGGGCGTTCGCAGCAACGAGCCTCTTCCGATCAGAAGAGTCAGTGAAAAGGCGCGAAAGGAGACCCGGTCTCCCTGATCGAGGCGCTGAGGAGGCGAGGGGCAACGGACCCACGCGCTCCGCAACGACGACCGGGCGAAGAACCCACGACGGCGCCGAACGCCATCCAAAGAGACTCCGCTTCGAGGCCATAAGGCCCAAAGGCCGACCCGGTCTGAGCGACAAGACGTCATGGCGATGCCGAGAACGCTGGCCCGCAGAGTGAGGCGCAGGCGGGGAATCCGCCTGCGAAACCCAAACTCGCGACGGGCGAGCGACAACGTCGCGGATACGCTCCGAGGCGCGGTCACGAACACCAGCCGCTGCCCCAGTTGAAGCAGCCGGAGCCGCGCCGGAAGCCGAACATGCGAGCGTCAGCGAGCGTGCCGACGGAGTCGGCACAAGCGCAACACAGCGTGGCGCGTCGCGTGCTCCGCACGCGACGCGCCACGCTACCCGCCAGCCAAGGACAGGTAGCGTTCGCCGCGGTCGGGGAGCACCGTCACGATCGTGTGGCCGGGGCCGAGCTCGCGGGCGATCTGCATTGCGCCGAGGACGTTGGCTCCGGCGCTGATGCCGACGAGCAGGCCCTCCTCGCGTCCGAGGCGCTCGCGCATCAACTTCGCGTCGGCAGTCTTGACGCGCACCACCTGGTCGATCTCGCTCAGTTCCACGAGGTCCGGGATGAAGCCGTCGGCGAGTCCCTGGATGCCGTGACAGCCACGCTCTTCGCCACTCATCACGGCGGACTCGTCGGGTTCGAGAGCCACGATGCGCGCCGACGATCCGGCGCTGCGCAGCGCGCGTCCCACACCCATCACCGTGCCGCCGGTGCCAACGCCCATCACGAACGCATCGATCCCGCCGGGGACCTGATTGACGATCTCGACGCCCGTCGTCAGCTCGTGGCAGCGCGCGTTAACCGGATTGCTGAACTGACGCGGCAGGAAGATGCGCGGGTCCTCCGCGGCCAGTCGCTCCGACTCGGAGACAGCGTCCTGAATGCGGTTGATCGCGTCGATGAGCACGAGTTCCGCGCCGAATGACTCGATCATCCGTCGCCGCTCGGAGCTGACGGTCTTCGGCATCATGATTCGCACGCGGTAGCCCTTCACCGAGCCAACGAGCGAAAGCGCGATCCCGGTGTTCCCGCTCGTGACTTCGAGAATCACGGAGTCTGGGTGCAGGAGCCCCTTCGCCTCGGCGTGCTCGATGATGGCTTTCGCGATGCGGTCCTTCACCGAGCCACCGGGGTTCAAGAACTCGGCCTTCGCAAGGACATCGCAGCCGGTGGCCTGACTCGCTCGATTGAGCCGGATCAACGGGGTGTTCCCGATCGAGTCGAGTACGCCGGATTGCGTTACGCAGATGGCCACTTCGCGCGGGCACACAACGTTGCGGCGCTCGTGATCAATGGAGGGAATGACGTTGCTCACGGGAGGCTCCTTGCGGCACCGATGTGGGGGGGGGGCGTGGGAGGCGGCGCGAGGGTGTATTCTTCCTGTCCGGCGGAGAAGAGGCGGTGACCCGAGTCACACAATCGCGTCGGCGATGCGCTCGATCTCGGCCGCTTCGAGGTCCACAGGCACGGGCAGATAGAGCAGCCCGGACTCCATCGCCAGGAGCCGCGGGGCAGCTCCGATGACCGCCACACTGCCGGACGGCGCAGCGTCGATGCCCGCGCGCCGGAGGCGGGAGAGAGCGCGCGCGCGATCAACCACGCAGATGGGCAGGAGCCAGTGCGAACGCACCGCGGCGCGGGCGCCCGGCACCGACACGCGATCGGCGATGCGGCGCAGCAGTGCCTCCCCACGAGCAGCGCGAAGCGCGATCTGTTCGGACGGCGGATCGTCCAGCCGTCGGGCGATCAGCGCCAGGAGCGGTGCGCTCGGGCGCCGTCGGATCGCGGCAAGAAAGTCACTGCCACGGATGGAGCGCGTCCCGCGTCGCGCGACGTCGTCATGACGCTGTCCGAACAGTTCGCACGCGCGCACGAATGCGCCGTAGATCGGTCGCGCACCCAAGATGCGGAGCATCGCCGCGTGGAGCACGCGCACGAGAAACTCACGGCGCGGCTGCGGTCGGGCGACGCTCAAGAGGTTCTGCATTGCTCCCCGTACACGAGCGTCACCGACGCGCGCGACGCCGCCGCCGAGAGCCGTCGCCGTCTTGATGGTTCCAAAACTGAAGAGCGAAGCCGCCGCGCCATCCGTCCCCGTCCAGCCATCCGCCGCGTACGCCTGCGCCGCATCTTCCACAACATCGACGCCGCGGCGCCTTGCCCACGCGAGCGTGGGCGCGAGGTCACAGCGGCTGCCAAAGAGATGTGCGACAATGATCGCTCGCGTGCGTGCACTCCATCTCGCATCGAGGTCCCGCTCGGTCGGCGCGAGGGTCGCGGGATCGACGTCCAGTGCGACCGGCACGAGGCCGTTCTCGCGCACGACGCGCGCCATATCCGGCAACGTGAAGGCCGTCATCAGGATCTCGTCGCCCTCGTCGAACGCTCGCGCGCGTAACCAGGCGTCGAAGAGCGTGCGCACCGTGAGTCCGGCGACGGCATCGCCAGAAGTCGACCACAGGCTCTCGACCCGCGTCGTTGCACGCTCGGAGTCGGTCGCTACGACGCACAACCACGCGGCCGCGAGGAGATCGCTCCATCCGATGTCGAGGGTCAGTGGTGGTCGCATTCACGCCAGCGTAGCGATACGGGGCCAGGACAACTTCGGCAGAGTTGGGAGAGAGCCGTCGTGCTTGCGTTGCCCCTGCTCCGAACTCTGCCGAGGTTGTCCTGGCTCCGTATCGTCCCGGAATCTTGCAGGCGGCGCCCGCGAGATGCGGACGCCGCCATTCGCGCGCCGAGGAAAGCCGATCGGATGGGAAGGGAGGGAAGGGAGAGTGATCGGTTCTTTCACGCTTGGGGAGCAACCCCGGCACAGTGGACTGGTTGCATCCGGCGTGCCAATGGGTCCGGGAGCCTGAATTCAAGCCTGAAGGTCCCGAGTTGATAGGAATCGTTAGCTCACGAACGATCCCCGCCGGCCAATTCGACAGCAATCGTTAGCTGCCGAACCAATTTGGCCGGTGCGAGCCAAAGCAGCGGCCCAAGTCCGCCCAGTGGTCGTCGGTTCGCCTACTCGTCGTCGTCGCCGCCGCCGAAGAAGCTCTTCAGGCCACTCCCGGCCTTCTCAAGGAAGCCATCGCCGTCGCCGAGGTACTTCGAGAGGCCCTTGATCTTCTGGTCTGCGACCGCGTCGATGGTGGCCTTCGAAACAGCGTCGAGAACCTTGGCAGCAACCTCGCCCGCGGTCGCGCCATTCTCCTTCTTGCCCAGGTCCTTCAGGTGGATCTCGGGGACCGTCGCATTCACGTCTTCGCCCTTGAGAAACGGCGCCGAAACGGAGACGCGTGCGCCGCGCACGTAGAGGTTCTCGATCACGACCTTCGTGCCACCCCCATCGGAACCGTCGTCGCCCGTACTGTCGCCAGGCTGAGGCTCATCGCCACCGCTCTCACCGCCGCCGAGGCCCGCGGCATACGCAGCGACGGCTTCCTGGATCGCACCGATATTCGAGCCGCCCGAACCGACCTCGAAGATGATCTGCGGCGCCTCGATCACGATCTCCTTGATGACGATCGGATCGGACTGGAGGGTTGCGGTATCGATCTGCACCCGGATCAACCCGAGCGCCATGGCGTGCTCGGTCTTGAAACCGGTCGGGTTGCCGACGACGAGATCGCGCAGTTCACCGGAACCATCCGAGAGCGAGAGGTTGACCTCGGCGAGCGTCACCTGCGTCTGCGTCGCATCGCTGCCGACCCTCTCGACGACGCCCTTGATCAGGCCCCCAAGGTTGCCCAGGAGCAGGAACACGCCGGCACCGGCCAGGACAGCGAGCGCACAGAGAACGATCAAGACTTTCTTCATCGGGGCCTCCTTCGATGTCGTACAGGATCGGCCTTCACGCCGGGCGGTGCAACTTCGGGGCACGCCCGAACGAGGCATCGCTCAGTTCGCTCAGTGCACTCGACCCGGTCAGTTCAGCGGGATCGTGATCGCGGGCATCGTCGCCTTGCGATCCCCCGATTGCAGCGAGAAGAGGAGCGTCAGGAGCGCGAACGTCGCCTTGGATCGATAATCTGTGTCGTTGATGTAGTACCAGTGCTCCCGGTAGTACGTTTTGATCGCGGCTTGCTCTGGCTTGGACGTCGAAGAGTGCACCGTGAAGAAGTCTTTTGTGATCTCCTTGAAACGCGGGTCAGGGGGGACGGGGATCTCGCCGCTCTCGACGTGGAGCGGGGGCATCTCGATCCCGAGCGCGAGGTAGAAGAGCGCACCGAGCAGCGAACGCGGCTGCATCACGATCCCACTCTTGTCGAGCGTGAACCCGGAATAGACCTTCATGATCGGCTTCGGCTCGATCCCCATCGCGGTGACCCAGGCCAGGGTGGCCGGATTCCGAAGATCGAGCTCCATCCGGTAGCCGCCGTCGGGATCCGGGGCCAGCCGCCCTCCGCGGGCCCGGGACGCTGTGCCGAGCAGATTGACCAGGCGGAGGAAGTCTTCGTTGTCGACCTCGGCCTCGTTCGCGGGGCCGGTGGCAAACGGCGCGTTGAGCGCGGGGCCGATCGCCTGCAGACAGATCGTCATGACCTGCTCGACACGCCAACCGCTGCGCACCATGAGAGCCAGCGTATCGAGGCTCATGGGACTCATGATGCGCTTGACGAAGTCGTCCCCCTGAAGCGGCGCATACGTGACGGTAGGTCGCTCGACGATGGTGCCGCCGAGGCTGCCGCTACCGACCGACGCATCGAGCCCCGAGTCGAATACGCCGGTGATCGAGGCGCTCGCGTTCACGCGTACTTCGTATTGCGTATTGACCGACGTGACCTCGAGGAAGACCGGCATCTCGAGGTAGCGGATGCGCACGAGATTGTGCAGCAGCTGCTCGCTCTGCGTGCTCGCGAGGGCGTCGTTGTACGCCGTTCGACCGACGACCATGGCGTTCGGCCCGACCGAGTTGCACGCGACGAGTAGAGCCGTCGCCACCACGGGAAGGAGAGAGCTGAGGCGCATTGGGTGGTTCCTCGACGAGGGCGGCGAAGTGCCGCTGCCAGACTGTCGATGGGCATATCGTAGGCAGGACATCCGACAGGCGTTCGGGCTCGCGGGCGCGAGATTGCGTCTGGTTCCGGCCGCACGCGCACGGTCCAATTGACGCTGCGGAGGATGACGCTGCGGAGGAACACGATGAACGTTGCCACGACCTGTCTCTCGCTTCTTGCGGGTTTCGCGCTCGTCGCGCCGCTGCCAGTCCGCGCCCGAGCAGCCGCCACGAAGGCCGAGAAGGCTCAAGCGAAGACTGCGAAGGCACTGCTGGACTGGGCCGCGTGGTGCGCCCAGAACGGAGCTCCGGAGCCCGGTCGCTCTGCGCAGTCGGAAGCCGTGGCGCTGGGTACTCCCGCGGGCGACGAGTTGACCGCGGAATTGGACGCAGCGGACGAGACGGCCACAGGCGACGCCGTCGAACGCGGACGCAAGCTGCACGGCACCAAGATCGCCAAGGCCTACGACGCTCTCGCCACCGTCAAGCATGACGCTGCGGAGCGCTCACGCTTCGCCGGATACAGGCTGCGCGCGCTCCACTGGGACCCATCGAAGGCGCGGGGCAAGAAGCTCGCGCGTTGGATCGACGGCCAGGAAGACGTCGGGTTCGCTGCTCGTCTGATCGGTGGCGCGTGGGCAGCAGCGGGCGACGGCGACGCGTCCGCTGCGATCACTTCGCTCGTTGCGACGAAGGCGACGGGCTCACTCCTGCTGATCGGCTCGGCCGACCACCCGCTCGTCGCATTCGTCTCGCTCCCGAAGGGCTGGAGGAAGGGACGCAGCTACCCCGTGCTCGTCGGCGTCGATGGCGCGGGCAGCGGGTTCGAGGGCTATGGACGCAAGTCCACGAGCTCACGCGGCGCGCGCGATGTCATCGGCGTCTACCCGATGACCCTCTCCAACACCAACGGACTGGTGGCGAAGAAGTACCCCCACTACTCGCAGACACTCCTCGACGAGAACAAGGCCATCCCTCCACGGCTGGTCTTCGATCTCGCTGGCGTGAACGCAGTCCTTGCTCTGCTCACGCAACACATGGGCGCGGAAGAGCGTGTGTTTCTGACCGGATTCAGCGGCGGAGGGATGTTCACGTACATGAAGCTCCTCCAGGAGCCTTCGCGCGTCGCTGGCGCCGTCCCGGCCTGTGGAAATTTCGGCGGCGGCGGCGTCCAAGGTGCACCCGGAGCTGGCGCCGATGGGGGGCCGCCCGTCCTGCTTCTCACAGGCGAGAACGACCCGCATCGCTACTTCACGCGTGGCGACAAGAACAGCCCGGGGATCGATCCGCAGACGGAGAACGCCGAGAAGGCCCTGGCCAAGTTGGGCTACACACACGTCGAACGCAGGATGCTGAAGTCCGGGCACAGCCCACTCCACACCGAGGTGTGGAAGTTCGTCGACTCGGTCCTCGACACGCGCTGACTCCGGAGTCTCGACCGGGGCTGCCTCGTCCCGGAATCGAGACACGCCCGGGACCTCGTCCCGGGCGTGTCGCATCGTGTTCGGTTCGTCGTGTTCGGTCGATGCAGCTGCGGGCTCGGCTATCGCCGCCCGCCGCCGCCACCTCCGCCAGAGCCACCACCACCGGAGCCGCCGCCGGAACCACCGCCGTGGCCGCCACCGCCGCCGCCAGAGCCGCCTCCAGAGCCACCGCCACCGCCACCGCCACCGCCGCCGCCGCCGCCATCGCGGTCGCCGCCGCCGCCATCACTTCCACCACCACCGCCGCCAGAGCCGCCGCCCATGCCGCCGCCACCACCACCGCGACGACCACCGCCGCCGCCGTCAGGGGGCGGAGGAGGAGGCGGATGACCGCCGCCACCACCACCCGCGCCGGAACCGCCGCCACTGCCGCCGCCGCCACCGCCGGAACCGCCTCCGGGGCCACCGGCACCAGGCCCACCTCCGCCAGAGCCTCCACCGCCGGGCCCGCCGCCGGAGCCGCCGCCGCCAGGACCGTTGCCGCTGGTGCCGCCACCACCGCCGCCGCCGCCGCCACCCGGACCACCACCGGGACCGCCGCCGCCACCACCCTTGCCGCCGCCCTTGCCTGGGCGATCAACCGGGTCATCGCAGCCGGGGGGCGGCGGAGGCGGAGGAGGCGGAGGCGGCCGACGCCGACATTCGCCGTCGCCAGCTCCATCGCTCGCGTCAGCGCCGTCCGCGAAGAACGGGGCCTGCACCACGAACGAGAACCCGGCGTGCAGCGCCGATCCGCCGATGGCGGAGACAGGCGCGGTGCCCGCATGGGCTGCTGTCGTTGCGGCTACTGTCATTGCGGCTGCTGTCACTGCAAGTGCAGTTGCGAGCGCCAACACACGTGAGCGCCGGAAGGTGGGGTGTTTCATCTATCTCTCCTCGAACTTGCGATCTGTCCGCTCGTCATCTCGGTTCCGCGGGTGCTGAACTTCAGGCACCCGAGTGAGCTTCACAACAGAGAGCCTAGGCCGAGGCCCTTGCGAGAGTCTGAAGCCCGGAACTTTCTCGGCCCCCGCGGGCCGAGAGGCAGGGATTCGAGCCTGTCAAGGCATCCGCGGGCCGCCGATTTTCACCGACAATCCGCCTTTAGCCGGCCGCTCGAACGCCAGCTCCAGGCCCATACGACCGCAAACACCACGCGTGATGTCGAGTCCGAGGCCATGGCCTGAGGCCCCGCGTGTCCGCGCTGCCGCGCCTCGATAGCCGCGCTGCGTCATGCGCTCGAAGTCCTCATCGGAGAGACCCGGCCCGTCGTCGGTGATCTGGATCTCGAAGCGCTCCCGCCCGCTGGCCCGCAGCACGAACGCAACGTGACCGCCGCGCTCGCCGTAACGAATGGCGTTCTGCACGACGTTGCCGACGGCCTGCTCCAGCAGCGTCACGTCGCCTTCCAGGAACACGGGGTCGGCCGGGATCGCATGATTGAGCTCGATCGCGCGGGTGCGCGCCACGGGTCGGTGCCGGGCCGCGACGCGCTCCACAAGCGAGTTCAGGTCCACTGCATGGAGCGACAGCGCTTTCGGACCCGCCTCGAGCTTCGCCGCCGTGCCGAGATTGGCAACGAGGGACGTCGTGTAGTCCACCTCGGTGAGCGCGTCGCGCAGGGACTCGGTCGCTTCGGTGTCGTCGCTGCGGATGCGGGCCCGCAAGGCGTCGAGATGACCGGCGAGCACGGTAAGGGGCGTCATCACGTCGTGGGTCGTGTTGGCGACGAACGTCCGCAGCGTCTCTTCGCGGCGCTCGACCTGCGCGAGATGGCCGCGGACCTCGCCAGCGGCTTCGTCGAACGCCCGCGCGAGGTCGGCGACCTCGTCGCTCCCTTCGAGCAGCACCGACGTCTCGTAGTGATCCGCGGCCGAGCGCCGGACGCTCGCTTCGAGACGCCGGATCCGACGCACGATCGGGCCACTGGCCAGGAGCACGGCGATGAGCACGCCGCCCGAAACCAGGACACCGGACCACCACAGCTCCAGCGCACCAGCGCCGGTTTCCGGTCCGCTTCGGCGCACCAACAGATAGGCCGCCGGGCCGTCGGTCCACGGCATGCGAACCAGCGCCATGTGCCCCGACTCGGCGGGCGGCTCCAGACGCTGCACCGCAACGTCGGCACCACTCCGCAGTTCGTCTTCCAGCACTGTGAGGATGGGCGGGGCGTGCGGGTTCGCCGACACGAAGTCCGCGGCGTACGCCCAGTACTTCGTCGTGACCTCGGGCACCGCGGGCCGATCCGGACTGCCGGTCGTGCCCGGCATCGGCCCCACCTCGGGAGGTGGCGGCGGAAGAGGGGGGGCGGCGGGATCACGCGCGGGCGCGGCGGGCGGGGGCGGGAACGTCTCGGGAGCGGCCTCGCAGCGTGCGCGTCCACCGGCCTCCATCGTCGCCACGGCGAATTCCCGGAGGATGCCAGCGACGCGGCGCTGCTCGAGATCGTGGCGCACCCAGACCGTGCCCGCGGCCAGCGGCAGCGCGGCAGCTACGACCGAGAGTGCCAGCCGCGTTCGCAGTCTCATGTACGCACGTGCGTGGAGACGAAGAGGCGCCTCATGCGCCAGCGTCCGGGTTCAGGCGATAACCGACGCCCCAGACCGTCTGCACCATCTTCGAGCGAGCGCCGAGCTTCTTCCGCAATCGCGACACGTGCACGTCGAGCGTCCGCTCCGTGCCCTCGCGCTCGGGGTCCAGCACGTTGTCCACGAGCCAGCCGCGATCGATTGCGGCACCGGGCCTGCGCGCCAGGGCGGCGAGCAGGTCGAATTCGACGCGGGTGAGATCCACGAGCGCACCATCCGCGGTGAGCGAACGGCCCTCGATGTCGATGACGAGTTCGCCGACCACGAGCGCGCCCTCGCGCTGGAGCGAGGGTCGGCGGAGACGTGTGCGCACGCGCGCGATCAACTCCTCGGGCCAGAACGGCTTCGTGATGAAGTCGTCGGCGCCGAGTTCGAGCGCGCGCACCTTGTCGTTCGTGTCGTGACGTGCACTCAGGATCAGCACGGGCAGATCGCTGTCCGCGCGCAACAACTTCAGGACGTCGAGGCCGTATGCACCCGGCAGCATCAGATCGAGGATCGCGAGAGCGTACGGCGCGGGGTCCTCGCGTGCGGCCTCGTCGCCGTCCTGGATCCAGCGCACGGTGAAGCCCGCGCGCTCGAGATGCCCGACGACCTGGCGCCCGAGCGCCTCGTCGTCCTCGACCAGCAGGATGCGATCGGCCACGCGACTACTCTTCGAACTCTCGCAGCGACGCGAGCACGGCTTCCATCTCGGGCCCGACCTCACCATCGGCTTCGTAGATGTAGATCAGGAACCCGAACGACTCCTGGTGCCCCCCGCGCACGCAATACCCCACGAGAGTGAGCGGGTTGCCCTCTTCGCTGGAAGCGGTGCCCGTCAGGCTGAACCAGCGGCCCGAGAAGTCTTTGCTGAGCTTCGTCTTCTTGATCGAGCGAGACCTTGCCCCCGGCGCGAAGACACGCTCGGCCGAGACGCGCTGGAGGCCCTCGGCGATCTTCTTCACATTGTCGCCGCTGATCTCGCGGGGCTCCCAGAACGTGTACTTCCGACCCCACGTGTAGCGCCGGAAGAGGAGTTGGCGCCGCACCGCGCCCGCCGCATCAGCCTGCGTGACGTACACGTAGGCGCCGTACTCCTCGGTCTCGGGCACGTCGGTCACCGTCCAGCGCGGCGAGATCGGTACATCGAAGACGAGCGCTCCGCCGAGAGCCATCGCCCGCACGGTCACATAGCGTTCACGCAGGGCAAATCCGCTGTCCGCATCCAGCGTGACCGCATCGTTCCAGAGGGCCGCTGCAGACACTGCGGGAAGGTCCTTCTTCACATGCTTGCGCAGCACGTCGAACGCCGTCTGCAGCGCGCCCTTCGCCGCACGTCGGTTGCGCTCAATCAGCACCCGCGACGCCCATGTGTGGGCCGAGGCGATCGTGGTCGCCAGTGTCAACGAATCGGGGTGCGCGCGGCGAGCGGCCTTCGCGACCTGCGTTGCCCGCTTCTGCAGCACGCGTCCTTCGCCGGGTTCGAGCACAGCGCCCTCGAGCAGGAACGTGACAGCGTAGCCAAGCGCCTCGCCGTCGGCCGGGCTCGCCGTGTGGGCCTGCTCGAGCAGATCCGCGGCACGCAGCCACGCCGGCGGCCCTTCGGCGGGGCCGGTGCGCTCGCGAAGAACGATCGCATGCGCAAGCGCCCACTGGGCACGCGCATCGGCGGGCGCGGACGCCAGTGTCGCCTCCGCGAGCTCGAGCAACGTGTTCGACAATTGGATGCGCTGGTTCCCCGGGGCCTTGCGATAGGCCTGGTCGAGACGGTACGCGCGATCGCAGAGGACGTGGACGAGCGCCGGACGCTCGGACAACCGCTCCGTCGTCTCTAGGGGCGCAAGCGTCTTCAGCGCGGAAGCCACGTCGCCGTCGCGCAGCGCATCGATGACGTCCTGCGCACGCTCGTCGAGATCGTCGGCGCGGGCGCGGGCAGGCGCAGCGAGTGCTCCCGCGAGAACGACAACACACGTGAAGACGCTCGGCGCGACGCGCCGAATCTGGGTGAACGCTGAGGAGAGAAGTCCGTGCATGGACGAATTCTGTCTACGACTCCTTAAGCAATTCCAAAGCGAGCGCGGGACGTCCGGCGAGCGCCGGTCGCGAGCGACCCTGATCACAGGCGAAGGATGGCCGGACTGCGAAGCGACTCCGGCATGCGCCCCACCACCGGCAACCGCGCGACGCACGCTCACTCCGCCTCCTCGGTGACGCCGGACTCGATCGGAGCGTCGCCTGGTTCCGACTGCTCAGGATCCGGCGTCTTGCCGGGCGGAGGGGCGGCGTCTCCGGCGTCGGGCGGTGCGCCCCGCGTATCCGGCGTCTCACGTTGCCCACCGGCATCCGTGACGTAGTACTCCGCCTTCACGACGTGAATCTCGAGGCGCAGACTCATGCCGGTCTCTTCCTCGATCTCGTCCCGAAGCGCATTGAGCGCCCCGACCTCCAAGTCGTGACTCGAGAAGACGACGGCGCGTACGACGAAGACGCCCGACTTGCGCTTCACCTCCACAGTATCCAGGTGAACTCTGCGCTCGTCGGCCTCGCGGCGGAACGCCCTCTCGACCACCTCTTCCAGCCGATCCACACGCGTGGTCTCGTAGCTTGACAGCCCAAGCGGAACGGCCAGGAGCAGCATGCCGAGCACCGTCAGCGCGACGGCACCACGGACCTGCGTGCGGCGTTCCTCATGGCGTGGATAGAAGCCGAGCAGGAGAAAGACGATCGCGGCCACGAGCACGATGGCGACCAGGTTCGTCAGGTAGAGCAGGCCCGATCCGATGGCGACGTCGAATTGGTTTGAGCCAATGCCGTAGCCGAGCACACAGAGCGGGGGTACGAGCGCGACGGCGATCGCCACGCCGGGGAGGGACGCCGCAACCGACTTGCGACTGACGCCATACGCAGCGGCGGCGCCAGCCGCGAGTCCCACACCGAGGTCGAGGAGCGTCGGTTCAGTGCGCGCCAGGATCTCCTCGGTCGCCGCGATCGATGGCGCCAGCAGCGTGAAGAGCGTCGCCACCGCGACCGACACCGTCGTACCCTTCAACGTCGACGAGAGACCCTTCCGGACCATGCGCAAGTTGCCTTGCACGATGCCCTGCGCAATCGCGACGATCGGGCTCATCAGAGGCGCGACGAGCATCGCGCCGATGATCACGGCCGCACTATTCTGGAAGAGCCCGAACGTCGCGATGGCCGATGCGATGATGATCAGCACGTAGAAGTCGATGCTGGCGCGCGCCGAGTGGCGCATCTGGGCGTAGACCTCGGCACGCTCGCTGATCGAGAGCGTCGGCAGCGTGTGGAACGCAGCCTCCCAGAGACGCCGTGCCCAGCGGGCCTGTACCAATTCGCCACGGCGCACGAGGATCGTCGGCTCCGTGCGCTGACGAATCAGGTCCATCCAGAAGCTGCCCGATAGCGAGCGACTGATCGCACGATCACGCGTGAGTCCCACAATCAGGACCTCGTGCTCATCGGTGGCCTTGACGAGCAATTCCTTCGCATCGGCGTCCGTCCTGACGATGACCTCGGCAGTGACGCCGGTCACGGCAACGATCCCGCGTAGCTTGGCCTTGAGCTCCGTCTCGGATTGCATCGGAGCACAGACGCTCAACACAGACAGTCGTCCCCCCTCGCCGGACGCGAGGGCGCTTCCAAGCCGCAGCGCCGACTCCGTGTCCGGCCCGCCCTCCGTTGCCACGACCACGTTGTGCGCTTGCCCGGCAACCGACCCACGAACGACAGCGACCGCCTTGTTGGTCCCGGCGATGACGTTCTCGACCATTGACTTGTGCTCGTCCTTGACGGCGTCGCTCCCGATGGGCCAATCCATCAGCACAAGATTCGCGTCGTGGCCGTTCGCGGTCGCCAGGATGCCTGCCTCGGTCGTCGGTGCGATGCGCACGAGTGGGTGTACTGGATCGTCGGCCCCGACGGCGCCCAGCACGCGGCGCTGAAGGACCTTCCACTCCTCCTCGGCGGCGCGCTGCACCCGGCCACGCGGCAGCTGCTCCAGCAAGGACACGACTTCGAGCACGACGGCATCACCGCCGTGCGCCTTGGCGAGTTCGGCGCCGAGCCGGATCATGGGCGCGACGCGACTGGCTGGCCCGAGGCAAATCAGAATTCGGTGCCCCACGGCGTCCGGGATGGCCGGCGGATCCTCTCCATCGTCCGCGTCCTCGCCGACAGCACTGTGATTGTCCGCGACGCGCGTGAGCTCGCGCGTTCCTCCACGCAACATGGCGTAGTTCACGAAACCGAGGACCAGCCAGCCGCCGACGGCGAACAACGATGGGGTCGGGAGAACCAGCGAATTGAAACTGACCACAATCAGCGCAACGATCGGTATGGCCGACCGGCCTGGCAGCTTCAGGCCCCGGTCCGCTCGTTCGGGGTCGCCGCGCAACCCGCCGATGATGATGATGGACACCGTCCAGAGGAACGTCGCGGCGGCAATGCCCACCAGAACCCGCACCGGCACCATCCACGCGAGCAGGACCGTCGCGAGTGTGACGATCGCCAGGAGCGACGCGGGGACACGCGTCTCCGTGTCGATATCCTCAAGCGCGGCAGGCAAGAGGCCATCGCGCGCCATCCCGCCGGAGATGCGCAGTAGACGCGCTCCAGACTTGAAGAGCGTGATCCCGCAGGCAAAGACCGTGATGACCAGCGCCGCGATGCCGATTTGGTGCCGGACCAGCGACTCGTCACCCAGAGCGCCGAAACGGTCAAAGACGTCCGGGTGCGCGAGGATGAGGGCCGCGACGGCAATCGAGAGCAACGTCGCTCCGATCCAGCAGCCCGAGACGACGGCGGCGAGAATGGTATCGCTGCGTTGGAACTGACGTCGGTAGTCGAGCAGCACGTCGATGAACCACAGCACCGAGGCAAAGAGCGCGGCGCCGGAGAGCCAGTGCTTGGCACCATCCGTCGGGAGTGCAGCCCCCTCTGTCGGCGGCGGGGGACGCAGGAAGAGCGCGAAGATCAAGAACACGTAGATCCCGATCGCGAGCCAGCCCATCACGTGGCGGGTCTTCGAGCGTTCGCTCGGAGCGACCAACTCTCCGAGCCCGGCCGCTACGGCAACGGGGATCAGGAGCAGGATGAGCGGCACGTCCATCCCGAGGAACCCGTCGAGCACGCGATCGATGCGCGAAGCGATGGCATTCACCATCAGTGCGCCAATCGACAGGTAGCCGCCAAGCGTCAGCCACCCGGTGGCGAAGAGTGCGGCGGGCGACCGATCTCGCCGGACGATCGCGTAGGCCGTCCCGCCGCCGCGCGCCTCGGTAGCGCGCGCGAGAAAGACCGCGATGACCGGCAACAAGAGGGCGATGGCCACCGCCAGGACGAATGGCGTGTCCGAACCTGAGGTCCGCAACACGGCGACATTCGAGACCATCCCACCGAGCGCGATCACGATGACGACGCCGAGAGAGACAAGGGACGAAACGCCCAGGAACTCGCTGAAGCCAACCCGACGTGTCCGTCCCATCTACCCTCCCGCGCCCGCGTGCACAGCCTCCGTACACAGCCGCGTGCCGCACGACGCAGGCGCATGGTACGCAATTCGGCGGAGGGTCGACCCGTTCCGTTCATGGGCCGACGGGGTCGCTGGAGAGAGACCCGCGCCGAGCAACGAGCAGCTACGCCGGATCTTCGTGGGAATTCAAGCGGACGCGCTCCGTGCTTGGTCTGTGGCGGGGCAACGCGTTCTCTCGTTGGAGCCAGGTGCCGCCGCCCCTGACCGAGCAGGACCCAAGAGCAACCGAACACGATCCGAGATCCGGGCCTGCACCCTCCCGAGAACGGAACTTGCCCGAAGTGGGAACCTCTCGCCTCGTTCAGTCGCCCCATGCGTCGAGCAGAGCGCGGCGATTGGCTTCCGAGAAGAGCACGTAGCCCGGGGCGTCCGCGACATCTCCCACCAAGGCCGCATCGACGAAGGGGAAGCGCTGCGACCACGCGGCGATCGCGTCAGCCGACGGTTCTTTCCCAAGCGTCGCCAGTTCGCGAAGGCCGTCGATCTGGGCGCGGAGGGCGACTGCGGCCTCCGGATCAATGAGGCGGCGCTCCGACAGAAGCGCCTCAGCCCGATAGCGCCGACCGCTCTCGAGCAGGAGCCAGATTGCACCGTCGAGAGACTCGCGCGGCAGCGTACCCGCGCCCTCGACAATGGCGTCGGCCACGCTCTCTGGCGACGCCCCGCTGCTGACCGCGGCCGACCATGTCGCGCGCTCCGCGACGAGCCGTGCGCGACGCTCGCGACACCGCGCCACACCGAGCGGCGTGCTCATCAACGCCTCCACGGCATCGAGCCGCGTGAGCGCTAGCGAGGGATCGGCGACTCCATCGAGGCCGGAGAAGAACGCCGTCTCGCGCAGGCGGCGCGCAAGCAGAGTCTCATCGCGCGCGATGCGTGACTCGAGGCGGGCCGCCACGATCCTGCCCGCGTGTCGCAGCCAATCGACCGCGGGTACGATCGTCGCCCGCGCTTCGTCTCCGGCCGGCCCCGTCTCGGTCAGCGCGCGCTCGTCGCGGACCCAAGTGATCACGGAGCGAAGCGCCTCGGCGGGCCGCCTCTCGTTCACCAGCGCCGCGGCACGCCGCAGGGTCGTCGTGCGCGCATCGCGCAACGGATCCAGCCGTCCGCCGCGGATCGGGCGCAGCGACGGCACCACTGGCTCGCCCGTCGTGAGCGCACCTGCTCCGGCGCTTTCGAGCTCGGCCCCCAGCCGCCGGTCCACCGCTGCAGCGAGAGCAGGGGTGACCGGCTCGATCGCAGCCACTTCGTCGCGAATTCGGCGAGCGCGCTTCTCCGCCGCGCGAAGCCCTGTCCAGTCGAGCGACGACGTGTCAACGAGCGTCTCGTAGCGCGTCGCCAGAGCACTCCAGGAGGCGACCGACGCCAGGTCCAGTGGCGGGAGCGATACTTCCGCTGCAACCAGGATCGCGCGGGCGGTCGCGGCATCCGACTCGGCGCTACGAAGAGGCACAGACGGCTCTTCGTCCTCCTGAGTTGCACGTTCGTCGGGACGAGGCGGCGGCGCGACCGGGACGGCGACCTTCGGGCCAACGCCACCGGTCAGTTCCACCAACATGCGCCCGACGGGGGCTCGCAAGAGGAAGAGAGCACCGCCGACAAGACCCAGGGCACCGACACGGATCGCGATCGCCTGCCACGTGGCCTTCCGGCGGCGACTCCGCCGCCGCGACTGCCGATCCTCGTGAATACCTTCGAGCGCGGCCGCCAGTCGCTTGCCCACGTCGCCCGCGTCAACGGGACGCCGCGCGGGGTCGCGCGCCATCATCGCATTGATCTCATCGGCGACGACCTGCGGTAGCCCCTCGCGCAACGCCTCGATCGGATGCGGCACGTCGTGCGCGACAGCCCGCACGATCTCGCGGATGTTGGCGCCCTGATGCGGCGTCTCGCCCGTCAGCATGCGGTAGAGCGAGGCCCCCAACGAGTAGACGTCCGACGCTCGTGTCACCCGCTCTCGGCGCGCCTGCTCCGGTGACATGAAGTGCGGGGTACCGATACGCACCCCCTGCGCCTCGGCCTCGTGTACCAGAGTCCCGAGGTCGCCGAGCTTGACGCGTCCGTCGGCACCAAGGAGCAGATTGGCCGGCTTGATGTCGCGGTGTACGAGGCCATGCTGATGGACGTGCGCGAGCCCGGCCGCAGCGTCACTGATGAGCGCCACGGCTTCAGGCCACGGCAAGCGCGAATCGGGCGCCGCCAGCAACCGATCCTCGACCGTGCCGCGCTCCATCAATTCCATCGTGAAGTAGTGCAGGCCGCGGTGGCGCCCGACGGCGTAGACCGGGATCACGTGGGGGTGCGAGAGTCGCGCCGCTGCGCGCGCCTCGGCGTCGAAGCGCTTCACGTAGTCGGGCTTCTTCGCGAGCGCGGGGGCCAGGATCTTGATCGCGACGAGGCGCTCCCGATCGAGTTCGCGCGCGCGGTAGACGGTGCCCGTTGCGCCATCACCGATCTTCTCGTGCACGCGATGCCCGGGGATCACGATCTCATCGCGTAGAACCGGAGCGGCGGTGGGCGCAACGGGAGGTTCCCGGGCGGCGGATGTGGGGACGCGAGACCGCGGGTTCGGCGGCGGCGGAGTCGGCGTGCCGGGCTCGTCCTCAAACACGAAGACTGTGTGGCCCACGCGAATGCGATCGCCATGCTGCAAGTCCACCCACGCGTCCCCCGTCGCCGTCTGGTTCACGAAGGTACCGTTCGGGCTCCCAAGATCGCGCACCATCCAGTCGCCTCGGTGCAGACGGATGCAGGCGTGCTTGCGCGAGGCGCGGGGATCGTCGATCACGAGATCGCTCACCGAGCCGCGACCGATGACCCACGCGTACGCCGGCAGCGTGAACTGCTTGCCTGCATCGTTGCCCCGGACAACCCGTACGTGCGCCATGCTGAGAAGTCTACGGTTCCGGAACGCCGTGTACCCGCCTCAGCTTGCGTGTACCGAGACGACGTAGCCCGTGTACTTGCGCACGTTGATGACGCCGGTGTCGAAGATCAGGTACTGCCCCTTGATCCCATGCAAGCACCCCCCCACGACCCGCGCCTTGTCGAGGTTGAACGACTTCACCTTGAGCGGCCACGTCTCCACCGGATAGTCGAACTCGTAGCGCCGGCGCTCCGCCTCGGGCAGGACGCCCTCGACTTGTAATTCTTCCATGAGCCCCAGCAAGGTCGCTACGCCGCCGTCGAGATCGCCGTCAGGATGCTTCTTCTTGAGCATCGTCATCCAATGCGTCTTGTCCTGGAACTGACCGGCGAGACGGTGCTCGAGCAAACCCACCTCGCGGCGGTTCGGCAGCACCGCGAGTGGGATCGCCGCCGCGGCGCCCTGGTCGATCCAGCGCGAAGGGACGTTCGGCTGCCGCGTGATCCCGACCTTCACGCCGCTCGTGAGCGACGCGTAGAGCACATGCGGCCGAAAGCACGTGGTCTGCGCGAACTCTTCGTCGCGGCAGGGATCGCCGGGATCGCCGTGGTGACAGAGCTCGGGCTTCACGATGCAGATATCGGCCTCCGCCCGAGCGCGGAAACACGGGTAGCAGAAACCCTGGTTGAACGACTTCTTCGACTTGCGACCGCAGTAGACGCACTGGATAAGCCCTTCGAATCGCAACTCCAGCGTGCGGCCCAGGAGCGCGTTCATCGGCAGCTCGTCCACGCGCCGCGCTGGGTCGTAGAAACCGTCGCGTAGGAAGTAGCTGACCGGCGCCGTGTGCTCGGCCCGCATCTTCGTGAACGTCCCGCGCCAGATCTCTCGCAGTGGTTCGGGGCTCTTCGTTTCGGGGCTCGACGACTCATTGCTCATCGACACGGTGTACCGCGAAACCGGGGCCGCTACCATGTGAAGCCCGAGAGGAGCTGCCCCATGAAGAATACCAACCCGAAAGTCGACGCGTACATCGCCAAGGCGGAGCCGTTCGCGCAGCCGATCCTGACGAAGATCCGCGAGGCGTTCCACGCCGGTTGTCCGGACGTCGAGGAGACGATCAAGTGGGGCTGCCCCTCGTTCGATCACAAGGGCATGCTCGGAGGCATGGCGTCCTTCAAGAAGCACGTCGGCTTCGGCTTCTGGAAGGCTGCGCTGATGGATGACCCGGAAGCGCTCTTCGGCGCGACGGCGAAGGCGTCGCCCATGAGTATCAAGGCCGCGGCGGTAGCGGACCTCCCGACCAAGAGGGTGTTCGTCGCGTACGTGAAGCGGGCGGTCAAGCTGAACGACGCGGGTCAGAAGTTGCCGCGTAAGTCGTCGGCCAAGAAGTCGAAGAGCGACCTCGTCGTGCCCGGGTACATGCTCACCGCGATCCAAGCCGACGCCTCGACGCGCGACGTGTGGAACGCATTCAGCTACTCCAAGCAGAAGGAGTATCTGGAGTGGGTCACCGGCGCCAAGCGCGAGGCGACGCGCGATAAGCGATTGGCTCAGGCGGTCGAGTGGATCGCCGAAGGGAAGTCGCGCAACTGGAAGTACGAGTGCTGATCTGCGTCGATGCGCAGCGCAGGTCAGGCCTCGGATCGCGCCGCCGCTGACCGGGGACGGCGGGCGTTTTCGCGAGTCCGCCCCGCGGTCCCCGTCGAGCGGCGGACCGAGGGCGTCACCGCAGCCGAGCCAGCCCGGACCGCCCCTCGCCGGGTACCATCCACGTGACGGCACCAACTGGCCGAAGAGCGCCCTGCTACCACATCTACTTCACGAGCTTGGCCTTGCCCTGCTTGCCCGGCTCCGCCGAGTAGTCGAGCGGCACAGTCATCTCGTACGTGCGACCATCGAAGAGCACGAACACCGTCACCGCGCGGGCTTCCTTCTTCTGCCTGCGCTCGGTGCCGAGCCCTTCGTCGGCGAAGTCCGGTGCGAGATCGGCCCGCGTCACAACGAGATCAAAGCGCGCGGGCCCGGGAACGACGCTGCCCTGCTTGCGCTTCACGCGCAGGCGAAACCTCTCGTTCGCGACCCCCGTCCCGCGGCCCTTTGCGTCGAGCGTGAACTCGCGCACCGCGCCGCCGACCGAGATGACGACGCGCTGCCCTGCGGCGACGAACGCAGCGTTCAGCGGAAGTTCCCCGCGCGCCATCAGCCGATCGCGGTCGGGCTTCCGAGCGTTCAACCGCACGACGAGTTTGCGCACTGGCAGCGGCTGCGCGCCGTCTCGGATGTCCGCGCCGGGACGTGACTCCGGATCGCCGACTGCGCTTCCCAGCCGGGCTTCCAGCTCGTCCGGATAGCGATCTCCGTCAGAGTCCGTGCGCGCGGACCCGGCGCGATCGCTCGCACGCACACTCACCGCCACATCGGCGAACGCGACCTGCCCATGGAGATCACTCACCTCGTACGTGAAGCGGTCCTGACCGACGAAATCGCGCGACGGAACGTAGACGAGGAGACCGCCGAGTTGCCGGACGGCACCCGACGTCGGTGAGACATCGACGCGCACTGTGATCGGTTCGTCCGCGAGTCCGAGATCATTGTCAAGCACGTCGATGGCGACGGGCAGGACCTCGAATGTCTCCACGGCATCGTCGAGTGCGACGGGCTTCTCTCCGCGTAACGCGACCTTCAGCGTCATCTCGTAGAGCTGCGGATCGTTCTCGCCGGAGCCGCGCACGCGAACAAGGTAGCGCCCGGCTCCCGCGGGCAGTGGCACGTCGATGAGTTCTTCCGACTCGCCCCGCCCGGTCGCATTCACCGACACGATCACAGAGCCATCCGGACGCAAGAGGGCGAGACGGAGATCTGCCAGCGCGCCCGTGTCGATCCTCGGATACACGCCGCTGCACTCGCCACCCATGCTCGGCACCCCAGACGGGTACACCTTCCCGATCGGACGCAACCTGACGTCGGCGAAGGCGCCCTCGGCAGCGTCGAACGCGTAGAAGTCGGAGTCAGAGTCGTCATCGATGCTGACTTCAGCGACGACCAACTTCTTCCCCGTCAAGATCAGTGGCTCCGCCGAGCCCACTCCGTCGTTCGGCTCGAAACGATCCCCGTAGAGTCGTTGAGCGCCCAGCATGTCGTCGATCTGCGGCCCATCGTACGCGGAACTCGCCGAGGGCTCCATCAGCTTCGTGCGCGTCTGCGGGCAGACATGGTCGAGGCCCATCCCGTGCCCGTGCTCGTGACTCACGACGTTGCGCAGGTGGCGCGAGTTCTGCGAAGAACTGCGGAAGTAGACATCGGACGTATCGAGGACCATGTCGCCGTCGTTCGGGAACGCGTTGTAGGCGAGCACGCCGAAGTCGCCGTCGATCTCCTTTCCACCGATGCGCACGTCGCCCCGCGCTCCACGTCGCCCGGACGCAGAACCGAGTTGCACACCGTCGTCTGCCGGTTCGAAGACGTATGTGATGCCGCAAACTTCGCCCCAGCGAGTGAACACCCGCTGCAGGAGCGGTATCCAGACGAGTTCGCTGCCGTATATCCCGTCGAGGAATGCGCGCAGATCGCTGCGACCGGACGAGGCGCCGAGCGCCCCGCGGATCTGCGTGCCGTCGGGCACGACGGACCACGTCAGTGTGATCGGAGTGCCCTGGCCGGACTTCGCGCCATCGGTCGCCGTGAAGCTCCAACGGCGAGTTTCGAGTGCGTTGAACGCCTTCGACTCGTCGGCGCTCTCCAACACGGATGCGACGTACTCGGCGGACGTTCCGGGTGCGAAGCAGACCGCCACGTCACTAACGGTGGCGATCCCCGCGGCCTGTCGCGCGCGCAGCAGGGCATCGATGCGAGATGGAGGCGGCGTCGCGATCGCGATCGCGCTCGCTGCGCCTACGACGACGTCGCAGCGCTGCCGACCCACTCCGAACGTCAGCACCGCAGCGAACGTGACGGCGAAGAGCAAGCGGCGTGAGCCTCGGAAGAGTGTGTGTTGCATGCGTAGCCCTATGCTACGCGCTCCAGGTAGCGATACGGAGCCAGGACAATTTCGGCGGAGCTCGGAGGTTGGCATTCGCCTTGTCGATGCCTCTGCTCCGAACTCCGCCGACGTTGTCCTGGCTCCGTATCGCCGTATCGAAGAGATCAGCGCTCGCTCGCCCCGAAGACGCGGCCGTAGCGGTAGTAGACCTCGAGCGACAGGCAGTTGAGCGCCGTCGCGTAGATGCGCCCACCATCGGCCGACCACGGATCGACGGGGTCCCATGAACCCCGCTCATCGCGACCGGCTTCCGTCCTCTGATTGTCCACGATGGCCGTCTTCATCGACTTGTTCCAACGCTTCCAATCTTCGCCACCGACCTGGAACATCGCCAGCGTCGCGTAGTACCAGTAGTAGAAGTCCGTCGTGCCCGCATCGAGATCCCAGCGCGGGGGCTTCTTCCCCATCAGCGCGACACCCTTCTGGATGAACTCGCTCTTCTTCGGGTCCTCGCCACAGAAGATGCGGGTCAGGACGCCGACGCCCGTGAGCGCCTCGCTCTGCTCCGCCGGGAAGCGTTCCATCATCTCCGAGGTACGCGCCACCGGACCACCGCGGCGTTGATAGCCGACGCGGCCTAACTCGGGCTCCGTCATTTTTTCGATCCAGCCCATCGCACCGCGGAACGCACCGCCGTCAACGCGCAACTCGGCCATCTTTGCGCTCTTGAGCACCATCACGGCCCAACCGGTCACCGACGTATCGTTGTCGCCGTCACGCACACCGTAGCGCCAAGCCGAGTAGGGGTTCTGCGACGCATGGACGAAGTCCACGCCGCGCTGCGCCGACTCCTTGAAGAGCCGCGATCCCGTCAGGCCATACGCCTCGGTCATCGCGAGTGCAGCCGTCATGTGGTTGTACTGGAAGTGCTGACTCGTGCGCGGCCCGAAGGCACCCTCGGAGTCCTGGATCGACTTGAGATAGCGCAGGCCGTTCTTGATCGTGTCCTTGTAGGGGCCGGATTGATGGGTCTCGCCGGCACCGAGGAAGCAGAGCAACGCGAGTCCGGTCAGACCCGGATCAAACGTCGCGCCACCGACGCCGCCACATTTGTTCAGCTTGCAGTGATCGTCGAAGCCATCGCCGTCCCAACTGCCGTTGTCACTCTGGTGGTTCTTCAGCCACTCGAGCGCGAGATCGACGGAAACTTGCGTCCCGCCGCCGCCCGTACCGCCGCCACCGCCGGAGCGGAGTTCCTTGCGGCCGCCAAGGCCATCACCGCGCTGCCCCCCGGCACCGCCGGTCAGGCCAATGAGGGCATTCGTCTCGAGTCCAGAGAATGGCGCGTTAGAGAAGGCATCCGGAACGCCGAGATCGTCCACTGCATCCACGTCGTCGGGGGTCTGATTGACGTCCTCGACTTTCGTGTCAACCGGAACGATCTCATCGATGGTCTTCTTGATTTCGTCGATCGGCTCATCGGGATCGACATCGGGATCATCCGGCTCGTCGAGCTCTGGCTGCGTCTCGAC
This sequence comes from Planctomycetota bacterium, assembly GCA_024280885.1. Taxonomy (GTDB): domain Bacteria; phylum Planctomycetota; class JAJSAM01; order JAJSAM01; family JAJVHW01; genus JAJRPF01. The sequence goes on along the minus strand of JAJRPF010000008.1, from coordinate 127,423 downwards.
GGGCGACGCCACGATGCGCGTTGCGGTAGCGACCTCCGTGACGTCGGTGGGCAGCAGCAGAAGGAACCCGATCAGCAATCCATGGATACCGACGGAGCACATCACCCAGGGTGCGTTCTTCACTTGCTCATAGAGCAGATCCCCGAAGTCCTGGTGTTGCTCGGTCAGCATGAGTTCTTTGCGGCTGGTTCCTCTGGCGTCGATCTTCGACATGGCGCTGTCCTCTCTTGACATGATCCCTCGGTGACTTGCTGCCGGCTTCTCGTCGGCCCGCCACCGGACCACGTCAACGGAGAGACGGCGCATCGGTTCAGACGAGTTTCGCGATTGCGGTCGGCCGAAGATGCGCCCGAATTTTCACGTGAACCAAAGCGCTCCCGCTCCGTTCAGAAGACGTATCAGCGCGTAGAGTCTCGACGCTGATAGCCGCAACAGAGCGGCCGCTGGAGACGCAGCGCCGAACGTCTTTTTCGCGCGTGTCTGCGCATACGCATTATCGCGGGGAACGCGTCTCGCCGGGCGTCACGACGCGGATCGCGGCGTCGCCCTCAACGATCTCGATGTGTCGCCCCGCGTCGAGATCGCGCAACGTCTGACGCTCGCCCGAGGGCCAGAGAATCGTCAGCTCGTCCACCCGCTCGGCGTCGCCCAATCCGAAGTGCACAGCGAGCGGAGCTGCCGAGTTGAACGTGTTGGCGGGGTAGCGCTCGCGCACGATCTGGCGCGCCCCGACACGCGCGATCAAGCGCGCACCGACGCCGAGACGATTGCTGCGCGTACCCATCAGATCAACGGTCAGGTAGTTCCGCTGAGAGAACTGATTTTCGTAGATCAAGAGCGCCCCACCGCCCGCCTGGCGAACGGCGAGATCAAGCCGTCCGTCGTTGTCGAAGTCGGCTGCGATCGCCGATCTTCCGTCGCCGTCCGAATCCGCCCCCGACACATAGCTGACGTCGAGGAACGCGCGGCCGCCAACGTTCATGAAGAGCCGGTTCCGTTCGAACGCGCTGAGGTTCTTCGTCTCGAAGATCTCCCACGGGTTGCCTACCCAGAACTCGCCCAGCTCCGCATCCACGGCACCGGGCTGCGGCACATCGCAGTTCGGATCGGTCGGCTGTGACACGACAGCCATCCAGAGGCAGTTTCAACCGTCGGGCTCGCGGCGATCACGACTCATGTAACCGGCCGTTGCGTAGATGTCGAGGAGGCCGTCGTTGTCGAAATCGGCGAGCGCCGGGCCCCAAGCCCAGCCGACGTCCTGGATCTGATACTCCACTGCACGTGCGCTGAACCTGAGATCGCCAGCATTCTGATAGAGCTCGCTGCCCGAGATCAACCGCGACAGGCGCGCCATGATCGCGTCGGGATAGACACCTTCCGGCAGGTTGCCGATCACACGACTGCCCGCCTTCGAGTACATCGCCGCGACGTAGAGATCGATGTTGCCGTCGTTGTCGAGATCGCCGCTCGCCGCCCCCATCGAGCCGAAGTCGTCCGTCGTCGGATCGACGTCCATTTCAAAAAAACGAGCGCCCTCCTCGTTGACGTAGAGCGCACCATCGCCGAATTCGTTCATGACGTAGACGTCGGGCCAGAGGTCCGCGTTCGCATCGAACCAGACGGCGGTGAAGCTGGAGCGCGGGCCGCCGTCCGCCCCAAACTTCTCGGTCACGTCTTCGAAGCGCCAATCTCCGACGTTGCGGAGCAGGGCGTTGCGATGCGGACTCTCACCGGCGTCCTCCAACCATGACGTCGGAAAGCCGCCGCCCCGGACGACGTAGAGATCCATCCGACCATCGCGATCGAAGTCAACGACAGTCACGGTCGACCGCTGGCCTTCGATGTAAGCGAGCGAACGTAAGTTCGAGCGATCGGTGAGTTCCTCGAAGCGCTCCCCCTCGACGTTGCGCCAGATTGTGCCACCCGCGAAGACGAGGTCTTCCCACCCGTCGCCATCGAGATCGACGAACGCCGCATCGAGGTCGCCGTCACTCTGTATCCGCAGGAGGCCGGCCTCCGTCGTCACGTCGTCGAAGCCGCCGCCCGGCTTGCCGCGCAGGAGCGCGTTGCCCTGCCGAAACGCGTCGGTCGTCAGCAGATCGACGCAGCCGTCGCGGTTGTAGTCGCACGCATAGATCCCGCCGGGAACTTGCATCTTGCGCTTCGTCCGCCAGTTGTCGTGGAAGCGGCGCCCGTCGATCCCATAGTCGGTGAGTGCCTTGCGGAAGAGTGGCGTTTCGGAGCCCACGGTCGCGGTCCGGAGGATCGAGAACGCGCGCACCCAAGCAGGCGCCGCCATGCGTTCCTTCGTCGGACGCTCGAACTCGATCTCGAAGAGAAGAGCGGTCTCGATTGGCCCGCCATCACTCTTGCGCGTCCCGCCGATCTGCATCACGCAGAGCGCGCTCCAGGGTGCGTCAAGATCGCCGCGCTCACTCGGTGTGATGCGCTTCACCGCGAAGCGGAACGTGGGCGGCGCTGCGAACGGTTGACGCAATTCGAGTAATCGTTCGGCGAATGCGGGCGTGTCCATCGCTCGCAGCGGCGCGGCGGCGCCGTCGTGCCGCTGCGCGTCGAGCGTCCCCTCGTTTAGAACAACGTCGATCGTCTGTTCCGGTACGCGCCCCTCGAAGCCCGCCGCAAGGAGGCGCATCAGTGCGTCGCGATCCGGCTTCGAGAGCGCGTCGCCGAGAGCGGCGAATCCGAACTTCACGAGGACGTTAGAGTGGTGCTCGAGATCCCACAGATACGTGGTGTCGCGGGCTTCGAGCGACCACGCAGGGTCCGCTGCTGCGTCTGACGACGTATCCGGAGAAAGGGAGTGCGACGAGCGCGCGAGCTTCGATGCCGCCACGGCACTCGCGTCGGGGCCGGCATCGTTGTCCGCTCCGCACGCCGTGCAGACCAATCCGGCGAGCGCGATCCACGCGGTCACAGCAACAGCACGAGTGCAACGCATCGCGCCAGAGTACGCGAAGATGCGTGGTTATCAGTCCTTGAAGCGGATGATGGAGTGACTCTCCAGTGCGCCCTCGGTGACGTCCATCACGGTCGCCATGAAGTCGATGAAGCGCAATGAGTCGATCATCCCGATGACGTCCGCCTGCTTCGCGGCGGCCTCTTCAGCCACCGCCTGCTGATGACCCGCCATGCGCCTATTCCACTCCTCCATGTCGCCGTCCTCCGGGAACTCGGGCGCGGGAACGAGCGAGTCGTCCACGAGGAGCGGCGCGATCTGGGGCGCGTAGAGTGCGATCTGATCGAGTAGGAGCCCCCAATCGAGCTGAGCAACCTCGCTGCCCTCGACCGGGAACCCGGCAGCGCGAACGCGCGTCTGGAGACGCGACGCAGTGTGGCTCGTCCGGTTGCCTGCCTGCACCTCACGCAGCGTGTCGATCGTGGAGTCATCCAACGCGATCACGAGGAAGTCGCCGACGAACGTCACGGTCGGCTGGAACGGCACGCCGCTCTCGCCTGGTCGGTCCACGAGTCGGTACGCGAGAATGGGATCCCGCTCGTCGCGCTCGATGAGCGGGGAACCGCGGCTCTCTGCAAGTAGGTCGTCGCCCATTTCGGCAAGCTTCTCGAGGAACGCAGAGATGACCGCTTGATCGCGAATGCCAACGAGGAACGCGAGCCCAGGGATCGGCGGCATTTCGGGGATTTCGGTCCGATCGTCGTAGAGCAACGCGAACGCAATCTCGTCGCCCAGCGCCGGAAGGATCTCCGCATCGAGATCGACGCCGAGTGACTTCTCGAATTCCGCGATGCCCTCGCGGATGGGCTGCAACACCTCCGCCGTTCCCTCCGCCATTCCGTCCGTGTCGTACACGGCGACCGCGTCGGCGATCCGCATCCGCGATGCCTGCACGGCAATCGCGCCGTCCGGGAGCACGTCGAAGCTGCGTGGCGCGCCGCGGGGCACGTTCAGGTAGGGCGCTGTGATCTTCGAACCACGTTCACCGTCGATATTCACGCGCACCCGAACATCGACCTGCGACAGATCGTCGGTCGCGTAGATCCCGACCGCGATCTCGTCGTACGGCATCATGTCGTGCATCCACGAGAAGATCTGCGCAGTCTCCGCGTCGCCGCCGAGCGCGCTCTTCCCGAACTCCAGGTACTCGCTCACCGAGATCGTGACGAGCAGACGGTAATCGGTCGGGAGGCCGTGCGAGGGCGCGCTGCGCTCGGCGTCGTTTGCGTGTGCCGCCGCACGATCCAAGGCACGCTTCACGACGTCGTCGGTGGAGCCGATGAGCAGCAGATCACCGACGGTCACCCACGTCAGCGCGAACGGTGAACCGAGCTTCTCGATGACGCGCACCGTGCGCTCACCGTGAACGAACGTGCGGAGCTCCATCTCGTCGCCCGCAGCGCCGACGGAGTCGATCACCGATCGGAGCGCGGCCTCGCCGACGCGACCGTCGGTCTCGAGCCGCAGCGCCAGGAGCACCCCCGGCTGCTGGGGAGTCTCGCCGCGCCACATCGCCAGAGCGGCATCGGTGCCGAATGTCTGCGAGAGTGTACGACGCCCGAGATTCCACCCGAACTGCTGCCAGAACGTCTCTTCACCGAAGAGGCCACCCACGTCGTCATCGCCGGGGATCACGTTGTCGAGCGCTTCGTCGGCTGCTCCGTCGATCGCCTCCTTGATCTTCTCGGCCGCCCACGAGCTCTCGAGATGCGTCTTCATGGACGACGCTTCCCACGCCGACGCCAACTGACCCAGGCGCTGCGCCTCCATGCGAACGATCGCGCCCTCGGGCATCACGTCTCCGATGCTCGGCGACGCCGTGTCGCTGAAGAGTTCGTCGTCGCTGCGCGACCACGTCCAGCCGAGCTGGTAGAGATCGTCGTCCGGCAGATCGATCGCGCGCGCCACCGCAGGTGCAGCGAACGCCGCCAACGCGCCCGTGAACTCAACCGGCTTCTCTTCCCCAGGGACGGTGATCTTCGTGCCGCGCAATCGTTCAAGATGAACCCAGTCGCGAAGTCGTGTGCCGGCAGGCAGCCGCGCCAGCTCTTCGGAGAACGCGGGGAGCTCATTCAATGAGCCAGCGCCCTCGACGACGCGCAGATCGATGGCCGTCACGACCGCCTCGCGCGTGTTACCGACGACGAGAAGATCCTCCATCAACGTCACGAACGTGCTGTTGTCGTCGCGCTTCTCGATCGAGATCTCGTAGCCCTGGTACTCCTCCGTCGTGATCTCGCTGCCCGCCTCCTTGGCGCGCCGGACGAACTCCCGATGCAATGCCCGCCAGTCGGTCTCTCCTACGACCAGATCCTTCGCGATCGCCGCCACATCGAGTCGCGTGACCAGCACCGCGTGCGCTGCGTTCGCGTCGTCGGTCCAGACGGCGATCGCGGCATCGTCGCCGAGGAAGTTCAGGACCGCGTCCTCATCGACGGTGAAGTCGAGTCTCTTCGAGAGTTCCGTCAACTCTCCCGCAAACGACGTCGCCGAGTCGCCCTCCGTCGCCGTCTTGAAGAGGCCCGACGCCTGCAGATCGCGCCAGGCATCGGTTCCCCGAACGCCCTTCACGAGCCCGCGAAGATCGCGTGCCTCGACGTAGTAGACCGTGCTCTGTGGCATCACGGCGGCGACAGGCAATTCGGATTGCGTGGCGCTCTGCCAGAAACCCGAAGCCAAAATGAGGCCCGCGCACAACGCGACGACGGCCGTACCGATGAGGAGTCCCTTCTTCATAGCAGGACTCTAACCGGCCCGCAGCCGGATCGTTCGGAGACTGCGTGCGGACGGCCTCACCCGTAGGGGCCCGGCCAGAAACCCCCGCGGCGCCGGTGACCGGCCCGTCGCCGGCCGACGTGCGGGGCGTCCACCGCCGCCGAGCATACTCGTATCGCCCGCGACACGCTCGATGCGGGCGCGCGCTTTGCACGTCGGCGCACGGCACCGACCGGGAGGCTCCGCATGCGCCGACTCATCGCCCTCGCAACTGTGATCATCACGCTGGCCTTGACCGCTGGCGCGCGTGCGGAAGAGTCGCCACCCGATCCCCGATCCGGAGCCGTCCCCCTCGAAGCGGCGGAGGGGTGGCGCGCACGCCTAGCGCTCGACCGCGGCGAGGTGGGCATCTGGGTCGTCAAGGCGTTCCCGGTGCTCGGTTCGGTCGGCTCGGACGAGGTGATCGCGCTCGACGACGCAGGAACGCTACACGTCCTCATCCCGTACAGCGGTCGCTGGATCCCGCTCTCGTGCCTGCATGACGGCGGCTGGCTGAACGGCCTCGCGCATGGCGACGCGGACCCCACGGTGCCGGGCTCCGAGCTCTACACCGGCGGCCGCAAGGGCAATCTCTGGGAGGTCGTCACCCACCCGCACGGGGCGGTCGAGGGCCGACTGGTCGCGCACCTCCCGGGTGAGGAGATCCAAACGATCGTTGCGGGCGAACTGGACCCGGGCACGCCTGGCGCCGAAGTGCTCGTGTGGTGCTGGCCGGGTGGCGTACACGTCGCCCGGCGCGGCTCCGGCGGCTGGACCGTCGTGTCTCTCGGCCCCACGACTGAGCGCATCCGCGACGCCGTCGTCCTCCCGGCCGCGGCGGGCCAGGTCCCCGAGATCGCCACGGTCTCGCGTGGCGGTCGGCTGCAGATCCACAGCCTCGCGGACGGCAAGTTGCAGACGAAGACGATCGCGGCATGGCCGAACGGTCTCGGGCGGATCGCGCTGCGCAGACCCGACCTCGGGAAGCGCGTCGTACTCTACGCCGTCGGCGACGACGGCATGGTCCAGCGGGCCGAGCGCGCTGACGACGGCACGTCATGGAACGTCGAAGCGATCTTCGCGGGCCCCGCGGGGATGCGGGGGGTCGCATCCGGTCGTTTCGACGCCGACCCGGACGTCGAGGCGGTCGCGCTCTTCGGGTACGGCCGGAAGGTGCAGATCCTGCGGCGCGGAAAGGAAGGCTGGAAAGCGGAGACGATCTTCGAGGACCGTGCCAAGGGACACTGGCTGACCGTCGGCGAGGTCGATGGACGCAACGCTACGGACGAGATCTTCATCTCGGGCTACGGTGGACGCGTGGTGGCGCTGCACCGACCACCGGGCTATGGCCGTCCCGGGCTCGCGGCGGAGGAGGAAGAGGTGGGCGATGCATCCGAAGCACGCGAGACGCTGCGGGTCGGCTGGGGGGCGATCCGCCGCACCGGCCCGACGCTCACGCCCTACGTCTACTTCGGCGGGTTCCTGACCAAGTCGCTGGTCTACGAGACGCTCGTCCGAATGGACGACGCGGGGCGCCCGGTCCCCGGTCTCGCCACGGCGTGGGAACGGCTCGACGACGGACGGCGCTGGGTGTTCACTCTCCGTGACGGCGCGCGTTTCCACGACGCCACGCCCTGCGACGCCGACGCGGTGGTCGCCCACCTGCGCCGCTTCGTCGGCGGAGAGGAGCATGCGTGGCTCGGGATGAGTTCGCGGACGACGGGTATCCGGGCGCTCGACAGCCAACGGATCGAGATCACGCTCTCCGAGCCCTATCCCGTGCCACTCGACCTCGCGGCGATCAACCCGTGCGCGGTGGCGACGGCTGCCGCCCTCCCGGATGCGACCGACTTCGCACCCGTGGGGACCGGCCCGTGGCGCGTCGTCGCGAGCGACCCGCTCACGCACACACTCTTCGCTCCGGCGTCGGGCGAGGGGCGGATGCTCGACGTGCGCTTTCTGGACGGGGGCGATCACGTGGACTCGAGCCACATCCGGGCGCTCGAACTGGGTGAGGTGGACGTCGTGATGGACTCCTGGGTGCCGCGCCTGCCACGTGACGAAGTGCGACGTCTCGTCGATGGCGGCGAGTTCGAGTTGCTCCGCACACGCGGCTCGCGCGTCGTCCACCTCGCGTTCAACATGGCGAGAGGACCGTTCACCGACCTGGAGAATCGGCGGCGCGTCGCGACGGCGGTGGACCGCGCGGCGTTGGTCGCGGACGTCGAATTCGGATTCGCAACCCCCACCGCGACCCTCTTCGCGACGGGTCTCGGTGGCTGGCCGACCGGGCGCGTGACGGCGGAGGTGGCCGCGACAACGGACGCGCCGATCCGCGCGCGCGTGCTCGTCTACGAATTCGACCCGGATCGCGTGCGCCTCGCCCGGGCGCTCGCGCGACAACTCCGGCCCGCAGGAATCGACCTGGACGTCGTCGTCGTCGGACGCAAGGACTACGCCGAGCGACGCCGGACCGGAGACTACGACGCTCTGATCGACGGCACCCACGGATTGCCCTACGATCCGCACGCCTGGCTCCTCAGCCACGTCGCGCGGCTCCCGGGGATCGAGGCACCGCTCCGCCGCGCCGTCGCAGCCGCCACCGACTCCGCTCGCCGCGCCGCGTATCGAGAAATCGAGGGCCTCGTGGAACGCGAGGTGCCCGTCGTGTCGCTCTACGCGCCGGACCGGCTCGGGCTCGTGCGACGCGGAGTCCGCGGCGTGCGCCTCGGTCGCGACGGGTACCGGCTCGAGATCGATCCCTGATCCGCGCAGGGGATCTCCGAGTTCCCGCCAACTTCCGCCGCTGGATTGCGTCTATACACTGGAGAAGCGCAATCGGAGGCAGCATGCGATATCGGGTCTTGGTGGGATTGGTCGCGGTCGTTCTGGCGGTGGCGGGACCCGCGCGTACGGAGGCCTCCGGGCTCGCCGACGACGGTCGCGTCGGAGTCGTCGCGGACCTGCAAGGCAGCGTTCTCGTGCAGCCTGCGGGGCGGCAGCGGTGGAGTCCCGTGGGGCCGCAGACCGTGCTCTTACCCGGCGATCAGGTCCGGACGATGGCGCGCGGCGCGAATGCCGCCGAGATCCGGCTGGCGGGCGGAGGATCGCTTGTGTTGGGCGCAGGCAGCCTGGTGCGACTCGACGATCGGGGTCGGCTGCACCTCGTGCGCGGCGACGCTGAGTTCGCAGGCGCGGTGGGGAAGCCGGTGAACGTGACGGGGCCGGGCGCGTTCTCGGCGAGCGTCACCGATGCGGTGGTCCTGCGCGCGAAGGGCGACGCGACGACGCGTCTGGATGAGACGCCGCGCTGGCTCCAGGGCTACCGCGTCTCGACCACCGACGAATGGATGGGCTCGCTGGTCGCCAACGTGGATGGACGCGATCTGCCGCTCTCGGTCGGCTATCACAAGGTGAGTGTCGTGATCCGCGATCAGATCGCGGTGACGACGATCGAGGAGTCGTTCGTCAACGCGACCGGCACAGTTCTCGAAGGTGTGTTCTCGTTCCCGCTGCCTGCGGGCGCATCGATCAGCGGCTTCGGCATGTGGATCGGGAACGAATTGGTCGAGGCCGACATCATCGAGCGGCAGCGGGCACGGCAGATCTACGAGGACATCCTGCGCCGGAAGAAGGACCCGGGGCTGCTCGAATGGAGCGGCGGCAATCTCTTCAAGGCGAGCGTCTTCCCGATCCCCAAGCACGGCGAGAAACGCATCCGTCTGCGCTACACGCAGGTGCTCCCGCTGGAGGGCACGCGCGTGCGCTACCGCTACGCGCTGCGCAGCGAGTTGCTCCGCACAAATCCGCTGCGGCAGTTGCAGATCAAGGTCGTCAATCACTCAACGGCGCAGATCGAGTCGGCGTCGTCGCCGACGCACGACGTGCGCGTCACGCAGACGGCGCACGACGCGACGCTGGAGTTCACGGCCGAGAACTACACCCCGGAGCGCGACTTCGAAGTCGTCTTCGACGTGGCGCGCACGAGTCCGCTGCGCGTCGTGCCGCATCGGCGCGGCGACGACGGCTACTTCATGCTGATGTTCGCGCCGCCCGATCCGTCGGCCGGCGCGTGGGAGCGCGATCTCGTCCCCGAGGGTGACCCGCTCGATCTGCTCTTCATCGCGGACACGTCGGGGTCCATGGGTCCAGCCGATCGCAAGGCGCAGCGCGCATTCCTGGAAGCGACACTCGCTCTGCTCGGCCCCGAAGATCAGTTCCGGCTCATGGCCTGCGACGCCGCCGTCGCGTGGCCGGTCCCCGAGCGACTTGCCGTCACGGACGAGAACATCGAGCGCGCGCTGACGGCCCTCGATCGCCGCTTCTCGCTCGGCTGGACCGACCTCGACATGGCGCTCTCCGAAGCGGCGTCGAAGGCGACAGACGGCACGCTCGTGGTCTACATCGGCGACGGGATCGGGACGACCGGCGACGCCGACCCGGTGGCGCTCGCGCAACGCATCAAGCGCATGCGGAAACTGAACCCCGAGGGCGCGTCGTTTCACGCGGTCGCCACGGGCAGTGCGTACGAGGAGGGTGTCCTCGACGCGATCGCGACGCTCGGCGGCTCCGCACGCCGGATCGACGGCGATGCGCCGCGCGCTGCGTATGCGTTTCTCTCCGAAGTGGCGCAGCCGCCTATCCGGGATCTCCGCGTTTCGTTCACCGGGTTACGCACGGCACGCGTCTATCCCGAACGGCTACCGAGTCTGCCCGCCGGCACGCAGCAGATCGTCCTGGGGCGCTTCCTGCCAGAAGGCGGCGGCGCACAGCACGGCAAGGTGACCGTCACCGGAGAGTTGAACGGCAAGTCGGTCCAGTTCACAGCCGATCTCGCACTCGATGGCGACGAGACGGGTAACTCGTTCCTGCCGCGGCTCTGGGCGCGCAAACATCTCGACGCGCTCCTCGCCGAGGGACGCACACCGGAGATCAAGAACGAGATCGTCGCGTTCAGCGAACGCTTCGGGATCATGACCCCGTACACGTCGTTCCTCGTGCTCGAGAATGACGCGGATCGCGAGCGCTACGGCGTGGCGCGCCGCGTGTACATGCGCGACGGCGAGCGCTTCTTCACCGAGGCGCGCACGCAGGCGGCGACGGCGGCGTTGCGCGAACAGGCGAAGACGGCACGCGCATGGCGGCTCAACCTGCGGCGCCGGATGCTAGCGGAGATCTCCGGGCTGGGACGCGGGCTCCAGGCTCAGGCCGTCGCGTGGGGATACGGCGGTGGCGGCGGTGGAGGGTGGAGCGACTCCGGGGGAGGCCGCTCGGCGCTCTACGACGCGGAACTCTCGACCGGTACCTGGGACGGCGGCGTGCCGGGTGCAGCGTCGGCTACCTACCGGGGCCCCGGCGGAGAGCTGGCAGAGAGCCTCGGCGACACGAACGGGGACGGAATCGGGCAAGGCGAGATCCCGCCGGATTCACGCGAACCGATGGATCCGCCACCCCCACCGGGAACACCGCCGCCGATGAGGGAGCTCGACTCGGACTTCGAGTTCTCGAAGATGCGCTCCGCGAGGGAGTCGCTCTCACGGAAGCGGGCATTCCAGACGCAACTCGGGGGGCCTCGGACCGGGGGAAGTTCGGTCCCGCTCGACTTCATCGCCGGGGGCAAGCGGCCCCGGTACGCGTACGCCTGGCTCGCGAACCTGCTCTTCCAGCGCTTCCCTGCGCTCCCGCCACCCGCGAAGCGCGCTCCCGATCCGATGCAACCGACGTGGGATGCCGAGACCGCGGAGGCACTGGAACTCGTCTCCACCCCGTTGGTTCTCCCCGACGGCGTCGAGACCGGTGTCGAGATCACCTTCCGACAGGGTGGGCTCGGCCCCGCGGAACCCGAAGACCTCATCGCCAACATGGGTCGCGCACTGATCGGACGCGAGCGCTGGTTCGCGCGCATCCGTCAACTCGGGCAGCCGCACTACGAGCGTTGGCTGACCGACGAGTCCGGCAATCTGACCGACGGCATTCGATTGGGACGCAAGCGGCCGGGAACAGAAGAAGACCGCGATGATTGGGGACCGCTTGCGAGCCGACACCGCGTCGACTTCGCGCTCTCGTACGCGCAGTGGTCGGCGAAGATCGAGTCGCGCGACGGCACGCTCGTCTCCATCCGCCTGACGGCGCCGAAGGCGTACGGCACGGCGGAGATCGCGTCTGTCGTCGTCACGATCGACACCGAGAAACGCATCGTGCTCCGCACCGATTCGTTCAGTGGGGAGAAGCTGACGAGTTCGCGGCGCGTGATCGATCTGACCCTCGCGGGCGGGCTCTGGTGGCCGACCAACGTGGCGATCATCGATGCGGACGGCTCCGAGATCTGGCGCAAGCTCGCGACGGTTCGCGAACTTACGGCGGATGCGTTCGACGCGGCTCTCACGAAGGCGCTTGATGGTCAGGACGACGTGATCTTCCTCGACGTCGCGGACCCCGATCTCGCGGCGGCCAAGCAGGCTATCCATGACGATCAGGCGACGTTCGCTGACCTGTTAACCATCGCGAGCGACCATGCGCGGTTCCAGCGATGGGACGAGGCGTGGGCGACTTGGAAGAAGGCGCGCGCCCTGGTAGAGGGCAAGCCGGGAGCGGAGTGGATCGCCCTCTCGCTCTACACGTACAGTCGCCAGGGTGAGGCATTCGTTGCACACGTGCGGCGCATGGCGGATGCGCTGGTTGGTTCGACGGCGCCGGACGCTCGCGCGGTCGCTTGGCAACTGCACTCACAGACCGGGCCGTTCCACGTCAACGAGCGCCTCGAACTCATGAACGCGCTGGCGGGAGTCGGTTCCGGCACCGTCACGGACACAACCGCAGCCGAGGATCGCTGGTGGTCCACCATGTGGAGCCGACAGCGGGCCTCGTTGCTCTTCAACTCGGGGCGGCGGGACGAGGCGATCGCGATCTGGCGCAATCTCTGGGAGGCACGCCCGCAGGATCCGCAAGCCGTGCTGGCGCTGCTCAATGCACTGGCGCAGGCAGGACGCGTGGACGAGGCACTCCGGGTGTTCGCCGAACTCGAGACGAGTGGCTACACGTGGCCGCCGTATCAAGTGCAGAGCGGCTTCCGGCAGCTCGCGATGGTGCTGTGGAATGCAATGCGCCTGGATGACCTACTCATGGTCGCCGAGCGTTGGATCGACGAGCAACCCGAGGATTGGCAGGGCTACCGCGTGCGACTCGACGCGCTGCTCGCGCTCGAGCGCGTGGACGAGTGCGACGCGTGGATCGCGGCTCGACTCGATGGGGCGACCGACGCCGGCACGGACACCACGGCGCGCGCGCAACTCACAGCAGCGGTATCCACGGCCCTGGGTGAGGAGTGGACGGGCCGCTGGAGCAACGCGCCCCTCGATGAGAAGTGGGTACGCAGGTTGGTCGACGTGGCGCGCCGTCTCGCGTTCGACGACACGGCGGATCCGAACATCGTCGCCAAGATCGTCCAGCATCACCGTTTGCGCCAGTTAGGGCTCCATCGCGAGCTGTTGGCGGCGCTACGTGACGACCTGACGAAGCCCGAGATGATCGAGTCGCTGTCGGTCGGACGGCTCGTGCGCCTCCAGGCGTGGCTTCTGTGGGATCGCAACAGCGTGGACGCCGACGTCTGGCGCGCGGTCGCCGACCGCGTGACGACGCGTTGGCGCGACACGCAGGACGCGAACGAGAGACGTGCTCTCTTCGGTCTCGCACTCGGTTTGCTCGACGCGCACGAAGAACCCGCCGAAGCCGTCACGCTTCTCCGGGAGGCGCTCGAACAGGCATCGGCGACCAACGCTCCGGGATACGCCGGTCTGTTGACACAGCGGCTGGCGCAACTGCCCTGGACCGTCGCGCTCGAGGACGAGATTCTTGCGCTCATCCCGCGATCGGTCGCCGAGGCGACGCCCGATCCCCAGAAGACGCAGACCTTCTCGAGCAGCGTACGCCGTATCGCAGATCAACTGCTTGCGATGCGAGTCGAGGCCGAACTCGGCCCGGCGGCAGAGCGGGAGAAGCTCCCGCGCACCGCGTTGCGCGCGCAACAGAAAACGGCGCAGGCGAACGCTCGTCGAGCACTCGCAGCAAGGCTTGCAGCGGAGACGAAGACCGCGCCCGAGCTCCTGCGCCCGTGGTACGAGATCGAGCGGATCTGCTTCCTCGCCGAATTGGGCGAGGAGCCGGTTGCGGTCGAGGGCGAAGCGCGCGAGATGCTGCTCTCGATCGCGTCAGGGGCCGACGCGCTGGAGTGGATACTGAGTGAACGCAGCGTGCTCGCGCTCTCGTACATCGCGGTTCGTCGGAACGCCCCCGAGGGGCTCGCCGAGCGCGTCGTGAAGTTGCTCGACGAGCACCTGGAAATCGAGGAGAAGGACTCGGCGCGGGACGCAGCGCTCGACTGGCGCTATGCCATCTTCCGGCTCCTGGTTGCCCTCGATCGCCCCGCCGATCTCGAGACAGCTCTGCGTTCATGGATCGTCCCGTCACAAGTCGAGAGCCGCTGGCGCATCGCGCTCGGCTACCTCATGGCGGAACTGGAACGGCTCGACGAGGCGGTCGCGGAATTCGAGAGCGTCGCCCGTCTCGATGAGTTGGCTGAGCCGCACTACGTGTCCCTGGCGGCGTGGTACCTCGTCCTCGGTGACGAGCAACGGCGACAGGACACGCTGGAGCGTCGGTACCGCGTCGTGGACGAGAATCAACTCGCGAACCGTCTCGGTCAAGAGGTCTATCGCATGCGCCGCGCAGACGACGGCAGCGGCGTCCCACCCGACATGGACGACGAGGTCCTGCGCCTGATTCGAGTGCTGCTCTCGAAGAGCACATCACCCGCAGGCAAGCTCTACCGGGTGAGGAGTCTCTACGAAGCGACGAAGGATTTCCGCGTGCTCGCGTCGCTCGCCGACGGCGTCCTCGGACACACGCCGCAGGCGGTCTATCCGTTCCTCGAAGCGAGTAATGCCATCCTGCAGGACGTCCACGAGGAGGCGACGTGCGACGAGATCCGTCTGCGCCTGAGCGAGCGCATGAGCACGACGAAGACCGACACGGACCGCCGAGGGCTCGCACTCTTGATGGCGCAGGTCGAACGTCGCGCCGCCGAGGTGCTGGACCAGCCAGGACCGCACGTCGAACTCTCGCTGCGTCATCTGAAGGACGCGCGCAAGGGAGAGTGGTTGCCGGGCGAGATCCGGCTGATGGCGTCGTATCTCGCGTCGCTCGGGAAGATCCCGCACGCGTCGCTCGCCGACGAGCAGCTCGCGCAGTTGCAGGACCTCCACGAGAGGACCGAGCGCGGCTCTGTCGAGCGCCTGCGCGTGGCGCAGCATCGCTACGTGACCGAATGGGCGTACGGACATCAGGGCGTTGCGATCGACGGCATGAGCGTGGCGCTGGACGAGTACCGGGCGGCGTCCGGCGGCATCCTCCCGCAGTCTGTGAACGACGTTGTGGACCAGCACACCGGCTGGTTCGAGGCGGCCCGGAAGTACGGAGCCGGCGAAGCGCGTCTGTTGGCCGAGCGCGAACGCCAGGCATCGACGGCGCGACGCGAGTGGTACACCCGTCGCCTCTTCACGCTCTACGTCCGCTGCCTCGAACAGGGCGGGACCGTGACGCACGGCAGCGGAGCGGAACTCTATCGCACCGTCCGAGCGCAGATGGAACGGGCGCTTGCGGAACACTCACCGACGTTTGTCAGCGAGGTCCTCGATCGCTACTGCGAACTCCACGAAGTCGCGCACAAGCACGCCAAGGTGCAGAACGTCGCAGCGGATCTGATCGCGTTCTCGCGGGCGCTCCTGCCCGAGATTCTGCCGCGCTTTGGACAGCAGCAGGCGGATCGGATCCGGCGCGTCTCGAACTCGCTCCGGAGCGTCGCGGGACGTCTCCCGGCATTGACGTTCCTGGTGGAGCGGATCGAAGCGGAGCCGACGTGGTATCGCCGACGCGGAACGGATGCGTGGAACTACGTCTCCGGGAGCATGGGGAACTGGCGTCGCGAGCTGGGTCCGAAGATCGGACCGCTCGAACCGCGGCTGCTCGCCATCGTGCTACGCGAACTCGAACGCGATCTGACGACCCAGCAAGCACGCGGGCGCGACCTCTACGCCTGGACGAACAGGCGCAATTTTTGGAAGGCGAAGGCTGTCGACTTCGCGGACGTTGCGCGTCGCGTCCTACACGAGCACCCGACTTCGGTCGGTATCCAGCTCCACACAGCGCAGTATCAATGGAACGGCCTGCAGCTCTATCCGGAGGCGATCCAGACGCTGCTCGACGCCGACGAACGCGAGGTCTTGCGCGAGAACGGACGTTGGGCGCTCGTGCAGTGGTTGCAGCACGAAAAGCGCTGGCCGGACGTGCTCACACACTCCGAGCGATTGGTCTCGGAACGTCCTGACAATCTGAAGTACGCGCTGGTCAACATCCGCGCTCTCCACGAGGTCGGGCGCGACGACGACGGCAGGGCTCTCGTGGACGCGGCGCACTCACACTTCGCGGAGCGCACGAGTCCGCGGTACCGCGGCCAGCGGGCCGACGAGCAGCTCGCGAAGGTCGCCCTGGCGTGTACGTACTACACGCGCTGCGTCGGTCTCTTCGCACTCGCGATCCCTGAGTACCAGCGACTGACGCGCGCGCGCCGAGGCGGTGACGGTCATCTCGCCAACATGTACGGCGAGTTGGCGCGCGCGCACGCCGGACTTGGACGCTTCGACGAAGCCGTGGACGCAGCATCCGCCGCGGTGGTGGTGATGAGCAACCGCAGCGACAATCGCGCGCAGGCGCTCGGTGCCCTCACGAAGGTGCTGAAGCTCATCCCCGATCTGCCGGCGTGGACGGCACGCTACGAAGCCGAGGCGGCGAAGACCGGACTCGACGCCCCGGTCATCCGTCGCGCCCTGGCTGCGATCCATCTCGAGCGGAAGGAAGGCGCACCCGCGCTGCGCCATCTCCGCGTCGCCCTGCGTCATACTCCCGACGACGTTCACGTGCTCTCGATGGTGATCGCGGCCGCGAAGCTTGTGGGCGATGATGCGGGTACGGCGGCGGCGATCGCCGACTCGCTCGCTCGCGTCCCCGCCCAACCGGATCTCTATCCCCAACTCGCGGTCTACCTGCGGCAGATCGACGGCGCCGAGGGTGCGGAGCGTGCCCTGACGGGCCTCGTCGACTACGCGCCGAACGAAGCCGACGGTCACCGACGACTCGCGAAGATCCGCACCGACTCGAAGGCCTACGCGGACGCCGCCGTCCAATGGCAACAGGTCGTCCGTATCCGCTCGCTGGAGATCCAGGGCTGGCTCGAACTGGCCCGCGCGCAATCACGTGCCGGCGACCCGGACGCGGCCCAGACGACCCTCGATGACCTGCTCACGAACGACTGGGCCGCAGAGCACCGAAAGGCGATCGAGGCGGTCTCCACCGAGATCGGCGCGCGCTGACCATTTAGGCCGCGAGAATCGCGTATCGGCGCTGAAACCGAGGCTAAAAGGCGCGAAAACAGACCCGGTATGTCGGGGGGCGGCGTAGCCTCGGCAGGGTCGTATGTCGTCGCCTGCCCCGCTCCGCAAGACCCGGCTGCGCCGCCCTCCGGTGGCGGGCGATTTTGTGCCGCGACCGCGTCTGACCGAGTTACTTCGACGTGGCCGTTCCGGCGTTCTGACGCTCGTTTGCGCCCCCGCGGGGTACGGGAAGACGACGCTCGTCAGCGACTTCGTCGGCGAGCTCGACGTTCCCGTCGCGTGGGTCTCGCTCTCCGCGAGAACCGACTCTCTCTCTGCGTTCGTGCGCGACCTCGCCGCGGCTGTCGGCGCGGCTGTCGGCGCCGCCTCGCCGTCCGTCGATCTGCGCGCTGACGACATCCTCGCCGCAGCCGCGTCGCCCGCGGAGGCGGCGGCGCACGTCGCTGACGCATTGGACGAGTTGACCCACGACCTCGTACTCGTCCTCGACGAGCTGGAGGGAGTCGGCAGTCCACCGATCCACGACTTCGTCGTCGCTCTGCTCGAGTATCCGCCCCGTCCACTGCACATGATCGTGACGACACGCCACGACCCTCCGTGGCCTCTCGTCGCGCTGCGCGCCCGCGGCCAGCTCTGCGATGTGCGACAAGACGTCCTCGCATTCCACGCGGACGAAGCGCGCGCGTTCATCGAGCGCGCTTCCGGCCATCGCCTTGCCGACGCGCTCCTGGATCAGGTCGTCACGCGCACCGAGGGCTGGGCCGCAGCCGTGCGCATGCTGGCACTCGCCCTCAGCGGAACGACGTCACCCGATGAGCTGACGGCGCGGCTCCCGCTCGGCATCGCGCACGTCGAAGAGTACCTCGCTCACGAGGTTCTCGCGCGGCAGCCTCGGGGCCTGCGGGATCGGCTCATCCGCACGTCGCTCTTCGAGCGCGTTCACATGGACCTCTGCGACGCAGTCTGCGAACACGCGGGGGACGGCTCGGATGGGGGCGGCGATTCGGACGGGATCGCGGCGATGGAACACGTCATCGCCACGAACCTCTTCGTCACGGTCGAAGCCGACGGCTGGCTGCGCTTCCACCCGCTGCTGCGTGAGCACTTGCGGCACGAGCTGAACACGTCCGTAGAGCCCGCGGAGATCCGGGCGCTCCACGACACCGCACGGGACTGGTTCGACGTCAACGGGTACATCGACGAGGCCATCGAGCACGCGTTGCAAGGGAGCCGGCCGGAGTCGGCTGCAGACGTCCTGGTCCGACATCGCATCGAGCTCATGAACGCTGATCGGCAGGACGAGATCGCGGCCTGGATCGCGCGCATCCGCGCCGGAACGCGAGCGAGCGGACCACTCTTCCGCCTGCTCGACGCATGGGGCACCGTCCCCATGCACGAGCTCTCGGCACTGCTCGACGACATCGACGCGGGGCTCCGTGAACTGCCACTTCCGGACGACGAGCGGCGAGCCATCAGCGGCGAGATCCACGCTCTGCGCAGCCTCGCCGCAAGCCACAAGAGCGCATTCGAATCAGCGGCTCGCCACGCCGGGCAGGCATTGGAGATGATCCCGATTTCGTCCACCGCCGCGCGCGCGTTCGCGACTTTCGCGAGCGCGACGAATGCGCAATCCGCGGGAGACTTCGCCGCCGCCCGCCGCGCCATCGAAGCCGGCGTCGCCGAGCACGAGCATGGCCCGGGACTCGCGACGATCCAGCTCGCGGACACGCTCGTTCGATGGAACGCGGGACACTTGCGGGAGACGATCGCGAACACCACACGTGCGGAGGAACACCGCGACGCGGAGGGAGCGCGCTCGTCGCTGGTCCTTATGCGGGCGCAAGCCGGGATCGCACACTACCGCCGCAACGAGTTGGTGGATGCCGAGCGCATTCTCCGCCGTGACGGAGTCGGGGCCTTTCCATTCGGGCGACTGACGCTCGCCCGTTGCCTCGAGGCGCAGGGCCACAGCGACGAAGCGGACCAGATCGTCACCGACCTGATCGCACACGCCGCTGGCACGCGTTCGCCAGATCTCGCGGCGCTATCGCATGCGACGCGCGCGGAACTCTCGCTCCGACGCGGCGACTGCGCGCGCGCTCTGGCGTGGGCGGAAGATGTGGATGAGAAGACACTGAGAGCAACATCGACGCTCCGGCCAGCCGGTGTCATCCTCGCCGCCGCGCTCTCAGCCGCTGGCGACGCCGGTAGCGCGGCGCGCGCGAGCACCCTCCTCGCCCGCCTGCACGACGAGGCTGGGCGCGCCCACCGGGTCCCGATCCTCGCCGAGGTCTTGACGGTACAGGCATCTCTCGCGCAGCGACGCGGAGACGAGAACGCTGCCGTGAGTGCGTTGATCAGCGCATTGGAGAACACGCGGCGCGGCAGCATGCTGCGGGGCTACTTGGATCTCGCGCCGAACCTGATCGCGCTGCTCGTCCATCCCGCGATCCCGGAGCACCTCCACGCTCATGCCCGGCTGATTGCGGACGCCGCGCGCGCAGCCGTGATACATGCACGAGCCGGCATGACGCCGACTCTCGCCGCAGATCTCACCAATCGCGAAGAGGACGTCCTCGAACTTCTCGCCGACCGGCTGACCAACAAAGAGATCGCGCAGCGCCTCCACATCGCAGCCGAGACCGTGAAGCGTCATCTCGGCAACGTCTATTCGAAGCTTCACGTGCACGGACGCCGCGAAGCGGTCGCGAAGGCCCGCGCGCTCGGCGTGCTGCCCCCGCGCTGAGTCTCTGCCCCGGATCTGCCCCATCGCGGGGCATGCGCATCCGGCGCACGCATGCGATGCTTCTTGCATGGCATGGAGCACCCAGTGAACGCGCAGGATCCCGGTCCGGGCACGTCGATCGCCACCGCATCGACGTACCGCGTCTGCGCGGACGGTCGCGTCTCGGAGTCCTGGTCCGATCGCTTCGCGGGCATGTCCATCACGACGACGGACGAAGTGACGACGCTCATCGGGATACTGCAGGATCAGTCCGAGCTGATGGGCGTGCTGAACACATTGCATCTACTGAGATTGACCGTGACGTCCGTCGAACGGATCGACGCAGAGGGAGCCGAGCGATGAGACAGGGAATCAGGAACACGATCTGGGCGTTGGCCGGCGCGGGCGTCGCGGCTGCCGCGATCGGTATGTGGAACGGCTCCGGGCAGGACGCCTCTGGTCAGGACAAGGTCCCCGAGGGATACAACACGCCGATCCCCGCGACGATCACGACGCCTGCCAAGGTCGAGACGCGGATCGGAACGCTCGAGTTCTTCGACGGCATGCCGACGCAGGAGACGGTGGCGAAGGCGTACGACCACCTCGACTTCATGCGCGGTGTCGAGGTCTTCCTGAACTTCATCCCAGCGACGTCGATCGAGGGACTCCGCCGCGGGATGGTCGAACTCGGGGCGACGAAGTCCAACCAGTGCGTCCTCTTCGATCAGTTGATGGACTCCAACCCGCTCTTCCTGACCGGCAACACCGACACCGTCTACGCCTCCGTCATCCTCGACCTGGAGCGCGACGGCCCGATGGTGGTCGAAATTCCGCCGAAGTGCGGTCCGGGGACGGTCAACGATGCGTTCTTCCGCTTCGTGATCGACATGGGAGCCCCCGGCCCTGATCGCGGGAAGGGTGGCAAGTATCTGATCCTCCCGCCGGACCACGGCCTCGACATCGAGGCCCCGACCGGTGGAGCCGAGGTCGAGATCGACGGGACCAAGTACTTCGCGGCGGCGTCCCCGAGCTTCACGCAGTGGCTGATTCTGCGCGGCTTTCTCGTGGACGGGAAGCCGGACGCGGCCACCAAGATGTTCCGTGAAGGGCTGAAGGTCTATCCGCTGGCGAAGGCGGGCGACGCGCCGGCGATGGAGTTCATCAGCGCCTCCACGAAGAGGTTCAACACGATCCACGCCAACAACTTCGAATTCTACGAGGAACTCCACGGCGTGCTGGAGAAGGAGCACGTCGGCTTCATCGATCCGGAGCTGCGCGGCCTCGCCGCGGCCATCGGGATCCGCAAGGGCAAGCCGTTCGCGCCCGACGCGCGCATGAAGGCCACGCTCACGGAAGCTGTCGCCGTCGGCAACGCGACAGCGCGCGCCATCTGGTTGCGGCCTCGCGACAAGAGCGCGTACCTCTACAAGGACAGCACCTGGTACACGGCTTTCGTCGGCGGCGATCACCGCTGGCTGATCGACGACGGGGCCGGAGGCCGCAACGTCGATGCCCGCTCGATGTTCTTCTACATGGCCACGGTGAACACACCCGCCATGGTGATGAAACTCGTCGGGAAGGGCTCGCAGTACGCGTTGAACGTGACGGACAAGAACGGGAAGTACCTCGACGGCTCGAAGACGTACCGCCTGAACATTCCGACCGACGTCCCGGCGAAGGACTTCTGGTCCGTGGTCGCCTACGACCCCCAGACGCGCTCGGAACTCCAGACGGGTCAACCCTTCCCGAGCCGCAACAGCAAGCGCGACAAGCTCGCCGTCAACGAGAACGGTTCCGTCGACCTGTGGTTCGGACCGAAGGCACCGGCAGGCAAAGAGAACAACTGGATCGAGACCGTTCCGGGCAAGGGTTGGTTCGTCCTGCTGCGCCTCTACGGACCGCTCGAGCCGTGGTTCGACAAGACCTGGCAGCCCGGTGACTTCGAACTCGTCGAATAGCAACTTCGTCACGAACACTTTCCGTCTCGGGCGGCGACTCACTCGCGACGGAGGTGGTGTTCGACACTCCCATCTGCGGCGGTATCCTCGAATCCTTGGTTGGCCTCCGACTCAATCAAATCGCTACGTGGAGACACTCGATGCAGCCTCGCCAATCAGCCGCGATCGGAGCGCGCCGCAGCGCCGGAATTGCACTGCTCGGTCTCATCGCCGCCGCTTCGACGTCGTGTGCCTCCGCGCGTTCAGATGCAGTGAGTGGTGACTGGGTTCCTCAGGGAACTGCGGAGCGCTCGCTCACCGAGATGCGGGTCGCAGAGCGCGTCCCGAGCGTCGAAGAGGCGCCCCGCCGACGGGCTCCCGCGGAGTTCGCTCCGTTCGTCTCGCGCACGGACCTGATGGCGGCCATCCCCGGCGTTCGTATCGACGGAGGAGCAGACGACGCTCCGAGCGCGGCGAAGAAGGCCGACACGCCGGTCGGAGATGAGAGCGCCGGCGCTCTCGCGAAGCAGACGCAGAACCCGATCGCGGACCTGATCTCGCTGCCGATCGAGACCGCGTGGAACTTCGATGTCGGTGATCTCAACCGGACCCAGACCGTGGTGACGGTGAAGCCGGTCTATCCCCAGCACATCAATGCAGATTGGAACTGGATCCACCGCTTGCTCGTCCCGACAATCGATCAGCCGAAACTGGTCAGCGGATCGAGTAGCAAATTCGGTCTCGGCGACACGACCTACCAGGGGTTCCTTTCCCCTGCGAAGTCGGAGGGGATCACGTGGGGCGTCGGTCCCGCCCTCACGTTCCCGACGGCGACCGACGACGTCCTGGGGACCGACAAGTGGACCGCCGGACCGGCGGTCGTGCTCCTGAACAGTTCTGGCCCATGGGTCTACGGCTCTCTCCTCTCGAACCAGTGGCAGATCGGGAGCAGCGACTCCAGTCGTCGGCGCGTCGGCAACGCGACGTTCCAGCCGTTCGTGAACTACAACCTCAGTGACGGTTGGTATCTGTCCTCCGCGCCGGTCATCACAGCGAACTGGAAGGCCGACCACGCCGGCGATGCCTGGACTGTGCCGCTAGGCGTGGGAGTGGGCAAGGTCATGAGATTTAGCGACCAACCTGTGAACATCAGTGTGCGGCCCTACTACAACGTCCACCGCCCCGACGGCGCCGCGCGCTGGTCGCTCCTCTTTCAGATCCAATTCCTCTTTCCAAAGTAGCCACCGCCGCCCGACTCGTGCGAGACACCGTCCGCTCGCAACACACCTCCAGGAGACCACACCATGAAGCGCCTTTCGAAAGCTATCGCTTGCCTCGCACTCTGCGCGACGACCCTTGCGGGTTGTGTCTCGCCCGACGGCGACACGCGCGACCAGCAGTACGCATCCGCGATGCGCATGCACGACGACGTGCTGGAGACCGCCACCAAGAAGTGGCCGGAATTGCAAGCCGAGATCGACGGGTCCGTGGGCTACGCGGTCTTCGACACCGGCGTACTCAAGATCTTCATCATCGGGACCGCGAACGGCTACGGGGTCGTCGTGGACAACGCCTCGGGCGTGCGCACGATCGTGGACAACTTCGCGATCGAATTGGGACCCGGGATCGAGTTGTCGAATACGAACGGGATCATCGTGTTCCACACGAAGGAAGCATTCGACGCAGCGATGGACCCGGAGAGCGGCTGGGAGTTTGGCGGCAGCGCCATGCTCGGCCTGGAGTTCGGTGACTTCGGCGGCGACATCGGAGCGACCAGTGTCGGCGGCGAGACGTCGAGCTACCGCAACATGGAGAACGGGATCGGCATTCACGCGTCGATCTTCTGGCTCGACTCGGATCGCGACGAAGACCTGAACTGAACAGGCTTCGACGCTCGACGGCGGCGTTCGCGATACCAACGGTTCACGAGCGCCGCCCTTCTCATGCACGCACGACTCCCATGCACCCACGACGTCACTCGGAGATGAACTCGATGAAGCGATTCTTGTACGCGGGAGTCCTCGCTCTCCTGGTCTCCACGGTGGTAACCGCCGAGGACCATGATTGCGGGGCCGACGCACTGCCCGGAACGCTCTACGGACTGGCGCAAGACGGACGGATGAGCGCAAACGGCACGACCACGAAGGTCTACCCGAGCGACTTCTTCCTCAACATCGACGTGGACGACGAGCGCCTGATCATCATCTTGCCCGACGGCACATTCTACATCGATCCGGCCATCGAGATCGACCTCGAACACCCGGAGGATCTCTGGGGCTCGCTCGATGCTGACGGACCGGACCGCTACGCGCTGCAACGTAGCGGGCGCATGAAGAAGAACGACAAGACGGCGTATGACCTGCCGCGCTTCGACGGAGACTTCTGGCTCGACATGGTCGCGGTCGATGGTGATCAGTACTCGATCCGCAACGACGGCGCACTCGCGGTCAACGCGAACATCATCGTGGATCGCGCCGCCGAGGGGTTCGAGTTCCGACGCGTGATCGTCGATCGCGGGGACATCTTCGTCCTGCGGGCCGACGGCAACGTCTACATGAACCAGCAGACCAACCCGCTCTTCACCTTTCGCGCGGGCGAGGGCGACCGCGGGGCCCTCGATGGGCGCTCGAACGAGACCAAGTGGATCGCGCTCGCGATCGCTCCTCTCGGAAACGAGCTCTTCGCGCTCCGCGCCGACGGTTGGATCTTCAGCGGTGAACTGTCCGGCGGATCCGTCGGGGGTGACGCCGAGGCGGCGCTGCCGCACAACGGGCTCGTGATCCCGGCCACAAGCGAGCGCTACCACGACCTCGTCTTCACACCGGACGGCACCTGGTACGCGCTGCAGGCCGACGGGCGCGTCTACACCGGCGCGAGCGACTTCACGCCGCTCGTCGACCTGCCAGGCGATGCCAACGATATCGATCGCATCCACGTGGATCTCGACGTCTTCGAAGGACAGTGGCTCGCACTGCGCTCCGACGGGCGCGTGTACCTGAACGGCAACGAGTCGGAGATCATCGACCTGCCGGGCGCGTCCTACGGCTCGATGGCGCTCTCGGACCAGCCGCCGACACTAGAAGACGACGGGAGCGCGAAGCCACCGAAGGCAACCATCTTCAAAGTGAAGAGTGTCGTCGGGACGCCGCTGCGCGTTCCTGTCACAGTGACGGACGCGGACACCTGCCCGGACGCATTCGTCATCACAGCGAAGAAGCTCCCTGTCGGAGCGACGTTCGACACCGAGACGGCGACGCTCATCTGGGATGCGCCGGGCCCTGCGGGCGACTACAAATTCAAGTTCGACGTGAGCGACGGTGCCACGACCAAGACCTTCACGTACGCGTTTTCGCTGAAGAACGCGGACACCGATCCGACCAAGAACAAGCCGCCCCTCGTGACGAAGTACGAGTCCGCGCAAGCCATCGCAGGGCTCGAGTACGCACTACCAATTCTCGCAGCCGACAAGGACGGCGACGCGCTCACGATCACTGTGGACGAGTCGGCGTTCCCGTTCAACTCGGGCGCGACGTTCGACCCGGAGTCGCGCGTGTTCCGGTGGACACCGAACACCGACGACCAGGGCACGACGACCGTGAAGTTCGTCGTGACGGACGGTGTCGAGACGAAGAAGATCAAGGTCTCGATCAAGGTGAAGATCGGTCTCTTCAACTGAAAGGGCCCGCATGAACGCGCCTGCCCCAGTGAGGCGGACCCGTCGCGGCGCGCCCTCGGCACCTACCTCGGAACGACCTCGACACGGCGGATCTCGACGCGGCAGTCCTGCACCTTCAAGCCGATGAAGCCGCCGCCGCTGGGGTCGGCGCGCTCTTCGTCCACCGCGATCTGCTGGCCGTCGACCAACGCGATCACACGAGTTCCGCGGAAGCGCAACTCGTAGACGTGCCAGTCTTCGGCCTCGAAGTCGTTCGGCGGGTTCCGGTTGTAGAAGTCACGTTCCGTATCCGCATCGACGTCCTCCTGAAAGAGGAACTTCCCTTTGAGCAATCCGAGGGAGTAGTTGGCGTCCCGACCATCGTAGGCGGGCACGAGTGCGAAGTAGGGCGCCCCCTGGTGGGACGCAGCCAGACGCGCCTCGATCAGCACGTCGAAGTCGCCCTCGAAGGACGCCTCGGAGCGCCCGATGTACGCGCTGTCCTTCGCGTCTCCGATGATCACGCCACCCTCGAGCTTCCAGTGTGGCGGTCCCATCTCCATCCAGCCCGTCATCGACGAACCGTCGAAGAGTGAACGCGGCGGCCCCTTCGCCGAGAGACCGAGTGACTCGATCATGACCGACGCCTTCGCATGGCCGGGACGCAACGAGAGAGCAGAACGGAGTGCGCGCACCGCGGTCTCCGTGTCCTTCTTCATCCACTTCTTCGCCAAGGCGACGAGCCCCTCGACATGAGTGTCAACGAGTGCGCGCAACGCCGCGCCATTGCGGTCCAGTTCATCGAGCAGCTTGCGCGCCTTCCGGAGCGTCGACTTCCATTCCGGGTCGCCCGCCAATTCCTCGACCGCGAGCTTCAGCTCGACGACGCCGTCGTCACGCATCTCCGCCGCGATCAATGCGCGCGCCAGGCCGAAGCGCGCGGGCGCGAACGTCTCGTCCTCCTCGAGCGCCCGACGGAAGTGATCTTCGGCGCCTGATGCGTCCTTCGCCTGCAGCGCCTTCTCGCCACGGTCAGCGAAGAACCCAGCGGTCTCGCGGTCAGCGAGCGCGGGGAGCGACACAGCCAGGAGCAGGGCTGCGACGACGAAGAAGCGGATCACGCGCGACATCAGCATGTCATTCCAACTCCGCCGACTTCACGAGGCGATACTCGACCTTGCAGCGCTGTTGGAAGAGTCCGATCTCCCCCTGTACCGCCGCCACGTCCGCGACTTCGGTGCGACAGACGACGTCGCCGTCGAACCACACGACCATCGCCCGACCTTCGACGCGCACGCTCAGCCGATGCCAGCGTCCCGGATCGATCGGCTTCATCGGATGCACGTCGATGTTCTCGATCGGTCCCTTGTCGGCGTGTC
Source organism: Planctomycetota bacterium (assembly GCA_024280885.1). GTDB lineage: Bacteria > Planctomycetota > JAJSAM01 > JAJSAM01 > JAJVHW01 > JAJRPF01. The sequence continues at coordinate 100,552 of JAJRPF010000008.1, read as the reverse complement.
CACGATTGAGAACGATCTGGCCGCGCTGCGCGAATGCCGAATAGAACTCCGCTCCGTTCCAGCCAACGACGACACCGACGAGCCACGATCGAGCGTGCTGTTTCAGGACACGAAAGTCGAGATCGATCACGTAGCGCTCGCCGGTCTTGACGCGCTCCGTCGGCCGCATGATGCTGCCACCCTTGGAGTCGATGAACATCGACGCGCCCGTGTACGTCGCGGTGTTGGTCCCGAGACTCTTGCGAGCGATGAAGTCGTGCCAGGGTTTCTTCTTCAAACGCTCGAAAGGCCCAGGCGGTGCCTTCGTCGCCGGCGCCACGCCGCCCCCGTCAGCGTCGCTGCCGCCGAGATCGACGAAGCGTTGTCGTGCGTCCGGGTGTTCCGGATCGATCGCGAGGGCGCATTCGAGCGCATCCCGAGCCACTGCCGGGTCGTCGGTCTCGTGCGTCACAGCAAATGTGATCAACTTCGCTACGAATGCGTCCTGGAGCGCCGCCAGCGCCCGCTCGCCGACGGCGAGTTTCTCGACCCGCTTCTGCGCCTTCGCGAGCAAGGCAGTCTCGCCCGTCGTGACGTCGGTGAACGACCGCTTCTCGTCGTGGAGGGCAACGAAACGACGGTACGCCGCGAGCGCAGCGGAGGAGCGCTTCAGCTTCTCGTACGCCTGCGCTTCCCAGTACGCCGCCTCGATGACGTCGCCAGGTTCCTCGAGCGCCTTGCGAAAGAAGCGCACCGCTTCGTCGTAGCGCCGCTTCGCGAGTGCGTCCTTGCCGGAGTCAAAGAGGGACCGCGCGACGGCGTCATCCGCGGCGAGGGCGTTCGGAGCCCGCACAAGTACGGCGACGCCTCCGAGCAGAACACCGACCGCGAGGGCCGTCGTCACCGCGATCGCACGTACACCGTAGAAGTTCATCGCTTGCCTGCCACTCCCGCTGCGTTGCCTCGGAGTCGTTGCCACGAGATCACCTGGTCCCCGACTCCAACTCGGCGAATGCTACACGGGATTCTACACGGGGACCCGCTGTGGACGGAACTGCCGCGCGGAGAGTCAGAGCAAACGGTCGCTGCCGCTTGTGATCTGAGTGCTGTGCGGACGCTCTCGCTCGTCGGTTACAGAACGTACCAATAGACGATGGATACTAGGACGTAGACGGCGCGCATGAACCACACGGCCACGTCCGCGGCAATCCAGCCGACCCGCAGCGTGCGTTCGTCAGGGAGTGGGTCACCGTCTGCGCGCATGCCCGTGCAACCGTAAGGCGCCAGTCGGGTTCCCAGGTGAGCGACGATGGTCATCGGTGTCGTCGCTCACATAGACTGGAGCCGTGCGTTCTGAAACTGCGGACAGATCTATCGAGCCCCCGGGCCGGATTCGCGCCTCATGAGCCACAGTTTCCGCGAATGCGGGCACGAGATCGAGGACGAGCGCGCGCCGTGCCCGCGTTGCGCTCGATCCGCGGAGCCATCGCAACGGGGCCCGCCCGTCCCCGGCGGTCCTGGCGAACTCAGTTCGTGGGGGCGGCTCGGATGGAAACCCGGCTCCGTGATGGACGCCGTGGCGTCCGTACCCGACGGCATTGAGCTCCCGGCCGAGGAGGACACACGAGCCCGCGAACCCGGCGTTTCGGCCCCACGCTCGAGCCGTACCCGTTGGGTCCTCCCTGGGCTCCTCCTGGCCCTCATCGTCGCGGGAGTCGTCGGCGCGCGCACGCTGGAGTTGCGAGATCGGGACTCCGAGTCGGACGCCGACTTGGGTTCCGCGGCGTTCCGTGCGGCGGACGCGCTCGTAGAACTCCGCGAGCTGCTACCGGAATCAGTGCCACCGTGGCGATCTGATGTGACGCAGGCGCTGACGGCACTCCGCGGATCGAACGCGGCTGCCATGCGCGCGGCGGAACAGGCCCACGTGCCTCTTCCGTCCAACACCGAGCACGCGCACGATCTCTTCTCAGCCATCCTCGATCGCGGTGCCGAGGATGCTGCCTGGCGCATCTCGCTCGGCGTGCATCCCCACCCCACCGCGTGGCCGACGATCGACGCCGAGAATCGCGCGGCCGCAGCACTCCTCGCTCGGGACATGGACGCTTGGCTGAAGGCGCATCCCGCAACCTCTGCTCCGGACATGCACGAAGAGAGCGACCGCCGGATGCTCGCCGCAATCGCGGGAAGCTGGCTCACGGATCTCGACAGCGATGAAGGAACCCTGACGCGCATCGCAGGGATCACGCAAACGCTCTGGACACTGGTCGTCATCGAGTGTTGCGCGGAACAGGACCGCCGCATCGCGCTCACTGGCTGCCTGCGCGGCGTTCCCGAAGACGTTCGCTCCGCGCTGAACGACTTGCGCGCCCCGAACCCTGACAGATGCCACTACGTCGCCGCCGGACTGCGCTCGGACGCGATGCGTCTTCGGAGTGTGCACAAGACGTTCAGCGGGCTAGACAGCAGTCTCGCGGCAGCAGCGCGAGCTGCGGCCACCGCACTGGTCGCGGCTGCCAAGAGCCTCGAAGACAGCGCCGCGGCGTCGCGCGGCGCCGATCGTCGAGGCTCGCCGAGTCGCGACCTCTCGCACCTGGCCCTGGAGTTCGGCAGCGACGTCTCTCCCCGAGACCTATTCGACGCCGCCATACGCGAGTTGCGGGCAGCCAACAAGGCTCAGAGCGCGGCCGTGGAGTTCTTGCGCACTCGCCTCGCGATCACGCCACGCGCATCGACGCCGACGGAGTCCATCGCCAAGCTGCGCGGACTCGCCGCAGAGTGGGTCGGAGAGCTCACGTCGGACCCGGGCGTCGCCTTTCAGCCCGTCGTCATCGACGGCGCGGGTTCGCGAGGACTGCTCTACTCCCCTGGCCCACGCAGTCGCGCGGCAGCGAGCGCATTCGTCGCGACTCGCCCAGATCCCACCCTGCGCGGAGGTGACGCACAGTACGCGAAGTTCGAGCAGTTTCACGTCACAGCTCACGAGACGTACCCGGGACACCACCTACAGGTGGCGCTTGCGGCAGAGACCTGCGAGCTACGCCGCGGTACCGCTTCGCGCTACACCGACGAGGGTTGGGCCATGTACGCGGTGGACCTCCTGCACGAGACGGGTCATTGCGACGACAGCGCTATGGACCGCTACGTGCGCGCGGAGAAGTGCGCGCGGAGAAGCGCGCGTGGACGGCGCTCGCCGCAGCGTTGGAGTTGCTCCACGCCTGCGGTCACCACAGCGTCGAGGATCTTGCCGCACTCGTCGGCTCCGAAGGCGACGAGCCCCTCGTGAACTGGATCGGGGCGAGCGTGGTCCCGGGCGCCAGCCTGCCCTACTTCGCCGGCCGACGCGAGATCGAGAGCCTCCGCCGCACTGCCGAGCAAGCCGCCGGAGCGAACTTCAACGCACCCGCATTCCATCGCCAACTCCTGGAGATCGGCTCCATCCCACCGTGGTTGCTCGAACGGGAACTCGCGTCAGAGACCGAACGCCGATAGCAGATCTCGACAAGCAACCGACGTAGCCGGCCGCTCAGCGGGGCGTCTTGAACACGCGGTGATAGCGGTTGCAGGCGCTCAACGTGAGACTCGCGAGCGCCGTACGGCGCACGCGGCCTTCGGCACGCGCTGATGGTCCCCACGCGTTCAAGCTCGCGCGGCGCCCGGCGGGTCCAGCGGTGCACTTGCGCTCGGCGAGCGTCGCGCGCACGGAGGACTGCCACGTCGGCCACTGCTCCTCGGAGCTCTGGAAGGCGACCAGGAGTTCGAAGTAGAGCGTGCGCACATCGAGTGACTCGTCGGGCGCCGCCCCGTCGAGAGCGACAGCTGGCGGGCTCTCAAGAGTGCGATCGGACGCCGCGCGCAACTCAGGGATGTCACGGGGCCGAGCCTGCTCGTGGAACGTGCGCGCGACACAGAGTGCGGCGGCTTCGCGGGGACCTCGCTCGATGGGCGGCCCGAACTCACGCAGTCCGCGAACGACGCGCTCCCGCGTCTCGGGTGGCAGTGGCAACTCGGACATCGCTGCCGATTTGACCGCAAACGCCGCCCACACGGTTGCCGCGAGATCCGGTGTGCGACCTCCGCGCGTTGCGGACCATGCATCACGCGCTGGCTCGCCGGAGGAGCGGGCGCGACCGCGCCCCCCGTCGTCGTCGCGCGCACCCAGCAATGCGGCGAGAGCCCGCTCCGCCGCCGGTCGCACCGACTTGGACCCCGTCAGCCCATAGAGTTCCACGAGCGCGAGCGTGGCGATTGCGTGGACCCGCACGTCGCCATCACTCGCCATCCAGCCGTTCGATGACATGCGATCGCAAAGGAAATCGAGGGCGCGTCGAACGTGCTCCTTGTACGCACCACTCCGATGCGTCTCGCCCCCGCCAAGGAGGCTCAGCAACGCAAGCCCCGTGGTCTCGGCGTCGTCAACTCCGGTGACGGCTCCGCCACAGCGCGCAACGCCGCATTGCTCCTCGAAGTCGGACGCGCTCCAACGACCGTCCGGGGACTGGTGACTGACGAGCCAGTTGAGCGAATCCCAGTAACTCGGCTCGGTGGCGGGGCGATGCTCGCCACAGATGCAGACGTGACTGCTCCGGGCGGCAGCGGCGGCGAGGGTGGCAGCAGAGACGTGGCGACGACGACGGGGGCGCCCAGCTTCGGCACTCTGCACGCTCGTTCGGTCCGCCGCCGCCGTCGGCGTCGCCGCGCGGGTGCTGTGTACGGAGGGACGCAGCGCCTCGGGGGTGGAGAACGCGAGTGCAGCGGCGGCGAACCCCGCGACGAGGAGCAGGAACACGAGAATGCGCATCTGTGTTGACCAACGAGGGAACGTCGCGTTGGTTCATGCCGTGGGCAGTCGATTGGGGGGAGAGGAAGGAGGGAGGGGCTCGGAGCGGGTCGTCTGGGAGGGACGGAAGAGGCGTCCGTTCTCGTCGTCCGAGATACCGTGCCAGGCTCATATCTTGTCGGCGCGGCGACGCGACGTGACGAGGGCGTGGCTCGTCGCCGCGCCGACAAGATTGAGCCTGGCACGCGATTTCGGCCGCGCCACCCCGCAGGCTGATCGAGGAGCCCGGCGATGGAGATGGGAAGAACGCCAAGGGAGCCGTCAGGTCAGAAACGAGAGTGGAACCACCCCCACAATCACGCTGGAAATGAAAGCGTTTGGCGGGGCGTGTGCGCAGCACTCGCCGTGACGAACTCGGTGAGGTGGAGGGAGCAGATTCCGCCTGCGAAACAGCCCTCGCGACGCGCGGACTCGACGTCAACGCGCGGCAACGAACTCCACACGCCGCCCCAGTTGAAGCAGCCGGAGCTGCGACCAGAGCCGAACACCCGAGCGAAGCGAGGGATGCCGACTCCGTCGGCACAAACGCAACACAGCACTGAGCGACGCTAGCGGGCTTCGCCCGCGACCGTCGCTCAGTGCGCGCTCGCTCCCGCGAATCGGAAACTGCGTGGGAAGAAGCGGCCGGGGCATTCCGTCTTGCGGAAGTCGCGGTGCAGACGCAGGTTCTCGGGCGAAATGCGGCAGTACATCGAGAGGAAGTCGCTCAAGCGTTGCAACGCTGCCATCTGTCGGCGCGTCGGCTTCGTCGTCGAGAGGTCGCCGACGAGACAGATGCCGATGCCGTGTTGGTTGAAGAGGTCCGATCCCGCGTGGGCGCCTTCGCGTTGGCGCGGCCAGCGGAAGCCGCTCTGGACCTCGCCATCGCCCATCCCACGGCCGTTTCCGATGACGAAGTGATAGCCGAGTCCGTCCCAGCCGCGCTTCAGATGCGCCGCATGGAAGCTGGCCGCGCTGCCGCTCGGCGTGGCGCTGTGGTGCACGACGATGTAGCGCCAGTCGCGACGCAGTGGCACGGCCCAGTCGCGGCGCTCTCGCGCCGACAACTGACCGGCAGACGCCGTGGAGTCTGTGTCGGGGCGCTGTGACGTCGGCAACTTCGGCGGCAGGCGACTGACGCCGGAACGGGGCGCGGCCCCGCCTGTGGCCGCGCGTGGCCCGGGTCGACTCGGACGCCCGAGCGGCGTTGACTCGCGCCACATCGTCTGGATGGCGCGCACGTCACGGCTGTCGAGCCACAACTGTCCGCCGGTATTCCAGGGCGCGCGCTGCGCGGTGTAGCGCGCGCCGCGGACCGTGACAGTGGTCGTTCCGGGAAAGAGCAGGATGCGATCGCCGCCCCATGTGGGCTGGATGATGACCCGGCGCCGATGGTCCATCGATTTCGCCTCGAGTCCGAGCGAACTGGCGAGCTCGTCCACGGGCACCGCAATCGCGTTTGCGGGAGCGTCGACGTCATCGGCGGGTTCGGTCGATGCACACCCGGCGATGCCCAACGCTGACGTCAATCCCGCAACCAGCACGGCCATCGCGCAGAAGCGTTCGACGACGCGCCGGAGCCGCCCGCTTGGGGCGGTCGTGGCGGAACCGAAACTGCGCTGGCGCTGACGCCCCATGGACCCTCTCATCCGTACTGCTGCCGGCCATCCGGACTTGGTCCCGGTCGTCCCCACCAAACACACGCGCAGATCAAACGCGCACCCTGAAGGCGATACCATGAACGCGCTCACGCGTCTCCACGCGAACCGCGGCCGGCGGAACGGGCCTCAGAGTTCCCGCCCCACCAGACCGCACCACATGGGCGGCGCGACAAGAGCAGTATCGCGCCACCACATCATGTGGTCATTCCGTGGAAGTGCACATGTTGCGGGGCTCTGATGGCACGCGTCAAGCCCGTTTCGAGCGACGAGAGGGAATTGGGCAAGCGGCGCCGGCGGGAGTTATCCACAGCGGTGGATCCGTAGGCCGAGGCAGAAAAATTCCGGGATGGAACCCATGGCTCCGCTCGACTGCAAATCGAAGGCGATTGCAACGACCGAACGGCCCCGCTGGAGACACCTTGGTCGGAAACCACTGACTCGACTCACGTTACGGAGTGAAGCGCGCCGGAACGGTTTCCAACACGCTCTCAACAGTGAATTGTGGAGAGACATTGTTGAATACTTTCGCGTTTGACCGGGAACTTCTGGAGTCCTAGATTCTCTCGTGGTTGGGCGAGGTAAACTGCGCCGAAACCTGCTCGACAGAGCGGATCTTTGAAATTCCGATCGAATTGGAGGGGCGCCGCGGAGCGCTTGCCAGACGGCCCGGGCAACTGGGCGGAACGGCAGGCACGAAGCGGAGCGCGAAGGGACTTGCGTCCTGGGAACTCTCCTGTCCCTTGCAGCGTGCCGGCGGTGCTTGGGATGACCGTATCGGGAGGCGCCAAGTTGTGTCTCATCGATGCAGACAGCCCCCAACGGAACCCCTGGCCCTTTTTGGGTCAGGCCATCGTGGGAGCGGGTCGGACTCCGCAACGCCGGCCTCGACGACAACGCGAACTCACTTGTGGGTGCGCCGAGTCTGGAGGGCAAGCGACGCGGAGACGACAGTAAGGGTCTCGCGCCCGCGCACCGCGATCACTGGTGGAGCAGCTCCCGCGGGGAACCCCGTTCCGGAAGGTTCGGCACGCCCTCGGGCGCGTTGGATCGCGAAAGCCACGGCGATGGGCACGCCGACTCGAAGCGTTCGGCCTCATGTTCCTCAGAGTATGAGACTGGATCGCAGCGAGTTCGACTGCTCGCCGCGTCGCAAGATGCGGCAACCGTGACGGACGACGGATGCGGGACTTGAAACCCCATGAATGGCAGCGACCCTTGAGGTCGCAAGGTGGCAGGGGAGTAAACCGTCGAGGGGGCGAGAAACCCCGCGGACGGAACGTGCCGGGTGAGGCAAGCCCGGGTTGAGCGGACCCTGTTGCCCATGTCGTTGTAGGGGCGCCGAACTCCACGAGGGGCATTCGGAGACTTCGGTCTTCGGATCGGCGATGAGGACTGAACCCTGAGAGGGCAGCCCAAGCCTGTGGGAGTCGTCTCGGACGCTTGCGTTCGAGACCGGACGGACGACGGAAGACCTCGCGGTCGTGAAAACGACGAGGAGGGGGTGGCGAAACCAATACGCCACTACGACGTCCGGAGGGGAACTCCGAGAGGCGGGTACAACCCTGCGAGGGTCGATCGGCGCGGTGGCGACACCGCACGGATGACGTCCCGTCGTACGAGAACCCCTGAAGGGGCGCATCGACGCAGTTTGCACGTCCAACCATCCGGCGCCGCGGCCCGCAGATCTTCGGATCTGCGGGCCGTGTTCGATTCTGCACCGCAGCGGTGTCGGCGCCCTGAGATAGCCTCCGGGCATGGCACTCTCCACAGTGTTGCGCGTTGATCGCATCCGGGCCCCTCTCCTTGCAACCGAGCGCATCGCTGCGATCGAAGAGCTCCTGACGGAGTTGCCGCTCTCCCCCGACCTGCGCGACCGTGTCCGCACGGCGACACTCCGCCGCGAAGACGAGGTCACCACGGGCATCGGCGGTGGTGTTGCCATTCCGCACGCCCGCGTCGAGGGAGTCACGACGCCACTTCTCGCGCTCGGCGTCGCGCCGGACGGGATCGACTTCCTCTCGATCGACGGGGGATACGTCAATCTCGTCTTCCTCCTGGTCTCGGCAGACGAGCAGACCAACGCCCACCTCGCGCTGCTCAGCGAACTCTGCGGCTTCCTGAACGACCCCGAACGGCGTTCCAGGCTCGCCAAGGCGAGCACCGCCGACGAGGCGCTCGCCATCATCAACGGCTGACGCACGCCGCCCTCCCTTCCCCGTCAATCGAACGTCAGGTTTACGACGTCGGGTTTGCCCCGGGCGCCTCAGGCGTGGGAGACTGCTGGGCCATGGATACCCAGCTCCCCCCGGAACTCGACGGCGCCGTCACCGAGATTCGACAGGCGATGTCGTTCTGCGAACGGCGCGCGATCAATCGCTCCGATGTCATCAAGAAGATCTTCGGTGCGTTCCTCACGCGCGAGCACGTCCTGCTCGCGGCGCGCACCGGCGTCGGCAAGTCGCTCCTCGCGAACCAGATCTTCGCGATGTTCGAAGGGCCACGCATCTTCCGCATGCAGGCCAGCAAGGAGCAGCAGCCCGATACGTACTTCGGCGGCCTCGACCTCGAAGAGCTCAAGCGCGGGCGGATCATCCACAACACCGAGGGCTCACTCATCGAGAGCGAACTCGGCTTCATTGACGAGATCTTCGACGCCAATGACTACACGCTGCGCGCGCTCCTCACCACGCTGAACGAACGCCGCCTCGTGCGCGGTATCCAGGATGTCCCGGCGCAGATCCACACGGTCATCGGCGCGGCCAACTACATCCGTGTCACCGAGGTGACGGAGGCTGTCCTCGATCGCTTCCTCTACAAGGCCGTGATCGAGCCGGACCGTGAACCGTTCTACATGTACCGCATCTCGCAGCAGTTCGTCCTGCACCGCGGCGGCATCGCGATACCGGAACGCAAGATCGCGTGGAAGACGCTGACGAAACTCTCGACCGTCATCCGCGGGCACGATCCGGAGCACACGGTCCGTGTCCCCGCCGAGGTCATGTTCTTTGCAAACCTTGTGCTGCGGCACTACGAAACGCTCCTCCGTCGTGCACGCAAGCAGCGCGCACAGGAAGGCGGCGGCGGGCAGCCAGACTTCTACATTTCGCCGCGCACGCAGGCGAAGACACTCGATGCGTTGCGCGCCGTCGCCGTCATGAATCGTCGGATGGAAGTGCGACTCGAGGACGTCGGGAAGATGCCAATCCTTCTGTGCACGGCGGGCGTGCGCGAAGAGCGCGAGATATTCCAGCGCGCCCACGAGAGTCTGCGCAATCACTACCTCGCGTCAGACGCTTTCGAGCAACTACACAACCTGCTTGAGTTGCAGGACGTTCTCGACCGGGTCCAGGACGATCCCTCCCTGCTCGCGCAGCCGATCGCGGAGCTGGCATCAGCGGTCGTCAAGCGCACTCTGGTCACGTGGGCGAAGGAGAAGCTCGGGCTCGGTGAGACGAGCGCCGAACACAACCGGCGTCTCCTGACTGAGTACCTCGAGTCGATCACGCCGCTCACCGACGAGATCCGTCTCCTGCGTGCGCGCCTCCTGGACGAAGTGCATCAGATCTTCAACCCGGATGACCACTGGAAATGAGTCCCGCAGTGGCGCCGCCCGATCTCGAGCACGTCACGTCCTATTCCGATTTCCTTCAACAGATGGAAGAGCTCGGGCTCTTCGAGAATCTCGAGGAGCAGCTCCCGCCGGGCTTCGCCGCGGTCTACGAGATCGGCCGTATCCTCGCGCGCAGTGACAGCGAGCTCGGCAAGCAACTCGCGCCGATGATGAACCTCGCGCCGGCGCTCGACGCACCGGACGCGCCCGCTCCGACGGAGTCGGAGGCGCAAATCGTCGAGGTGCCCGCCGGGGAAGAGTACGAGGCCGAGTACATCCGCTCGTGGAGCGACGTCCGATATCTCTACTCATGGCAATGGCTGCTTCCGGAAGAGGCGTTCATCCGGCGGTTCGCGGACCGCACGCTCTGGTTTCCGATGGCGAAGGCGCCACGTATCCGCGCGATCGAGTCCGGTGACGACGACTTCTCGCCGAACCCGTCGAAGCAGAAGATTTACGTTCTGCTGGACACGTCGCGCTCGATGGCGCTTCACCATCGCTTCGCACTCGCGAAGGCCGCAGTTCTGCGCTTTCTGCGTGAGAACGAACGGGAACTGGGCGAGATCACTTTCCGCACGTTCGACGTCGATGTCGGCGCGAGGCAAACGGCGCTCGACCGACGCTCGTACGAGGCGCTCATCCGTCGCATCGCGCGACAGGCGACACTCGGCAACGGCACGTGTCTCGAGAAGGCGATCCTGACGGCATGCGAGGACATTCGCGAGCAGCGCATGCTGACCGGCGCCGAAGTCCTGCTGGTCACCGATGGCGCGGCACGCATCGATCCGGGCCGCGTCCGTGAAGCGCTCGGGGACCGGATCAGACTGCACTGCCTGAAGCTCGGACACGCACACGTCTTCGCAACCGATCAGTGGATCCACGATCGATTGGAGTTGGACACGTCGACCGCCACGCGTCGCAGTCAGCGCATCGTCCAACTGCGAGAGCGCCGCAGTCATCTCACACGTGGCCTGCGCAACGCACCCGACGACGAGATGCGCTCCAGCATTCGCTACGAGTTGAAGCGTGTCGAGTTCGAGCAGGCGGAGATCGGGAAGGAGTTGAAGAAGAGCTACGGCAACGAGATCCAACGCCTCGCGCATCTCTACATCGAAGTCGAGGACCTCGACGCGGCGAAGGCCTTCGCTCTCTCAGATGAACAGCTCGAGGGGCTAAAGCGACTCGTGAAGCAGTTGCTCGAGGAACTCGACGCCTCCCCGACGCCCGCGGATGCGATGAAGAAGGCGGCGCTCGTCATGTCCCATCTGGCGACGCTGGCGTCGGAGCAGCGCGACCCCGTCTCGAAGGAGTTCCTCGAACAGCTACGCACAGCGATCGAGCAGCGCCTGGAGGACGCGATGGAGTCGCACGAGGAACACATCCTCGAAGGCGGTCTGCTCTCGCCCGGCGATCAACGCGATCTACGCATCCTCTTGCACGGCGGCTCGAAGCGCGGCTCGTCGCTCTGGGTCATCCTGCTGCGCTACTTCTACCGTACGTTCTCGAACGTCATCCATCGGCGCGATCACAAACCGCCGTCCCGACGGTGAGGCGCAGGCTCAGTCCGTAGTTTTCGCAGCGCGCCGACCGGCATCGACGTTCACGAACGCGAGTACGAGACCTCCGATGACGAAGAAGACGGAGATCGACGCGACCGCGATCCGCGTCGACCCCGCGATCGCGATCATCGCACCGAAGAGCAACTGACCGGCGACACCGGCGACACGGTCGCTGACGGCGAAGATCCCGAAGAACTCGGCTGACTTCTCGCGCGGCACCATCGACGCGTAGAGCGACCTTGAGAGTCCCTGCGCGCCGCCTTGTACGAGTGCGATCAGTCCGGCGAGAGCGAAGAGATGCCACGTCTCCCGCATCTGAGAGCCGACGACACAGGCGATGACATAGATGACGAGGGCGCCCATGATCGCTCGCTTCGGGCCAATGCGCGGGGCCAGCCAGCCGAAGAACATCGCGGCCGGGACGCCGACGAACTGCGTCAGGAGGAGCGCCGTGATGATGACGTTCGACTCGAAACCGAGTTCGTCTGCGAAGAGCGCGGCCATACGGAACACTGTCCCGATCCCGTCCGCATAGATCAGGAACGCGAGCAGCATCAAGAACGCGTCTCGGTGACGCGGGATCGTCCGCGCGGTCTGCGCGAGCCGGCGGAGTCCTGCCAGGATCGGATGCGCGTCGCACTCGGTCTTCGCCGCGGGTCGAGGTTCGGGCACGTTGCGAAAGAGGGGGATCGAGAACGAGAGCCACCAGATCGCAACGGAGAAGAGCACGATGCGCGTCGGCAACGTGGACCCCTTCTCGACGCCGATCCACTCGGGATGGAGGATGAGCGCGAGCTGAACGGCGAGCAGTAATCCGCCGCCGAGGTAGCCGAGTCCGTAGGCCGCCATCGACAATCGGTCGATCTCGTCATCGCGTGCAACGTGCGGGAGCAGCGCGTCGTAGAAGACCATCGTGCCCGCGGCGCCGATGTTCGCCCCCGCGAAGAGCCACGCTCCGAGTATCCAATCACCGACATCGACGAAGATCATCCCGGCGACCGAGCCGACCCCCAACGCGAGGAAAGCCGCGAGCCAGCGCTTCCGATTTCCAGAGTGGTCGGCAAGTGCCCCGAGCAGCGGCGATGTGATCGCCATGCAGCCGAGTGCCGCTGCCGATGTCCACACGAAGAACTGGGTCGTCTCCTGCTTCGACATCGCACCATCCACGATCGTACGAAAGTAGATCGGGAACACGGTGGCCACGATCGTCGTGAAGAACGCCGAGTTGCCCCAGTCGTACATCGCCCACGCGCGCAGCTCCGGACGGTGGAGCGCAAGGCGTTCGAGAATCGGCGGACGAGTGGTTCCGGGCACGGCGCGCCGATCCTACACGCGCTCGATCCGGGATCCGTTTGCGACCTGTTCCGGAATGCCGTTGATCTGGCTCGGCCGAGGCGCTGCACTGGCCCCATGCTTCGCTCCACGTTCTCGGCCGTCCTCTGCGCCGTCGCACTCAGTGCGTGCGCGTCGCCGGTCACGACGCCACGGCTGACTATCGCGGGGCGCGACACAAAGTTCCCCCAGCCGACGATCCCGTTCGCTCCGCGCACGTACAGTGTCCCGAGACTCACGTCTCCGCCCGTGATCGACGGTAAACTCGACGACGACGCCTGGACGCACGCGACGTGGACCGAGATGTACGTGGACATTCGGGGTCCGGGACACGCTGATCCGCGCTTCTCCACGCGCGGCAAGATGGCTTGGGACGACACGTACTTCTACTTTGCCGCGGAGCTGGAAGAGCCGCACCTCTGGGCGACGTACACCGAGCGCGACTCGATCATCTTCCACGAGAACGACTGGGAAATCTTCATCGACCCGGATGGCGACACACACGGCTACTTCGAACTCGAGATCAACGTGCTCAACACCGTGTGGGATCTCTTCCTCGTGAAGCCGTATCGCGACGGAGGACCGGCGCTTCACGAGTGGGATGCGCCGGGGCTGCTCCATGCGGTGCATGCGAACGGTACCGTGAACGACGGCTCCGATACTGACCGCGGGTGGACGATCGAGGTGGCGTGGCCGTGGAAGTCGCTCACCGCGGCGGCGGGTACCGCCTGCCCGCCCGCGCCGGGCGATCGCTGGCGCGTGAACTTCTCGCGCGTTCAATGGCGAGTTCAACCGACAGGCGACGGATACGTCAAGTCCATCGATGCCCGGACCGGCAAGACGTTCCCCGAGGACAACTGGGTCTGGTCGTCGCAGGGTCTCGTTGCGATGCACTATCCGGAGCGTTGGGGCATCGTGGAGTTCGCTCCCGACGACGCGCCGAGACCCCTGCCGCTGCTCACTCACGAAGACGCCGTGCGCACCGCGTTCTTCGATTTCTACTACCGCCAACGGACGTTCCAGATGCGTCACGGCCGTTGGGCGCGCGAACTGCAGGAGATCGGCGGAGGTCCGCTTGTAATGGGGTCTCGCTGGCAGTCGATGGAGACGGGCTGGGAAGCGATCGCGCCGATCGACGACACGTACGACCTCGTGATCCGCGAAGACGGCAAGATCCGTCGCGTGACGCGAAAGTAGCGCGCGCATGAACATGGCGACGATCGACTGGGTGATCCTCGCCGCCGTGTACGTGGCGCTGCTCGCGGCCGTCATTGCCACGAAGCGCTACATGCGGAGTGTCGCCGATTTTCTCGCTGCGGGCCGCACTGCGGGGCGCTACATGCTCAGCGTTGCCGCGGGGATGGCGGGACTCGGCGCGATCACCGTCGTCGCCAACTTCGAGATGAACTTCGAGGCCGGCTTCACGATGGCGTGGTGGGGCCAGAGCATGGGCATCGTGATCCTCGTTGTCACGGCATCGGGCTGGGTATCGTATCGCTTCCGCCAGACCCGTTGCCTCACGCTGCCCGAGTTCTTCGAACGCCGCTACAGCCGACGCTTCCGCGTGTTCGCAGGACTGATCGCCTACTTCGCGGGGTTGATCAATTTCGGAATTTTCCCGGCCGTCGGTGCGCGCTTCTTCATGGCGTTCATGGGTCTTCCGGATGAGTTCGCGATCGGGCCGCTCACGCTCTCGACGTTCCCCTGCCTGATGGCGCTCCTGCTCTCCACGGCGCTCTACTTCGTCTACGCGGGCGGCCAGGTCGCCGTGATGATCACGGACTTCATTCAGGGGCTCTTCGCAAACGTGATCTTCGTGATCGTGCCGCTCTACCTGCTCTCCGTCATCGGCTGGGATCGGGCCGTCGAGACGTTCATCGATCGTCCCGAAGGCAAGTCATTCCTCGATGCGTTCGACACCGGCAACGTACCCGACTTCAACTTCTGGTACTTCCTGATCGGCGTAGCCGGATTCATGTACTCGCGGATGGCCTGGCAAGGCGAGCAGGCGTACAGCACGTCGGCCAAGAGCGCGCACGAGGCGAAGATGGGCGGCATGCTGGCGGGCTGGCGTGGCATTCCACAGGGACTCGTTCTCACGCTGGTTCCGGCGCTCTGCTACGTCGTCCTGAAGCACCCCGATTTCGCCGATCTTGCGACGTCGATCAACGGCGTCGTCGACGGAGCGGAGACCGAGACGTTGCGCAATCAACTGCGCATTCCCGTTGCCCTCGCCAAGCTGCTTCCGGCCGGGTTGATGGGCGCGTTCGCCGCCGTCATGCTCGGTCTCTTCGTCAGCACGCACGACACGTATCTGCACTCCTGGGGCAGCATGTTCGTGCAGGACGTACTGCTGCCAATCCGCGGCAAGCCGTACACGAGGGACGAGCATCTGAACGTGCTGCGCTGGTCGATCCTCGCCGTCGCCGTGTTCATCTTCCTCTTCTCGTGGAAGGTCCCGCAGACACAGCACATCATGCTCTTCTTCGCGATCACAGGCGCCATCTTCGCAGGTGGCGCCGGGTCCGTGATCATCGGCGGGCTCTACTGGCGTGGAGGACGCGAATTGGGCGCGTGGCTGGCTCTCGGCGGCGGCGCGCTGATCGGTATCGCGGGTGTCGTGCTGCCACTCGTGTGGGCGGAATACGCGATCAACGGAGGCGAGTTCCCGCTGAACGGCATGGAGATGTCGGCTGTCTCGATGGGCAGCGCGATCTGCCTCTATGTGCTCGGATCACTCCTGGATCGACGCCCACCGCCCGACCTCGACGCTGTGCTGAAGCGCGGCGCGCACGCGATCCCCGGCGAGAAGATCATCGAGGATGAGAGCATTTCAAGAGGCTGGCGCGTGCTCGGTATCACGCCGGAGTTCTCCGTTCGCGACAAGGTCCTCTACGCCGTGACGTATGCCTGGACGGGGCTCTGGGTCGGGGCCTTCGCGATCGGTACGATCTGGAGCCTCGCGTTCGGGCACAGTGTCGATCTGGAGATCTGGGCGACGTACTGGAAGTGGTACTTCATCATCCAGGCGGGCGTCTCGTTGATCGTCATCGTCTGGTTCACGATCGGCGGGATGCGCGACGTGCGCGAGATGCTCCGGCGGCTCTCGACGATGGACCGCGATGAAACCGACGACGGGATGGTGCGCGATGCTCCGTAGTTCCTCGAACCCGATCCTGACCCGCGACGACGTCCCCGCCATCCCGCCGACCGTCAGTAATGTGAGCTCCGCGTTCAACCCGGGCGCGTGTCGATGGGACGGCCGCGATCTCCTGCTGCTGCGCGTGCAGACGCGGGGTCGAGAGACCGTGTGGGTCCCGGCATGGAGCGACAACGGAGTCGCGTTCGACGTGAAGGATCGGATCGTCGAGGTCGCAGGAATGGAAGCGACCGGCGAGCCGACCCATCACATGTACGACCCACGCTTGACCGTCATCGACGACGAGCTCATCGTCGCGTTCGCGGTCGATACCGATGGAGCGTGCCGCGTCGCGATCGCGCGGGGCACGTCGCTCGACAATCTCACGCTCGTCGCGTACGACACGACCCGTGACAGCCGCAACGCGGTCGTCTTCCCCGAGAAGGTCGGTGGACGCTATCTGCGTCTCGAACGGCCGAACCGGGTCGCGCGCAACGGCGCCGTGCCGAGCGGCGTGGAGATCGTCCTGGCCGCGTCGGACGACCTCGCGACGTGGACGGAGGTCGGATCGGTGATGACTGGGCGACCGCGTTCCTGGGACGAGTTGATTGGCTCCGGGCCGCCGCCTGTGAGAACGGAGCGCGGCTGGCTGCACATCTACCACGGCGTCGCTACACACTTCGCGAGTGTAAACATCTACCAGGCCGGCGCCGTGTTGCTCGACGCCAACGATCCGACGCGAGTGATCGCTCGCACGCGTCGCAACATTCTGGAGCCGCGCATGACCTACGAGTTGATCGGTCAGGTGCCGAATGTGGTCTTCCCGTCGGGGATGATCGTGGACGGCGTAGCTCCCGGCGCCGCGGCACCGAACGACGCGCGTGTCCGCGTCTACTATGGAGCCGCCGACACGTGCGTCGGGCTCGCGGTCACGACAATCGGCGACCTACTTGCCGCGTGCGAGGAAGCATGACCGACACACAACCTGGCGCCGCGCCGTTCCGCCCCCGCAAGGTGCACGTCGTCAGTCACACGCATTGGGATCGCGAGTGGTACCTCACGTTCCAGGAGTTCCGCGTCAACCTGACGCACGTCGTAGAGCAGGTGCTCGACGCGCTGGAGAACGACCCGGACTTCGAGCACTTCCTGCTCGACGGACAAGCGATCGTTCTGGAGGATCACCTCGCCGTCTGTCCCGAGGACGAGGAGCGCATCAAGCGCCATGTCGCGTCCGGCGCGCTACAGGTCGGACCGTGGTACATGCTGCCCGACGAGTTCCTCGTGTCGGGCGAGTCCCTCGTGCGCAATCTGCTCGTCGGACATGCGATCTGCGAGCGCCTCGGCGGCGCGCAAACCGTCGGCTACATGGCCGACTCGTTCGGGCATCCTGCGCAGATCCCGCAGATCCTGCGCGAGGGCGGCCTCGACTCGTTCGTGTACACGCGCGGCAACGGAAGCGAGTTGGAAGAGACGGGGCACGAGTACCTGTGGGAGTCGCCCGACGGAAGTCAGGTGACCGCCATCCAGCAGTGCGGCGGCTACTGCGCCGGTGCGGGTCTCGGACACGAGGAGATCTGGCACGCGCACACCCGGCGCGCCGTGCAGATCCCGCTCGCGGTCGATAAGGTGCGCAAGTGGTTCGACGAGATCGGACGACTATCGAACGGCGACGTCGTCTTGATGAACAACGGCTGCGATCACTTCCCGCCCCAGCGCGAACTCGGGCGCGTCCTCACGGCTCTACGCGCGGAGTTCCCCGAGGTCGAGTTCGTGCATTCGACGCTAGAGAAGTACCTCGACGACGTGCGTTCCGGAGGCTTCGCGACGACGACGTTCAGCGGCGAGCTCTGCCAGGGGCGCTACTTCCACATCCTCTCGGGTGTGTGGTCGGCGCGGATGTATCTCAAGCAACGCAACGACATCGTGCAGCGGCGGCTCGCGGACGTCGAGGCCGTCTGCGCGTACACGCACTTCGCGCACGAACGGCACTACCCCGCCGGCACACTCCTGCACTGCTGGAAGGAATTGCTGAAGAACCACCCGCACGACTCGATCTGCGGGTGCAGCACCGACGAGGTGCACCGCGACATGATCCCGCGTTTCGATGAGTCACAGCGGACGGCAGAGCAGGTGATCCGCCGCGAGTTGGAGCATCTCGCGCCGACGTTCGCTGAGGATGCGAAGGACGATCGCGACACCGTGCTCTGTGTCTTCAACCCGCTGCCGTACCGGCGGACGGAGACGATTCGACGGCTGGTCGTGCTGCAGCCGTTCGGGGTCGATCCGGACGACTTGCAGCTACTCGACGAGGACGGCAACGAGGTGCCGATGCGCATTCTCGAGCGCCACTACGTCGAGCGCTTCTGGGGCGTGGATTACCGGGTGATGCTCGACACGGCGGCGCAGCGGCGCAAGCTCGGCACGTACATGGATGCATTCCGTGAGCGATTCGTGAAGACACCCGCAGACAGAGACACGGCCGACTGCTTCCTGCTGCTCGAGATGGACGTCGAGCTGCCAGCGCTGGCCCACGCGAATCTGCGGCTCACCGCCCAGGCGGCGGCCAGGACGCGGGAGGCCAGGCCTCGAGTGGACGTCGGTGAACGCACGATCGAGAACGATGTCGTGCACGTCACCGTCACGGACAATGGCACGCTCGCCGTTCTCGACAAGCGAAGCGGTCGCGTGAGGACGGGCCTCGCGCTCTTCGAGGACACAGGAGACTGCGGGGACGAGTATGACTTCTCGCCGGTCGGCCCCACGATGACGTCGGCCGGGTGCGAACTCGACCACGTCGATGCGGCGCCGGAACTCGGCGAGCTGCGCTTCGAGCTGATCTTGCGACTGCCCATGTGCCTCGACGAACGCGACCGCGGCGTGCGCCGCGCCGGATGGGGGGACGAACTCCAGTTCTGCCACGTGAACGTCACTCTCCGGCTCACGCCTCAGAGCCCGGTCATCGACGTCCACGTGAACTGGTCCGACTGGCCGTACGACCACCGCCTGCGGCTGCACTTCCCGTCGCTCGTCCGCAGCGAGGCCGTGTACTCCGATGGGCACTTCTACGTCAACGAACGCAGTATCCACCGCCCGGACGACGACGAATTCGTTCAGCCGAACGCCGACACGTTCCCGCACCAGGACTTCTCCATCGTGCAGGATGACGAGGGCGGCATGGCGGTGCTCGTCCGCGGTCTCCCAGAGGTAGCTCCGCTCGCGTCCGAAGCCGGATCGCTCGGGCTCGCCGTCACGCTGATCCGCTCGGTCGGTTGGCTCTCGCGGGATGACTTCCCAACGCGCCGAAACCAGAATGCGGGGCCGACCATCGAGACGCGCGAGGCTCAGGGCATCCTTGTCAGCGAGGATGACTACCACCTCGCCTTGGTGCCGTTTTCCGGCGATTGGCGGGACGCAGGAATCCGACGCCTCTCGGAACGCTGGCGGCGCCCTCCCCTCGTCATCCAGGGCGTCGAGGACGGCGAACAGCCGAGTCCCGGCGACTTCCTGACAGTGGACGATCCACTCGTCTCGGTGACCGCGATCAAGCGCCACGAGGAGCGCGACACACTGGTCGTCCGGATGTTCAACGACACGTCGCAGCCGCGCGACGCGGTGGTCCGACTCGGTCCGGAAGTCTCGGGCGCGTGGCGGGTCGATCTGCTGGAACGGCGTCAGGGGGAGCTGACGGTGGCAGGCGAACACGACGTGATCGTCCCACTCCGCAAGCACGGAATCGCAACCGTCGAGATCGCGATACGGAGCCAGGACAACTTCGGCGGAGTTCGGAGATAGGTCTCGCCCACGCGACGTACGTGATCCGAACTCTGCCGAAGTTGTCCTGGCTCCGTATCGGACTCCGTATCGCACGCAACGCCCAGGTCGAGCAGAATGGAGCGATCGTGACCCGACGGCACCTGCTGCGCATCTTCGCCGCGACGCTGATGACAGCAGCGTTCGTGCTGCAACCGGTGTACGCCGCGCCGGAGCGCAACGAGCGCGCTCACTTCGACACGCTAGCCGTTCGCTTCGACGCGCGCGCGAAGAACGACCCGGCCGCGCTGCGTCGGGACTTCCTCAGCATCGATCGAAGCGCACTGGATGACGAGCGGTGGATCGACCTCCACGTGGGGCTCATGAAGCTCGCCGCGAACGCGGAGCCCCCATCCCGCGGTCTCCCGGACGGTGTGTCGGCACCGGCCGCGACGTCGGGCGACGTATTCGATCAGCGCTGCGAACGAAAGCGTTTGCGCCCCATCGGTGAAGCCGCCTACGCCCACACGCTGCGAACGACGCACGGTCTCGACATGACGGCGATGCATGTCCTGCGGATCGGGCGGCGCGCGCGAGCCGACATGCGCGACGAGCTTGCCGCGTTCGCGGAGGAACACGGGAACGGCGAGACGTGGCACGAGATGGCGGTGCGGGAACGTGCGGCGCGACCGACCTCGGACGAGGATCTCGCCCAGCGCTACGACGCCTTCACAGCGGAGGCCACGCGCTTCGTCATCGAGAAGGGACTTGTGACGGTTCCGGACGAGGCGCGCGGTCTGGTCGTGCACCTGCGGGGTAGGTTCGGGTATCCGTTCGCGATCTACGAACCGGGGAACGGGTGGAAGGCTGGGAAGCTCGGGCGCGTGGTCATGGGCAAGATGCCACGGCGTTTCGGCCCTGCGCAACGCGAGGAGTGGTTTGGCGACTTCAACGATCACTTCCAACGCATCGTCGCGATCCACGAGGGAGTGCCCGGCCATCACCTGCAGTTCACACGTGCCGCTGCGGCGTACAAGGGCATGCGCCGACGCGCATACAACTCGGTCTACGTCGAGGGTTGGGGTCTCTACACCGAGGGCCTCCTCGCGCGACACGGGTACATCACCGACCCCCTCGACCAGTTCGCGGCATTGCGGATGCGCGCGTGGCGGGCGGTGCGCTGCTACGTCGACCCGGCGCTCCATGCGGGGCTCATTCGACCGTCGCAAGCGGTGCAGTTGTTGATCGACGAAGCGGGGCTATCACGGCGCGCCGCCGAGATGGAAGTCCAGCGCTACCTTCGCGACCCAACCCAGCCGATCGGATACTGGATTGGTCGGCAGAGGATCGAGGCGATCCGAGCCGCGTATCTAGCGCTGCACGGAGACGACGCCGAGCGGGAGTTCCACGATCGCTTTCTCGCGTCCGGAGCGATCCCGCTCCCACTAGCCGAGGCCGTCCTCCTCGGCCGCCGCGCGTCGTACGACGCGGCTCACTCCGGCGATTGAGTCCGCCGAGCGCGGACACAGCGAGGCGATTCTGGTTGACACTTACTTTAGTACTGACTAAAGTATAGCGATGGGCCTCCCGCTCGCCGCCGTTGCCGAACCTCGCCGCCGCGCAATCCTGCGCATGGTCTGGGACGAGGAGCGGGGAGCGGGCGAGATCGCAGCAGAGTTCGACGTGACGTTCGGCGCGGTCTCGCAGCACCTACGGGTACTCCGCGAGGCAGGCCTCGTCGCAGTGCGTAAGGACGGTCGGCGGCGCTTCTATCGCGCACGCCGCGAGTGCATGGGGCCGCTCCGCGAGCTGCTGGAAGAGATGTGGTCGGGTCGCCTCGAGGCGCTCCGGGTCATGGCCGAAGAGCAGGAGAGACAACGATGAGCGAGCACACAGCAGAACTCCACGTCCGGATTGCGGCACGGCCCGTAACCGTCTTCGCGCTCTTCGTGAATCGGGCGGCGTTTGCCAAGTGGATGGGCGCCGACATGGGCATCGCCACCATCGAGCCAGAGCTCGGAGGTGCGGTGCGCGTCGAGTACGGCGGCGGCGCGAAGATCGCGGCGGGCAAAGTCGTCGCACTCGACTCGCCGCGCCACTTCGCGTTCACATGGGGCTACGAGGACGGGCAACCCTTTGCGGCCGGATCGACGCGCGTGGACATCACGCTGGAGGAAGACGGCGATTACACCGTACTCACGCTACGTCACTCCGGACTGCCCTCGGAGATCGCCGCGCGCGAACACGCGGGAGGCTGGCGTCTCTACACCGGCATCATCGGCAACATGGCGGCGTGCGCGCAGTACGGCGCGTCACTCGGAGATATCGTGCGCGGTTGGTTCGATGCGTGGGCCGAAGACGACGCAGAGAAGCGCGCCGCGCTCGTCGCCTCTTGCTTCGCCGAAGACGGGACGTTCCACCATCCGTACGCACTCGTCTCCGGGCGCGAGCAACTGTCGGCGCACATCGCGTCGAGTCGGCGTCACATGCAGGGGATGACGCTCGAGCTGGACGGGAAGCCGGAGCAGGTCCACCACCACGTGCGCTTTCGGTGGCGCGTGGTGCGCGAGGGCGAAGTGGCCTCGACGGGCGAGAACGTCGCGGCGCTCGGGGCGGACGGGTTGCTGGCAAGCGTCGTGGGCTTCACAGAACCGCAGTGATTGCGACCATCCCCCTTCGGCCGTCGCGCCTGACGGGCGACGGCGCCCCGGAATCGACGCCAAGGGGGGCGTGGCTTCGAAGGGGCGATTGACCAAGCCACAGCTGTCGTACGGCGTACGTCAACGCGAGCGCCCAGAGTCGGCGACCTCGAGGATGGACTGAGACGGCAACGATCGGACACGCACGCAGACGTATCCGAATGCTCGTGTAGAGTGCGTGCATGTGGAGCTCGCCGCCACCCGGGCGTCTGAGCCCTGCGCACGCGAGCGCGTTGAGTTTCGATCGGAAGTCTCGCGCCGAGCGTTGGGGCCTTGAGGGGGGAATGTCATGCACAGGTTGTGCAAGCCGATGGTCCTTGCTGGTGTCTTGAGCGTCATGACGATCGTCGGCGCCCGTGCCGATGTCGATGTCCCGATCCCGAACAACTCGGTGGTGGCGGGCTCTCTCTTCCCGGCAGATGAGACCGAGACGCTGCGGGTGGAGATGCCGCGAGGGGCATCGCTGACCGTCATCGCCAGGGGCAAGGAGACCAAAGGCAAGAAGGACGCCAAGCCGCCTGCTGTGCGCGTGTCCGTTCTGGACGGCGAAGGGTTGGATCTCGCAGCCGGACGCGTGGTGGAGTCCGCGCGGGGGGCGAAGCTCAAGAAGCTCGACATTCCCGCGAGCGGCACATATCGGATCGTCGTCTCAGGCGACGGCGTTGCGGTAGGCGACTATCAGCTCAAGGTGAAATGGAAGAGCCCCAAGGGGTTCACCGCGACTGTGGACACCACCAGCGGAGATCAGGACGTGCCATTCGCCGTCGATCGCGGGGCGCTGGTCGCGTTCTCGGCCAAGGCCGCGAAGGGCTCTTCCGCCACACCCGTGCTGCGGCATGTCGACGGCGGCGCGGGCAGTCGCGAACTCGATTTCACCCCGCCCACCGGCGGCGCGCGTTCTCACGTCGAGAAGAGGATCACAATCTCTTCGAGTGGTGACTTCGTGTTGGCCGTGGGAGACGCCACCGACGGCGGCTCCGTCAATGTGATCGTGAAGGTGAAGCCTCCGAAGGCGAAGAAACGCTCGCTCTCGCTGACCGACGCGGACATCGGTGTGCGCGCCGGCGCCGACGCGCGCGGCGCATTCGTTCTACCCGAAGGCGGGTCGGTAACCGCAGAGGGGCTGGCCTTGCTCTCGCTCCTCGGCGCTGCGATCGACGTACCCGCAGGCGCTGTCACGTTCCCGACCCCGATCGTCATTGCGACGGCGCCATCGATCACGAGAGGGATCAGCTCCGATCTCGGTGCGGCAGGTCCCGCGGTCTTCTTCGGCCCCGCCGGGACACGCTTCGACGTGGACGCAACGATCACGTTGCCCTTCGACGCCAGTCTGTTCGACGACGCGTCCCTCGTACGCATCTTCGAACGCGATGGCAGGGGGAGAGTACGCGAGATCCCGCGGAGCGGGATACTTGTCGACCTCACGGCCGGGCTCGTCACCTTCCCGGTCTCCCACTTCACGGTCTATCAGGTCTTCGGCCCGAAGCCCCCACCGCCACCGGGCGACCTGAACGGCGACGGCTTCGGTGACATCGTGGTCGCGTCGGTCGACGGGAACAACACGTCCGCTGGCCGCTCCGTGTTCGTGTTCTTCGGAGGCCCAGGCTTGAAGGACGGCACGTCCGGCGACGCCGACGCGGTGTTCACCTCAGGTGACGGAAACGACCAATTCGGCGTCGCCGTCCAGACGGGCGACGTGAACGGCGACGGCGTGGATGATCTGGTCATCGGCGCTCGACGGGTTGCGGGCGGAGGCGCGGTGTACGTGTTCTTCGGCGGCGCAGGTTTCTCCAGCAGTAACGACGTGAGCCGCGACGCGGATGTGCTCATCGCCGGCGACGGGGGTCTGGGAGGCAGTCTGGCGATCGGCGACGTGTTCGGCAGCCCGGACGTAGATATCGTCGTCACCTCAACTAGCGACGTCTATGTGTTCGAAGGTGGTGCAACGCTGCGTTCCGGCGGAGTCTCGCGTGCCGGGGTCGTGATTAGTGACATATCCGGGGAGTTGGCGATCGGTGACGTGTCCGGCGATGGGCGCCCGGACATCGTCGTGGGGAACGCGGGCACGGGAACCGACTTCGGCGAGGTCCTAGTATTCTTCGGCGGCGCATCGTTGGCGTCGGGATCGCGACTCGATGCCGACACGAACATCGTCGGAGTAGCGGCCTTCGACAGAATCGGTAGCAGAGTCGCCGTCGGCGATCTCAACGGTGACGGCGTCGGCGACCTTTTCTTCGCACAGCCGCTGCGGGCTCGGCGAGTCCCGTCCGTGTGGGGCTTCCTCGGTGGACCACAGATGGCGGCGCGCTCGACGACGCGGCTCGCCGCCGATCTCGTGTTCACGGCGGACACGCAGAGCGTCCTCCCGACTTTTGGAGACTCGATCGTTCTCGCGGACGTGAACGGCGACGGGAACGTGGACCTGATCGTCGCAGACTCACTCTACGAGGGCCAGCTGTCCGGTCAGGGCGGCGTCTTCGTGTTTGCGGGTGGCCCCAACATCGCCAGCCGCAGCGCAACGCTCGCATCTGCGATCATCTCCGGCGTCGCAGAGACTGACCTCATCGGCAGGTTCCTCGGAGCGGTCGATCTCAACGGAGATGGACGCCAGGACCTGCTGCTGGGATCAGGGCTGACAGACCTAAACGGTGACGGAAGTGGTTCGCTGCATGTGGTTCTCGGGCGCCCGCAGATTTCCTCGCTTCCGTCCAACGTCGGAAACGACGACGTGACGATCGTTGGTCGCACCGCATCGGAAGCGTTCACGGACCTCTTCCAGTGAGCGTCTGAGACGATCGGGAGCCAGTCTGTGAAGGAGTGGCGCTGAAGAGGGCGAAGGGAGGCACGGTGCGGGCGGTCTTCGAAGTGCCGTGCCAGGCTCAATTTCTTCGCGCGGCGAGGGGTAGGAAGGCTCGGCGGCAAGGCAGCCCCACCCTCTCGACAACGCCGGGAACGAAAGCGATTGGCGGGCTGTGTGCGCAGCACTCAGCGTGACAATCGCAGTGAGGCGCAGGGAGCGGATTCCGCCTGCGAAACCCGATCTCGCGACGCGCGAACTCACACGACGTGGTCACCGCCCGAGGCGAGGCAACGACATCCGATCGCAGCCCCGGTTGAAGCAGTCGGAGCCGCGACGGGAGCCGAACATGCGAGCGAGAGCGAGCGTGACGACGGAGTCGGCACCAACACAACAAAGCGATTGGCGGGCTGTGTGCGCAGCACTCAGCGTGACAATCGCAGTGAGGCGCAGGGAGCGGATTCCGCCTGCGAAACCCGATCTCGCGACGCGCGAACTCACACGACGTGGTCACGGCCCGAGGCGCGGCAACGAACTCCGATCGCAGCCCCGGTTGAAGCAGTCGGAGCCGCGACGGGAGCCGAACATGCGAGCGAGAGCGAGCGTGACGACGGAGTCGGCACAAACGCAACACAGCATCGCAGTGAGGCGCAGGGAGCGGATTCCGCCTGCGAAACCCGACCTCGCGACGCGCGAACTCACGCGGCGTGGTCACGGCCCGAGGCGCGGCAACGAACTCCGAGCGCAGACCCGGTTGAAGCAGCCGGAGCCGCGACCGAAGCCGAACACCCGAACGAAGTGAGGGGTGCCGACGGAGTCGGCACAAACACAACACAGCGGCGTGATGCCCCCATCCGCGCTACGCGCGGATCAGGCCATCACGCGTGCATGCGGACGCACACTTCGAACCAGGTGCGTTGTTCGAGCAACTCGTCGAAGCGCTCCTGCGTGCTCGGGTGCTGCAGTTCTTCGATGGTGTTCGCGAGATCGCGCTCAGCGGTGTGCTTGTCCACGTCCTCGGGCAGGACGGCGTGGGTCACGAGCAGGATCACGTCGTCGTCCTTCACCTCGACGAAGCCGCCGCGGATCGCCATGCGCTTCACGTCGCTGCCCTGGTGCAGACGCAGGACGCCCGGACCGAGCTTCGAGATGAGCGGTGCGTGCAGCGGGTAGATGCCGAGTTCGCCCATCGCGCCGGGGGCGACGAGGCGATCGACCTCGCCCTCGAAGAGGGGGCGCTCCGGAGAGACGATGCGGCAGGTCAGGGTGCTCACAGGACTAGCCCTCGGCCTTCATCTTCTCGGCCTTCGCGACGGCCTCTTCGATGGAACCGACCATGTAGAAGGCGTTCTCGGGAAGGTGATCGTACTCGCCCTCGGCAACGGCCTTGAAGCTGCGGATCGTGTCCTCGAGCTTCACGTAGACGCCCTTGAGGCCGGTGAAGACCTCGGCGACGAAGAACGGCTGCGAGAGGAACTTCTGGATCTTGCGCGCGCGCTGCACGACGACCTTGTCCTCTTCGGAGAGCTCGTCCATGCCGAGGATCGCGATGATGTCCTGAAGGTCCTTGTAGCGCTGCAGGATCGACTGCACCTGACGCGCGACCGCGTAGTGCTCTTCGCCCACGTACTGCGGATCGAGCACGCGACTCGTCGAGTCGAGCGGGTCCACGGCCGGGTAGATGCCGAGCTCGGAGATCTGACGGCTGAGCACCGTCTTCGCGTCGAGGTGGCTGAACGCGGTGGCGGGCGCCGGGTCGGTGAGGTCGTCGGCCGGCACGTAGATGGCCTGCACTGACGTGACCGAACCGTAGTCGGTCGAGGTGATGCGCTCCTGGAGCGCGCCCATCTCGGTCGAGAGCGTCGGCTGGTAGCCCACGGCGCTCGGCATGCGGCCGAGAAGTGCGGACACCTCGGAGCCGGCCTGCGAGAAGCGGAAGATGTTGTCAACGAACATCAGCACGTCAGTACCGGTCTGGTCGCGGAAGTACTCGGCCATCGTCAGGCCGGACAGGGCGACGCGCAGACGCGCTCCGGGCGGCTCGTTCATCTGGCCGTAGCAGAGCACCGTCTTCTCGATGACGCCCGACTCGGTCATCTCGACCCACAGGTCGTTGCCCTCGCGGGTACGCTCACCCACACCGCAGAACACGGAGTAACCGCCGTGCTGCTTCGCGATGTTGTTGATGAGCTCCATGATGACGACCGTCTTGCCGACGCCAGCACCGCCGAAGAGGCCGGTCTTGCCGCCCTTGGCGTAGGGCGCGAGCAGGTCGACGACCTTGATGCCCGTCTCGAAGAGCTCGGTCTTCGTCGAGAGGTTCTCGAACTTCGGCGCCGGCGCGTGAATCGGGCGCCGCTCCATCCCCTCGGGCAGCGGACCCTGGTAGTCCACTGGCTCGCCGAGGAGATTGAACACGCGGCCCAGACAACCGTCACCGACGGGAACGGTGATCGGTCCGCCCGTGTTCGCAACGGTCATGCCGCGCACGACGCCATCGGTCGCCGACATCGCCACCGCACGCACCTGGTTGCGACCGATGTGCTGCTGCACCTCGGCGGTCAGGTGGATGGGGACCGTGCCGTCGTCGTTGTCGATGCGGAGTGCGAAGTAGATCTCCGGCAGTTCACCCGACGCGAATTCCACGTCGAGCACCGGTCCGATGACCTGCACCACCTTGCCGTTTGTCAGCGTCGCCATTTCTCAATCCTCTGCGTACCAGGCGCCCGACCTCCGCGATCGGAGAGAGGGCGCGAGACTGGTCGTTTGCTTTACTTCATCGCCTCGACGCCGCCGACGATCTCAGCAATCTCTTGCGTGATCGCTGCCTGGCGCGCCTTGTTGTAGTCACGGGTGAGGTTCTTCTCCATGTCACCGGCCGCATCCGTCGCGTTCTTCATCGCGACGCGACGTGCGATCTGCTCGCTGGCCACAGAGGAGAGCAACATCCGATACATCAGGTTCTTCACGTACACCGGACCGAGCTCGGCCAGGATCTCAGCGGCCGACGGCTCGTAGATGAATTGGTCGGCACCGGCGCCGTGTTCGTCTTCGGATCCGGACTCGTCGCCGTCTTCCGAGCCGGTGTCGCCGACCGGCAAGAGCGTGGTCGCCGTCGGCGGCTGGCTGCCGACCGACTTGAAGTCGGCATAGACGACGTCGACGCGATCGACCGTGTGGTCGAGGAACGCCGCCAGCATGGGCGCCGCGATACTCTCGGCCTCGGCAAACGTCGGGTTGTCCGTGAGATCGGTACGCGACTCGTCGATGTCCACACCGCGGAACTTCAACTGCGAGACGCCCTTCTTGCCGGCCACCCACAGCGTCGGCTCGATGCCTTCTTCGCGGAGCGCATCGAGGTGATCGCGGCACATCTTGACGATGTTCGAGGTGAAGCCGCCGCAGAGACCGCGGTTGGCCGTGATCACGAACACCAGGACCCGCTTCGTCGGCGTACGACGCTCGAAGAGCGGCGACAAGAGACCGATGCTCTCGACCGATCCGGAGATCTTCTCCATCAGGCTCTTCATCGCCGCCATGTAGGGACGCGACTGGAGCACACGCCCCTGGATGCGCTGCAACTTCGAAGTCGCGACCATTTCCATGGTGCGCGTGATCTTCTTCGTCGAAGCGACACTCTTGATGCGCTTGCGGATCGCCTTGGAGTTCTGGGCCACGGCCGTCTCTCCCCGCTACCTATGCGCCCGATCCGGACGTTGCGGACCACTGACTCTTGAAGGCCTTGAGACCCTCGTGGAGCGCGGCCTTCGCCTCGTCGGTGAGCTTCGGGTTGTCGCCCAAGATGCGGAGGGCGCCGCTGGAGTGCGTGCGGAGGTACTCGATCATCCCGGTCTCGGCCTCGAGGACCCGATCGACCGCGACGTCGTCGAAGTAGCCCTCGCCCATCGCGAAGATGGCCATGACCTGCTCCTCGACAGGCTTCGGGTGGAAGAGGCCCTGCTTCAGGAGCTCGACGTTGCGCACACCGCGCGCGAGCTGGTTCTGCGTGGCCTGATCGAGGTCCGATGCGAACTGCGCGAAGGCTTCGAGCTCGCGATACTGCGCGAGGTCCAGGCGCAACTGACCGGCGACCTTCTTCATCGCGTGCGTCTGGGCGTTGCCGCCCACGCGCGACACCGAGATGCCCACGTTGATGGCGGGCCGCACACCGGCGTAGAAGAGGTCCGGCTCAAGGTAGATCTGACCATCGGTGATCGAGATCACGTTCGTCGGGATGTAGGCCGACACGTCGCCCGCCTGCGTCTCGATGACGGGCAGTGCGGTCAACGAACCGGCGCCCTTCGCATCGGAGAGCTTCGCCGAACGCTCCAGCAAGCGGCTGTGGCAGTAGAACACGTCGCCGGGGAACGCCTCGCGGCCCGGCGGGCGGCGCAGGAGGAGCGAGAGCTGACGATAGGCGACGGCCTGTTTGCTGAGGTCGTCGTACACACACAGTGTCGCGAGCCCGCGGGCCGAACCTGCAGCGAGCTTCTTGCGGCCGAGGTGGTCTTCGCCGTCGAAGGCGAGTTCGCCGGGGACGAAGTTGCCGCTCTCGTCGGTCTCTGGGTTGCCGTTTTCGTCAACCTTGTAGTGGTTGTACATGAAGTACTCGGCCATCGCCGTGCCGGCGTACGGCGCGATGTACTGCGTCGGCGCAGGGTCGTTCGCGGTCGCGGAGACGACGATGGTGTAGTCCATCGCGCCGTACTCGCGCAGGCGCTCCACCACACCCGCCACCGTCGAGGCCTTCTGGCCGATGGCGACGTAGACGCAGATGACGCCCTTGCCCTTCTGGTTGATGATCGCGTCGATCGCGACCGACGTCTTGCCGGTCTCGCGGTCACCGATGATCAACTCGCGCTGACCACGGCCGACGGGGATCATCGCATCCACGGCCTTGATGCCGGTCATGAGCGGCTCGAAGACCGACTGGCGGTCCGCGATGCCGGGAGAAGCGCCTTCGAGCGGCATGAATTCGGTCGTCGCGATCGGGCCCTTGCCGTCGATCGGCTCGCCGAGCGGGTTGACGACGCGGCCGATCAGCGCCTGCCCGGCGGGCACGCTGAGCACGCGACCGGTGCGCTTGACCGACTGGCCTTCCTCGATCTTCAGGTAGTCGCCGAGGATGACGATGCCGACCGAGTCCTCTTCGAGGTTCAGCGCCATTCCGTAGGCGCCGTTCTCGAACTGGACCATCTCGTTGGCCATCACTCCCTCGAGACCGAAGACGCGGGAGATACCGTCTCCCACCTCCAGCACCGTGCCGACCTCTTCCATCGAAAGGTCGACGTCGAAGCCAGCGATCGCCTGCTTCAGGACCGAGGTGATTTCGTCGGGTCGAATGCTCACTTGCCGTTCTCCGCTCGTGTGCGTCGGCCGGGAAACCCCGGCGCGCGCTTCGTCGCTATAAGCTCGCTCGTCGTCAATCGCTCGTTGCCGTCGCTAGTTCGCCGTCTCCAGCAGGTGCTCGCGCAGCGCTGCCAGCTTGGTCCGCAGAGTGCGGTCGATCACACGGTCACCGACGCGAATGGACGCGCCGCCGATGATCGAGGGATCGACGCGCTCGTGCATGCGCACGACCTTGCCGCTCTCCGCCTCGAGGCGCGCCGTCAGGTCCGCCCTGAGCGCGTCGTCCATCGGCGACGCCACCGTGACGTGCGCGTGGATGCGGTTCTCCGCCAGATCCTGGAACCTGTCGAAATGGTCGGCGATGTTGTCCAGCGTCGCCTCGCGGCCCTTGAAGATCAGGACCTTGAGCAAGCCGAGTACCGGACGGGAGAGATGCTCTGCGAGTGCGTCGCCCAACAACTTCCACTTCGTATCGCGATCGATGCGCGGCGAGAGGAAGAAGTCGCGAATGTCCTCGTTGCCCTCTTGCCAGGCCAATCCGGCGAGAGCGCGCAACTCATCGTGCACGACGCCGACCGAGCCCTGCTCCTCGGCGACCTCGTAGAGCGCCTGTGCGTAGACGCGAGCGATCGTGTGGCTGGGGTTTGCCACGGCTTAGTTTCTCGCCACCGACTCGGCGTCGGCGAGGGCCTCTTCGGCGAGACGCCGCTGGTCCTCGGCGGTCAACGACTTCCCGATCAGCTTCCCGGCCGCCATGAGTGTCAGCTCCACGGCACCGGCGCGCAGATCGGCCTTGACCTTCTCGGCCTCGAGAGCGAGCTCGCGCTTCACGCGATCGCGCTGCGCCTCGATCTCGGCCTGCGCCTTCGCACTGATCTCGTTCGCGGCGGCGGCGGCAGCGTCACGTGATTCGGCGATAATGCCCTGCGCCTCGCGCCGGGCCTCGTCGAGCAGCTGCTGGTTCGTCTCCGCCAGCTTCCGCGTTGCCTCTTCAATCTCCGCAGCCTTCTCAAGGCTCGCGTTGATGCGCTCTTCGCGCGCGTCCAGGCCGGCCACGATGGGCCCCCACGCGAACTTCTTCAGCACGACCACGAGCACCAGGAAGATTCCCAGAGCCCACACGCCGGACTGCCAGTTCGCAGGGTTCGCGGCTTCCATCGGGTCGATCCCGTGTCCGCCACCGTGTCCGCCTTCTTCGACGGCCAAGAGGTACAGCATCCGCTCGCTCCTCGACATTCGCGCGGGCTCACACGGCCCACGCACATCCACTCAGGTCACCCCCTCCGATGGCCGCCGGGACGCAGAGTCCCGGCGACCGGAGCTTCGGAGGTGTTCAGCTGGCTTGTCAGCCGCCCAGGGCGACGACTAGCCGGCGCGGTAACTAGCCAGCCTTGCCGGTCATCAACGTGATCGCGTCGACCACACCGAAGTTGACGAGCAGTGCAATGACGCACGCGAAGAGGCAGACGCCCTCGATGAAGGCGGCGGTCAGGATCGTGTTGCCCTTGATGTCGCCGGCAGCCTCAGGCTGGCGAGCGATCGACTCACACGCGGCGGCAGAGATCTTGCCAATGCCCATGGCGGCGGCGACGGCGGCAATTGCCGCACCCATCGACGCGCCCACGAAACCCCAGGCCATCATGCCTGCACCACTGCTTGCCGCGACAACTGCTGCTTGAGTCGGATCCATCGGAACACCTCTTATGTGTTGGGGCCCGCCTGATGCGAGCCCGACCTCTCGAAGCTTTGAACTTGAATTAACTGTGTGTGGCCTAGTGCTCGTGGGAGAGCGAAGCCCCCACGAACACGATGCTCAACGTTGTGAAGATGTAGGCCTGGATGAAGGCGATCGCGATCTCGAAGCCCGTGATCGCGAAGAAGCCAAAGGCGCTCGCGCCCTTCACCATGACCGCGGTGCCCCAACCCATCGACAGGGTCAGGAAGCCGCCGAGTACGGCGAGGATGATGTGGCCAGCGGTCATGTTGGCCGCGAGGCGGATCATCAACGCGAAGGGCTTCACGAATTGCCCGATGAACTCGATGGGCAAGAGCACGAACCAGCGCACAGGAAACGGCGACGGCGGCGCAAGGTGCGCCACGTAGCCGAGAACGCCGTGCTCGTAGATACCTGCACCGAAGATGAGCATCAGCGTGCCGCCGAAAGCGAGCGCGCCGGTGACCCACGGCGAGCCCGTCGCCGTGGCGCCGAAGGGCTGCGGGAGAAGACCGATCAGATTGCAGAAGAGGATGAAGAAGAAGTTGGTGCAGAACACCGCGATCAGGAACGGCTTCCTGTGATGGTGCGGCATATTCGGCGCCATCATGTCGTCGCGGATGTACTGAACGAAGACCTCGACGACATGCGCCGGGCCGCGCGGGATGCGGCCCTCGGCGTGCGCCCGGCGCGCCTCAGCACCGGCCCACATCCCCAGCACCAGCAACGCGACGGCTGCGCTGAGCATCATGAGCACGAACTTCGAGACGCCTAGGTCGTGAAAACCCGGCACAGCACGCAGGTCGATGTCCCAGTTGTAGAAGTGGAGCGTCCACGAGTTCCACGTGTGCTCGTAGGGACTGTCAGCGGCGAGAAGAGTCAGCATCAGGCTGCGCCTCCGACAGTCTCGAGGCGCGCAGGCGCCTCGTGCGACTCGCGCCGAGCGCGCTCACGCTGCCCCTGATACTGCACGGGCTGATGGTACGTCCGCCACGTGAGCCAGCACATGTAGACGAAGAACGTCGCGCAGTACGTGAGGCAGTACGCGGCAGCGCTCGTGCCGCTGTCAGCGCGAGCGAACCAGGTCCCGATGCTCCCGACGAGGACCAGGCGAAGGATGAAAGCGCGCAACGTCGCCTTCATTCCGTCGTCCTCGAACGTCCGCAGCGAACGCCCGATCACGGCCATCTCGACAACGAGCGAGATGAGGCCGAAGAACGTACCGGTGTAGACCCCGGACATCGTCACGGCGTTGAAGCCCAAGAGCGCGACCAGCCCCCAGAGGACTGTCCCGAAGATCGCGGCGAGGCCGAGGCCACCGGCGACCTTCGTAGCGCCGCTGATCTCGGGTGCGGCAACGACACGCTTGGCGGCAACACTCTCGTTGGCGGCCAGGCTCTCGGCGGCCAAGCCCTTCGCAGCCGGCGCCAGCGCGGTCGGCTTCAGATCCGCTGGGCCTGCCGGACGATCAGATACGTCGCCACGCCGAACCCCAGCAGTGCACCCACGATCGTCAGCCAGGGTTCGCACCCCAGTCTCTGATCTGCCCACCACCCCGCGAATACGAAGAGTAGCAAGGTCAGGCAGTACTGAACGCCCAGATGAGTGTAGCGAAGCCACGTTGCTCCCGCCCGATCGTCGGGTGTCTTCATTGAAGGCTGACACATCGCTTGAGAGAGGCTCCGCCGCCCCGTCTCCGGTTGGCGTCGGGGAGGACTTTCGTCCGCCTTTCGGCCATAAAGTCGCGGAGCGTACGTCGAGACACCGACTACCGCCAGAAAACTCAGCGGGAAGGGCTAAATGACCTTGTGCCGACCGTACGCCGATAAAGCGTTATGCCTTTGTCTTCAAAGGACTTAGGGAGTAAGAGGCGCGCCGACAAAGTGGCGCTTTCGAGATCCGTGCGGATCCCGTGCAGATGTCGAAAAAGCCGGTCGCACGGAACGCACTCCATGGGACCGGCCAGAACGAGTCGCTTGGCGACTACATGTCAGCGTAGCTGGCCTCGTAGTCGTACTCGTCGCGGATCTCATCGAAGTCCCACGGATTCCACGTGTCGTCCTCGTCCATCATCCACTTCGGGATCTGGTAGGGCGACATCAGGATATCGGCAGGCACAGTGACCCACAGATAGGCATTCGTCGGGCCACCGACGAGGTCATCGCCGGCCACCCGGCGCGACGTGTAGCAACCGGTCGTCGAGAACAGGGCGACGACGGCGAGGGCGATCAGCATCTTCTTCATCAGTCTTCTCCTGCGCTCGGCACCGAGGGACGGCCCGGCCGTTCCGTGCGCATTAGAGGATCGGCACTGCCGAGGGGGCGACTGTAGGGGGCGGCTCCGGGAGTCGCGGGCCGGGGGCTCCGTGCAGGAGACCGTCCGGAAGAGCGGCAGTTGGAGCACGCTCTTCGCTGCCCGAAACGTCGTGCCAGGCTCAGATTCTTCAGCGCGGCGATCCGGGCTGACGAGGGTGAGACCCGGTATCGCGCCGAGAACATTGAGCCAGGCACGCGATTTCGGGCACGCCACGGCCTCTGTTGTTCGCTCGGCGGGGGCTTCGGACCGGGCGTCGCGTTAGGCTGTCGGCCATGCGCCGCATTGTCACGCTCCTGCTCGCCCTCGTCTGCCTTGCCGCCTGCACAAAGTCCGCCGGAAGCGATGCGCTCGTCGTGGGCACCGAGGCCGCCTTCCCGCCCTTCGAGTCGGTCGCAACCGACGGATCGCTCGAGGGCTTCGACATCGACCTCATGCGGGCGTTCGGCGCGCACATCAACCGCGAGGTCACCTTCAGTAGCCGGGACTTCTCGGCATTGATCCCGGACCTGCAGGCGGGGCGCATCGACGCCATCGCCTCCGGGATGAGCCGGACGAAGGAGCGCGCGCACGTGGTGCTCTTCTCGCGTCCCTACGCCCGCGTGGCGACGGGTGTGCTCGTCTCGACGCAGCGCGTGGCGGACGCTGCGGGCCTCGAGGCACTCGAGGGCGATGACGTTGTGATCGCGGTGCAGCGCAAGACGACGGGAGAAGAGAAGGCGGAGACACGATTTCCGAACGCGCAGATCCGCGTCTACGACCGTGAAGTGGACGCCGCCGCCGAGGTCGCTGCCGGACGCGCGCACGCGCTCGTCTACGACATGGTCTCGATCGTGAACCTGCACGCGCAGCATCCCGAGACGACGCGCATCATCGACACGGAACTCGGGATCGAGCTCTACGCAGTCGCATTGCCGCTGGGCTCAGAACTTGCGCCCGCACTCGACGCGTTCCTCGCCGCCGAAACCCGACCGGGCGGCAAGGTCGACGAGCTGCTCGCGAAGTGGCTTGGCGATGCGGAGCGCTTCCGCGCGACCGAGGAGTGAGCGCGTGACCGCCCAGAGAGAGCGACTCGTCCGCGGCGCTGTCGTCATGGCGATCATCGCTGCGCTCGCGATCGTCATCTCCCTCGCACCGGGAGAGATCCGCTGGGCGCTCGCGTGGGAGCGCCGCGATCTCTTCCTCACCGGCCTCGGCCTGACAGTCGTCATCTCGTCCGGTGCTGTGGGGATCGGCCTCATTCTCGGCGTAATCGCAGCGCTCTTCCGGGTGTCGCGTTCCGTCGCGCTCGATCAGATCGGACGCACATACGTCGAGGTCGTGCGCGGCACACCGTTTCTCGTGCAGCTCTACCTCTGGTACTGGTGCATCGCGCAGGCGCTGCAACTTCACGGTCTCTTCGGCCCGCGCGAAGCCGCAATCGTCGGCGCGATCGGTCTCGGCGTCTTCGGCGGGGCGTACATCGCGGAAGTCGTGCGCGGCGCCATCGAATCGATCGACCGCGGGCAGTGGGAGGCGGCGCGCTCGCTCGGCCTCAGTCACGCGCAGGCGTTGCGCCACGTCGTGCTCCCGCAGTGCGCGCGGCGACTGCTCCCTCCGTTGACGGGCGAAGCCGTCTCGATCGTCAAGGAGAGCTCGTTGCTCTCGATCATCGGCGTCGCGGAGATCACGTATCACGCGAAGAACCTGCAAGCGCGGGAGTACGAGACGTGGGCGGCGTTCATCTGCCTCGCAGCGCTCTATCTCGTCGTGACGCTGCCGCTCACGCTCCTCACACGCCGCATGGAGCGCCGCCTCGCGGGCGAGGAGGCGTTGCCGGTGGCGCGACTGTGAGCGTCTCCACGCAGAACGACGTAATCCTGCAAGCGCGCGGGCTCGCGAAGCGTTGGGGCGACGTCGTCGCTCTCGACGGCGTGGACCTCACCGTGCACAAGGGTGAGGTCATCACCGTCATCGGCCCTTCGGGCGGCGGCAAGTCGACGTTGTTGCGTTGCTTGAACGGTCTCGAGGTTCCGGACGCGGGTTCGGTGCGCGTGGGCGGTGCTCCGCTGCGCGTCGGCGCGCCCGACATCGACGCACTGCGCCGCCGCGTCGGCATGGTGTTCCAGGCGTTCCACCTCTTCCCGCACATCTCCGTACTCGACAACCTGACGCTCGCACCGACAGTCGTTTGCACCGAAGACCGCGCGACTGCAACGCGTCACGCGCGTGAGCTACTCGACCGCGTCGGACTCGCCGACAAGGCGTCCGCGCGACCCGGCGAACTCTCCGGTGGACAGCAGCAACGCGTGGCGATTGCGCGCGCTCTTGCGATGCGCCCAGACGCGCTTCTCTTCGACGAACCAACGAGTGCATTGGACCCCGAAACGGTGGGCGAAGTTCTCGGCGTCATCCGCGAAATCGCAGCCGACGGAACGACAATGGTGATCGTCACACACGAAATCTCATTCGCTGCCGACGTGTCGTCGCGCACCGTTTTCATGGAGCACGGACGCATCATTGCAGAGGGCGCGACGCAGCCACTTCTGCGCACGCCGACGAGCGACCGACTGCGCGCATTTCTCGCGCGCATGCCGACCATGTAACAACGGAGTGAGCAGCGCGTACCCGCGATGCGCTAACCTGTCGGCTCAGCGATGAGAGTCGCAGGACGTGAAGGAGAACGCCATGCACGTCGTTCTGACCACGATCACTCCGGAGGCCGCGGAAACGCTGGCTTCCAAGCTGATCGAAGAGCGCGTGGCCGCGTGTGTGAACATCCTCCCCGGCATCACGTCCGTCTACCGATGGCAAGGTGAAGTACACCGCGACCGCGAGTCATTGTTGGTCATCAAGACCAGTACGCAAGCGCTGTCGCAGCTCATGCAACGGGTCGCCGAACTCCACCCCTACGACGTGCCAGAGATCGTGGCGCTCGACACGTCATCGGTGCACCCAGCCTACGCCGCATGGATCACTGCGGCGTGTTCCGCAAACACGATCGACGTGAAGACGGGTTGAAGTTTCGGTGCGTCCCTGCCGAAGTAAGCCGTCAGCTCGGTCGATGAACTGAGTGAACGAGCGGCACGCGGCCGTGCCGCCATTTTCATTACGACCATCAGGAGGGTTTTCAGATGGCCGCGAAGAAGGCAGCAAAGAAGGCCGCCAAGAAGGCGACCCGCAAGCCGGCTAAGAAGAAGGCTGCGAAGAAGGCGACGCGCAAGCCCGCCAAGAAGAAGAAAGCAGCCAAGAAGGCAACGCGCAAGCCTGCCAAGAAGAAGGCTGCTAAGAAGGCGACGCGTAAGCCCGCCAAGAAGAAGAAGGCAGCCAAGAAGGCAACGCGCAAGCCTGCCAAGAAGAAGGCTGCTAAGAAGGCGACGCGCAAGCCCGCCAAGAAGAAGGCAGCCAAGAAGGCAACGCGCAAGCCTGCCAAGAAGAAGGCCGCTAAGAAGGCGACGCGTAAGCCCGCCAAGAAGAAGAAGGCAGCCAAGAAGGCAACGCGTAAGCCTGCCAAGAAGAAGGCTGCTAAGAAGGCGACGCGCAAGCCCGCCAAGAAGAAGGCAGCCAAGAAGGCAACGCGCAAGCCTGCCAAGAAGAAGGCTGCTAAGAAGGCGACACGCAAGCCTGCGAAGAAGAAGGCTGCGAAGAAGACTGCACGCAAGAAGAAGTAGCTGACCTCGTCAGCATTTCTCGAGGCGGGAGGTTCCAGGTGGACCTCCCGCCTCTTCCCATTCGTGGCCAGCGCACGCGGTCTCCCGAGGCTGGCGCACAAGCGAGGCGTCGCACACTCACCGCGCGGCGGTAGGATCGTGACCGTGATCTCATTGCGCATCCTCCTCGCCACAAGCTCGGCCGTCACTCTGGCCGTGCTGATCCCGACTGTCCTCTTCGCGCAGGACAAGATGTCGCCCGACCCGATGTCGCCCGACCCCATGAACGGCGGCGCGATGCGTCGTGACGTCGTCCACGATCCGCAGCTCTTCCGCGACGAGGTCCTGCCGATCCTCGAACGCGAGTGCATCGGTTGCCACGACGCGGGCGATCCCGACAATCGTTCGAAGCACCGCCTCCTCCCACCCGAAGTCGACGGCACGTGGGACGAGGCGATCGTTCAGGCCAACTACGAGAACGTCACCGGCCTCGTCCACGCGCCCGCCCCCGAACGCAGCCTGCTCCTGCTCAAGCTCGTCCCCCTCGCGAACGGCGGCATCGACCACGACGGAGGGAAGGCCGACGGCAGCGACTTCGACGCAGCGCTCCTCGATCCGAAGGGTCCGCTCGTTCAGTGGGTATTCGGCGCGACGAAGAGACAGAAGCCGCCCGTCGCGGTACTCGCGCCCTGGCAGCAGAACGTCACACGTGGGACCGAGATCACATTCGACGCGTCGCTCTCATTCGACCCCGACGGAGACGACGTCAGTATCGAGTGGGAGATCGTCGAGGCGCCGCTCGGGGCGGAGGCGCGCCTCTCCACGAAGCACGGCGCGAAGACGACACTCGCGCCCGATCGCGACGGGCCGTGGCTGCTGCGCTGCCGACCGCGCGACGCGAAACTCTCCGGATGGCCCGTGCTCGTGCGCTTCGCCGCTGTGCGTCCGACCGAACGCACGGAAGGCGACGGCGACACCGTCGCGCGCGTCGAACGCATCCCCAGCGCCGATCGCCGTCTCACCCGCGCCCTCTACTTCGACGTCCTCGGACGCAGCCCCACCGACGAGGAACTCGCACGCATCGCGGCGAAGCCCTTTCCGGCGCGCGTCGATCAACTCCTCGGCTCACTCGAAGCCTGGGAGCATTGGTTCAACGAAGAGGCGTTCTTCTTCCTCCTGATCGACCGCTTTCGCCCCGTCAGCGATCGACTCGCCGAGGTGCCGCGGAAGATGCGCGATGGTGACGCCACGTTCTTCGACGCGCACCGCGACTTCGCCCTCTCCGCCGAATTCAACTCGCGCAACCCCGGCAACGACACGTACGTCACCGTCATCCTCGAGCAGTTCCTCGGCATCGAGGTCCAGAGCGAACTCAAGCTGCTCAAGGAAGCCAAGCGCATGTACGACGGCGAGAAGACGCGCATCTTCAAGACCCTCGGCAAGAACCAGAGCGACGTCGTCAAGATCGCCCTCTCCCAGCCCGACTACGTCGACCAGTTCACGCGGCGCATGGAAGTCCGCTACCTCGGCCAGGCCCTTCCCGACGAAGAGCACGCGCGCGCCGCCGGTCGCCTCGCCCTCGACGCCGGCGAACTCAAGCCCCTCATACGCGAATGGCTCACCTCGGAGCGCTACACCAGCCCCGACCGCCCCGCCCGCGCAAAGGACGACCACCAGTTCATCCGCGGCCTCTTCGTCGACCTCCTCGGCCGCGCCCCGGCGCTCCAGGAGTTCCGCAACATGCGCAACGCGCTCCAGGCCCTCACCGACCCGGCCCCCCTCCGCGGCGTCCTCGCCAAGGTGATGCTCGACTCCGGCGCCGTCCTCCCCCTCCGCACCGCCGACGCCGCCGCCTCCGGCCAAACCAGCGACTCCGGCTCCGTCACCGGCGCCCAGGTCACCGAAGTCTTCCGCCGCTTCCTCGGCCGCGACCCCACCCCCGACGAACTCTCCGCCTTCCTCACAATCCTGGCCGACCCCGGCTCCACCTGGCGCACCGCCGCCCTAGCCCTCCTCACCAGCCCGCACTATCAGTACTACTGACTCCGCGATCTGCGCGTCAGCATCCAGCCGTTCGTGAGCCTCGGTCGCGTCGAGCGCTGGTGCGTCGTGACGGCAGACGGCTCGCACACGGTCGCGGTGACATTCACGACGGGCTGCCGCGTATTGGTGGTGCCACTTCGACGCGATTGACGAACCGCGACGAGGCGGTTGACTCGCCGACAGGCCTGGTCGAGAGTAGAGCGCTCGAATTGCCGAATCGAGCCCCGCGCGATGTGATGGACCGGAGCCACGACCAACGAGGAGCCCGATGACATCAGACGCAGACGTGAGGTTCGGCGAGTTGCGCGGATACCTGGAGGCGTTCGCGGATCTGAACGGCAAGACGAACCACGGGTACACGTTCGAGATCGACCGACTTTCACCGGACGGCTCAATCGTCGATGCAATCAAGCTCTGGGTCCGCGACAAGGCCGCGCGCGTAACGGTCGAACCGGTAGATGACGCGGGGCGAGCGGCAAAGTCCATGTTCGAACGCTGGCTGTTCGAGTTCCAGGACCCGCACGGGCCCAGACTGGACGACACGAACTCGGACTTCGAGGTCAGCAATGACCGCGGGCGCGAGCGCATCATCGACCGGTTGTTGGAACGCATTGCAGCCGCCACGTGCGCCACGAGCGTCTGGATCGTGCACGTGAGGACTGAGAGCTCCTTCTACGCGTGCGCGTGGGATGAGCTCGCCTTCGAAGGACCGAAGGGCCGGTTCATCCTGCACCTGAGCGTCTCGGACTAGGACATCGGCATTCTGCGCCGGGCTCGATTCGTCGGTCTCAACACGCCAATTTCGACCAAGTTCCTCAGCCTGTCAACCGCGCCGTCGCGGCTCGCGACGGCGCCCAAGACTCTACTCGTGGACGGGGGTCGCTGGGGCAACACGCGTCGCACGCCACTCGCGAGGGCGCGTGAGACGCGTTGCCATGGCGCGGGGCGGTCGCGGCTTCCAGCGGGCCCTCGCGGAGCGAGCCGACGAGCCTGACTCGATATGGCACTGCCACTTTGCGCCCCAATCTGGCATCTGCGGTGCCAAATCACGCCCGGGCCAAGCTCAACGTGCGGTGGCGGCGGGAGATAGTCCGGGGTTGCGTCGCGCTGGTGCGCGGCGCTCGCCCCGCGCTTCGTCGCGACGATGAACGTGACCTCCCGTCGGCGGAGCCCCTCTCGGCAGACTCCCGCCCGTTGCCCATGAGGCGCTGGCCCGCACCCGGGTGGCGTCCGTCGCCCGACGTCGCAGTTGTGGGCGTTCCGGCGTCACTCCGTTGCCCGCAGTCGCGCCGAGACGTCGCGAGCGGAGTGGATGATGTCGATGACGATCGGTGGATCTGTGTCCGTGCGGTACACGAGCAGGTGAGACGAGACGCGATAGAAGCGGATCTCTCTTTCCGTCAGATCCTCTCGCCGATGACCCAATGCGGGGAATGACGCGATGCGCGCGAGCGCGGCCTCAACAGCATCTACCCAGGCCAACGCAGCGTCGGCATTGGCGTCCGCGATCCGATCCACGCAGCGCACGAACTCGCGTGCGGCGAGCGATGAAAGCCGAGCGCGACTCACCCGGGTGGCAGTGTCTGCGTTTCCCTCCGTGCCTCCAGGCTGAGACGAACACGCTGAAGGACGACGTCGCTGTCCACGATCTCGTCTTCCAGTGAGGCGCGGTACGCGGCCTCGACCCTTTCGCGAACCTCTTCGATGACCAGGCGACCCTCGGCGTGCTGCTGCTGCAGGAGTCGCAACGACTCCCGCACGACTTCGCTCGCGGTGAGGTAGTTGCCGGACTCGACGCAGGAGCGAACGTAGCCCGCGAGTTCGGGGCTCAGCGAGACGTTCAGGGAGGTGCGCGTTGCCATCTCCGGAGTGTATCACAAACTGCCACTATGTGACATCAGGAGTGGCTCGTCCGAACCGCTTCTGAGGCTACCAACGGTGGTACGAGGCGGAGAAAGCACACGGGGTAGCCCGCGTCACCCGGCGTGCGCGAGGCGCGCCAGACGGGTCGTCATGGTGCGGGACGATCGCGGCTTCCAGCGGGCACTTCGCGCAGCGGGCCGACGAGCCTGACGAGAAGCGGAGTGTCCAAACCGACGAGTTGAGTCTGGCTCGGTATGACATGGCGCGGTCTGACACGTAGCATCACTCGATGACGCAGAAGGAACCTGACTGGACGCCCCGTCCCGAGGCTATCGCCGCACTGGCCGAACTCCTCCCGGAGATGGCGAGCCCCACGACCGACCGGTGGCACGAACCACCGCCGGGAGACGACGGAGTGCTCACGCTGCCGCACATGCTCTCGGACCGCGTCGAGAACGAATTCGTGGAACGCGCGTACGCACACAAATGGGTCTACGATTTCGACTGGCCCGCGTGGCAAGACGAGGCGCAGCGGCTGCACAAAGACCCGTCGGCCCTACACGCCGCAACGATCGACACGCTGCGCAAGCTGATCACCACCTACGTGCGCAAGGAGCGCTTCTGCGAAGGCACGCTTCGGTCCGCCCGCCACGCCGGCGCGCTGACCGCGATCCTCCGCCGACTCGCGGACTTCGCTTAGTGCCACGTGCTCGTCGCCGACCTCAACCCAGGACGGTGGCAGCGCGCCCCCGGTGTCAGGGTAGTTGTCGCGTCTTCTGCAAGCGCTCGGGCAATCCGGGCACAGCCTAGCGGCTGGCACGTTTCACCGGGACAGAGCCGGCATTCTGGCTGAATCTCCAGCAGGCGGTGGACCTATGGAGAGCTCTTCGTTCCGACCACGCAGCCGAGCTACAGAGCATCGAACCGGCCCGCGTCTCGTAGATGGCGTCTTCATGGCGTGGGACCTTCGGGCGCTCCGACGGTCACTTCGCGGAGCGGGCGGACGAGCCTGGCTTGGCATGACGCACGCGGTTGACACGCGGTCGCGAATCCGGAGTGCAGTCGAGCCGTTGGGTAGTCCGATCGCGAGAGCCCTCCCGCTGCTCGGCTAGGATTACGCCATGACGAGACGGAGGATCGCCCTCGGAGTTGTGGTGCTTGCTCTGCTGGCGGCGGTTGTCGCCGGTGTGCCACGTGTTCTGAGTTCGTTCGATGCCGACTTCGACGGCGAACCGCGCGTTCCTGCGGGGCGGCCTCCTTCCGCCCACGGCGTCAGCCCGGAGACGGCAGGCGCGGACCCCGAGCCGACCGGGGTCGACTCGCGACTGCGGAGTCGGCGACACGTGCAGCCACCGACTCCGACCGTCAGGCGGAAGGACCGCACCCACGTCGATATTGCCGGACTCTGGGGCCGAGGTCGCATCGTCGACGAGCGAGGTGAGCCCATCGCCGGAGTGTCGGTTCGCTTTCAGAGCGTGCGCGTGGAGGAGGATATCTCTGCCGATAGCGCTCGCAATCGGGGGGCGACCGTCTACTCGCATTCGCCTTTGGAGCACAAGGCGACGTTCATCGCAAACCGACGCGTCACGACCGACGCCGACGGCTGGTTCGAGCATCGCATCGGGGTTTCCGGTGGTTCCCTGGAGGCGCACCCTGCGAGCCACGTGCGGCTCGTCATTCTGGCACTCATCCCCGGACGTCGTCCGCTCCGCGCATCGCTCGAGTTGGGGCGAACGGCGTCGGATACGAACGTCGCTCTACCCCGGTTGGCGAACGGCGACACCGTCGTTCTCAGCTTACGCGAGCAGCCGTTGTCGGGGCTGAGCGTCCGCATTCATGACGTCACAGACGGCGCCCAGTTGCCGCATGGCGAGCGGACGACCGACCACTTGGGTCGGATCTCGACCGAGTGGCTCGAACGCGGCCGTACGTACATGCTCTCCGGCACCTTGGAACGCTCTCGCATCCATGGCGCGTTCGCCTGGGAGGGGCAAGAGGAGATCGACGTGGGTCGCTTGAACGCCGGCGGTCAGTAGTCTCCGCGCATGCGAAGCGCGCGTCTGAAGCGGCTCGTCACTTCGAGAGCATCGTCCAGACGCCGTCCCAGTCGGGGCCCGGCGGCGCGCTTTGATAGTGGGCGATCCGCTCGAGGTAGATCTCGGGAATCCGGTCGGCCGGCGCGAGCACCTGCGCCTGTTGGAAGAGGCGCTCCGCGTCAGCCCAGTTCTGCGTGCGGTACGCCGCGAGCGCCGTCGTCTCGATCTC
This sequence comes from Planctomycetota bacterium, assembly GCA_024280885.1. Classification (GTDB taxonomy): domain Bacteria; phylum Planctomycetota; class JAJSAM01; order JAJSAM01; family JAJVHW01; genus JAJRPF01. The sequence goes on along the minus strand of JAJRPF010000008.1, from coordinate 56,031 downwards.
GTAGGCCTGCAGGAGTTCGTCCGTGAGCCGGTCCGCGCGGTACTCGAAACTCTCGAAAATTGTGACTGGATCCGACTTGCCCTTGACGCGGATGCAGTCCACCTCGCGCAAGTACTCGGGCGCATCCAGCAGCTTGACGGTCATCTCGCTGACGAGCACGGGCGCCTTGTAGAACTTCGTGATGCTCTCGATGCGCGCCGTCAGATTCACCGAGTCGCCAATCACCGTGTAGTCCATCCGTCGCGGCGAACCGATGTTGCCGGCGACGGCCTCGCCCGTGGACACGCCGATCCCGTGCATGATGGGTTCGAGGCCTGCCGCTTCCCGACGTGCGTTGATCGCTGCGAGCGCGCGCATCATGTCGTTGGCGGCTGCGACGGCATCGCGCTCGTCGTGCTCTCCTCCGAGCGGCACGCCGAAGAGAGCCATGATCGCGTCGCCGATGTACTTGTCGAGGATGCCGCCGTGGTCGTGGACGACATCGACCATCCCCTCGAAGTACTCGTTCAGCATGGCAACGGTTGCTCGTGGTCCGATGGCCTCGGAGATCGTCGTGAAACTGCGGATGTCCGTGAACAGCAGTGTCATCTGCTGCATGCGGCCCTCGATCACGTCTCGATGCCCGGAGAGCACCTGTTCCACGACCTCCTTGGGCATGTAGCGCGACATCGTGGCGCGCGTCCGTTTCTCCGCCGACAGGTCCTCCATGATGAGGAGCTGGCCAATCGGCTCGTCGCTCGCGTCGATCAGGGGCACGGCGGTGAGGTTGACGGAGGCCTTCCGGTCCGCGTCGATCACGAGTTCGACGTCGAGGGTGTGATCGGCGACGCCGCTGCTCATGACGGTGCGTGCGCTGTCCATCACCCACTCGTTCTCGGTGTGGAACAACGCGCTCGCGGGCTGCTCCGCGACGTCGCTTTCGGTGCAACCAAGAATCCGTTCGGCCGCCTCGTTGAGTGTCGTCACGTTCAGATCGCGGTCGAGCGAGATCACACCGTTGGAAAGACTGCGCAGAATACTCTCGGCGTAGTTCTTCAGGTTCAGCACGTCCTCGAAGAGCTGGGCGTTCTCGATCGCCGTCGCGGATTGCGACGCCATGGCCCGCAGGCGACTCTCGTCGCGCGGCCCGAACGCGCCGTCGCGACGATTGAGAACCTGGATCACGCCGAGGTGCTTGCCGTCCTTCGAGTTGACCGGCACACACAGCATGCTCTTCGTCGTGAAACCGGTCGCGCGATCCGTCGCCGCGTTGAACCGCGGGTCGGCGCGGACATCGTCCAGGATGATCGCCTCCTGGGTCGTGAACGTCGCGCCCGCGAGACCGGCGTTCTTGTCGAGATAGAGAGGCTCACCGTTCATCCCCTCCGCCACGGGGGTCCAGAGCTGGTCGCGACGCGCGTCGTAGAGGTAGAGCGTGCTGCGCTCCGCGTTGACGAGTTGAGTCGCCCCCGTCGTGATGACTCGTAGCAGCCGGTCGAGGTGCAACTGTTCGCTGAACGCGCTCGTGATCTGGAGCAGTTTGACCTCGCGCTTCTCGCGGACGGCGAGATCCTGTCCCATCGCGCAGATGCTCCGCGCGACGAGGCCGATCTCGTCGGGGCGGGAGCTGTCGAGATCCACGTCGAAGCGACCCTCGGCGACGTCGAGCACCGCCTTTCGCATGGCGTCGCAGTCCTCGCGCAGCGCAAGCCCGTACTGCCGAGAGACCACGAGCGCGGAACCGACGAACACCGCCCCGACGAACATCCCTTCCACCGCTTGGCCCATCCCCGCGTGCCCCTCGTAGACGTTGCGCAACAGGACGAGGACCAGGATCAGCGCGGGCACGATCGTGAAGATGACGTAGCTCTCCATGAGCCGGCGCGTGATTCGCTCGACGCTCTGCGCCGCGACCGTGTGCACGGCGCCATGCTTGCGGAGATAGCGTTCGAGGAGCACGAAGTCGAGCTGCGAGAGGATCCCGCCGCCCAGAGCCCAGTACCCGGTCAGCAGCTTGATGTGGCTGCCCATCGGGAAGTCCGGGTAGAGCGCCATGTGAAGGGCGAGGGCGACGACTCCGGCCACCAGCCACGAGAAGATCGAGACGACCATTCCGTGGCGCGCGAGAGACGCCCTGCCGAAGGGCCGCGGGACCAGACGGTAGAGCGCTTCCCGCAGCGCGATCTGAGCGGCGGCGACGGCGAGGAGTCCGGCGACGAGTCGCGGTAGCTGAACGCCCGCGACGAACGGGCAGACCGCGCGCCCGTACACGCTCAAGAAAGCCACCGCGACGCCGGCGATCAGGTGCAGGCGCAGCCGCATCGAGAACGGCACATCGGCCAGCGAGACGACGGCTCTGGATGCTCGGTCTGCGGTCATAGCTGCCCTCCCACGGCCCACGCACGTCGTTGCGGCGCACGCCTCGGCATGCTGTGCCAAGCTCGCTTCGGCGGTCTCAACTCTCCACTCTCGACCAGGGTCGCCAGCCTGTCGACCACCTCGTTGCGCCTCTCAACGTCGCTCAGGACTCTACACGCGGACGAGCGTCGCCGGGGCAACGTGCGTTGAACTCCGCTCGGGAGGGCGACGAGCCTGGCAAGGTGCGGAGCGTTCAATCCGACGAATTGAGCCTGACTCGGTATGACATATGAGGAGCGCAATCGGCGATCGTACGCCGTGGACCTGTCACCTGAACGCCAGCCGATCACCGTTCCGTTATGCGTCACGGTGGGGTGTGTGCTACTGGGCACGGGCTCCGTTCCCGTGACGATCTTGAACGCGACGTACTTCCCGGTGCCGGGCGCGTGGGGCGACCCCACCTCGGCGTACTGGACCTGGATGCAGTCGATACCTGTGCTGTGCGTGATCTCGATCCTCGCGAGTTGGAAACTGTGGTTCCGGAGTCGCGATTGGGACGAGCCATTTCACGCCCTGCGGCGCACGCTCTGGTGCTGTGTCGCCTCTCTGCCGCTAGTCGGCGTGGTCGGTAGTATCGGGTGGCTCATGACCCGTTCCGAGGGCTGATGCTCGGCGACAACCGCGCTTGTGCATGGACGACCCGCCCACTTGTGGGGTGAGTCCGCGGCTCGTCCGATGACTCTCGGTGGCGGCATGGCACGTCGACACCGGTCTCTTCGCCGCGACGTGGGCGTCTCGATCGGAGACGCGGTGTCCATCCTGCGCGGGGAGTCGCTCCGCGCTTCAGGGCCTCCCCGGATGGCCGCAATTGGCCGGGGTCTTGTCGGGGTTGACGAACGTCGATGTTCCGGCGAGGTGACCCGCGGTCTCGGGGGCACGGTCGGAGTGGAGCGCCCACCGGAACACGCCGCCCGCTTCACTCGCGTTTCAGGTACGAGACGAGCCGTCCGCACTCGACGCACGCGTACGTCACGACGGGGATGGGGCGCTCTTTGTGACCAAGAAGGAACGGGAGCTGCTTCTTGGGCTCGTTCGCCACCCAGCTCTCCGGACTGGCCGTCATGGCGTTGAATTTATCGCGACGACAGCCCTCCACCATCTCGGCGGAGCAATCAGGACAGATTTTCATCGCCGCCTCCTTCCGTCGCGTCAATGCACCTGCCAGGGCAGGCACCTCTGTGCCACGCCCGCACCCGAGTCCAGCCCGTCTCGGCAACGCGCCCTCTCGAGTGACTCGGTAGCGGCAAGCGGCGGTACTTCGTTGGCGACGCCGGAGATCAGAAGCGCGTCGTGACGGCGATCTTCGGTACGGAGACCTGCTCCCAGTCATAGCTGAGACCGATGTCGAGGCCGCCGGATCGGTAGCCGACGCCGAGGCGATAGGAGAAGCCTGCTGCGATGCCGTCGCTCTTGTCGAAGAGGACGTTCCATGTGCCAGAGCTTCCGGGCGTGACGGTCTTCGTCGCCACGTCGCCATCGGCGTCGCGGAGCATGACTTCGAAGGCGCCGCGCACAGGGTCGGCGTAACCGCCGGCCCAGACGTACTGGTTCGTGCCCATGTCCATTTTGCGGTAAGAGACGCCGCCGAAGACGGTGACGTGGGCGCCCTCGTCACCCTCGGGCGCCCGTCCGCCGATGCTGGGAGCGCTCACGGAGGGGTCGCGCAACGGCCGCAATCCGATGTTGATCGTCCAGTTCTCGTCGAGCTGCGTGCCGATCTTCATGAACTTGGCTGTCGATTTCGTCGCGGACTTCCGGAGGGCCGCGGCGAGTCGGCATGTTCCGGAGTAGACGTTCGTCTGGGCGGAGTCCCAGGCGCCGCCACTGCCGTCGTCGAACGAGCGCGGAGGGCAGCCCTCGGGGACTTGGCCGCGCGAGAGGATGTCGGAGCCGAAGTCGCGGTATCCTGTGAGAGCGCGAGAGCCCGACATATACGTCTCGTTGAGCGCGATCGTCCACGCGCCGTACATCCCCCATAGCGCAGTCTCGCCATCGGCAGAACCAGATTGGAAGTTGCGCAGGCAGTCCTTCGTGACCTCGGAGACGAACGAGCGGTGCCCGGACAACTCCATCTTGAAGGTCTTCCCGAACCCCTTCCAGCCCTTGCTGAACTCCTTCACAAGCGTCTTGGTCGGCGCCGAGACCTTGAAGAGGAAGCGGTTGACGGAGTCCTCGGTGCACGGGCTGCCGTTCTTGTCCGTGCCTTCTCCTTTGACGGAGATCTCCGCGGTGAACGTGCCCGACTCCTTGGCCGTGACGGTGATCGTGTGCGACACCTTCGCTGTCTTCGAGTCTCCGTTCTTCACCTGGAGACCCGAGGAGTCACCCGTCATCTGGATCCGAGCCTTGCAGGTCCCCGCGTCGCGCACCTCGATCCGGACACTCTTGCCGCGCTCCAGCACGATCTCGCGGACCGTGAAGAACGGCGGCGCGAGATCGACCTCGTTGCCGTCGACGAAGTACTCGTGCGCGAACGCTGGAGCACTCGCGCTGACAAGCAGACCGAGCGCGACCATGCTCGTCCGGATCCTGTGCTTCACTCCCATCACCCCACCTCCTCCTGGTTCCAATCCGCGGCGCGGCACTCGCGGTGGACCGACCGCCGCCATTCGCGCGCCGACGGAAAGCCTACAGTGACTCGGGGCACATCTCACGCGGCAGAGTTCAGGTGGCCGCCGGGCGCACTCGCGGTGATGTGCGGCCGGCCTCGGCTCCCGGCCGGCGCTTTGACAGCGCGGCGCTATCCCGCAGAGTGCGCTACATGAGGTCCTACTCCACACACTCGAACTCCCGATCCGGTCGGCTCGCGCAGGGTTGGCTGGCGACGGCGAGGGCTGCGCTCCTCGTCGGAGTGCTCGGGCTCGTCGGCACACCGTCCGCTCAGGCACAGGACGAGGCGGCACCGCCCACACCGGTCGCGGGGACGCCGTCGCCCTCGTCGCAGAAGCCGCCGATCGCAGCGAAGCGCATCCCCGTGCCGGGGACGCACGTGGCGTTGGTGCCGCCCGCGGGGTTTGTGAAGGCGGAACGGTACTCGGGCTTCGGGGATGAGAAGCGCTCGGCTTCCATCCTGGTGAACGAGTTGCCCGGGCCCTACGAGGCGACCGTTTCGGGGATGCGAGACGACGAGAAGCTCGCTTCGCGCGGGATGACGGTTGTATCGCGCGAGGACATCAAGATCGGCGCGCGCACGGCGCTCTTGCTGCGCGTGATGCAGGAGGCGCGCGGCATCGAGATGGAGCGCTTCATCCTGGTGGCTCCGGTGCCTGATGGGACGGCGTTGATGTCGGCGACGTTTCGGGTCTCCGACGCCGACGCGTTGCGCGCGCCAATGGAAAAATGCCTGCGCGAACTCACCATCTCGAAGACGCGCCACCCGGACGTGATGCGCTTCGCGCTCGGCAAGGCGAAGCGGCTGGAGATCGGGCACCACACACGCGTCGGGACGATCTATTGCGAGCCGGGGACATTCGGGAAGAGCAAGCCCGGGGCGCCGCTGGTGATCGTGGCGCCGTCGGTCTCGAAGATCGCAGCGGGCGAGCGCGTGAACTTCGCCAAGCGTCGGCTCGCGGCGACGGCGCAGATGACCAACCTGCGTGACTCGGCCGTCAAGGAACTGCGGGTGGACGGTCTGGAAGCCGTCGAGATCACGACGACGGCGACGCATGCGGGCACATCCGACGCGATGTTCGTCCTGCAGCTCGTTCTCTTCGAGGAAGACGGCAACTACTGGGTGCTCCAGGCGATGGTCGCGGCGAACGCGCGCGAAGACTGGGAACCCGAGTTCCGCACGATGATCGACGGCTTCCGGCGTTTGCCCGTCGAGTAGGGCGAGCGCGCCATCGAGCTTCCCGCAGAGTGCCGACCCGAGGGCTCGGAGAGTCCTCGAGTTGAGGCTATAAGGCCCCAAGGCCGACCCGGTCTCGGCTCGAATCGGATTGTGTGGCGGGTCAGAACACGCGGCGCAGGATCTCCATGTCGGACTTGTAACTCTCCGCGGAGAGCGGGCCGAACGAGAAGCGGAACATGTTGTCGAGGCTGCTCGGGCCGCCGCCAGCCGGGCGGGACATATCGCAGAGACGGCCCGGCAGGATGCCGGCTTCGTGCGCGAAGAGGAGCTCGTTCACGCTGTCGCCGGTCAGGCCCTCGGGCAGGCGCGCCCAGTGGTAGAACCCGCCCTTGCCGCTGAAGAGCTCAAGACCGAGCGAGGCGAGTCCCTCGGCGTAGCGGTTGCGCTGCGACGTGAAGAACGCACCGACGGCGGCGCGGGCCTGGCGCACACGCTCGAGCTCCATCAGCTGCGTGACGTAGAGCTGCGACGCACGCGAGACCCCGCCCATTCCGAACGACGAGTAGTTGCGGAAGATCTCGATGTGTTGCTTCGCCGCAATGCACCAGCCGACGCGCATTCCGGGGACCTGCAGGCCCTTCGTCGCGGCGCCGACGACGAAGATGTCGGTCGCGTCAATGTCGTCGATGTGGCGCAGGGCGCTCTCGGGCTCCGGGTCGAGATAGAACTCGTACGCCTCGTCGATGAGCGCGCCGCGGCCGGGTGCGCTGAACTTCTCGACGAGTTCCCGCAGCGCCGAGCCGGTCGTCGCGACGCCCGTCGGATTGCAGGGGTTGCTCTTCAGCAGCATGACGCGGGATGTGCCGTCGAGCGGCTCGACGTCGTAGTCCGAACCTGCTGGCCGGAAACGGTTCTCGACGTTGCTCGGGATCAGGGTGTGGGGCACGTTCAGCAGCCGCAGGACATCCCAATACGGCGTGTACTCGGTCGACTCGACGGCGACGGTCGTGCCTTCCAGCAGGAACGCGAGGATCGCAAAGATCGCGGGTCGCCCGCCTGCGAAGACGGCCACATTGTCGGCCGTGATGCCCGCATCGTAGAACGTGTTGTAGTAGTCGGCGATCGCCTGGCGCAACGGTGGCTGGCCGTCCGCTTTCGGGTACATGAGGTCGTCCGACGTGATCGCGACGCTGGTGGGCAGCGGCGGTCCGTCCGGAAGCTGCGTCGTGAGTGGAAAACCCTGCGCCCACGGGTGCGTGCCCGCGTCGCCCATGTACTTGGCGGTCGCGTCGGCGAACTTGAAGAGGGTCTCGTAGACCCCCATGGGCGGGAACGTCTTGAGCAGCATCGCAGTCCTCTGGGTGGGAGAGCGCGCAGGGTAGTGGAGCCGCGCCCGCGAGACGAATCCGCGTGGGCTGCGTCGCGAAGAGCGGCGCAGTCGGGCGCGGTCGCGGCGTGCACGAAGCCGCGTACGCGCTATCCTGGTCCGCCCAGGAGGCTCCATGTCCGCAGAACTCGTCCTTGCAGGCCCCGCCGCGACCATCCGCGAGAAGGGCCATCGTGTCGTGACGGTGGGCGGCACGCCCGTACTGGTGCTCTGGCATGACGGCGCCTTCCACGCGCTCGACAACCGCTGTCCGCACATGGGCTTCCCGCTCCATACGGGCGACACGCGCGATGGGCTCCTCGCGTGTCATTGGCACCATGCGCGCTTCGACATCACCTGCGGCGCGACTCTCGATCCCTGGGCTGATGACGCCGCGGCGTACCGGGTTGAGGTGCGCGGCGACGAGGTGTACGTGGATCCGACTCGCCCCCCTCGCGATCCGCGCGAACACGGCAGCGAGCGACTCGGACGCGGGCTCATGGACAATCTCGGGCTGGTCGCGGCGAAGGCGATCATCGAGTTGGACGAGGGCGACATCGAGCCCGAACTCGCGATGTCGCTCGCCGCACGATGGGGCGCCACGCAGCGCAGCGACGGATGGCAGCCCGGGCTCTCGGTGCTCACCGCGATGGTCAATGTGCTGCCAGCCCTCGACGCCGAGGACCGGCAGCGTGCGCTCGTTCACGGCGTGCGCTTCGTGGCCCGCGATTGCGCCGGAAGCCCGCCGCGTCATCCGTTGCCAGATCTCAGCGGCTCCGGGCGCGACCGCGCGGGGCTGCGCCAGTGGCTGCGCGAGACGATCGATGTGCGTGACGCACCCGGGGCGGAGCGCGTCCTCTTCACGCTCTTGGTCGAGCACGGCACGACGGCGGCACTCGACGCCGTGCTCGCCGCGTGCACGGATCATCGCTACGCCGACGTCGGGCACACGCTCGACTACGCAATCAAGTGCGCCGAGCTGGCCGAGCGCATGGACGACGCAACCGACCAGGCGCAACTCTTCACGTCACTCATACCCCAGATGGCGCAGATGCGCCGGATGGAGGAAACGTCGGCGTGGCGCTCGCCCGTCGACGTGGCGGCGCTGGTAGATGCCGCGTGGGACGACGTGCCCGAGGAGCCCTTCGCGCGGCCCGGCGGGACAGTGCTCCCGGACGCGCGCGGCCTGGCCGAGACGCTCGTTGCCGACGACCCCGAGGGCGCGCTCGCCACGATCGTCGCGCACTTATCCGCGGGCGTCTCGCCCGTCGCGCTCGCCGACGCCGTGGTGCTCGCCGCCATCCTGCGCGTGCTGCGTTTTGGCACGTCGAACGAAGCGACCGACTGGGATACGGTTCACCACACGCTGACGTACGCGAATGCAGTCGCGGAGGCCATGCGACGCGCGCCCTCGCGCGATCTCTTCCGCGCGGTCCTCGACGGCGCGATGTCGGTCTACCTCGACCGCTTTCTCAATCTCCCACCCGCGCCGCTCCCCGCTTCGCGCGCCGCCGTGGACGACGCGGCCACGCTGCTCCCTGAGTTACTGGATGCATACGATCGCCGCAGCTCGATCGACGAGGCCGCATCCATCGCGCGCGCCTACCTCGAGAATGGCGGCGATCCGCGCGCGCTGCTCGGCACGCTCGGCAAGGCCGTCCTGCGCGAGGACACTGGCTTCCACTCGTTTCAGCAACTCGAGATCGCGTGGCGGCAGCTCGAACGTCACGGGCAATCCGAACAAGGGCGCCTCGCGCTGGTGGCGACTGCGCGCTGGATCGCGGCTCAATTCCCAACGCGGCGGGCGATGGAGCAGACCTTCTCGATCGCGCGGCGCCTGCACCGCGGGGACTCGTTCGAAGCGTAGACGTTCGCGGCGGCGTCACGCGCATCCGCGTCACTCGCCGCTGTCGATCTTCACCTTCTTCGCGACGAACGCATTGGCGGCCTTCAGCAGCTTCTCCTGATCGAGGGAGAGCAGGTGCGTGCGCACCGCGGTGTCCCAGTCGAACGTCCGCGTGGCCTCCGCGACGACGGCGTCGAATGCCTTGCGATACCGGACGGGGCCGGAGCGGAAGAAGAGCAGCCAGAAGAAGCTCTCTTCGGCTCCGTCCAACTGGCGCTCGAGCGGCGGTAGCGACAAGGGAACGGGACCGAACATCTCCGGGATCACAGGCGCGGCTTTCCCCGTCAACGCACCGGCAGCCGCCTGCTTCGTCAAGCCACGGATGATCCAAGTCGGCACGCAGCGCCCGAACGACTCCATGATGAAGAGCGCCTGAACGCTCTGGGCGAAGTCGGCCGACGCCATCGTCCGCTCACTACCGAAGGGCACGACGAAGAGCCGCTGCGTGTCGAGATCGTAGTGCTGCCCGAAGCGCCGGTCGTCCGCCGCGGCACAGATCGCGCGAGCCAGCCCCTTCGTGGAATGCACGAGGACGATCGGTGGGCTGTCGGCGGTGAATCTCAGCTTCCAGAGACCACTCTCGAATGCCTTACGCAGCACCGTGAAGCGCTTCTTGATCAGCGCGACTTCCTTCTTCGGCACGTCGGGGTGGACCTGGAAGTGAACGCCCTTCAACACGGTCTCGGTGTAGCCCTCGGGACACGGCTGATCGTAGGTCCGTGTGGTCTCGAGCGACTGCACGACGCCGACGATGCCGGCGCGGAGGCCCAGCCAGTCCGACGGATCGATCTCGACCGTGGTCACGACGAAGACCTGCCGTCCGATGCGTCGATACCCGAAGTACGCGCGCAGGTCGCGTCCGCGCGTTGCCCACTCGAACGTGAGGTGTGGAATCGGATCGAGGGACGCTTCGATCTGCGCCGGGTCGAGATCGAATTGCTGCGCCACGGTGTCGCGCTCGACGAACGGCTGCGGTCGCGCGCGCCGCACGGAGTCGTCCGCGACAACGCGGATGCGGAACCGCGGCGGCGGCTCCTCCGTCTCCGTTTCCACCTCCGGGGCGCCCGGAGCGGCCGGTGCCTCGTTCTCTGCCGCGGTCTCCGGCACACTGACAATCAACGTGAGTACGAACTTCTCGTCATCGACGACCTCGACCTCCCAACCGACTGGCACTTCGGTCGAGACGCTGCCGTCGGCACTCGTGACGCGTTTGGTGGCGGGCGTTACGGCCGGGTCTGCGGGGACCGAGGGGTCCGTCAGGGGCCGATTGTCCTGCGCGAACGCTGGCGTGGCAACGAACACGGCCAAGCCGAGCCAGAGCCAGACCCTCGTCGCGATGCGGGTTCCCCTCAAGGCCATGACGAAAGTGTAGTCCGACGCGCTACACGGCGACACTGATCCCGCAAGGCCGATCCGCAACACTGGTCGGCGACACTGGACGAGGCGCTGCATGCACGACAACGACACGGCGGACTATCCCGACGATCGCAACGGAGATCAGTTGCGCGACATGGAGGCGGCGGGGATCGACCTCGACCGGCATCGTATGGTGGCCTTCGCGCACGTGATCTCGGACCCGGGCGCCGCGACGCAGATGGCGCGCGAGGCGGCGGCTCTCGGCTACGAGGTCGAGGTCCACGGGCCAGACGATGGCGAGGGCCAGTGGGAGGTCGTCTGCCGGCGCGAGGTCCTGCCGACTCACGGGGCGATCGGGGAATGCGAAGCGGAACTCGCGCGCATCGCTGAGACCGTCGGCGGCTCGTCGGCCGGTTGGGGCTGCCCTTCGGACGACTGAGTCGTTCGACTCATGTCCGCGAGTACGATGACTGCGGAGCGGCCTCTCGACTCCTCCGGAGTCCCGGCGACGCCCCGCGGTCCCCGTCGAGCGGCGGACCGAGGGCGTCACCGCAGCCGAGCCAGTTGGGCCGCCCCTCCCCGGGTACCCTCCACGTGACGGCTCTGGAGGGCCGACCGGGCGCTCCCACTGGCGTTGCTATCGCGCGAGCGCGGAGTGCGCCGCTTCGCGCAGGGACTCCGGAACGTCGGCGATCACGTCCGCGATGGAGACCTCCCAGAGCGCCCACGCGGTGCACAGCGTGTTCCCGGGCACCGGGTCCGTCGTGAGGATCTCTTCGCGACACGCACGCCGCGCGAGTTGGAGCGCGTTCGCTCCGCTGTTCGCGATCTGCGTCGCCTGCTCGACCCCTACGACCGGCGTGAGTCGCGAAGCGATGAAGAGAACGGCATCGCGCGTCGCGGAGGGGCGGTTGCCGGTCGCGATGATCGAACGCAGGTTCGACTTCCCCGTCGCGACGAAGCGCACGTAGCCGTCGTGGTGTGGGGTTTCAGTGACCCACGCGGGCTCATCCTCGATCTCGACCCACTGCTCGGAGCCAGCCGGTTCCTCCGCGACGTAATGCGCCGTGTCACCGGTGCCGCAAGCCGCGAGTCCGGACGAAAGAACGAGCGCGAGCATCAGCGCGGCGCCCCGTTTCCGTGGCAGGTTGGTGGTGTGTCGATGCATGCTCATCGTCCTTTCGAGAACACCCTACGAGGGTGCAGACGCAGACGTGCGCGGTTCGTTCTCGACAATCCACGTAGGAACGATCACGCGGGCGGCTCGCGGTAGCGGCCAAAGTTTGCTCCTCCCATCGCCATACGCAACTGCGAGGCTCCCGCCCCTACGCCCTCACTTCGGAGGTCCGTGGCAGAGTCCCGGTTGGGAAGGACGCGAAACAGATGCACAAGCTCCGACGGGCCAGTCTTGGCCGATTCAGCGGCGTGATCGGGATCCTCGCAGTGGGTATCTTGACGACGACGGCGCAGGCGGCCGAGATCAACGGACGCGTCCGTTCCGGCGAACTGCGGCTTCGCTCCACCGGCCCGGGTGCTGTCCAATTCGAAGTGGAATCCCTCGGAGGCGGCAGAGTCGCAGTTCGCGCGATCGACGAGTCGACAACGGTGAACGGGAGAGTCTCGGAGATCTTCGAGAAGGTCTTCGGCGACGTGCGCATCAAGACGACGGGTGGCGACGACGTCATCCGTGTATTCGCGGACCCGGACGGAAGTGCTGCGCTACGGCTCCCCGGCGAGCTGACGATCGACTCGCGCGGCGGCGACGATCTGATCGAAATCTTCGATCTGCGCGTCTCCGACGAGGTGCGCGTCGCGACGGGCTCGGGACGGGATCAGTTGACCATCTCCGGCGCGACGATCGGCGACGACTTCGAAGTCTCCACCGGCGGCGACGAAGACTCGATCACCATCGCCGACACGGCCATCACGGACGACCTCACGATGAACACAGGCGGGGCCGCCGACACGGTCGACATCCGCGACGTTGCGATCGGTGACGACGCGCGCCTGTTGCTCGGCAAGGGCGATGATCGTCTCGTGCTCGATCGCGTGACAATGCCCGGCCAGGTCAACGTGCGCGCCGGAGGGGGCGTGGACGATGTCCGACTCAACGCGGTCTCCGCGAACGCGTTGCGCATCTCAACCGACGCGGCACGCGACATGATCTCACTGACCGGCACGTCGGACTTCTTCACAGCCGAGTTCGACGGAGGCAGGGGACGAGACACGCTCTTCGACGACGGTACGACTCTCTTCGTCGAGCGACCTGTCGTCCGACGCTTCGAGAACAGCAACCTGCCGCGCGCCGATCAGTAGCACGGCGGTCCTCGCACTTCGTAGAGACCGCGTGCCGACCAGGCGCCGATCGCCGGCAATTGTGAAGCTCAGATGCCGGCGTCGGCGAGCGTGCGCATCAGCGAACGGAAGATACCCACCATGCGGGGGTGCGCGGATTCGAACTCGAGAAGAGCGTCCTCGACGTCGGCAGCGCGACCGTCGGCCGTCGGCTCGCCGGACCCCGATCCGTCAACGCGCACCGTACCGTCGCGCGTGGCCTCCTGTGCTCGCTGGGCGATGGCCGCAGCCTCTTCGCCGTGCGTCTCCGCGACCGACGCGAACTCGGTACGCAGCTCCTTGACGAGTGCGAGCAGTTCCGTGCGCGTCCCGTCACCGGTACGTTTGGACGACTGGATGCGTTCCTCGAGCTTCCGGAGCGTCTCTTCGATCATGCGGTCCATTCTCGCATGCGCGGCGCTGCGGGCACGCGGGAATGCGCTTCGCAAGGAGATGTGCGTAGGATCCGGGGATGAGTGAATCTCCAGAGGCGAAGCCAGGCTGTCTCCTGCGCTTGGTGCGAGCGTTCGGTGGAGTCGTCGTGAGCCTCCTGCTCGGGCTCTGGACGATCTGGGCCGCCGGAGCGCTACACTACGACCTCCCCGACGGGGCGCCGAACGCGCTCTTCGTGGGCGCGCTCTTCGTTGCGGTCCTCGCGGCGGCGATCTTCGTGAAGGGCGGATGGCTGCGCAAGGCGGCGGCGGTGGCAGGGCTCTGCGCGATCGTCACGGGCTGGTGGCTCACGCTCGAGCCCTCGAATGACCGCACCTGGCAGCGGAACGTCGCCGTGGAGCCATGGGGGGAGATCGACGGCGATCGCGTGACCTTGCACGGCATTCGAGACTGCGAATACCGCGCAGAGCTCGATTACACGGCGCACTGGAACACGCGGACCGTGGATGTCTCAAAGCTGACCGGCGTCGACATGTTCCTGACCTACTGGGGGTCGCCGTGGATCGCGCACCCATTCCTCTCGTTCCAGTTCGACGACTCCGACCCCGTCGTGATCTCGATCGAGACGCGCATGCAGGAGGGGCAGACCTACTCGACGTTCGGCGGGCTCTACCGTCAGTTCACGCTGATCTACGTCGTCGCCGAGGAGCGCGACATCGTTCGGCTGCGCACCGACTACCGAAAGGGTGAGGACGTCTATCTCTACCGCCTCACGATCTCCCCGGAGCGCGCGCGGGCGATCTTCCTCGACTACGTGGAGACCATCAATCGGATGAAGACGGAGCCGGTCTTCTACAATGTGCTCTCCACGAATTGCACCACGGGCATTCGCGTGCACGCGGTGGCGACCACCGAGACGCCCAAGCCGTGGGACTGGCGCATCCTGCTCCCGGGCAAGGTGGACGAGCTCATCTACTCACGCGACGGCTTCGAGACGACGCTGCCGTTCGATGAGTACAAGGATCAGAGTCACCTCAACCCGGTCGGGACCGGTCTGGGTCGTGTGGGCGACTACTCACGCCTCATTCGGGAGCGCGTCCCGACGTACAAATAGGCGCCCGCGAGCGCGCTCGACTCGGGCGCAATCGCGACGTCAGAGCGTGTCGACGGCGAGCTTCGCGTCGCGCAGTCCGACCCCGGTGCGCTCGCGATACGCCTTGATCGCGGCGATCTTGCCGTCTCGGGCGAGGATGGGCCCCACCGCGGCGAGAGCCGCTGGGTCGGGCGGGACGGGCGGAGGCAGAGACGTGCCGCCAGGCGCTCGCCTGCCGAGTACGTAGCCGATGACGAGTGCTGCTGCAATCAGACCCAACGCGAGCGGCATGTCCATGGGGCAGTTCCTCTCCTCGGTATCCATCGGCGGGATAGATCGGCAGCTTGGAGAGGCGCCCGCCCGAGATCCGCATTATCGGGCCGAAGTCGAGGCCAAAAGGCGCGAAAACAGACCCGGTATGGTCGGGAAAGGGGGCGGGTTTGAGGCTATAAGGCCCCAAGGCCGACCCGGTCTGTGAGGATCAGGTCTTCTTGTAGCGGGGCTCGTAGAGGGTGACTACGAGGTCGCCCGGGACGCTCATCTCGGTGGCGAGACCGAAGCCGCAATCTTCGATCGCGCCCTTGAATTCGACGCCCTTGGCCTTCAGCGCCGTGACGGTCGCCTCGATGTCGTCCGTGTAGAACGAGATGTCGTGGCCGGGTTTGGCGCGGCCCTGCTCCGGCATGAGCGGGTGACTGCCGACCTCGGCCTCGGCGAGGTCGAAGATCAGCCAGCCGTCGCCGACGTCGCAGAACGGCAGGTCCAGTTTGTCGCGAAGGAAGGCGCGCGTGGCCGGCGGATCCGCCGAGTAGAACATCGCGTGAAGACCCTTGATCATCGTGCACCTCCGGCGGCTGGACCCGGCGGCGAGGCGCCCCGGGACAGAGGCCGCGCTTCCTACTTCGGGACCTCGGGGCCCTCGGACTTCATGACGTCGATCACGCGGACCGTGAACCGTTCCGGCGCACTGCGCGCGAGCGAATACGGATCAACGAACGTCTCGGTGAGGACGTAGATCTCTTCGCGACCGGTGCCGCGCTTGACGTCCATGATGCCCTCGCGCCGCCGCAAGACATCGATCACCGCCTGCTCGACTGTGAGCCGACCGTACGCTTTGTCGCGTACGCGCAGCGTGATCACCTGCAGCTCGTAGCCGGGGATCGCCGTCGCGAGCATCCTCTCCTTCGTTCGGGAGCCGATCAGGCCATCGCTGATACAGCCGCCCGTGACGAGAATCCCGCCGACGAGCGCGAGAGCGAGTGTACGAAAACCGAATGTCATCAGAGACCTCCCATGGGCAGCCCATGCTACCCGTCGGGGACGCAGGCCCCTCGTGTATGCTCGTGCCCGATTGGAGTCGCAGGATCGCGACAATGAACGCGCAGGAGGGGTCGCGATGCGAACGATACTGAGTGTGCTCTGCGCGACGGCCGCGCTGCTGTGCCTGGGACCGATCGCACGCGGAGCCGACGACGGCGTCGGCGCGCGGCATTGGAACATGAAGTGCGGCGGCGCCGACCGCACCTCTCGCGTGACCTGCGAGCCGATCCGCCGCCAGCCGATCGAAGCCTGGCGCATCAAGCCCGAGGGCGCCATTGTGTGCGAGCCCGTGGTCTGGGGCGGCACGATCTTCCTCGTCTCGCGCGACACGCAGGGACGCAACGTCCTGCTCGCATACGACGCCGCAACGGGCGAGCAACGCGCGCGCAAAGTCGTCTTGAAGAGCACCGACAGGCGCGTCAACCTGCTCGCGTGGCAGGGGACCGTCGTGATGACGGAACGCGAGACCGTGCGCGCATTCCTCTTCAAGGGGACGTCCTTCAAGGCCATGTGGAAGAAGGCGGGCGACTTCTCCGGACATCCGGGGATCTGCGGCGACCTGCTGCTGGTCCCGACGTCCTCCGATTTCTCGGTCTACGGACTGCGGCGCGGCAAGGAACTCACGGCCACCGTCGGGGGCAGCGGATTGATCGCGACGACGTATCCCAGGCCCCAGTCCGCCCTCCTCGCCAGTGCGTCGATTGGTAACCACTTCAGCTTCCAAGGAGATTGGCTGCGCCCCCGCCTGACCAGTGTCGAAGAGCTCCACAAACGAGCACCGACGATCACGGCAGCGCCGGGCGACAACCGCCCAGTCACACCGGTCGAGCGCGGCGCGTCGAGCAAGCTCTCCAACAGTGTGGTCGCGCGCATGGACGGCGCGGACGGCTCGGGTTGGTTCTTCTGGTGCAAGGACGGGTTCGCAGGCGCGAAGGGAGCGCTCAACGGCGCACTCGTTCCCGATCGCGGCGAGGGCGGCCTCGCGGATGCGCGCGTCGCGCCGGCCATCTTTGGTGGTCAGGCGTACACGTTCAACGAGAAGTGGGACCTGCTCAAGATCAACGTCGACGGCCGCTACTTCGTGGTGGTCGAGGCGAAGGACCAGCCCAAGGGTGCTTGGCGCGGTCGGCCGTCGATTGCGCAAAACGTGGCCTACTTCGGCAACTGGGCTGTTGACCTCACGTCGAAGCGCGTCCTCTGGGTCCATGATTTCGGCGAGGACATCAAACTGCCGGCCATCCCCTCCGGCGACGGATTGGTCGTTGTTCGGACGAAGAAGGGCGAGTTGGTCTGCCTGGCGAGTCCGGACGCCGCGCGCGGTGCAGACGCCGATGCGGCCACCGCGACGGCAGCAGCCGAAGTCGCAGTGCCGCCGCTCCCACGCGCCATGGACGGCGTACTCCTGCGTGATGGCTCGGAGGTCGCGGGGACCGTGACGCAGAAGGGTGAAGACTTCATCGTCACCACGAAGGCTGCACCGCGCACCGTCGCGGGCGCCGACGTCCTCGTCGCCCGTTCGGGAGGCGAGGTCCTCCACGCCGCGACGCAGCGTGATGTCTTCGACGTGCTGCGCCGCGCCGCGCGCGCCACCGCGGTGCGTGGATACGAGCAGCTCTTCGAACGCGCCGTGCGGATGGAGATCCCGAACGCCGCTGGCGGTGTTCTCGAGGAGGCGCGCGCATGGGGCATGAGCGAGCGTCGCGCGAAGGAACTGAATGCGCAGCTCACCGGCAAGCGCATGCACCCGAACGCCAACCTCCGACTACCGGCGCTCGAACGGCGACAAGGCGAGGCGGAAGCGGCAATGGTCACGGAGATCCTCGCCGCCGCAAAGTGGTGCATCCGTCGTGAACTGAAGACTGCGGCCGCAGGCCTGCTCTCCCTGGCCACCAAGCTGGACGCCAACTCGACCGCCATCGCGGAGTTGGCGGCGACGACAATCCCGAAGGAGTTCCCCGATCGTGGGTTCCCCGACGCGCCGCAACGCTGGCTGCAATGGGCGCCGTATGTCCTCGCCGCCGACGCGCAATTCCTCGGTGCGGACGACCCCGCGTGGAAGCGCTGTGAGGGCGTGTGGACTCGTGTTCGTGGGACGATCGGGTTCCGAACCCCGCGTCTGCTGCTCTTCTCACGCAGTCAAGACGCGTCCATCATCGGACCATGTCTGCGCTCCGGCGAAGCCGCTGTCGAGGGCCTGATGCAGATCCTCGGCGACGGCCCGGCGCGGGGCTGGACCGACAAGGACCGGCTCGACGTACGCATCCATCGCAATCGCAAGGAGTACCTGATCGAGAAGACCGTCGGTGGCACGGCGCCGAAATGGAGTGCGGGCTACTACGCGCCGTACGAGAACATCTCGCGCTTCCACGTGCCGGACGGGGGCCCGAACCGGGAGCCGCTCGGCCGCGGGCTGTTCAAGGTGCTCGCCCACGAGTTGACGCACCACTACGTCGACTCGCGCTGGATACCGAGTTTCGGTGTACCGGCTCGCCGCGGCGCCGAGGCGCCCGGGTTCTGGATCGTCGAAGGGCTCGCTCGCTTCATCGAGGACCAGATGGTGGACGCGGACACACGCGGCCTCACGTTCAACGACCAGACGGTCGGGTCCATCGACTCCACCGCGCAGATGACGAAGGACCGCAACGCGTTCCCGCTCAAGACACTGGTCGATATGACGCAGGGGACATTCGCGCGACTCTCGGACCTGCCGAAGTGCGAGGTCACGTTGCGACGTTCGCTCCAGACCTTCAAAATGAGTCCGCGCAGCATCTTCTACGAGCAGTCCGGCGCCCTCGCCTTCTGGCTCCTCCGGATGCGCGGCGACAAGTCTCGCGTTCTCACGATCCGCTACATCCGCGACTTCTACACAGGGCGCTCGACGAAGGCGGGCTGGAAGCGACTCGGCTTCACGTCGGCCGGAGAGATGGGAACCGCGTTCGCGAAGTTCCTGCAGACCGTCCGCTGAGAGCCGCCGCGGAGAGTCGCGGTCAGCGCGTCCACGACACTGTCTGCGCGCCTTCGCCGGCGTTGACGATGAGGGTCAACGACAGCTCCTCTTCGCCCGGGATCTCCAGGATGAGTCGCCAGCGTTCGTGCGTCAGACGCAGACGCGCGACACCGTCGCGGACCGTCACGCGCCAGCTCTCGTTCGGGCCATTCGTGGTCGCGGCACGCACGTACGCGAAGTCGCGTTGCGGAAGACCCGAGACGATGACGTCACGCTCCGGCGCCACGCCGCGCCAGCGCGATTCCAGGTTCTGTATCGCCTGCTGACGGGCCTGCATGCGCGCCGCACGGCGGCGCTCTTCGAGCATCGCGGACTCGCCGCCTTGCTCGACGTCGGACGACTGCGAATCGGTACGCGTCGGTCCGGGCAGCGAGAGCTCTCGGTGCAACTCCTCGAAGCGTTCTCGCGTGAGCGTGCCGGGCCACGCCGTGGCGCCGGCGCGCAGATGCATCGACGTGCGCCCGCCCTCCGAAACGATCACATCCACCGCCGCGCTGCCGCCCGCAAGGCGCATCTGCCAGTGCCCGGGCGCAAGCCCCTCGAGACGGAACGCGCCACTCTCGTCGGCGCGCACCCACTGCCCGACGTGATCGCCCATCTCGTCGTACGACGTGATCAAGAGCCGACCGCTCACGACGTGCCCCGAGGGGTCCGTCGCGAGTCCCTCGACGATGCCCGGCAGAGGCGGCATCGCGCGCGCCTCCAGTGTGATCACCGGCTCGCCACTCGTCCACGGGACGGTCTGTGTGCGATAGCCCTTCATCGCAATCCGCAATTCGACCGGCGTCTCGACGGCCGGGTCGGACGGATCGGGAACGGTGCCCAAGAAAGCGCCTGTCTCGTCGGTACGCGTGCCATCCCAACCGCGTCCCGCGCGCACGACCAGGATGCGCACACCCGAGAGTCCCTTCCCGGTGGCCGCGTCCACGACGCGTCCTTTGACGGTCACGCGCTCGCGCTCCTCGGGGGGAGCGGGTAACGCCTCGCCATCCGCCCCGAGTTCGCCATTGCGCTCGGCGTCGGCGGCGCCGCGTTCGCCCCCGCTGCGCCCCGTCTCGCCTTTGGCAACACCCTCGCCACCTTCGCCACCTTCACCGAGTTCGCCGCGTTCCCCCGGCGCCACATGCGTCCGCTCGCGCGACCGCCGCGTCTTCCGCTCGGAGCCGCTCTCCCGCTCAGCTGAGCCATCACCCTCGGCTGCGCGCGCTTCGTCGCCCGAGCCATCGCCCGGTGTGTCCAGCACTCCGATCAACACGCTCCCGCCGCCCACCAGAAGAAGGAGGAAGAGGAGAGCGAGCGGAGTGCGGCGCCGCGTCATGCGGAATACCCTACACGGACTTGAAAGACGCGACAGGCGATCGAAACTTCGGATTGCCGCGACAGGTGAGGATCATCCCAACCACGTTCTGCGTCCGTCTCCGAAGGATCCGACCCCCATGCGAGTAGTCATCGTGTGCGTCTCGAAGCGTCAGCCGGCTTGGGTCGCCGATGCGTTCCGCGAATACGCCAAGCGCATGCCGCGTGAAGCGCGCCTGGAGTTGATCGAGGTCAAACCGCTTCACCGCCCGGCGAACGCGGGGAGCGCGGCGATCGCCGCCGTGTTGGCGAAAGAAGCCGAGCGCATCCGTGCGGCCTTGCCGAAGGGCTGCCTGCTCGTGGCACTCGACGAACGGGGAAAGGCCGTGACGACACGCGAACTCGCCGCGCATCTCTCCCGCTGGCTTGAGTCAGGTCGCCACGTTGCGCTCGTGATCGGCAGCGCCGACGGACTCGACGCCGCACTTCGACAGAGCGCGTCGCTGACACTCTCGCTCTCGCGACTGACTCTCCCGCACGGCCTCGCCCGCGTCGTCGCCGCGGAACAAGTCTACCGCGCGTGGTCCCTCCGCAGCGGCCATCCGTACCACCGCGACTGACGCGGCATCGGCACGCCGCGTACCGGCCGGACACGACGCCCGCGCCGACCCGTCCGCCCCTCCGCTCCGGCATCTCGTCGATCCGAGTTTCGGCGGGCGAGGTCCCTCGGCCACACTGAGCCGCATGCATGCACGCACTGCCGTTTTCGCCGTCGCTCTACTCGCTCTCGCGCTCCTGACCGGATGCGCGTGGGCTCCCACCATCGGGTCGGATTACGACACCACCGTGAACTTCTCGCCATTGCGCACGTGGGCCTGGGCGCCGCAGCCCGTCGGCAAGGTGGAAGCGTCGCTCTATGACTCGCGCATTCGCCGGGCAGCGGAGGCCGCGCTCACCGAGGGCGGTTTCCAGCGCGTCGAGCCTGAGACCGCGGATTTCCTCGTGACCTACCGCGTGCAGATCGTGCAGCAGCAGGACATCGTCGTGTGGGACGACTCCGGGCCGGGCTACCACTGGCGCCGCAACTGGCGGCCGGCGAACGTGAGCGTCCACAACTACAAGATGGGCTCGTGCATCATCGATGTCGTCGATGCCGAGAGCGGCAACATCGTCTGGCGAGGCTGGGCGGAGGCTGAACTCCGCGACTCGACGTCGGCCGAACTGCGTGATCAGCGCATCAA
Source organism: Planctomycetota bacterium (assembly GCA_024280885.1). Classification (GTDB taxonomy): domain Bacteria; phylum Planctomycetota; class JAJSAM01; order JAJSAM01; family JAJVHW01; genus JAJRPF01. The sequence goes on along the minus strand of JAJRPF010000008.1, from coordinate 34,532 downwards.
TCAAGCCGTTCGCGAGACGCTCGCGCGATTCCCGCCGCGGTAGTCGCCGCAGCCGGCCCCGCACCACGGTGCCTGCTTCCGCGCGCATTCGGCACGGCCCGTTATGCTGGACGGTGGAGGTTCCCATGCGCTTTCGACCTGCCCACTGTCTCGTTCTCGTGCTCCTCGCCTCGTGCGCCTCGGAAACGGCGTCGACATCGACGGACGCGCCGCGCGCAGAGTCGACAGTTCGCGACGGCGTCGTCGCGGACACGGAGTCGAACGTGCCGCTCATCGACGCCGGCACGGGCGCCTACGGCGATCTCCGTCCGGATGACGCCCGCGCCATCCTCGCGACGTATTCGGACGAAGGGCGCGAGTCGGCGAGCACCGCACTCACGCGCACCGTGTCGTTCCAGAGCCCGGGGGCGAACGACGGACGCCGCATCGTGACGGCGTTACGCCTCAGAAACGGCAAGCTCCTCGCCGGGCGCGTGGTCTCCGACGACGGCAACGTCGTCGAGTTTCAGTTTGAGACCGAGACGGGCATGAAAGGCACGACGAGCGTCAAGTACGGCGCGCTGCACCCCGATAGCGTCGCGGACCTGATGCTGGCGCGGGCGGGCGAGCGCGACGCCGGTGCGCTCATGGATGTCGCCGAGTATGCGGTCACGCAGGGGATGTATGACGTCGCCCGCGTCAGCTACCTCGCTGCCGCGCAGGCCGACCCGGACGTGCTCCAGATCGCCGAAGCGCGACTCGTCGCGCTGGCGGATCAAGTCTCCGTCAAAGAACTCGCCCGCGGCGAGAGTGCAGCCATCTCCGGAGATGACCACAGGGCGCGACGCATCTTGCGACGCGTGCAGCGAGAGTTCGCGGGCATGCCAGCAGCAGACAGCGCCGCGGCGGCCGTCGCCGCGATCGACGCGCGGCTTGCAGAACAGAAGATCGACGCACGACGGCAGAAGCAGTTGACGCCGATTCAGAAGCTCCTCGATGACTCGCTCAACCTGACCGGCAAGGGGCTCCAGCGGGCCGACCGACCGACCACGGCGATCCGGTCGTATCTGCTCGCCCGCTCGAAGACGACGTCGGCGCGCCGCAAGGTCGGGGCCGCGCAGCGGATGGCGACTCGATCAGGCGATGCGGAGATGATCGACAGCCTCGACGACTTCGCCGCGCGCCTCGACCTGCAGGAGCGTGACAACGAGATCCAGCTCGGCACGTCGTATCTCGACAAGGGCGACTACTCGAGGGCTCGCACCGCGACTCGTGCAGCACTCGCCATCGACAACAAGGACGAGGAAGCGCTCTCGCTGCTCACGCGGATCGGAGAGGCGGAGGAAGAGTCGCGCTACGACAATTACAACGACTACTACAACGGGTACTGGGGCGTGGGGAGTGGCGTCGGCTGGTATCGCTGGCGCCGTCATCGCTCGACGGCCTACCCGCGCGGGTGGTACCCCGGCCGCGGCCATAGCTGGGGCGGAATTCACCGCGGTGGGATACGCAATGGTGGGATACGGGGTGGTGGGATCAGCGGCGGCGGGCGGCGCACCGGCATCCGCGTCGGAGGCGCCATCCGGCGCTGACCCGGACTGACGAGTGATGTAGGGTGGCGAGCGATGTAGAGTGGCGGGCCGGAGGATCTCCCATGGCGCGCCTCAACCTCATCGCCGCAGCTCTCACGACGGCCGCGATACTTGTCGGCAGCGCGTCCATCGCCGGCCACACGGCCTCGGCCCAAAGTCGGAGCAAGCGTCCGACGGTCACCGAGCCGGAGACGGGCATCAAACTGCCGGTCACGATCAACGTGCTGAAGACGATGGTCGGCCACCGCATCACCGGCACCGCGGTACGCGAGAAGTCGATCTTTGCCGTGGACGTCTACGCCTGCGGGCACTACGTCGACGCGGACGAGGCCCGCGCTGCGCTCTGGAAGTGGAAGGGCAAGACGGCGAAGGAGCTGAGCGCCGACGACGACTTCCGCGAGAAGCTTGTCACGCCGGGTTTCGGTCGCTCGCTGCGCTTGCAGCTCGCCCGCGACGTGGACGTCGAGGACTTCAACGAGGCCTTCGAAGACTCACTGCAGCCGCGCGTGGCGCAACTGCTCAAGGATCGCGTGAAAGGGTCGCTGAAGGACATCGCCAAGCTGAAGGCGCTCTTCAAGTTGGATGAACTCGCCGAGGGCACGAAGCTCGACTTCACCTGGGTGGGCACGACGCTGACCGTGCGGATGAACGCAAAGCAACTCGGCGCGATTGAGAGCGACGCTCTGTGCCGCGCGATGTGGGATATCTACTTCGGTGACGATCCGATCCAGAGCGGCTTCCCGCGCAAGCTGGTCGAACTCTTCCCGAAAATCCTGAAGACGGCCGAGAAGCCGAAGCCTGCGAAGAAGGCCAAGAAGTAGAGTCCCGCCTCGCCGCTACTCCGGCGGGCCCTCGTCGGCCGGGCGCCGGGGCATCAACTTCCGCTCCGCCTCCTGGCCCACGATCTCGCCGTACTCGACCTCGCCCGCGTCGTCGCGGCGGAAGGGCACCAGAACGTCGATGACCTCGCTGTCCGCGTCCTCGAGATGAATGCGGACGCCGTCGGGCTCGTCGCCCACGTCGTCCGCCTCGAGCTCGATCTCGGTGCAGACGCAAGCGGCGGCGATGCGCTGCGCGGCGACGACGGATTGGACTGCGGCGTGCACCGCGAGCACATGACCGGATGGCCCGCCATCGTGCAAATCGGGCCGCGGCTCGATGCGGGCGACGTTGCCGTCTTCGCCCAGCACGGCACCGAATGCGCGGAATCCGTCGTGGTGCGCCAGAGCATGGCGCACCGCGGGCATCACCGCACGATAGAGGTGCTCGATCTCGGAACGGCTCATGCCGAAACTCGCTGCATTCCGGGACTCTGGCGGCGACGGCGCGCGTATCCAAGGAACGGCGGATCGAGAGAACACCGCGGAGACGGGAACTTGACGGCGCAGAGTGACACGCACGGTTGCCCTGATACGATGCGCGGCCCGCCAGCGGCGCGGGCATGACGCCGAGTTCACAGAGAGAGTCACCAACCCGGACTGGGGATCGAATGTCTGACGTGAAGAACACCGACGATGGGCTGGCGTACATCCAGCACGCGACGCTGCGGGGCGACCACGTCGTCTTCAGCGCCGAAGGCAACCTCTGGGAGGTCGGCACCGAGGGAGGCGAAGCGCGACGCCTGACGTCGTCGTCGGCAGCGCACACGTTCCCGCGATTCTCGCCGGACGGGCGGCACATCGCGTTCTCGTCGGGTGACGACGGCGCGAGCGCGGTCTGGGTCATGCCGTCGAACGGCGGACACGCGCGGCGTCTGACGTTTCACGCGACGCCGGATCAGGTCGTCGGGTGGACCCCGGACGGCGCGCACATCATCTTCCGCACACTCGCAGTCGAGGGCATCCGCGCGCAATCGCTGGCGAGCGTGCCGGCCGGAGGCGGACCGGTCACGGGCATGCCACTCGGGCGCGCGTCCACGATCGCGTATCACGCCGACGGCGAGCGCGTCGCCGTCAATCGACACGGATCCGATCCCGCGTGGTGGAAGCGCTATCAGGGCGGGCGCGCCGGACGTATCTGGATCGGCAGTCGGTCCACCGGCGAGTTCGAGCTGCTGCCGGGCGGCCCGCGGACCGATGGCTGTCCGATGTGGATCGGGGATCAGCTCTGGTTCCTCTCCGATCAGGACGGCATGGGCGATCTCTGGGTCGCCGACGCCGACGGCGGCAATCGCCGTCGCGTCACGTCGCAGCAGGAGTTCTTCGTCCGCTGGCCGCAAGCTGACGGAACGCGCATCGTGTTCACGGCGGGCGCGCGCCTCTTCCTGCTGGACACGACGACTGACGAGCCCACGCCGCGCGAGATCCCGGTCACCGTGCGCGGGCACTCTCTCGCGACGCAGCGCAAGTTCGTCGGCGTGCCGAAGAGCATCCAGTCGATGGCGCTGTCGGCGGACGGCAAGGAGACGCTCTTCACCACGCGTGGCCGCGTCGTACATCTCCCGAACTGGCACGGCGCGGCTCGGGTGGTCGCGGCGCCGCACGGCATCCGCCTCCGCGAAGCGCGCTTCGTCGGTGACGACGGCCGCATGGTGGCCATTGGGCAGATCGACGGCGAGGATCGCTTGCTCACCATCCCGGTCGCCGGCATCGGAACCGATCTCGAGCAGGCCACGATCCTCGGCGGCGTCGGGCGGCGGATCCGCACCATCGAGCCGAGCCCGGACGGGAAACGCATCGCCATCGTGGATCAGGGTCGCGGGCTCCATATCGCAACGCTCGCCGACGACGGCGAGAGCGCCGACTTCGCGCTCATCGATGACAAGGGCAACAAATGGGTGCGCGATCTCGCCTGGTCGCCGTGCTCCACGTGGCTCGCGTACTCGCGGGCGTCCGATTGGTGGTCCACGCGCATCTTCGTGTGGAGCGTCGCCGATGGCTCCATCGCGCGGGTCAGCCGCGACGAGTTTGTCGATTCCTCGCCCGCGTGGGATCCCGCCGGACGCTTCCTCGCGCTCCTCTCGTCACGCCATCTCGACCCCTACGGCAGCGCGCTCGAACACGACTTCGCATTCGTCGCGCCGACCCGCGCGTATGCGCTGATGTTGCGCAAGGATGAGGAGCCGCCCTTCGCGGCGGATGTCGTGCCGCCGGAGAAGGCGCCCGAGCGCGTGACGGAGCCGATCGAGATCGACTTCGACGGGATTGCCGAGCGCGCTGTGCCTTTCCCCTTCCCCGCCGGACGCTACGACAAGATCGGCTGCTCCGCCGCGTCCGTCGCGGTCCTGAAGCTGCCGTTGCGGGGTTGGCGGATCGAGTGGGAAGGCGACGGACCGGAGGCCGCTCCCTACAGCGTCGAGACATACGACCTGATCGAACGCAAAGTGGACACGGCGCTCCCGTCAGTGAGCGGTTGGTGCGAGTCGGCCGACGGCTCGACGTGGCTCTACCGCATCGGCACGCGCTACCGCGCGCTCGGCGCCGCGGTCAAGCCCGCGGAACTCCCGCCGACCGAGGACAAGGAGCGCGTATCGCGCACAACCGGCTGGATGGATCTCTCACGCATCACACTCGCGACAGACCCGCGTGCGGAGTATCGCCAGATCCTGGAGGAGGCATGGGCGCTCCAGCGCGATCACTTCTACGACAAGGAGCTGGTGCAGGTCGATTGGGACGCCTGCCTGCGCCGCTACGCACCGCTGGTCGAGCGCGTGCGGACGCGCGAGGAACTCGCGGACCTGCTGTGGGAAATGCAGGGCGAACTCGGCACGTCGCACGCCTACGCGATGGGCGGCGACCTCTCGAAGGCGCGCCGCTACGCACCCGGGCAACTTGGCTGCGACCTGAGCGCCGATGACGACACGAACGCGCTGCGAATCGCGCGGATCTACACCGGCGACGTGTGGGCCGAAGGGCAGCACTCGTCACTCGCGGCGCCCGGCAAGAACGTGAGCGTGGGTGACTACCTGCTCGCGGTGGACGGCAATCCCGTGGGCGGCGATGGACCCGGGCGCTGCGTCCATCCCGGCGAGTTCCTCCTCCAGAAGGCGGGCCGCAGCGTGGCGTTGACGATCGCCGACGACGCCGAGGGCACCAACACGCGCGAGGTCTGCGTCACGCCGACTGGCTCCGAACAATCGCTGCGCTACCGGGATTGGGTCGAGACGAACCGACTGAAAGTCGATGCGGCGACAGACGGCCGGATCGGCTACGTTCACATTCCCGACATGAGCCTCGGGGGCGCGATCGAGTTCCACCGGCACTTCCTCTGGCAGGTGACGCAGAAGAGTGGGTTCGTGATCGACAACCGCTTCAACGGCGGTGGCAACATCTCGAGCATCCTGCTGGCGAAGCTCCTACGGCAGGTCGTCGGGTGGACGGCAGCGCGCTGGAATCACGCCCCGCGCACGTATCCATATCACGCGCCGATGGGTCCCGTGGTCGTCCTCACGAACGAGAACGCGGGCTCCGACGGCGACATCTTCAGTCAGGCGGTGAAAGTCACCGGACTCGGGCCGCTGATCGGCATGCGGACATGGGGCGGCGTGGTGGGCATCGATCGCGCGAAGGATCTTGTGGACGGCGGTTTCACGACGCAGCCGGAGTACGCATTCTGGTTCCACGGCCCCGGCTGGGGCGTCGAGAACCACGGTGTCGAGCCCGACATCGTGGTGGATCGCACGCCCTCCGACGCGTGGCACGATCGCGACCCTCAACTCGACCGCGCCATCAAGGAGGTCATGCACCGCCTCGACGCCGCGCCGACGGTGCCGCCCGACCTCGGCCCCCGCCCCGATCTGCGCTACCCGAAGCCCTGAGCGGGCGGCCGCGGCATGGGCAGACGGAAGCGACGGACGGGGATCGAGGATGCGGCACGCGTCGCGTTCGAGGCCCCCGATCTCGTGCGACGGATCTTGATTCCTGTCTCGTGGTGGATCGGGGTGGTCGGAATGGCGGCGCTCGTCGGAACCGGCGCGCTGGCTCTGACGCCCGACGACGCGTGGCCGGAGATGCTCGATCCCGACCGATTGACGTTCTATGTCGTGGTCGCGCTGGCGACGGCGAGCCTCCTCGGTTGGGGTTGCATGCAGCAGGGCGAGGAACGTGTGAGGCGGGCGATCGGCCCGATCGCAGCGGGCCTCTTCTTCCTGGTGCTGCCGCTCGCTGCCGCGGTGATCTCCTTCCTCGTCACGCGCGGCCTGGACATGCCTCCGGCGGAGTGGCCTGGCGGACCGTGGCTGCTGCTCTTCGCCCGCTGGTACACGCCCGCGGTGGTCGTGCTCAGCCTCGTCGCGTTCGTGACGTGGCAGGCGCGCCCGCGGAACCGGGTCCTCTTCGGACGCGGCGCCGGAATGCTGCTCTTGGTCAGTCCCTACGCTGCGCTCCTGGCGATCATGGTGTTCGGGCTTCCGGCGCCGGAAGTGGGAGAGCCAATCGAGGACTCACTCCACGAGGTTCTAGGGTCTGTCGGCGAGGCCTCGATCGTCCTTCAACTCATGGTGGGCTATTTCCTCTCCGGGGGAGGGTCCAATTGACGCAGGCGAGCGGGTACCCTCGGCACCCACTTGGAGGGAAGTAGATGATGCGACGAGCGGTGATCGTGACCCTGGCCTTGGTGGCGGCACTCGGCGTGGGGAGCGCCCCGATGGACGCGCACGCGCAGGACAGCGCGCCGCGCGAATGGAATCAAGCGCGTGGCGACGAGGCGCGCACCGGCATGAGCGCCTTCGCACCGGTCGCGGCCGAACCCACGATCGCGTGGAAGGCGCAGCTGCCGGGACCACTCGTCTGCGAACCCGTCACCTGGGGCGGGATCGTGTACGTGGTCGTCGCCGATCGCGACAAGCTCATCTTGCAGGCATATCACGCGCGCCGCGGCACGAAGGTACACGAGCGGGGCCTCGGAAAGGGCCTGTGGGCCACGCTTGCAGCTTGGCAGGGACGCGTCATCGTCTGTCAGGAGAAGAGCCTGCGCGGGTTCCCGCTCAAGGGCGGAAAGCTTGGCAACCCGTGGCGGAAGAAGGGCGCGTTCATCGGCGGCCAGAGCGTCATCGACGGCCTTGTCATCGTGCGCGACGGTGCGGAACTGAAGATGTTCGACGCCTTGAAGGGGCGCGAATACGCGAAGACGCGCTGGCTCGGGCCAGACGACGAGGTGAGTGGGCAGATTCCCTACGCGATGCTGGGTGTGCGGCGCGGCAAGCGCAGCGTGCAGATCGCTGGCACGTATCAGTCCATCGATGACGCCAAGCTCTACATGCATGTGACGGCGCTCAAGGGACTCGGGACGAAGAAGCCGTCGTTTGGATCGCTGACGACCCACGAACTCAACCGCGTTGGAAGCGAGCCGGGCGGAGACGCGCAACGCGCGCTCGTCATGGGTTGGCTCCAGGGCAAGAAAGAGGGCTCGTGGCTCCTGACCGGGCGCGGCAACGGCTCGGGTTTCTCAGGAACGATGGCGCTCCACCCCGACGAGGTGAAGAAGCGCAAGGCATCCGACATCATCACGCCTCCGGCGCAGAGTGGCGGCAAGGCCTATGGCTTCGCCAGGGACACGACGCTGAACATGGTGACTGCGGAACGCGGGGGACGCGCCCTCACGGAGCGCGGATCGCTGCCGCAGGGCGCTCGTCCGGGTCCGGCCGTCGCCTGGGGCAACACGGTCTGCTTCGGCAACTGGGCGATGGACGCCGCCACCGGCCGCACGATGTGGGTCCTCCCGGATCTGCCGAAGATCACGACGGTGACACCGGTCGCGGACGCCTTCGTCATGCTCGGGACCGAGACGAATGAGTTGATCTGCCTCGCGGAACCCGACGCAGTGGTCAGCAGCGATCCCGAGAGTGCCGCCGTCGCGGGCGCCGAAGTCGCCGCACCGCCACCAACCGATGGCGACGGCGTCTTCCTCCGCTCGGGCCGCAAGATCGTCGGCACGTTCGAACGCGTCGGCGACGCGGTGAAGGTCACGCCGAAGTCCGGTGAAGCGGAGGAGTTCGCACTCGACGATATCGCGCTCGGCGAGGCGGGCGGCGAGGTCACGTTGCGTGGCGAAGAACCGGCCGTGCTCGCAGCCTGGAAGAACATCCTGGACGGCGTCTTCGTGCAGGGTCTGCAGCCCGCCTTCGAAGCGTACCGCAAGGAGAGACTACTGAAAGATGCCCGCCGCGTTCTCGCCGACATGCGGCGCTACAACGCGGGCGACGCACTCGTCGAGACCTATCAATCGAGCATCGCCAGCAAGACCGAGAACGCGAACTCGGACATGAAGAAGAAGCGCCTCGGGCCGATCGAAGACAAGGCACGAGCGAAGGGCGTCGCGGCCATCTGGAGCGCGATCGAATGGTGTGAGAGCCGCGAGTACGAAGGCGCCGCGACCGCGTTGCTCGAGTACGTCGAACGCGAGGGTGTGGATGCGGCGGAGATCGACGCGCGCGCGAAGAAGCTCATCCCAGAGGGCTTCCCCTTCGCTGACGCGCCCAACCCCGGGCGCGTGTGGTTCACGTGGGCGAAGGCGATCGTGCCGTCGGGCGGGCGCTTCATCTCGAAGTCCAACGGGCTCTGGAAGCAAGCACGCAATAAGCCGTGGACGGAGGACACGCTCGGTCTCCGCACGCGCAACGTCATGCTCTTCTCGCGCAGCGCCGACATCAACGTCGTGGGTGAGTGCCTGCGCATCGGCGAGGGCACGGTGCGCGGACTCGAAAGCTTGCTCGGGAAGGGCAAGGCCAATCGCAAACAGCCGCTCGACGTGCGCATCCACAAGAATCGCGAGGAGTATCTCGCCGAGCGAACCCCCGACGGTGGTCAGGCCATGCCGTGGTCCGCGGGGTACTACTCCCCGGGCGAGAACGTCAGTCGCTTCTACGTATCGAAGGCGCGTGACGGCAGCGACAGAGTACCACTCAATCTGCTGAAGACGCTCGCGCACGAGCTGACGCACCACTGGCTCTCGATGCGCTGGCTCGGCGGGCGTTCGCGGGGCGGCAGCGCGGGGATTCCCGGTTACTTCGTCGTCGAGGGATTCGCCCGCTTCATGGAAGACCAGTCGATGGAGATGGGGCGCCGCCAGGGCAGACTCGATGATCCGACGGTCACGTCGCTCGATGGCTGCTCGCAGGTCGCGCGCATCGACAAGTTGCTCAACACGGCGGAACTCGTCGCGATGACACAGGTCCAATTCTCGAAGATCCCCGAGAAGCACATCGCCGACGTCGACCTTCGCAACACGGTCGGCAACCGCCGCTTCGACTACCGCGCGCTCTTCTACGAGCAGTCGGGCAGCCTCGTCTTCTTCCTCATGAATCGCTGCGGTGACGAGGGGCGCCAGGCGCTCATCAAGTACATGCGCAACTACTACGGAAGCAGCTCAGTGAAGGACCCGTCGACGCGGTTCGGCTTCGAGAGCGGCGAGGACATGCACGAGAAGTTCAAGGTGTTCTTGCTGTCGTTGGTCAAGTGATGTGGTTGATCAAGTGACGCGGCGTCTCTGCGCGGAGGAGGGGCTCTCGGTTCGGAGCTACGACGCGGCACATGCAGCCCTGATTCCCCAGACACCCGTGGAAGGCGATGTCGCCTTCTACGTCGATCTCGCTCGTCGCCTCGGCGGGCCGATCGCCGAGTTCGGATGCGGAACCGGGCGCGTGACGTGGCCGCTCGCGGAGGCGGGCTTCGAAGTCGTTGCCGTGGATCTCTCCGCTGCCATGCGCAAGGCCGCAGCAGTAAAGGCGCCCGACGCACAAGCCGCCGAACGCGTGACGTTCTGCAGCGGCGACGTCGCGCAGCCGGACCTCGGTCGTCTCTTCCCGCTCATTCTCGTCACGTTTCGAACGTGGCAGGTGCTGCTCACGACGGTCGCGCAACGCGCCTCTCTCACAGCGCTGCGCGAGCATCTGGCACCCGACGGCCGACTCGTGATCGATCTCTTCGACCCACGGCTCGATCTCCTCGCTCCGACGCGTGATTCCGTGAACGAGTCGTGTGGCACGTACGCGCTGCCGAGCGGCACGACGGTCGAGATCTGGAACAAGCGCATGTCGACGAACCCATTGCGTCAGGTGATCGAAGAGCGGTTCATCTTCATAGAGCGAGACGCGGACGGCACGGAGATCCGCAGAGAGACGGACCGCCTCGCGCTCCGGTGGACGTATCGACAGGAGATGCGGCATCTCGTCGAACTGTGCGGACTCGTTGTCGAGGCGGAGTACGGGGACTTCAAGGGCGCGCCGCCAACATACGGGCGAGAGCAGGTCTGGGTCCTTCGCGCCGCGAGCGCGTAGTCTGCGCTGACGATGTCTCGCCGTGTGGTCCCTCTCTCCCTTCTCGTGCTCGGCGGCCTCGTTGTGTCCGCATGCAGTGGTGGCGACCGCGACGCGCACGTTGCGCTCTCGGCGGGCGATGCCATCGAGTACGTGCAGACACTCGAGCTGACGGGGGTCCTCGTGGACGGCGAGGAGCAGCCAGAGATCAGGGTGGCGCAGAACGTCAGACTCCGCTGTTTGCGCGAGGTGGCCGATGGTGCGTGGCACGTCGGTATCGAATACGGACGGGCGCGTGTGTGGGTGGGCGGCCTCGACGGCGCTCCAGCGCTCGACACGACGGATCGCGGATACGCCGCGGTGACCGAGGTACTCGAGGACCCCGAGAGCGACATCGCGGTGGAGTTCGCGGCGTTCTGGGCAGTGAGTACCGGTACGGCGGCGAGTTGCATCGTCGATACGCACGGGTTCGTGGCGGACCCGACGATCGATCCGCGGATCGCAGAGCGCGTGGATGACAACCGCGCCGAAGACGTCGGCTCGGCACTCCTCGAACACCTCCTCTCCGATCCGGCGCTCTTCTTCGTTCCGTTGGCCCACGGAGACGGTCCGTGGAAGTCGGACGTGGAGTTCGTCGCCGCATTATGGGGGCCAGGCGTCAAGGTCGAGACGCAGACGGCAGTGCTCGCGCGCGACGGTGCGTCGATCACGTTTGACGTCTCCGGCAAGCCCGTGCTGCTTCGCGCTTGGGGAGCCGCCGGACGTGCGCAGCGCGCGGCGTCCGAGGACGAGGTGCTCACACGTGCCACTCGTCTGTCGCGATTGCGCCTCGAAGCCGCATCGTTCGCGGGCAATGCGAGTCTTGCGTGGGATGACGGGCTGCCGAACACGCTCGAGTGGACGCTGGAGATCGACGTCCGGGACGCGGCGGACCCGGCGTGGCGCGAGACGGCGGAACTCCGCTGCACGATCGAACGCCTGCCGCCCAAGTAGCGCAGCTTCCGGTACCCTGTGGAAGCGCGAGACAGGAGCCCGGGTGGTTGGATCCCTCGGCTCGGGAGGAAGGTCCTCGATGGACGGATCGCAGATGATGTCGCAGACGATCTCCGAGCGACGAGCATGGATGCGCGCTCTCGCGATTGCATTGCTGGTGGCGGCGTGCGTGATCGGTCCGTTCGGGCGCCGCGCCGCGGCGCAGGACGACGAGGCGGGCGCCGACGAGGCGCGCTGTCATTGCGTCTACCGTCAGGCTTGCTACCACTTCCTGAACGCGCCCGTTGCGGCGCCCGACGATCCACGACCCTGCGAGAAATGCGCGTCGGGCGCGCTCTGCGTCGCCGGGCGGGAGATACCGAAGGGCTTCAACGCGGCGTGCATGGCGTCCAATCGGATGGCGTGCTTTCTCAAGCGTCACGCGCTCTCGTGGAAGATCAACTGCAGCGCGTGTCTCGCGAACACGACGTGCTGTCCGTTCCCCGGGCGTGCGAGTTGTCCGCGGTGCGACGGCGACCACGGTGACCCTTTCGAGAAGGACGCCATGCGCCAGGACGCGCGCTCTTCGATGGAGAAGCAACTCGCGATCGAGAAGCAATGGTTCGACGAGAAGCGCGTGGTGGTGGCGTACTCGCGGCATTTCTACGTCGTCACGGACATCCCCAAGATCAAGCTGATGTCCGAGTCCGGGAAGGTGCGCGTCGCGACGACGCACGAGTATGCACACCTGATGGTGCAACGCGCCGAGCAGGCGTACACCGAGTTCGGCAAGGTCATGAACGGACGCGTGAAGTTGTTGCGCCCGATGGGCATCTACCTACCGAAGAGCGAGACCGATGGCCGCAAGTTGCAGGCGTCGTACTTTCGCAACTCGCGCAACCACATGATCTACAGCTCGTATCAGGGGCGCGGTGACTCCGCGATCTCCGAGGGCTTCTGCCTGAACGGCTTCTGCGTTCCGTTGCAGCGCATGAAGCAGTCGGCCGCGGCCGCGCGGTCGCTCGCGGGCGACGACTACGCGCTGCACGGAGCGATGCGACACTTGATGGCGCACGTCATGATCACGTGCTGGATCGGACGCAATGGCGAGAACCGCACGATGCCGCGCTGGGCGTTCGTCGGCATCGCGCACTGGTTCAACAAGCGCGTCGAGAAGCACCGTGACGTCGTCTACTACTGCACCGGCGAACAGCAGAAGATCTCGGGGAGCGGCAAGGACTGGCGTAAGAAGTTGAAAAACCGGGCGCGTAGCGGAGACCTCGCGCCGATTGCGAAACTGCTTGCAGCGAGCTCGCTCGGACACCTCAATCTCGAGGAGCGCCGCCAATGCTGGAGCTACTTCGACGTGGCGTTTGAGTCGGACGACTGGCGCGAACCGTGGGTTGACCTACTCGCGGATCTGCGCAAGGAACGGGACGTGCGCGAGGCATTCGAGGATCATCTGGGTATGAGCCCGGAGGCATTCCACGAAGCGTGGGTTGCGCGTCTCCTCGGGAAGGACGCGAGCGAGGCGGCCGACGTCGAGACACCGTCGGCCAGGAAGCTCAACGCGATGATGGACCCCGCCGACCTCGAAGCGGGGATCCGCGCGCTGGGGAGGATCACCGATCCGCTGGAGATCGCCGCTCTGCTCGATCTCGTGGGGATCGTTCGCAGCGATCGTGTTCGCGAGACCGGCCTGGACGTACTGCTGAAGGTCGAGGACGCAGCGGCCAGGCGCGCGATTTGGGAACACGGACTGTCGGCCGCGCGACCGCTCTCGCGGGCCTACGCGGCGCGGGCGGTGCGACTCCTGCGACTCACGAACGCGAAGGACGCGCTCCGCCCACTGGTCAAGGACGCGCACTGGTTGGTGCGCGCGGAGTCGGCACTGGCTTCGGCCGCACTCCGCGACTTCAACGCGCAGTCGGGGATCCGCGCGCTCTCTCAAGACACATCCCCCAAGACGCGCATCGCCGCGATGGACGCACTCGCTGCGTTCGGTGAGGAAGTGAATTCGACGTGTCTTCCGCTCATCGCGAAGAACCTCTCCCACGCCCGCTGGCAAGTGCGGATCGCAGCGGCGCAGACACTGGCGGAGATCGGCGCGCCCGAGAGCATCCCGCCACTACTCGAGCGCGCAGAGAAGGAGGGCGGGCGCGTCCGCGAGGAGATCTTCGCCACGCTGCGGCGCCTCTCCGGCGAGGACATGGGCAACGACGTCGAGAAGTGGAAGGGCTGGTGGCGTCTGGAAGAGCGCTCGGCGAACGAGCGCGGCGGTTTCGCGATCACGGGCCCGAAGCCGAAGCCCGAGGAACCGGGGCGCTACGCGCCCGACAACACGCCGACGGTCTATGGCGAGCGCATCTTCTCGCAACGCATCGTCTTCGTGATCGACACGAGCCGCAGCACGAACCGTAACTTCAGCCCGTCACCCGGAACGAAGGAGCGTCTGCTCGGGAGTTATGGGCCGGGCAATCCGACAATCTCCGAGATGTCGCGCATCGAGCTGCGGCACGCGATCGAGCAACTCGACCCGCGCGCCGTGTTCAACGTCGTCGCCTTCGCGAGCGACGTCGCGACGTGGAAGAACGCACTCGTTCCGGCGAGCGCCGGCAACAAGCGCGGTGGAGCGTCGTTCGCGCGGAGCCGATCGCCATGGGGCGAGACGAACTTCCACGGCGCGCTCGGCGCCGCACTGGAGATCGGCGAGCGCACGTGGACGTCGCCGTCACTGCCGGACAGCGCCGACACGGTGCATCTCCTGACGGACGGCAGCCCGACGATCGGCGACGTCGTGGAGCCGGAGCAATTCCTGCGCTGGTTCACCGAGGTCAACCGCTACGCCCGCGCCCGCATCTACGTCGTCGTTTACGGCAATCTCGGAGTGAACGAGACGTTCCTCCAGCGCCTCGCCCACCAGGGCGGCGGCACCTTCACCCAGCTCCTAGAACACAACGCCAAGTAGCAGCCCCACGTAACAGACCGGGTCGGCCTTGGGGCCTTATAGCCTCAACTCTCCAACGCCGCCGTGGATCCGAACCCGGCATTTTGAGGCTATAAGGCCCCAAGGCCGACCCGGTCTGGGTTTTGGTCTTAACCGTGTGGGTGTACTAGGCCGATAGCACACTTCCCGGGACTTGGTGTTCCGGTCGAAGGAGCACGACCATGCGGATCGAGGTTGATCCCAAGGCGCCTACGCCGCCCAGCGAACAGATCGCCGATCAGGTGCGATTTGCCGTTGCCGGCGGACGCCTCGGCGCCGGTGACAAGCTGCCGTCGGTACGGGGTCTCGCCGCTCAGGCGCTCGTCAACCCCAACACCGTGGCCCGCGCGTATCGCGAACTCGAGCGCGACGGCACGGTCGAGACGCGGCGTGGCTCGGGCGTATTCGTCGCCCCGGACGCCCCGAAGCTCTGCCGCATCGGCACGCGCAAGTTGCTCGGTGAGCGACTCGCTCGCGCCGTCGAGGAGGCGCTCGCCGCTGGCCTCTCCCCCCAAGAAATCGAACGACTCGTGAGCCGCTTGCTGCAAGGCGCCACGCAGGAGGTGACTCAATGAACACCGCACACACAGTACGCACAGCGAACACCGTGAACATGGACGACGACTATGTGATCGAGGTGGACGCACTCCACCATCGCTTCGGCAAGAACAACGTCTTGAACGGCGTCGATCTCTGCGTTCCGCGGGGGAGTGTAACTGCGCTGCTCGGCCGCAACGGCGAGGGCAAGACGACGCTCATGCGCCTCCTCACCGGCTGGCTCGTCCCGAAGGCCGGGCACATTCGCGTGCTCGGACTCGACCCCGCCCGCAAGGGTCCAGCGATCCGCGCGAAGGTCGGCTACGTCCAGGACGGCGTCGAGCTCCCGAAGTGGATGCGCGTCGAGGATTGGTTCCGCTTCCTCGAGCCGTTCTATCCGACGTGGAGTCGCGACGAGGAGACGCAGCTCTGCGCGCAACTCGACCTCGATCCGCGTGCGAACGTGTCGACGCTCTCGAAGGGGCAGCGCGCGAAGCACTCGCTGATCTCAGCGCTCGCGCACCGCCCGAAACTCCTGCTCCTCGACGAGCCGTTCAGCGGACTCGATCCGATCGTGCGACACGAGGTGCTCACCGCGATCCTCGGACATCTTCGCGAAGAAGGTCGCACGGTCGTCGTCGTCACACACTCGATCACCGACGTCGAGCGCGTCGCCGATCGCGTCGCGCTGATGGAGCAGGGCGTGATCCGTCTCGACTCTGACCTCGAGGAGTTGCAACGCTCGTCCGTCCGCATGGCGGTCACGCTCCACGACGCGAACGCCATCTGGTCGGCACCGGGGCACCCCGCCACGGAACGCGATGGCGCCGATGTCGTCCTCACCTACATCGACTTCCACCCCGCCTACGAGAAGGCGCTGCGCGAGGACGCGAAGGTGGCGTCCATCAATCGGCTGACTCGCGACCTCGAACACGTGTTCCGCGCCGCCGCCCGCGCCACCGAGACAACTCCGAAGAACGGGCAGGAGGTGACGCCGTGCAACGCTTCCTGAGGACCCAACTCGCACTGCTCCACAAGGAGTGGCGCGACGTCCGCGCGCTCACGATCGCGTGCGCGCTGCTCGTCCCCGGCGGTCTGCTCGCGATCGAGTACGGCTACCTCGACTGGCGCGGCGACATCGCCGCCGCCACGTACGTTCCCGTCTGCATCGGCCTCTTCCTGGCGGTCATCTCCGCGGACATCATCGCCGCCGACATCGCGACGAAGCGCGCCCGCGCCTTCGCCGCCCTCCCGACGCGTTGGTCCTCGCTCTGGGCGTCGAAGCTGACGTTCCTGCTACTGATCGGCGCGGCGTTCTCGGTCTGGACCGTCACATCCTGCGCCGCCATCTACGCGACACTCGCGCCCGCCGAGGCCAACACGCAGTTCCTCGTGGAACTGTCGCGACTCCCCCCGATGGCGGTCTACGCAACGCTCTTCGCCGTCGCGACCGTCGTGTTCTGGTCCACCGTCCTCGAACGCGGCTTCGCCGTCGTCGGCGCCGCTGTCGTCACGTGCACGGCGATCGGCGGCACCATCCCGCTGCTCCACTGGATCTCGCCGGAGTTGGTGCCCGACGACGAGGCCGTCGCAACGGCGCTCCTCGCCTTGCCGCCCGTGTTTCTCGCGGGTTCTCTACTCGCCTTCGTACGTGCTCCGCAGCACACCTCGTCCGTCTGGCGCCGACTCGCCATTGCGGCGATCATCCCCATCGTCGTCCTTCTCCCGGCCGGAGCGATCTCGGCCGCCGTACTCTCACAGCGACTCGACGTCGAACCCCACGATCCGGGCTTGCGGCTTGCCCTCGGTCACGTATCCCCCGACGGCCGACGCCTCGTGATCCTCGCGGCGAAGCCGCACAAGTTCGCCAGTCTTCGCACCTGGATCCTCGACCTCGAGGACGGAAGTCTCGCCCAACTCGGAGAGCTCAACCTGAGCGCCGACCAGAGCAACCCGTGGGCCGACGACGGCGCGTACCGGGCCTGGACGCCGGGCGACACAAGCACCGCCAGCCTGTACCGCCTCTATGACCAGGAGACCGGCGTCGTCCTTGAGACGCGGTCGGCGAAACAGGTCAACTCCGGTCGCCTCTATCCGTTCGTTGACTGGGCGACGACGCGCATCGAAGGCGCAGACATGATCGTGACGCTCTCCGCCACCGGCGTGGAATGTGCACTGCCGGTGAGCCGAAGTCCCCAGTTTTCGCGCCTTCCCGGCTACGCGCTCTACACCGACACCGCGGGCGTGCATCTTCACGATCTCGTCGCCGGCACGTCGCGGATCATTCGTGCACCAGAACGCGCTCGCGAACGGTTCATCAACGCGACGTTCTCGCCCACCGGCGCGTACGTGAGAATGTACTCCCCAACCGGATCGACCATCGTAGATGTGCAGACGGGTTCTGTCGTCGATGACGGATCACACGGTATTCCGTGGTTCCCCGGCGGCGGCTCTGACGATCGCTTCGTGTTTCGCGACGACGATGGCGAACGCGTCATCCTGGACCTCGCCACACAAGCGACGTACGCCAGCGTCCAGGCGTGGACCGGCAATCCATTCCTCGGCGCCCGCGTTCTCCCCGATCGCCGCGTCATTCAACTGACGATCGACGGTCGCATCGAGATCCAGAACCTCGACGGCACCAACCCCCGCACCGTCTACGCCCCGAAGCAGGAGAACTGAGATGCGGACCTTCCTGCCCCTCCTCCGCAGAGAAGCCCGCGACACGCGCGCGCTCATCGTCGTGCTCGCCGTGATCGCCCCCCTCGCCCTGATCGCCTACGAGGAGTTCTTCGGGCACTACACGTACGGCGCATCGACCGCGCGCTGGTTCGGGACGGCGGCAGCCGCGCTCTGCGGGCTGCTCATCGCTTCTGACCTGGTGGCAAGCGATGTCTCCACCGGCCGGATGGACGCTCTCGCAAGTCTCCCGACGGGCCTCGGTCGGATCTGGGCCGCGAAGGTCACACACCTCGTCGTCGCGACGCTCGCATTCGGTGTGTACGCGTTGACCGTCACAACAGCGCTCTACGCTCTGCGCGCCAGCGGCGCCGCCAACACGGCAATGCAAGGCGCAAGCGGCGAGGCGATCGCCCGAACTCCCATCGCGCTCGTCCCCGCGTTCGCGGCCCTCTTCTTCTCCACGCTCCTCCCCCGCGGATTCGCCGCAACGGTCGCGGGCGTCGCCACCGTCGGAGCTCCGGCGTTCGCGATGTGGAGCATCGACTTCTGGGCACTCGGGATCGACGCGGGCGACACGATCCTCGTCGCCGTCCCGGCGACCATCAGCGCGCTGCTTCTGGCCGGTTCGCTCGTCGCTTTCACGCGCGGACCCATCCACAGTCGTTCGCTCGTCAGGAAGTGGGCCCTCGCGCTGCTGATCCCGATCTGCATCGGCGTCCCGACGGGGGCCGCGGCAATCGCGACCGTCGAAGCTCACACCAGCTTCGTGCCCGGCGATGAGGACGTGAATATCTACCGGATCGACCCGTCGCCAGACGGACGCTACCTCGCCTTGCATGTGAAGCGGTTTGGAGCACGCCGGGCACATGTGTGGATCGTAAACGTCGAGTCGGGCGCAGTGCACGTCGTAGACGGTACGTACGTGATCCCGGCCGAACCCGCGTGGACCGCCGCAGGGACGTTCCGCGTCTGGGAGTGCGATCTCTTTCGCTGGCCGGGTTCCAACGCCAACGACGTGAAGCGTGCAGTGATGCGCTGGGTCGAGCCGACCGACGGACTGTCGGTGAAGAGCCGCTCCTGGGATCAGCTCAGCGCCGAGAGCCAGGTCATGGAGAAACACCGCGCAGGCTGGCGCGGCCAGAACGACGCGTGGTGGGGCTCGTCATGGTCAGGCCGCGAAAAGGACGGTAGCAGCCACACGTCCGTTCAGTGGGCCGGGCGATCGATGGAGGTGCCAGCAGGGACGAAGCTCTCGGTGCGCCCGCACCATGCGTTCCAGCAGACGGACGACGACTCTCTCCGTTTGCGCGACCTGCAATCCGGCGACGACGTCCTGAGCATCCCCGTCACCGGGACGGCGACGGGGCGCCTCGACGAACTCGCCGGCCTCGTACATGTCTACGAGTTCGCGAAGGGCTCCGCCTCGTACAGCACGGTCAACAGCGAGACGGGCGCCATCGTGGGAACGCGCGCGACGGCGAGACTCGCCAGAGACGAGCAAGCGTTCGCGATGCCGAACGGGTTTGGCCCGTGGGTGCGCACCGACTCCGGACTGCTGCAGATCGAAACGGGAGCGCGTGTCGAACTCCCCGACGCGAGAAACGTATGGCGCAACGTCGTCAACGTCGCCGGAGGGCGCGTTGCCGTGGCACAGAACGGGCGCGTCAAGCTGCTGGACAGAACGGGCAAGGTGATCCGCGCATACATCCGGTGATCTCGGTCTGTTGGTGAGAATACCGTGCCGGGCTCGTTTTTCTCCCCTCGACGCGCCTGAGAAAAACGAGCCCGGCACAGTATTCTCACCCTCTACCAGCGGTGATACGCCGGATGGCCCGTCTTCACCGCGACGAACGTCCCGCGACACGTCGCCGTGATCTTCCCACCCGCGTGGATCTCGCCTTCGACGACGGCCCGCGAGCCCTTCATCTCGACAATGCGCGCGCGCAAATGCAACACGCCGTCCATCGGTGTCGGGCGCAGCATCTTGATCGTGTACTCGGCCGTGACGGTGCTCGGCAACTCCCCGTCGCCCGCCGCCTCCATCAGGTGATACGCCGCCGTCCAGTTGCAATGACAGTCGAGCAACGTTCCGACCATCCCGCCGTTCAGAACACCGGGGAACGCGTGGTGATGCGGCTCCGGGGTGAAGTCACAGACGACCTCTTCGCCATCGACGAAGCTCTCGATCCGCAGCCCCTTCTCGTTCGCGGGGCCGCACCCGAAGCACACACTCTTCGGCGCCAGGCGCGCTTGCAGACTGATCTTGTCTCGCGGGCTACTCGGGTCGCTCATGCGGACACCGTAGCGACGGAGCCGTCGCCCAGCACCTCGTCGATCAGTTCCGCCGTCACGTCATCCAGACACGAAACGACCTTCGCGCACAGACTGAAATCGTTCGCCGCCGTGAACTCATGCGGCACGGCGACAATCGGTGACCCGGCCACGCTCGCGGCCTTCACACCCTTCCAGGCATCCTCGATCACGACGCAGCTCGCATTCGGCAATCCGATCGCAGCCGCAGCCGTCACGAACGCATCGGGCGCCGGCTTCGGACGCGCATAGCGACCGCGTGTCACGACGTCCGTGAAGAACCCGCGGATGCCGAAGCGCTCCAGCACCATGTCCACGTCGCCCTCGCGCGAGTTCGTCGCCAGTACGAGCGGATACCGGGCCGCCAGCCGCGCGAGCGCCTGCTTCGCCCCGGGCATGAGCGCGACCTCTTCCCGCAGGAGCTTGCTGTAGATCGGGTTCTTGCGCGCACGCACCTCTTCCGGCGTGATCGGCAGATCGAAGGTCGCCACCGCGTACTCGGGCCCGGTGCCCGCGGAGATCCACTCCTTGCCGTAGACCTCGGGTGTCACGGAGACGCCGAACTCGGCCAGGACCGCCGAGTAGGCGCGATAGTAGAGCCGCTCGGAGTCGATCAGGACGCCATCGAGATCGAAAAGGACGCCGCGATCTGTGATTTCAGGCTGCTTCACGACGGGAACTCCACGTTCTACTTGTCCAAGCCCTGCTTGGGGGATTCGATCAACGACGGTCGGCCCCCGGCAGGATACGCTCAGCAGGACGCGAGGCTTCCGCTTCACCGTGCCCGGGTCGTCTGAAGAGGATCGAGCAAGAAGCGCCGCGCGAGGAGAAGACGTATGTCCACGGTTCGTTGCCCCGGCTGCGGAGGCCAGTTCCCCCTGGCCGCCGTCGCACAGTATGAGACGTTCACCTGCAGCAAGTGCGGGCATGTCGTGGAGGTGCCGACGGCCCCGCCCGCGCAGCCCGCTCAGGCCGCACGCCCCGCGCAGCGCAGATCCCCGGGCACATCCCCGGCGCGGCCCGCCGCGAAACGGACGCCCCCCGCAGCAGCGCGCGGCGCACAGGCATCCACCGGACGCCGCGCAGGCGCCGGTCGCACGGCGAAACCCGCCGCGCGCCGCGCGGCCCCACCGCCCGAGTCCGAGCCGGAACCGCGCGGGCGCAGCCGGGGCAGGCAGCGCGCTACACGCGGCGACGACGCCCCCCGCACCGACAAGAAGACCCTACCCGTCCCGATGCTCGCTGGCGGCGGTCTTCTGGTCGTCGCGGTGATCGCCTTCTTCATGATGAAGGGCGGCGACGAGCTCCCCCCGGCGACGACTATCGGCGGGTCCCCGGCCGCCGACGGAACCGGCGTCGCCGCGGGCGGCGGTGACCCGGACAAGGACCCGGCCGCGTGGACCATGCTCGCCGCGAACGTCCGCGCCGACCGCGTCAACATGATGGTCGCACGCGCCAACACCGAGTCGGACTCGATCGTCCAAGAGACGGCGACGTTCCTCCGCGACCGCGACGAACGCGAAGGCCTCGAGCGCCTGGCGCGTCTCTACGTCGCGCGCACGCCGACCAGCGAGTGGGCGAACCAGGTCCTCGGCCGCGAGGAGGTCTCCTCCAAGGCACGCCGCGTCCTGCGCAAGTGCGAACTCGCCGACGACGTCCAACTCGAGTCGGTCGTCCAACTCGGCCGCCTGATCAAGAAGCACGCGGGTGACAACGGGAAGAAGAAGTGGTGGGCCGAGGGCGAGGAGCTCGCGCAGATTAACGAGCTGCTCGCCGAGGTCGAAGCAGGCGAGCAGGAGCTCGCGAACTCCGACGCCGCGTTCGGCCGCGCGCGGTGGATCGCGTACCGCCGCACGCTCGAGGTGTTCAAGGATCACCCGACAGTCAGCGCACACGTCGGGCCCTATCTTCTCTTCGTAGAGATCAAGTCCGAGAAGGGGACCGTCATCGAGGATGCGGACCCCGAGGCCGTCGCGACGGCGCAGAAGATCCTCGACCGCAACATCGACCTCTTCAAGAACATGTACGAAGGCTGGATGACGCAGATCGCGCCGATCTTCGGCTTCGAGCGCTACACCGAAGACTCGGTGGACTACGCGACCATCCTGAAGGCCAACGTGTTCGCCGACAGCGATTCCTACTACGAGTACATCCGCCAGGTCGGTGGACCCGGCAGCGCGCGCGCGTACTACTCCAAGCAGGAGCCGCGCTTCATCACGACGTACGAAGGCGATGGAGAGAAGGGCGCCGACGGCGAAGGCGAGTCCCAGGAGTCCACGAACCAGGTGCAATGCCACGAAGCGACGCACCAACTCGTGCACTTCTATACGTGGGATACAACGCGCAAGATCATCGGCCGCCCACCGCGCTGGCTCGACTCGCTCACACGCCCGCTATGGAGTACCGAGGGCTTCGCTGAGTTCTTCTCTTCGCACACCGAAGAGAACGGCAAGTTCACCTGGATGGTGCCCCTCGAGAACCGGATGAAGGATCTCTGGATCTTCGCCGAGATCATCGAGAAGAAGGGCTGGGCTCCATGGGCGCTCAAGGACATCTGGTCGCTGCGCCACGGCGGTCAACTGAGCGGACTCGCACAAGCGCGCGCCATCGACCCCAACGACGCAGGCGCGTCCGGAATGGTGATGTCGAACCAGTTCTACGCCGAGGCTTGGAGCTGGGTGTACTTCCTCTGGAACGTGGAGGAAGGCGGCAAGCTCAAGTACCGCGACAAGCTGATCGCGTACTTCAAGCTAGAGTTCGAACTCGACTTCGGCCAGCGCGACGGCAAGAAGCGCACCTCCCCCCGCCTCATGCAGGAGAGAGACTTCCGCGGCGTCTTCGGCTTGATCGAAGCCCCCGAGAAGGAGCAAGCGCTCTACGACGAGTGGAAGGTCTTCGAGAAAGCCCTCGTCGAGAAGCACCGCAATCCGAAGTGGAACAAGGAGCGCGAGCGCATCTTCAAGATGCTGAAAATGGACCCGGCGAAGTAGCCGCAGGGGCGGCCGAGTGTGTCCTGGCCCGCTGCGCCGAGCGCCGTGTCACGGCAGACAGCAGCGACGCAGACTGCTCCTCGTCACCCGAGTGCCTCACGACGGGAATAGGACCGGCACTGCGGAGTGGCGCGATGAACGCAGATCCCCCCGATCCTCGACGTCCGCAGGGCGCGTCCTTCAACGTCTGGGCGGTTGCAGCTGTGGCCGCGGTAATGGCGGGGTGGGTGGGCGTGGTCTTGATGGCCACGAGCTCCAATATGCACTCGGATCGTGCAGCGCTGGGGTTGGTGCTCCTGTTCGTCGGACCACCGGCTGCGGCGCTGGTCACACATGGGATCGCAGACCTGATCCGATCGTGTCGGCGGTAGACGACGCACGGTTGCCCTGTTCAGATCGGCGGCGGCGCCGCCGCACTCAGAGCCTGGCACAGTGGGTCGCAAGGTCTTCGTCCAGGCTGCGAGCCAGGCCGCCGATGAAGCGGCCATTCTACGACAGACCGACAAATGGTCGCAACCGTCTTGCGTCACCACCCGAGACGGTCACACCACCTGCGGCGCCTCGGCGACGAGAGGCTCCCTGGGAACCGATAGCCCGCCAGGGCACCGTGTCGCCGGTGATCGAAGCTACCGCGGCAGTTCCTCGTCGCCAGCGCGCAGCTGCTTCCTGAAGCCTCGATCGACGGTCGCGAGAATGAGCAGCCCAACGGACCATCCCAGCACTATTGCGAACCAGCCGCTGTCGCCGACCAACCAGACTGCCGCGGCACGCGGCACGAGTACCGCGGCACAGAAGTGCGTGATCATGCCGGCGAGGCCGCGCGTCCGTATCCGCCCAAGCCAGAGGGGGGCTGCTAACACTCCCCAGGCGCACACTGAAAGAACCCGCAGCGGCACGGCTATCGGTGAGAGGACGCCAGCGCCACATGCCACCGAGATCACCACGTAGAGAAACATCCAGCCGACCTGCCTGCGCACGGACACGCCTCCTCGCCCGAGTACTCACGGCATGCGGTGCCACGGCATGCGGTGGCGGCGCGGCGAACGCGCGGGATAGAATAGCGAGCCCGGCATCGGGTTGCCATCGAGCATCTTCTCCAGGATCTTGCATCCAATCTCTGTCGCGGTCTCGCGCGAGGAGTCGTCTCCTGAACGGAGCGATTGACGGAGACGCGCCGAGGGAGATCTCGCCAACGGCTGACTGGATTGCTGCGTGCCGCGCAGGCTGCCGATGACTAGATCGAGGGGGCGACGTTCGTGCACTCACGCCCTACCGCCGCGCGGTTAGGCAGACGCGGCACAAGAGGAGGATGGGTCATGTCACGTGTCGGTCGTGCTCGAAAGCCGGGTTCAAGCGCTCGCTGGACTGCTTGCATCGCCGCGGCGGCGGTGGCGTGTTGCATGTGGCCGTCACCGGTGGCGGCGCAGTCGGCAAGCCCGAATTGTAAGCCGCTGCTCGTCACACGTGCGGTCATCGATCACGTTCCGCTGCGGTATTGGCAAGATGAGCCTCGGAGCCGCGTGCGCATCCGCGGACGCTTCCGATCGACGCCCGACCTTCTCGACGTGCGCGCGAAGAAGGGTGCGCTCGAGCTGCGACTTGGTGACCACTTGCTCGCTTACGACGACGATCCCTACTGGGAAAAGAAGGCCATCAAGCGCCGCGGGACCGACCTCCGCTTCGTCACCCAGCGCTATGACGACGACGACCCCGCACGCCGACGACTCGTCGTGGACCTGGCGCGCGGGCGCTTCAGAGCGTCCGTTCGTCGACAGGATCTGCACTCGTTTCGCACCGGTGGGGTCAAGGAGGTCCTCGTCGTGCTTCGCGTCGGGACACGCATGTACCAACAGCGCATCGCGCTCGACACCAGTCGGTCGAAGTCGCGCTACCGCGCGCCGCGAAAACGCGATCCGCCCGCCGCTCCGGCACCAATTCACACGGGTGAGAGTCGAGATGTGCAGTTCCGGCAACTGACCCGACAAGATTCGCGCCCCACCAGTTCGCCTGGCGTCTCCGTCGTTCGTAGCCAGGAGGCGCTCGACTCCGCATGGTCATGGCGCTCGTGGGAGGGGTATCGCTCGCTCTTCCCCGTACCGACCGTCGAGTTCGATACCAACTTGGTGATCTTCATCGATGCTGGGAATCGACGTGCCACGGGGCCAGGACTTCGAATAGCCGGGGTCCGCACGACTGCGTGTGGAATCCACGTCGAAATCCGTGAGTCGAGGGGCGGCGCCACCGCAGAGTCGCAGCCGTGGACCGCGTTGGAGATCCCCCGAATGGACGTCGGGGTGATCACCTGGACGCACAAGATGGAATAGGCCGCCGCGCGCCCGCGTGCAGGGACGGCGGGGGACGGCGTCCCCGCACCAATCACGCGGGGACTTCGACGCGGCACATCAAGAGTAGCCGAAGAGGATCGCACACGCGGCGGTGTGGAGTCCCCCCGGCGGTGCGGATCTGCGCAAGCGAGCAGTCCCTCGTGGCACGTTTCGCTCGCGTCTGCGCGTTCGACAGCGAGCGCGACTTCCCGCGCGCCAGCCGTCGCGGAGGCGACATCGACTCGGGCCCACTGCTCTTCGGCATCAGCGCGTCCGCGACCGTCGTCGCCGTCCGCGCCGCACGAGTCAACGGAGACGAGGCGCTTGCCGTCGATCTCCTGACCGTCATCGACGTCGGCGGCGTTCCCCGCGAGCGCTGCTACGGGCTGGGCCTCTTGCCCGTGGCCGATGCGTTCCTCGCGTGGGCGCGCGCGGCGCCGTCGCCCTCCGTCGGCGCACCGACGGTGCCGCGATCACCGACGTCGTCATGGCGACTCTGGTGGAGCGTCATCCTCTCCCCTCGGTAGTCGCCGACGAAGTAAGGCCGACGCACGGTGCCAGGCTCAATTCGTCGGGCTGGACACGACACATCGTGAACGGTTGCCATCGCGGCTACGCCAACCGGTAGCGGGACGCAAACTCGGCGCGGACGGATTTCCGGTACCAGTCGTCAAGGGTCGAGAAACGCGCGGTCACACGGAAGTCTCGACTATCGAGCTCCACGAACTCACCTGTGGAGTGCTCGACGGCTCCGAGAGTGAACCCACGGGAGAATACCAAGTAGCCAGATGGCAACCCCGTCGATCGGAGGAACGCCTTGGCCTCGACGACGTCATCTCCCAGTGTTACATCGCCGAACGGCCCGAGCAGCGTCTCGCTCTCAAAGATGTCGCCGCCGCCCGTCAGGAGCCAGAGCGTCACGAGGTCCTGCGGCACAATCGCGGTCAGTCCGTTCCCATCGAGCCACGTCGCAAGCCGCTCTGCTTCAACGGGACCATTCCACTGAAACACGTCGGGTCGAAGACGGCTGTCCTCCAGCAGAGTCTCCATCGCCATAGCACCTCCAACCGTCGCTCCAGGACCCGCGCGAACGTCGGGAAAACCGCGACGGGCTTGCTATCCCCACGCTCCGTGGACCGGCACGCGCGCACGCGCGCGGTCGCTGAGACCCGGGAGCGGAACTGCGCATTCGTACATTCCGGAAGCGACGGGGATTGATCGCGCAGCGCCGCGTAGAATCCGACGATGCGGCTCCGAGCCCTCCTCGTCGTCCCGATGCTGCTGTTAATCGCGGCCGCGATCGCCACATCATGCGTAGTGCATGACGAGGAGAGCGTGAACGGGGGGCGCTGGCTCGACCGCGCTTCGGAGGAGGCGACCGCGCGCGCCCCGGGCGACGACAAGGCGGAGCGTGCAAGCACGCCCGAGCGGAGCGCTGACCACGAGCACGAGGCAGCCGAGGATACTGGCAATCTGACGGTGCGACTGGTGGACATCAACGGCGATTCGGTCGAGGGCGTACCTGTGCGTGGGCGCACCGCGTCACGCGTCGAGTGGAACGGTGTATCTGGCGACGATGGTCGCGTCTTGCTGCGCGACCTGCCGGAGGGACTCGTCGAGGTGACCTACGACCTGTCCGGCTGGCGGACGGACTTCGACATCTCAGGCCGGCGCGTGCGCGTGCCGTTCGCCGGAGAATTGGTGCTCGTGATGCCGCAGGTGTCGTGGCTCCGAGGACGCGTTGTCGACGCGAATCGGCACCCTGTCCCGCGAGCTCGCGTCGGTATCGGGACGTCCGGGGTCGGCGGCTCCGCCCTCGACTGCGCGGTCGTCGCGGATGACGAGGGCAGGTACCAGCTCGCCGTTTCGGAGGACTCTTGGTCGATGCAGTCCTTTCTCATCGCGTGGGCTCGCGGCCTGGCCACTGCGAACGCTTACCCGTCGGAGGGCGGTCCGGGGCTCTCTGTCCGGCGTGATTTCGTGCTCGCGCCGCTGACGCCAGAGAACGCGGAGCGCTCCAAGTGGGCCGGCGATCTGTTCGCGGGGCTCGACGCGTGGGACGCGCTCCCCGTGGAGGTCGCCGAACGGGATTCGGGGGGGACGTTCCGGAGCGTCGTCGGTCGTGTCGTCGATCCGGAAGGGACCCCGCTGGCCGGAGCCGTCGTTCGCGCCAGCGTGACAGGCCACGCGTCTCGATCCGGCCCGGACGGACGGTTCACAGTTCGCCTCTCGACCTGGCATGACCGGCTGGTGGTCGAGGCTGACGGCCATTATGCGCTGTCGCTCGAACCTCCCGCAGACGGCGCGGACTTCGGTGACCTCAAGATCAAGCCTCGAACGGACGTTCGCATCCGACTCGTGTTCGAGGATGACCGCGCACCGGTCGTGGGTGCTTGGACGTACATGCAATGGGAGGTGTCGGCCATCACGAACGAGGACGGCACGGCGGTGATGCGCGGCGTGGACCCGCAGGCCATGCTCGACGACCGACCGCTCATGGTCCGGCCGGGCCGGACCGACCGCCCTCAGCCCGTACCCGGCTGGACGGGTCCCGTGCACCGTGACGGCATCACCGAAATCCTCGCGACGCGTGGTCGCCGCACGTCCGGCACAGTCCTGCAGCCAGACGGCCTGCCCCTCCTGGGAGCGTGGTGCGTCGTCGAGGATGGCGACTCTTACAGCGACCTCTGGGCCATGCAGGTGACCGATCTGGCGGGCCGCTTCGTCGTCGGTGGTCTGCCCCGGGACCGCGCGGCGACCGTCGTCGTCGCCCACGACTCGTACCCTCACGCCGAATTGGTCACTCCGCCGGGACCGCAAGACGACGATATCGACGTCACGCTGCGTTTTCCGGAAGGAGTGCTGACGCGCGGCGTGCTCCGGCCGGCCGACGACGACGGAACCGAGACGCTGCACCTGCGCGCCGTCCCCTTACCGCCGTTCGAGAAGCACGTGCGTCCGGTCGTGCACTACCTCGAAATCGGGCCCGAACGGACGTTCTCGTTCCCGTCGGTTGTCGGTCAGCGCTACCGCCTGCTACTAGCGCGCGGTTCCGCCTACGCATGCCGCCTCGGGCCGGAGGACGTCGTGCTTGCGGGCGCCACCGACGTCGTCGTCAAGGCCCATCAGGGCGCGTCGATCTCCGGGAACGTGAGGGATCGCCGGGGGCCGCTCAAGGGCGCGCTCTTGCAGTTCAGGAACGTCGCCGACGATCTCGACACGGCCTTCGCCGAATCGCTCCGCCGCGGTCGCTTCGAGGTGCCCGGTCTCGCGCCAGGCGCCACCTACGCGGTGCGTGCCAAGAAGTCGAAGCACGCCCCGAAGTGGGTCGACGTGACGCGCCTCGCGGCGGGCACGAAGGGCGTCGTCATCGACCTGCGCTGAAGCCGCGCGCCCGCACGGCGCGTCGGGTAGGAGGCTCGTCTCCGACGAACCGCGCCAGGTCGGACGGGAGAAGTTCGCCAAGGGGCTCGGTGCGACGACGGGGGCGAGGCCGAGAAGCGCGTCGGATGGCCAGCGCGGTACGTCGCCGCGTGGCGACGTACCGTTATCGCTTGAACTTGTTGTAGCCAGTCTCCAACGACGTCGCGGGCAAGAAGATCCCCTCGACGATCGAGCGGAGAGCCGGCGCTGGCGGTGGCTCGACCTCAACACAGCCGGGCACGCGGTACCAGAGCGCGGCATTGCTGAACGTAGACCCCACGCCAGGATCCCGCAGGTAGGCGCCTCCCCTCAGCGCAGCGTACGCAAGAACGTAGACCACCGCTGTGATCGCCGTCCGGCGCAGCCAACGCGAAGTCGTCGCCGGACGCCGGGGGTTCGTGTCGGGGAGTTTCATGTTCTGCGCGCAGGCTACGGCATGCGACGGCTGGCAGGCGATCGAGCATCCGCCGCCAACATCCCTGCCGGGACGAACGGGTTGGGCACCGTGTTCGGTGGGAAGAGAGTGTAGTTGGAAGACATCGTCTCCGGCGAGACACTGAGAGCTAGGCGGCAGGAGCGGACGACGATGGAACTCCTCAGTGCTCGGCTCAGCGAACTCATGAGAGCGGAGCGTTGGACGCAGGCCGTTGCACTCGTCGAAGCCCATCGCGAGGATGCATACGACAACTTCGAGCTGTCGTGGAACGCTGGTTGGGCTCTCGTAAGGCTCGGACGTTACCGCGACGCCATCCGCTACTTCGAGCGTTCCACGGCGCTCGACCACGACCACGCCGCGTACCGATCCCTCGCGTGGTGGGGAGTCGGCGTCACCCTCATGGAGTTAGGTGATCGCAAGTTGACAGGCGCTGAGTTCGAGCGCGCCGAGGGCGCTCTGCTTCGTTCCATAGAGCTCAGGCCCGGACACAACAACCGCAGGACGCTGGCGCTCCTCTACCAGATGTCGGGAAGACACGATGAGGCCGAGCGGGTCCACGTCGAAAGCCTCGCAGAGCGTCGATCCCGGGAACGACTCCTCGACTACGCAGCATTCCTCGGCGACACTGGCCGCGCCGCCGAAGACGCTGCGATCACGGCCGAAGCCGAGTTGACCGCGTCGGAGCGCAGGCGCCGGTCCCCCTAATCCGCCTTCACTAATCGATGTACGGTGCCAGGCCGGTCATGGGCCGGTCAGCGAGGCTCTCGCAGTCGATACACGGAACCGCCTACTGGGAGTTGGGCACTCATGCTCGAAGGCTGGATCGGCGACGACTACCTCATCTTCTTCGATCCGAGCGATGAGGCTCCCCTGGCAACAGATCAGTACCGCATGGACGACGCACTACCGGGCTTCTCCGTGGTCGGCCTTCGCGGCTGGGACGACCTGATCGTGGTCGACGAGTCCGGCGCAACGCACACGACTCCGTCGGTGCCGATCGGCCCAGAGTGGCTCGCAGAGTACGAGCTGCCCACTCCGGATGCGCTCGAGCCGGACGCCCGCTTCACCGGCAGGATCAAGTGGTATGTCAAGCCCCTGGAGTTCGGTGGCAGCCCGAGCGACGACGAGAACATCGCCTGGATCACCCACGCCGAGCATCGCGAGCTCGTCAGGTTCTGGAACAACACGTACCGCCACCTGGAGCGCGACGGCGCCTGACCCGCCGCTGCAGCAGATGAGCGACGGGCACGCGTCACGCCAGGGCGATAGACTGCAAGCCGCCGCTCGCTGCTGAGCGGCAGAACGTCAGGCCGACCGTGGGAACCATGCAGGCCGCTCGCGAAGTGGTTCGCCTTGATCTTCAACTCTCATTCCACCTGTACGGCTGCGCACCGGTGCAGGCCGAAGGCGAGGTCGCGGGGCATCGCTTCTACTTCCGCGCACGCGGGGACGCGTGGACCTTCGGAGTCGCGCGGACGCCCGATGTGGACCCGGTCGACGTGTTCTGTCCGGAGCACGGTTTCTTTCGTGGGGGCGACTACGGTTCCGACGAGTTCGATGCGAGTTATATGCCCTTCGACGACGCGGAGGCGATCGTGTGCAGATGCGCTGCCGAGTTCATCGCGGGCATCGAAGCCTGATCCACCGCAGCAGCGGACCAGCAGCGGGCATCTGTTGGCGATCGTCGCATGCCGCAGTCGCGGACCGCACGCCGGCGAGGCGCGCCACCCGCCTACGCGCCCGGGTCCTCGCCCGCCTCGAGCTCTCGGAGTCGCCGACGCTTCACGACGCACATCCACGTCAGGCCCCCCGCGCCGAGCAACGGGACTAGGGCCATCCCAACGGGCCCGAACTCCTTGTAGATTGGGATGAGGATGATCGGCATGCGTATCCGCTCCTCGGTGACTTCCATCGCCGAGAACAGAAGAAACACCGCAATACTCAGCGCCGCGAGAAGCACGGCCCCGACGGCGGAGCCGATCACGTCATTACGCAATCGAACCTCCGGAGACCTGTTGCACTCGGCGCACCGGCCGCGGTTGTTGAACGCGGTCGCCTTCGAGATCGTCGCTCCACACTTCTTGCATACCACGGCCTCTGCCATCGACGCCCCTCCTGGTGCCGCTCGCTCCGGCGACGGCCGTCTATCCTACGTCACCGGCGCGGCTCGACGCGTTCCACTTCGTCAGCGGAGAAGCCGGCTACCCAGACGCCCTTTCCTCGCCCTCGGTCGTTCATGAACTCGAGTTCGTAGCCGAGCACTGGCCGCGCGTGCAGATCGACGACGACGCCAGTGTCGCCGCGGCGCAGGCCTAGATCGGGGTGATCACGGAGGATGCGCACGGTGTCGGAGAGCTCAATCTCCATCGAGGCCCTCACGTCTGCCTGGCTTCAAGCGCTGAGCTGCAACCCGTTGCCCCATTGGGAGATGTTACCACTGGCTCGCCTCGCCCACCGCGCGGACAGAGAGCGCCCGCGGGCAGCGCGCCACGTGCGGGTTCTTGGATTGCTCGCTTGCTACTCCACGATGAAGACGGCCACCAGGACGGCGCTGTCGTTGAAGGGGCTCGGGCCCATGTTGATTTCGCCGGGGCGGGCGGCTGTGGTGCGGACGCGGACCTCGGCGTAGCGGGTCTCTTCGTTCACCAGTTCGAGCGTGCCGACGTCCGTTGCGCCGAAGCCGCGACCCTGCGGCGTGTCGGTGGCGGAGACGCGGACCTGGGCGGTGACCATGTGCGCGCCGTGACCGGCGTCGGCGACGGTGGCGTTGACGAGGATGCCAGCGAGGGCAACGCCGACATTTGGGTCGGCGATTTGCGACTTCTCGGCGACTTCGACGTCGTAGTCGACGACGAACGCGATCTGTCGGTACGCGGCGAGCGCGGTCGGGAGGCCCTGCGCGACGGGGGCGGACACAGCGCCGATCTGCCGCGCGGCGCCGCCGTCCAGCGGTCGCTCCTCGATCCGGATCGAGAGCCGGGCCGGACGAAAGACCTGACGCTCCAACGCTGCGATGGCAGCTCGTGCACCGTCGAGGCTCGCCGCGGGTCCACGGAGCAGATAGGCGCCGCCGCGGAGCCACTGCACGACCTCGCCCGTCGCCCGATCCTCTTCGAAGTCGGGCTGCATCACCCGCTCGATCGTTTGCACCGCGAAGTCGATGCCAAGACGCTCGGGCTCACGGTCCAAGACAGTCACGTCCAGCGGGGTGCGCTCGTTGTCCGGACCGAGATCTGAGGCGACGAGGCGCAGCAGAGGGAAAGGACGCGAGAACGCGCCGATCGGAACGGCGCGCAGCGTGCCGCCGACTTTCTCGAGCGTCTCCTCCGCAAGTCGAAAGAGTAGCACCCGCTGCTCGCCTTCGGGCCGGGAGAGCACAATCGATTGCGTGCGGCCCGCCTCGAGGAGCATCTCCGTCGAGACGAACCCGGCATCGAGTTCGGGCAGGTCCAACTCCCCTAGTTCGTCCTGCCCGAGCGCGAGGCGCCGCGGAGCATCGGTCAGGTCGGCGCTGCTCGCCAGGACGCGGAGCAGGAATCTCCCGTCCGTGAGCGGCGCGCCGCGGGCGAAGACACGCACGCCCTCCTCCACGCGGCGGACGATGGGGTCCGCCATCGCGGAGTCCTGTGCGATTTCGACTTCTACGTCCACGAGGCGCCGCGTGCCGCGGACCGCTTCGGAGACGCGCCAGCAACCCGGGTCGAGATCCATGGAGAGCATGCGCACACCACCGCGTAGGTCCTGGCGGCGGAGGGCTGTGATGGTCGCTTGATCAGGTTGCGCTGGCACCGGCACGCCTTGCGGAAGGAGCAGATCGAGAACCTCCACGCGCGCCGGACGGCCGGCGATGCGCCTCAAGATCTCCGCCGCGTCAGCGGCGCGTTGCAGCGCTTCGGGGGAACCGCGCATCGCGATCTGCGTCCCCTCGGTCGTGACGTCAAACTCCTCATCGACTTCACCGGCGACGACATCGAGGAGTTCCGCAATGGTGAACGCGGAGAACTTGTCCGCGACACCGTGCTTCTCGAGACGCGAGCCGACTTCGCTCCTCGACTCCTGACTTGCGCGAACCCGGAACATCACACGATCCGACATCGCGCGCCGCAGTTGCGGGTCCCGCGTGGGCACCAGGTCGGCGACGTCAATGATGCGAGTCTGTGTCTCGGGCGGAGCCGCGACCGCTGCCGCGAGGAGGGTGCCGACGATCAGGGCTGCGATGCCCGGGCGTACGTTGGTTCGAGACATGTCCATATCCTCCGGTTGCGTTCGATGCGTAAGTTCTGCGCGTGAATTCGGTGGTCGATCCAGTTCAAGTGCGGGCGGCCCACCACGCGCGCCAGCGAACGGGGGAAGAGCCGAGATCGCGGCCCGCGATGCGGGCGAGCGCACGCCGCACGGGCGCCGGAACGCTCTCGTCGCATTGGTCGAGGAGACCGGGTACGACGAGGCCAACCGGGAACGCCGAAACGGCATCGATCGCCGCGCGACCGGCGCGGGCATCCGGGAGTAGGTTGATCAGGACCACGACGCTCTGTGGCGATTCGATCTCCGTGAGAGCCGCGATGACGGCCTCTCGGCGCCGCGGAGATGCCGCGGAGATACGCGCAAGATGCGGAACGGCGAGCGTCGATCGCGTGCGCCCGAGGTTCGCGATGACGGTTGCTTCCAGCCCGGGCACAGCGACCAGCGCGCCGAGAGCCGTGGCCGCCTCGTCGCCGCCGATCGTGCCGAGCGTGCGCACGAGATCCGCCTGCAGCGAGCGCGGCACTTCGGCGCTGGCGAGAGAGAGCGCCGCGCGCGGACCGCCGCAGCGCGCCAGCAGTGCGAGCGCGAGACGCCTCTCGCGCACATCGCCCGTCCGAAAGCGCCGCAGCACGAATGTCTCGGCGGCGAAGCGGCCCTGAAATGCGATCGCGCCAGCGCCCGCGTCTCCCGTCAGGAGCGCCGCATCGAAAGCCCCATCGAGGGCATCGCGCGTGCCGATGTCCAAGAGCGCCGCCACGGCAGCAGACGCCATGCGCGGGGAGCGCGCGAGTCGCCGCAGGTCCGTGACCGATTCCTCGTCGCGAGCCCACCCAAGAGCGCGCAGCGCCACCCGGGCGCGCAGG
>JAJRPF010000007.1 GCA_024280885.1 Planctomycetota bacterium | reverse complement strand
TTCCCCGTGGCGCGGGCCTCGCCCTCCCGGTCCCCGATCTCGCGGCTCAGCGCGAGATGCCGCTCGTGGTGCTCCTGCGCCTCGGGCAGGCGGCCGAGGGACGCGAAGACGCCGCCCAGGTTCCCCGTGGCGGTGGCCTCACCCTGCCGGTTCCCGATCTCGCGGCTCAGCGCGAGATGCCGCTCGTGGTGTTCCTGCGCCTCGGGCAGGCGGCCGAGGGAATGGAACACATTGCCCAGGTTCCCCGTGGCGTTCGCCTCGCCCTGCCGGTCCCCCAACTCGCGGCTCAGCGCGAGATGCCGCTCGTGGTGCTCCTGCGCCTCGGGCAGGCGGCCGAGGGACCGGAAGACGTTGCCGAGGTTCCCCGCGGCGGCGGCCTCGGCCTTCTGATCTCCGCGCGCCTGTGCGATCTCCCGCGCGCGGCGGAAGGCCGCATCGGCCTCCTCTTGGCGCGAGGTTTGCCAGAAGACGATACCGAGCGCCACCGCCGCCTTTGCACGCAGTTCCTCGTCGCCTGCCTCCTCGGCCAGGTGTTCTGCCTCGTGCGCGCACTCCTCGTGACGCGCGCGACGGCCCAGCGGGTTGAGTGCCCTCGCCAGCCGCAGCAGCGTCCTCGCGCGTTCGAGGCCGGTCAGTAGATTGGGGATCGCGAGCGCGCGCTCGGTCAGCGCCACCACCTGTGCGTGCAGGTAGCCCTTCGTTAGGTGGGTCTGCGCAGGCCCGAGATAGCGCAGCGCGTTCTCCCCGCGGACGCCCTTGAGATAGTGCTCGCAGAGGTCCACGCAGAGCGCGCCGTCCAGTGTCTCGGGGTCCTTGTCGGCGGCCTTCGTGCGCGTCTCGAGAGCTTCGGCGAGCGCGGCGTGGTACTCCTCGCGGAGTTGCTCGTTCAGCGCCCCGGAGAGCGCTTCTTGCACTTGATGATGGTCGAAGACGTAGTTGCGCCCGACGGATCGCGCAAGGCGATGACGCTTCTCGATCTTCGCGAAAGCCTGCAGCGACGGGATCCGCGACATCCCGAACACGGCGCCGACAAGGGACGGGTCGAACTCGTAGCCCCAACAAGCCGCCACGTCGAGCAGGTTGCGCTCGTCGTCGTCCAGATCCGCCACCCGCGCGTTCACGAGATCCAAGATCGACGACGGGATCTTGATCTCGTTGATGATCCGCGTCGAGACCCACGTCCCGTCGTCACGCTGCGTGATGAACTGCCCCTCGCGCAGACCGCGGATGATCTCGAACGCGAATAACGGGTTGCCATCGGACTTGACCGCAATCTGTGCGCCAAGAGAGGAGGCGAGCTCTTCCGAACTGAACGAGTCCCGCAGCAGTTCGATCAGGTCCTTCGGCCCCAGGCGCGGCACGTCGATCGGAGTCACCTGTTCAAGCCGGGTCAGTCCCGCGCGCCACTCGTCCGATACACCGGGACGCGTCGATCCGATCAGCAGCACGCGATGCCCGGGCGTCGCCATCGCGAGCGACGTGAAGAGCGCGCGGCCTTCCTCGGGCGCGAAGTGCAGGTCGTCGATCAGGACGATCGTCATGCGGTCGATCGCCAGTGAGTGCGTCGCACGGACAAAGCACGTTTGGAGTGAGCCAGACGTCAACGCCTGCGCGTCCTCGGGAGCGCCTTCTCCGCGCAGGAGCGCGTCAAACGCCGGGACCAGAATCTGGTTGTCGGGGAGGTACGCGGCGCTGCCGGCTTCGCCGAAATGCTCGCGGTATGCGGCCGAGAAGCCACCGTCTGCGGTTGCTGCGCCGCCTGGCGGGTAGCTCCCGAAGAGGAAA
This sequence comes from Planctomycetota bacterium, assembly GCA_024280885.1. Taxonomy (GTDB): domain Bacteria; phylum Planctomycetota; class JAJSAM01; order JAJSAM01; family JAJVHW01; genus JAJRPF01. The sequence goes on along the minus strand of JAJRPF010000007.1, from coordinate 36,904 downwards.
TTGAGGTCCTCGCCGTCGGCCTGCAGACCACTGATCAGCTCATCGACCAGGCGGCTCTTGCCGATGCCCGCTTCGCCTTCGAGCAACACGACCTGGCCGTCGCCCGACTTCGCTTGCTCAAAGAGATCGCGTAACTTCGCGATCTCCGTCTCGCGTCCGTAGACCGCCGTCTCACGCGGGATGCGGACGCGGCGGATCGGGCGTTTCGTCGTCGCTTGGAGTTGCCGCGCGCGTTCGTGCCACCATTCAGAATCTTCGCCCTCTTCGAGTACCGAGAGGAGTTCGTCGGCTGTGGCGAAGCGTTCCTCTGCCTTCTTCGCCAAGAGCGTGTGGACGACCTCTTCGAAGAAGGCGCTGAGTTGGGGATTGATGTCACCGAGGCGGCGCGGGTCGTCTTCGCGCACGCGTTTCATCACCACGGCGAAGTTGTCGCCGCGGTACGGGTGTTGGCCGGTCGAAAGCTCGTAGAGAAGCAGACCGAGCGCGTGCAGATCCGTGCGCCCGTCCACTTCGCCGCCGTCGAATTGCTCGGGGGCGGCGTACTCCACCGACCCGACGAATGCGCCCGACTGCGAGAGTCTGATCTGCTCGTCGGCGAGTCGCGCAACACCCAGGTCCGTCACCTTCACGACGTGGTCTTTCGTAATGAGCACGTTCTCGGGCTTCATGTCGCGGTGCACGATTCCGGCGGCGTGGATCGCCGAGAGTCCCTTGCAGATCTCGCGCGCCACGTGACGGCAGAGTTCCTCGGGGACGGTGTCGAGTTCGACCTGCAACGCGGCCAGCGTCTGCCCCTCGACGTACTCCATCACGAGGAAGTTGTGCTGCACACCACCCGACGAGATCGCGTCGCAATCGAGTGTCCGCACGACGTTCTCATGCGTGATGGTTTGCCCGAGTTGCGCCTCCCGCATGAAGCGCTTGAAGAAGCCTTCGGTCTCCAAGAGATGCGGGTGGACGACCTTGAGTGCGACGCGATCACCCGTCGTCAATCCAGGCGCGCGACCAACGATCGTCGCGGCGTACACCTTCCCCATCCCCCCCGAGCCAAGCTCGCGGTCGATCAGGTACGGACCGAGACGTTCCCCTTGCATGCTCGGGAGTGTACCGAGCGGGAGGCGGTACGGAGCCAGGACAGTTTCGGCAGAGTTCGGCGCACCGCGCTCGACACGGCGAATGCAAACCTCCGAACTCCGCCGAAACTGTCCTGGCTCCGTACCGCCACGTTCTCGACGCCGGGATGTCGGAGAGAGCGCCGTCTCTCAGATCGTACCCGCGCGTCGGCGGGCTACCTGGCCCCGAGAAGAGACGTCATCGCTCCGCCGCCGACCGGGGACGGCGGGGCGTTGTCGCGAGGACGCCCTGCGGTGCCCGGTGTCTGGCGGACCGAGGGGGTCGCCGCGGCCCGGCCCGTCAAGGCCGCCCGTCACCGGGCACCATCCAAGAAGACGGTCCGACGCCGATCCGATCATCTCGGGAGAGGGCTTCCTCTCTCGGATAGCTGCTCAGCGGACGCGTGTGACAGATTCGGTTCCGGGGGGTTCGTCGTCGTCGAGGGAGTCTGAAGCGGGGGCATCGCCTTCGCCGGTCCAGGCGGCCATGATCCCGCGATTGACGCGAAGGTTCGTGAGCATCGACTCGTGGTGCTCGTCGGGGATCTTCGCGAGGGACTCGTCGAGCAGCCGCTTGGCTTTCTCCAGTTGCGTGCGGTCACCCGTCGCCTTCCAGAGCAGGAGGCGCGCCTCGCGGCGCTCCTCGGCTTCGAGTTGCTCGTCGTTCTTGGTGAAGGCTGCCAGAGCGTCCTCAGCAACACCGCCCGGAAGAAGCGCCAGTTCGCAGCGCGCCAGCGTCTCCACGCCCGCGATGCCGACCTCCTTCGCTAGGTCGCGCGCCGCGACGAGCGACTCACGCCCTCCCGCTTCGTCTCCCGCCGCCGCGCGCAGAGACCCGAGCGCAAGATGCGTCGCCGCTGCCAGATGCCGGTACCCAATCTCCTCGCATGCCACGAGGCACGCGAGGAAGCGCTCCTCGCTGCCCGCGCTGTCTCCCGCCTCGCGTAGCACGCCTCCCAGATTGTGCTGCGCCATCGCCTCGCCCTCCCGGGTCCCGATCTCGCGGCTCAGCGCGAGATCCCGCTCGAAGAGCTTCCGCCCCTCGGGCAGGCGGCCGAGGGACTGGAAGACGCTGCCCAAATTCCCCATGGCGGTGGCCTCGCCCTCCCGGTCTCCGATCTCGCGGCACAGCGCGAGATGCCGCTCAAGGTGCTCCTGCGCCTCGCACAGGCGGCCGAGGGACGCGAAAACGCCCCCCAGGTTCCCCGTGGCGTTGGCCTCGCCCTGCCGGTTCCCGATCTCGCGGCTCAGCGCGAGATGCCACTCGTGGTGCTCCTGCGCCTCGGGCAGGCGGCCGAGGGAATGGAACACATTGCCCAGGTTCCCCGTGGCGCCCGCCTCGCCCTGCCGGTTTCCGATCTCGCGGCTCAGCGCGAGATGCCGCTCGTGGTGCTCCTGCGCCTCGGGCAAGCGGCCGAGGGAATGGAACACATTGCCCAGGTTCCCCGTGGCGATGGCCTCGCCCTGTCGGTTCCCGATCTCGCAGCTCAGCGCGAGATGCCGCTCGTGGTGCTCCAGCGCCTCGGCCAGGCGGCCGACGGAGTGGAGGACCAGGCCCAGGTTCCCTGTGGCGCGGGCCTCGCCCTCCCGGTCCCCGATCTCGCAGCTCAGCGCGAGATGCCGCCCGTGGTACTCCTTCGCCTCGGGCAGGCGGCTGAGGGCTCTGGCGACGAGGCCCAGGTTGCCCGTGGCGATGGCCTCGGCCTTCTGGTCCCCGCGCGCCTTTGCGATCACCAGCGCGCGGCAGCAGGCCGCCTCGGCCTCCTCTTGGCGCGAGGTTCGGTAGAAGACCGAACCGAGCGACACCACCGCTTGCCCACGCACATCCTCGTCGCCCGCCTCCTCGGCCAGGCGTTCCGCCTCCTCAGCACACTCCTCCTGACGCGCGCGACGGCCCAGCGGGTCGAGGGCGTTCGCGAGGCGCAGCAGCGTCTTCGCGCGTTCGAGGCCGGTCAGTAGATTGGGGATCGCGAGCGCGCGCTCGGTCAGCGCCACCACCTGTGCGTGCAGGTAGCCCTTCGTCAGGTGCGTCTGTGCAGCTTTCAGATAGCGCAATGCGCTCTCCCCGCGTGCGCCCTTCAGATAGTGCTCGCAGAGGTCCACGCAGAGCGCGCCGTCCAGTGTCTCGGGGTCCTTGTCGATGGCCTTCGTGCGCGTCTCCAGAGCTGCGGCGAGGGCCGCGTGGTAGTGCTCACGAAGCGTCTCGTGAAGCGCACCGTACAACGCCTCCTGGACTTGATGGTGATCGAACACGTAACGCCGCCCTGCGGAACGGATGAGGCGATGCTTCTTCTCAATCTTGCCGAAACGCTGGAGAGCGGGAATCGGACCGAGACCCAACACGATACCGACCACACCTGGCTCGAATTCAAAGCCCCAACAGGCGGCGACGTCGAGCAGGTTGCGCTCCTCATCGTCGAGGTCTGCCACCCGCGCGTTCACCAGATCAAAGATCGATGACGGGATCTTGATCTCGTTGATGATCTGCGTCGAGACCCACGTCCCGTCGTCCTTCTGCGTGATGAACTGCCCCTCCCGCAGGCCGCGGATGATCTCGAAAGCGAAGAAGGGGTTGCCGTCGGACTTGACCGCGATCTGTGCGGACAGCCCCATCGCGAGTTCCTCGGACTTGAAGCTGTCCTTGAGCAACTCGATCAGGTCCTTCGCGCCCAAACGATGCAGCGAGATCTGGCTCGTCTGGTCCAGCCGCGTCAGGCCCGCCATCCACTCTTCCGACACACCGGGCCGCGTCGTCCCCACCAGTAGCACGCGCGAGCCGGGCACTGCCATCGCGAGAGACGAGAAGAGCCCGCGCCCCTCGTCGGGAGCGAAGTGCAAATCGTCGATTAGGACGACCGTCACGCGTTCCGCCGCCAGCGAGCGCGTCACGTTGACGAAGCACGTCTGGAGCGAATCCTTCGTCAGTTGCTCGACGCCGCTCGGCGCGCTCTCGCCCTTGAGTAGCGCGTCGAAGGCCGGGATGAGGATCGGCGTCTGCGTCAGGTACTCCGCGCAGCCGCCTTCGCCGAAGTGCTCGCGGTATGCTGCGCTGAAGGCGCCCGAAGCCGTCGCCGCCCCACTCGGCGGATACGAGCCGAAGAGGAAGTTGAGATCTTCGCCGTCGGCTTGCAGACGATTGATGAGCTCGTCCGCGAGACGGCTCTTCCCGATCCCCGCCTCGCCTTCGAGCAGCACGACCTGGCCGTCGCCCGACTTCGCCTGCTCGTAGAGACCGCGCAACTTCGCGATCTCCTTCTCGCGTCCGTAGACCGCCGTCTCGCGCGGGATGCGGACGCGGCGAATCGGACGCTTCGTCGTCGCTTGGAGTTGCCGCGCGCGTTCGTGCCACCAGTCCGAATCTTCGCCCTCTTCGAGGACGGCGAGGAGTTCGTCGGCGGAGGCGAAGCGCTCGTCGGCCTTCTTCGCCAAGAGCGTGTGGACGACCTCCTCGAAGAAGGCGCTGAGCTGGGGGTTGATGTCGCCGAGGCGACGCGGCTCGTCTTCCCGTACACGCTTCATCACGACGGCGAAGTTGTCGCCGCGGTACGGGTGCTGGCCGGTCGAAAGCTCGTAGAGAAGCAGACCGAGCGCGTGCAGATCCGTGCGCCCGTCCACTTCGCCGCCGTCGAATTGCTCGGGGGCGGCGTACTCCACCGACCCGACGAACGCGCCCGACTGGCTGAGACGGATGGCTTCGTCGGCGAGTCGCGCAACGCCGAGATCCATCACCTTCACGACGTGGTCTTTCGTAATGAGCACGTTCTCGGGCTTCATGTCGCGGTGCACGATGCCCGCCGCGTGGATGGCCGAGAGTCCCTTGCAGATCTCGCGGGCGACGTGCCGGCAGAGTTCCTCGGGGACCTTGTCCAACTCGACCTGCAACGCGGCCAGCGTCTGGCCTTCGACGTACTCCATCACGAGGAAATGATGCGCTCCGAGTGCATCGCACCTGTATGTGCGGACGACGTTCTCGTGCCGGATCGATGCCCCGAGTTGCGCCTCACGCATGAAGCGCATAAAGAAGCCCTCGGTCTCGAGCAAGTGCGGGTGGACGATCTTGAGCGCGACGCGGTCGCCCGTCGTCAATCCAGGCGCGCGATCGACAACCGTCGCGGCAAACACCTTCCCCATCCCGCCCGAGCCAAGCTCGCGGTCGATCAGGTACGGGCCGAGGCGTTCCCCTTGCATGCGTGGGAGTGTACCGAGCGCGCGGGCCGGAGGGGATTCTGGTCTCGGTCCCGGGTCTTGGATCGTGCTCGGTCACGGGCGGTCCATCTGTCTCGAACGAGAGAGCTCGTCGTTCCGCCAGAGACCAAGCACGGAGAGTGTTCTCGATCTCGGGAGGTCGGAGAGAGCCTCTTCTCTTGGATCGTACCCGGGCGTCGGCGGGCCACGTGGACCCGACAAGAGAACTCGTTGCTCCGCCGCCGACCGGGGACGGCGGGGCGTTTTCTCAAGTTCGTCTCGCGGTCCCCGGTGTCTCGCGGACCTAGGGCGTCGCCGCAGCCAACCGGGAACGGGCCGCCCGTCACCGGGCACCATCCAAGGCGACGGTCCGACGACCGCAATTGGAAGTCAGAGGGGGACGAAGGCCTTCGCGTAGGGCGAGAGCGTCAGGCGGGCACCGGAGCGGCCGACGATCTCGCGCATGGCGTCGAGTTCGGCGTCGTCGGGGAGGGTCGAGAGGACGACTTCTTCGGGATCGAGAGCCGAGATCACGCCCTCGAGATCCTCCACCAATCCGACGACGGGGACGCCGTGGATCTGGCGACTGCGCAGACCGAGGTCGTCGTCGAGGATGCCGACCGGCGTCACGCGCGCACCGCCCCGGGCGCGGAGCGCGCGCAGGCAGAGAGTCCCCGCCTCGCCGGCGCCCACCACCAACACGCGCTCGCCCCCGTCGTGGAAGCCGCCGAACGCGTCGTTGACGAAACGCGCGAGGGCGCGGACGCCGAAGAGGAAGAGCGCGACGAGGGCGACGTCGATCACGAAGACGGCGCGGCTGAAGATCGACTCACGCCAGAGGAAGACGACGGCCAGCGTCGATGCGATCCCTGCGGTGGCCACACCGCGTGCGAGGTTGGCCGCATCCTCGACGCCGAAGTAGCGCGAGACGCCGCGGTAGACGCGACAGCTCGCGAGCGCGGCCAGTTGGAGAGCAACGACCACCGCGACGGATTGCTCCATGAGCTCGCGATCCGGGCCGGGGATAATCCCGTCGTAGCGCAGTAGGTACGCACCGACATACGCGGCCCCGAGAAGCACGAAATCGGTCGCGAACGGCCCGAGGATGCGCGCGTAGTTGACGAACGTCCGGCGCAACTCTTCGGTGCGTTCGGCCTCCGCGGGCTGGTCGGTCGGCGCGTAGACCTTGACCCTGCCCACCGTGACTCCGAGTACCGACGAGAGCACGAGTCCGATGGCGAGGAAGACGAACGTCCCGAGCAAGTCGAGGCTTGTGGATGCGACGGCGAAGCCGCCGAGAACCGCAGAGACGAGCCACAGGAGTTGCACGGCCCGGCGCTCGGGAATGCCGAGCGCCACCAGTCGGTGCGAGAGGTGATCCCGCCCGCCCTGGCTGATCGCGCGCCCGTGCGCCTTGCGGACCACCGAGACGAGCGCGGTATCGAGGATCGGCACAGCCAGCGCCAGGAGCGGTGCGGCGAGCACGAACGCGAGATTGCCAGCCTCTCGGTGTGTCGCCATCAGCGACGACGCGGCCAGCGCGAACCCGAGCGGCAACGATCCCGCGTCGCCCATGAAGACGCGCGCCGGGTGTGCATTCCACGGGAGGAAGCCGAGCGCCGAGCCCGCCACGACCAGCGCCATCATCGCCGCGGCAAACCCGACGCCCCCCTCGACCTGCGCAGCGCACGCGGCGACGGCCAGGCCGCTGATGGTGGCGACGCCGGCTGCCAGACCGTCCATGTTGTCGAGCAGGTTCATCGCATTCGTGATCCCGACGACCCACACGATCGTGAGGGGGATGGTGATCAGGCGCATCTCGGGCCAGCCGGCCTCGACCCCGCCGAAGACGAGAATCCCGGCAGCCGCCGTCTGCGCGACCAGCTTCGTCACCGGACGCAGACCCGAGAGATCGTCAACGAGACCGGTGAGGAAGAGCAGCAGGATGCCCGCGCCGAGGGCGTACGCCTGCGGTTCCGGGACGTCCGCGATCAGTAATCCGGCCAGCAAACCCGCAGTGATCGCGATCCCGCCGAGGAGAGGAGTCTCGCGGACATGCCAGCGGTCGGCCATGGGCCGGGCGACGGCATCGATCGCACGCGCCAGCCGCATCGCGAGTGGCGTCACCGCCAGCGCGACGAGCGCCGCAACCAGAAACGGCGCGAACGGCAGCAGTCGATCGGGGATCAGGCTCTCCAAGGTTGGCAGACGCTATCTCAACCGCAGGGAGAAGTCCCGCGCGGGAGACGGGCGGGAGCGCGTCGTCAACTTGCCGCCACGGGTCGTCGTCACGCGCGTTCGCGAACGATCGTCACGGGGCACGGCGCCGTCCGCGCCACGCGCTCCGCCACGCTACCGAGCAGCATCCGGGCGATCGCACCGTGCCGATGGCTGCCGACAACAATCTGGTCGACGCTCTCGCGCTCGGCGCAGAGGACGATCTCGTGCGCCGCGGCGCCGATCTCGACGACCTGCTTCACGTCGAGCCCGTCGAACCGCTTCGCGGCCTCGGCCAGCTTGCGCTCCGCAGACTCGCGAACGACGTCGAGTTGCGGGGCCGGATACCCCGCCGGGAGTTCCACGGGCAGCACGGTCGGGACGTAATCCACGACGTGGAGGAGCACGACTTGCGCGTCGAGGAGGCGGGCGAGATCGACGGCGAACGTGATCTCGCCGGGGTGGTCGTCGGATAGGTCCACGGGGACGAGGATCTTCTTGCGCATGACACCTCCGGAACTCCTCTGAGGCTACCTCCTCTGAGGAAATTGCGTGAGATGTGGCAGCGCGCTGGAGTCACTCCGATCCACCCCGATCAAGAGGCACCAGTCAAACCACCGCGCTCCAGCGGCGGCGCTCGGGAAGTGGGACGTCAGCGAGCATCCGTGCAGACAGAGAGTTCGTACGCCGTGACGAGGTTCTGCGACTCGCGTGACCACGAGAGCTCGGATCGCGCGACCGAGAGGGCGCGATCGCGGCAGATCGCCGCCAGCGAGGGGTCGCCCAGAAGCGTGCGGATCGCCTCGGCGAGCGCGCCCGGATCGGTGGGACGGCGCGCGGAGTAGAGCACGCCCGCACCGGTGTCGCGGATCAGAGCCCCCACGGCCGGAAGATCACTTGCCGCGATCGGAACGCCCGCGGCGAGGAACTCGAAGAGCGGCCAGGGCAGGCTGAGGCGGGCGCACCGGTCGAGCGGCTCTCCGGGGAGGAGGGCGACGTCGGCCGAAGCGAGCATCGCGATGAGCCCGCGCTCGGGAACGGACGCGAGATAGCGCAAACGACTCGTGACGCCGCACTCGGTTGCGAGGCTCTCAATGGCAGCGCTCGGTCGCTCCAGCCCGACGAATACGAGCACGTGACTGGGTCCGAGAATGCGGAGGGCGCGGACCGCCGCCTCGGCGCCCGAGCCCGGCCCGTCGTCGCCTCGGAAGACGATCAGCCGTTCGCCGGGGAACGTACCGAGGCGCACGCGCAGATCGTGCGGATCGGCGCGCCGCGCGGTCGGGAAGCAGTCGCGCACGACAAGCGGCTCCGGGCCGCCGTAGCGCTCCATGACGTCGGCCGCAAGCTGCGGATTCGAGGTGACCATCAGAGCGGGCGACACTGCGCGAATGCGTCGATGCGCGCGATCGACGCGACGCTGCATCATCGCGACGACGCGCCGGAGCAGACGCCGCCGAGCGCCCTGCGGCAGTTCGTTCACGCTGCGCGCGTAGGCGTCTGCTCGCGACTCTCCGGAGTCGTCGAAGACGAACGTGGCGCCGACCCGACGCGCGGCGGCGGACGCTGCGACAGCGATATCCACTCCGAATGCGTGCACGACGTCGGGCCGCGAGCGCGCGAGCAGCGCGTCGATCACCGGCCGGAACTTGCCCGTCGTGCGCGCGCTGCGCCACGCGCCCGACGCGTGGAGCGGCTGCTCGGGATCTGCCTCGACGGCAGCGCGCACGATCACGATGGGACCGTGATCCGACTCGGGCTCCGTCCCCGGCGACAGCACACCGAAGAGCGTGACGCGATGCCCCGCATCGCCGAGCGCGCGTGCATGCGCGAGTGCTCGCGAATGGCCGGATGCGCGGCATGGCGCGTGAACGTCAGTGGAGGCGATGCAGGCGATCTTCAACGGTCGGCTCCCGGGGCGGGCAGTCGTCTCGGAGGCGGTCCATCGAAGCCGCCTCTCCGGGACGCGGCGCAGCGTGCGCCGTCGCTTCCGTCATCGGCCGTCCGGGCCCTCCGGATCGAGCGTGCGCAGGATCGCATCGGCCTCGTCGGTCCGCCCCACGCGACGTAGGTACTCCGCCCACGTGCGCTGCGCATGTCCGCGATCTGGCACGATTTTCTCAAGCGCAGCCGCGGGCAGTTCGCGCGCGAGCGCCTCGCGCCACGCACGCGAGAACGCCTGCGGACGGATCGCACCGGCCTCGCGCAGCGCCGCCATCGCCGTGTCGCCGGGCGGTCCGTGAGGAGCCTCGGACGTCCCGAGCAGATCCAGATAGAGCAACCCGACCTGAAGATTGGTGTCGGCGTGGCCACGACTCACCCAGCGTACGCGACCAAGGGCCGCCAGAGCCTCATCGCGCAGCGCGTCCGAGTCCTCCTGATCAAAGGTCAGCGAACGCGCGGCGAGCGTGCCGAGCGCGTCCCAGACGTGAGCCGCGTCGCGGAGCGGGTCTTCACGAGCCGCGGCCCGCAGGTCCGCACGCACGAGATCGAGCGCTGCAGCGGGGTCCGCGGCCTCGGATAGCGCACGCATGCCGCTGCGCGCGCGCGCCAGATGTCGTTCGCCACTCGTCGCGCCGGGTTCGAAGCCGTCGGTGACGTGTGCGCGGCGCTCGAAGTAGCCTGAGACGGTCGGGATCACGAGCAAGGCGACGAGCGCGCCGGCGATCCAACGGAGCTTCTTCGTGAGTGCGGCGCGCGGCACGGGCACCGCGGTGGTCCCCCCTGTAGCCCCCTCGGGAGCGACCGGAATGACGAGCGCGCCGGGAATGGCGAGGAGCGCCGCAAAGGGGATCGCGACGACAGGGAATTGCGTCTGGAAGTCGGCGAGTCCGGCGACGGCCACGACGGCAGAAGCGCCGAACGCCGCGGCAGCGAGCAGCGCCCGGCGCGGATCGGACGAGCGCAGCGCGGGGCGACCGGTCCATACCGACGCGACCAACCAGGTGAGGCCCAGCGCGAAGCTAACGACCCCGACGTCCGAGAGCAAGTTGAGCGGTTCGCAATGCGTGAACCACATCTCGTCGGGCGCGTCCACGGACTGAGCCAGGTGAATGGCGCGCCCGAACGACCCGAGGCCCGTTCCGAAGATCGGCACGCGCGTGAAGAGTTCCCACGTCGATGCCCAGCCCGCGAAGCGCGGTTCAACGGGGCCGGAGTGCCCCTGGAGATACGGCAGGAGGTACTCGACGCGCTGGCGCAGGGCGGGCACGAGGAATGCCGCCGCGAGTCCCCCGATCGGTGCCAGCAGAGCGGCTCCGCGCAGCACATACCCGGTCCGCGCGCGACCGCTGCGCGAGAGCACCCCACCCGCGAGCCACGCCGTCACGAGCAGGCCCCCAGCGAGCGCGGCGAGCATCAAGCGCGCAAGCGAAAGCGCCCCGCCAGCAACGCAGATGACGAGCGCCATCGTGGACACCGCAAGCACGATCGACCGGCCTCCGCGCGGGCGCAGCGCCTCGACGAGCAAGAGCCCCATCGCGCTGCATGCCCCCATCCCAGCCCAGACGCCGAGCATCGGTGCCAGCACGAAGGTGCCCGTCACGCGGCCCTTCCCGGAGACCTTCGCGAGGCCGAGGATCGTGTCGTCACCGAAGTGAGTCGTCGCGATCCCGTACGCACATTCGAGCGTCGCGACGGTCGTGACGAAGGCCAGGATCAGGGTCGCGCGTCCGAGTCCACGCTCGGCAGCTGTGTCGCTGGCGAGCCCGCCTCGTCGGGACGCCGCGCCGCGCACCGCCGCGAAGGCCGCCGCCGTCGCCGCGATCACGCCAGCGAGGGTCCAGAGTGCGTCGCGTGTGCCTGCGGGCCAGACCGAGAGGGTCCGCGTGAGATCGAGGCCGCCCTGCGAAAGGTGCTCCCACGTCTCTCCGACGTAGGGACTGACGATCCCGATCAGGGAGACGGGCAACGGGATCAACGCGATCAATCCCAGCGCCGCGAGAGCCAACAACGGGCGGATTCGGGGAGCCGCTCGAACGCCGCGCCACAGCGGGATCAAGCCGCCTGCGACGACAGCTGCCAGGGCGAGCGCAATCGCGACGCGGACGATCGTCGCGGGGCCGAGCGCCTCCAGGAACGTCGCCAGCGAGGGCGTCATGCCCTCGACCGACTCCATCCGGGGCGGTGCGCCGAGGCCGACGCAGCCCAGCACAACACCGAGGGCGAGCAGACAGAGGGCGATGTCCGCGGTACGGCCCGACGACGACGGCGATTCCGGCATCGCGCAAGCGTAGACCCTGGCCGCGGCGGCGCAGTCGGAAACAGCGGTCGGAAACACGTGTGTCCTACACACGCTTCGGGGCACAGCAGCGCGGGGGTCTTGAGGCTATAAGGCCCAAAGGCCGACCCGGTCTGTGTGTCAGGTTGTCAGGTTGTTAGGCTGGATTCTAGGGCTAGTAGGGCGTAGAGGGCTGGGCCCAGGGCGTCGTCGCCGCGGCGGTGGGTCGCGACCAGTGCGTCGATCGCGGCGCCGTCGAGGAGGTCCCGGACGCGGGCGCCGGGGGCGAGGAGGAGGTCGTCCACCAGCCCCGCGTGACGTGTGCGGCACCACTCCGAGACCGGGACGGCGAAGCCGTGCTTGCGGCGGCGCAGAACGTCCTCGGGGAGCAGGCCGCGGAGCGAGCGTCGCAGGAGTCGCTTCTCGCGCCCATGGACCGCTGCGGGCACGCCGCCCGCCAGGTCGGCGACCTCGTCGTCCAGGAAGGGCACGCGGTTCTCGAGGCCGCAGGCCATCGTGGTGCGGTCCTCCTTCGCGAGTAGATCGTCGGGGAGGTAGATGGCGAGATCCGCCGCGCGCGCGCCATCCGCAAACGAGCGGGCGCCGTGAAAGGCGTCTCGAACGCGCGTCAGAACGGGCGGCGGCGCGGCGTCTCCCAGGAGTCGGGCGCGCCACGCGGGCGGCACGACGGCGAGACGTTCCAGGTAGCGCGCGCCGGCGTCGCCCGCCGTCGCTGACGATGCGAGTTTGCGCACGAGGGCTCCCGCAGTCCCGAGCGGCCCGCGACGGGATGCCGGGAGTACGGCGGCGGCGGCGCGGCACAGCGCGCCGGTGCCAGGCGGGACTCGTCCGAGGCCGTAGCGACGATAACCCATGAAGAGCTCGTCGGCCCCCGTGCCAGTCAGAACGACGGTGACATGCTGGGCGGCGACACGCGAGAGCGCGAGTACGGCGAGCGCCGACGAGTCGCCGAAGGGCTCGCCGAAGTGTCGCGCGCAATCGTGTAGGAGCGCGGGGAGATCGCCCGCGTCGAACGCGGTCTCGACGTGTTCCGCACCGAGGAACTGCGCGGTCCGCCTTGCCGCGACGGACTCGTCGTAAGTTCCCTCGCCTGGGAACGTCATCGCGAACGTCCGCAGCGGAGTTCCGGCGTCCCGGACCAGCGCCGCGATGGCTGCCGAGTCGAGCCCGCCGGAAAGAAAGACGCCGGCCGGCACGTCTCCCATCAAGTGACGCCGAACCGAGGCTCCGAGGGCCTCACGCACGGCATTCGGGTCCGCATCGCGGTTGCCGGGACTGAGATTGCAGGGACTGGGCGCCGGGGCGAACGGGACCTCGCGGCGACCGGTCGGACCATGGATCACGGCGGTACCAGCGGGAACCTTCCGGATTCCGGCGTCGAGCGTGCGTGGCGCGGGGACGACGCCGAGCACCAGGTAGTCCCGCAGCGCGTCGCGATCGATCTCGCCGGTTGCGGGAAGCGCGCCGGCTTCGGACGCGAACTGCAGTTGCGCGCCAGCCGTGTAGTAGAGCGGCTTGATCCCGAAACGATCGCGCGCGAGAACGGTCTCGCCCGTCCGCGCGTCGTGGATCGCCGCCGCGAACATGCCGCGCAGTCGCGCCAGCCCCGCGACACCGAACTCCGCATAGAGCGGAGCAACAACCGCTGTATCAGGTCCGTCCGGTACGGCGATCCCGCGCGAGCGCAATTCGTGGCGGAGCGCGGCGTGGTTCCAGATCTCGCCATTGATTGTGGCAACGACGCGACCGTCGAGCGCGGCATACGGGCCAGACGGGGCGTCGGGGTCGTTGACGTGGAGTCGTGTGGATCCGAGCACCGACGATCCGGACGCGACGAGGCCGAGATCCCCCGGACCACGATGCCGCAACTGCCCCGCCATGCGCCGTACATCGCCGAACGCCGCCTCGGTCGAAGCAGTCGCCGAGCCGGAGCCCGGAGGGGGAAGAGTGACGCCGCAGATGCCGCACATGGTGTCTGATCGTACGGTTGGACGACCGAGGAGTCCGATTCCCGTCTCGCGACTTCCGACGATCACCGCTAAGAAGAGCGTCGTGAGCCCGGATTCTCCCTCCGACGATCGACCGCTGACGCCCGCCCAGGCGATGTTGACGCGCTGGATACGCTTCGCCGGGCTCAGTCTCGTCGCGATCGCGCTCGGCACGACGCTCTTCCAGCACGGCGGGTCCGCTCTCTTCGGGCCGGCTGACGCGATCGTGGATCGCGGCCTCGAAACCGCGCTGCGGATGACGCGCATGTCGGCCGCCACGATCCTCGGGTTCGTCGTACCCGGTTTGGCGCTCTTCCTCGTTCCCGACAAGATCGCACGGCGGCCCGCGGTCCTCGCGGCTCTCGTCTCCATCGCCGTGGTCACGCCGATGTTGACGTTCCACGACATCCGCGGGAGCGGTCGCGTGTGGGAAGGCGACGCGCGGCTCTATCTCCGCATGGCAGACGAGTGGCCGTGGCGCCCCGGCGGCTGGTTTCGGTTTCGCGTGCTGGCCCCGTGGCTCGCGCGCAAGCTGGCGCCGCCCTTCGGTTCGACGCCGACCTGGCTCGCAGTCTCAGATGGCTACTGGCGACTCGCCGCGGTCTCGATCGCAGCGACCGGCCCCGCGCTCTCGCTACTACTACGCGATCTGAAGTTCGGCACGGCGGCGCGCCATCTCGGCGTGCTGCTCTATCTCGCGTCCTTCGCAACGCTCTACAACTCGTACAACTACGCCATGCCGGACCCGCTCGCGATGCTGATCGTGGTCCTGGCGGCCCGCGCAATCGTCCGCGGACGCGACTGGGAGCTCGTGATCTGGTTCCTCGTCGGGGCGTTGACGAAGGAGATCGTGCTCTACCTCGTCCCGGTCCGCTGGCTCTGGGGGCGCGAGAGCGGCCTCGGCGTGAAGGCGGCTCTGCGCGCGGGGCTGGTCGCCGCCCCGGCGCTGCTCGTCTTCGCGTGGCTGCGCTTCCAACCCCAGGAGGCGAAGGCGTACACGGAGTTCGTGACCGGTAGCGCGTGGCTCTTCCCCTGGAAGCACCAACCCGACAACGTCGCGCGCCTCTACTCCCCCTTCGCGGCCGGGTGGGCGCTCATCGCGCTCTCGCTGCGTCGCCCGGACCGCTGGACACGCGCTGCCGTCGGCTTCGCCATCCCGTGTGTTCTCAGCCTGCTCATCACCGACGCGGGCCGCATGCTCGTCTACCTGACCCCTTTCGCTATCCCGGCAATTCTGCGCGCTGCGGGGGCCGACGAGCGCGTCTCACGACGCGGACTGATCGCCATCCTGCTCGTCTGCCTCTCGATGCGTCTCTGGGAGCCGTTCGTGCCGCTGTGGCAAATCCCCGTGCTCGTCCGCCGACCGCTCGCGCTCGTACTCGCGCTCGTCTGCGCGTCGTTGGTCTACCGGATCACGCCGTCCAGAACCGACGCCAGCTCGCCCGCCAGCGACGCGTACGCATAGGGCGCTGCGCGCTCACGACGCGCGGCCCGCTCGGCGTCGGTTGCACGCCCCGCCGCCGCCCGCGCGCGCAGCCACGCGAGGGCGCCGTCCGTATCATCCGGCTCGCAGGCGCGACCACCGCCCACATCGTGCAGGACTGCCGCGGCCTCGCCGTCGGTCGGCCCGAGGAGCAGGACGGGCGTGAGCGCGCCGATTGCGTCGTAGAGCTTGGTCACGACGATCTCGCGATGGGCACGGGGGACGAGCACCAACGCGACATCCGCATCGGCCAACTCCGCGGCGACGCGCTCGCGTCCGACGAGCCCGTGAAAGTGGACGATCTCGGTCAGCTCACGTGCCGCCACAGCCGCGTCAAAGCCGTCGTCCACGCGCCCATAGAAGTCGGCGCGCACACGCAACACCTCCTCCGACGCACGCTCTCGCCACGCGGCCAGCACGTTCAGGAACGGCACCGCTGAGTGGTCCGCGTGCGCGTAGAGCTTCCCCGCGAACACGATGCGGAACGTGTCGGCGTCAGCGCACGGGTCCCGCTCCGCGTCGGTGGCGGCGAGAAAACCATTGCGAACGGTATGCACGGGTGGCCCGAACGCATCCGTCCGCAGAAGTTCCGCCTGCGCGTCGGTTGTGGTCGTGATCACATCCGCTCGCGCGAGCCAATCGCGCTCGAGACGCGCATCGACCGCCCGCCGCATCCGACCGTGCGGATACCCGTATTGGTTCCGCAGCCACAGATCGCGCAGATCGGCGACCCACGGCAACCCGGCGTCCCGAAGCGCGGCGCCGACCCCGAGCAGCGTCCACGGCGACGACGTCGTCCACACCACATCGAAGGGATGCTCGGCGTGCAGCGCCAACGCCCGACGAATTGCGGGACGCCGAAATCCGCGCCAGGCATCCGGAACGTAGAGCGCCGTCCGGACCATCTGACGCAGCGCCGACGCCGACGCGCCGGACGACGCGGCGGCTTCCGGACGCCCCGCCGGCGCACCGCTCTGCCAGGGAAAGCGCTCCTCGGGCACGCGCACGATCTCCGGACCGTCCTCCCACGCGTCGTCGGGAGCAGTCGCGTAGTTCCCGTCGCGAACAGTCAACACGGTCACTTCGAAGCCGTGCGCACCGAGATGCCGCGCGAATCCGAGCGCCCGCTTCGCCCCGGCGTCCACCGAGGGCGGGAAGTAGTAGGCGATGAGCAGTACGCGACGCATGGAACGCAGAACCTATCGCTTCCCACGCGCCGCGGCACCTGTTCCACTGCGCGCGTGGCTCGGATTGCGATGCTGCTGACCAATCGCTACACGCACGACGCACGCGTCGGGCGCGAGGCGCGCACGCTCGCGGATCTCGGCCACGAGGTGACGATCCACTGCCTGCTCGGCGAGGGGTTGCCCGAGGGCGAGGAAGACCGCGGTGTCTGGGTGGTCCGCCACGAACAACCGGCGTGGCTCGAGATGACCGGAGCCGCGCGGCTGCTGCCGCTGGCACGCTACTTCTCGCGCTACGAGTTTCTCGCGCGGGCGGCGGAGCGCAGCGGCCCGGACGTCGTTCACGGGCACGATCTCGAGACGCTCTTGCCCGCGGCGCGGCTCGCGCGAAGACTCGGCATTCCGCACGTTCACGACGATCACGAGCTCTGCCTGGAGAAGTTGGGGCAAGGGGTGGCCGATTGGGTGACCGGCGGAAAGCGTGCCGCGATGGATGCCGTGACGGCCCATTTGCGTCGGAAGGGCGCGCGTCTCGAACGACGCCTGATCCCGCGCACCGCAGCCCTGATCACGGCGTCGCCGCTCTACGCGCGGGAGCTGCACGAACGGTATGGCGTGGAACCCGTCGTCTTGCTCAACACCCCGGAGCGCACGGATCCCGACCCGACGCCTCTTCTCCGTTCGCGCGCGGGGCTTCCCGAGGACGCGCGCGTCGTGCTCTATCAGGGAACCATCACACCGTCGGGCGGCGCCGAGGAAGCGATCGATGCAGCCGCGGACTTCCCCGAGCGCTGGGCGCTCGTCTTCCTCGGTGTGACCTGGATGCGCGCGCGACTCGAAGAGCGGGCGACGAAACGCGGTGTCGCCAAACGCGTGCGCTTCCTCGACGCCGTGTCGCCGTCGGAACTGCCCGCCTGGACGCGCGCAGCCGATGTCGGCATCGCCCCGATCCGTCCGACGAACAAGGGCCAGGCGCTTTCGCTCGCCAACAAGCTCTTCGAGTACCTGCAAGCGGGGCTGCCGATGGTGGTCAGCGACATTCCGGCGCAGGCCGACCTGATGCGCGAGCTCGACGCGGGCGAGATCCTCCCGGACATCACGCCTGCTGCGATCGCCGCCGCCGTCCGAAAACTCGCCGCTCTGCCCGACGACGAGCGCCGCGATTGGGGCCGCAGGCTGCGGGCGGCCGCGCACGAGAAGTACTGCTGGGAGATGCAGAGCCCGAAGCTCGTCGCGGCATACGGGCGCGTACTGAATGCCACGCATAGGGAGCGCAGCCGATGAGGAAGGCCACGGACAAGGACGGCAACTGGATCTTCGACGGCTTCGCCGATGAGTACGACGCCGTTCGGAATGCGTACGTCCCGGAACTGATCGACGACGTGCTCGCGTACGCGGCGCTCCGCCACGACGATCGCGTCCTCGAAGTCGGCTGCGGACCCGGCACGGCGACGCGGCAATTCGCGCCGCGTGTCCCCCACCTGACGGCGATCGAACCGGGCCCGCGCGTCGCGATGCTCGCGCGCCGGAACACCAAGAAGTTCGGGAACGTCCTGATCGAGACCGCGCTCTTCGACGATTGGGACGGACCGGGCGAACGCTTCGGCCTGGTCTTCGGTGCGCGCTCGTTCCAGTGGCTCGATCCGGCAACGTGCTTCCGCAAGACAGCGGCCCATCTCCGATCCGCAGGGGCGCTCGCGCTCTTCTGGCACTGGCCCGTCATGGACGGCACGGGTTTCTTTCAGGACGTCCAGGAGGCCTACGATACGGGCTGGCCACGGCAGCCCCACGGCCGCCCGCCGCCACCGGTCATCGACCGTATCGAGAAGTGGCGGGCGATCATCGACGCGGCACCGGAGTTTCGCCCGTGCGACGTCCGTCGCTACGCGTGGGAGCGCGAGTACGACGCGGAGACGTACATCCGTCTGATGCGGACGTGGCCGGATCACTGCCGACTCGAGGACGCAACGCGTGACAAGCTGGAAGCGCATATCGGGCGCATCATCGAGCGTGCCGGCGGGACCGTCACGCCACGCTACGAGACCGGTCTCTTCCTGACACGCCGCACTACCTGAGCGCGCGCTGCGCTATGGCGCTTGTCTGCGCCTGTGCGCCTACGTCGCTGCGTCCGGCGCAACCCGCCACGAAGACGCGATCTCGACGATGCCCTGCGCGCCCGCGGGACGCTCGCCGGAGACGGTCAACGCGTGCAGACGGTCATGTTGATCGAGTACGACGAGTCCGGTCGCGTCGTGGGCCTCGATCGTGACGTCGTACGCGCCGGGCAAGAAGTCCATGCTCGGGACAACGACCTCGAGCGAGCCCTCGCCCTCGAACATCTCGGGGAGGTCGACCGCCAATGCCGTGCCGCAGAGAACGGCCTCGGCGGAGTGAACGTGCAATCGCAGCCGCACCCCAGTGATGGGTTTCTGTGCCGCCCAGCGCGCGCGCACACGCAGAGCCCCGCGGTACGCGACCTCGCCCTCCGACGTGCCGGGACCACCGTCCAGCACAACGTCGTCCAGCTTGAATTCGTGTGTGCCGCGCCGCGACGGAACGGCTCGCGACCCCTCCCGGATCTGCGCACGCCGCTCGGCCGCGACGGTGCTGAGATACTGCGCAATGACCGTCCGTGGCGGGCCGTCGGCGAGCACGCGCCCGTGGTGCAGGAAGATCACGCGATCGCAGAATTGCTCCATGATCGCGAGATTGTGCGAGACGAAGATGACCGTCACGCCCTCGTCCCGGCGCCTCGCCATGAGACGCAGGCATTTGGTGCGGAACTCCGCGTCGCCGACCGCGAGCACCTCGTCCACGAGTAGCACTTCCGCAGGGACGTGAACGGCGACGGAGAAGCCGAGACGGACGGCCATGCCCGTCGAATACGTGCGCACGGGCGCATCGAGGAACTCACCGATGTCGGCGAACTCCGAGATCGCACCGATCTTCGCGGCGACCTCGCGCCGCCGAAGACCGTGGAGCGCCCCGACGAGATGGATGTTCTCGCGGCCCGAGAGATCGGGGTGAAAACCCGCGGAGAGTTCGATGAGAGCCGAAATCCGGCCGTCCACCTGCACTGACCCACCATCCGGTCGATAGACACCTGCCGCGAGCCGCAGACTCGTGCTCTTTCCCGCGCCGTTGCCGCCGACGATCCCGAGCACCTCGCCCTCGCCGACCTCGAACGAGACATCGTCGAGCGCAACGAAGGGCGGCGTGGCCTGCACGTTGCGACCGATCAAGCGACCGAGTGCGCGCGGGAGCGCGTCGCGCAGAGAGTCCGATCGATTGCGCCGACGGAATGTCTTACGGACACTGTCGAACACGATGCGCGCGCTCATATCTCCTCCGCGAAACGGTGCGAGCAGCGCGCAAAGAACGACGCGCCCACGACGAGCGAAAGCAACGCGCCGAGAACGCCCGGGCCGAGTGTCTCGAAAGACGGCCACTGGCCGAGGAGTAGCGCCTCGCGATACGCGTCGAGGTACGCAGACATCGGGTTCAGCGCGAGAACCGTCGCGACCGTCGGATCCGTCACGGCGATCGGATAGACCACCGACGTCGCGAACATGGCGAGCACGATGCCCACGTTGAGCAGGTAGTTCACGTCGCGATAGAACATGTTCGCGGCCGAGAGCAACAGCGCCAGACCGACGGTGAACACGAGTTGCAGGCCGAAGACTGGAATGGCCGCGAGCGCCTCGACGCCGATCGGGATGTGATTCCAGGCAAGCAGCCCCGCCAGAACGAAGAGCCCGACGGCGAAATCCAGCAACGTCGCGATCACGCGCGCGATCGGCACCGCCTCGTGCGGGAATCGCGACTTCTTCAGCATCGCGGCGGCCAGCACGAGCGAGGGCGTCGCCTGGGTCAACGACGTCGAAAAATGCACCCATGGCAGCAAGCCGAGAAACGCGAAGACCGGGTAGGGGATCGACGCGTACGGGCTGTGCGGATCGATGAGGCGGCCGAAGTTCATCACGCTGAATACCGCCATCATGACGAGCGGCGGGAAGACTGCCCACGCGGCGCCGAGAGCAGCGCGCGCATAGCGCACCCGGATCTCGCGGACGACGAGTAGCCAGAGGAGATCGCGATGGGCGGGGAGTTCGCTCAGCATGGGTGGCGCGCAGGCTACAGCGCGGCGCCCTGATCCGCAGAGAGCCCGCGCAGGGCGGCCAGAAATCGCGGCTGATGCGCGTCGAAGGACCAACGCTCCTCCACGGCAACGCGACCGGCTGCGCCCTGGGCGACACGCCGCTTGCGATCGCAGATCAACTCCGTCAGAGACTGCTCCCACGCGTCGGCCGTCACGGCATGAGAGCCCGTCACGCCATCCTCCACGATCCGCGCCAGCGCTCCGACCGGCGACGCCACGACGGGCAGCCCCGAGGCCATGTACTGCAACGCCTTCAGTCCGCACTTTCGGCGCTGCCGGCGTCCGTCGTCGAGTGGCGCCAGCCCGATGTCCATCGGGGCGAGATCACTGACCTCGCCAGCGGCACTCCAGGCAACGAAGTCCACCGGCACACCCGGCAACTCTGGAGGACGACTGCAGATCACGCGGATGCGGGCACCGAAACGCGCGCAGACAACGGCCAGTGGTTCGGCGATGCTCTCCAGATAGCGCAGGTTGCCCGGGCTCCCCACCCAGCCGAGGACGACGGGGCCCTCGCGGGCAGAGCGATCGGGGACCGGCCACTCATCCGGCTCGACACACGTCGGCACGACCCATGCCGGCGCGTCGGGGAATTCTCCGCGCAGATCGCTCGTCCCGACGATCAACCCGTCCACGGCACACACCAACGCGCGAGCACGCGGTCGCGGGGCAGACTCGCCCCCCATCACGGGCAGGTCGTCGAGATCGAGGAGCACGCGGCCCGCACGACCGGCGATCGCTTGCGCGACAAACGGCGGTCCATACTCCCAGAAAGGAAGATCGTTCATGTGGATCACGACGGCGTCGTAGCGGCGCGCACGCAACGCCGCGGGGATGCGCCCTGCCAACATGCGGAGATGGAACTCCGTCCGCGCGCGAACGCTCCAATCGTGCGCCAATCGCTCGCCGTGCGGCGTCGGGACGGCGAGCGAGAGATCGACGCGATGCCCTGCCCACCGCAATCGATCCGCCCACCGTCCGAGTCGGTACTTCGTCCCCGCGAAGTCCTCCGGATACTGCGAGAGGAAGAGCAGCGAGAGGGGGCCCTCGACGGGCGGCGCGGCATGCCGTCGCCCCATCGTCTGTGTGAGCGCGAGCGACACGCGCCCCGCCAGTGTCGCCGCACGCAGAACGGACAGAGCTGCGCCCGCGATCACTCCTGCGTACACGTCCCGCAGAACGCGAGCTCGTCGCGGCGTTCGCGGCGCATCGCCTCGATGACCGCGCGCCGCTCGGGTCCGCGGAAGATCGCGTAGAGGCTCTGGTCCGCGAGGTCACCGATCACACCCTCGGCGTTGAGATCGTTGCAACAAAGTGTGACGCGCCCGTCGTGCAGGACGACCGTCTGCGACAGGATGAACTTGCAGAGTCCGCGCGGAGGAGCGGGCCCGTCGTCCAGTCCGAGGTCGGCCTTCCCCACCCAGTTGTGCGGCAGACGCGGCATGTAATTCGTCACGCGCGCAACCAGCTCGGTGAACTCCGGAGTGATCTCCGGATTGTCGTTGGCGAAGAGCGAGATGATCCCCGTCCGGATCGTCCGCCCACGTCGCTCGGCCTCGTCCAGGAACTCGTGGATATTGCCCACCACGCTGTCCCATTTCGCGCCCACACGAATGGCCTCGAAGTCGCGGGGATTCCCGCCGTCCACGGAGAAGCGCAGCCAGTCGAGCGCGTCGGTCTCGAGCAGCGCTGCGACACGATCTCCACGCAGATGGGTCGCGCTCGTCAGCATCTGCACGAACGGGAAGTCCGCGCGCGCACGCTTCGCGCTCTCGAGCGTCTCAAGGAAGGACCGGAACTCTGGATGGAGCAGCACATCGCCCGAGTGGTGCAAGTTGATGACCCGCACGTCGAAGAACTCCGGGTCTGCGATCTGGCGCAGCACATCCTCGAAGAGCGCGACGTCCATGAAGCCAGCCCGCAACTTCGAGTCGAGCGAGCACCACTTGCAGCGCAGGTTGCACGCCCCGGAGAGTTCGAAGTTCAGCGCCCGGATCACGGCCCGTTTTCTGCGCGGCTCGACGTGCAGTGCCGACGCTCGATCCAGCCGCCGCTCGACGTGCAATTTTGTCCTCAGGACAGCGTCCTTCACGTGCCCGAGCGGGGTCCGGGGAGCGTGCGGGTCGAGTCCGATCGGCGTCACGCACTGATCGTAGCCGCGAGAGGCGATCCGGAGTCAGGACACATTCGGCGGACTTCGGAGCACGGGCGTCGAACCAGCGAACGCCAACCTGCGAACTCTGCCGAATGTGTCCTGACTCCGGATCGCCCTCTACCATGGTCACATGCGGCGAATTCGAATGCAGCGATCCCGATCGGCCTGGCGCGCTGGCGCGACGTGGGCACTCCTCGGAGCCCTCGCGATCGGTCCCGCTGCGCACGCCGAGAACGACGTGGAACCACCTGCCACCGCCGGCGTCGAGTTCGCACTTGAGCGCGTCACGTTGGAGCCGGTCATCGCGTCGCAACGCACGGATCTGACCTGGTTCAGGCCGATTGACGGCGCACTCGTCATCGGGCCTCATCGCGTCGCGGTCAAGCCCACGAAGAAGGGCTTGGTCGTCGCAACCGCGCCCTCCCGAGAGCCCTCGCGGCGCATTTCGGAGAGCACGACGATCGAGATCGCCATCCCCGACGATCATGCCCGGCGGAAGATCTCTGTTCACGTTCGCGCCGAGCCCAACGCGACCGACGGCGACGGGGAAAGCGCACCAACCTGGTCCATGGCCGTGGTCGAGGGCCGACGACTCACGGTCAAGGGCGTGTCCGTTGATCTTGTCGATCTCGACAGCAACGGGCGCTTCTCCACAACCGGCGGCGACGGCTACCGCGCGGCGGGGAGCACACTCACACTGCCGTTGACCGCATCGCTGATCGTGGGCGCGGAACGTCTCACGATCCGGCATATCGACGACGAGCGCCTCGTCGCGGAGGTGGAAGCGCTCGCGACCAACGACGACCAGCGCAGGGCGTTGAAGAAGATCAACGGACTCCGAATGCGCGCAGGGCTCCCGCCTGTGACACTCGATCGGGAGCTCTCCGCGGCCTGTACCGCACACGCGCTCTACTTGAAGACCAATCACTGGAGCGGCTACTCCAATCCCCACGATGAGTCGGAGAAGCGACCGGGCTACTCCCCGGAGGGACAAGCCGCCGCGCGGAAGAGCGTCATCATGGCGGAGTCCCATTCGCACTCGATCGACGCCTACATGGCGACGTTCTACCACCGCGGCGGCTTCACGGACCCTTTCCTGCTCCGCGTCGGGATCTCGACCGGCACGGTGCGCATCTCGGTCATCGATGTCAGTTCCGCGTCGCCGCCACGCGACGAGCGCGATCCCGTCTGGAAGGACCCGATCCTCTTTCCCGCAGACGGCTCGGTCGGGTTCGAGACCAGGTTCTGTGGTCGCGGTGAAGTCCCGGAGCCGACCTCCACTCCCCAGTATCGGGGCAATCCACTGACGGTCCTCTTCGCGCGCTGGGATCACGGGGTCATCGACTTCAGCGGAGAACTCGTCCTGCTCGACGGCGACAAGGTGATCCCGGTGCCGACACTTGTGGCCGAGGCACAACAGGGTTCGCGTCTGCTCGGGCTCGTGCCGAAATGGCCGCTCCGATCCGGTGCTACGTATCGCGTGACGTATCAGTTCGGGCGGTACGAGGAGCCCACGCAGACGGCCACCGCGACGTTCCACACGCGCTGACTCGTCCGCGTTGACCGGTCCGCGCCGCCGCCGCGTCGTCGCGCTCCGCTCGCCCAGCCGTCACAATGCGCGGCGCACACGATGGACCTCCTCGACGCTACCGTTCAGCTCGCTCTCCCGACGCTCGCCGCTGCGGCGTTATTGGTCTGGTTTCGGGACCCGCACGTCCGCAGCCGCGCCGAGCAGCTGCCACGCCCGTTCTGGTGGTTGCTCTTCGCGCTCACACGTTTCGCGTACCCGCTGGGGATCTTCGTTGTGCTGGACGTTCGGGCCGCGTCGGACTCGTGGTACTGGAAGATCTCGAGCGCGCGCACCGTCGCAGGCGGCATTCCCGGGGTGGACCACGTCTGGATCTACGGTCCGGCACTCGCGTGGCTACAGGGCGCACTGCGGGCCATCGCCCCCGGCGGTCATTGGATCGTGACGCTCCTCCCCTTCGTCGCCGGAGACGCGCTCGCGATCACGTTCGGTGCGCGGCTGGCGCGTGCGTCCGATGCACGCCTGCGCACGGCGTGGATCACGGCGTGGCTCGTGCTGTCGCCACTGCTCTGGCATCAGCTCGTGGTTCGCGGTCAAGACGAGTCGCTCTTCGTCGGGATGCTGGCGATCGCCGCGTGCGCCGCAATGCAAGAACGGCCGACGCTCTGCGACGTGCTGCTCGGTCTGGGCATCCTGCTCACGAAGCCCACGTTCCTGCCGTTCGCCGCCGTGCTTGTGGCTACGTTGCGGCCGCAGCGCGGGGCCATGCTCCGCGCGAGCGTCGCGGCCATGTGCGTCGCGGCGCCGTGGTACATCCTCCTCCCGGCCACCTACCCGTCACGCGCCCTGGCCGAGAACACCGGCGTCGGGATCAGCGCCACCGACCTCCTCGGTCGCGTCACGGGAATCCCGTTCATCCTCCTGCTCGGGATCTTCGCGCTGGCCGCGGGCGGCGTGGTCCTCGCCGTGCTTCTGCGCGGACATCGATTGCCCCCGGCCCGACGCGCATGCGTTGCGTTGGCTGCG
Organism: Planctomycetota bacterium; assembly: GCA_024280885.1. Classification (GTDB taxonomy): domain Bacteria; phylum Planctomycetota; class JAJSAM01; order JAJSAM01; family JAJVHW01; genus JAJRPF01. The sequence goes on along the minus strand of JAJRPF010000007.1, from coordinate 11,627 downwards.
ATGCAATGCGCCGTCATGCTCTTCATGCCAGCGTGCCGCTCACCCTACGTCTCCCAAGCCCTCGTGATGGTGCTGATCGTGGTCGCGATGCAATCGTCGCGCCGCGCGCAACAGCGCGCGCTGATCGGGCTCATCCTGCTCGGCTGGATCGCGGTCGAGGTCTGGACGCTGCATCCGTTCTTCACCGTGACCCTCAAACCGCTTTCGCTCGCGTTCCACTCCTACGTGCTATTCGTCTGCGCGCGGGAATTGGGCGTCGGACGCCGGTGACGGAGTCCGTCCTCGACACTTCCGCAGTCCGCGATCTCACACATCTGCCATCTCACACATCTGCCATCTCACACATCTGCCATCTCACACATCTGCCATCTCACACATCTGCCAACTCACCCAGTCGAGTCCTTCCAGACGGTGCGGCGGATGATGTGTGCGAAATCGGCGAGCGCGGGCAGAGGATCGCCCGACTGAAAAACGAGCGCGTTCGAGGGGAGAAACGCCGCGGAGAGGGCCGCGTCCAACGGACTCGCCGGCCAAGCGCCCTCGTAGCCGGCGGGCGGTCCTCCGAAGATCACGGCGAGCGCGTGCCGCACCTCGAAGGGCAGGTACTGACGCACGAGACCGATCTGATAGTCGGGCGGCGTCTGCGGCAGCGGGTCACCGAGCGCATGGCACGCGGCGACGCCGTAGAAATCCACGCCCGCATCGAGAGCCAGCCCCAGCGTGCCCCACGGGCGCGCGTTGACGTCGAGCAACACGCTCGGACCGTTCTCTGGCACGATGAACTCGAATTGCACGGGGACGCCGAAGAGCCCGAGTTCGGCGGCCATCGCCACGGCCGGCTCGACGAGTTCCGGCGAGAGGGCATGCGATACCGCGCACGCGCTCGGCCCGCCCTCGGGACGCGCCTCGCGCAAGCGCCGATGCACGAACGAGAGCGCCGGACGACCGTCGTCGTGCAAGAGCACCGACGCCAGCAGCGCTTCGCCATAGACCGGGCGCTGCGCCAGCGTATCTTGCGATCCGGCGGCGAACTCGCGATGGGCCTCGCGCAGGTCGTAGCCGTCGGCGCAGAAGCGCGCGGAGTCGCCCCAGATCGAGTCATCGGCGAGGAGAGTGCGCGAGCGCCGCGGCTTCGCGACCATCGGGAAGTCGTCGTCCGGTACGTCGCCGACTTTCTGGTCGGCAGGCAACAACGCCTCGTCGGGTCCGGTCACGCGTTCGTCGCCCAGATCGCGCGCGATGCGACCGGTCGCGGCCTTGTCGGTTGCTCGGAGCAACGCCTCGGCCGCCGGAGCGACCACAGGTGCCAGACGCTCCACACTTTCCCGGACGGGAGCCAGGCGCAGCAGATCGCCCTCGCTCACCGGCACGACGACGTCGGCATCGACGTCCAGGACGTGGGAGACGAGATCGTCGCTCCGCCACGCCCCCACACGCAGCGACTGCCCGCAGCGCCACGACGCCGCGGCCGGGGAGAAGAGATGCTCCGCAAGGACACTCACTTCGAAACCCGCGCCGTGCAGCGCGCGCACGGTGGCGACCGCGCTGGGCGTCTCGGCGGAGAGAACCAACGCGCGCCTCACGCGCCGTCTCCGTCGGAAGCGTTTCCGTGCGTTTCGTGGCGCCTCGAAGTGCTGGAGTCCGCGACGAGAGGCTTGCGTGCGCTGACGATCATTCCCGCTCCTAGTGTCCAATCGCCCAGCCGGAGCCGACGCAGCATCCATGCCGCCAGCGACGTCCCGGTGACCGCGCCCGCTGCGCGCCGAAACGCCAGAAAGTTCGCCAATCCACGCTCGTCGCCCGCGGACACCGAGATCTCGATGAAACCTGCACGTTGCAATGCGTCGCGCAATGAGGTGGCGCTCCACAGGACGACGTGCCCGGGCATATAGTACCCCCAGCGCGCGCCGCGCACGAGTCGGGCCGCGCTCCGTTCGTTCGCTGTCGAGAAGAGGACGATCCCGCCGGGCGCAAGGACTCGGTGTGCCGCGCGGAAAGTTCGCATCGGCGCCGCGAGATGTTCGACGACCTCGCTCCCGGTGACGAGATCCGCCGAGGCATCGGGCAGGTCCGCATCGGCCAGATCAACACGGCGGATCGTGAGACCGAACGTGGACTCCGCATACTCGGCCGACGCGGGCGAGACCTCGCATCCCAGCGACTCCCATCCCTGCTTCCGCGCTTCGTCCAGAAAGACACCGAACGCGCTGCCGATCTCGACCACACGGCGCGTTTCGATCCCCCCGGCGTGCAACCGAGTAGCGACCCGAGCGAGCCGACCGGCAGCGCGCACACGGACTTGCTCCTGCTGCTCTCGTTCGTCGGCGTAATGCCAATCGGAAGCGCCCTCGTAGTAGCCCGCATCGTAGAGCGCATCGAGATCGTCGACGGAGGGCCGCGGGTTGATGTGCAAGAGCGTGCAGTCGCGGCAGCGCACGACGTCGAACGGCGCCTTCCACGTCGCAACGCGACAGACATGATCGCGCTGTTCGCCGTGACACAACGGGCACGGAACGAGTTCGAGACGCGGCGTCGCGTCCTTCGCGCGGCGAGCGATCTCAGCCATCGCGGCGTACCTCGTCCGCCACGTCGGCCATCGTCATGACGCGCGCATCCCCGTGCTCGCACCACGCACTCACGAGGTCGAGAACAGCGGCCAGATCGGCGAACGCCGCGTCGCTCGTGAACGCATGGGGATGCGTCCAGACGTGCACGATCGCATCCTCGCGGGCGGCGCGCTCCAACCCCTTTGCGACACGTGCCACCCGCGCGCTACGCGACACGACGCGTCGCAATCCGTCGCGCCCGAGCAACGGGAAGGACGCCGGCAGGACGACGACGCCATCGTCGCGCAGCCGCGCGTGCCCCACGAATGGCGGGGCGGCGAGGGCGTGGCGGGCGAGACTCGCCGCGCGACCCAATCCGCCGGGCGGACCGGCGCGCACCGGCAGACCGCCATCGGTGTCGCGATAGCAAGTGAAACCGTTCTCGGCGAGCGCACCGACGTGCCCGATCACGTTCTGCGGGAAGACGAACGAGCGCGGAGGGGGCAATCCGGCGGCGGCGGCGGCGGACTGCGCACTCCGCATCTCATGGTCCGCGACGTCGCGCGGCACATGCTGCGGATCCAAGATCGCGTGCGCGAACCCATGGGCACCGACATCGTGCCCCTGCGCGTGAATGGCGAGCGCGTGCGAACGCGCGTACCAGAGCGGATCCCGCGACTCGTCGGTACCGGGGTCGTCGCCATACCAATCGCGCTCGTACCACGGGTAGACCGGGCGGGGCGCTTCAGGATGCGGCGTGCCCTCCCACGGCCCACACGACTCATGAAAGAGGTGACCGACGAACGCGAAGGTCGCGGCCATCCCGCGCTCCGCAAGCATCGTCCCGAGTCGTGGCAGCGCGCTGCGCCCCGCTTCGGCGGCGGTCGGCTCCGCGACGTACGAGCGGACGAAGAAGAGGCCCCAGAGCCCCTCGACATCGACACTGAGAACGAAGCGCGCGCTCACGACCGCGACTCCGCCGCGTCGCGCAACGCTTGCACGAACCCCGGGTGAAGAGCGCGGACGCTGAACTGCTCCTCGACATAGGCCCGCCCCCGAACGCTCATCTCGGCGCGCAACTCGGGGTCGCCGAGCAAGCGGCTCACGGCGTCGATCCAGCCCTCGTCGTCGCTCGCGTGGAAACCACGCACTCCGTGTTCGACGATCGTGCGTCCAACGCCGACGGGCGAGACGACCGGTACGGCGCCACTCGCCATGTAGACGAGCGCCTTGTAGCCGCACTTCCCGCGCGTCCACTCGTTGTCGGGCAGCGGATAGAGGCCGACGTCGAGACGGCGATACGCCTCGGCTTCGTCGGCGAGTCGCCAGTCGTCGTGTCGCACCGGTATCCCCGGCACGGCGATCGTCTCGGCCGCGCCAACGACCTCCAGGGAGTACCGATGGCGGTGCCCCACACGCCCGAGCGCCGCACGCAACGACATGAGACAATATGTCGCGGTCGGGCTCCCGATCCAGCCCACCACAGGCGTGGCGTCGGTCGCGCGCGGCCGCTCCGGCGGACGAAAGACGTCCGTATCCACCGGCGTCGGCTGCACACGAACGTCGCCCGAGAGACCGCGCGCCCAGGCCGCCAATGTCTCGTTCCCTGCAAGCACGACGGTCGCCGCCGTGACAAGTTCCGGAATCTCGCCCGGGTCCTTACCGCGCGCCATGAGCGACGCACTCTTGTCGCCCTCGGCAACAAAGTCGCGCGGCGAGAGGTAGATTGCATCGTCGAAGTCGTAGACGAAAGGCACTCCTGAGCGCTGCAGAACGCGGAGCGCCAGCGCGTTACCGCGCGGCAGGAGATCGCGATGGACGACGACGACGTCGAAGCGCCCGGCCCGCAACAATTTGGTGAGTCGCGCAACAGCTCCGGCCGCCGCGCGCGCAAGCCGCCTGGCGCGCGCGCCGGTCCCGGCGTCGTAGAAGCGCTGCGCTGCGCGTGACGATAGCAAGGGTGCGAAGACGGGTTCGATACCGGCGGCGCGCAGATGAACCTCATACGCATAGAGCCGCGGGCGAGCGCTGGGGCCCTCGCGCGGAAGGGTAGAGAGAAGGAGCGCACGCACGCTCAGACGCTCCCCGCGCCGCGCCACGAGAGCCCCTGCATCAATCGTGCACGATCCGCCCTCTCGACGGTCAGGCGCCGCTCGCGAGCGCGCAGAATTCGGGTCGCCGCGAGAGCCGCGAAGGGCAGGAAGAGCACGAGAACCTGCGCGCGGTGGCGCACGATGATCCCGACATTGCCCTCGACCAACCCGTAGAGCATCGAGATCGAGACGCCCGCGAGCAAGGGCACCAGCGCGGCAACGCGACGACGACGGATGACGTGCCCGATCCCCATGAGCACCAACGGGAAGCAGGCGTACCACAGCAGCATGTCGGGCAACGCCAACGCTTGTCGGCCGCCCATCTGCCAGGGGAATGGTGCGAGCAGGAAGTACGCGAGCCCGATCGGCAGGTACGTCAGGGCGCCGACCGGCGTCGTCAGGTCGTGGCCACCGATGTCGATCGCCGCGTTGCCGACAATCGCGTTCAGTCGCCGTTGCTCGTCGATGCGCACGAGGTAGTCTTCGCCGACGAATTCCGAACCGAGTCCTGCACCGCGCACGAGCAACAAGATGCCGATCGTCGAGAGGATCGCGACGACGAGCGCGCGTCCTGGGCGGCGTGTCATGGACACGAGGAACGCCGCGACGATCGCGCCCGCGAGCAATAAGAAGATGTACGAGCGCAACGTGGCGAGGACACCCAGACACGCCGTCAGGGCGACAATTCGCGGCAGCGTGGCGCGTCGCAAGAGGTCCTGTCCCAGTACCACGCACCAGGCGATCAGGAAAAACGCGAGCGCGTCCCGAACGAGCAGGCACGACCACAAGACAAGCGACGGGAAGAACGTGACCAGTGTGGCCGCGATACGACCGGAGAGCGAACCGGCCAGACGCGCGGAGAGGCGATAGACGGGGATCGCAGTGAGTGCCCCGATCGCGCAGTTCAGCAGAACGGGCACGATCTGGATCGGGCCGATCAGCCAGTACATGCTCCCGACAATCACGAAGTAGCCGACCTGCGAGGAGTTGCGCCACTTCTCCTGGAACGGTTCGGGAATGATCCCGTCGAGCCACATCTGAAAGACGTGCGCGTTGGCGTCGAACGTGCCCTCGTCGCCACCGAGCACCATGTTGAGATCCAGCTGACGGAGAATGACCGCGAGTCCCGCGCGCAACACGAAGCCGGTCACGACCAGCACGACGAGAAACCGGATGTCCGACTCGCGACGGGCACCGGCGCCCGCGCGTCGCTCCACCTCGTCTCCGCGTAGAAGGAAGAGTCCTAGGATCCCTAGCAACAGACCCACGAGCGCCGCCGCACCGGCGCCGACCGGTCCGGCCGTCGCAATCGCAACCGCGGCGAGCGGAACGAGGAGGATGCAGAACGGCGCAACGCTTCTCATGCGACGGCCTCGCGGTACGCCCGTTCGTAGACGTCGAGCGCAATGGAGACCGCGAAGCGTCGCTCAGCCACACCGCGGCAGCGCGCCGCGAGATCCGGACTCGCACACAGGTCTGCCATGCGATCGAGTCCGGCCTCGAGCGCAACATCCGAGACGTCGTCCAGCGAGACGCCGACACGTTCTTCGGCGAGGAGCGAATCCACGTCGCCACAGCGTCCCGACACGATCAACGGGACGCCGCACGCGAGGAACTCGCCGAGTTTCGTCGGGCACGAAGCGACCTTCGACGGCGCGTCACGCAGGAGAGCGATCCCCGCTGTCGCACCGGAGATCCAACGCGGAACATCGGCGTGGCGCACGGAGCGCACGACCACGCGCGCGTCCGGCACGCCGCGCCGCGCGAGTTCGGCGATCACCGGAGCCGGGTCGTCCTGCGTCAGCACATGCAACACGGCCGTTCCGTCGCGTGCCAGCGCGCGCGCTCCGAGGTCGAGCATCGCCTCGGGCAGATACCACGTCGACGTGCCGCCGAGGATGACCCATCGGGCGCCCGCGCCGCGCGCCTCCGGAACGCGATCGGCCTCGGGCACGACGCCGAAACGCTCGAGATCCGTGCACGTCGGGACGACATGGATCGTGCGATCGTCCGCGACGAGGCCAGCACGCTGCAATTCGTCACGTCCCCGCTGCGCCAGAACAATCACCGCGCCTGCCCGTGCGAGGAGCGAGCGCTCAATCCGTTTCCACGTCCGATACCCGGCACTACCGCGCTCCCAGAGTCCACCGTCCACGCGCTCGTCGGGCCAGAAGCCGCGCATATCGAACACGTAGGGCAGGCGCAGAACGCGCGCGAGGAGCGCCGGGACGTAGCCCCGTGCGTGAACGACGTCGGCGCGGTGCTCGCGCGCCACGCGGCGCAGGGCGCGCACGCCGGCCGCCAGGTCGCCAGGGGCACGCCGGCGCCACGGTAGCCGGACCCACGGAACGCCGTCGAGCGCCGCCTCCACCTCCGCGACGAGTTGCGTGTCGGCAAGTCGCTCCGGGAGTTCGTAGGAGAGGAGCACCATCGCATGCCCGCGCTCGGCAAGTCCGCGGGCATAGGGCACAGTCTGGGAGCGCCCGGGGCCCGAGAGCACACCGTCGTACGTCGCGAGGACCGCCCTCATGATCCGACCCGGCGATCAGAATTGCGTGACAGCAACTCCGCCCCAGAGCAATGCGTGAATGACCGTGCCGACGCCCGCGATCACGCGCGCGTTCAGGAGCAGCGGATCGGCCTCGCGCTGGTCCTCGCGGGCGCGACCGATGCGACCGGACGCCATCCACCACACGATCGCCGCAGCCGGCAGGCAGCCGAGGAGGAGCGACGCAACCGAGATCGCCAGCAGGAGCCGCCCGCGCGACTCATCGCCCGCACGCTCCGCGTAGACCGTCTGAAAATCGAGCTGATTGGGGACGTCTTCGTTCGCACCACACCACGGGCACGGCACGACGCGGCCCTGATGGTAGCTCTCGAGCACCATCTCCTTGTCGCACGCAGAACAGCGGTAGAGGAGTCCCATCCGTGCGCGAACGCTACCACCCCGGCGCCGATCCACCGAGGAGCAGAATCGGAAGAATCAACTGATCACGATGAGAATCAGGAGAGCGAGGAGTATGACACAGACCAGGAGCGAGCATCCCACGCGCGCCAGGACGCGCGCATTCCGAAGAGTGGTCGGCTCCACGCCTCCGCTGTTCGCGGCAAGTTGGCGCGCCGTGGTATGCACGTACCAGAGAGCGAAGGGCGCGAGTAGTGGGAACACCAGCGAGATCGCCGCCAGTGCAAGCGCCGTGGTGGATCGATCGTCGGCCCCCGATGCCACGGGATCCGGCACGGCACCCGAGAGCGCGGGTCGCGGATCACGGGCTGGGTCGACCGCCGCAGCACCCGAGAGGGTCGTCGCAGCATCGCGGAGGCGTCCGTTTTCTGGCCCGTCTTCCAAGACCTCCACAGCGTGCGCGGGGATGTTCACGAGAGCCCCGCATTCCGCACACTTGACGGTCAGACCGGCGTGACCGGGCGTCGCGACAAGCGTTCTGCCGCACCCACCACACGCGACGCTCGTCATCGGACGTGCGCCTCGGCGAAGAGAGCGAGCGAGAGCAACACGGCAAGTCGGAAGCGGTGGTTTCCGCGCCCGGCGCGATGCTCTTCCAAGAGCGCGCGCGCACCCGCGGGTTGCACGCCGGGGAGGAGCGCCAACGCGCCACCGAGGAGCAACTCCTCCGCGTCCGGCGACGAGAGCGCGGCGTCGAGCCCCGCCGTGAAGCCCCGTTTCGGGCGCGACAGAACATCGTCCGCGAGTTGCGCGGGCAATCGGCGCCGGAGCAACTCACGCAGCGCGAGCTTGGTGCGTCCGCGGCGCATTCTGTCTTCCACTGGCAGCGCATCGCAAGTTGCCACGACGGCGCGATCAAGCCACGGACTGCGCGCCTCGACACCGTGCGCCATGCAGGCCGTATCCACCTTGACGCAATGCGAGTCGGGCAATTCGAATGCGCGATCAATGCGCAGCATCGCGTCCAGATCATCCGCGGCGGCGCCCCCCCAGCGCGACGCGATCCGGGTCCGCGCAGGCGCTCCATCATCGCCGGGAAAGATGGTCGCGCGATGGTCCCCAAAGACCTCGTACATCGCCGCGTAGCGATCCGAAGGCGACAACGCGAGAAGCCGCGCGCCGCGCCGGAGTCGGCGCCAGCGAGCACCTTCGCGTGGTGCGGCCCAACCGGGGAGCGCCGGCAGTCGGGCCAGTCGGCGCAGCAGAACGTGACGCGGATACCCGCCGAGCGCCTCGTCGCCACCGTCGCCGGTCAAGACGACGCGAACGTGCGGTGCTGCGGCGCGTGCGACGGCGTCGACCGCGAGGGCACTCGTCGATCCGAACGGTTCCCCGTGGCGCAGCAGCGCATCGCGCCACGCGTCCGGGCGGGCGGCGGGTGGTGCAATGATCGTATGCGCGATCCCCAGTGCCTTGGCGGCGCGCGCGGCGTCCCCCGACTCGTCGTAGCGCGGGTCGTCCGCGCGAACCGTGAACGTCTGCAGACCGGGTGCGTCGCGCAACACGGCAGCGATTGCCAGAGAGTCCAATCCGCCGGAGAGAAACACGCCGACCGGTTCGTCGGAATGCGTGAGTCGCCGCCGCGCAGAGGCCGTGAGCGCGTCCTCCAGCGCACGGCTCGCGTCGACCGCCTGCGTCGCGGCGTGGTCTGTCGCGCCGACCGGGTCTGTCTCTTGCACGCGGACGCGCGCGGCGCCACCCGACGCGGCGCGACGCGTGTGGACGACGGACTGCCCGGCCGCGAGCTTCGACGCGCCGCGGAAGATCGTCAGCGGCGCGGGCACAAACCCCCACGAGAGGTAGAGCGAGAGCGCCTCGCCGTCGATCTCCGTATCGATCGGGACAAGTGCGCGCAGCGCGTCGAGTGTGGACGCAAAGACGATCCGATCGTCCCCCGTCGCGTAGTAGAGCGGCTTTTCTCCGGCCACGTCCCGCGCGAGGAGCAATTCACCCCGCTCGAGATCAATCCACGCAATCGCCCACTGCCCGCTTTCGGGTGCGAGTGCGGCGCGAAAGTCAGCGCCCTCGACGCCGCTCTCCCGACCACGCGGCGCCGCACCAAGAAGCCTCGCGAGCACCTCGGTGTCGCTGCGCGACCGAAACGTCTCTCCCGAGCGCTCGAGCGCCGCCCGACGCGCGTCCGCCTCGAAGAGTTCGCCGTTCCACGCCAGCATCTGCCCACGTTGCGGCCCGACCATGGGTTGCGCCCCGCCAGCGCGATCGACGATGGCGAGTCGCCGATGCAACAGGCCCGCGCGACCGTCCTCGGCGATCCACTCCCCCTCGGCGTCGGGTCCACGCGCGGTGAGTAGGTCGAGGACCCGACGACGACGTGTCGGACTCGGTGGCGCGCCCGCATCCGGCCCGGTGTCGAACCACCCGGCGAAGCCACACATCAGGCGCGCTCCGCTACATGCGCGGCGAGCGCCGCCCATTGCTCCGGGGTCACGCGCTCGGGCCGCACATCCGGATCGACTCCCGCAGCGACGATGGCCGTCACATCGAGCGTGCCCTTCAGCGCGCGGGCGAGCCGCTTGCGTCGCATGCGAAACGCGATCGCTGCAAGGTCCACAGCCGCACGCGCCGAAGCGGCGTCTCCGCCCGGTCGCGGAGTGACGCGGAAGACCGCACTCTCGACGGCGGGCCGCGGGAGAAACACATTCGGCGGAACCTTGCGCACGATCTCGACCTTCGCCCGCAGGAGCCCGAGCACGGCCAGCGGCCCGTAGTCCGCCGTCCCGGGTGCAGCGCGCAGACGATCGACCACTTCGCGCTGCAGCATCGCGACGATCGACGCCGGCGTCACATCGCGGCGAAGGAGCCGCGACACCACGGCCGTCCCACACGAATACGGCAAGTTCGCGACCACGAGCACGCGCCGAAACGCGCCGGCTGCGCCGCCTTCGCCCGCGACCCGATCGATCGCATCGGTGATCGCCGGATGCAATCCCTCGGGCCCATCAAGCGCGTCGGCCTGATGCAACTCGAAGCGCTCATGGTCGCCGAGATACTCATGGAGCAGCGCCGCCATGCCACGATCGAGTTCCACAGCCACAACCCGCCCCGCCGCCTCCAGCAACGGCTGCGTGAGCCCGCCCGCCCCAGCACCGATCTCGACGACCAGATCGTCGGAACGCACACCGGCATCGGCGACGATCGCGTCCGCAAGCGCCGGATCAACAATGAAGTTCTGCCCGAGCCGCTTGGTGAGCCGCAGGCCACGCGCCTCGAGCAGCGGCGCGAGCTCGGATTTGGTACGGGGGATGGGAGTGGGCACGGACGGAGGCTATCGCGTGCGGGGCGGCGGGGTGGAGGTTGAGAGATGGGGAGAGAACGGGAAGGAGGAACAGAGGGGAGCGGGCCGTCGGGTTGGATCGCGACTCATCGAGGGGGCGAGATACCGTGCCAGGCTCAGATTTTCCGGCGCGACCACCCGAGCGGGCCAGGGCGACACGCGTCGCCGTGCCGAGAAAATTGAGCGAGGCACGCGATTTCAACACCGCGCACGCCGTCCGTTGATCGGGGACTAGAGGCAGCAAGAGAACGGCCTGACCGGGTCGGCCTTGGGGCCTTATAGCCTCAACCGTCGCATGTCGCTCCAATCCGGAGATCGAGGCGTTGAGGCTATAAGGCCCCAAGGCCGACCCGGTCTTGAAGGTGGCGAGGGCCAACGAAGCCGGGCGCACGACGAGAGGCCCGGCAACGACGACAGCGAGAAACCCGCCCCTCCACGACAACGCCAGAAACGAGAGCGACTGGCGGGCTGTGTGCGAAGCACTCAGCGTGACACTCGCGGTGAGGCGCAGAGAGTGGATTCCGCCTGCGAAACCAGCCCAAGCGACGTGCTCAGTTGCGCGTCGAGCGTCCGCCCCAATGCGCGGCCACGAACACCGAGCGCAGCCCCGGTTGAAGCAGCCGGAGCCGCAACCGAAGCCGAACATGCGAGCGAAAGCGAGCGTGGTGCCGGAGGCACCACAAACGCAACAAGGAGCACCGCGAGTGGCGGGCCGTGAGCTCCGCTCA
>JAJRPF010000006.1 GCA_024280885.1 Planctomycetota bacterium | reverse complement strand
TCGGGTACCGGGAAGGCGAGGCGAGCGCGCAGCACAACCTGGGATGCGTGCTACGAGAGGAGGGAGAGAGAGCGGGCAGCGAGGAGCGCCTGCTGGCGAGCCTTGTGGTCTGCGAGGAGATCGGGCACCGGTACCTGGCAGCGGCGACGCACCTGGCACTCGGGTCTCAGCGCGCCGCCGCGGGAGACGGGGAGGGTGGGCGGGAGTCGCTCGCGTCGGCGCGCTCCCTGGCGAAGGACGTGAGCAGTCCCGGCATGGAGACGCTGGCGCGCTGCGAATTCGCGCTCCTTCCCGGCGGAGACCCCGAGGACGCTCTGGCGGCCTTCACGGAGAACGAAGAGCTTCTCTCCGCCGAGGAGCGGTGCGAGGCGCGCCTTCTGCTCTGGCGGGCGACGGGTGACCGCGTACACCTCGAATTCGCGAAGCGCCTCCTCGGTGAGTCGCTGGCCACTTTGCCCGCCGAGTACCACGAGTCGATGCTCACGAATCTCCGCATCAACCGCGAGATCATGGCCGCGTGGAAGGGCGAGGGCGGTGCCGAGTCCCCCGACGCCCCCGATGACGACGAACCCCACGGAACCGAGTCCGTCACGCGCGCCGGGTAGAGGGGAATCGGCGTCGGACCGTCTTCTTGGATGGTGCCCGGTGACGGGCGGTCCTGGCCGGTTCGGCTGCGACGCCCTCCGTCCGCCAGACACCGGGCACCTCGTGGCTCCTTCGATTTCAAGACACCGCCCCGCCGTCCCCGGTCGGCGGCGGAGCAACGAGCTCTCTTGGCGAGGCCAGGTGGCCCGCCGACGCCCGGGTACGCTCCGAGAGACGACGCGCTCTCCAGACTCGCGTCGGTGGCATATGTTAGCCTTCTGTTATGTTCCTCCAGGTTGGCCAACGCACCCGCATCTTCGTCGACGACGATGCTCTGATCGCACGTGCGACCGAGCAGGCGCAGGCGGTTCGGGATGCCGAGATCGCGCTGGCGAAGTCGCTCTTGGAGATGCGCGTGACGCGCACGTACTTGGCGTGCAGATGCTCGTCCGTCGAGGAACGCATTCAGGCGAAGGCGCTGAGTGTGGCGAAGGCCGTGGAACTGGCTCCGATCCTGAACGAGCCTTCGCTCTTCGACGAGAAGAGCGGCTGGGTCAAGCAGGCGCTGAAGGACTCGTACTCGAAGACCCGCCGCGGTACTCGCAGACCCGGAGAAGGGCGCGCCATCGCATGGCGGAGATCCTCTGCGGCGAGCCGGTCGAGACGATCGAGCTTCGCGTACCGGACTCGGTGGTCGAGCGCTTCGAACGCGCGCGGGTGTTGGCCTCTCGGAAGGCCGGACGGCATCTGACGCGCGATGAGACCTTCGAGGCCGTCGTAGATCACAGTGTTGTTGATCGCAGTGTGGACTCATTCGACCCGCTCCTCGTGAAAGAGGGCAAGCGGCGCGTGGGGCCCACCGCGGATGACTACAAGAGCCGCTACATCCCGATCTCGGTGAAGCGCGAGATCCGGCGTCGAGCGGGCGACTGCTGCGAGTTCCCGGGTTGCTGGGCGCGGGCGTTCCTCGAGTTTGCGCATCGGCGTCCGCACCGAGATGGCAGCGGCCGCGAGGCGCGGCATCTCTTCCTGCTCTGCCGTCACCACCACTTCTTCCAGGAATGTGGCTGGTTGGTGCCGCTCGGGCGGACTGCCGATCCGATCTGGATTGAAGGCAGTGAACTCATCTACACGCGCAATTGTCCGGGCGGACGAGAACCGGAGAACGACCGTGAGATGCGGGCGGCGGCGGCGCTGGCGCGACGCATGCGCGACGAGAAGAGCCATGCGGCGCAGGATGCCGGGGACGACGAAGAGTCGGCCGCGAGTTGATCCGTCGAAGTCGAAGTCGCTGGTTACGCGAGGTTGCGGAGCAAGGGATCCCGGAGCCGGACGCACTCTCTCGGTCCTGCACGACTCCCGGCCAGTGGCGCGATCGCCGCGATTGCCACGACTGCTCCGTCTCGCAGGTCAGGTCAGGTCGGCCGGGTCCACGTCGATGGTCAGGTCGGCGCCGCGTACGCGGGCGCCGAGGCGTCGGAGGCGCAGGATGGCGGCGCGTTGTACGGGTTCGTCAGCGGCGCGTAGGACGACGTGCCAGCGGAAGTTCGAGCGTATGCGTTCGATGGGGCAACGGGCCGGGCCGAGGACGTCGTGGCAATCCGGCGGTAGGCAGCCGCGGAGCACGTCGGCAACCTCCTTCGCGCGGTTGCGCGCGGCGATATCCACCTTTGCCGAGACGACTACGCGCACGAGCCGTGAGTGCGGCGGCCAGTGGAAGCGCGCGCGCTCGGCTGACTCGTGCGCTGCGAATGCCTCGAAGTCGTGCTTTGCTGCGTGGAGCAGCGCGGGATGCGTCGGTTGGATCGTCTGCACCACGACGACGCCCGGATCGTCGCTGCGTCCTGCGCGTCCGGCGACCTGCGCCACGAGCTGGAACGTCCGCTCCGCCGCGCGGAAGTCGGGGACCAGAAGCGATGCATCGGCCGACACGACGCCGACCGCTGTGACGCGTGGGAAGTGCAGCCCCTTGGCGATCATCTGCGTGCCGAGCAGGAGGTCCACCTCGCCGCGGCGGAATGCTCCGAGCACGCGCTCGTAGGAGTCGCGGTCGTGCATCGAGTCGCTGTCCATCCGGGCGAAGCGCACTCCGGGGAAGCAGGCGCGTACGGCGTCCTCGAGTCGCTCGGTTCCCGCGCCGAGTCGCGCCAATCCAGGGGTGCTGCAGTCCGGGCACTGGCGCGGCATCGGGCGCTCTACGCCGCATGGATGACAGAGCACCGTGCCGTGCGAGCGATGGAATGTCACCGACACCGAACAGCGCGAACACTTGAGCGTACCGCCGCAGCGACTGCAGTAGACGCTCGTCGAAAAGCCGCGCCGGTTGAGGAAGAGGATTGCCTGCTGTTTGCGGCGTAGCGTGCGCTTGATCACCTCGACCAGTCGGCGCGAGAGGAGGTCGCGCCGCTTGGTCTCGAGTCCCTCGCGCACCATGTCGATGATCTCGACCTTCGGCAGTTTGCCGGTGCCGACGCGCGACGGGAGTCGCAGGAGTCGCAACTGTCCCTTGTGCGTCTTCCACCACGTCTCGAGCGACGGTGTCGCCGTGCCGAGCATGACGACGGCACCCGCCCGTCGAGCGCGCTCGATCGCAACGTCGCGGGCGTGGTAGCGCGGCGCGGATTGTTGTTTGAACGAGCCTTCGTGCTCTTCGTCGAGAACGATCAGCCCGAGCGCCGGAACCGGCGCGAAGACGGCCGAACGCGGACCGATGACGACGTCGGCGTTGCCCGCACGGATGCGATGCCACTGGCGCCGCCGCTCGGCGTCGGTGAGCCCGCTGTGCAGCACGGCCACGCGCTCGAACCAGCCGCGGAAGCGCGCGACGGTTTGCGGAGTGAGCGAGATTTCCGGCACCAGGACGATCGCTTGTCGGCCCGACTCGACAACCGCTCGGATCGTCCGCAGGTAGACCTCGGTCTTGCCGCTTGACGTCACGCCGTGGAGCAGGAAGCCCGCGTGGCGGCGCGCGTTCACTGCTTCATACAACGCGGTGAGCGCGATCTCTTGCGCATCAGAGAGCGTGACGTCGGCGGGCGGCTCGGGCAACGCGCCGGCGAAGGGATCGGAGTCGACGGGCCGGTCTTCGATCGTGATGAGACCGTGTCGCGCCAGCGTCTTGGCGGGGGAGTCGCTGCAATGTGCGGCGCGCACGAGATCGCGGACGGCGAGCCCCTCGGGATGCTCCATCAGGATGGCGAGCATACGGCTGCGTTTCGTCTGCTTCTCGGCGAACTTTGCAACGGCTTCGCGCGCTTCGTCCTCCGGAATGGCGAGCTTCGCGTGCAGGACGGTTGCTGCGGATGCACCGCTGCGGACGCCTGCCGGGACGCAGGCCGAGAGTGCCTCGCCCCAGGCGCAGGCGTACGTCTCCGCGATCCAATGCGAGAGGTCGAGCATCGCCGGCCCGAGGAGTGGGCCGTCGTCGAGCACCGCCTCGATCACCTTCATCTCGCGCGTCTTCTTGGGCGCGGTGCCTTTCCTTGGCCCCTTCTTCGGCACGTTCTTCGGCGGCGGTTCATCCGGGAGATCGGCGGGCTCGGGGAACCCGACACACCAGCCGTCCATCGTGCGCGCACCGAAGGGCACACGCACGCGGCGACCCGGGACGAGCCCATCGCGGAGCCCCTCCGGCACGCCATACGTGAAGGCGGTCGGGACCGGGAGCGGCAGGCAGACGGAAACCAGAGAACGGTCGCGCATGAGCCTGCCCACGGTACCGCCATGGAGCGACGTGGGAGAACGCCGCATCGGCGCGGTATCTGCGAGCAGCGGGGACGGATCTACCAAACGGGGCTAGCATGCCCGAGTGATTGCCATCTCCACATCCTGGAACGCCACTCGCCATGGGGGCTGGGCCGACGCCGTTCGTGAATTGGGGCGTCTGGGCCACCGACACGTCGTCCTCGACGGAGACGCTCTGCACAGCGACGCCGGCGCGGCCGGGCGCGCCGCCAAAGAGGTCCGCGGCAAGGTGATCGCCCTCTTCGCGCCGTCTCCGCACGCGCGCATCGGGGCGCCCGGCCCAGCACTTTGCTCTCCCCGCGCCGAGGTGGCACGTGTTGCGATCCAGGCGTCGCTCGCAGCGGCGACGGCGGCCGCGCGCGCAGGCGCGTCGCGGGTCATCGTGCGGCCCGGGCGTCTCCCCGCGCTCGAAGGCGCCGACCGCGACGCCGCGTGGGTGGAGCGGATGCAGACCGAGGGCTCGTCCGACGCGCTCTGTGCAGACGTGCGCCAGACCGTGGCCGCTGACCATGCGGATCGTGAGCGCTGCCTCGAGGCGCTCTGTCGCTCGCTCCACGTGTTGCTCAAGCAGAGCCCTGATACGAAGTGGCTCCTGGAAACGCCGAGTTCACCGCTTGGTCTCGCGCTTCCGGGAGAGGCTGAACTGGTGTTCGACGAGTTTCGCGGGAAGAAGCTCGGCTACTGGCACGACAGCGGACACGCAGCGCGACTCGCGGTCCTCGGCGTGGCGCCGCAGGACGAGTGGATCGGTCGGCTCGGCCATGTCACACACGGTGTCACGCTCTCGGATTGGAGTCCGATCGCCGAGCGCATGCCCCCGGGATCGGGGCTCGTCCAGTGGCGCCAGTTGCGTTTCCAGGTGAAGGAAGGCATGTTCCGTGTGCTCGCGCTCGACCCGGAGTATCCGTCACCGCTGATCGACGACACGTTGCGCGAGGTCGGCAACCTGGGGTTCTGAGTGACGCGCCCGCGGTAATGCGCTGCGCCTGACTCAATCCTCCGGTCGGTCGGCCCGGAAGAGCACTCCCTCGCCGCCTGTGAAGGGCACACCCGGCGCCCAGATCCCGCGTCGTATCTCGCGAAACCCGAACTCCCGATGCAGATCGTGGGACGTTCGATTAATTGAGTTCGCGAAGTAGTAAGCCGCGTCCGATCGCGCGAAGATCCACGGCATGCGCCACGCCGTGAGCGCGCGCCCGATCCCGAGCCGCCGGAACGGTGGACGTACGACGACGCCGCCCAAGTAAAGCCCATCGGGAACCGCATTCGAGGGGGCGGTCTCCGACGGCGCGATGCGCCAGACGCATGCGTACCCGATGGCTGCGTCGGCAACGCGCGCGACAATGATCTCGAAGTCGTCGGGTGCGCGCGCACGGCGGGCCATCGCGGACCGCGCCCAGACGACATGGCCCGAGTGACCGCTGCCGTCTCGTTCGTCCCGGATCGCGGCCACGACATCCACGTCCGCCGCTGTCATCGTGTGGATGGAGAGGTCATCGGGCGGGCCCGGGCGCGCCGATTCCATATGGTCATCGCGTGGGGCGTAGGCGGCGAAGAGATCAGCCATTACGCCTCGACGGGCCGGGACGTCGCGCGTTGCGCGATTGACGGCAGGAGCGCGTTGTGCAGGTCGTCACACGCGTCCGCTGGCCACGTCACCGCACGATCGGAAGCACGGTTGCGCCGCCGGTTTCTTCCGAGCCCCGGGCACGGCCGGGAGCTCCCACCACAATGACATCGCGCGTGAGCGCTGCCGCTGCGCCGAAGCTGTCGCCAACGGATGCCGCCGACGATTGCAACACCGCTCGTTGCGTCCAGCTACCACCGTCGCGCTCAAGCACGCGCAGCGTGCCGGCCATGCCCACTCCGTGGTTGCCGATCAGCAATAGGTCGCTCCGGACGGCGACCGCGATACCTCCCGGCGCGCCGGTCCCGATGCGGACTCCAAATCGCCAAGTCCGCGCATCCCGCGTGTACGTGTAGACGGCCGCCTCGGGTCCGCCATCCAGCCCCACGACAAGGTCGTCACCGCGGACGCTGACCGCCTGGCCAAAAGCCTCTTCGGGGCCGTCGGTGAGGAGTTCGAGGCGCTGCTGCAAGGACCAGCTCGCTTCTCCGCGCTCGAAGACATGGACCGCTCCGAGTCCGCCGTCGCGCTTCGGCGCGCCGATGGCGAGCGTCGCGCCGTGGAGCGACATCGATGACCCGAACTCTCCTCCGGCGCTGCCCTCGCCAGCTGTCAGCTTCTGGCGCTGCGTCCAGATCCCGGCCTCGCGTTCGAAGACGTAGACTGCTCCGGAGCGTTCGCCGTGGTCGTCGTCGAGGCGCGCGCCGATGACCAGCGTGTCGCGATCGAGCGCGACTGCCGCGCCGAATTGATCGAAGAACGCCGCATCGTCGGCGCGGATCTGTGCCGTCTTGCGCCAAGCGCCATCGACGCGGTCGAAGACGTAGCACGCGCCGCCGTCTTCCGCTCCCACGTCATCGAACCGCGCGCCGACCACCACGGTCTGCCCGCTGATCGCGACGGCGGTCCCGAATTCGACGTCGCCCGCTCCCTCGGTCGGCGTCAGTGTGCCGTCGAGTGTCCACTCGTTCTCGACGAGCCGGAAGACGTGCGCCGAACCGGTCCGTCCGTCGGTGAACGGGGCACCGACCACGACGAGCGGACCGTCCGCGGCGACCGTGTGACCCAAGCGATCGGGCTCGCTGGAGAGAGCCGTCTCAAGCTCCGCGGGCGACCCGACCGCGAGCGCTCCAGAGCGCGGCACAAACGCACGGAATGTCGCGAGGTCGTCGGTCAGGATGCGCACCGTCAGCGCGCCCTCGCCGATCTCGATCGTTCCGGGGTTGACCTGCGACACCACTCCGTCCGCGTCGCGCCGATAAACGACGAGTCCCTCGGGTGCGTCCCCGAATGCGTCGCGATCGAGCGCGATCGTGACGTGGATGGCCTCGTTGAAGAGGCGTGGGGTCGGCCCCACGTAGATGGCAGGACTCACCGGGCGGAGTGGCGGTGAAGCTGGGGCGAAGTCCGCGGCCTCACCGATGACAACGGCGGTTGCTCTCCGTGTCGCAGCCGCGCGTACTTCCACGGCAGAACCCATGAGTGGATGCGCCTGCGGAAGGTCGACGCGGAAGTCGCCGCCGGTGCGATCGATCACGCCACCAAAGAGCGGTGCGGCGCGGCCCTGGGACGCGTAGCGCGCACTCTCGGCGCGCAACGTTCCGCGGAAGCGGGCCGGCGGCTGGATGCGAATGGAGCCACCCACGTTCGTGCCCGTCACGCCCTCTTCGCCGACCCGTACGACGTAGCGATCCGTCACCGCCAACTCGATGCCGCGGAGTGACGTGATGCGCGAGCGACGGTCGGCATCCGGGGGCAGTTCCGGCTCGAAGCCGTTCACGGCGCCTGCGATCCCGGAGATGACCGGGATCGCGTCGCGATCACTTCTCGCACGGATCCGGACGGTCGCACCGGCCTCCGCGATGAACTCGACGTCGAGACCACCCCCCGCGACGGGGCCCTTGAACTCGATCTTGCGTGGCGTACTCCACGCGACTCGGAACGTCAGCTTGCGCAGGCTCGCGGGCTGCGCGTTGCCGCTCGCGGACACGACGAAGCGGTACCAGCCGGTCGTCGGCACGACCAGGTCGCGGATACGCGCTGCGCGGGGTCCGCGGGCGGTCGCGACCTCTCGATCGTCTTCGGCCCGGATCGCGCGCAACGTCCACGTCTGCGCGCGAGATCGCCCCGAACGTCGCCCACGGGTCTCGACGCGCACTCGCGCGCTCTGCGGGATGAATGCACGGAAGGTCACGGTATCGTCGCTCGTGGCGATGTCGGTGCGTACGCGCGCGCCGTTCGGGACGTCAAGCGTCAGTTCTGCACGAGTGGCCGTCGCTGCCATCAGTAGAACGGCGATCCCCAAGAGTCTCCGCATGTCGATCCCCCCCCCCCCCCCAGCGTGTCGACGATCCCCGCCGTTCACTCGTCGGTCGTGGTGTTGCCACTGACGACATCCGGGAGCGTGAATACATACGCTACCACGCCCTTCAACTTGACCTTGACGACGACGGCACCGCCGACCGATCCGCGATCGACGATGGTGATCTTCAGGTCGCCGCCGGTGAGCGGTTGGGCGACCTTCAGCGTGGCCTTGTTGCCCTTCTCCTTCAGGTCCGCGGCAACGAGCAACTCGGTGCCGTCGGCCATGCGCAGGCTCGCGATCGTCGGGAGTGCTTTGCTCTTCTTCGCCGGTGCCACCACGATCGTGGCGCGCGCGCCGGGGAGCGAAGAGAACGCGACGTCGCTCGATCCTGCGGCCGGTAGTGTGGCGCCGAGCTTCCAAGTCTTCTTCTGCTTCGCGCGCGCGCTCAGTTGCGCCGAACCGAAGAAGCCGTCCGATGGATCGAGACGCAGGAAGTAGCGACCGGTGTCGGCGATCGCGACGTTCTTCAGTTTCGCGACACGCCGCTTGCCCGGCTCCGCGACCGCCATGATGTTGCCGTCGTCGTCGAGCAACTCGAGCCGTGCCGGGAGCGCGCCGCGACTCGCGCCCTTCGCTGACACGCGCAATGATGTACCACGCACGAGCTCGACGAAGTGGACGAGCGGCCGACCCGCGTTGTTCGGACGCGCTGCGATCTCGACGCGCTTCACGCTGCCGTCGAGCGCTAAGAACGGAGCAGCGGGAAGAAGGTAGGTGCGCTTTGTCTCGATACCAGACGCGTCGATGCCACCGACGACGACGGGCTCGCTCGGACCGCCCGTGGCCCGTCCGGACACGCGTGCCGACGCGCTGTCCAGCGTGATCCCGGCGGGCAACGCGCCTTCGTCCACGCGCCATGCGAACGGGGGTGTGCCGCCCTCGACGTCGAGTTGGAGTTCGTACGGACGCCCGATCGGCACGCCCGGCGCGTTGAGACCTGCGAGTTCCGGAAGCGGGTTGACGGTGATGGACACGGTGCGACGCGTTGCGCGCCCGAACCCGTCGCTGACGTCGACCCCGAACGCATACTCCCCGGCTTCGCGCGCGCGTCCCGAGATGACGCCGCTGTCCGCGTCGAACGTCCCGTTCACGAAGAGCGTGTTCACCGGTGTGGTCAAGGTCCACGCGAAGGGCCGCACGCCGCATGTCGTCGACAGTTCTCGTGTGATCTGCGCGGTCTCGGTGGCCGACGGCAGGGTGAGTTGTTCCAGGTCGAATGCCGCTTCCGGCTCCTGCAGGATCGTGAGGTACGCGTCGGTCTGTCCTCCGGCCTCATCCTGAAACGGAAGGCGTGTGCCGAACTCACCGAGCGAACTGACCTGGCCGACGATCAACACGTCGCCGCAAGGGCCCATCGGTGCCACGGCGCCGATCGAGAGTGGGCTCCCGCCGAGAAACGACGACCAGCGCAGAATTCCGCCCGGTGTCAGGCTCGATACGAAGCCGTCGGAGCTGGGTGTGGGCGATGCCGCGAGAACGCTGCCGTGCGTGCTCGCGAAGGGCAGAAGGAGCGGGTAGTCCACTGACTTCGTGGTTCCGGCGATGAGCACATTGCTCGCATCGTCGAGGGCAATCGACTCCCCGAGGTCGTCTTCGCGACCAGCCATATACGTCGAGAACGTCAGCGCATTCCCCATTGGCGCGAACTTCGTCAGCGTGACGTCCCATCCGCCCTCGTCGAGCAGACCGATTGCGTTCGCAGTCGGAAAGTCGGACGACTTCGAGCGACCAAGTGCATAGAGAGCGCCGTCGTCGTCTGCGACCACGCGCCAGATCCAATCATCACGGTCGCCGCCGAGCAACGTCCGATACACCATCCGTCCGTCGGCGTCGAAGCGAGCAGCCCAGGCGTCCGAGTTCCCTCCGCCGAAGTTGCGTTGGAACGCGCCTTCGGTCGTCGGCAAATCGGGCCAATGCGTACGCCCTGCTGCGAAGAGGTTGCCGACGCCATCCCACGCGATGTCGTGGACGTAGACGTCCGCCTGCGGCGAGTCGATGAGCATGAGCGACGCGCGCGACGAGGAGCCGTTGGGTCCGAAGAACTGGGCCTGTGTGGACCACGCGCTCTCTTCGGACGAGGCCACTGCGACGACAACCTCTCCCGACGGCGATGCGTCGAGCGCCTGCC
The DNA here is from genome assembly GCA_024280885.1 of Planctomycetota bacterium. Classification (GTDB taxonomy): domain Bacteria; phylum Planctomycetota; class JAJSAM01; order JAJSAM01; family JAJVHW01; genus JAJRPF01. The sequence goes on along the minus strand of JAJRPF010000006.1, from coordinate 17,991 downwards.
CGGCGGCCGTCCCGCTCAGGTACGTCGAGTACACCAACTCGCTACCCGACGGCGCGACACACGTGAGCACGCCTGCGAACTCGACGGGCCGCGTCGTGATCGGCGCTCCGTCCGTGACCGGGTAGTCCGTCGCGAGCGTGGACCCCGAGAACACCACGCGACCCGAGGGCAGGACCTCGGCCGCAGAGAGAGACACAGGCGCGCTCCCCGAGATGAACGTTGCCGAGAGTACCGACTCGGCGTGGCGGTCGAGCTTCATGACGTATGCGGTCGAGGCGAAGGCACCCGCTGTCTCCGACTGGAACGCGCCCTCGGTGACGGGGAAATCCGGCGAGAGGCTGACGCCCGTGACGTAGATCTGCTGCGCCGCGTCGAGCCCGGCGTCGCCACCGCTCTCGAACGACTCCCCTCCGAATGCAGATGCATACGCGACGACTGGATCGATGCGCACGGCGAACGCCGGGTCATGGTCACCGAGGGTGAATCCGATGCGGCCTCCCGGGCGTGTCTCGTAGGCGACGTCCACCGCCGAGCGCCGCCCCGCGACGGTCTGCCATGCAACGGGCGGGGAGAGAGCAAGCCGCCCTCTCTCAGTCGCGATCTCGAGCGTCCCGTCCCTCCCGATCTTCGGCGTGCGCATGGCGTCGAATCCCAATTCGATCGCGCCCACTGCCGCATGCGGGCGGAGATCGAAGATCAATTCGATCCCGCCATCTCGCGGCTGGTACGTCGCATCGATCCCGGGGTAGACGCTTGCGTAGCGAACGGCGCGCTGATGCGGCACGTCCCGGATCCAACGCGTCGTCGGCACGTCGTCGGTTGCCGCACCGCGGACGTAGTGGCTGACTCCGGGGAGCGGTTCGACGGGCACCCCTGATGCGGCTTCGTCTGCACCGGAAAGGCGTACGACCACGCGCTCGGTGGCGGACAGCACCGTCAGCCCACTCGCTGCGATGCCGCCGACATACCCGGATGCGCGCGCGACGAAGTCGATTGTGTCCGGTGCCTGCCCGCGATTCGTCTCGATGAACGAACGGAGCGGATCTGAGGTCCGCAGTCTGCTCTTACGCGACGCCTCGGAGCGCTCAACCAGGTCTCCCGCGCCGTCTCCCGCGACGATATCGGCGACGTCGGCGCGCACGTCTGCCGGACCCGCCATCAAGACCGTCGCAATCACGAGCGTGAGTGCAATTCCGGCTCCCGTGAGCCCCGCGGCAGTCGTCGTTGACAAGGCGCTTCCTCTCGGACTGCGTTCCGTCCTGAACGCGTGTCCCCATGCTACGTGTATCGCGCGCCCGTCGTGCGAGCGTCACGTCCTGCGACGCGGGCCCGTCTCTTCGCGACGACCCTCGGCGCGTTCCGCATCATCACTCGGGATGATACGCGACTGGGGACGTCGCGTCGATGACGCGAGCCCGTCTTTGCGCCAGGTCTCTGGGCTGTGACCCGAGTCCCACCGGTAGAGTGGCGAGGCGCGGGACTCGCGGCGCGCGTCGCGCTGTGCGATGACCGGGCCGCCCGTCCCAATTCCACCCGGGAGAATGAGAAATGAGCCGACCGATCCTCGTTGGCGCCCTGCTGCTCACAACGCTCGTCGCGGCGCTGCTTCCAGCGTTCGCTGAACAGGACCTCGCGCCGAGATCCGTCGAGATCGAGACGGCGCGCGGCGTCAAGCTGAAGGCCATGTACCACGCCGCGCAGAGTCCGAACGGCGCGGCGGTGGTCATCGCGCCCGGACAGGGCTACCACATGGAGTTGCCGCTCATCACCACGAGCGCCGCGCGTCTCGCCGACGAGGGTTTCGCGGTGCTGCGTTTCGACTGGGCGTTCTTCAGCGCGAAGGGCGCGCCCTCACAGGAATTCGCCACCGAGGTCGCCGATCTTGACGCGGCCATCGCGTGGGCGCATGCGCTCGAAGGTGTCGAGAAGGTCATCGTCGCCGGGAAGTCCATCGGGAGTCTCGTCGCCATGAAGCGCGCCGGGTCGAAGCACGACGATCTGTCCGGCGTCGCGCTGCTGACGTTCCCGATCCACAACCCGGGCGCTCTCGAGAAGCTCTGGGTCACGCCCGACGACATCGACAAGGTCGGCCGCCCGATGAGCGTTCTCGTCGGCGACCGTGACCCTCTCTGCGACCTCGGCACCCTCTACGCCCTGATCGCCAAGACGAAGACGCCTGCGCCGATCATCGTCGCCCCCGGCGAACACAGTTTCCGCGACCCGGAGAACAAGAACGACAAGGCCCGCACCGCCGAGAACATCGACGTGATCGTGAACGCGCTCGCCCTCTACTGCCGCCGCTGGATCGAGTGACGGTGTGGCTGCCGGAGGCTATCATGAAGAGATGCGTACCGTCGGCATCGATGTACTGAAGAACAACCTCAGCGAGTACGTCCGTCTCGCGTCATCCGGCGAGACGGTACTGGTCACGGATCGCGACCGCGTCGTCGCGGAACTCGTCCCGCCGCGACCGGAGCGTTCGGATCGTGTTTCCGATGCCGTGGTCGCCGAGGGCGTGCGCGCCGGTTGGATCGCGCTAGCCCGTTACGGTTCTGCGTGGCGTAGAAGCGCGCCGGACAGCGATCTCCCGCTCGGGGCGAGACCGCTCGCCGACATCCTGGCCGACCTGGACCGAGACCGATCGAGTCGCTGACGCGGGAGCGCCATGCAATTGCGCACTTCGATGCGTCCTGCACGGTCGCACCGTGCAGGACCGCGAGTTCTTGCGATGGTGACCGCGGGCGCCTGGAAGGAGTGCGATTGTTGATGGTCGTCGATCGAGCGAGGGGGTCGAACTCGTGAGTGCGGAGTCGCGTCAACCCCTCTGGGCGGCCCTGGCCGTGGCGTGTCTGGTGATCGCCGCACTCTTCGCGGCCTTCGTCGAGCTTGCGATCGACCCGTGCGCCCCTCTCGCGGCGTACGCGAAGTACGGGCTCTTCTCGTCCCTCTTCGTGACGCCGATGCTGCTTGCGGGGCGCCGGCGCTGGACAGTCTTCGTCCTCGGCGCATTCATCCTCTCGCTACTGCTACTCCACTTCGTGGACTGGAGCACACGCAAGCCGTTCCTGCGCGACTTCCGTCGAGTAGAGGTCGGAATGACGATGGGCGAGGTGGAGACGATCATGGGCGGATACATGAAGGGAACGGGCTGGAGGTTCCCGAGGGGGCCCGCGCCGAAAGTCACCGGTCCCGGGCAACCGGAGCCGGACATGTCCGTGTACGGCGACCCGGACGACTGGCCCGAATTCGAACTCGAAGACGCCATCACGTACCGACACAGCGAGCTCGGCGCCTACAACTCCGACTGGGGCGTCGTTCGCTTCAAGGACGGAATGGTTGTCGCGACGGAGTTTCTCCGCGACTGACACGCTTCGCATCGACGGCGTCGGCGAGAGCTCTGCGCGTGTTTCTGATTTCGTGCGGCGGTAGCGGTGTTCTGTGGCGTGCGTTTCGTCGAGATAGGAAGCAGATGCTGCGTCGCCCTGCCCCCTTCGACATTGCCCTGCGTGGATTCGCTCTGTTTGCGGGCGCGTTCCTCGTCCTGAGCGTCGTGGCGGGGCTGCGCGATGCGTCGCTGGACTCGTCGCACTGGCTGATCGATGCGCGCGATCTCCCGCGAGGCTTGCGCGTCGTCGCGTTCGGGATACTCGGTGTTCTGGCTGCGTGGTGGGGGATTCGCGCGCCCGACGGGCGCCGTGGCCGCGCTCTCTGCGCCGGTGCGCTCGCGATACTCGGTTACGCGGCGGTGATCGACGTGGCGCAGGTCATCGCCGCGACGCGCGTGTCCGACGTGGCGCTCGGACTGCCGCCGCTCTCGATCGGCGTCGCGGCCCTCTTCCTGATGGCGGGGTGGCGCGCGTACGCAGCGCCGCCGGGTTCTGCCGCGTCGGGACAACCGCGCAGAGTGTTTGTTCTCATCCGCGAGCAAGTCGCGGTGCTTGCTGCGTGCGGAGCTTCCGCCGTTGTCTTCGCTCTTGCGCTGATGGCGTGCTTCGGGACGAGTGACTATCGGCGTCCCGCGGATGCCGTCGTCGTGCTCGGGGCGCGCGCGTACGCCGATGGAAGTCCGTCGGTCGTTCTTGCCGATCGCGTCCGGACGGCCGCGTCGCTCGTCACGTCGGGGTACGCGCCGCTGCTCGTCGTTTCTGGCGGGCCCGGCGACGGTGTGATCCACGAGACCGAGGTCATGCGCCGCGTGGCGATCGAGGCGGGCGTCGCGCCCGAGTCGATCATCGTGGACGACGCCGGCCTCGACACGCGCGCCACAGCGGCGAACGCGACGCGACTCCTCCGAGAGCACGGCGCGAAGTGCGCCTTGGTAGTCAGTCACGACTACCACCTGCCGCGTGTGAAGGCGGCCTTCGACGCCGAGGGCCTTCGCGCGTTCACCGTGCCCGCGGAGCAGACTCGACGATTGTTGCGTTTGCCGTATTACGTCGCCCGCGAGACGGCTGCGTGGTGGGTTTACTGGGTGCGCGAACGCGGGACCTGAGCCGCGGTTGGCGACATCCCGGGCGAGGCAGTGCCTACTCTCGGTCAGTCGAGGATCAGCATGACGCGCGGGCGCGCAAGAATGTGCGTCGCGTAATCGCGGACTGCGGCGCTGCGAGCGACCGAGGCCGCGATCTCGCGGAGTGCGGAGAACGCCTGCGGATCGTCGAGTTGTGCGAGTGCCCAGAGAGCGGCGCGGATCTGGTTGCGCGTGTCGGGGGGTGCCGAGGAGCCTGTCTTCGCGGCATCTCCGGCGCGCTTCTCGGCTGCGTCGAGGAGGGCGATCAACTCCGCGCGACCGCTGACCACTTCACCGGGTGTGGCGCGGTGCACGTTGCGGGCAACATTGCCGAGTGCGTGCGCCGCTTCGACGCGCACCGCGGGCTCCGGCGCCGCGAGAAGCGCCGTGACGCGCGCGACGGAGCGCGCGGCGCCCAACTTACCGAGGGCGACGAGCAGGTTGCCCTTCTGAGCCTGGTCGGCGGCCGCGAGCCGCGCAAGCAGCAGGTCCTCGCTGCGGGCGTCGCCCAGGCGATAGAGCGCGTCGGCCAGACCGCCGCGGTCGAGGCGGGCCTTCGGCTCCAGCAGGCCGCTGACGAGTGCGTTGGCGGCTTCGATGTGCTTGCCCGCCGCGGCGGCGAGTGCGATCTGGCGTCGAGCGCGGCCGGGAGTGCGGGCACGAAAGCTCGTCACAAGAGCGAGTCGCTCTGCGTCGCCGAGTCCGGGTAGCAACTCCTCGTGGCGCACGAGATCGAGCGCGGCGCTGGCAGCGATACCGTCGTCGGCATCGGTGGCAAGGCGCGCGAGCAATGCGCGAAGCGCGTCCGGGTCCGCGACCGTGGGGCGGTCCGAACTGGCATCACCGAGTGTCGTGGCGATCTGTGCGACGATGCCGGGGAAACGCGCCGAGGGCGTGCCGTCGACGACAGGACGAAAGCCGAACGCGCCGCTGAGCGACTCGTAATGTCCGTCGCCAGCGTCCGGCACGGCGCGCAAGAAGACCAGGTAGAGCGTGTTGTCCTTCCAGATCTGCCCGTGACCGAGACTGCGGTGAACGACGTCGAGTCGCGCTCCCGGTGCCGCGTCCCCCCGGATCGCCTGTTCGATCTGAAAGCCCGTCGTCAGCGTGCCCGCGTCGTCGTTCACCGTCGTCGGACCGGGGCGAGCGAGCGCCACGATATCCGCGTACTCGGTCTGGAAACCGAGCGTGAGCATGTGTTCAGGATGCCGCTCTGCGCGGGCGGGGAGCGCGGCCAGGGCTACGAGTGCGATGCCGACGAAGTCGATGATCCGATTGCGCATGTCGGCAGTGTACCGCGCGATCGGGTCCAGTGCAGGAGGGCGATCACCCGTTGCGGGGGACTGCGGGGTTGTCGCGGTCGTCTACGCGTCGAGCGCGGGCAAGCGGACCGTCACCGCCGCGCCCTCGCCGGGCGCACTCTCGATCGCGATCGTGCCGCCGAGATCGTCGATCGCGCGCTTGCAGATCGCGAGCCCGAGTCCGGTGCCGCCCGTCTTGGTCGAGAAATTCGGCTCGAAGAGGTGCGGCATCGACTCGGAGGCGATCCCGGGGCCGTCGTCCACGAGCGTGAGGACGATCGACGTGCCCTCGTGTGTGACGCGGGCGGCGAGTGTGCCTTCGCGACTATCGAGTGCTTCCACTGCGTTGCCGGCGAGGTTGACGAGTACGCGCCGCATCTCGTCGGGATCGGCCGAGACCGGCGGAAGGTCGTCCGGTGCGTCGATGACGATCTCGAGACCGGGAACGCCGTGGTAGAGATCGAGCGTCTCACGCACGAGTTGGGAGAATGAGCACGGCTCGCGCCGTTGCACCGGAAGGCGCGCGAAGTCGCGGAAGTCCGTCACGATCCGGCGGAGGTGCTCGGTCTGGCGGATGATCACGTCCACCGATCGCTCCAGCACGCGCGGGAAGAGCGGCGAGTTATCCCTGTGCGCGCGCCGTAGGTGCTCGGCCGCCAGACGCATCGGCGTCAGCGGGTTCTTCACCTCGTGTGCGACTTGTCGCGCCATGTCGCGCCACGCGGCTTCCTTCTCCGCCTTCACCAACTTCTCGCGGCTCTCCGCGAGGTCGCGCGTCATGGTGTTGAACGCCTCGACAACCTGACCGAGTTCGTCGGGGCCCTCGCCGGGAACGGGCTCGGAGAGATCTCCCGTGGCGACGCGCTGCGTCGCGAGCCGCAACTCGCGGAGTGGCGACGTCAAGCGCGCGGCCATCCACGTCCCGAACGCCATCGCGGCGATGAGCGACGCCAGATAGAAGCCCAGCACCGTCGTGACGGCATCGGCCTGATCGGCGGCTTGCGACGCGCCGCCGCGCAGTGCTGCGACGGAGACGGCTCCGATGATCTCGTCGGCCGGTGAGTCCGACGCAGGATTACGCAATGGCGCGTAGCCGACATCGATCTCGCGGCCACCCGCACGGACCGTTTCGACGTGGAATGCGCGGCCCTGCAGGACGACGTCGTCGTACACGCGACCGGGCATGCGCATCGGCAGCAGATCCGTGTCGAGTAGCGCCTGCTCGGTGCTCGCGTAGAGACGCCAGTCGAGATAGACGCTGTCGCGGCGTCCGGGGCTGAACGAGAACTCCGAGAGTGCATCGACGCCGCGGTCCGTGCGTTCGAGCTCGTTCACGTCCTCGTTCACGAGCGCGCCGATATTCGCGCGCTGGGGGATGTCGCGGGCCAGCACGCTGACCGCCTCGCGCAACTCGGCACGTCGATCGTCGTTGTCGCGTTCTTGCACGATGCTGCGGTTCGCCCATGCGAGAAAGAGCAGGGGCAGAGCGGAGACCAAGACGTACGAGAGAACGAGCCGGTGGGAGAGTCGCAGCGCCGCGCGGCGCGCCCACCATGGCGCCGACAGGATGAGCGCGATGGCCGAGAGGATCGCGCCGACGAGTGTGGCTTTCGTCGTGCGTAGCAGGAGGTGGCGCGCGCCGATCGCGTCCGTGCTGAACACGCGTGTCCCGCGCCGCGAGTCGCCATCGGCCGCGTCGCCATCCGGAGCATCGCCGGCGCGCGCGGGATCCGGCTCCGGAAGTGCGAGCACCAGGAACTCGTTGCCGCCGACCGAGACCGTCCGCCAGACCTCCGCGTTCCCGTCCTCGAGTTCGTTCTGAACCGACGCGGGCAGACGCGAACCGAGAAGAGTGACGGCGCTCTCGGACGCGCGCACCACGAGTTGTCCGTCGGCGTCGTAACTGTCCATCAAGGGCGGAGCCGGCGTGCGTGACGTCTTCGTCGCCGCGTCGCTCTCGTCGATGGCGAGCAATCGCGCAGTACGCGGTGTGCGGATCTCGAACCAGACGCGCACACTGACGACGGCCACTTCGTCCACCACGATCGGGATCTCACCGACGACCCAGCGCCCATCAGCCCCGAGCCCCCGGCCGTTGAGGGCGACGACCCAGCGTTCTGTCGGCGCGGCGAAGAGACCGGGATCGGGCAACCATGATCGTGGCGGAAGATTCGACGACGACGTCTGCTGCCGGAAACTGGATCGTAGCGGGAGGATCGAGAGGCCGGATGCGACTGGTCGGTTGGCGAGCGCCGATCGTTTCCAGAGCCGGGACGCGAGGTCGCGCGGCAGACGGTGCCCCTCCAAGACATCCAATAGCGTGCGGCTCTGCGCGACGTCGTCGAGCACTCCCTCCACGAAAGGGATGGCGCTGTCGGTGAGGGTGACGTGGGCGTCGGCGAGACGCTCTTGCGCGAGGTCCGCGAGATCCTCGCGCAATCCCTCGTCGAGATGATGCTGCAGTGGAGTGAAGAGTCCGAGCGCGAGCCCGAGCGGGATGACGGCGGCGCGCGTGGCCGCACCGCGCCCGACGATGGCGGCGCCGAGCGAGACGCCGATCCCGAGCACGCCAGCGCATGCGAGACCGACTCTGAATGCACCTTCGCTGACCCCGACCGGTGCAACGATGAGCGTCGCGACCACGACGGCCACGAGGCGCATGCGCAGTGTTCGCAACGACTCCGGCGCCATGCAGTGCCAAACGCCGTCAAGAGTCGCCACCGCCGCGATCCCAGCCGCCGTGAGCGCGACGAAGAGCGGGAGCGCGCCGGTCGGTGGGAGGACGGTCTGATGCGAGAGAAAGCGAACGGTCGAGTTCCAGACGACGTGCTCGATCAGCGTGGAGAGCGACCAACGGGCGGCGCAGGCGACGACAATCCAGATCATCGCGAAGGCGCGTGGCGACAGGGGGCGTCGGTGCGCGTGGCATGCTGCCGCCAGGCACACCGAGCAGCCTGCCACCGTCAGCGCCGTCAGCAACAGGGCGAGGGGAGAGGAGTTCAGCCCGAGCGGCAGCAGGCCCGCATAGCTCGCCGACTCTACGGCGGGGGAGCCCTGGAAGAGCGCGTCGAGTGGGGCGGCGGCCAGCACGACGCGGAGACCGACCAGCGATGCCGCACGCACGGTCCACATGGCCGCGGTGCGCGTGTTGGTCAGACGACGCGCGGCTCCAGCAGCCAGCCCCGCGGCGAGCAAGGCGAGGAGCGCGACAAAGATCGCACGGCGTAGCGCAGCAGCGTCGCTGATGACCTCGTCCCACACCTCCGCCGGGAGCGGTTCGACGTCGAGTCGCGCGAGTTCGCCGCCGAATGCGCTCGTGAGCGGCACCCCGGCCCCCTCGCCAGGCGGGTGAATGTGGGCGGCGCCGATGCGGTACTCGGCTTCGACTCGGCGCTCGACGCTCTGGGAGCGGAACTCGCGTCCGCGTCCGGGAAAACGGACGTCGATCGCGCGATGCGCGATCGCGACCACGGCGACGCCTTCGGTGGGGGACGTCCGCTGTCTGCGAACGGCCAGGAGCCGCGCGCTCGCCCCGTCCAACAGGACACCGCTGTCGCGATCAGTCGGCATTCCTCGCAGGAGTTCGTCGCGGGCGCTCGTCCCAGCCCACGCGAGCATGCGTCCGTACTTGTCGAAGAGATGGACGCCGGCGTCGTCGGGGAGTCGCAGCGCATCGATCGCGCCAAAGAGCGCTGTCTGCTCCGTCTCATCGCCGACGCTCTCCAACGCGGCGTCGGCGATCGCAGCGCACGAGACCTCCAGGGCGGAGAGCCGCCCCCCGAGTGCGCGTTCCGCCGCTTGGACGTCCGCATCGACAGCGTCTCCGTCGGCGAGACCGCGTTGGCCCGCGGCGTCCCATTCGTTCCAACCCAGGAGGCCGAGCAGGATGACGAGCAGAACGAACGCGGCGGACCGCATGCTTCTCAGGGGTTCCAGAGAAGCCGCCTCGGTGCGACGGCGCGGTGGTCGGCGGTCGTGCGGCGGGGTGTGCGGGTCTTCAAAGCCGCAACACCTTGATCGACGTGAGCGTCACTGCGACAGCACCTTGATCGACGTGAGGATGAAGCCCTCGCCTTTGTCCTTCGGCTTGATGCGGATCTCGAGATCCCTCACGACGCCCTTCGGCTTCTTCCGTGGCCGAAACTTCAAGGTGAACGTCCCGAGCAGCGCCTTGGCATCCTTCGACGGCTTCAGCTTCACTTCGGTGATCGTGCGGCTCTCGAACCACTCGTCGAGATGCGCTCGCGCGTGCGAGAGCCGGAACCGATCGTCGTGGCGCCCGAGTGCGAGAACGATCTTGCCCTTCTTCGGCACGCGCGCGAGCAACTTGTCGACGTCCTTGCTCGCGAACTCCTTGCCGATCGCTTTGAGTGCCTTCTGCTGCGCCGTCTTCCTGGCTGGCTCTTCTTTCGCCGCCGCTGCGGCAGCACCACCCTTCTTCTGCTTCTTCTTGCCGTCGAGTGCGTAGGCCGAGAAGTTGGACACCGGGCCCAACACAACGACGAGCAGAGCCGTGACGACGACGAGCCGGGCGACGAGCGAGAGCGGCAGGCGGCGGTGGCGATCAGGCCGCGTCATCACTCCAACTCCTTCGCGCCGGTGCGCAGCGGCACTCGGATCCCCGCCAGATCGAAGAGCGCGCGGGCGGCGTCGGCGCGGCGCGGTGAGGAGATCTCGGCTGTCGAGAGGAGATAGAGCGCGTAGGCCTCGGCGGCTTCGACCGCACGACCCGCCTTTTCGGCAGCGCGTGCGTCGAGGAGAAACCGGCGCGCGGCTCTCTCGGCAGCGTCCCGAACGCTGCCAGACGCCACGACCGCGAAGTGCTCCGCGGCCGCGCGCGCCATCTCCGCATCGTCTGGCGTCTCGTCTGGGTCCTCGGGCAAATCGATTTCGGGTAGCGCCGGCGCGATCGTCTCATCGTGCTGGACGCTGCCGGTGATCGCGGCGTCGAGCAGTGTCTCGTCGCCGGACGTCAGGCGCAGCCGCACCGTGACCGTCGCGACCTTGCGGAACTCGAGCGTCTCGAACGGGTACTCCCCGAACATCGGCGTCTCGCGCCGCGGCGGTATCGCCGACGCGCGGCGCCGCGCGGCGGCCTCCTGCTGGACGAGACTCTTCGCGCGTCGTTCGAGGTTGTTCACGCGGCTCTCGGCCCGCGCCAGAGTGATCTCGTACGCCGCGCGTCCCTGGCCGATCCGCGTGTCGGTCGGGCGGCGAACGAAGGGGATGTCGTTCAGTCGATCGAGCTCCTCCTGTGCATCCGCGACCCTCTCCTCGATGCCCTCGCGGCGCTGCGCAAGTGCGCGGATTTCGGTGAGGACGATTGCGAGCGCCGGGTTCGTCTCGATGCGAACGCCGTCCTGCAACTTGATGCGTCGGACGATCGTGTTGCGGGGACCCTCGGCAACTCTGGCCGAGACCACCTCGCCCGTGAGTCGCAAAGCGCGCGGGTACGCGGCGAGGACGCGGTCACCATCCTGAGACGGCGGCAGGACGGTCAGCGAGGCGCCCCCGCCGCGTGCGTCTGACTCGATCCGCGCGGCGAGTGCGCGCGCGAGCCGCAGCCCGTCCACGTCGCCGTTGGTCCCGTCAGCGAACGCCGCGATGGCAATGCGAGTCTGCGCGCGATCCGCGACAGCATCGAGTCCCGGAGTCGGGATCTGTGCGCCGAGTCGCAGCGCTTCGGTTTCGAGTAGCGCGGCGACTGCGGGACGGCGTTTGTTCAGCAAGTCCGTGGCGGCGTGCTGCAGAGCCGTGATGAGACGGTCGCGGAGCGTGCGCACGACCGAGCCCGAGACGCCGACCTGAATCGAGACGCGGCGCGCGTCGCGGAGCGCGTCGAGTTCGGTGCCGGTGACCGTCTCGCGGAGCAGGTCGTTCTCGATCGTGACGCGCACCAAGTCGGCGTCGGCGACGGGCTCGCCACCAAAGTGCGCACCACGGAGTTCGCGGATGGCGATCGAGCGCTTCCCGGCGCGCCAGGCCTCGCCCGCGCGGCCAGCGGCGCGCTGGGCCCCGGCGCGGAGCGTTGCCTCGCGCAGGAGTCGCACGATCTCGGCATCCTTCGGGTCAAGGCGGCGCGCCTTCGCAAGGAGGTCGCGCGCGCGGTCTGGATCGGTCACGAGCAACGCGCGCGCGTCCTCGCGGAGAGATTTCGCCGCGCCCGCCGCCTGCAAGATGCCATCGAGTTGGGCCCGCGCACGGCGGACCACGGTCGCCGATGCGTCGTAGATCTCGGCCTTCGCCAAATGACTTCGCGCCTCGTCGGCGTCTCCGCGGGCCGCGGCGTCGATCGCGCGAACGGCTCGCGATTGAGCCGCCATGCGGCGCGCGGTGGCGAGTTTCTCGACGACGACGACCGACCCGGGTTCGTCCTCGAGTGCCTGGTCGTAGAACGCGACGGCGGATTCGTAGTCGCCGATGGTCAGCATCCGATCGGCCTTCGCCCGCGGCGTCGCGACCTCGGCCAGAGTGCCACGCGGGCGAGCGCATGCGCCGAGCGCCGCGGGCGCTGCGAGCAGGCTGGCAGTGAGGAGCACGGCGGCTGTACGCGAACGACTCATTTCAGGCTGTGCTTGTCGATCTTCTTGTAGAGATTGGAGCGCATCATGCTCAGGCGCTCCGCCGTTCGCTTGATGTTCCAGTTGTTCTCGATGAGCTTCTGCTCCAGGAACATCCGCTCGACGGTGTTCTTGAACTCCTCGAACGTATCGCATTCGGTGAACGGATCGCGCCCCGAACCGCTCTTGCGCGGGCGCAACAGGCGCTCCGCCTCCGCCGACGGAATGGGATCGCCGTCGGCGAGGATCGCGATCCGCTCCATCAGGTTGCGCAACTGGCGAACGTTGCCCGGGAAGACCTGCGCGGAGAGCCACGCCTCGCAATCTGCGTGCAGCTTCCGCAGTGGCATGTCGTTCTTGGCGCATGCCTGCGCGAGGAAGTGGCGCGACAGGAGCGGGATGTCGTCCTTGCGGACGTGGAGCGGCGGCAAGTGGATCTCGACGACGTTGAGACGATAGAGCAGGTCCTCGCGGAAGCGGCCCTCCTCGACCTCCTCGGCCAGGTCCTTGTTCGTCGCGGCGATGACGCGCACATCAACCGTGCGCGAAGTCTCCGCACCGACTCGCGTCAACTCGCCGGTCTCCAGCACGCGGAGCACCTTCGCCTGAGCGGCCGGGTCCATATCGCCGATCTCGTCGAGGAAGATCGTGCCGCCGTCGGCGGCCTCGAAGCGCCCCTTGTGGGCTCCGGTTGCGCCGGTGAACGCGCCCTTCTCGTGCCCGAAGAGCTCTGACTCGATCAGTTCCCGCGGAATGGCGGCGCAGTTGACCTCGACGAATGGCTGCTGCCACCGAGAACTCCCTTCATGCAGGTTGCGTGCGACGAGTTCCTTGCCCGTTCCGTTCTCGCCGGTCACGAGGACGCGCGCCTGCGTCGGGGCCACGCGCTCGATCATCGTCTTCACAGCGCCGATCGCGCGACCCTCGCCGAGGATCGCGAAGCGCTCGGTGATCTTGCGCTTCAGAACGGTGTTCTCGTGCTGCAGCTCGACCCGTACGGCGGCATTGCGGACGGTCAGTAACACGCGTTCTTCACTGAGCGGCTTCTCGAGGAACTCGTAGGCGCCGCGCCGGGAGGCCTCGAAGCCCATGTGGGCATCGCCGTGTCCCGAGATCATCACCACGGCGATCGAGGGCCAGCGGTCGCTGATCTCGGCCAGCAGGTCGAGTCCGTCGCGTCCGGGCATTTTCACGTCGAGGAGGCAGACCTCGGGCAGCGGACCGGCCTCCAGCACGCGCACGGCTGCGGCAGCGCTCTCGGCCTGGGAAATCTCGTAGCCCTGGTACGAAAGCACCATCTCGAGCGTTTCCCGGATGTCTTCTGCGTCATCGACGATGAGAACGTTCATGTCGTCGGTCCAGCCTCCAGCAGGCTCCCGACGGTGTGTCGGGCAGCGTTCAACGATGTACCCAGCCTATCGTCCGTGCCGCGGCTCGCAGCGAGCCTCCCGCGGGCGAACAACAGGCGCCATGATCGCTCGCACCTCGCGTGCCGTGTAACTCTGACCGGACGAGGGACGTTCAAACAGGTGGCATGAGAGTAGCCTGCATCTGACGGAGGACCGGAAGCCGCACGAGGAGTCACCGACCGAGCACCGTGCTGAAAGACGAACGCTTGATGGAATTGGTCGCCGAAGGCGATCTCGACGCTTTCCGACTGCTCATGGAGCGGTGGGAAGGTGCTGCGAAGCGTTACGCCTACCGCGTGTTCGGTGACTACCAGGCGGCCGAGGACGCGGCGCAGGAGACGTTCGTGCGCCTCTACCGGGCGGCCGGCCGTTACGAGCCGACCGCCAAGTTCAGTACGTACTTCTACACCGTGCTCGGCAACCTCTGTCGCGACCACCTTCGGGCGACGCGGAGGCGCGCTGCACGCGGCGAGGTGACCGAAGATGCCTTCGTCTTGGACGCGCACATTGCTGGCACCCGCGAGCGCGGGCCGGCGGCAGCGGCAGCAGCGCACGAGGACCGCCAGCTCGTGCGCCGCGTCGTCGCGGAACTCCCGGAGAAGCTGATGCGCGCCGTGTCGCTGCGCGAATTCGAGGGGCTCACGTACCAGGAGATCGCCGACGTGATGGACGCCAATCTCGGCGAGGTGAAGACGTGGATCCACCGTGGGCGGAAACGGCTGGCCGAGCGATTGCGCGAGGCTGTGGTTGCGGAGATGGGAGCGGAGCGATGATGGGAATCGAGTGTGGATCAGGAACGGACGCTCGTCCGACCGGAGCGGTGCGATCGTGAGAGTCTGTGATCATCATGAACCGGAGTTGTCGGCGTTCCTCGACGGGGAACTCGACGCGAGCGAGGCGCGCGTCGTGGCTGCGCACGCCGATCAGTGTCCGTCGTGTGCGAGCACACTCGATCGACTCCGCGCGGTCGGCTCCGTCCTGCGGCGCTGGGACGCCGACGAGACGCGCTACGCAACCACCAACGCGTTCAGGGCGCGTGTCCTCTCCCGCGTCGGCTCCCCGTCTCCCGTGGCGACCGATCCGCACGGTCTTGCAGGCCGTCTCGCGGGCGGTCGCGGCGTATCGGCACCACGACCGATCGCTCCGGCCGGACTCGTCTTGGTGCGGGCCGCTGCCGCGGCGCTCGTTATCGTTTCGCTCGGAGCCGCGTATTCCATGACGCGTTCGGGCGAGCGGGGTCCGGATCTCGCCTCGCTGGAGCAGTCGCTCCTGCGCTCGATCGAGGCTCGCGCCGCGAATGGCACTGTGCAGCGCGGAACGGATGACGCACGGAGTGCCGTTGGCGCGACCGACACGATCGACTTGACCGACACGACCGGCTTGCGCGACTCTGGGGCAGCTGGCGCACCATGGATCGAGCGTCTGCGCCCGTGGGAGACGGTCGTGACCCCTGCCGAGGACATGCCGGACGCGCTTCTGTCTGGCGCGCCGCCCGTCCCGGAGGTCTTCGAAGAGCACGGAGACGTCCGCATCCTGCAGGACGCATTCCAGCAGTGGGACCGCGTTCAGCGGCAGATGCGCGAACTGGCGTTGCGTGAAGAGTTCCTGCGTTTGAAGGCGAACGCTGTTGCGGCGACCGACCGCCCGACGACCGACGACGCGCCCGTCACGCCTCTCGGCCGCTATCTCGGAAGCCTGCAGGTCGCGGAGGGATCATTCGCGCCGTACCAGCAGGTTCAGGTGTGGCCGATCGTGCGTGCCGGTGGGGGCGACGAAGCGCTCGCAACGCCGCTGCCCGCGGACGAGGCGTTGGGCGTCAGCGCGCTGCGCGTGCGCGAGGGTTCGCAGGACGACACGCTCTTCCTCGAGAACACCGATCGTCGCGGACGCTCCGTTCTCGTTCTCGCTGGCGATGTCTTCCACGGCGGTCGCCGCGATCGCGTCGCGATGGAGGACGTGCTGCTCCTTCCCGGTCAGGAGCGACACGTTCGCGCGCTCGGTACGGGCGACTCGCGACGCGGCACGCGGCGTCGTTTCTCGCGTAGCGACGGGCTGGCGCCGCAGCGCATCCGGGCCCTGCTCGCGCGTGGTGTGGATCAGACGATGCTGGATCGGCGCGTTGCCGCGATGCTGCCGCAACTCGGCCTCGCTAGCGGCAACGGCAGCCTCGACGGGATCTTCGGCAACGACCAGTTGCTCTCCCGCGCCGACGAGTACGTCCGGGCGCTCTCGCAGCGTCTGGACAGCGACGCGGTCGTGGGGTTCGCGGTTGCCGCGGGCGATGACCTGCTCGGCATCGAGGTCTTTCCCGATCATGGCGCATTCAAGTCGATGCGCTCGCGCGTCCTCCGTTCGTACGTACTCGAGGCCCTGTCGCGGCCGAGACTGGTCGGCGAACCACCGGCTCGTGCGGCGGTCGTGACGGCTCTGCGGCTCAGCAGTCGTGCTGCGAACTCCGGCACCATGGGCGATGTGACGGCGTTCCTCGATCCCGAAGCGGGACTCGGTGGCTACGGCCTCCTCGACCGGGGCGCGGCGATCCACGCTGTCATCTTCGATGGTGACGGTCTCGGTTCCGCACCAGGCGCCGGGATACGCGTCCGCTCCGGGCCGATCGACTCCCCGACTGGACCGGCCGACCTCGGTGGCAGCGGCGGCGCGGACAGCGGGCCGACGCGTGGTGACGGCGGCAACGGTTCGGGGCTCGGCGGCGGCGGCAAGCGGTAGCGCGCGTCGCGCGGGCCCTGTCTCGTTCCTCAGGAGCGGTCTCGTTCCACCCGATCTGGGGACGCTCCGCTCGATGCAGCCTGGGGATCGCGCCCGTCGTGCTGTCGAATGCGCCACCCCGAGCGCGCAACCGTCATGCGTGCCGGTCGGGCCACTCGCTGGAGACCAATCGATGATCGCAAGAACGTCCCTCTCCCCGATGCTGCGTCGCGTGTCCACTGTTCTCGTGGCTGCGATGGCGCTCGGGGCGTGCAATACCGTCGGCCCGTCGGCGGTCGAGTCCGCGAGGCAGCCCTACAACCAGGCAATCGTGAAGACGCAGAACGAGCAGATGTTGCTCAATCTCGTCCGCCTGAAGTATCGCGACACGCCGATGTTCCTCGAGATCGGGACCGTCTCGACGCAATACCAATTCGAGTACGGCGGCGGGGTCAGCACCGAGTTCGTCTTCGACGACGCGCTCAGCGATCACAGCATCAACGCCAAAGGCTCGTTCAAGTTCATCGAGAAGCCGACGATCACGTACTCCCCACTGCAAGGGGAGAAGTTCGTCACGCAACTGATGACGCCGATCGCATTGGACACGCTGCTTCTCCTCTCGCGCTCCGGCTGGAGTGGCGAGCGTGTCCTGCGCTGCTGTGTGCAATCCATGAACGGACTCCCGAATGCGCCGATGGCGGCCGGTCCCACGCCCGCCGGCGAGCCCCGATTTCGTGACTTCAAGAAGGCCACGTCGCTCATGCGTGAGCTGCAACTTGCGGGTGCTGCGCGCCTGACGCGTTCGGGAAGCGAGTACCTGTACACATTCGACGGCGACGAACTCGCGGCGGGTCGCGACCTGCAGTCAGTCCTTGGCTTGGACTCGGGACGCGAGCACTACTCCCTGATCGTCAGCGACGCGTGGAACGAGAACACCATCAGCCTCTATCCGCGCTCGTTCCTCGGCGTGATGTTCTACCTCTCGCAGGCGGTCGAGGTTCCGACGTCGCATGTCGAGGCCGGACTCGTGACGCAGACGAAGACGACCGCGGGCGGCGACTTCGACTGGAAGGAACTGACCGGCGATCTCTTCGCCGTCAAGTCCGCGTCCTCCGAGCCGAACGACGCCTTCGTGCGCATATACTACCGTGGACAGTGGTTCTACATCGATGACGCCGACCTCAACTCGAAGACGACGTTCGGTCTCCTGAGCTACCTCTTCTCACTGCAGTCCGGCTCGCGCCAGACCATCACACCTGCGCTCACGCTCCCCTTGGGCTAGCGCGTCGGAGATCGAGTACGCGTTACTCCCGGCGCGGACCGAGGTGCCGCTGCGTGCGGAACTGAGCGCTTGACGATCTGCCAGCGCCGGCGCTACTTGGACAACGACCTGGGTGGACGTCTAGCCGGAGTCGCCACCGACGGAGGGAAACTCGATGCGACTCCCGCTCTCGCCGCGCCGTGACGTCGTCTGGGCGCTGCCGACTCTGGCGCGTGCGTGCATG
>JAJRPF010000005.1 GCA_024280885.1 Planctomycetota bacterium | reverse complement strand
GTTTGTGCCGACTTCGTCGGCACCCTCGCTCTCGCTCGGTGTTCGGCTCCGGGAGCGGCTCCGCTTGCTTCAACCGGGCATGCGCCGGAAGGTCGTTGCCCCGCATCGGGTCGGAGCCACGACGCGCTAGACACTCGTCGCGAGCTTGGGTTTCGCAGGCGGAATCCGCTCCCTCTGCCTCACGGACTTGGGCGTCGTCCGACGGGACAGCCGATCGGTGCTCACGCGCTTGAGATCGCCGTTCTACTTTGTCGCGATTCCCACTTCCTTGAACACTTGCGCGCACTCGAACGTAATAGAAGTACGCCCTCCACCACTGCCCACCCCGACCACTGGCCCACCACCTGCGAGGAGCCGCCGATGCGCCCCGTCTACCTCGATCACAATGCGACCACGCCGCTCTCGCCCGGAGTCGCGGCGGCCATGTCGCCTTATCTTGGCGGGCAATACGGGAATCCGCTGACGGCTCATCGCTTTGGCGAGGGGCCGCGCGCTGCGATCGACGAGGCTCGCTGCTCGGTGCGGACGTTGCTCGGCGCTACCGATGACTCTCGCGTGCTCTTTAACTCGGGCGCCACCGAGGGGCTCAACCATGCGCTCAAGGGGCTCGCTCTCGCGTCGCTGTCGGACGGACGGGTTGGTGCGCGGCGTCGGATCGTCATCGGGGGGCTCGAGCACTATGCCGTGTCGGCGCCAGCGCAGTGGCTCGCGGACGCTTTCGGCTTCGAGCTGGTGCGCGTCGCGCCGGGGCGGGACGGCGTGATCCCCGCAGACGCGTTCATCGACGCTGTCGCGGCAGACACCACGCTGGTCGCGGCGCTGCACTGGGCCAACAACGAGCTCGGGACGCTGCAGCCCGTGGAGGAGATCGGCCGCCACTGCCGGGAAATCGGGGTGCCCTTCGTCTGCGACGCCGTGCAGGCGATCGGGAAGGTCGATACGCAGGACGCGTGCGCCTTCGCGGACGTCATCGCACTCTCGGCCCACAAGTTCTACGGACCGAAGGGCGCCGGTGCGCTCGTCGTGCGCGCCGGGATCGACCTCGTCCCGCTGCTCCACGGAGCGTCGCAAGAGTCGGGGCAGCGCGGCGGCACGCACAACGTGGCCGGGATCGTCGGACTCGGCGCCGCAGCGATCGCGGCACATGCCGGCCGACGGCAGGAGTCCCCACGCGTCGCCGCGCTGCGCGACGCGCTCGCCGACGGCATCCGCGGGCGCATCGATCGCGTCCACTGGAACGGCGGAAGGGCAGCGGTCCTTCCGAACACGCTCAACCTGTCGTTCGAGGGCTGTCCCTCGGCAGCCCTCTGCGCCGAGATGGACCGCCGCGGGTTTGCGATCTCGGCGGGCGCCGCGTGTGACTCCGGCACGGCGAAGCCGTCGAAGAACGTGCTCGCGATGGGACTCTCCGAAGGCCGGGCACTGACGAGTGTGCGCATCAGCCTGGGTCACGACACGACGGCGATCGACATCCAGGCCACACAGGCTGCGTTCGCGGAAGCGGTCTCGGCCGTGCGCGCGGACAACTGACCGGTCGGCGGCCGACCTGTTCGCGTCGCCGCGGCAACGCGTCAGCGGAGACGAGTACGCGCCGCCACGACGGCCGGATGTCCCGGCGCGATGGCCTCGGCGCGCACCATCATGTCCGCCGCCGCACGCCGATCTCCGACCGCCGCTGCGCAAAGAGCGGCGTTCGCGAGCAACTCCGGGTCGTCCGCACGCTCGCCCAAGAGCCCCTGCGCTGCGCGCCACGCCTCCGGACCGCGCCCCAATTGCAGCATGGCAGGCAACGCGGCAATCTGCGCGCTGAGCCGCGTGCGCCCGTCTGCAGCCGCCCGGGCGAGCAGATCGAACGCTTCCTGCGGGGCGCCCTCGGCCAGCCGCAACCGTCCGAGCATCTCGTTCGCGGGGCCATGCTCGGGGTCCGCCGCAAGCGCAAGTCGCAGGCGCGCGTCGATCTCCGCGGTCGGCGCGCCCTGATCGCGCAGCCCGAACGCGACGTTCACATGCCCAGCAGCCGGATCCGGCCTCCCGATCGGAGCGAACGCGAGGCCGGCGACGACGGCGACGATCAGCCCGGCCTGCGCGAGGCGCCTGCGATCCGCAGCGCGCGCCATGCCTGGCACGACGACCGCCGCGACACCGACGAGCGCCGCGGCGGAGACAAGAGCAGGCAAGCGGTAGCGATCGACCGGAAAGAAGACAGTCAGCGCGAGCCAGGTCGCCGCGATGGCGAACACCGCGACATCGACGATCGGTGCCCTCCGCCGCACGAGCCACCAGCTTCCGATCCCGAGTGCGAGCAGCCACCAGCCAGCCACCGAAACAAGCCGCAGGTAGGTCGCATACCCGCGCTCCGCATGCGCGGCGTGGTTGCTGCCGCGCTCCTCCGCGGTGAAAAAGAGCGCCGCCTTCCGTGCCAAGTGAGCGGTCAGCGCGCCCACCCCACCCGCCTCGTCGAGCGTCCGCGACCACCACCACCCCGAGGCCAGGCGCGTCGTCACGTCGGTCCCCATGTGATGCCCGGCGATCCGTCGCGAGCGCTCCTCGATCGACCACGGGTCGTTGCCGAGTTCGGTCGATGTCATGGCGACGGCCGAGCGCGCGTCCGGACCGTTGCTCAGGTACGCGTTCGCGCCACCCGATGCAGGGAAGGGCGAGGGCGTGCCCGCAACGCTCATGTTGTGGATCGAGGCAGGAGCGAGCGCGACCACGAGACCACCGACACAAGCTCCGGCAACCAACCAGAACGTCGATCCGCGCGCCCGCCAGAGACGGAGCAGACCGGGAATGGCGCAGGCCACGAGAACGAGCGACGTGCCCCGCCCCAGAGCCGCCAGCCCCACGGCGAGTCCCAGACCGGCCGCCCAGAGAGCGGCTCGACGATACGGTTCCGGAGCGGTATCCACGTCTCGTTCGCGGTCGATCACTGCGTCGCCCGTCGCACCGACCGACGCCAGATGCGCGCCGCATAGGATCGCCAGCGCCGTGAAGAGACCGAGCGCCGCTTCCTGCCCCGGCAACACGTCGTGAAAGACGAAGATGCCCGCCGCGGCGTGCAACAGCCCGGCCGTCCACGCCGCCGCCACCTCGCGCTGCAGCGCACGAGCGATGCGTGCCGCCGCCAAGGCCACGACGCCGCTTGTCAAGGCACCCAGCACCGCGTTGAGCCCGCCGAGAAACGCAATGCTCGGACCGCTACCGCCCGCCAGTCGCGCTCCCAGCCACGGATGCAAGGGCGCGAGGAACCAGTCGAAAGCCTCGCCGCGCGCCATCCGCGACGCCATCTCGACATAGTAGGCGTCGTCGAGATACGGCCGCTTCAGGAGCGGGTCGGCGGCGTAGAGATCGTGGTGCACCCAGAGTCGCAGCGTCAGTGCGAGTGCTGTGCAGAGAGCAGCCGCGGCGTACGGCGAGCGCAGGATTGACGAGTGGGCGCGCGCAGGGTCTTCGGACACCCCGCGAGTGTGCCACGCACGCCGCACGGCCCGTTCGACTTCTCGCCTGCGGGTTGCGTTGACCCTCTCGCTGTGGACGGATACCGTCCGGTCACCATGGCAAAGAAGACCGTCTCGATCACCACCCTCGTGGACATGCTCCGCGCCACCGAGGGCGCCCCGATCACGAGTTCCCGCATCGCCGACCTGCTCACGTCGGTGGATCTCGACCACGCGTCGATGCGGCCCTATATCCGGCACGGTGACGATCACTACATGCGGCATCTCATCCACCGTGACCGCCTCTTCGACATCATGGCGATCTGCTGGATGCCGGGTCAGGGCACGCCGGTGCACACGCACAACGGCCAGTTGGGCTGGGCGTTCGGTGTGCAGGGCGCGCTCGATTGCACCGAATATGCATACCTGGGCTGTGACCGACCGGAGAACCAGAACGTCTCCGGGCTCGATTGCATCGCGGGCGGGGCGCAGGTCAAGCTGCGGGAGACGCAACTGGTGCAGTGCACGACCGACGCTGGCCTCAATATCGTCGACAAGAGCGTCACGATCCACTCGCTGCGCGTGCCCGACAGCTGCGACGAGCCGACCGTCTCGCTGCACGTCTACTCACTGCCCTTCGACTCCTGCGTCGTATTCGATGGCGCACGCGGGCATTGCGAGCGGAAGGAATTGAAATTCGACTCCGCCCCCGACGGCTACGCCGTTCCGGTTCGGTAGCAGCCCGAGACGCGAGCGCAGGCCCTCCGTTCCGGGCCACCACAGTCACTGGCTAAATCAGTCTGGGATCGCGTGATTGGGGTTCTGGCTCGCGCACGGGCCTGCATCTATCCTCGTCCGCTCACCGGAGGGCGACCGCATGGG
This sequence comes from Planctomycetota bacterium, assembly GCA_024280885.1. Lineage (GTDB taxonomy): Bacteria > Planctomycetota > JAJSAM01 > JAJSAM01 > JAJVHW01 > JAJRPF01. The sequence continues at coordinate 91,432 of JAJRPF010000005.1, read as the reverse complement.
TGAGCAGAACGTCGAAACGCGCGCATCGGAAGAGCAGATCCAGGCCTTCACGGTTGCGCTGCTTGAGGATATCCGCGCCCTTGAACTCATGCTCGAGAAGGGCATGATCGAGACCGGCGTGCGACGCGTCGGCGCCGAGCAGGAGATGTTCCTGGTCAATCATGGCTTCCGTCCGGCGCCGATCGCGGTCGAGGCGCTCGCCGCCATCGACGACCCGCACTTCACAACCGAACTCGCGCGTTTCAACCTCGAGGCCAATCTCCCCGTCTATCCGTTCGAGGGCAAGTTCCTCAGCCGGATGGAGAACGACCTGCGCGCCCTACTCGAGAAGGCGTTTCGCAGCATCGAAGGGCTCGACGCGAAGCTCGTCCTGACCGGCATCCTGCCGACGCTCGGACTCGGCGATCTTGGGCTCGAAAACATGACGCCCAATCCGCGCTACTTCGCGCTGAACGACGCGATGGTCAGGCTGCGCGGCGGCGAGTTCACGACGCGGATCAAGGGCATCGACGAGCTCTTCTGCACGCACGACAACGTGATGCTCGAGTCGTGCAACACCAGCTTCCAATTGCATCTGCAGGTCGGTCCCGAGGAGTTCGCCTTCCTCTACAACATCGCGCAATTGATCACGGCGCCGCTCCTCGCCGCGGCCGTCAACTCACCGGTGCTGCTCGGCAAGCGTCTGTGGAACGAGACGCGCGTGGCGCTCTTTCAACAGTCCGTGGATGCGCGCTCCGAAGCGCATCAAAAGCGCGGTGGCCGGCATCGCGTGAGTTTCGGAGACAACTGGCTCGATAACTCGGCGCTCGAGATCTTCAAGGAGGATATCGCGCGCTTCCGGGCCGTGCTCGCCACCGATGTCGATGATCAAGCAGTCGAACGAGTGATGCGCGGCGAGTCGCCGGACCTGATGGCGTTGCGGCTCCACAACGGCACGGTGTACCGCTGGAACCGCGCGTGCTACGGCGTCTACGAAGGCGTCGCGCACCTGCGGATCGAGAATCGCGTGCTTCCGGCCGGCCCCACGCTGAAGGACGAGATGGCCAACGCCGCGTTCTTCTACGGACTCATGGCCGCCTGCGCCGACGAGTACGGCGACATCCGCAAGCGGATGAATTTCGACGACGCGAAGGCCAACTTCGTCGCGGCCGCCCGGCTCGGATTGAAAGCGCAATTTGCGTGGATCGGCGATCGCAGCGTCCCCGCAGACGAGCTGATCCTGGACGAACTTCTCCCGATGGCCCATTCGGCGCTGGTCGATCATGGCATCGACTCGGCCGACGTCGACAGCTACCTCGGCGTGCTGCACGATCGCGTCGAGAGCGGACAGACCGGCGCGCAGTGGATGCTCGACTCGTTGGCCGGCATGGAGGACAGCGGGCGGACGATGGACGAGCGCATGCGCATCCTGACGGCGGCGACGATCGAGCGTCAGGCGACCACCGAGCCCGTCCACACTTGGAAGCTCGCCCGTGCCGACGAGGTGCCCGACTGGCGCCCAAGCTATGAGCGCGTCGGTCAGTTCATGACCACCGATCTCTTCACGCTGCATCCGGGCGACATCGTCGATCTCGCCGCGAACGTGATGGATTGGGAGCGCATCCGACACATACCGGTCGAAGATGATGAGGGACGCCTGGTCGGCATCATCTCCGATCGCCTGCTGCTACGTCTTCTAGCCCAGGGCTACGGCAAGCGTGACCACGGCCCCGTCGTCATCCGCGACGTGATGAAGCCGGACCCCGTGACGGTGGGCCCCGAGACACCGACCCTCGACGCCATGCGCCTGATGCAGACGCGGAAAGTCGGCTGTCTGCCGGTTGTCGACAAGGATCGACTCGTCGGTCTGATCACCGAGCGCGACCTGATCGACGTCTCAGCGCAACTGCTGGAAGAGCAGCTGCGGGACGCACTCGAGGTGCCGTCCCGGAAACCGGACTCTGGGAAACCGGACGCTGGGCCGTCGGAAGCCGGGACCGCCTGATGCGCACGCGACACGCGACATCGCTCGCGGCGCGCGCGTTGCCCCTCAGGGGCGCCAACCCAGGATCCGCTCGGTGACCGCCGTGACCCTGCCTGCGCGCACCCACGATCGGTTCATCGGAAAGGTGCATGGAGACGCCCCGGGACCGGCGTTGATCGTCAGCGGTGGCATTCACGGCAACGAGCCGGCGGGCATCGTCGCGGCGCGACGTGTCGTGGCCCATCTCCAGGAGCACGCAATCCCCCTGCGCGGCGACCTGATCGCAATCGCGGGCAACCTCGACGCCCTCGAGATGGGTTGGCGCTTCGTCGAGACCGACCTCAACCGAGTGTGGACGACCGCGCGCGTCGAGGCGTTACGCGCGTCGGACCCGGCCATCGACAACGCTGAGCAACGCCAGCAGCGCGAGCTCCTCGGGATCTTCGAGGAGCAGCAACGCACCGCGCGGGGCGAGGTCGTCATTCTCGATCTCCATACGACATCTGCTGGCGGACCGCCGTTCTGCCTCTTCAGCGATACGCTCGCGAACAGGCGCATCGCGATGAAGCTCGGCGTTCCGGCCATCCTCGGCCTCGAAGAGTGCATCGACGGCACGCTGCTCGACTACTCCACGAAGACCGGGATGCATGCGTTCGTGGTCGAGGGCGGAAAGCATGACGATGAGGCCTCCGAGGACTACCACGAAGCAGCGATCTGGCTGACGCTCGTAGCCTTGGGCATGCTCCCGCCGGACACGGTGCCGCGGGCATCGGATTGTCGCGCGCGGTTGGCAGAGAGCACAAAGGGTCTGCCGCGGGCGCTCGAGGTGAGCTACCGGCATCCCGTCGACGAGAGCGACAACTTTGTGATGCGCCGGGGCTACGTCGGGTTCCAGCCCATCGCGCGCGACGAGCATCTGGCAGACGATCGATCGGGCGCGATCCGGGCCCGCGAAGACGGTCGCATCCTGATGCCGCTCTACCAGGAACTCGGCAGCGATGGCTTCTTCGTCATTCGCGAGATCCGCCCGTTCTGGCTCGGCGTCTCGACGTGGGCGCGCACACTTGGTCTGCCGCGACTGGTCCCACTCTTGCCGGGCGTGCGCCGTCACGCCGACCGCGCAGACTGGATCGTCGTCAGCAAGCAGATCGTGCGCTTCTACCGCTCCGAGGTCTTCCACCTGCTCGGTTTCCGCACGCACCACGAAGTGGATGGCAACATCGTCTTTGCCAGACGGCGGCGCGTACGATGACGGCGCAGCCGATCACGGGGCGACGGGCCGAAGCGCGCCGCGGTCACCGGGCTGCACTGGTCGCGCTCACCCTTGTGGCGGCAACACTCTGCGGCTGCGCCGACACACGCATCACGTGGCGATCGGCGGAGCGCCATCCCCCACTCGCAGCCGACGCGCCCATCGCGCTCTTCGTCCGGAGTTCCGCCCCGGACGACCTGAAGGAGCTTCTCCTGGTGCGCGGCGCCGAGGAAGTCGCGGCGTTCCCGCCGGGCGAGCGCGTCGCCGAGTTCGCGTCGATCTCGGCGCCGTGGATCCAATTCGACACCGTGCTCGACGATGTGCGCACCGGAGCGCGCGCAGTCGGCGCCGACATCGCACTCGCAACCGGCTCCCAGTCGAGCGGCACGGGCGAAGAGCAGATCTACTTCCAGTTGCTCCGAAGTAAGCGCGCCGCGAAGGCCGCGCGCTTCGACGACTGAGCGTTCTATGACTGCGATGGCGCGGCGCGGCGCTTCGGCGCGCCGCGCCATGTGCCGCGCGCGCAAGACTCCTCCGTGCGAACGCAGCACTCTGTCGCTGCATTCTGTCGCAACATTCTGTCGCAACACCGTGTCAGAGACAGGTCATCGATACGTCCGCGAAATCGGTGTCGCTGGGACGCGCTCGATGTGCAAGAGCTCGCTCGTCACGCCCTTCACGACGGCGTTGCGAATGACGTCGTCACCATCCTTGAACCAGAGCACGACATCGTCGCCATGCGGTGTCATGTCGATCATGGGCCCGTAGAGGGTGGAGATGTGGATGCGCATGCGTTTCTCGTCGATGCGGTCGATGCGCTTGAACGAACTGTCGGCGCCGACATCCAGCGGCATCTTGTATGAGTCCCGGTACTCCCGCGCCCGGATCACGCCGAGGAATCCCTCATCCTCCTGCCTATCGACGACCTGCTGGGCATGACCGCTCACGGCGAGTCCGGCCACGAGCCCGACCGCCAGCGCGGCTCCCATGTACACGAATGTCCTCATCGTCCTTGCCTCCAGAGCTTGCGGCCAGACAGTGTGGCCTGAATGTGTGATCCGCGGGTCCGGCGTCCGCATGGACGCCTCATTTCCAACGATCTTGCAGCACGTCACGTACCAACTGCGTGCCGCAGCGGCTCGCCGGAGATCCCCCGCAGGATGTTGTCGGCTGCGATCTCGGCCATCGCATCGCGGGCGCCGACCGTCGCGCTCCCCACGTGCGGGACCACGATACAGTTGCGCAGGGTCAGCAACGGATGGTCGGGGGAGAGTGGTTCGGGGTCGGTCACGTCGAGTCCTGCCGCGAAGAGCCTGCCGCTCGCCAGAGCCTCGTGCAGCGCCGTCTGATCAACCAGGCGACCGCGCGCGGTATTCACAAGCACCGCGCTCGGCTTCATGAGCGCAAGCGCTCTCGCATCGATGACATGCTCGGTTGCTGTGGTTAGCGGCGCGTGCAGACTGAGAAAATCGCACTCGCCGAGGAGCTGCGGCAACGGTACGTGCTGCGCGCCGAGCGCAGTGTCCACGTCCGGCTTCGCTCGTGGTCCCGCATAGAGGACACGCATCCCCCACCCCGCGTGACAACGTCGCGCCAGCGCTGAGCCGATGCGTCCCATGCCGATCACGCCGAGCGTCGCACCGGTGAGGTCGCGCCCGACGAAGCCACGCGGTTCCCAGGTCCGCCACTCTCCCGCCCGCACACTACGCTCAGCGGCTCCGAGAGATCGCGCCGCCGCGATGAGCAGGCAGAACGCGAGATCGGCGGTCGCCTCGGTCAACACGCCGGGTGTGTTGCCGACCGCGATCCCGCGCTCGGTGCAGGCACTCACATCGATGTTGTCGAATCCGACCGCGTAGTTGGCGACCACGCGCAGCGCGGGACAGGCGTCGAGCAGCGCGACGTCGATCCGATCCGAGAGCAGCGAGAGCAGCCCGACGCAGTCGCGCGTGCGCTCCATCACGTTCGCGTGCGACGGCGGCAGAGCGTCTTCCCACACGTCCACCTCGCAAGACTCGCGCAGGCGGTGCAGACCGATCTCGGGGATGCGACGTGTGACGAAGATCTTGGGGCGACTCATACAGGCAGAGTGTACGCACCAGCGGCTCGGTCGGTTCCAATGGACCCGTGGACGCACGCAGACGCCGATGGGAAGCGATCGACATCTTCGATGCCGGCGTGGACGCAGCGACACCCGACCGGTTGCTCGCAGATGTCGATTTCGATCCCGCGACCGGCACGATCTCAGTCGGTCCGCACCGCATCGCTGCGACCGGGCTCCGACGCGTGCTGGTCCTTGGCGCCGGGAAGGCCGCGGAACGGCTCTGTCTGTCGCTCGTGCGCGCACTTGTTCAGAAGGGTAAGCCCGCACCTGAGATCTCGGTGGTGGCGCTCGTACCGCAATCACCACAGACGCGACCGGACCCCATCCAGGACGAGCTCTTCGGAGCAGACAACTGGAAGCACGTCGAGACGGATGCCGACGGCTCGCGCGTGATGAAGCGCGAGGTGGCCTGGGAGTGGAAGGTGGTCGGCGTCCGCCCGCGCGACGCGAACGAACCGACCGCGGCGGCCGTCAAGACAACGCAGCGCGTACTCAAACTGGTGCGCGGTCTCGGCGCCGACGATCTTCTCTTCTGCGCGTTCACGGGCGGCGGATCGGCGACGCTCTGCGCTCCTGCCGAGGGCCTCACGCTCGACGACAAGCTGGAAGCCGTACGCCTCCTGACCGCCGACGGCGCCACGATCGACGCGATCAACCTGCTCCGGCGTCATCTCTCCGCGGTGAAGGGCGGCCGTCTGGCCGAGGCGGCGTCGGGCGCGCGGGCGGTGGTCTCCATACTGGTCTCCGATGTCGAGGGCGACGATCCGAGCGTGATCGCGTCGGGCCCGGCTGTCGCGGATCGAACCACGTTCCAGAGTGCGCTCGACCTCCGCGACGAGTGGCCAGCACGGGTGCGCCAGCACCTGGAGCGAGGTGTCGCAGGGGAGCTTCCGGACACGCCAGCAACGCGTCCTCCGAACGTGCTCGCACACGTCATTCTGACCCCGAGCGACGCTCTCTTCGGCGCCTACGCGCACGCCCGCGACGGCGGTTGGAACGTCGTCGCTCTCCCGCGACCAACGCCGAGCGATGTGGACGCCTGCGTAGCCGCGCATCTCGAGGCCGTGCGGAGCGCACCGGCCGGGAGCGCGATCCTGTCGGTCGGAGAGACGCCGGTCACGTTGCCGCAGAACCCACCGCTCGGGGGCCGGGCCGGGCATCTCGCGGTCGCCATCGCGGTCGCCATCGAGGCTGATCCGAGCCTCCGTGGACGCGCGACGATCCTCGTCGGCGCCACCGACGGCGAAGATGGCACATCGGGAACGGCGGGCGGCGTAGTCGACTCCGACGTCCTCCGTAACGCCGCAGCGGAGGGCCTTGATCCTGTCCGGATGCTGGAGCGGCGCGCCTCCCTGTCGCTGCTCCGCATCGGCGGCGGCACGCTCCCGGCCGAGACCACCGGCACGAACGTGCAGGATCTGCGCGTGATCCTCGTGACACGAGACGGCGAAGGCGGAGAGACTCGCGAGGATGTCGCAAGAAGATCGTGAGAAGTGGGACGCGAAGTACGCGGCCCCCGGATATCGACGCGGATCGTCGCCTGCCGCGCTGATCCGGGGCATCGCCGGCGCGCTGCCCCGCGAAGGGCGCGCACTTGATGTCGCGTGCGGCGAAGGCCAGAATCTCGTATTCCTGGCGGAGCGTGGCCTGACGGCCGTCGGGATCGACGTCTCGGAGGTCGCCCTCGAGAAGGCGAACGCACTCGCCGTTGAGCGTGGTGTCTCGGATCGCCTGACACTGCTCTGCCACGACCTTGACGACGGCCTCCCGGGGCTCCCGGGCACGTTCGACGTGATCCTGTGCGTCCACTACCACGATCCATCGCTCTACCCACGGCTCCGCAACATGCTCGCGCCCGGCGGGAGGCTGGTCGTCGAGACGCTCACCGACGAGAATATCGAGCTCGGACTGCCGCATCCCTCCGAGCGCTACCTGGCCGCGTCCGGGCAACTTCTGGAGTACGCGCAGGATCTTCGTGTGCGGCTCTACCGCGAGGCGGTCGTGGACGGCTCGATCCGAGCGCAATTGCTCGCCCAAGACCTCGCTGGCCCCCCGCCGGACCTGCGGCGTTGACGCGCACCTGGGATAGCATCCGGCGTCCCCTTGGCGATAGACAGCGATACCGAATTGGCAACCGATGAGCGGCGGAGACGAGAGCGCGATGAACCTCCTGCAACAGTTGAGCGAACTCCAGTCGAAGCACGGCTGGCTCTCCGAGGAGACGCTGCGCGCGTTCAGCGCCGAGACGCTGATCCCGCTCTACGAGATCCAGGCGGTCGCCAGTTTCTATCCTCACTACCGGCTGAAGCCACCGCCGCGCGCGCACGTCGCTGTCTGTCGTGACGCTTCCTGTCACCTCGCCGGCTGTGATCTCTACACGAGCAAGATCAAGGCGGGCCTGGCGGGCGACTTCGACATCGAGGTCCACGAGGTGTCGTGTCTCGGTCGGTGCGAGAGCGCGCCAGCCGCATGCGTGGACGACGTCCCGGTCCTCGGTTGGACGGCCGACGACGTCATCGCAGGCGCGAAGGGCGAGCAGGCTCTGCCTCCCGACGAGCCGACCTCCGCGCCACGGCGCTGGCCGACCGATCCGCATGAGACGACCGACGATCACTACGCCGTTCTGCGCAAGTGGATGGCCGACCGCGACGCCGCGCGCGCAGAGATCCCCGCACTCCTCGAAGCCGCCGGGCTGAAGGGCATGGGCGGCGCCGGTTTCCCGCCGGGATTGAAGGGGCGCCTCGTGCGCGACTCCGGCGAGAGCGGCATCAACAAGTACGCCGTCGTCAATGCCGACGAGTCCGAGCCGGGCACCTTCAAGGACCGCGTCATTCTCGAGGAGCAGCCGCATCTCGTGCTCGAAGGATTGCTGCTCGGTTGTCTCGTCTCGGGCGCCGACGAGGGCATCATCTACATTCGCCACGAGTACGGCCGCGAGAAGACCGCGATGGAGCGCGAAATCGAACGCGCGCGGCAGATGGGGTTGCTCGACGACCTCGGCGTGAACATCTGGATCTTCGTCTCGCCCGGCGGCTACATCCTCGGCGAGGAGACGGCCCTGATCGAGGCGCTCGAGGGCAAGCGCGGCGAGCCGCGCAACAAGCCACCCTACCCGACAGACCACGGTATTCACGGCCAGCCGACGCTGATGAACAACGTCGAGACGTACTCGTTCGTCCCGGCCATCCTCAGCGAGGGCGCCGACTCCTGGAAGGCGCACGGCATCAACGGCGGCACCGGCTGGAAGTTCCTCAGTGTCTCGGGTGACGTCGAGAAGCCCGGCGTCTACTGCGTGCCGATGGGCATCACTCTGCGCGACCTCGTGGAACAGGAGTGCGGCGGGATGAAGAACGGCGTCGCCATGAAAGCGTTCTGTCCCGGCGGCGCCAGCGCGCCTTTCCTTCCGGCATCGCTCGCGGATACGCCGCTCGAATGGGGCGCCGTCCAAGAGGCGGGCAGCATGCTGGGTTCGGGCGCGGTGATGATCGTCGCCGAAGGCCACGACATGCTCGAACTCGCAGCCAACGTCGTGCGCTTCTTCCGCAACGAATCGTGCGGCAAATGCGTCCCCTGCCGCGTCGGTAGCGAGAAGGCCGTGGACATCCTCGACCGCGTTCTCGCGGGAGAAGGTGACGGCACCGACTTCGACGTCTTCCCCGCGCTCGACGAGGCTCTCCGGCTCACGTCGATCTGCGGCTTGGGCCAGGTCGTACTGAACCCCGCGACCAGCGTCCTGAAGCACTTCCCGGACGACGTCGCGAGGCATCTCGGAACCGCGTAGGAAGCTCATGCACGCCGATCCCCGCGAGGTCCTCCGGCGCTGGTTGCCCCACGTGCTCATGCTCGAGGCGATCATCGCCAGCATTGTGTTGGTCGCGTACGTCGTCGCGCCGCTCTTCGAGCCGATCCTGCTCGCGGCCGCCATGGCGATGCTCACGGGGCCCGTCCTGAACGAACCCGTGTTCAAGCGGCTACGAACGTGGTTTCCGAGGCTCTCGGAGTCCCTGGCACGCCGCGTCGCAGGGATTACTGCGACCGTCCTCGTGGCGGTGGCATTGCTCACGCCTGTCATCATCGTTCTGATCTCTTCGGCCGGCTCGATCGAGGAGGTCGCGGACCTGGTCGCTGGAATTCTCAGTCGCAATCCGGAGCAGCTCGACCGCCTCGAGATGATGATCCGGCAGCACGTGCTGGAGATCGACCGCATCTATCCGAAGCTCAATCTCGGATCGGCAGGGATCGCCGCCGGCATTCGTGGGCTGCTCGGGGAAGCGCTGGGTGTCACGACAGCGTTCATCGGGTTCGTGGTCTCGGGCACGAGCGCCGCGGCCCAGATGGCGCTCGCGATCATCAGCCTCGCGTTCTTCTTCGTCGAGGGCCCCCGCCTCTCGCGGACGCTGCTTCAGTACTCACCGCTACGCGAAGACCAACAGGACGCGCTCCTCTCCCATCATCGATCGACGGTCTTGCGCCTGCTCTCCGACACGGTCGCGAGCGCGATCGTCAAGGGAGTCGTCCTCGGTGGCATCGTCTGGGGAGTCGACCACACGTTCGGAACCGGCATCTTGCCGTTTCTCCCCATCGCGGTGGTCGCCGGAGTCATCACTCTCCTGCCGTTGGTCGGAGTGACCATCGTTTGGCTACCCGTCGCCAGTCTCATGTTTGCCACGCAACCGGTGGGAGCTGTGGTTCTCGCGATCTCGTGCTGGACCGCGAATTTCGCCATCGAGTTCGTACGCGACAAGGTGGCACGGCGCATCGACGACCGTTCCTCGTGGCGTTCGTTTCTGCTCTTCCTCGGACTCATCGGCGGACTGCTCTCGTACGGCTTGAAAGGCCTGCTCATCGGTCCGATGGCAGTTGTCCTCGTCTCGACGGTGTGCAGCGCGTGGCTTCCGCTCTACGGCGGCAACGACGACGAGCCGACCCACGGGACTGCGACCGACGCTGACGAGGACTCCCGGACATGATGCTCAACGCGAAGGCCTCCGACGACGACGTGCTCGCGACACTCGAGCGGCTCGACGTGCAACGTGACGACCCGGCGAAGCGTGTCGAGACGGTCGCCGAGTACGTGCGACTCGCGGAGTTCATCGACCCCGCGACGCCGACCGGCTCCGAGCGCGTCGCGTTCATTCTCGCGTTCGGCCCGCGCACCGTCGACGCTCCGCTCGATCTCTTCGACCGCGCCGCACGACTCTCGCCCGAACCCGATGTCGTTGACCGGGCGGCAGTCGCGTGGGCGTCGATCTCCATCGCGCGCGGGAACCTCTCCGGCGCGGAGGCGCGGCTCTGGGAGACTCTGCGCCGCACGCGCGGTTCCGGAACGACGTCCGAACGGGGCGCCTGCGTCAACCTCGCACGCGTGCTTTCGCGGCAAGCGCGCGCCCAGGAAGCACTCCTGGTCGCCGGTCGAGCGTGCGTGCTCTCGGAAGAGCTTGGCGACACGCTCGGACGTGCTGCGGCCGAGCTCGCCTCCGCGGACGCACTGGTGGAGATGGGTGAAGCCACCGCGGGCCTCGCGCGCATGGACGCCGCACAGGCAAGGCTCGCGGGGATCGACCATCCGGCCGCAGACGCGTTGCGGATCACGGGGCGCCAATCGCGGCTGCGCGCACTGCGCGGGGCGGATCGCTACGATGAGGCGCACGCGCTGATCGTGGAGTTGACGGCTGAGGTGGAGTCACTGTCGCGTGGAGCAACCGTGTGGCTGCGCGGTTTCCGAGCCCAGATGCACATCGACCGGGGAGACATCGAAGCCGCCGAGCGCGACGTGCAGGTGGCACTCGAGCACGCTCAGGAAGACGACGAGCCGATGATCGAAATCCGCGTCATCCAGGCGCGCATCCGACACGCGCAGCAGGATTGGCCCGCAGTCATTCGCCACGGACGCCGCGCGATCAAGGCCGCCGAGCGCCTGCGCGCACGCCTCGGCTACGCGCGCTTCCGTCTCGCCGCGCTGATCCCGATCCTCCGGGAAGCGGGAGCGCCCGACGTCGCGCAGCGCTGCGCCGAACTGGCCGCGGAGGAGCGCCTCCAACAGATCGTCGCCATCGATCGTTGCGCGCGCGAGATGCCGGAGTTCTGTGTCGTTCGCCGCGAGGATCGCGAGTTGCTCGTGCAAACACGCACTCGCTTTCTCGAGGAGCAGCGCGAGTGCCTGGCGCAGTTGACCACGCTGCTTGAGGTCGGGACAGATCCTGGGAACGATCGCGTCGATGTATTCGCTCCGAACGACGACGGTATGGTGCGCGTCTGTGCATGGTGTACGCGCGTGGCGACGGTCGGTGGGCGCTGGCTACCACTTGGTCACCTCATGCCGCCATCAGGCGAGATCCGCGTGACGCACGGCATGTGCGCCGAGTGCCGACAAGACGCATCGCAGGCGCTCCCGGACGACGTCCGTTGACTGCCTCCCGATCGATCACTCTCGGCCAGCGGCGACAGTCCATGAGCGCCCTCCGATGAGCGCACGCCTGACGCGCGGCGCCCTCGTGCTCTGTGGCGGCCGCAGTCGCCGGATGGGCCGCGACAAGGCCTGGCTGCCGTTCGACGGCGAGCGCATGCTCGCGCGCGCCGTGCGCCTGGCGAGCGCAGCAACCGGCGCTGTCGTTGTGATTGGCCGTCCGAGTCAGAATCTGCCAGCACTCCCGGCCGACGTGCGTATCGTGCGCGACGACGTTCCCGATCAGGGACCGCTCGGCGGCCTGATCCCGGGCCTGCGGGCGTCGTCCGCCGACGCCTGCTTTGCAACGTCATGCGACGCGCCCTTCCTCTCTGCCGCCGTCATCGACTCGCTCTTCGACGCGCTTGGCGACGCAGACGTCGCGGTCGCAGAAGCCGAAGGGTACGTCCATCCGCTCTGCGCCGTCTATCGCCCGCGCGTCCGACCGGTCCTCGAACGACTGCTCGCGGCCGGACGCCGCCGTCCGGTCTCCCTCTACGACGAAGTGCCGACGGTGCGTATCGACGAAGCGCGCCTGCGCGCTGTCGATCCCGACCTCGCCTGCCTCCGCAATCTGAACGACGAGGCGGCCTACACCGCGGCGCTCGCCGACGCGCTCCCGGAGATCGAGATCGAGCTCTTCGATCTTGCCCGGGCGCGCGCCGGAACGGCCAACACGACGGTCCGCGCCGCAACGCTCGGCGGAGCTCTCCTCGCCCTCGCCGACACGCACTCGGGTCTCGTGCCCGACGTCCTCTCGGCCGAGGGCATCCCGGCGCCCCACTGGCGCGTGAGTCTCGGCGGAGAACGTTTCGTGGTGGATCGTGCCACGCCACTCGACGCAGAGACGCCGCTTCTCCTGCTCTCGGCCCTCGCCGGTGGATGACACGCCGAGAAGCGTCCGCGTGGATCGCTTCCGTCTGAAACGCTTCCGTCCGGCAACTGAATTGGGGCGCCCCTGCATCGGGGCCGCGTAGGCTCGCGCGCATGCCACGCGGAGGACACCACGGTCGCTACCTGCACGTCGATGTATCAACAGGCGCAACACGCGACGTAGCTCTCCCGGACGTCGTCCTACGCGGGCTCGTCGGCGGGGTCGGGATCGGCGCGTGGCTCCTCTGGCGGCATGCCCCGGCGCCGGGAACCGACGCGCTCGACCCGAGTTCGCCGCTCGTCCTCTCGCTCTCGCCACTTGTCGGGACGCCGCTCACGACGTCGGCCAAATTCGCCGTCGTCGCGAAGTCCCCGCTGACGAACCGCATCGGCGACGCCCTTGCCAGCGATCGGTTTGCGATCGAGCTGAAGGCCTGCGGCATCGACGCGCTCGTGGTTACCGGCGCGGCGCCGGAGTGGTCGCTCCTCGTCATCGACGCCGACGGCGCGCGAATTGAAGATGCCTCCGACTTGCGAGGGCTCTCGTCGCTCGACGCCGAGATGCGCGTCCGTGAACGCCTCGGCGACGCGTGGCGCTTCTTCGGCATCGGCCCCGCAGGCGAGGCGCTCGTTCGTTTCGCAACCATCTCCGGCGACTCGCGCCACGCAGGTCGGGGCGGTCTCGGCGCCGTCCTCGGGAGCAAGCGCATCAAGGGCATCGCGGTCCGTGGCGCGCTCCCCACGCCGCTCGCCGACGCCGCGCGCACAATGGAACTCGCGAAGGATCTGTCGCGTCGCTCGCTCGGTTCCGGCACGGCGAAGTATCGGGAACTCGGCACGGTCACGAACGTCCTGGTGATGAACCGTCTTGCCGCGCTCCCGACGCGCAACTTCCGCGAGGGGACATTCGAGGGCGCAGAACGCATCTCCGGCGAGGCACTTCACGAGTTGCCCAGCGTGCGCAAGCATTGTGCGAATTGCACGATCGGGTGCGAGCACGTCTTCGAGACCTCGAAGGGCACCAAGGTGCGTATGGAATACGAGGGACTCTTCGCCCTCGGCCCACTTTGCGGTATCGACGATCGTGACGCGGTGCTCGAAGCAGCCGCGCTCTGCGACGACCTCGGGATCGACGTCATCTCCGCGGGCGGCACGATCGCATTCGCCATGGACTGCCGCGAGCGCGGGTGGTTGGACGACATCCCGGAACTCGCCGACGTCCCTGGTTTCGGGGATACGGCGGGACAGTCGCGTCTGCTCACGCAGATCGGCCATCGTCGCGGCGCCGGCGCTCTCCTCGCCGAGGGTTCACGGCTCGCGGCCGAGCGGATCGGCGGCGATGCGCCCCGCTACGCACCGCACGTCAAGGGGTTGGAACTCCCCGGCTACGAGCCGCGTGCCATGCAGACGATGGCGCTCGGGCTCGCCGTCGCCACACGCGGGGCGGACCACAATCGCTCCGGTGCGTACGAGGCTGATCTCCAGCCCGGAGCCGACCGCTTCGTCGCCGACCCGAAGAAGGGCCCGGCCGCCGCCGCGACCGAGATCCGCGCAGCTGTGATGGACAGCCTGATCCTCTGCAAATTCCTGCGCGGGGCGTTCGACGACTTGATCGGTGAGAGCGCGGAGATGCTCGCGGCCGTGACCGGTTTCGACGTCGATCGCGACGAACTCGCGACCGTCGGCAAGCGGATCGTGACCCTCCGCAAGCTCTACAACGAGCGCGAGGGTTGGACGGCCGACGAGGACACGCTCCCCGCACGCTTCTTCGACGAAGAGCTCAGAACGCCGAGCGGGGCCGGAGTCACGTTGAGCAAGCGCGGCCTCGATCGTATGATTGCAGCGTACTACGAAGCCCACGGTTGGAACGACCGGGGCGAGGTTCCGGAAGAGGCGCGTCGTGCGCTCTTCCCGGGACAGCTCTTCCCGGAACCGTTGAACCCCCAGTTCGCATCCCCTGAGGCCACCGCATGACCGCCACTGTTCCCCCGCAGCCCGAGACGAGCGTGAAGACCGTCACGTTGACCATCGACGGCCGCGACGTGACCGTTCCCGAGGGCACGAGCGTCTTCGAGGCGGCCGAGCAGATGGGCATCGCCATCCCCGCGCTCTGCCACGATCCGAAGCTGAACCCCGTCGGCGTGTGCCGCATGTGCGTGGTCGAGGTCGATGGCGCGCGGACCTTGCAGGCGTCCTGCGTGCGGCCGTGCGAGAGCGGACTCAATGTCAAGACGAACTCCGACGTCGTCGTGCGCAACCGCAAGACATTGACCGAGTTGATGATGGCTGACCAACCTACCGAGTCGCACCGCGACGCGACGAGCGGCGACGACGAGCTCTTCGCGTTGGCCCGCGACCAGGGTGCGGATCGATCGCGCTTCGCGGCCGGCAACGGCCGTCCCGCCGACCAGTCTTCGGCGGTCATCAGCGTCAATCACCAGGCCTGCATCCTCTGTGATCGCTGTGTGCGCGCCTGCGACGACATCCAGGGCAACCACGTCATCGGCCGCACCGGCAAGGGCTACCTCGCGCGGATCGGCTTCGACCTCGACTCTCCGATGGGCGACTCGACGTGCGTCGACTGCGGCGAGTGCGCGGCGGCGTGTCCGACGGGCGCGCTCGTCAACAAGACCGTGACGGTGCCGATCACGCCCGACAAGCAACTCGACGAGGTCGACTCGATCTGCCCGTACTGCGGCGTCGGCTGCGCGGTGACGCTGCTCGTCGATCGCGAGGCGAACAAGGTTGCCGCCAGTCAGGGTCGCGAGGACTCGAATACCGAGGGCCGGCTCTGCGTGAAGGGCCGCTACGGCTTCGATTACGCGTCGCACCCCCATCGCCTGACCAAGCCACTTATCCGCCGAGAGTCGGCGTATCCGAAGCAGCCGCTCTCCGGCGATATGTCGGGGAAGGCCGACGGCACGCGCGACGGTCGCGAGCTCTTCGAATACGACCATCTCCTCAGCCACTTCCGCGAGGCGACGTGGGATGAGGCGCTCGATCTCGTAGCGAAGAAGCTGGGCGGCATCAAGGCGGCGCACGGCGGCGGCGCTCTCGCGGGCTTCGGGAGCGCGAAGTGCAGCAACGAAGAGGCGTATCTCTTCCAGAAGATGATCCGCGCTGTCTTCGGCACAAACAACGTGGACCACTGCACGCGACTCTGCCACGCATCGAGTGTCGCCGCGCTGCTCGAGACGATCGGGTCGGGCGCCGTCACGACCGTCTACCGCGACATCGAGAACTCCGACGTCGCGCTCCTGACTGGCACGAATACGACGTCGAACCATCCCGTCGCCGCGACCTTCATGAAGCAGGCAGCCGCGAAGGGGACGAAGCTGATCATCGTCGATCCGCGCCGCCCGAACCTGGCCGATCACGCGTACATGTACGTGCGCATCAAGCCGGGCTCCGACGTCTCGTTCTACAACGCCGTGATGCACGTCATCCTCGAAGAGAATCTGCAAGACGATGCGTACATCGCGGAGCGAACGGAGAACGTCGCTGCACTGCGCGAGTTGGTCGCGCGCTACACGCCCGAGATCGCGGCGAAGATCTGCGGCATCGAGCCGGAGCGTATCCGCCACGTCGCGCGCACGATCGGCAACGCGAAGGCGATGCTCGTCTTCTGGGGCATGGGTATCAGCCAGCACGTCCACGGCACGGACAACGCGCGCTCGCTGATCAACCTCGTCTTGCTGACGGGCAACATGGGACGCCCGGGAACGGGCCTCCATCCGCTGCGCGGACAGAACAACGTGCAGGGCGCGTCCGACGCCGGCCTCATCCCGATCGTCTACCCCGACTATCAGGCGGTGACATCCACCGAGGTGCGCGAAAAGTTCGAGGCAGCGTGGGGCGTCGAACTCGATCCGAACACCGGCAAGACCGTCGTCGAACTCGCACACGCCGCCGAGGACGGATCGCTCAAGGGGCTCTACGTTATGGGCGAGAATCCGTTCCTCTCGGACCCGAACGTCGGTCGCGCACGCGATGCGTTCTGCGCGCTCGACTTCTTGGTCGTGCAGGACATCTTCCTGACCGAGACGGCCGAGGTCGCCGACGTGATCCTCCCCGCGTCGTCCTACTTCGAGAAGACCGGGACGTACACGAGTTCGGATCGTCGCGTGCAACTCGGACAGGAAGCACTCGAACTGCCTGGCGAGGCGCGTCTCGACTGGGAGATCCTCTGTGACCTCATGACCCGCATGGGCTACGAGCAGAAGTTCGCGAGCGTCGAAGACATCTTCGTCGAGTTCAGCGAACTCACGAGTTCCTACAACGGTCTGCGCTACCGCCACCTGAAAGGGCGCGGCAAGCTGTGGCCCTGCCCGGACCCGGACAACGGCGACGGCACGGTCGTGCTCTTCGGCGACGGCTTCCCGACCGCATCGGGCCGAGGCAAATTCGCGCCCGCCGAGGTCATCCCTCCGGACGAACTCCCCGACGACGAGTACGCCTTCGTCCTGAACACCGGCCGCATGCTGCAACACTGGCACACGGGTTCGATGACACGCCGCGCGAAGAAGCTCGACGAGATCGCGCCGAACGCCGTCTGCGAGCTGAACCCCCTCGACTGCGAAGAGCTTGGTCTCACGCGCGGTGACTTCATCCGCGTGACGTCGCGCCGCGGCTCGATCCGCTTGCAACTGCGCATCAGCACCAAGACAGCCCGCGGCGGGGTCTTCATCCCGTTCCACTTCCGCGAGGCATCGGCCAACCTTCTGACCACCGACGCACTCGACCCATACGGCAAGATCCCTGAGTTCAAGTTCTGCGCCGTGAAGGTGAAGCGCGCGTAGGCGCCGTCCTGCGATGGATACGACGGACGCAATGGACGCAATGGACACAGACTCGCCCACGTCGACGATCGAGGTCGAGGCGCGATCCTACGAGATGGACTCATACGGCCACATGAACCAGGCCGTCGCGGTCCAGTGGTTCGAACACGGCCGTCTCGTCTACTTCCACGAGCGCGGCATGTCCTACCTCTCGGTCCCGGCCGACTACGACGTGCACGTGATGGTGCTGCGCCAGGACGTCACCTATCGCGCCCAAGTGCGGATCTGTGACCGCTTCGCGATGACGAGCAAGATCATCCGCTTCGGCCGCACGTCATTCACGTGGGAACACCGTCTCGTCCCCGTCGGCGGCAGCGACTCGGCAATCGAAGCAACGGTCACGATGGTCTGCGTCGCCCCGGACGGAACATCAACCCCGATGCCAGAAGCCCTGCGCAACCGCCTCGCAAAGTAGGCAAGAGCCCAGACCGGGTCGGCCTTGGGGCCTTGTAGCCTCAAAATGGTGGCCGGATAGCGGCAAGCCAATGGCCCAAACGAGCCGAGGACCCAGACGATCGAGGGCCCAGACGATCGAGGGCCCAGACCGGGTCTGCTTTCGCGCCTTTTCGACCTGGCGAGTGGGCAGCAACGCCATGCGAGCAAGGACTGAATCGTCAGTGAACAGGCGCGAAAGGAGACCCGGTCTGTCCGGCGTCGCGATCGATCCGAAGTCAGCCCGAAATCCCCCTCCTCCGGAATCAGAACGCCGACGAATGCCTGTGCACCCGTCGGCGTCCGCGAAACGACTCCGCGTCACTCACCGTCCGGTGAGCTTCTTCGCCTTCAGTACCAGGTCCAGGAATTCGCTGCGCCGACCGCCCTTGTCCTCGCCGATCGCACTGCCCGCCAATTCGAGCACGGCGTCGAAACTCGACCCCGCTGCGGCGGGACTGCCGCGGAGCAGCATCCCGAACGTCGCGACGGCCGACGACCAGCGAAGGTCCTCCGACGCGGTGTCAAACGCTGCATCCGAGTCCTTCGCGCTCAGTTCGAACGCGACACTCGTCTCGCCGTCGGGCTGCTTGTAGCGCACCTTCAACGTGAGCAACTCGTCAGAGTGCGCATCGTCCGTTGCCTCGCGCACCGGCGCCCTCTGGTACCGCAGCGGATCGACGCCCTTCGTCAAACTCCCGCCATTCGGGACGATCTCATAGAGCGCCGTGACGGTGTGCCCTGCACCCATCTCGCCCGCGTCCTTCGTGTCGTCGTTGAAGTCCGCTGCCGCGAGTGCGCGGTTCTCGTAACCGATCAGCCGATACGCGCCGACCTTCACGGGATTGAACTCGATCTGCAGCTTCACGTCCTTGGCGACCGTGACCACCGTCCCCATGAGGTCCTCGACGAGCACCTTCCGACCCTCGCGCACGCCATCGAGATAGTGGTAGTTGCCGTTCCCGCGATCGGCCAGCGCCTCGAGCGTAGCGTCCTTCAAGTTCCCGGTACCGACGCCGAGGATCGACAGGAAGACGCCCGTCTTGGCCTTCTCCGCGATGATCTTCGTGAGCGCGTCGCGATCTGTGACGCCCGCGTTGAAGTCGCCGTCGGATGCCAAAATGACGCGATTGACGCCACCCTTGATGAAGTGCTTCTGCGCCATCGCGTAGGCGTCCTGGATACCGGCGCCACCGTTGGTCGAACCGCGTGCGACGAGTCCGTTGATCGCCGCCTTGATCGCGTCCTTGTTCGCACCGTCGGTGGACTGGAGGCCCACACTGGCGTCGCTGGCGTAGGTGATGATCGCGACGCGATCGCCCTCGTCCATCTGGTCGACGAGCATGCCCATCGCGCGCTGCAGAAGGGGAAGCTTGTCGGCGGGTCGCATCGACCCCGACACGTCGATCAAGAAGACGAGGTTCGACGCGGGGCGCGGCCCCGTGATCGTCTTCGCCTTGATCCCGATGCGCACGAGTCGGTTGTCCGTATTCCACGGGCAGGAAGCCGTCTCGATCGACGCCGCGATCGGGTGCTCGCCCGAGGGCGCGGCGTCCTTGTATGAGAAGTAATTGACCATCTCCTCGACGCGGACGGACGCCACCGGAGGCATCTGACCGTTCGAGAGGAAGCGGCGCATGTTGGCGTAGGACGCTGTGTCCACATCAACCGCGAACGTCGAGAGCGGATCGTCGGCCGGGTCGTTGAACGTGGACTCGCCGGGGTGCGTGTACTCCTCGGTGCCGGGCACGCCGTAGCGCAGCCCGAGCCGGTCGCGGAGCCGCTGGCCCCGTTCGAACTCGCCGTCGCGGCCTTCCAACTCAATGAGTACGCTCGCGGCTTGCTCGGCCACCAGTTTGTAGCGCGCGGCCAACTCGGCGTTGCCCTGCCGCTGGAACCCACGCCACGTCTGATCGACACGCGAGAAGAAGCGCACAACGTGCTGCGGGTTCGCGTTCTTGAGGTCCACTCTGATCCGATCGAGCGTCTCCGCCGTGAGCTCGATGGTATCGATTGGCTTGCCAGCAACGAGGAGCGTGCTCCTGTCGCTCTCGATGTCACGAACGCCGATCGCTGTGCGCGTCACGATTGGTGCGCCGAAACTCCAAGCTGGTTCGGCCCCCGTATCTGCGCCGGGCTTGGACGGTGGCACTTCCCCCTGCGGCCCTCGATACCCGCCGCCGACCGGGCCGACGAATTCGCGCACCGGTGCACTCGCTCCGTCCACAGCACCACCGCGACCACCGGCCTCGCGCGTCCGGCCATCAACGACGCGGCGAACACCCGATCCCGCGCCTGGGCCCGGGGACGCACGACCTCCATCCGCACCGTCGATCGCACCGACGGAGAGGTGGCCACCGCCTGCTCCTCCACCGGCGCCGAAAACGTACACGCCAGAGCTGTCGCCCTTGGAACGAGGTCCTTGAGCGCTTGAGCCGCCAGGAACGGGAACCGCGGCGGCCGCTCCGTGCGCCGCAATGACCTCCATCTTCCCACCGCTGGCGGTCGCACTGAATTTGTCGGCGCCCTCCGCGAACCGGCGCGTCTTCGACTTACGCCCGTCCAGTTGGCGGCGCGAGTCCTCGAGCTTGCGAGAGCGCTCTGCCAGAGCTTGGTTCGATCGCCGCAAGACCAACCGCTTGCCCTCGGCGCCGGCCTTCGCCACCTCGGCAGCAGATGCCGCCGAGATCTCGGCGTCACGACCGCGTTCCCGGGCATCGCGCTGGGCACTCAGATCTGGATGCTCCCCCGGAGTCGCACGCGCCCACTCCGGCGCGCCCCCTCGCGGGCTGGCCCCCGGGCCGGACTCCGCGTGCATGCCGAGCGAGACGACGCCCGCGATGCTCGCGGCCACCCCCACCAACGGCCACAGACTCCGCATCCGCCCGGCAGGCGCGGGCGCTTCGTCGGTTGCGGACGCTGCCGACGCAACGAGCACGACCTCCGCGCGAACCACTGGCTCGAGAAGCTCGGGAGACTCGCTCGCAAACCCGGTCGTGAGCAACTCTGCCGTCGCCCGTACCTCCTCGACCACGGCCCGAGCGGCGTCGTCAGTAGCAATCAGCGCCTCGATCTCGGCGCGCTCGGACGCGCAATCGGAGCCATCCATCTCGCCAAGTGCATACGCGGTCAGACGCGCCGCGTTCGTGACGCCCATCTCGCTGTCACCCTGCTGGTTCTCGTTCTCGTTCTGGTTGTCGATTCTGTCGTCGTGGGGCTTCATCGGACCACTCCTCGGCTCGCCACCTGGACACCGAAAGCGGGTGCCAGGCGGCTGCGCAGCCGCTTCATACCTGTGTGGATGAGGACGCCGACGTGGGAGAGCGAATGCCCGGTCACGGCGGAGATCTCGCGGTAGCTCATGCCCTCCCGAAACTTGAGGTGGATGACCTCGCGTTCCTTCGCGGGCAGATTGCTGAGCGCATCGATGGCCGTCTGCGCCGCGTCGCGTCTCTCGACAACGACATCGGGCGAGGGACCGTGATCCGCCTTTCCGTTCATGACCTTGGCTTCCACTGTGGTTTCCACGTGCTTGCGCCTCCTCAGTTCGTCAAATGCCCTGTTGCGGCACACCGTGAAGAGCCACCGGCGGACATCGCCCACATTCGCGGGCTCCTGCCGGCAGAGGCGCAGGAACGCGTCCTGCACGACGTCGCGGGCCTTCTCGCCGTCACCGAGCATGCGATGGGCATACGCAATCAGAGCCCCCTCGTGCGCATCGAGGGCGCTTCCGATCCACTCCGCCTTCGCGGAGCGCGCGTCGTCCATCTCCCGCTGCTCGGTCATTCGGCCTCCCGGCCCGCGTCGCCAACCTCCGGCGACTCTTCAACCCCAAGACGAACCACCCAGGCCCTTCTTAGACGCATTCCCAAACGATTCAGACCAGACCGGGTCGGCCTTGGGGCCTTATAGCCTCAACTGTGTCCCGATTCCGGCGCTCTCTTCGGCAACTCGGCTCTCGGCAGATCTCCGGATGCACAGTCTCGACACCAGCCCGCCGATCGTGGGCCCGACGCGGCAGAGTCGGGAAGACTGCGGCTGCGGTTGAGGCTATAGGGCCCCAAGGCCGACCCGGTCTGTGTGGTTATGCGACGCGGAGGGGGGCCTTCTTGATTGACTTACGCAGTCGTCGGAGGCGGAGGGCCAGGCCGATTGTGCCGAGGCCGGCGCAGGTGTAGATCGCATAGGCGAGTTCGTCGCCGGACCACACCGGCCCGAGCGCCAACGTGGCGATCGCGAGCGTCGTGAGTAGGAGCGCTGGCCGGACCCTGTGCTCCTCGCGGAACGGCCACAGGCCGACGAGGCCCGCGCGCAGTAGGAACGCGGACACGATGAGCAGCACGGTTGCCTGCCGCGCCGCGTCGAATGGCGAGAGCACGAGTAGCGTCACGACGGCGGCCAGCAACGTCGGGAGCAATCCCACCAGGAACAGGCAACGCAATCCGTGCAGGGCCTGGTCGCGATAGTCCACGCCGAGCAGCCAGAGCCGCTCCTCGAAGCTGACGATATCGACCGACGTGGCGCGAGACGCCCAGAACGCGGCGAGCAACGCGCTGATCACCACGACTCCACCCGTTTCGCTCCCCGAGAGCGTGACGGCCAGCACGGCCAGCACCGGGCCGCGCAGGAAGATGAGAGGGAACATGATTGCCGGCCCCGTCCACGCACTCGCTCGCTTCCACCAGCTCAGCTTCTTCGTCGGATCCGGCAGGTGCAGATCCACGTAGTAGCGCATGCGCGCCGCAGCGATGCCGCCCCCGGCTCGCGCCTTCCGGAACACGACCGGTCCGTAGCTCGATGGCGGTGCGTCGCCGTCGGCCGCGCGCGACCGAACGACTTCCATCCGATCGACGTGACGCACCTGCACGAAGAGTTCCGAGACGATCAGCGCCACACTCAGAATCAGGACGACGGACGCCACCGTCATCGCGCGGGCGTCTCCGGCGACAAGCGCGCTGCTCGCCGCCTCGGAGACCGGGAATGCAAGACAGACGAAGACGACCGCGGTGAACGCAAGCTCGCGCATCGGAGCGACGACACCGGATCCGATCGCGCCGAATCCCAAGAAGGCCACGAACGCGACAACCACCCACCACGAGTAGCCGGGCAGCCAATGCTCCGTGGCAAACCTCGTCACCAAGAATGCCAGCACAGGCAGTAGAACCCCCAACTCGCGCGCGCCAGAGCGTTCGAGCACGCGCCGAGAGGCCCCCCGAAGAGCCGCGACGGTCGGCAGCAGAAACGCCGCGACGAGAACCATCACTCCAGCAGCGTTCGTGTGCGCTCCGGGCGCGCTCAACGCGATCGCCAGTGCTGAACACGCTCCGCACCACACGAGCCACGGGACCGCATGCAGCGTCGCACCAAGGACGAGACCACCGCGACTCGGATGACGCAACAGATCGAAGGCGCTCATGCGCGACCGGGCACCGCCGTAGACCATCAAGAGCATCACGCCGAGCACGACCGTCAGGGCGATGTGCAGTTCTCTTGTCGAGAACGCAAGGCCGATCATGGCGATGGCGGGCGCCAGAGCTGGGATGCCGCAACGCAAGAGCGCGTGCTGCAGACCCTCCCAGTAGTCGCCGCCCGCACGCTGCTGCGCGATCCGCAACGACTGGTAGCGCGACAGAATGCGCGCGGAGGCGACGGCATCGACGAGCAGGCTCACGTCTGCGCCTCGTCGTCGGTCTCCGGCCCGCGCCCCAGCACCTCGATGAAAATCTCCTCCAGGTTGAGATCCTCGACGATCACATCGCCCCACGACGCCCGCAGCGCCTCCGTCTCTCGCTCGTCGAAGTGCTCCGTCACGACGAGCAGATCCGCGCGTTCTCTTCGCCGCGTGATCTCGCCCGGCACGAGCAGCCGCGCGCCGTTGCGCGCATGCCCAATGAAGACTAGCCGCTTCATCCGCGCCTTCAGGTTGTCGAGCGGCGAGATCAACCGCACACGCCCCTTCTCCAGGAAGGCCACCGTGTCCGCCACGCGCTCGACATCCGTCAGCACATGCGACGTGAAGAGCACCGCCTTCCCCTCGTCGCGCGCCACACTGAGCGCCGCCCACAGGAAGTCGCGCCGCACCAGCGTGTCGAGACCCGCCGCCGGATCGTCCAGGATCAGGAGGTCCGGGTTCTGCGCAAGGACGAGCACGAGTTCCGCTTTCCGCCGCTCCCCCGCCGAGAGCGCGTCGAGTGGCGTGTCGTTCGGGACCGCGAAACGCTCCATCAGCCGTTCGGAGAGATCCCAATCCCACGTGGGGAAGAACGCACTGACGAACTCCAACGTGCGCGGCAACGAGAGGTCGTCATACGGGAACGACTCTTCCGAGAGATAGCCGATCCGCAACCGCGCGGCCTTCGACAACGAGAGCGAGTCCTCACCGAGCACCTGCGACGAACCGGCATCCGGACGCAAGAGCCCGAGCAGCATCCGGATGGTCGTCGTCTTCCCCGCGCCGTTACGTCCGATCAGCCCGAACACGGACCCGAACGGCACGTCGAGCGAGACGTCCATAACCGCGTCGGTCTTCCCCATCCGCTTCTTCAATCCGCTCGCGCGCACAGCCACGTCACCGGCCACGTCACGTGTGTCACTCATCACTCGCTCCC
This sequence comes from Planctomycetota bacterium, assembly GCA_024280885.1. Classification (GTDB taxonomy): domain Bacteria; phylum Planctomycetota; class JAJSAM01; order JAJSAM01; family JAJVHW01; genus JAJRPF01. Next base: position 66,917 of record JAJRPF010000005.1, on the reverse strand, counting down.
CCGGCCACTGCCAGCGCTGCTACCGCCGCGTAACGCGCGGCGCATCTCGACGTCCACCAACTCGCGCAGACGATCCGGATCGACCTCGACGCCCGCAACGTCCTCCGCCAGGCGCTCGACATGCTCCCGAACGAGAGAACGCAGATCCGCCGCCCGCATCGTCCGCGCGCCAGGCGCCACACTGGTTCCCCGTCCGCGCGCAACCAAGAGCAGCCCATCCGTTTCGAGCTGCTGGTACGCCTTGCGCACGGTGTGAAAGTTGACCCCAAGCTCCGCCGCCAGATCACGCGCGGTCGGCAATCGCTCCCCCACCGCGAGACGACCGGCGGCGATCGCCAGCCGCACCTGACGCGCGATCTGCACACCGAGTGGAACGCCGCTGTTTGGATCGACCCGCAACCTCATGCTCTATTGCTCTATATCATTAGATCATCCGGCGACGACGAATCACCGAGCATCGCATCGCCACAGGCTCAGCCATGCCCTGTTAGACTCCCCGGCGATGCACACGAGAGCTCTCCAAACCGGCGCCACAATCGGGCTCGTCGCTGCCCTCGCAACCGCCGCCGCGTTGACAAGCAACGCACTGACCGACGCCGCGCGCGGAGCGGAAGACTCCGTCGCGGCCGATCCTAATCTCCGCACCGTCGCCGCCCCCTACGCCGGGACCGCCGCCTGCGCCGAATGCCACAAGCAGGAGTTCACCGCATGGCGCGACTCCTCCCACGCCCACTCCTTCGAGCGCGCGACCGACGAGAACATGCCCCCCGCCGTCGTGAAGGGTGAGCCGGCAGAGCACCCGCCCGGCACGACGAACTTCCAGCGCGACGGCAAGCGCTACATCGCCGAGACACTCGGCCCCGACGGCGAACCCACGCCCTACGAACTCACGTACGTCGCGGGACGCATGCGCATCCGGATGTTCATCGCAACTCTGCCCGACGGTCGCCTGCAGGTTCTCCCGTCGATGCTCGAAGCCCCCACGGGCCGTTGGTTCGACTACACGCATCTGCTCTTTGGCGGCTCGTCCGAAGACTGGGACACGCCGCCTGTCGTCGCTCCCGGCGAGGCGTCATTCTGGACCGGGGCGGACCGTTCCTGGGACGCGCGTTGCAGCGGTTGCCACACATCCGGGCGACGCGCCGCCGTCCCCGACGCCGACGGCAACGGTCCCCGCTCCACCTGGCGCGCACTCGGCATCGACTGCGAGGAATGCCACGGTCCCGGACTCGCGCATACCAACGCATGGCGTGACCTCGACCCCGACGCACCCGGCGCAGCACTCGCCCGGCTCGAGAAACTGCCACGCGTGGCCGCAACAGCCGTCTGCACGCGCTGTCATATGGAGTCCGAGATCATCAGCGCGAGGTTCACGATCGGCGACGACCTCTACGACCACGCCGACCCGACGCTCCTCCTCGATCCCGAGCGCGTCGATCCGTCGGGCCGCGCACTCGAGTTGATCTACGACGGGCTGCCGTTTTCGGTCAGCGAATGCGCCAACGAGGGCGGACTCACGTGTCGCGATTGTCACGAGCCCCACGGCGGGAAGATCCGTTCACAGCTCCGCGCGAAGCCAGGCGAGGGCGGCCTCTGCGTGCGCTGTCACGAGGACATCGGCACCGACCTTCCCGGTCACACGCGTCACAAGGGCAGCAGTTCCGGCACGCGCTGCGTCTCGTGCCACATGCCCTTTGTCGCGGTCGAGCGACATCACGGCGCCGTCGCGGATCACAGCATCAGTATTCCGCGGATCAATGCGCGCGGGGACCGCGTCGCGCAGGACGCCTGTACGTGGTGTCATACCGGCGGCATTGGAGCCCCCGAGGACGCGCCGCAACTCGACAAGGAACGCGTCGCCGCTTCGTTCGCCGAGTGGTGGCCCGATCCCGCGCCGCCGGCACCGTGGATGGAAGCGATTGCCGCCGCGCGTCTTGGAGAGCCCGACGCGGTCGGACAACTCGTCGCCGTCATCACGGATCGCGATCTCGCGCGTGAGATCCGCGCGTCCGCCGTCCGACTCCTTGCGCGGTATCCCGACGACGGGGCCGACGCGATCCTCGCCGCGACGAACGATCCCGAGAGTCTGGTCCGACGCAGCGCGGTCACGGCGCTCGCTGCACTTCCCGCCGACGTGGCCGACGCGAAGCTGCTCGAAGCGCTCACCGACGATGAACCGGCAGTGCGGTTCGCCGCCGCGCGCGCGTCGCTCCTCGGGTGGACCCGCGTGCGGAAGAATCACAAGCTGCTCGACGCGATCATTCCCGTGTTCGAGGAAGAGACGCGCATCATCCCGGACGATCACAAGCGTTGGTTCCGCCTCGGGGCGGCGCGGAGTCTTGCGGGTGACAAGGTGGGCGCGCTCGCGGCGTACGAGATGAAACTGCGGCTCGACCCGCTTGCGCATGCGGTTCGGCGGCAAGTTGAACGATTGCGCGAGGAACTGGCGAAGTAGCTGGGGCGGCCGATGCCGCGTTCAGCCGGGACGAAGCGTTCACGTGGATGGTACCCGGCGAGGGGCGGCCAAACTGGCTCGGCTGCGGCGACGCCCTCGGTCCGCCGCTCGACGGGGACCGCGGGACGGCGCCGGGACTCCGAGGTACTCAAGACAACGCGCCGCCGTCCCCGGTCAGCGGCGGAGCAACGAGCTCTCTTGTTCGAGCCAGACGGACCGCCGATGCCCGGGTACGATCCACCGAAGACGCACCCACGCGCTCAGTCAGCGCCCCTCGCGCAATCGATGCGCTTCGGCCTTCAACTCGACGATCGACGCCTTCAGCCGCGCGATGCCCAGCCAATGCATATGGTCCGCGGCCTGGTGGTACGCGCTCTTGAACGTGATCGCGTGCGCGAACTTCGAGAGGTCGAAGAATATGCGCTCCGCCTCCGAGTGATTCTCGTAGAGCATCGGTCCGCCGAGCACCAACGTGTGGCCCTCGGTCGGATGCGCTGGACGATCCGCTGGCATCGGGTAGAGCAACTTGTCCTCGAAGAGACCCTGCACGATCTTCGCCGCGACACCCACCAGCCGATCGGCTTCGCGCTTGATCGCGTCGGCGTCTTCCAACGCGTTCCGCGCCACGCGCGGCGTGTGACAGCGCGTGCAGCGGTCAAGCATCCGCTTGCGCTCCGTCTCCGCTTCCTCGCGCGTGATCGTGTGCATAGGGATCGGCTGCGGCTCCCCCACCAGGACAGCGCCCGATCCGGCCGAGCCAATCGTCAGCCCCTGGGAGACATCGTGCGTCCCGCGCGGCATGTGGCAACTGACACAACTGGGCGACTGTCGCTCGTCGTCGCCACTTGCGCGATACGCGATGCCGTGCGGCGACGCCTCCCACGCTTCGATATGCGGATGGTCCGGCCCCATGTGGCACGTTCCACACGCCTCGGGCCGACGCGCATCGGCAGCCGACGCCCGATGCGCGCCATGACACCCGCCACAACTGCCCTCTTCGCCGCCGCCCATGTCGTGGCAGCCCATGCAACCGATGCGCTGCATCGCCGGGATCTGCGCGAGCAAGCGTCCGTTCTCGAGCGCCTTCCGCGACGCCTCGTTGTGCGCGCTCGCCAGGAACTCGTCGGTCTGCTTCTCGTGACACACACGGCATTGCTTCGCCGGCACGCGCCCCGCCGCGGCGAAGATCGCGTCGTGATCGTCGCCATGACAATCCTCACAGCGCACGCGCTCGGCGGCGTGCACGCTCTCGTCCCATTGCGCGAGCAGGCCCGGCTGACGGCCGCGGTGGCAACCCGCGCAACTCTTCGGCGTTTCCGGTTCGCTCGGCGGACGCGCATCGGCGCCCCCTGTCGCACTCTCGATCGCACGTGAGACGCGACCGGCGAGGGCCGGATCGTCGCCATCGCCACCGAAAAGCGCGAGACCGACCGCCCCCAACCCGAGCAAGATCAAGACGACTGCGATGCGCGTCATCGGCCGCCCCCCGGCTTCCCGTTCCCCGCCTCTGCACCGCCGTCGAACTGAGCCTCGAAACGCGCCCGCCGATCGGCCGCGATGGAGCGCTGCATCGGGTCCGGGAGATGGGTCGCGACCGACGCGAGGATCGCGCGCGCCAGGGGGAACTCGCCCATGTTGACGATGGTCGGCATGAGCGCGTCGAGATGCTGAATGGGCTGCACGAGGGGACTCCAACGGCGCACGGCGGCCGCAGCGGCAGCGTCGCGCCGAGCAAGCGTATACGCCCCGGCGAGAACGAGCCACGCATCCGGGTCCCGATCCCTGAAGACGACCGTCTCTTCGAGCAGGTCGATCGCGTCGGCGATCCGATCGCGCGCCAGGTACGTCCGGGCCAGCATCACGCGCACAGCCGACAACTCTCGCGAGAGTCGCGCAGCGATCTCGAGATCGGCCAGCGGAGGCTGCATCGCGACCGGCCCGCGCTGCGCGAGGAACACATACGCAAGTGCGCGCAGGACGGGCGATTGATCGCTCAGACCCTTTCGCAAGATCGCCTCGCCATCGGACCGGCGCGCGGCGATCTCGAGTGCGAGAAAGCGCCCTTGTTCGAATTCGTCGTTGGCGATCAGCGACGCATCCATGGTCCAGCGCGCCGCCGCCCACCGATAGAATGGCTCGGGACTCGTGCGGGCCCGTTCGAGGTACGGGCGCGCTGCCTGCATGTCACCGCCGCGCGCGAGTTCGATGCCTCGTATGGCTTCGACCGTGCGCGCGTCGGGAGGCCCCCACCACTTCTCCGTCCACTCTGCCGCCCACGGCTTGTCCTTGTCCTTGTGGCACGCCGTGCAGGCGTCGGGAGTCTCCGGCACCGCCGGCAGAGGCGACGAGATCCGATGATCCCGCTGATGCGCGAGGAGCCCCGGCAGCAACCGTGGCATATGACAACTGACACACCGACCGCCGTCGTTGTCCGAGGCATGGTGGGTGTGCTCGCGCGTTCCTTCTTCGGCATGACAACGCGTGCACATCGCGTCGGCGTGTTCGGTATGCCGCAACCCACCTCCGTGCCACTGATGGCAGCCGCTGCACGTCAGTTCCCCCTCCAGGTGGCATGCACTGCGCATGAATGAATCGGCCTGATAGATCTGCCCCGTCGCGGCGCCATGCGAATACACGCCGGCGCCCGTGCGGGGCCGAGCGATCCAATTCTTCGCAGCTTCCAGGGTGAAGTCGGACCCGACCGGCGATCCGCCATGACAGCGCGCGCACACGACCGTCGACGTCCGCGCATCGAGTCGCTCGAGATCGGGGAGCGGCTCGCTGTCGTCCATCTCCGCCCACGCTTCGACGTGCGCGAGCGCTGCGCCGTGGCACGCCTCGCAGTCGATCGAAGCCGCGCGCCAACCACCCTTCATCTGCCCCGACTCCGCATCGAAGCGCACGCGCGTGCCGCTGACGTGACACCCCGAGCAATCGCGCTCGAAACTGCGCAACTCGGTGCGACGCGGTGGACGCTGGCCATGCTCCTCCGGCATGAGCGGCCCCTGGATCGCGTCCATCACATCGTCGACGGAATGCCACTTGCCCGTGTCGATCTCGAAGCATTGCGCGACGACCCGGTGCAATCCCGACGCGTCCTTGCGCAGGTACGCCTGCATCCAGCTCGACCCGATCGCAAGATCGGCCCCGCCGTCTGGGGTCGCAAGCGGGATACCGGTCCGCCCATGCGGCGACGTCTGCCACTCGGCGACGATCTCGGCGTGACAACTCTTGCACGCGTCGGCCCCGGCGGTGCGCACGACCGGGACGACGGGCAGCACGACGCCAGAATCGGACGGCTGTCCACCCGTCCCTCCCGAGAGGACCAGGTACGCGCCCCCCCCCGCGGCGAGCACGGCGGCGATCGACAGAGCGACTCCCCTGCTCATCGTGATGGCTTGTGGGCGCGACGCCTTCGGTTGCTGCACGGATGCGTGCGCGTTTTCGAACGGTGGATCATAGAGTCAGCCTGGGCCCAGGCGCGGGCAGTCACGGACGAGCCGAGTTTACACTCCGGCGGGATTCGCGCCCAGCGTACTGTGTCGCGACCACGATGCCCCCTCGAACTGGGTCTCCGTCCCTGAGTCCACATGCGCCGACTGCTCGCCACCGCCGCCCTGCTCCTCCTGCTCGTCTCCCTGACGGGCATGCAGGCTCGCCCCGACGACGTGGCGGCGAACGCTCCTGAGGACTCCGATCGCGCCGCCGCCCTGAACGCCGTCGCGATCACCGGGACAGCGCAGGACGCCTACGCGGTCTTCGCCGAGACGTGCTCCGCGTGTCACAGCGCGCGCTCCGAACGACCGAAGGGCGATTTTGGGTTCATCCTGGACCTCCACCGCCTCTCGCGGGCGGGAGAGTACGTCGTCCGCGGGCAGCCCGATAAGTCGTCTCTGTGGACGGTGATCGCGGACGGCTCGATGCCTCCTCCAGGGTACGAAGCGGCCCTCAGCGACGCCGAACGCAGTGCCGTGCGCACGTGGATCGAGGACGGCGCGCCTCCCGGCCCGATTGACCCGAGCGTGCTGCCACCGCTGCCCGCCATCGAGGAGACCTCCGCCCTCGTCCACTGGGGCGGGCAATGGCATCCGCTCGTCATCCACTTCCCGATCGGGCTTCTACTCGCGGCTGCCCTCGCAGAGATCCTCTTCGTCCTGCGTCGTGACGATCGCTACCGCGCGGCCGCCGAGTTCTGCCTGCTGGTCGGGACAGTCGGCTCGTGCGGCGCGGCGCTCTCGGGCTGGCTCTTCGCGGCGGATCTCGGCTACGCCCTCACGACGCATCGCTGGCTCGGCATCGCGACGAGTCTCTTCGCACTCGCCACGTGCCAACTCGCAGTGCGCGTCCGACGACTGCCGCCCGACGACGCCCCGATACTGGGCTACCGACTCGCCCTCGCCGCAACGATCGGACTCCTCGTCGTGACGTCCCATCTCGGCGGCATCGCCACGTGGGGAGCGTCGATCTTCGGCGGATAGCTGACACCGCGCTACCGCGAGGGATGAAGCAGCGCGCAGTTGTTGCGTTCGTCGAGTTCCGGGATCGCGTCTTCGTCGTCGAGCCCGTAGCCCTCGGGATCGACACGGATGAAGACGGCGCGCGTCGGCTTGGACTTCAACGTGAAGACGATCTGCGCGCGGCCGTCCACCGCCACGTCGGCAAACGTATGCCGCCCAAGCAGATTCGTCCCCGCGCCCGTCTCGGTACCGGATTTCGAAAATCCGGACCACGCCTCGACGACGACGTCCCGCGCGGCTACCCGACCGACATTCGCAACACCGACCGTCAGTTTGCGACCGCGCAGCGCACACTCGTCCATGTCCACGACGAGATCCGGCAACGCGATTGGCTCCGGCTCGTACCAGATCGCTGAGGAGTACGCGCGCGCCTTGCCGTCCATCACCCGCCACGCGTACGCGGCGTTTTCCGTGATCGTCTCCTTGAACTCCGCGTGGTCCGTGTCGGTCCAATTCTGGATCGAGCGCCCCTCGCGATAGAGCGTGATCCGCTTCACCTTCCGCGAGAGATCCAACGCGAGATCGACGTCGCCGGTCAAGAGCGTCTCCCCGAGTTGGTCGCAACGCAGACGTAGATCGAGGAGCCGATACGCCACGTACGTCTTGCGTAGCCGCACCGCTTCGACGAGGTCCGTCTCGGCATCGCTCGCCGCCACGATCAGTGTCGCGATCTCGGGGACAGCCGTTGGTGAGTGAGAGTCCGTCCCGCCGACCGCCGCGAGTTTGACGCCCCATCCGCTGTACTTCGTCGCCCGCAAGTACAGCGCGAACGAGTCGAGCGGCAACACGTGCATGATCTGCCCGTTGCAGACCTCGATCGCGTCTATCTTGTCCCGCAGCCCCGGACGATCCCAGTACCCGGCCTCCCACATCGACGGCCCCGGACCGGGATGGTTCAGCGTCACGACGGCGCCCGCGGCGTGCGCCCGTTCGCACGACGCCTTCATCGGCAGTGCATGATCGATGTATGCGTCCTGTCCCACGACGCCCAGATGATCGTTGTTCGCACGTCCCGTCGCCTTGCCCCACTGCGGCCCCTTCTCGACCGTGACCTCTTCCCCGAGATAGCGCGTGAGCGCCCAATCGCCGTCGCGCTCGTAGGCCTGCTGATCTGCCCACGACTGCGCGTCGGTGATCAGATCCGAATGCGGCGTGTGGAAGACCGCGTGATACCCGGCAGCGCGACCGCGCTCGGCCTGCGACGCAAGCGACTCCTTCCCGTTGTCCCCGGCATGTGGACCGGGTTCAGTGTGCGAGTGCATGTCGACGACGAAGATCGACGGGGCGTCGGCGGCATCAACGACGTCGTCGAGGACGGCCACGGACCAAGACGCACCGATCAAGAGACAGGCCACGGCAGCGATGCTCGCGCTCGCTCTACCGGACAGAGGTTGCGACGTCATCGACGTAGTCTCCATCCATCAGGTTCACTTCTGAGCGGCAACACTGCGGCATTGGATCAGAGCCATGACGAGGCCGCGAGTTTGACGTGGATGGTACCCGGCGAGGGGCGGTCCAACTGGCTCAGCGACTGCGACGCCCTCGGTCCGCCGCTCGACGGGGACCACGGGGCATCTCCGGCGAACTCGAGAAGACGCCCCGCCGTCCCCAGTCGGCGGCGGAGCAACGACGTCTCTTGTCGAGGCAACGTAGCCCGCCGACGCCCACGGAGGGTACGATCCGAGAGACGACGCTCTCTCCAGGCAGATCCACTCCCCAGAACGCCACTCGGCAGCATCAATCAGATGCCGCCGCATGCGCCGCGTCCGCGCGCCCTCGGACTCGCGCCGCGTCGAGGTTGCGCAGCAGAACGAACGCCAGCGCCGCAGCCATCGACGTGTACGCGATCGAGTCCAACGGATCCGGCAACATCCGCGATCCCGCATCCGGCCAGAGACGCACGCCCACCTGCCCGCACAGAAGAACCAACGTCGGGACGGCGAGTCCGACGACGAAGAGCAGCGGCAGCGCGGTCGCCCTGTCGCCGCGCGCCAGATGGATGCGCCACAGGACGACCCCACCACAGAGCGCCAAGACCGGCGCGGCAAACAACATGACCGCAGCCGAACGTCCGCCACTCTGGGACATGGCCACGATCACGACTCCCCCTGCCAGTAACGCACCGACCGTCGCGCGCACCGCAAGCCGCCAACCCGATCCGCGCACCGGACGCCGCGGAGCCGTGTCGCGCGTCCCTCGCGGCGCCAGCCCACGCAGCAGCGCGGGAGTCAACGCCGCGATCGCCAGACACCCGACCAACGCCGCCACCGACGACACAATCTCCGCCATCACGCCGACGAACGTCCCGAGCACGCTCCCCACCGCCGCGACCGCGAACGCACCGGCCGCGACGCGCACCTGGTTCTCCGCCCGCCCGCGCCCGACACACCAGACAGCCAGCGCCGCAAGCGCCCAACCGGCCGACGCGGGCAGGTAGTCCACGCCACCGATCACGATGCGCATCTCCGCAATCAAGATGGCCACGACCAAGAGCATCGCCGCCGTACCCCGCGCGCCATGCGGTCGCCTCAAGCGCACAATCGTCGCGAACAGGAACATCGCCCCAAGTCCCCACAGAACGTACGCAGTGTTCCTGAATATGTAGTCTCCGCTGCGTGCCGCGTCCTTCGCGAGAGCTGCCTTCGCCGCCACCACCACCGCATCGGGCAGACGCCCCGGCTCCGCGGCAGCAAACTCGATCAACTCGTCGGCCAGAGCACCGCGCGGCCGCTTCTCGCTGCTGAGCAGCCACGCCATCGCGTCGCGAACCTCCTTCACCGGCGCGTCGAGAGCCAACTCGGCGACATCGCGTCGATAGAGCGCCCGCGCGGCTTCACTCGGAGTCGGCTGTCCGCCCGGTGTATCCACCACCAGCACGCGCTGCCCGGCGAAGGCCATCGCGCGTGAGAACGTGGAGTTCGACGATCGGGTCACGGGCCAGAGCGCATCCAGTCGAGCGTAGTCGAACTCCGGTCGAAGCAACGCGAACGCGCTGCCGATCGCCTGCAACGAGTCCCTCCGCGCGAACCGCGCGCCCAGCCGTCTCACACTCCCCTCCGCTCTCGCAAACGAGGCGAGCGCGCGACGCCGCCAGTCGTCCAGCGTGAAGTCCTCCAAGTCACTCACGCCCTCCTCCGAGTCCACACCATCCACACCGACGCCGACCGTCGGCTCCGCCGTGATCAGGAACGCGCGCCGGCTCTCCGTCGTGGGCGAACCGGCGAACGGCGTCAGAACCATCGGCAACCGCGCCTGCCAGTTCCCGCCCGACATACTCTGCGCACTCCCGCCGCCCGGGTAGCGCGTCACCGACTCCACGGCGTTCAGAGTGACGCGCGCCCCGTCATCGCTCCACGTCAGCGTCATGCGCAGCAGCGACCTCACATCGCCACAGGGAGCCGACTCGACCAGCGTCCCCGGCGGATCCCAGGTCAATGACGGACGCGTGTCATCCCGGAATCTCCCGGTCCACGAGAGCACGACCTGCTGCCCGGCGAAGACCTCGTGTCGTGTCTCGTCCACGAGCGTCAGACCGTCGAGCCGGCGATCGAGTCGCGCAACCCGCAAGATCCAGGGCGCATCCGCGAATCCGAGTACGCGACGCCACGCCATGACGATGCCCGACCACTGCGTCCACGCAGTTCTCTGCGGTGCCCGCGACGTACCGGCCGCGCCTTGCAACGTGAGGAGATGGTGGAGAGGAAGGCGCAGCGCCGTGTCTTTCTCCATCGCACGGAGCACATCCGCGGGAGAGTCCGCGTACGCATCGGAAAGTGACGCCGTGAGATGCTCCAGCGGATCGAGCTCTCCCGCCACGATGCGATCGGCGACCTCGACGAGACGACCCCGTGGGCCGCCCCTTACACCGCCGAGGTGAGCTCGCAACCAAGTCCGCAAGGTGTCGGTCGTCGTGCCGACCTCGACGGACGCGCCATCGCTCTCCGGGCGACGGAGTTCGCGAAGCGCAATCCGGATCCGCATCACGAACGCAGCGTGTACCGGAAGTCCCCGCACGCTCTCCCACGCTGCCAGGGTCGCCGCGATCGGATACGCCGCCGCCTCGGCATCGTCGAGCGGCAGCGCGCGCCCGAGCGCCACCGGCAGATCGGCAAGTTGCGCCAACGCCATCGCGGCGAAGGCCCGCTCGCGCACCGAACGCGCACCGTCACGCGCAGCCTCCGCGAGTCCACCACGGAGCGGCGTCGCATCCGCTCGATCGAGTACCGCTTGGCAGACGAGGCCGTCCAAGTTCGCGAGAGCCTGCGTCAGAGGCCACGTCTCAGGCTCATCCGTGACCAACGTACGGAGCGAGCCGAGCACAGACAGTACACCGACAAGCGCGCCGGCATCGTCACCGATCCGATCTGCGAGAGCAGCGACGACTTCGTCCCGGAGCCCCTTCTCGACGCCGCCTTCGATGAGCACTTCCCAGAGGAACGCAGCGGCATGTTCGCGACCAGGATCACCGCGCACTCCCAGTCCGTCCGGCGTGAAGGCAAAGAGCGTATCCACGAACGCAGGGTCCCGCTGCACGGAGACCGCAGCCCGATCACCGGCCTCTGACGACGCGCGCGGCGCGCCACGCTCCCGCCCCTCCACCACCCTCGACAGGGCCTTCGCCTCGACACGCATCAGGAGCGAGGACTCGCCGGACGCAACGTACGTCTCTGCCCGCGCGAGCGCATCGACCGCACGCCCCTCACGGACAAGTGCGCGGAGCTCCGGCAGCAACATCCGATCGGCGGCGAGCCGCTCGTCCTCCGGGAGCGCGGGCACCGCCACGACCGGCCGCATCCACGCGCGCCCACCGCTGAGCCAGGTCGCCACCCCGACCACTGCGTGCCGCTGACACCCGGCCGCCAAGGCCACGCCCAGTCCCAGACCGACCGCGGCCACGCAGGCCGCCCGGGTCAGTTCGCGACGCAAGGCAGACGTCACGGCGCACCGCCCGGCAACGAACGGCGCACGATCGAACGGCAGCGGTAAGAGCAACACACCATGAACGTCCCTTGTAACGGATGCGGTGCCCGCCTGCGCACGTCCAGCCACAATCGGACGTCGCCGAGTGTCACCCCTGCCGGATAGCCTCGGTTCTCCGTCTCGTGACCGCGCGCGCGGTCGCGAGCCCGGCATCCGCCCCCACCGCGTAGGTGAACGACCGGGTGCACCGACGACCCGAGAGATGGCATCAAGGACGAACAGGGAGGATTGCCCGGGATGGCCGTTTCCCCTCACGCGTTCTTCCAATTCGCGTCGCAGAACGACGCGCTGCTCGTCGATCTCTTCGACCGGCAAGCGGTTGACGAGGGTTTGCTGCACGCCCTGATCGAGCGCCATCGCGGCGAGGACGATCCCAGCCCCGAGCACATCCGGCGCCGCCTCGAAGAGCTCGACATGCTGCGGCCCGCCCCCGACGCCGACAACGTATTCGAGTTATCGCGGCCCATCGCGGAACTCCTCGGATGGCTGCTGAAGCGTCAGCGCATCGCGAGTACCGAGGTCGTGCGCGGACACCTCGCGGCTCTCGACCGCCTACGCGCCGAGATCGAGAGCGCGATCGAGGTGGGCGAAGTCAGCACAGCTTCGTTCGCCGTCCGCGATCTGGACCACAGCCTCGAGTCGCTCGCGAGCCTCTCGCTCGCCAACCGCGAGGCCGTCGTCTCCGAGGTCCGCACCGTCCGCACCGGCGCCGAGACGATGACCGCCGTCGAACGCTTCGAGATCGTGCGACGACTGATGGAGGGCTATCTGCGGCCCCTCGAGGACCTGGTCGCGATCCACGGCCCCGTCCAACAACGGCTCGACGCCCTACAGCACGTCCTCGCGACCACGGCCACCGAGTTCGCCGCACACGGACCGCTGACGAAGAGCGTGCGCCGCGCGGAAGCGCGCCTCACGCGCATCCGCGGCGACATCGTCGCCGACCTCCTGACCGCGTTGCACGAAGTGGCTCCGCTCTACGAGCGCCTGCGGCGCGAGACGTTCTGGGTGCGCGGTGCGGCACTGGCACTCTCCGCGATCCGCACCGAAGGCGCCGCGGCCCTGCGTCTCGAAGCCCGCCTCTGCATCGCCGGCTGGCGCCCGCGCTCGCTGGTCTCCGACGAGCGCCTCCGCGCGCGCCTGGCCGCGCTCGTCGGATACGAACCGGCCGGCCGTTACGAGATCGCGCCATCCCAAACGACGCCGCCGCAACCGCTCATCCCGCGCGCCGAACTCGCAGCGGCACTCTTCGAACGCGCCCCGATTGACGACGTCCTGGCGCTCGTGCTCGAACACTGGAAGGACGCCCCGCTCAAGACCCAGTTGCGCGCCTACGGACGCATCGTCTCGGGCGAGTTCGGACGCGTGGACACGAGTGCGAAACGTCCCGAGCAACGCTACGCAGGGCGCGACGTCGAACTGCGCGCGCGCCCCGTCCGATTGAAGCGCATGAGCATCGAGGAAACCGATCTGGAGCGCGCCCCCGTATGAGCGACGACCGCATAGGCGACAGCCTCGCCGACCTGACCCATCTCCAGGATCTCTTCGAGCGCCTGCGCAGCGGACGTCATGTCTGCGCGGAAGACGGCGCGCTCTATCTCGCTCTCCGCGATCGGATGAGCGACTACACCCGGCTCTTCGCCGCGCTCGGCTTCGATCTGGTCGATCACGCGCGCGGCTTCTGCTACTTCCGCTCGGACGCCGATCTCGGCAAAGAAGCCTCCGCGCAGGCGGTCTTCTTCTTCGTGCTCGTCGAGGCCTGGTCCGACGACGGACGCGACCTGGAGGACACAGTCTTCGACACCGCGGGACACCGCATCGCCGAGTTGCCGCACTTCACGCGCGAGAGCTGGCGCGCCTGCATGGCCGAGGTCGGAATCCCGACTCCCGATGCACTCACCGATGTCCTGAAGCGCATGGAGCGACTCGGTTTCACAGAACGCATCGACGACGAACGCTTCCGTTTCCGCGTCGCGGCCTGGCGCTTCCTCGACCTCTGCCGCGACGTGCTGGAAGAGCACGAGTCCCACGGTCGCAACGCCGACACGGAGACCGGTGACGACACGGACGCCGACACGCCCGGCGGGAGCGCGTCATGAGCGCCGGAGTCGGTCCCCGTCGCCTCATTCTCATCCGTTCCGCGGGCTACGACTACGCGGAGCTGGAACTCGACGAGGCCGTCCATCTCGTCGCGCCCAACAACGCGGGGAAGACGTCGCTGATCGCGGCGCTCCAATTCCTCTACATCGACCGCATCGACCGGATGCACTTTGCGCATCCATCCCCCGACACGCGCCGCCACTACTTCCCCGAGTCGAATAGCTTCGTCCTCTTCGAATGCGACACGCCGAGTGGATTGCAGGTCGTCGCCATCCGCGGGCTCGGGCCCGCGCGCGGCTACGAGTTCCAGCGCCTCGTCTACCGCGGCGCCTACGCGCGCGAGCACTTCATCGACAACGGATCCGTGCGCACGTGGGAGGAGATCCGCACCCGCCTCGTCGAGTTCGACATGGACACACTCGAAGCGCAGGGGCTGCGTAAGAGTCTCCTCGGGACGTCCACCGGCGGACGCGCACCACTGCACATCCTTCCACTGCGGCGCACATCTGCGTACGGCAGCTTCCACGTTCTCTTCCGCAACCTGCTGCGGCTGGCCCGCTTGGACCAGAACGACCTCAAGAACCTCTTCGTCGACGGCGCACGCATCGACCCGCGCGACCGCCGCGTGGACCTGCGTAGCGAGGTGGCAGGTCTCTACGACAAGCTGACACGCCAACTCGAACGGGTCGAGCGCCTGAAACGCGTGAAGCCCCAGCTCGACGGGTTGGTCGAGGCCTTCGACGAGCGCTGCGTGATCCGCAACGAACTCGTCGCCCGCTGGCGCGCACTGGACGTCGCACTCGGCACCGAACGCGCCGGGCTCGCCGCCACCATCCTCGCGTCGAAGGCACGCACGCAGACCGCGAACGACATCGCCACCAGCGCCAAAGAGGAGTTTCAGGAACTCGGCGCACGTCTCCAATCGCTCGCTGGCGACGAAGGGCGCGTGGTCGCCTTCCTGACCGATCTGGACACGCAACGCGAGCGCTTCAAGGACTTTCAGCCGCAACTCGAGGCCCAGGCCGTCGTCGAGTTGCAACGCCGCCGCGACGCGCTCGGAGCCCGCATCAGTCAGTCCCAGACCGGCGATCGCGCGCACCTCGCGCAACGCCTCCGCTCGCTCAAGTCCGACGCGACACGCGACGCAGCGCTCGTCGAGCGCTTCTCCGAGGCCGTCGTCACCTGGCTGCGCACGGAATCCGCACTCGACGAGGCCACGCTCGCCGAAGTGTTCCGTCTCCTCAACCCCGCTCTCCTCGGCGCTTTCATCGCCGAGGGCGGCATTGAGATCGACGACGCGAAGGCGCTCGACAAGCGGCTTCGCGAGATCGCAGCGCACTTCACCAACGGCGCGTTCCATGGCGCTGGCCTCCGCATCCCCGCCGACGCGCTCGGCGACGCCTCCCCCTTCGCCGACTACGAAGACCTGGAGACGGTCCGCACGCGACTCACGGGAACGCAGAAGGAAATCGACGAGGTGTCGCGCCGTCTCGCGGATCTCGAACGGATAGAGGAGTTGCGCCGCGAGGCAGCGGGCTTCGACACCGAGCTCGGCGTGCGTCGTGCGCGTCGCATCCACTTCGAAGAATGGCAACGCAACGAGGAATCACGCGAGGCAAAGACCGCCCTACGTGAGAGCCTCCGCGCAGAACTCGCGGGCGTCTCGAAAGCACAGGATACCGCCCGCATGCGCGTCGAGGCGGCCCACGTCGCGGCGGCCAACGCAGAGCGCGAGGCACGTGCCGCCGAGACGCGCGTCGCCGACCTCACGGCGCGCACGTCGCGCCTCGTCCCGCCGCCGTCGGAATGGTGCCCGGCGCACGCGGGCGCTCCCGAGGAGCACGCGAACGCCGGGGAAGCCGAGGAGGCCGAAGTTTCGGGTCGCGCCGAGCCCTCGGCGATCGACGCCCCCTCCACCGCCGACGCCGGTCGGTCGACGGGCCCACTCGACGGACAGCTCGACACACCACTCGACGAGCAACTCGACCGCTACGAGCGCGGACGCGACCGCGAGCGCCGCGCGCACGGCCGCTTCGAACACGCATCCCGCGAGGTCGAGACCGAGACGAGCGGCCGCTACCGCCGGGCCACCGAGGACGAGACCATCGCCACTCTGCGCGACGCGCTCGACGCCATCCCCGACCGCGAAGCCGCCGTGCAGGAGATGTGGTCGAAGATCGTCACCACGGTCAAGTCGCGCTTCAACGGACTCCTGCGCGGTGTGGACTCCCTCGGCGACCACGTCCGCAAGCTCAATCGCGCACTCGCTCTCCGCAAGGTCTCGAACCTCGAACGTGTGGAGGTCTTGCTCGTCCGCCAGGACGATCTGATCGCACGTCTACGCGCCGTCGTCGATCTCGACGAAGCCCCGCTCTTCGGCGCCGCCGGAGGGCGCACGCGCGCCTACGCCGATGTGCAGAGATGGCTCGAAGATCGCCCCGAGATCGACGTCCACCAGCTCTTTGGCATTCGCTTCCGGATCGTCGATCGCAACGGCCGCGAGAAGACGTTCGCGTCGCTGAGTCAGATCGAGTCCCAGGGCACTAGCACGACCATCAAAGTGCTCGTCCACCTCGAACTCCTGAAGATGCTGCTCGCCGACACAGACGTCTCGATGCCCTTCTTCCTCGACGAGGTCGCCACCCTCGACGACAAGAACCTGCGCGCTTTGATCGAACACGCCAAGGCCATGGGTTTCGTGCCCGTCGTCGCCAGCCCCGAAGCGCGCGATTGCGTCGAGCGCCTCTACTTCCTCATCCCGAACGCCAAGGGCGGTCTGGTCCTCGACGACGCCGCCCGCCTCACGATCCACCATCCCGACACGACCGACGCACCCGCGCCGCCCCCCGACGATGCAACCTGACGCACTCGCCGGTCGCCTCCTCGAACTGCTGCGAGAGGGAACGCTCGCCGCGTCGAAGCTCTCAGAGCGCGCCCGCGTCACACTCGGGCCGCTCTTTCGTACCGGCGTGCTACGCGAAGAGCGCGCCGGCCGCGGACGTCGTGTGACCATCGCCGACGAGTCCGCACTGCGCACGTGGATCGCTGCGCGCTACCCCTCCGGACTCAGCGTGGACGCAGACGACGACCTGCCCCCGCGCGCCACGTCGCTGTCGCACGTCGGCCACTCGAAACGCGGTCGCCAACTCGAAGCCGAGCCGCTCCTGCTGCGCGGCTTCGGCGACGCCGTCCTGACGCACGGCCCCACGGTCACCGCCGAGCCATGCGTCATGCGCCCCGGCGTCACACTGCATCTCGCGGACACCACACGCGCCAGTGGCGTCGCGTCAGCCCTGCTCAGCGAGGAGTACACGTGGCACTTCAGCGGCACCTTCGCCATCGTCGAGAACTTCGAGGTCTTCCTGCACGTGGACGAACTGCTCCCGGCTCTCGACGCAGCGCTCTACGCCGCTGGCCGTCTATCCACACGCGTCATCGATTGGCTCACGACCCTCGACGACGCGCAGATCCTCCACATGGGCGATTACGACCCCGTCGGCCTCGACGAATACCTCCGCCTCCGCCAGGCCCTCGGCCCCCGCGTCACACTCCACATCCCCACCGACCTCGACGACTTCGAAGACCGCGTCCGCCGCTACGGCCGCCCCGACCTCCTCCAAACCTCCGCCGACCTCCTGGCCACCGTCCGCCGCCGCGCCGACCCCGCCGTCAACCAGGTCCTTGAGATCCTCGACCGCCACGGCAAGGCCCTCGAACAAGGGGCCCTCTTGATCTGACACCGAGCATCAGGCGCGCCACGTAGAGGTCACAAGAGACGCGGAGCCAACACAGGCGGATCCGGCCTCTCCCCGCGCGGCACTGCACGACGCTCCGGCTCAGTCGATCAGACCGATCGGGCTAAGCGGGTCGGTCGACCAGAACCGGTACTCGACGCTGCCGCGGATCCGCGTGCGCGGGACCGCGCCGAAATGCCGACTGTCCCGCGACGCCGCGCGGTTGTCGCCGAGGACGAAGAAGCAGTCGTCCGGCACCACAATCGCGGCGAAGCTCCGGCCCGGAAGCACGGCGTACGTTCGCCCTCCGGCGGTCTCACGCGCTCCGAGATCGGCGACGTCGGTAAGCGGGAGCGGCTCGCCGTCGATCAGGATCTCTCCGCGTCGCCCCCGCACGCGCTCGCCCGGCAGTCCGATCACGCGCTTGACGTATTCCTCGTCGGAATCGGGCGCGACGAAGACGACGGTGTCACCGCGTTGGATCGGACCGGAGCGATAGCGCCGGACGTTCGCGAGTACCCGATCCCCGCGTCGCACCGTCGGCTGCATGCTCGCAGTCGGGACCATGTAGGCGTGGAAGAGGTGACGTCCCGCGTACGTGCTCGTACCGATGAACGTCATCAGACCGACGACGAGGAGCAGGAGATACACCGACGGGCGCTGGAAGTCACGCAGCGGGCCGTCAGGCGGCGCCCGGCGCGCGACCAGGAATGCATCGATCACAGCAAGCACGAGCACCAGTGGCGTCGCGACCGCGGCGACGGACAGCAGCGCGAACCCGGTCGCGCCTCGCGGAACCCACGCCACCAGGCAGAACGCAGCGACCGCGAGCGCGTGGAGTCCAAAGAGCACCAGGCCGCGCTTGAGCCTTCCGCCGTAGAGTTGACCGGTCCCCGGGACCACGAACGACAACAGCGCGGCGAACCACGGACGACGACGGACCGACATCGACAGACCCCCAGTAACTTCCACCCGCGAATCCAGCTTGGGGAGTTCGGGTCGCACACGAGTTCGACGACGCCCCCGGCGGAGTCCACAGCGTAGAGCAAATCGGACGTCGGGCGAGAGATGCGGGAGAGTTCCGAGCCCTCGTGGACGAGTCGGGTACCCCCATGTGAAGTGTGATCGAGCGGCCGGTTCCGTTCGCGATCTCGACGTGCCATCCGGACCCGCCGATGCGTAGCAGGCGGGTCTCGGCGAACTCACGATCTCGACAATCGCGACGGCACGGAACCATGGCCATCACTTCATCTCCAGCGCGACACCGCGGAGTCCGCGGTCGCCGAGGCGTATGTCAGTGAAGTTGATCCACCCGCCGTATGGATAGTCCCGGGCGCTGACCGCGTAGAGGGTTCCTGGCTCGAGACCGGGGACCTCGAACGTGCCATCGTCGTCCGTCTCCACCGACGTCCGAATGCACGGTCTCAGCGACTCTCCTTCCGGGCGGGAGGCTCACACGGAGCGTTGGCGAGTCCGCCCAGCCGGACGCCCAGCCGGACGCCCAGCCGGACGCCGAGACGACGACGCCAACGATCGCGAGTAGCAAGAGGGAGAGAGCGCGACGCACAGCCGCATGCTGTCAAGCCGCCGCCCCGTCGGTGCTCAGCATGCCGCCGAGCCAACTGCCGCGCCGCAAGTGACCGCTGCGGTGACCGCCCTCTGGGAGCCGTACGCGCACGCGATCGACCGGGTTGCTGGTGCTCGAGTGCGACCGCTACGGCCCACGCCAGAACCAGCTGTGCGCCGCGGAGAGGACCTCGAGCTCGCCGTCACAGCCACATGCGTCATGAGTTCATTCGCGTGCCAGAGGTGCGATGTCATCACCGGCACGCCAATCAAGACGGAGCCAACGGATTCGGGCCCGAAGAGTGAAGAGTAACGCCGTCATGCCGGATCTAACGCGGGCGGGGCGCAGCCGGTTCGCGGCGAACGCGCGTCATCGGCCGCGCTACCCCAGCGCGTCGTCGAAGAGTGTCTCGTCCAGCGTGCCGTGTGCATCAAGTGCGTCGACGACACGCGCCAGACGTTCGCGAACCGTCGGATCGCGGAGGAACGCCGTGATCTCCTGCACCATCTGCTTGCGAATGCGGTAGCGCTCTTCGGCGCGCGTCGAGAGGCGTCGAATGGAGTTGATCGCGCCCTCCCAGTCACCACGCCAGGTGGAAAGCGTCGCCGGGTCGGTGGGGTCCGCACCCGTTTCGAGCATCTCGGCGATGGGACCCGCGAGCGAGACCATCGCCGCGCGGCGCGCACGCTCGATCGCGCCGAACCCGGACCACTCCACCTCGGTATGGCTCATGTGATCGTCCAACTCGGACTCGATGGTCACCTCGCGCACGACACCGCCTTGCCAGCGCGCCACGACGGCATGCCCTGCTTCGTGCCAGACCTCGGGTCCCGGATGCATGGAGAGGAGGATGCCGTGGGGCGCGCGCGCCGCTGAACAACTTGCGCCCGCTTCGCGTGCGGCGGATCCCAGCGACGAAGTTTGCAACGCAGATCGCGACTGCCGAACGCCCGTGGTTGACGCAATCTCGTCGCGATGCGCGCCCGCGTGAAAGCGCGTTGCGGCTACGGTCGCGCGGGGCGCGGGTGCCACTACGCAATCGAGTTCCAGAGCGACGCGACTGCGCGCGGGCGCCCAGCCCGCTCTTCCCATTTCGGTATCGCGAGCATTTCCTTCCAGCGACCTTCGGAAAGACCGCTGCCTCTGGCGTGCGCGCTGCGTTAATCCGCGCAACTGATGGCACCGCGGCAAGACGACGCGCTCTGCGACGTTCTTCCCGCCCCGACCAGCGACGCTCCTCCGCTGGGGCCATTCCCCGTTCCCCTTCCAAAGGACGCACTCCGTGCACTCCGCATCCCCGCTCCCTGCCGTCACGGCGCCCAGCCTCGGCCGGGCGCGACTCCGAACCGAGATTCTCTCTGGACTCACCGTCGCCATGGCACTCGTTCCCGAGGCCATCGCATTCGCGTTCGTCGCGGGTGTCGAGCCGCTCGTCGGACTCTACGCTGCGTTCACCGTCGGACTCATCACGGCAATCTTCGGCGGTCGCCCCGGCATGATCTCCGGCGCGACCGGAGCACTGGCCGTCGTGCTCGTCTCACTCGTCGCAAACCACGGCGTCGAGTACCTCTTCGCTGCCGTCATCCTCATGGGTGTGTTGCAGGTGTTGGCAGGGCTGCTGCACCTGGGGAAGTTCATCCGCCTCGTTCCCTATCCCGTCATGCTCGGGTTCGTGAACGGTCTCGCGATCGTGATCCTGTTGGCGCAGGTCGGCCAGTTCCAGGTCGACGATGGCGCCGGGGGCAAGTCGTGGCTGCCGGCCGCGGACTTCTCGCTCGTTCTGGGCCTCTCGCTCTTCACGATGTTCGTGATCTGGGGGGCTGGTAAGGTGACGAAGGCGGTGCCCGCTCCCTTGGTCGGCATTGTACTGACGACAGTCGTCGTTCTGGGCCTGGGTCTGGACGTGCGCAACGTCGGTGACATGGCGTCGATCGCGGGGGATCTCCCCTCGTTCAGTGTCCCGAACGTCCCGTTCTCGTGGGCGACTCTGAGGATCATCTTCCCCTATGCCGCGATCCTCGCGCTGATCGGGTTGATCGAAAGTCTGCTGACTCTGAACCTGGTCGCGGAACTGACGGAGACGCACGGCAAGGCGAGCAAGGAGTGCATCGCCCAGGGCGGTGCGAACATCGTTACCGGGTTCTTCGGAGGCATGGGCGGCTGCGCCATGATCGGTCAAAGCATGATCAACGTCGAGTCCGGGGGCCGCACACGCGTCGCCGGTGTCGCGTCGGCACTCTTCCTGCTCGGCTTCGTCCTCTTCGCTTCGCGCTGGATCGAGATGATCCCACTCGCGGCCTTGATCGGCGTGATGTTCGTCGTCGTCATCGGGACGTTTGCCTGGTCGAGCCTTCGGATCATGCACAAGATCCCCAAGTCGGACGCATTCGTGCTGGTGCTCGTGTCGCTCGTCACCGTCTTCAGCGATCTTGCCGTCGCTGTCGTCATCGGCGTGATCGTCTCCGCGTTGGTGCTCGCATGGAAGGCCAGTCAGCGGATCCACGCGCGGGTCGAGGTGATCGATGAGGGCCAGAAGATCTACCTCCTCGACGGCACGCTCTTCTTCGCGTCTGTGGAGAGCTTCGCCGCGCTCTTCAAGCCCCGCGAAGACCCCGACGAGGTCATCGTCGACTTCCTCGAGACCCGGGTACTCGATCACAGCGGATTGCACGCCATCGACGCGTTGGCCGAGAAGTACAAGCGCGCTGGGAAGCGCCTGCATCTGCGGCACCTCAGCCCCGACTGTCGCGCGCTGCTCGAGAAGGCCGGCGACCTGGTCGAGGTCAATGTGATCGAAGACCCGAACTACGGCGTCGCCGTGGACTACGGCGCGCGCTTCGACGGCGAGATCGCCGCGTATCCGGCCGTTGACGGCGAGGAGCAGAGCCAAGCGCATGACCATCGAGATCTCGACGCCCCCATCACCGCGCCGGGATGACGCCCGCTGACCAGTGTGCATCGGCAGGCGTTCGCCAATTCCTCCATGTGCGATATCCGCGTGGAGGTTCCGCCTTCTGTGTGGAGTATCCTCCTGTAGGAGGGTTGCGCATTCATGTCGTTCTCGCGTGGTGAGGAGAAGTCGTCGTGCGGCACGGGGTTCGTGGTCAATCGCCACGCCCGGGCCAGCCATGGCATTCTGCGTCGCGCACTCGATGCGCTGGAGTGTGTGGAACATCGCGGGGCGTGCGGCGCCGATCACGTGACCGGCGATGGCGCGGGCGTGATGGCCGACATCCCCTTCGAGATGTTGGGCCAAGAGCGCGGCTCGGTGGCGGTCGCCACCCTCTTCATCACACCGGACGCGGAGCGCACCGGGACACCGCAGCGCGTGTTCGAGGAGACCTTCGCCTTCCACGGGATGGAGGTCCTCGGCTATCGCGACGTGCCGGTCGAGCCGAGCGTGCTCGGCCCCCAGGCGCGCGCGTCGATGCCCGTGATCCGCCACGCGTTCATCGCGCGCCCGTCGCGCATTCGTACGGCGTACGCATTCGAGACGCTGCTCCATCTCGCCAAACAGGCGACACGGACCAAGGGGCGGGAAGCGGGTCTCGACCACCACCTCTTCTTCACGTCACTGTCGTCGCGCACGATCGTCTACAAGGCGCTGACGCGCTCCGCGGACCTCGCGCGTTTCTATCCCGACCTTGACAACCCGGCGTTCGAGACACGCTTCGCGCTCTTCCACCGACGCTTCAGCACCAATACGCGCACGTCGTGGGACAAGGCGCAGCCGTTCCGGATGCTCGGCCACAACGGCGAGATCAATACGATCGCAGGCAACCGTTCGTGGGCGTACTCGCGCGAGCAGGATCTCGGCGTCGCCCCGGACGAGTTGCTGACGCGCGAGGGCATCAGCGACTCGGGCAACGTCAACGAGATGGTCGAGGCGCTCAAGTTCCGGAGCTCGATCCCCCATCTCGAAGAGATCCTCGCAATCATGATCCCGAGCGCCACGGAGCGGACGGACTACCACCGCTTCTGGAGTCGCGCGATGGAGCCGTGGGACGGGCCCGCGTTTATCACGTTCTGTGACGGCAAGACGATCGGCGCTCGGCTCGATCGCAACGGGTTCCGCCCGTGCCGCTGGGCGATGACTGCGGACGAGTTCCACCTCGCGTCCGAGGCGGGGATCTTCGGTGTGGACGAGGGGGATGTGCTGGCGAAGGGCACGCTCGTCGCGGGGTCGGGAGTGCGCGTCGATCTGGAGACCGGCGACACCCGCTTTCGCGACCCCGCGCACTCCGAGACGAACCGCGACGCGACCTTCGATCCGCGACTGATCTCGCTGATCGACGTTCCGTGCGACGACGCCCCAGCGCCCACGCACGAGCGGCACCTCTTCGGCCTGACACACGAAGAACTCGAGATGATCCTGGTGCCCATGATCGCCACCGGCAAGGAGCCGATCGGGTCGATGGGCGACACCGCGCGCCCGGCACTGCTCTCGGAGCAGCCGCGCTCGTTCTTCGACCACTTCTTCCAGGATTTCGCGCAGGTCACGAACCCCGCGGTGGACTTCCTCCGCGAGCGGTTAGTGACCGATCTCACGACCTACCTCGGCCGGCGACCGAATGTCTTCCAACCGAAGGAGTTGATCCCCGCTCCGCCCGCCATCGAGGTCGACAGCCCGATCCTCTCGCTTTCGCAGATGGCGGCGCTGCGTCGCGTCGCGGACGACGACCGCATCCGGCCGCGCATCGTTCCTTGCGAGCTCGCGATCACGTTCGCGCGAGACGCCGGTCCCGACGGAATGCGCGAACGCCTCGACGGGCTGGGATCCGCCGCTGTGCAGGCCGCACGCGAGCGGCGCGGGATCATCGTGTTGAGCGATCGTGACGCGACTCCCGACACGCCGCCGATCCCCAGCTTGCTCGCTCTGCGCGCGGTGGTGCGCGCGCTGAACGCGGCCGGGCGCCGGCTCGACGCGGCGATCGTCGTGGACGCGGCCGACGTGCGTTCGACACATCACGTCGCCTGCCTCGTCGGTTTCGGCGCGACGGCCGTGAGCCCACGGCTGGCGTTACAGATCGCGCGCACCGACAACCGCCGCGTCCTCGCCGAGCTATCCCCCACCGCAAGGGAACGGAACCTGATCGAGGCACTCGAGTCCGGGCTGCTCAAGATCATGAGCAAGATGGGTATCTCGGTGGTCCGGGCCTACCAGAGCGCGAAGCTCTTCTCGTGCATCGGACTCGGCGAAGAGATCGTCGCCGCGTACTTCCGCGGGCTCACGAGCCCCGTCGGCGGCCTCACTCTCGATGCGCTGGCACGGAGTATTCTGGCGCGCGCCGAGATCGCGCGAGGCGCGACCGCGGAGACGCGGCTTCCCCGCACGTACCAACACCGCGAACACAACCGCGGCGCCGAGGGCGAGCGACACTCCATGACCGCGCGGCGCACCAAATTGCTGCACGAGTTGCTGCGCGAGACAGACGCGGGAAGTGCGCAGGAGCGCGCGCTCTGGGATCGCTATCTGGAACTCGGTGCGCAAGACGAGCCCATCAACATCCGGCACCTACTGGAGCTGCGCACCGCGACGACGCCCGTCGACGTCGATGACGTGCAGCCCGCGAGCGAGATCGTCACAACGTTCGGCTCCGGATCGATGTCCTTCGGTGCGATCAGCGCGGAGGCGCAGCGCGACATCATCGTCGCCATGCGACGTGTCGGCGGCCGCAGCGCGAGCGGCGAGGGCGGGGAGAACCCCTACTACTTCGTGGACGGCACGACGGCGACGGTCAAACAGGTGGCGTCGGGGCGCTTCGGGGTCACGGCGGAGTACCTGGTCGCGGGGCAGGAAATCGAGATCAAGATCGCGCAGGGCGCCAAACCGGGAGAAGGCGGCCAACTGATGGGCGTGAAGGTCGGCGCGGAGATCGCACGGGCGCGCTATTCGATGCCCAACGTGGATCTGATCTCACCGCCGCCACAGCACGACATCTACAGCATCGAAGATCTCAAGGAGTTGATCTACGAACTCAAGCAGGTCGTCCCGACGGCGCGCGTGACGGTGAAACTCGTCTCGGGGAAGAACATCGGCACGATCGCCGCCGGTGTCGTGAAGGCCGGCGCCGACGCGATCATGATCTCGGGCGGTGACGGCGGCACCGGCGCGGCGTCCATCAGCTCGATGAAACACGCGGGCCTGCCGTGGGAGATCGGCCTCGCGGAGGCGCACCGCACGCTGGTCGAGCAGGGCTTGCGGCACAACGTCGTTCTGCGCACCGACGGCGGACTGCACTCGGGGCGCGACGTCGTCGTCGCGGCGCTCCTCGGTGCGCAAGAGTTCGGGTTCGGCAAGCTGCTGCTCATCGCCGAGGGCTGCGTGATGGCGCGCGTCTGTGAGAAGAATACCTGCCCCACCGGGATCGCCACACACGCACCGAAGTACACCGCCAAGTACCGGGGGCGCGCGGACGATGTGGCCCGCGTGCTCATGCTGCTCGCCGAGGACGCCCGCACACATCTGGCGCACGTCGGCGCACGCTGCCTGGCGGACGTGACCGGACGCGGGGAATTGCTCGCCGAGCATCCGCGCCACGCGAACCTGATCGCGGAGCGTTGCATCGACCTCTCGCGTTTCACGGCGGAGGTGCCACTCGGCGAGCCCCGCGACGTGAAGCCGTTCTTCTCCGGCGTGAGCGCGCTCAACAACCGGATCGTCGCCGATGCCGCGGCAGCCATCACTGGCGGGCCGCCGGTCGAGCTCTCGTACAGCGTGCAGCCAACGGATCGCGCCGTCCTCGGTCGGCTGGCAGGCGCGATCGCCGAGACGGCGCGAGACCGCCGTCTGCGCGACATCGAGATGCACCCCGGCGTCGACACGCACGGTCGCGACTACGGTCCACCTCCCGACTCCGTGCGGGTGCGCTTCGACGGCAGTGCGGGACAGGGTTTCGCGGTGTTCCTGACACGCGGCGTGCGCGTCGAGCTCGTCGGCGAGGCGAACGACTCCGTCTGCAAGGGGATGAACGGCGGCAGCGTCATCATCCGCCCGTCTCCCGACGCGCCCTTCGATCCTGGCGAGAACGCGATCATCGGCAACTGCGCACTCTACGGCGCAACCGGCGGCCGCCTGCACGTCGGAGGCCTGGCCGGCGACCGCTTCGCGGTGCGCAACAGTGGCGCGACCGCCGTCGTCGAAGGAGTCGGACTGCACGCGTGCGAGTACATGACCAACGGCTGCGTCGTCATCCTCGGTGGCGTGCTCCAGAACGTCGGTGCCGGGATGACGGGCGGCGAGCTCTACCTGCGCCGCGACAACCTCGAACACGTCAACCGCGAGTTCCTGGTCCCGCTGGAACTCGACGACGACGCGGCCACGACACTACGCGGTCTCCTCGAGGACCACGCCGCGCGCACGACCAGCCGCGCCGCGAGAACGCTACTGGACGCATGGACCGAGACGCGCGCGACGTTCCGACGCCTCATCCCCGTCGGGGCCGTCTCGTAGATCGGATAAGGGCTCCCCGCTTCACTCAGGTTGGAGCCCGAGGATGGATGGTGCCCGGTGAGGGGGCTTCTGAAGACTTGGCAAGTGTTTTTCAAGCCGCGGGCACCGAGCGACGTCCACGAGCTTCCGGGGAAGCCGAGAGAACTCTCCGTGCTTGGTCTCTGGCGGAACGACGAGCTCTCTCGTCCAAGCCGGTTCCGCCCGCCCGTGACCGAGCACGATCAAAGAGAGGGCCTGCAGCCATCGAAGAGCGGGACCTGAGCGAAGCAGTATGTCTCGACGCACCCGGATGGCCGCGGCGCATCGAGTACGATCCGAGGCGTGAGAAAAACGAGCCCGGCACGGTATTGCCGCGCGCCTTGGACGCCGGTGCACTTGCAGCGTACCCTAGGCACGAGGAGAGTAGAAACCGCAATGAGTGATGAGCGGCCAGACGAGCCCGACCTCGAGCAACCCGGGCCCGACGAGGCGACCTCCGTGCCGAATTCGGAACCCGAGGCGAGTACGGTGCTGTCTCCCGTCGATGCACAGATCACGCCGGTCCATGGCCGTGTCGAACGCCTTGGCGAAAGCGGTCGCAGAGGCGCAGCCGGCCCTTCCGACGACCTCTCCGTCGCGCCGGAAGATCTCTCACAGGAATGGTGGCTGCAAGGGTGTGACACGACCGAGTTTTCTGGATTGCAGTGCCCGACTCTGGGGCGAACGGTCCTGCTGTCAAAGATCGGCGCCGGTGGCATGGGTGCGGTCTACTTCGGGCTGAACCCACGGCTCAGCGCGGAAGTTGCGGTGAAGATTCTCGATCGAGCGCTCCTTGAGCGCAACCCCGACTCCGAGGGCCGCTTCCTCCGCGAAGCACGCATTGCGGCGAGCTTGGACTCACCCCACCTCGTTCGCGTACTCGATGTCGACCGCGACGCGCGTTCCATGCTGCACTACATCGTCATGGAGTACGTGCATGGTCCAACCGCGCGCGCATGGGCTCGCGAGAGCGTTGTCACAGTCGCGGAGGCGGACGCGCTGGCGGTCGTGCTGGCAGCCGTCACTGGACTTGCCGCGATCCACGTCGCTGGGGCGATCCACCGCGACATCAAGCCAGAGAACATCCTGATCCCACTGGGGCCGGATGGTGTTCCCCAACTCGCCGATGCGAAGGTCGCCGACTTGGGTCTGGCGCGCCTGATCGAGCCGGGTCATAGCCTGACTGGAACCCAGAGCGGATTGGGTACGCCGGGGTTCATGGCCCCGGAGCAAGCGCGTGACGCTAGGCGCGCTGGCAAGGCGGCGGACGTCTTCTCAGTTGGCGCCACGCTCTACGCTCTGCTCACGGGCACAGCACCGTTCCGAGGGGCCACACAGATAGAGACCATGCTCGCGACGATCCGAGGAGAGTACGCACCCATTCGGAACGTCCGTGGCGACGTCTCTCTCGCGACGGCTGCGGTTATCGAGAGATGCCTGAAGGTGGATCCCGCCGAGCGGTTCCCCGACGCATCCGCTCTGCGCGAAGCTCTCACGCTTGCGATCTCGGCGACCGACCTACAGACTCCCGACGTCGGCCCGACGATCCGGCGCGTGAACGAACTCGTTCAGGCGTCCGAGCAGGGAAGTCCATGGAGGGAGAGCGATGCGAGCGAGACCACATCGGAAGTCGCGCGCGATCGGCGTCCCCTTCTCCGAGTCGCTGTGGGTGTCGCTGTCCTTCTTCTCGCGGGATGGGGGATGCGAGAGTTGATCCGAACAGACGCACACGGTCTCCCACAAGACACGGCGCCCGTACGTCCGGAGAGACCCGCCGCCGCGCCGATCGAGTCTCCTGCGGAACTCGTGGTACGAGGTGGAGTACCAGGAATGCGCGTGTTCTTTGATGGGCCTGACGTGCGCGAGCTCTCTTGGGACGACGGTGCCGCGAATACACTCAGCCTGCGTGCGGGCTCCTACCACGTTCGGGCGACCGCGCCCCTATTCACCGACCACGAGGAGACGATCGATCTTCCGCCGGGTGATGCGTTGGACATCGAGATTCCGTTCGAGAGATCCGCAGGCCGCATCGACTGCGGCGACGCACCGGGGGGCGTTGCATTCGCCATTGACGGAGATCGCGTTTCGGGACGCGTGTTCGCCAGCGCTGGATCGTATCAAGTTGTCGCCAGTCGCGAGGGCTACTGGCCGCAGACTCTCGATGTGATCGTCACTCCGGGGGCGCCCACGCGCCCGTTGATCTCGCAACTCTGGGAGCCGCAATCGGATCCCGGCACACTCCTTCTCAACTGGACCGGCTCGATCGCCATCGCGGGTGCGTCGCTGGCGCTCCAGGGGCTCGAGTCCGTCCCGGTGGAGCCGTGGGCCACCATCGCAACGCACGATGGCTCCGCCACCATCCTCGTCGCCGCGAAGGGCACACCCGCCCGTGACGAAGTCAAGCTGCGTCCCGGAACCGAGATCGCGAAGCGGAGACCGTTCATGGAGAGCGACGTCGTCGATCTCCGCCTGGAGAGCGGGGCGATCGACGCAGTTCTCGGACGGTGGACTCGCGTCGTTGCGGATGCGATCACGCTGCGCGCCGCGGGACGCGCGCAAGTGCACTACGCTGCCGAGTTGCGCGACGCAGAGGGAGAGACAAAGGAAGTTGACGTTGCGGTGTCCGAAGGGTCCGTGATGGCGAGCGGCGCTCTCGCCGACTTGCTCATTCCGTCCGGGGGGCGTGTTGTATTCACGTACGACCGAGGCGAGAACATCCTCCACTTCCACACGAAGCGCAGTTCCCGTGCGATCGTCTTCATGACTCGACGCGGGATCAGGATCGACGTTCCGCCCGACGCATTGGGCAGCGTGGGTCTCGCTGGCACCGCGACACGCGTCACGCACCTCATGGGTTCCATGGCTTCGAAAGCGCTATCGGTCACCATGCCCGGTCAGCGGAACGCCGCGGTCGGCGTACAGGTCGGAGTCGGCCACTTCGTTGACGTCGCGGACGGGAGCCCCGCCGTCGCACTGCCCGTCTCAGCGATCGAAGATATGCTCGCGTCGCCGAGGACTGGCGCGTCCGTGCGAATTCGTTACGTCCCGAGCCGCGCTCGACTTGCGGAAGTGCGCGGCGAGATTGTCGAAATGGCACATTCGGAGTTGCAGTTCATCGATGCCGCGACGGGAGAGGGCGTCGAGCCGTCGTTGCGGGCCGAGGGACTCTTCCTCCCAACAGGGCGCTACGTCGTCAAGCTGCTGTCAAACGAGACCCTACTCACGACTCCATTCGAACTTCCAGAAGAGGGCATTGAACTTCTCTTCCCGAGTGCCATCCCGAAAGGGATGGTCTTCGTCACGAAACACGATGGCGCCCCGGGGTTCCTGATCGACCGCGACGAAGTCAGCAATGCGCGATATGCGGAGTTCGCTCGGAAAGCGGGTGTGCACTTCCAGAGAGGCAAGCCGAACCTCGCCGCCGTCGGGATCTCGCTCGCGGATGCTCGCCGCTTCGCCGCGTGGTCCGGCAAGAAGCTGCCCACGGCCGAGCAGTGGCGCACCGCGGCATTCGGCGACGCAAGTGCTGCGTCCCCGCGGTACCCGTGGGGAGACCGAGAAGGTGTAGTTGGCGTCGACTTCTTTGGCGGCCAGGATGAGCCAGGTCCGGTGGACGGCTGTCCTGCGGGTGCATCTCGGTCCAGCGGAGCGCGGAACATGGCGGGCAATGCAATCGAGTGGCTGTCGGACGGATGGCTGATCGGCGGCAACCACGTCTACGACGTGTTCGGAGACGACGTGGATTACGGGCAAGCAACAGACGGCGTCATGAGGAGTTGGCGGGTCGACCTTCTGCGCGACCCAGTTCCCACAACTCGTGTGTACGAGGAGTTCTCGTTCGATCAGCAGAACAAGTACAAGTTCTACCAGATTAGCGACACGGACGACCTGGCGGCCATAGGGGTCGGCTTGCGGTGCGTGATCCCGCTTGAGTAGCGCGATCCGCGGACGTAGAAGCCGCGTTCGACGTCCTGCGCGATCGTGAACGCGTACGCCACTGGCTTCCTCGCCGAGTTCGCGCCCAGACGGGGCGATCCCGATCCCGGACGGGTATGATCCACCGAACGCGCTCAGCGGCGTAGGAGAGAGGGCGAGATGCGGAAGTGGAGTCGAGGAGCAGCGGTGGTGGGGACAGCGATCGCCGTGGCGGTTCTGGCGCTCGCGCCGATGGATGCCGACGCCCGCGAACGACGGGACGGCGCCAAGGAGCGGCGCCTGTGCCGTAGCAACCTCATGCGCGTCGGCGAGTTCGTGTACGGCGTCGCACGCAGCCTCGGACCGGACGAGTCCCGGAAGGAGGGGTGGCTGCTCGCTCGGTTGATGGAAACGCGGGACGAGGAGATCCTCTCGCGCCTGCAGTGCCGAGCGGACCCACTCGCCGACGCGCGCGATGCGAGTTTGGGTTTCCGCACGAAGCTGTCCTACGCGGTCCGCGACCTGGAGTCGCATCGGCTCGCTGCGACCGCGAGCAAGCCACAGATCCTGGTGGTGTGTCCGCACCACGACGACGGCGCGTTCGTCATGACCGACGACTTCGACATCCGCTTCATGACGCGCGCGGAACTCGGCGCGCCGGCCACCGGGCCGCTCGAGATCGGCGCGAAGGCGACGCATCCGGCGCTCGCGAGTGTGC
Source organism: Planctomycetota bacterium (assembly GCA_024280885.1). Classification (GTDB taxonomy): domain Bacteria; phylum Planctomycetota; class JAJSAM01; order JAJSAM01; family JAJVHW01; genus JAJRPF01. The sequence goes on along the minus strand of JAJRPF010000005.1, from coordinate 35,460 downwards.
GCTTCGAGACGCAGTTGGACGACGAGACAGAACGCAAGATCCAGAGGCGCCGGGTGGTGACGAACTGTGCCAAGCGCCTGCGGCAACTCGGTGGAATCTTCAGTGCCGAGTCGATGTATACTCCGGGGCCCCCGCCTTATTCCGGCCCTGCGCTCTTCGTACACTACCGCCAGAAGCACCACATCCAGATGTCGCGCGAGGAGGTTCTGATGTGCCCCCTCGACACAATCGTACACATCCCGAAGACCGCGGCCGACAGCCGCAAGTACGACGAGCTCGATCTCACGAAGTCGCTCCGCAAGTACATATCCTTCGCCGTCCGGGACTTCGACCGATCCCCGCTGCGCCTGACCGCACGGGAGGCACAGTCGGTCGCGGCGTGCGTCGTCCACCCCGACGGTGCCAACGTCCTGTACGACGACGGAGCCGTCGTATTCCGCAGCCGCAAGTCTCTCGGCCTCGGCCCGGGCGACAAGATCACCGTCGGCCCCGACTCGAAGAGCACGATCCTGCGCCCCCTGACGTTCGGTCCGCCGAAGAAGGACTGACCGCCGCGCTCAGGACGGATGACGAGCGAAGGCTCTCACACGCGACGAGAAGGAGCACGGCACCTCATTCCCACGGACGATCACGCGCGCCGACAGTTCGACCTCCCCGGCATCCGAATGCGGCGCCGCCGGTCCGCGGGCGACGCGTGCACAACCTGGTGCGGCAGACACGACACGTGGCGTGACCGGCGCATCTCTCGTGACGTCGCCTGTGCGATCTCCGAGCACTACCCACGTCGCGAGGGCAACGACTCCCCCTTGACGCAGCGCACGTCCAAACGACCCAGATCCGAACGACGGAGGCAATCGGCGCGACGCACCCACGCAGAGTACAGCGACACCGCGTGGACGACCATCGCAGGAGATACAGGCGAGGCCCTCGTTTCAGCGAGACTCATCGTCGCGCGGCGCGCGAGGTGGCGCCAAGCGCCACACCAGTCCCGCCGCGTCCGGATCGTCGGCAGGCGTCCCCCATCCGAGTGGCCGGAGCGACCACGGACTCGCTCGGATCTCGAGCGCATCGTCTTCCAGGAGCCAGACGAAGCCCTCGCCCGTGTACGGGTCCGTCGGCAGCTCACCCTCCGGAAAGAGGCCGCGTAGCTCCGCGGCCGTTCGGGGCCACTCTCCCTGCTCCATGCGATAGACGCACGCCGCAAGCGCGATGCGGGCGATGCGTATGGCTGCGTCGATCTGGCGTGCAGTATCGATGCGCATGTGTAGCGGCGTAGCGGGCCGGAAATTGGCGGGTTGCTCCCCGAGACACTGCAGGAAGGCCTCGTCGTAGCTGCGGTCCCACGAGTGGGGGATCGCGGCCGCCCGGTCGATTCCGCTGATGGTCGCGACCGCCAGGATCGGATCGATGTCCAAGAACGGTGCGAACGGGTTCCGCCCTGCGCGCGCGTTGGCGGCGGCGTCCCTTGCTCTCTCCCAGAAGCGGCGATCGACGAACGCGGAACCGTCCAGCAGTTGCGGGACGTACTCGCATGCTCCCGTCCGTGCCGCCGCGATCGCGGTGGGCATCGAGTCGATGCGTCGCAGCGTGAGGAGCGGGTCCAGTTCAGCACGCGCCGCAGCCGGGTCTCCGATCCCGGAACGGAACTCCTCCCTGAGAGCGGCATATCCAGAACGAAGGAGACACTCCGCTGCTATTCCGGCGTACGGGCCGACGCGCTCGTCGATGCGCTGCCCCATCCGGAACAGCGTCGCGATCGCCCGACGCCGAGTGGCCGGCTCCACAGCTCCGTGTGCACGCATCTCGAGCAGGCCCTGCGGGGCCTCGATCGCTCGGAGCGGCGGCAGATCATCACGGGCTCCGTCGGAGTCGCGCGGTGGCAACGGCCATCGAATCGTCGGCATGCCGGCAGCGGCCTCGAGGTGGACAAAGCAGGGTGCCAGACCATCGAGGAACTCCGCGAGTCGCGCCAAGTCCTCCTCGCTGGCATTGCGCCACCAAGGGGACGCGAACCGATAGTTCCGCGGGCCGACGACGCGCTGCTCCCATCCGTCCGCAAGATGGCCGTCACGCCACGCCAGAGCGGCGGCGATCTCCTCCCAACCGTTCTCGCCCGGGTCGGGCGGCGTGCCGACAAGCTCTTCGAACGACGTCGCGACCGCCCTCGCTCGCAGATCCTCGATAACGCGATCGAGGTCCCGCTCGGCGCGCGCCATGGGACGCGTGCACCATGCGAGGACCGTCCCCGCCAAGAGAACGGTCCCGAACACGAGCAGGCCACGGCGCCACACGCCGAGATGGTAACGCGCGCAGCGCGCGAGACACGCACCGAGCCACATCGCGTTGCGATCTGAAGGGTGAGAAATACGAGCCCGGCACAGTATTCCCCGGGCGACGTCTCTCGAGCGGTCGTCCAGAGACGGACCTGCGGTTTCGCGTCCGACTCGGCAGCGCCGCGGTCTCCCCGAACGACACCGTGTGATGATCTTCACCGGTCTCGGTACATGTCGGGCGCGCCCCATCATACGGTGCCACGGAATGCCATGCCGGGTGATCTTCATCCCTCGCCAAGAACCGTCGGCCCCGGCTCGAAGAGCACGATCCTGCGCCCCCTGGCGTTCGGTCCGCTGAAGAAGGGCTGAAGCCCCCCGCTCCGGACGAGCGACGAGCGACGAGCGACGAGCGACGAGCGACGAGCGACGAGCGACGAGCGACGAGCGACGAGCGACGAGCGACGAGCGACGAGCGACGAGCGAAGGCCTCACACGCAACGTGGGAAGAATGGGCCCGGCACGCCATCCCCGCGAAGCTACAACGAAGTAGACGACATGATTGAGCTCGCTCCTAGTCAGAATAGTGCCACTTCAGGTACTGTCCTGACGAGAGTACGACCTAAAGACCATGGCAAAACCGTACCGATAATGGTACTGTTCTGCCAGAAGGAACCCCAGCCATGACCTACAGGCAACAGCTGCGAGAACTGGCCGCTGAGAACTACGGCTACGTCACGACCGAAGATGCGGCCGGGCTCGGCGTCCCCGCAGTCGAGTTGCGCAAACTTGCCAGTCGGGGCGCTCTGCGCCACGTGCGCCGAGGGGTGTACCGATTCGCCGACGCACGACGTACGGAGCGCGACGCTTACGCCGAGGCCGTCGTGCGCGTGGGGCCCGACGCCTACCTGATCGGCGACGCCGTACTCGGGCTGTTGGGCCTCGCCATGGTCGAGCCGAAGCGCATCAAAGTCGGCGTCCCGCGTCGCACCCGACACAAGCGCCCCGGCTTCGTTGACATCGTGCAGCGGGACGTACCTCCCGAGTTGCTCACGACGTACAAAGGCATTCGCGCGACCACCGTCGCGCAAGCACTCATGGATTCCCGCGCGACCGTCATGAAGGAGCGACTGCTCGACGCCTTGACGCAGGCCAAGCGGGACGGCCTGATCCACGCCGATGAGGCCGCACGGTTGCGCCGCCGACTCAACGCTCGCACGGCTCGTAGCGCGCTCGCAGGCGCATGCCCAGCCCACGCGAAGGGCAACGAGTGAGCGAGCGGCGCGAAGCTCCCAAACACGTAGCTGCACTGCGCAAGCGCGTCGAGAACGTCGCAGGTGGAGATCCGGTGCGCGCCAACATCGTTCTCCGTACCGTCACGATGATTGCAGTGGCCCAGATGCTCCCGCCGTCCGCAGTCAAGGGCGGCACTGCGATGCGGCTGCGCATGGGAATGCGGAACTCCCGCTTCAGTAAGGACCTCGACTTGGCCCGCCGCGAGGGGCTCGACGAGTTCCTTGCCACGTACGCGATCGCACTGAGGACAGGCTGGGGAGGGTTCGCAGGGGAGATCCGCCCCAACCGGGCCAAGGCCCGACCGCCCGGCGTGCCGAGCAACTACACCATGGAGTCTCGTGACATCAAGGTCTCGTACGCGGGGAAGAGTCTGATCACCCTCGTACTCGACGTCGGCCACGACGAACTCGACGACACGCTCGATCCGCCCGTCGCGCTATCCGGCGACATCCCCGAACTGTTCGCGAATCTGGGGCTTCCCACGCCGGCCCCGGTGCCCGTGGTTGCGCACGACCACCAGATCGCGCAGAAGCTCCACGCCGTCACCGGTCCACGCAGCGAGCGTGCCCACGATCTGGTGGACTTGCAACTTCTGGAAGCCGGCTGCCCGTACGACGACGCACAGGTCGGAAAGCTCGCTGAACGCCTGTTCAAGTTCCGGCACGATCACGCGTGGCCACCGAGCGTCGAGCCAGCGCCGGAGTGGGAGAGCCTATACACCGCGGCCGCCGAAGGACTGGACGTCCTCCGCGACCTGAACTCGGCCGTCGCCTGGACGAATGCGTACATCGCCAGGCTGGAGGCGGCTCGCGGGCAAGTCTGACGCCTTCCCCGAGTTCGCAACCACCCACGCGGACTCGCACTCGCCGACTCTCGGTCTCAGCCGACCGAACGCCTGCGCCACCTCGCGCTGCGTCGCTCACCCCTGGGCGCTGAGCTGACAATGGCGTGCGCCTGCGACACTGGGTCATCGAGTGTGTAATGGAGCAGCGGGACGCCCGCGACGACCACCACGCGGCGGGCCGTCTGGCCTCGACAAGAGACATCGTCGCTCCACCGCCGACCGGGGACGGCGGGACGGCGTCTTGAATTCGACGGAGTCCCGGCGCCGCAACTGAGCCAGCTGGGCCGCCCCGACTCGGTATCGCGCCTACGCGACGCGGGGTGAGAAAAACGAGACCGGCACAGTATTCCCAAGACCGCGGCTCACCGCTCGCGGCGCTCGATCGTCCGCTCGAGCTGCCAGCTCCACGACTCCGGAGCGCGCGAGGCCGCGACGAGCGCCCGGAGGCGCGGCAGGTCGGCTTGCGCGCAGAAGCGTGCGATCTCGAGCGCCAGTTCCAGTTCGTCGCGCGTCGGCTGCGTGCCAGGGACACCATCTTCGCCTGGCACCGGCAGCATGGACATCGCGAGCGCGTCCGCCTCCGGCGAGTCCTGACGCTCCAGTAGCCACAGCGCACGGGACCGGACGTCCGCGTCGTCCGCAGCGACGAACAAACGCGCCGCTGGCAGTCGCAGCGCGGTGAGCGTCTCGGCAGGGAGCGGGGAGTCGTCGTCGTCGAGCCCGATGACGGCCTTGGCCGCGGCGCGGAGGAGGTCGTCCGGCGACTCCGCAGACGTGAGCGTCGCGAGCAGCACGGCGCCGAGCCTCCGTGGGTCCTCCCCGCGCAACGCAGCGCGCGCCCGCCCCGCCACGCGTGCACCCGCCGTGTCGGCGGTGCCGCCCGCGAGATCTGCGAGGCGAAGCAGCAGGACGATGCGCCGCCCCGTGTCCGGCTCGGCCGCGCACACGAGCGTCGCGAACGCGGCGTCATCCGCGCAGGCACGCGCGGCTGCTCCGCGCTCCGCTCCGAGCAGACGGTCTTGCGCGGCGTCGCGCTCCGTCGCCTCCACTGCCGCTCGCGCCGACGCCTGCCGCGGACTGACGATCGCCTTGCCGTGTGCGCTGATCCACGCGCACAGCGCGTCGGCCGCATCGGGGGTCAACCGCCCGTCGGCCGGCCAGCCGCGCCAGCGGAGCGTCTGCCCGTGGTGCAGCGAGAGCGACGTCGCGACCTCGTCGCCGCGCAGCAGCTCGATGGTCGGGCCGCCACAGCATGTGCACATGCCGCGGCTCGCGGGCTCGTCGATCGCGATCGTCGCGAGGAACGCTCGCAGCTCGTCGGGGGCCCGGGTCTCGAAGAGTGTGTCCTCCTCAAGCGGACTGCGATGGCACATGCCGCCCGTGCGCAGACGGAGCCCGTCGATCCCGGCGACTCCGGCGTCGAGGAGCGCCATCCACGAGTGCTCCGTGGCGCACCGCGGGTTCGCGCGGAGGAACGCGCGGAGCGCCTCGGGCGGGACGCCGTGCCCCAGGATCGAAAGCGTCCGCAGGGACGGCAGTGTCCCGGACGGCAACGTCGTCACGTCGGTGTTCGTCGCCAGAACCCGGCGGATGTGCTGCAAACGCTCGATCGGCGAGAGATCCGTCACACCGGTCCCGCGCAGGTCGGCCTCCACGAGCGCGGGGAAACGCGCGAGGAACGCGACGTCCGTGACGTCATCGTCGTGCCCAGCCGAGAACGTCCTCAGCGCGGGAAGCGTGGGCACGGTCGACGCTGCGCGCGCGGTGACGGGCGCTTCCAGATGCAGCAGTCCCGGCATCCCGGAGAGCGGCGACCAGTCGGTGACGTTCGCACGGCCGACGATCAGCAGGCGCAGGCCCCCCTGCGACGCGAGTCCGCTCAGGTCGATCGGCGCGTCCAGGAAGGCCTCGACGCGCAGCGCGCGAAGGCCGTCGGGGAGGGGCGGGAGACGGCGATGGAGCCCGACCGCGATGTCCACCACGCACCGCCGTGGGTTGATCCGACGCAGCATCGGCGCGAAGCGCTCGCTCCAGCCATCGAACGAGATCCCGCGAAGTCCGGCGAGCAAGTCGGGCGGGAGCGCCAGGGCCTCGTCCGGCGGCATCAGCGCGGCGCTGACCTTGCCGTCGCGCACGCGCAGGGCGACAAGTGACCGCGCGCCGTCGGCTCCGATCTCGTAGACGCGGGGTCCTTCGAAGTGAAACGTCGGAGTGGGCGAGGAACCCCGAAAGAGGAGGACACCGAGTTCCATGACGTCGTCGGGGCGAGGCGCCGCGCCGTCGCCCTCCGTCGCCTTGAACGGCAGCGTCCGCGCGACCTCCGCTGCCGCAGTATCCTGCGCGTGGGCGGCGGCACCGACGGAGCCCGCTGCGAAAAGCAACGCAACGGCGACAACGCATCGTGACACGGTCCGCGCGGTATCTCGCATCGCGCAAGTGTACAACGATGGTGGGAATACTGTGCCGGGCTCGTTTTTCTCACCCCTCGCCGAGAGCCGCCGCCTGTACGTCGGTGAAACGCGACGCGGCACGCGTCGGCGGCAGTCCGTCTCCACGCGCCCGGATGAGCGTGGCGCTGCGCGACGCTCGGACGCATCGAGCGCGCTTCGAAGGTTGAGAAAAACCAGTCCGGCACAGCATTCCCACGGTGTGAAGCGGGTCAACCCGGCGATCTGTCGTGGGACCGTGTGTCGCGGGGAGGAGGGCAGAGCGACGACGTGGTCGCGGCGCGCTGGCGCGGAGAGGCCGTGACGACGCGCTGACGCGGTCCGCACACGGTGTGCGTCGATCCGCCCGCGGCGATCCGTAATCCGTGGGGCGCAGGGCGCGATCAGGCCGGAGGGTACGTCATGCGATTGCGTCGGGACCATGTGGAGAGGATCGTTCGGCTCGCAGTGATCGCGTCGCTCGCAGCGTGCGGGACCGGGGGCACTTCGACGGCGGTGGAGACCGACGACGCGCGCATCGCCGAGGCCGACCACTTGGTGGTCATCGAGCGCTCGCCCCCGCCGACGGCGCCGGGCGTCAGGCCAGGTGCCATGGAGGTGCGGCTCTACGACGTCTCGGACCTCGCGCGGCCGATCCGGAACTTCCCTGGCGAAGAGGTAAATCTCGATCCCACGGGCGAGGCGTTCTACGCGGATGACGGCAGCAGCGGTGAGTCACGAGCGCCGACAGCCGAGGGGCGCGACTGCACCTTCCCGGATACGTGGCGGGGCGTCCAGTCGAAGCGTCGCCCCGCCGGTTCCATGAGCGCTCCGCGCGCGCCGTCGCCCGCACCGGCCGGGCTCCTCGCCCGCGGCGACGACGGGGAACCTATCGGCGCATTCCCGCTCGAGCGCACCGACGTCCACGTCGAGATCGCCGGCTGGACCGCCGCGACGCATCTGACGCAGACGTTCACGAACCCCCACGAGGAAGTGGTCGAGGCGGTCTACGTCTTCCCGCTGCCGACATCGGCCGCCGTGCACGACTTCGAGATGGAGATCGGCGGACGCAGGATCGTGGGCGTGATCCGCCCGCGCGACGAGGCCGAGCGGATCTACGCCGCGGCACGCTCGCGGGGACAGACCGCGAGTCTGATGTCGCAGGAGCGCACGAACGTCTTCACGCAGTCGGTCGCGAACATCGCGCCGGGCGACCGAGTCGATGTCCGTATCACGTACTTCCATCAACTGGAGTACGACGAGGGAGCGTACGAGTACGTCTTCCCCATGGTGGTCGGACCACGCTACATGCCCGGCGCACGGCAGCCGGCGGCGCGTGCCGTGACCGACGCCGGAGCCGTCGTCGGCGGCGGGGGCGGGGGCACGTCGCCGGATACGACGCAGGTCCCGGACGCGAGCCGGATCTCGCCACCCGTGCTTCCCGAGAGTATGCGCTCTGGCCGGGATGTCGGGATCGACGTGTCCATCGACGCCGGAGTTCGCATCGGGAATGTGATGTCGCCGTCGCACGACATCCGCGTCCAGCACGACACGCCCGCGCGCGCGACGGTATCGCTGGCGGTCCGCGACGCAATCCCGAACAAGGACTTCGTCCTGCGCTGGACAATCGCGACGGACCGGGCCCAGCCTGGCTTTGTGGCGCACCGCACCGACGAGCACGGTGGGTTCTTTTCCGCCTTCCTCGTGCCGGAGATCGACCCCGAAGACGCGGAGGTCACGCCGCGGGAGATCACGTTCGTGATCGATTCGTCGGGGTCGATGAGGGGTATCCCGATCGAGACCTCGAAGCACCTCGTGACAACGGCGCTACGCCGGATGCGAGCATACGACCGGTTCAACATCATCCAGTTCGCGGGGGGTACCGGATCGATGGCGGACGCCCCCGTCGAGGCGTCGCCGGAGAACGTCGCGACAGGCGTGGCGTACCTCGCCGATCTGAAGGGCACCGGCGGAACGGAGATGCTTGCTGGCGTCCGCGCGTGGCTCTCCCAACCGCGTGACCCGCGCTACCTGCGGGTCGTCGTGTTCTTGACCGACGGCTTCGTCGGCAACGAGGAGCCGATCCACGCGCTGATCCGGGACGAGGGCCAGGACGCACGCTGGTTCGCATTCGGGATCGGGTCGTCCGTCAATCGCCTGCTGATCGAAGGCATCGCGGAACTCGGGCACGGCGCCGCGGAGGTGGTGCTGCCGCGTGAGCAGGGCGCCGCCGACGCCGCGGCCGCGCGGCTCTTCCGGCGCTTCGCGTCGCCCCTTCTGGTAGACGTCACGATCGACGCGAACGGCCTGCCGCTCACCGACGTCTACCCGCGGCGCATTCCCGACCTCTTCGCCGGCGAGCCGATCAAGGTCTTCGGACGCTTCACGGGACCGGCGCGCGGCGAGCTGCTGTTCCGGGGACGGATCGGGTCGCGCGAGGTGGTGATCCCGGTGGCCGTGGATCTGCCGGAGAACGAGCCGCAGCACGCCGGACTGGCGTCGATCTGGGCGCGCACGCGGATCGCCAATCTGTCACGCGAGCGCCTCGGCGCGGAGGGCGACGCGCGGACGGGCCTGTCCGACCGCATCCGCGAATTGGCGCTCGAGTTCCGGCTGATGAGCTCGGAGACGTCATTGCTTGCCGTCGACGAGAGCCGGATCGTGGGCGACGGCAGCCCCCTGCGCGTGCTCATGCCGGTCGAGTTGCCGCAGGACGTGTCGTTCGAAGGCGCCGTCGGCCCGCGCCCCGGCGCACGCGCGGTGCGACTCGAGAGTTGGGGCGTCACGCTGGCTGAGGCGGAGGACGGGACGCTCTACCTGCTGGCCGTCGACGAGGACGGTGTCGCGGCGAAGGCGGGACTCAGAGTCGGCGTGTACGTCACGGCCGTCGGCGGACACGCCGTGCGCGGCGTCGCCCACCTCGAAACGCTGCTCCTCCAGGCCGCTTCGACGCAGGTCGACGTCGCCTACCGGAACGAAGACGAGACGGCTCGCGCGACAACGCTCCCTGCGCCGTAGAGGGTTTGATTGCTGACGGACCGTTGCGCCGGACATCCCACGATCCATCCTCCGCGACGCTGCGTCCGGATCGCCGGAATGCTTACTGATGACGCGACCACTTCCCGGACACCGGTGATCGAGTCAGCAATCTGGAGGCGACTCCGCGATGCCCGGTTGGCGCTCGGTGTATTCGGCCAACGCCTGTCGCTGAGCGGGGTTCAGGCCCGCGCGGGGGCGCATGCTCTGAACGTGCGCCTCAGCGGCTCGTGCGTCGCAAGCGAGCCCGCGGGCCACCAGCAGCGCGGCGACGAACGTCGCGCTGCGACCGTGGCCCATGGCGCAGTGGACGTAGACGGGAGAGTCGGCGGCAGCTGTCTCCATCCACGCAATCCCACGATCGAGTTCGGCCTGCGACGGAGGCATGGTGTCGAGCAGCGGGATGCACAAGTAGCCCACCGCGCGGCGCAGGAAACCCACCTCCGAGAACTCACACGTCAAGTCCAGGACACGGACGATCTCAAGTTCACGCAGCGCGCGTTCATCGCCGGGAAACAGCCGTGCTCCGAGAAACACGCCGGGAACGATCTCGTCGAACGCTCTCTCGCGCGTGAACTTCCGGTACGCGAGGAGAGACGCGTGATTGAGCACGAAGTAGGGCCAGAACAGAGCGTAGCCAGCGATACGCAGGCGACCGTCCGCACGCTTGAGAAACGCCCGCGGCCCGACGCCCGCATACGCTGCGCCGACACCCAGAAACGCAACGGCCAACGACGCACACAGGAACAGCCCGAACGCCGATGTGGCCGTAGCCACTCCGATCGCGGCGAGCGCGCCGAAGGAGATGAATGCGATCGCGTACTTCACCAGTTCAGTGTAACTCGCACGGATCAGGACCTGGCGCTGCTCGCTGCGAGTGACACCGTTCTCGGACGATCGTGACTCTCCGAACGGGCGACGAACGAAACTGTCGTGCACGCGGTCGCTGAGCACGGCAGACTCGGCAGCCTGCTGGCTCGCGCGATGGGGCCGCCCGGCAGCCGTTGCGCGAGGTCCGATGAGACTTCAGATCGAGACAGCGACCGATGCGGCGATGCTCGCGGCATTTGACCCGGGTGCAGTGCCCGCCGAGTATCCGCCGGAACGCGGCGACGTGTTGGGCGTACTCCGAGCAGCCCAGGACCATGGCAGGCTCTGGTTCACCGGGACGGGCGCGGATGGGGCCTACCTCTTCCATGTATTCGTCGATGAGGAACCGAGCGGCGACCTTCTTGAGTTCCTGCGAGATCCGGACGAGATGCTGGCCCTGACGGTGCCCACTGGGCGACTGTGGATCTGCGGCGCCGAGGCGTTGTCACGCGACCCCGATGAGTCGGCGCGATCGCTCGGCGATGTCGTCAAGCTGCCCGCCGGAGACTACCGGGCGACGTTCTGGCGAACCGCGTATCCACCCGAGTACGTGAACGAGAAATTCGTAGAGGAGTACGGCGAAGAGGCACTTGCGCGCGTCAACTCGCCCGGCATGTCGTGCACGGTCGCCGCAGCTGCCGCGTTGGTGGGAGGAGGCGGCCTACTCGTAGCGTTCGCCCTTGAGAACATGCTGTACGCGGGACTGGCGATCGGAGGGATCGTCGTGACGTGGGCGGCGGGGCTCTGGTGGGCGAATCGGCCAGCCGTCATCGCGGCCTGCCGCATCTACCACGACTTCCAGCGGCGGTTCCCGAACATCGTCCTCAAGCTCGAGACGCTGCGTCCGTGACTGCGAGGAGTTTGCGCCCGCCCATCGACTGCAGCGGCGGCTCAACCGGCCTCCTCGACCACGAGAACCGCGGAGTCGCCGACCGCGCGCGAAACACGAAACCAGGATGAACTCCTCGGCTCCCGGCTAAGGGAGCAGGAGGGGATCGCACGACAGCAGCGCCGCGGGGGGAGCGCCCCGGCACGCCCTCACAGACTGGAGTGTGGATTCGGCTGACTGGGACTCTCACTCCACATGCAGCACGACGCCCTTGGCGCCGGCCGCCGCCGAGGCGCGCGCGACGAGCAACGTGTCCTTGTGGCGCGACCAGGCCCGAAGCGACCACGCCCCTGGCGCGAGTCCAGTCAGCCGGAACGTACCGTCCGACGCGACGCGCATCCGGACCACGAATTCGTGCGGCCCACGCGCGCTGACTCGGAAGCGAGCCCCGTCGGGGGCACTTTCCAGTCGCCCTTCGATAGCTGCTCCTGGAATCAGGACCATGGGGAGTGGGAGAGGCCCGGGGGACACGTCCTCCCGGACCGCGAACTCGCCAGCCGGTGTCGGCCCGACGAGAACCGTGTAGAGATCGTCCGCAACGAGTCCGCAAAGCGTGGCGACGCCTCTGTGATCCGCTCTCGCGCGCACGTGGCCGCGCGGGCCGACCACCACGACGTCCACTCCTGCGCGTTCCGTGGAGGTACCGAGACCGGTGAAGATCGTCACACGGTGTCGCTCCCCCACCAGACGCACAACCCGGGCGCGGGCTGCAGCTTTCGAGCGGGCATCCTGAGATGGACCTGCGGTTCCTCGCCCAACTCTGGAACGCCGTTGTCTTCCCGAACGACACCGTGTGATGCTCTTCACCGGTCTCGGTACAGCACATCAGCCGTGGCCTCAGTCGTCCTCGAGGTCACGACCTCGCGCGTCATCAATCCGCGGGTCACCCATCCGAAGAGACCGGGCGGAATTTCGTCCACGGTCTTCAGCGATGGAGGCGCTTCAGGGCGTCTTTCGCGATCCCGGCGAGTTCGAGATCGTCCCCCGTCGCGATCTCCTCGAGCTTCTCGTACGCGAAGCCGACCGCCGCGTTGCCGTTGATCGCGTGCTGCATGAGGCTCACCAGCGCGTTGCGGCGCGCGGCCCGCGCGGGGCTGTTCAGGTACTTGAGGAACGCGTCGTGCCCCGCGCCTCCGAACTCCAGCACGGTGCCCGCCGCTGCCGAGTGCGCGGGGTGGTTCGGGTCGGCGGCGAGCGCCAGTACAGCGTCGCGAGCATCCGGCGCCCACGGCGCGACGCGGACCAGCACTCCGACTACGCCGGGGCTCGAGAGCAGTCCGCGCGCGTCCAGGATCTTCAGGAACTTCCCGCCGATCTTGACCACGTCTTCATCGGAGAGTACGGACACTGCGAAGAGCGCGTCTTGACGGTCCCGGTCATCCTCGCTGTCCAGCGCAGCGAGAATGCGAGGGAGAACGACGTCTTTCCCCCCACCACGTTGGATCCAGATCCCGGACGCGCGCATTGCGACGGTCTGGTCGGCGGCGGCGGTGAGGTCACGCAGCGCCGCGTCGCCGATCAGGCCCCCGCGGGACGCCCGGTCCAGCACGAATGCCCACGTGCCCTCTTCCGCGATGAGCCACTCGAGTTGCTCGGAGGGGACCTCGCGCGTCGAGCCCTGGGGGAAGAGGAGGTAGCGCAGGGCGTGAGGGGCCTGCACGCGGTCCTCTGCGGCCGCGCGCCAGATTGCTCTGCGCTGCGCCGCGGTGAGCGGGAACTCGACGGGCTCGCGCCGGAACCGCGGGATGAGCCCGCCCGTTGCTCTGCGGCCGAACCAGATGGTCGCCGACAATGCGCTCTTCCGCACGTCGAGGCGTGGATCCTCGAGGGCGCGTAGCACCGCCGCGCGGACGGCCGGCTCCTGCGAGCGACGACTCCGCCGGAGCTGCAAGATCGCGAACGTGACGATGTTCGTGTCGTCACGTTCGAGGACAACCAGCAGGCCGTCGATGCTGCCCTCGGTTCGGCAGAGAATGTCGATGGAGGACTCCGCAATCGACGAGTCCGCTTCGAGCGCGAGGTCGAGCAGGACAGGGCGAAACTCGGGAGCCGCTTTCACGCTCTTCCAGTCCAACGTCTGCAGCAGCCGTCGGCGTTCCTGCGCCGGGACGCGCAGGTCGAGGAGCGCGCGTCGCAAGATGTCCGGCGGCGCGGTCAGCGCGGCGCCACGCATGCGCGCGATCGCGTGCCACGCCGCCAGCCGCAGCGGCGCGGAGTCCGCGACTGCTGCGCGCATGAGCGCCGGCGCGCTGTCGGGTCCGAGCGCGCGCATGAGCGGCGTCAGGGTCATCGGGTTCGGTGCAGCGACGAACGCTTGCTCGACGCGATCCATGTGTGCCCGCGCTGCGTCCGCGTTCGTCCGGAGAGCGTACGCGGCTCTCGCGCACACGGCGGTCTCGGGCGAGGCGAGCAGTGCGAGCAATGCGTCCGGGATCGCTTCGTTGACCTGTGCCCAGCGCCCCAACCCGGCCGCGCATTCGCTCTGGAGCGTGGGATCGGGCCGCGTCGAGAGTTCGGTCGCAGCGCGCAACAGGGCGCGACCGACGGGAAGGTTGTAACCGAGCGATGTGCGCAGTTCCTGCTGCAGGCGTTCATCCTCCGAGTCGGCGGCAGCGAGGTGCATCCGCAGCGTCACGTCATCGTCCGGGGCGAGACGAGAGCGGGTGCGGAGCGCAATGGCTCCGATGCCCTCCCGCGCGACGAGCGCATCGATCTTGGCGAGTACGTCTTCCGAGCCGACGCGGAGCTGCATCAGACCCAGCAGTGCCGCCTCGCGCGTCGAGGCGTCGGGGTCTTCCAGGATGGCAGCGATTCGTGGCGCGTACCGCGCCGCCGCGTCGCCCATGTTGCAGATCGCGCGAATGGCGGCCCAGCGGACCGTGATCTTCTTGTGATGGAGCAGCGGGAGGACGTCGTCGATCGCGGGGGCGGCATCTGCTCCGACACCGCTCATCACGCCGAGCGCGAGCGCCACCTCTATGTAGTACTTGTTGCTCGAGAGTGAGCGCCGGACGGCGGGCAGAGCCGGGCGCGCCGCGGCCTTCGTACGGAGGAGGAGCCGGAGCAAGATCATTCGCGAGTTCGCGTCGCGCGCCGCCTCCAGTTCACGCGTGAGCGCAGGAACGGCGCCGGCGCCCATACTCTGAACCACCTCGAGGGCGGCCCGATCCCTGCCGTTATCGACGACCTCGCGAACCCACCACGAGGCCGGCTTGTCGGCGTACACCGGCTCCTCGGCGTCCTGAGCCTGCGCGGGTACGCACGCAAGAGCGATCACGAAGGCAGCGATCAGGGCACGGCGCATGGGCATCCTCCCCGTCTTGAGACGGACGATAGCGCGATCGGTTCGTGAGGAACACGCCGGGACGCGTGGACTTCGCGCTCGCAGCGAGACTGACGGCCTCCGGAGGATAGGGGATTGCCGGCCCACGCACATACGTCAGCCGTGGCCTGAACGATCCTCGACGTCACGGCCTCGCGCGTCATCGATCGCTCGTCGCCTCGCCTGTTGCAGCATCCCTCTCGACGCGCATATGTACTCTGGCCCACCAAGCGATCGCTTCTTCCGACGCGCGGCGGAAGCGGTGCTCGGGTCCGCTCGGCCCGGAAAACTGCCCGGTGAGCACGTCCAGCCCAGGCGCGTACGTGACGTGCTGTTCGATCGTCGAGCCGTCGGCCTGTCGCCGAGATCTCAAGGTCACGCGGTGCGTCCGCGAGTCGAACGTCCACGTAGCCGGGACAACGCCCAACGAGACGATGTGTGCGCTCCCGTCGGCACGCAGGTCGAGTTTCGTGTTCTCTCCCAACTTTCCGTCGTCCCATAGCCCCACGAGTACGGACACGGCCACGGTGTGCGGGACCGACGCGACGGACCGCGTCTCCGCAACCGCATCGTCGCCAGCACCGGGGACCGCACCGTCTCGCCGCGCAGTCGGCGCCGCGCCGTCGCATGCCACGACGCTCAGCGCCAAGATGGGGAGCAGCCACGCGTGTCTCCTCACAGTCGCCTCCTTACGTCCACATCTTAGACGCCGCAGCCTCTCTTGCGTTCGCCGAGATCGTTGTAGCGCCGCCAACGACCAGTCGCGGGCGTGCTCCTCAGCGTACCGAGACCGCTGTGGCTTGGGGGGAACCGGCTACCGACGGATACCGAGAACGCGTTCGGGCTCAGAGCAGTCTGGCAAGCGGCGGGCCACTCCCGCGGACGGCGTTCCAGACGGCGAGCACGACGACCTCGTCGTCAGTCGCGACGAAGTAGACGTGATACCGGCACGCGCGCAGCAGAGTCCGGCGAACGCCGCGCTGCGTGGGATGCGCGCAGCGTCGCCCCACACCCGGGTGCGTGGAAATCGTCTCGAACGCCGCCGCCAGTTCCTGTGCGAAGAGGTTCGGCGCAGCGAGCCGGTTCCTGCGCCACCACCGATCGACTTCACGGATGTGGTGTTGCGCCGGTTCTGCGACGACGACGCGGCGTCTCACCCGTCGGCGTGCAGGTCGGCGAGAACGTCCTCCGCCGGACGAACGCGGCCAGCGCGAGCCGCGTCCATCGCACGCTCGATCGCCGCATGGAGGGCCATACGCTCGGCATCATCCAAGTCATCGCCGTCGTCGTCCGCAACGAGCTCGAGGACCGTGCCTTCCGGCAGGTCCGTCGGTTCGTCCATGACGAGGCGGCCATTGTGCACGCGGGCGCGTAGATGAGACATGAGTACAGATTAGCACACACGCGGCGACGTTGGAGGCGCCCCGCGTGTCCGGAGATTCTTCCCCTGACGCGCCCACACGGACGGATGCGGGCTCACAAGGCACACATGGGGCACACATGGGGCACACACGAGCCCCGAACCATGGGAATACTGTGCAGGGCTCGTCTTTCTCACCCCTCGCCAAGAACCGCCGCCCGCCCGTCGATGGAGCGCGATGCGGCGGGCATCGACGGCAGTACGCGTCAGCGCACCCGGATGAGAGTGGCGCTGCGCGATGCTCGGCCAAATCGCGTGCGATCCGAAGTGTGAGAAGAACGAGCCCGGCACACATTCCCACGAGGCCCCGGGCAACAGCGACGCCCGCCGGAAGGAGCGCGGCGTGTGGCCGAACCGCTGGCGTACCGGGCCACTCTTGTAACCACTCGGCCGCGTTTCGTCATGGGAGGGTAAGGAGGTTCCCAGATGACGACGAACACGATGGCTGGATGGATCGGAGGCCTCGTCCTCGGCGCGGCGATTGGCTGGCTGGCCGCGGCGGCGGGCGCGGTGGACGGCGGCGGTGACGAGGCCGCGGATGCGGACGATGCGGCGCTGACACGGCCTTGGGAGGACGTCTCCCGCCTGGAGAAGGAGCTGCGCGGAGCGCGGCGCCAGGGCCGCGCGACAGCGCGCGACCTCGCGATCGCCAGGCAGGACATCGACGACGCGAGGGCGGCCGTCGCGGCACCGGCGAGCGGGGGCGAGGGCGCGCCGCCGCCGGAGACCGGTAGCGACCCGGCGTGGCGCTCGCGCGTCGCAGCGTACCCCGCGTTCGCGAAGGAAGCGCACGGCGGCGCGCTGAAGGGCATCGACTGGGTCTCCGTCGGGACGAACATCTCGAGCATGCGGCCCGTGTTCGTCGAGCTCGCCAAGACGCTGGGGCAGGGCGACAATCCGTCGCCCGAGGTGGCCGGGAAGCTGCAGGAGTACAACGGCCCCCTCATCACCGCGGCGCTGACGCTCGAGCGAGCAGGCGTCCCCGGTTCCGGGCGCAGCGGTGCCTTCACCGATCCGGCGTTCATGGTGAACGCCATGGCGGCGACGCTCGAAGCGCACGGGATGCCGCTCAACGAGGAGCAGCAGGGCACGCTCGACAGGATCGGCGCGGACCACCTGCGGCGGGACGATCTGCGGCGCAGCGGTTACGAGGACAGCGTCCTCGAGCTGACGAAGGTCTGCGACGAGGCCGACCTGAAGGGCGCGTTCTTCGACGCGGCGTTCGACGTCCTCACCTCGGCGCAGGCGGAGGCGCTCAGTCCGGAGAGCATCCGCGGAAGGAGGTCCGCCGACCTGTTCAACGAGGCATTGGTGTGGGTCGGTCGCGGCGGGTCGCGGAGCTTCGCCGACCGGAGCGAGCTCGCGACCGAGATGGGTGACCAAGTCGTCCGGCTCTTCCGACTCGAGGGCGATCTCCACGAGGCCACGCGAGACCTGGTCGCGCAGTGGAGCGCCAACGTGCCGCAGGCGCTGCTCGACACGCCGCTCGATCCCCTGTCGAGGCGGGGCATGATGGTGGGCGAGCACATCGTGGCGAGCGCGCGGCAGTTCGTGAGTCTGCTCGAGGCGCTTCTGCAGGACCTGGATCTCGACGAGGCGACCGCCGCCCGCATCCGGTCGTTCGGCAAGACGCCCGTAATCTACGGACCTCCCGGCGACGGCGGGCAGTGACCGGCCCGGTGGCGCGCGGCGTTGGTGCATGAATGCTCTCGCGGCCGGCGCAGGCCCCATGGGCGAGCCTGCCGCCCACGACGAGGTGCCCGATGTCGAGCCAGAGGTCCCGCGTCGTACGATAGGGCGGCACGACGCAGAGTGTGATCTCCGTGAAAATGCCTGAACCGATTCTGCAGCGACCGGGATTTACCTGGGAAACGTCATGAGTGCCAATCCGTCTCCTGTGCCGATCGAGAGCCTCCTGCTCCACCGCGAGTGGATGCGTGGGCTCGCCCGAAGGCTGGTGGGGGAGGATGGCGCCGACGACGTGGAGCAACAGGCGTGGCTCGCCGCCCTCCGGTCTCCTCCGCTGCATGCGGGTTCGGTCCGGGGATGGCTCGCCACAGTGGTTCGCAACGCCGCTCGCCAGCGGGATCGTTCGGCGAGCCGTCGCCGCTACCGCGAAGCCCATGTGGACGTCGCGGCGCATGCCCCGGCCACCGACTCGGTGGTGGCGAAGGCGGACGCGCACCAGCGCGTCTCCCGCGCCGTGATGGACCTGGAGGAGCCGTATCGCACGACCGTGCTGCTGCGTTTCTTCGAGGACCTACCACCCCGGGACGTCGCGACGCGGATGGGCGTGCCGGTCGAAACGGTCCGCACACGGACGCGCCGTGCGCTCGCCCGACTGCGCGGCGAGCTCGACGCGGACTACGGCGATCGCGCGGCCTGGCGCCTGGCGCTCCTCCCTCTTTTTCACGAGGCGGTACCCCGAGGCAGCGGTAATGCGCTGCCTGCGGCGGCCGCCGTAGCTGCGGGAGTCACCGTCATGGGCACCACCACGAAGATCGCGATCGGAGCCGCCGCGGCGGCCTTGCTACTGGCAGGAATCACCTTCGGACCCGACCTGCTGGAGGGCCGCGCGGAGAACGCTGCAGCGGATGTTGTCGCCCGCGACGACGACGGCACTGCCGATCGCGCCGCGAAGCGCCCGCGGCGTCGCCGGGTCAGCGAGGAGCAGTCCGCCGCGACGCGCAAGACGACCGACGTCACCTCGGAGCGCAACAGGCCGCAGCCGACCACGATCGTCTCCGTGCGACGCGCCGACAGCGGATCGATAGAAGGGGCGACACTCCTCGTCGCTCTTGAGAACGGCAGCGTGACGACGCACGCCCTCGACGACAGTGGGCGCGCGAACTTCGACACACCGACCGGGGAGGTCGGGTTGCTCGCCGTCGTTCCCGGTGTGCCGCCGGCGTCCCGGTCGATGGCGGCCGGCGCAGCCGCG
Organism: Planctomycetota bacterium; assembly: GCA_024280885.1. Lineage (GTDB taxonomy): Bacteria > Planctomycetota > JAJSAM01 > JAJSAM01 > JAJVHW01 > JAJRPF01. Next base: position 16,146 of record JAJRPF010000005.1, on the reverse strand, counting down.
GCCGAGATCGTCGTGGCGCGCGGACACGAGATCGCAGGCCTCGTGCGTGTGAACGGGATGCCGCCGCCGGCCGGCTTCCGCATCGGACTGCGGGCCGAGGACGCGTGGTACGACGGCAGTGTACTCTCCGATGCGACGCGGGAGGCGCTCCTGACTGCGCTGCACGTGCGTCCGTACTTCATCCCGAACGTGACCGACGAAGCCGGGCGGTTCGTCTTCGCCGGGCTACCGGATGCGCGCCGAATTCACATCTCGCTCGTGGATCTAGACGTACACGACGCCGCCGGCGCGCGGGCTTGGGAGGTCTCGCTGGGCGATCGCGGCGTCTTGCTCGAACTGGTTCGGGATCCTCACATCACCGGCCGCGTGGTGAGTGCGGACGGGATACCGTCGGCCGATGCGTGGGTGATCCTGCAATGGAAAGTCAATGCGCCTCCCGGCGCTGACCGGAGCGAGTCGCCTTTCCTCCACGGATCGATGCACCGGCGCACCGACGACGACGGGCGCTTCGACATCGCGGTTCCGGGCACCGAATTCGTGACGCTCGATCTGGAAATTCAGGACGCCGAAGGCAATGGAGTACGCACGTACGGCGCCCCGTTGCAGATTCGTAGAGACATCGATATCGGCGACCTCGCGCTGGGTGGCGTCCGCGCCGCGAAGCTGATCGTCGTGGACGAAGAGGGCGATCCTGTCGCAGGTGCCGCCGTCTTCCACGGAGGGTCGCGGATCGGCGAGCGAACCGATGCAGAAGGCCGCACGAACGTCCGGCTCTCCGACGACGCCACCTCGTTCCGCGTCGGGGCGCCGCTCTACGCCGTCACAACCGTACGCATGCCGGCATCCACGACGGAGCCGTTGCGGGTCGTCCTCGCCAAGGGTACGTTTCTCGGCCTGCGTTTCCGTACGCCCGCGGGCTTCGACGCATCCGGACTCCGTGTTCGGCTCTCAACCGACGAACCGCTCTTCGGCGGCGCGAATCACACGTACGACGAGGTGTTCGCAGCGGCGGGCGGCTCCGGGTCCGGCTCGGCCATCTACTACGACGACCGGACGGAGGTCTGGTTCTCACCGACCGATGGCGCAGTGCGAATAGGCGGGATGCACCCACACGTGCCGTTCACGGTCGAGGTGTTTGACCGATCGGGCGGTCTTCGCGCGCGGCGCGAGTTCCGGCTCGAACCGCGGGAGCACGTTATCGAGTTCGTGGAAGTGGTCGGCACCGTGCGATCTCTGGCGGGCGTCGTGAGTGACGAGAGCGGACGCCCCATCGCGCGTGCTCGTGTCATGCTGCGGGACGCCGCGGCGACGATCGGAGGTCTCGGGGTGTTCGTGTGGACCGACGGCGAGGGGCGGTTCTCGATCGACGGCGTACTCTCGGAGCGAGCCCGCATCGAGGTGGAGAAGCGACGCTTCGCGTCCACGGAGACCGACGTCGATCTTCCGAGCGAAGCGTTACGTGTGTCGCTCGCGCCGGGGCGCGACGTCGTCATTCGTGTCACGGGCGGCGAGTTCGACTACGTCTGGGCCGCGCGCATTGGCAGCGAGCGGCTGTACGCCCGCGGAAGCGAGAACGACGACGGCACGTACACGCTCGAAGACCTCCCGAACGAGGGGATCGAGATCGTCGTCGAGAAGGGCGAACGCCGGTACCGCTTCCCGTGCCCGCCGGGTCACCAGTCCGTCGAGGTCAACCTACCGGACGCCTGACGGCGACCACGGCGAAGGATAGACCGGGCCCGAGCTGCCTGGCGAAGGAGAGGGCGCGCGAATACAAGGCCGCGAATGTGTGCTTCACACAGACGACGATCTTCGACGAGGGGTTGCGGAGAGGGTCGTACGACGTGATCCTGGCGCTCAACAATCTGCACTTGGTGGAGGACGCGCAGGCCGTCGTGCAGCGGGCCGCCGCACTGCTGCGACCGGGTGGGCTGATCGCCTCGGTGACCCAGTGCCTCGCGGGTGCGAATGTGGTCCTACGGACTCTTGTGCCGCTAATCAGCAAGGTCGGAGTCCTCTCGGTTCTGACGTCGTTCAGCGCTTCTGAGGCTGAGGGCTTGCTGCATGACAGGGGGCTGCAGGTCCTGGAGTCCGAGGTCTTCGAGGGCACGATACCGAGCTGTCTCGTCGTCGCCCGGAAGGGGGACCGGGTCCGCTGAGGTACCGACAGACGAAGCGGCAATCGACTGCCAATCCCGCCCCCGTCGCCCTGGCGATCCTCCGGCGTGGACACAACCGGCTCCGCGGTGCGGATCTGGACGTGCCCCGCTGCGGCTACCGGCTGCTTGTGACGGGGCCGCTGGGCTCGTCGTTCGAGTTGTTCCTCGCGCGGGCGGACGGGCACATCGAGGAGGCGTGTTCCGCCGAGCGTGAACGCACCCGCCCGCGCCCCACGACTAGTGGGAAGACCAGTGGGAACGATCCGGGGACCCGCGGCGAGGCTGCTGCTCGTGTCGCGTTGACCGTGGTCGTACTCGGGCCAGGTCGCGAGGCGGTGCGTCGGGTGGACGTGGGATCGCTTGCTCGGCATGGCTCGCCTCCTCGTGGGCGGAGACTCGCCGAGAGCGATCTCGCTGCGCGAGGGTATTCATGCACCAACGCCCCTGGGCGTCTCGAGCGATCCGCCCCACGACGATGCGGCCCGCGCGCACGCCATGTGGGCCCGTCCCCGCACTCCCCCCAAAGTCGCGTCGCGAGCCCATGAAGAGCCTTCCCCCACCGCCGCGCACCACCGAACGCCGCGGCTCCGGGAGAACTACGCGCGCAATTCGCCGTGGGAAGAGACGCCCGGGCGCATAGCGTCTGTGTTGGAACCAGGAGGGTTCCAAGCGGCGCACTTGCGCCTCCAATGACCCATTGGTCTGATGCTGCCTGTCCAGTGCGCCCATTTCGCGCGGTGTGTCCCCCGACCCGTTGAGCTTCAACTCGTCTCGATCACCCCTCTCCGAGGAACGAATGCACTGCCTCCCGACAGGCAAGGAGACGAGTTCGATGAAGAAGCTCTACTTGGGCAACCTGCCCTTCACCGCCAACGAAGATGAGATCCGCCAGATGCTCGGCGAGTACGGCGACGTCCAGTCCGTCGCGCTGCCGACCGATCGTGAGACCGGCCGCCCCCGCGGCTTCGGCTTCGCCGAGATGGATGACGACGGCGCGCAGAAGGCGATCGCCGGCCTCGACGGCACGGACTTCGGCGGGCGTTCGCTCCGCGTGAACGAGGCGAAGCCGCGCGAGCCGCGTGGCGGCGGTGGTGGTGGTGGCTACGGCGGCGGCGGTGGCGGCGGCTACGGCGGCGGCGGTGGTGGCGGCGGTCGCCGCGACAACTGGTAGCACCTCACGCAGCGACAGAAGAGGGGGTGGCGCGAGCCGCCCCCTCTTCGATTCCCGCGCGACGTTGACCGCACAGGGCGCCACCGAGGGCGTTGGTGCATGGAATACCTCGCAACGTCAGTCTCGAGCCTGAGAGCCCGGGCCGAGGGTCCTCGCGACCCGACGTCGCAGCAGGCCTCCAGGCTCGGATCGCAGGGGCGAGCGCATTCATGCACCAACGCCGGTGCGCGGACGCGACGATGACCGGCGCGCGATCGAGAAGCTGCCCGATGTCGGATCAGCGCTGGAGGCGGAGCGCGTACGCGCGACGGGCACGGACTCGGCCGCGCCGGGGAGCGCCCCACCGAGTCGGCTCCGCGCGCCCCGTGATCAGGCGAGTGTCGGGGAGAGCCCGCTTGCATCTCCCTCCGAGCCGCGCTTCTCCGCCGTCGTCGCCGCGTGGGGACGACTCGACGAACACGCGCGCGGGGCACTCGTCCGAACGGCGGAGTTGCTGGCGCGGGAGTGAGGTGTGGGCGGATCGACTCACCGCTCCGACGCGCTCGTCAGTATCGACTGAAGGCAGAACTCGCGAACCCGGTCAGAAGCAGAGCGTCAGGGCCTCGGACTTCGGCCGCGCACGGCGCGCCGAAAGCGTGCCCGCAACGACACGCGACGCTCAGTTTTCGGCCGACTTGATGAGCACCACGCGGCTTCGCTCGTTCACCGTGAAGCGGAGGCGCCCGACAGCGTCGCACAGTTCGCCCAGCGCCTCTTCGACTGTGACGTCGGAGAGGTTGAGGGAGACCTCGCGGTCGTCCAACTCGCGGCGCGTCGCCGGGTCCAAGATGATGTTCAGTCGGTGCGAGTCGGCAAGGTAGCGGATGACGTCCGAGGGCCGCGCGCCCTCGAACCTGAGAGTCGTGCGCAGACCACGGAGGCGCTCCTCCAGCGACTCGCGCTCGAGGTCGATGGCCACCGCGAGGCGATCTCCGGCCGTAACGCGAACGACGCGCTCGATCCCCGTGTGGCCGGGGGCGTGAGCAAGAATGGAAACGTCACGAGCCGCGGCGACGTGATCGTCGCTGGCAAACCCGTCGTTGTTGGTGACGAGCGCTACCGGGGACGAGCGCGATGCTCGCGGACTGCCGCCGGTCGGCGCCCAATCGATCGAGACGGTCGCTCCGGGAAGCGACGTTCCGCCGCTCGTGACGGTCACGTCGACGGCGCCAGCAGGGGGCCCCAAGATGAGTTCGGGACGGAGCACGCCGCCGAACTCCCCTCGGCCGCTCCACACGGAGGACCGCTCGTGGAACGGCAGCTCTGCCCGCAGGCGTACGTCGCGGTACATCGACTCGTAGCAGACGGCCCCCGCAACGTCCGCGGCATCTCTCGGGGCGTCGATTCCAACGATCCGCGCACCAACCGCGGGAGAGCCGTCGGGGAGCAGTACCCGCGCGCGAATCGTCACGGTGCTGGGAGCGTCCGAATCGTGTGGCACTGGCACGATCTGAAAGGTCGGCGTGCCGGCCGTCGTCACTGCTGCATCGCGGAGACGGAGGACCAGCCGATCAGTCTCCACGTCGTACGCGAGCCCGCACGACGGCAGCAGCGACTCGAAGGCGCGCTGACCACTGATCGGCGAGTTGATCGCAAACGTGACGGAGCTCCGCTTGTCGAGTACAGCTCGAACGTCGGCCTGCGCGTGAAGCGGGACATCCAGCAAATCCGACAGTTGCCCCAGGATCTCACGCAGCGATCGATCCATGAATGCAGCCGGTGTGAGAGAGGCGTCCAGACGCTCTTGAAGCGTGGGGGATTCCTGCGGCGCGATCGCATGCGCTTGCCCCGCGGGGGCGGACGTGCGTGCATCTACGAAGGCCGCGTTCGCGACTTCCTCTCGAACTTCAACGCGCTCGCGGCGGCGGCGCGCGTCACTCTCAAGGTGCGCGCCGATTGCAGAGCCGTCTGGGACCGCACTGCTCGACGTCGAGTCCAAAGTCTCAGCGGACCCGCCGGGTTTCGTCAACCACCACGCGGAGAGCGCGACGAGAACCAACGTGATGCAGCCGACCAACCACTTGGACATGAGGATACCTCCTGCGAGCGTCGCCACGCTCGGCGCAGTCGCCCACTTGGGGCGGAGCAGCGGCAGTAGGGCTATGGAGAGCGGACTTTCGTCGCCCAGTTCCTTCGCCAAGCGCCCACGGAGCTGCGCGCGCCCGCGGCGCAAGCGCGCACGCGCAGTCTCCAGGGGCACGTCGGTGACGCGCGCAACCTCGGCCACGGGCAGCCCTTCGAAGTGCCGCAAGAGCACGGCGCGACGATACGGTTCGGCGAGCGCGACCACGGCCGCTGCTACGCGTGCTTGAAGCTCGGCGCGTTCCACCAACCGACACGGATCCTCGTCCACTGCCTCTATCCGCGCCGCCACGCGCTCTCGGCGCGTGCGTCGACCGTCGGTTCTGAATCGCTGTCTCGCCGCGTTGCGAACAACCGAAGTCAGCCACCCGCGGGCCGGAACATCCGCGCACGGCGGCGAACGTAGCGCCGAGAGCCAAGTGTCCTGGACCACGTCATCAGCGTCGTTGAGGTCGCGAGTCAACGCGAGTGCGAGATCGCGAACCCACTCGCGATGTGCGAGCAGATCCGCGAGCCGTACACTGGAGTCGGAGTGTGCCATCACCCACACGATGCCACCGGCCAGTGGAAGGGTGCAGCGAAGTTGCAGACCACCCGTCGGTCCGAGGCGCGCTGCTCCGAGCACACACGAGTCTGGCTGGCGCAGCGCAGCCTGAGAATGTCGTGTGCCGCCCCGCCTGCGGAAACGCGATCCGTAGACTCGTCGAGTCCGATCTCGCCAGCGGTATCGCGGTACCCGGGGCAGAGCCAGGTCAGGCAGCCCCCGAGCCTCCCGCGCCATGAGGGACCCGATCTGCGGTGTCGCCAAACGACACCTCGCCGTCGCGCAAGGCGACGAACGGCAGTTCGTGTTCGATGTAGTATGCGACGACCGCTTCGATCGACTCGGACTCGGGGTGATCGGATCGATAGTGGGGTGCGATGCAGAACGGGACGAAGCCCAACCCGTCCCAGATGATGTCGGGCGAGTAGCCCGGCGGGACGACGTCGGGCTCGTCGGCCAAGTGGATACCCCGCAGGGTCGGCGTGACGACGCACACGCCCGCGCTGTAGCCACCGTAGAAGAAGGGCTCGCCGCCGCCACCGTCTGCCGCGCGCGCTCGCAGTATCTGGTCCAGGCCGCTCTGGCGCATGGCGCGCCGGAGGACGAACGTGTTGCCGCCTACGACCCACAGACCATCGACCTGATCGATAACGTCACTCAATCGGCCGGGCGCATTGAAGTACTCGCGCAGATCCAACGCCTGCGGGCGCAGCCCCAGAGCTGCCAGCGCGTCATGCTCCCGCTCGCGCCCCATCCGGAGTCGTTCGCGGTCGTTGTACTGATCGAGCGCGTTGCGGATCACAGCGACACGCTGCTCGCCCGCGACCATGCGAGCCAGTTCGTCGCCGTGATCTCCGATCCGATAGGACGACAGGTAGAAGAACATGGGGGGCGGCTCCGGGCGAGACAGGTATGCAGCCGTGTCCGACGCATCGCCCAGGATAGACAGGGGGGTTGGATCCGCGCCACCATCCGGAACTCCGACGTCCTCGGAGCCGCACGACCGACGGCGCAGACGCGCCACGGCGCTCGTAGGTCCTCCGCTGTTCAGGCCCTGCGAGACGACGTGCAGGACCATGTGGCGCAGCGGGCCGTCACGCGACTCGAAGCGCTCGGAGTGCGTGCACAGCGTCGTGACAGGGAGCGCGGCTAGCGCCCGGTCGGCTTCAACGTCAGCTCCAGGTCGGTCGTCGACTCCGGCAGGCCGTCGAGTCGGGCCTCCCAGGCGACGCCGTCGGTCGGCCGCATCCACGCGTGAAGATACAGAGCCTTCCAATCCGAGCGAGGTGCGGGGAACTCGAAGCGCCCATCGGCGTCGCTCGTGAGCCGCGCGAAGGGTCGCTGCGCGCGATAGACCGTGATGTTCGCGCCCTTCAGCGGCCGTCCGTCCGGATCCCGTACGACTCCCGCCACGCGACGCCCTTCGGTGAACCTCAGCTCGACCACTTCCGCGTCCGCCGTGGCGCTCGCGACGCTCGCTGCTATCCAGTCGGCACGGTGCGGATGATCGGCAGGCAGAGTGGCGTGGATCGCCACCGGCGTACCGGGAAGCCCGGTCAAGTAGGCCCGCCCCGTGCGACTGGCGACCACACGCGGCGCGGCGTGTCCGGGAGCGAGCCACGCCTCGACCTCGGCGCCCGGCTCTGGACGCCCGTCCGGGCTGAGGACGAGCACGGTCAGGTCACGGTCGAGAGGGACGACGCGAGTCCGCATCACCACGTCGGTCGCGCCTGGTAGCACACCGCGCAGCTCGCCCTGGAGCAGACGGCCGTCCTTTGCGACCACGGGGTCGAGGACGAGATCGACGGAGCCGTCGAGCGGCACGGACACCTCGAACGACGAGTCGATGAACGTGCCCATCACGTTCTGACCCCAGGGCCCCATCTTCCTGGGATGCCCGTCCTCGAAGACCCGCAGCATCGCGTTGCCGGGTTCGAGTCGCCGCCCCTCGGGATCGACGATCCGGCCGCGGACCGCGCGCGCGCTGCGGGCGACGAGCGTCATCGTCGTCGCGCCGGGGTCGACGCGCTGCAACGGCACCGACAGCAGTTCCTTCGACCAGCTGAACGCGCTGACCGAGACGACCTCGGAGGTGACCGAGAACTCGACGTGGCCGTCGGCCTGCGTCGTCTGGTGCCCGGACCAGCCGTCGCGCGTGACGACGTTGACGCTGACTCCCAATGCTGGCGCGCCCGCGCTGTCCTTCACATCCACCACGAAGCGCGTGCCGCCCGGAAGCACGAGTTCGACTCCGGTCAGATCGCGGTCCTCTGGCAACGCGACACTCGCCCGCGCCGTGCGCACGTCCGCGGTGACGACGTCGAGGTCGTAGTCGCCGGGACAGAGGTCCGGGAACCGGAAGCGCCCGAGATCGTCCGTGCGCCTCTCCTCGCGACATCCGTAGTGCGTGCTTACGAACGACTTGCCGGGACGCAGCCGCTCCCGGTCCTCGTTGAACCCGTAGAGATGCACCGCCGCCCTCGGTACCGGTGAGCCTGCGCTGTCCACGACACGTCCTCCGATCATCCGAGCAGAGGGCAAGGCCACGTCGCCGACGTCGATCGTCCCGCCCTCCTCGGCTGCGGGAGCGACATCCAGCAGGTACCGTCCGAATCCCTCCGCGAGGAAAGTCAGCGCGTGCGGCTGATCGTGACGCAGATCTTCGACCGTGAACTCACCATCCGCGCCACTGGTGGCGTGGAACGCACGATCGCTTCCGCCCGCGCCGTGGCTGGTCACACCGATCAGTGCCCCGACGACCGGATCGCCATCGGTGCCCACCAGCCGTCCCCGGAGCCGGTCGCCGCGCGCCAGTACGACCTCGTACGTGTCAGCCGGGGTGAGGTCCACCACCGACTGGGCGTAGCCCGCGGCACGGACCCACATTGCGAAGTCGCCTTCGCTGGCGCCGACGAACTCGAAGCGCCCGTCCGCGTCCGTCTCGACCCACTTTCGGAACGTCCAAGTCGTCGCGATGCGCGCTCCTCGCACAGGCGTACCGGACGCCGCGTCCGTCACGCGCCCTCGCAGCGTCCGTCCCGCGTGAAACAACAGCGTCTGCTCCGACGTCTCGCCAGCCCCGATCGCGATCTTGCGTCCAACACTTGCAAGCCTTGGGTGCGTGGCCCGCACCGTCAGAGTGGAGTTGGCTCGGATGCCCGGAAGAATGCAGTTGCCAGCAGCGTCGGAGACCGAAGTCAGCCTGCCGCGCGGCACACGATGCGTCGGATCGAAGGGGAAGAGATCGACGGTCGCACCGGAGACAGGCGCGCCCGCCTCGTCGCGGCAGTGCAGGACGAGGCGGACGGCCGGCGCGAGCACCACACGCACGCGCTCGCCCGCCTGGCAGCCCGGAACCTCCACCGGCGCATGACCCGGCGCGCTCGCAGTCAGGAGCACCTGCTCTCCCGCCCGCAGCCTCACCGCGAAAGTACCGTCGCTCGCCGTCACCGTCTCGGGTCCGGGCGTCACTTCGTACTGGCTCTCCACGTTCAGAAGAGACGTGCGCTGCCATGGGAACTCACCGGTCACGACACGCGCTCCCGGCACCGGAGCGCCCTCCGCCGTCACGACGACGCCGTGCAGATCCAGGTCCCGATCGCATGCATCCAGATCGACCGGAGGTGGGAGCGGATCGCCGTCCGTCACCCCGCGATGGCGGAGGCGGATCACCTGATCACCGTCGGTCACCGACGGGAGAACTGCGCTCAACCTCCCGTGCTCGTCGGGGGACCGAGAACCGACCCAGCACAGTCCCAAGGCGAGCACGAGCAGTGCCGCGGTAATCGCCGTCCACGTCTTCATTCCCATCGCCACGCCTCCTATGATTGCAGCCGACACGACGCTCGCCCGCGGTCGCCCCGCGAACGGGAGAAACGCCAGGCACCACGCGCGCCGGTCGCCGCCGTTCTCGGCGTCCAGACTCGCGCGGAGTTGCGCCAACGCCCTCTTCAGCCGTGTCCTCACGGTCTCCACCGGGATGCACAGCCGCTTCGCGATCGCACGGGGCGGCAGATCCTCGAACCAGCGCAGCAAGACCGTCGTGCGGTACGGCTCGGGGAGTTCGAACACGGCGTGCGCAACACGATCAATCAACTCGGCACGGGCGACGACATCAGCGGGGTCGCAACCTTGGTGCGCTCTACCTGCCGCGATCCCCTCATGGAGAGCGCGTGACCGAGTCGATCGCACCTGGTCGATCGCCTTGAAGCGAAGTACGGACCGGAGCCAGTTCCGGAGTTGCTTCGGCTCTCTCCGTGGTGGCCGGGCGAGCACATCGACCCACACCTGCTGCGCCAGATCCTCTGCGTCTGCATCGCCTCGGACAAGTGCTCGCGCGGCACGCTCAAGCCACTCCCTGTGCACGAGCAGTGCCTCAGGACCGAGAGCGTAAGCCGGACGACGCATTGACATCTACCTACAGAATCGGATGCCACGACGGATTCGGTTCACGATTACTGCAAAGAACGTGGCGCGCCGTCGTCGGACGGCGACTCGGACGGACTCCGGTCTTGCGCCGCGTTCGCAGAGATCGAGGCGCGGGAGTTCGGTCGCGGGAGGGCTGTGGCGAAGGCAACGATGCATCCGTGGAGGACGGGGGAGGCGGTGACTCCGGAGCGCACCCCCCATCGTCAGTGCTCAGCCGCGACGAAGACCAACCTCAACTCGTCTCGGTCAGTTCGGCGCAAGCGCCAGCGGAGCGGACTGGAGTCACGAAGTGCCGCTGCGCTGAGCGGGGCACCGATCCGCGGCGCGGGATTGCTCCAAAACTAGTGGGAGCTCAGTGGACGCAGGGGGACGCTCTGGGACGCTGTGGGACTCACGCGTCTCGGTAGGCGCGGCGGATCGCGGCGACACGCGCGAGCACACAATGCCGTAACCCTTTTGCGTATCGCAACTAAGCGCGTTTGGCGGGAGCACATCGGAATCGAACCAACCAACCGGGGATCGCCCGGCTCACCGGTTTTGAAGACCGGGGGGTTCGAGGCTACGGGGCCGGAACTAGTGGGAAAGCTAGTGGGAGCGCTTGCGAGGTGGCCGACGATCCGCTCCCGGCGACCGTGCTGGCAACTGGCGACCGCCGACCTACGAGCCGACGGGCTCGGGTTCGCGAGTCTCCTTGTCCGTACGCTCTAGCACGTACGGACTGGCGACGGATCCGCCCGAGAGTTCGACGAGCAATTCCAGCGTGTCGTCGGGGCTCACTCCGCGCGCCGCAATCGTTGCCTTCACGTCCTGCCGTTTGAGCGGAGGGAGCCGGGAGGTGAAGAACGGCCAGAGACGATCCGCGCGGTACGTCCGATCCAACTCCGGGAACTCCGGGATTGGCTGCACGTCTGAGCGCCTCATCACGCCTGGCTCGTAGTCGAAGCGGTATGCGTCGCCCTCGCGACGGAGTCTCCCCATGACGATCCGCTCTCCATGTCGGCCAGCGAGAATCACCACGATCTGTCCGAGTCGAGCGTGCTCTGCCTCAGGCTCCGCGCGTTCGGCCTCCTCACGGAAGCCGCAACTCCGCAGCATGCGATCGAAGGCACGAAGGAACCACCGTTCCTGGTCCCTCTCCGTTGTGTCAGCGCCCATCGATCAGCCTCCGAAGCCGGCCGTGCCGGTAGTGCAATAGCCTCACGATGAACCTAAGCCGCCTCGGCGTCAAGATGCAGCTGAACTCGCGCCTCAGGAGTTGTTCCGCCTCTACTGGAGAGAACCGATCAACCACCTCCAACATGCCATCGGTCAGGTGTTCGGGTCGGCTGAGCAGGATTCCCTCGACCAGATCGAAGTGGTTCAGCTTCGATGAGTCGTCGTCTCCAGGACGTCCGATCAGCGCATGAGATCCCTCGGCGTACGCCTCGACGTGCTGCTCCACATCGCCGCGTTCTTCGACGCTGCGGAGGTGGTCGTCGGGGTGCTGCCAGAACAGACCTCTCGCCGTGTCGAAGACAGGGGCGAACCGCAGCGGCGCGTGCATCGTCACGTCACGGATGACGCCCCAGTTCATCGGATGCCGGTCGTTGGCGCCGATCAGCGCGTCGTATCCGAGCATGCGCCCGAACGCCCGAGCCAGTCGAGGATACTCGTCGAACTCCGCAGCGCAGCGCAACGCATCCAGCACGTAGTCGCACCGATAGAGTTGGAGTTCCTCGCGCCGTGAGAACGCCGCCACGACCTCGTCCTTGGACACGTCGAGCCACTGGGCCATCAATTCGACGCCGTGAACCAGCCGGTCGGCCGGGTGCCGCAGGAAATCGCGAGAGAGAAATCGCACCTCGCTCCGGCCACTTCGCGTTCGCCGCAACCGAACGAGTCGTGCCTGGATGACGCGGAGCGGCAGCAGGCTCCCGAGCCGAGCGATGAGATGCTCGGTCACGCATTCACACGGGCGCCCACCAGTGAGACGCGCGGCCTTTGCGATGTACGCTGAACTCGGCGCCTGCTCCCGCCCGAACACCAAGTAGTCCTTCGGAGCGGCACCTCCCAAGGCGTACTTCCCGACCGCCGGCAGCAACTTGAAACTGCCGAACGGCAACTCGGGAATGCGGCGGACGTTGACGTCGCCCCGGATGCGTAGATTCCAACGGTCGCGACGGTGCGTGTGCGGCATGAATATTACTCAAGATCGTAGCCGCATGCACTGCTGCGGGACCGATGCGGGCTAGCGCTGGACAACCGTCTCCGTGCGGGCCCCGGTTGGGAGCGTGTGCTACTTCCCGCCGGGAGGTGTGCCCTTCTGCTGCCGATCTTCCCAGTCGCGGGCAGCATCGTGGGTGGTCGTGCGACCAACTTGGCTGATCTTCCCGCGCGGCATGTTCTCGTCGCGCCTGAGCTCGCGCTCCCGCACAGCGAGGTCGCGCCCCGTGATCCCCTTGCGAACCAAATTGCCGCTCTGGGTCGTGAACTCGTACTTCTTCGTGTCTCGTGCTGCCTGCTTGCGCTTGGCCATTCTGAACTCCTCTCGCTCTGCCGGGAGCGGTTCTCGATACACGACATAGTGTAGGAGACCGGGGGGACACGTCGGAGGTTCACGCCGACCAAGGCGGCCGGATGGTCCGGGCAGGTGCGGCCCGTCGGTGCGTAGGATCGACGGGATCATGGAAGCAAGAAACAGAGGACTACCGGAGTGGTTCGCGCGCATACAGACCGGCCAAGTGCGTCTTCCGCGCTTCCAGCGCTTCGAGGCCTGGGGCCACGACAAGGTCGCCGGACTGATCGAGTCTGTCCTGCGCGGGCTCCCTGCGGGCGCCACGCTCATCTTGGAAATCGGCGACCAGGAGCCGTTCAAGAGCCGGACCATGCGACGAGCCCCCGAGCCGACCGAACGAGCCGCAGAACATGTACTCGACGGGCAGCAACGTCTCACTGCGCTGTGGAGCGCATTCAACGGTCTCTACGAAGAGCGCACCTACTTCGTGCGCACAGAGCCGGACGAGGATCATCCCGGAACGACGATCGAACGCGTCTACGGCCAGTCTCGTTGGCTGCGCGGAGGCAAGCGGTACCCCCTGTGGGCGGATGACCCTGCCGCGGTGCACGCCCGCGGCTTCCTACCGCTTGAACTCCTGCGACCGGGCGACTGCGCGCGAGAGAACCAGGCATGGTGCTCCGAGGCCGTCGCTGGAGACTTCGAGGCGATCTTCAACCTCTTCCAGCACGTCAACGCGCTGCGTGAGAAAGTCGCCGCGTTCAACCTACCGTTCCTTTCCCTCCCTGTCGCAACGCCGCGAGACGTGGCGCTGGACGTGTTCGTCAAGATGAACACAAACGCGGCTCCACTCACTCCGTTCGACATCGTGGTCGCACTGGTCGAAGAGGAGACCGGACGCTCGCTGCACGACCTTGTCGCCGAGATGGAGTCCGCAGAGACGCGCGTCCGCGCATACGGCACGCCGCACGATCTCGTCCTACGGACAGCGGCGCTGCGCGAAGATCGTTCCGCGACGCAAGCGAGCTTTGGCCGCCTGAACCTCACGCGACTGGTCGATGAGTGGCAGGCAGTAGTCGAGGGCATCCGTTTCGCCATCAGTTTCGTCGAGAGCGAGGGCATTCTGGACGCCGCTCGCCTGCCGACCAGCACGGTATTGCCAGTCCTTGCCGCCATGCATGACTTCGTGCCGGGAGCTCTCGACGGTCGCGGCAACGCGATGACGCTGCTGCGAAAGTACGTGTGGCGTGCCTTCGCATCCGGGCGGTACGAGAACCAGGCGGCGACGCGACAGCTCCAAGATTTCCGCGGGCTGCGCGCCGCGTTGACTGGCGTGGAGCCGTCTACGTTGGTTCCCGTATTCGACGAGGAGGAATTCCCGGTTCCGGGCGTAGATCAGCTCCTCCGTGCCGGGTGGCCGAAGGGGCGCGACATTCTCGCGCGGACCATCCTTGCGGTCGCCCTCCGCGGAGGAGCGCTCGACCTCGCAGATGGACAGCACGTGAGTCGGGATCACCTTCGCAGCCGCGAGTACCACCATCTCTTCCCGGCCGCCCTGTTGAGAGACGACGGGCGACTCCCGCGAGCCGATCGCAATCGCGCTCTCAACTGCGCCCTGATTACCTGGAACACGAATCGGAACATCTCGGCGAAGGAGCCTCTTCGGTACCTCCGGGACCGCGTGGAGCGCTCAACACTCGGTGAGGCCGAAATCCGCGCGCGCCTGGCGACTCACGCCGTGCCCTTCGATCCGCTCAACGTCGGTGACTACTCGTCGATCCAAGATGCCGAGGCGCGGGCGCGTCAGGTCTCCTCTGACTACGCGGGCTTCCTGCGCGCCCGCGCCGTGTTGGTCGAAGGCGCCCTTCGGCGACTCTGCAACGGCGAGAACTGGACCGGTGCAGCGGTGGAAGCGTAGGTCCTGCGCCGGGCTGCATCAGGTCTATGCCTGAGCGCATCTTCGCCCGGCGGGAGAAGCCTGTTGAGGATCCGCGACCGGCGCAGGTGCGCGGGCCCGGGAGTCCGACTCTCACTCAGGTTTCGCGTCGTTGCTCGTGAGAAGTGCGCCCGCGGCGAATCCGAGGAGGCCCGCTCCTAGAGGGTGCATGCCGGACGGGGGCGGTGGCGGATCGGGGGGGCGCTTGCGGCGGATCGTGACGGAGATCGGAGTCAGCGGAATCCCAATGGTGAAGCCCTCGAGCTCGAATTCATCTCGCAGTTCTCGGAACCATCGCACAGCAATGCACCATAGCTGAAGCGAGGGACACGAGGCAGCCGCGCTCTTGCCCGCAGTAGTCGGCGGTCTTCATGCGCTCCGGATGACGGTGGCGCCGTTATGGGGACGTCGGACCTGAATCCGCCACTCCCGTCGCAGGTATCGCACGCAGGGCGTCCCGACGTCGCCGGCGGGAGAGGGGCCCGTCAAGTCACGGCCACGCAGCGACGCAGGCGCACGACCGGAGACACGTCGACTACCGCAAGGCATCGCACGAGAGCGGCCCAGCGCTCCTGGCGTTCGTCCACGGTCCGACGGCGGTCCTGCTTCACAGCCTCAGTCGGTACGGACGCGTCGTGAAGGACGATTACGAGACGAAACTCCGCACGATGGGGCCTCGGGGCCAGTCGCAACCAGTCCTGCATCGCCGCTGCTAACAGCGCGGGCGCGCCGTGCGGTGCAAGCTTCACGCGTCGGACCGCGACAGTACTCTCGCGAACCGGAGGCTCACAGAGTGAGACCTGCCCTCGAAGTGCGTGCGGCGAGTCCCCGGCACGTTGGAGCAATGTGAACCCCGAGCCATGTCCAACAATCCCTCTCGGAAGCAGCGCGAGGCACTCACATACGCCATCGAGCTACTCGAACTGACGACGGTGAACAAGGACGGGTCGGTCTCGTGGTCGATCTGGCCGACGCACCTAGACTTGCTCTGCGAGGTGCCGGCATACCTCCTCGGGATCGAGGGTGCGGAGCACATGCGCCCCGCGGGCGTCTATCGCGCCACGATCAAGGCTCTTGCGACGCGAAACGAGCTCACTCCCGACTGGAGGACGTTCCATGCCGAGATGATGCGACAGCGGAACAAGCTCGTAGCTGTGGTGATCACGAAACTGTGTCCTCTTTGACAGCGCGCAGAGGCAAGCCGCCTCGTGTCCTTTCGATCAGTTCCAGTTCTTCCAGCGACGCAAGCACCGCCTCGCGGCGGAGCACGCGCCGAGCACGCTTGGTTTCGTG